>NZ_CP083954.1:4334677-5723266 GCF_006442975.2 Mesorhizobium sp. B2-1-1 | reverse complement strand
CTCATCAGCTCCGATCAGATTTCCTGAAAATGGGATGTCATTGGTAAGCTCCCTTTCGACGCCGCTCTGCATGATCGAGTTCCTTGTCTCTGTACCTGTTTTTCCGCCGGGGATGCGCCTCCTGCATCCGTGTTCCAGCGACTGCGCTTTGCTGCGACGCCCGCTGCCGCCGCCGGCAGATGAACGTCGCCCATTATCCAGGGAACCGGTGCCGGCCCATGGAAGCCAGTCCGTGTTGGGTATGTCAGGGCAATGCAACACCGTCCGGCGAAAATCGCCGGCGCTGTCGACCTGCCATGTATAGTTACGCCAGTCCCCTACCGTATCGAAAAAGAGCAAACCAACCCTGTCCGCGGACTTGATCCGCGCCACAAACCCCGCCAATTTAAGCTGGCCCATTCAGGCTGGGTCAGGGCCACCCGGCCCATCCCTTTCGATGGACCGACATTACCGAAATCGCTGTGGATAGGGCAAGGCCACGTCTAACGGATTTTTAAGGAATCTGGTTAGGTCCGGCGCGCCGAAGCGCCATGCGGCAGCACTATACTTTGACAAAGCCATTGTGATTCAAACCCTTTTCCGGCGAATATGAAAAAGCCGGGCTGGCGCGAAATTTTGTGAAATAAATCGCTTGACAGCCAGTTGTTCTCCTGGCGCTTCGCCGCGCTGTGGACAACGTGTGGATGACTATCTGTAACTAGCTGGGAAATATTGATTATTTCTGCGGAGGGAGAATTTTTTAGCCGACACTTTTCAAGTATCTGGACCATCAGCCGGCACGCATATGCCGGCAAAGCATTTCGGACCGCAAACTCCGCTTTCGACGCCGTTTCCGAGTATTCTTTTTAAGTGCTTGCCGGCAAACGAAAAAACCCGGCACTATCGGCCGGGTTCTCAGAAGATCAGTCCGGAAAGGGACGTCAGGCCGACAGCACCTTGAGGCGCTGGGCCAGCCGTGAAACCTTGCGGGCCGCGGTGTTCTTGTGGATCACGCCCTTTGTCGCGGCACGCATCAATTCCGGCTCGGCGGCCTTGAACGCCGCCTGCGCGGCGGCCTTGTCGCCGGAGGCGAGCGCCTCCTCGACCTGGCGCACATAAGTGCGGACGCGCGAGCGGCGGTTTTTATTGATCGCCGCGCGGCGGACGATCTTGCGCGTTGCCTTTTTGGCCGAGGATGTATTGGCCATGATGCCTCTCTTCTGATCTGGTCGGCGCATGCGGCATGCCGCAGGGCACAAAAAACAAACGGGCAGCCACAGGGCCGCCTCGGTTGGTGCGGCTTATAGTTCAGCTTTCCCGGCGCGTCAACGCTGGCTGGCGTTCTTTTTGGCTGTCGTCGCGCCGGAGCATTTTTTCAGCCACGCCGAAGCATTTCGCGCCCCGGAGGTGCGCTGTCAGCGATTGGTGAAATTCGGCTTGCGCTTCTCGGCGAAGGCCGCCATGCCTTCCTTCTGGTCGTCGAGCGCAAACAGCGAATGGAACAGTCGACGTTCGAACCGCAGCCCCTCGGCGAGCGTCGTTTCATAGGCTCGGTTGACGGCTTCCTTTGCCATCATCACCGACGGCAGCGAAAAATCGGCGATCCTGGCCGCCGCCTTGACGGCCTCCTCGACAAGCTCGCCGGCAGGCACGACGCGCGAGACCAGCCCGGAACGCTCGGCCTCCGCGGCATCCATCATCCGCCCGGTCAGGCACATGTCCATCGCCTTCGACTTGCCGACGAACCGGGTCAGGCGTTGTGAGCCGCCCATGCCGGGAATGACGCCGAGCGTGATTTCGGGCTGGCCGAATTTTGCCGTGTCGGCGGCGATGATGAAGTCGCACATCATCGCCAGTTCGCAGCCGCCGCCCAGCGCATAGCCCGCCACCGCCGCGATGATCGGCTTGCGCGCCCGGGTCAATTCTTCCCAGCCGACGAAAAAGTCTTTGATGTAGGCATCGACGTAGGAAATCGACTGCATTTCCTTGATGTCGGCGCCTGCGGCGAAGGCCTTCTCGGAACCGGTGACGACCATCGCGCCGATGCCGTCATCTGCCCCGAACACGTTTACCGCGGCCACCAATTCCGCCATGACCTGGGAATTCAGCGCATTGAGCGCCTTCGGCCGGTTCAAGGTGATCAGCCCGACCTTGCCCCTGGTTTCAACGACGATCGTTTCATAGGCCATGGCTTCGGCTCCTCTTCCAGGCAATTGAAGATCGATCTAGCTCACCGCTGACAGGTCCGGCAATAGAAGGTCGAGCGGCCGCTCTGCGTGATGCGCTCGATATGGCCGCCGCAGCCAGGCTTGGAGCAGGGTTCGCCCTCCCGGTCATACACCGCGAAGGAGTGCTGGAAATAGCCCAGCGAACCGTCGGTCTGCATGTAGTCGCGCAGCGACGATCCGCCGGCCGCAATGGCATCTGCGATGACCGAGCGGACCGCCACGGCAAGCCCCCGGCTTTGCTCACCCGCTTTCTTGCCGGCTTTGGCTATCGTGCCCGCCTCGCGCAGCGGCGACAGCCCGGCGCGCCATAGCGCCTCCGAGACATAGATGTTGCCGAGCCCGGCTATCAATCTCTGGTCGAGAAGAGCGGCCTTCAGCGGCGATTTCCGGCCCTTCAGCAGTGAGGCCAGCAGCACTCCGTCAAGCGCATTGCCGGTGGGTTCGACGCCGAGCCCCGCCAGCATCGGATGGGTGTCCGGCGGCCCTTCGCAAAACAGCATGAAGCCGAAGCGACGCGGATCGTTGAAAACCACGCGCGAGCGGGTGCCGTCCCGAGAGGCGACGTCGAAGATGACATGGTCGTGCGTCGAACTCTTCGACCGCTCGTGATGGAACACGCCGGGCATTTCGGCAGCGTCGGCCGTCTCGATGCGAAACGAGCCCGACATGCCGAGATGGCAGATCAGGGCGGGACCGCCTTCGAGATCCATCGTCAGATATTTGGCCCGGCGTCCGAGCGCCGTGATCGTCTTGCCGGTCAGCCGCTCGGCGAATTTTTCGGGGAATGGAAAACGCAGGTCCGGCCGGCGTGCCTCGGCGCGGATGATGCGGGCACCCTCCAGAACCGGCTCCAGCCCGCGCCGGACCGTCTCGACCTCGGGCAATTCAGGCATGGCCGCCCATATCCGGGTAAAAGGAAGTGCCGTAGCGGCCGTGCGCCAACCCGAGATGTTCGGCCACGGTTTCACCAATGTCGCAGAATGTCGTTCTCAGCCCGATGTCGCCGCCCGTCAGACCTGGTCCGATGCCGATCACCGGAATGCGTTCGCGTGTGTGGTCGGTGCCGCGCCAGGTCGGGTCGTTGCCATGGTCGGCCGTCAGGATCAGCAGATCGCCCTGTCGCAATCTCGCGAATGCTTCCGGCAGTCGCCGGTCGAAGGCCTCGAGCGCGGCGGCATAACCTGCAACATCGCGGCGATGGCCGAACTCGGTGTCGAAATCGACGAAATTGGCGAAGACGAGATCGCCGTCGCGGGCCGCATCCATTGCATCAAGCGCCTGGTCGAACATGGCCATGTTGCCCGCGGCCTTGCGCACTTCCGAAATCCCCCGATGGGCAAAGATGTCGCCGATCTTGCCGACGGCGATGACGCGGCTGCCACGCGCCGTCAGCCGGTCGAGCAATGTCGGCTCGGGTGGCGGCACGGCGTAGTCGTGTCGATTGTAGGTCCGCTCGAAAGTGGCTGCCGTCTCGCCGACGAACGGTCGCGCGATCACCCTTCCGATCCTCAACGGATCAACCAGGCGACGCACCACCTTGCAGAATTCGTAGAGCCGCTCCAGGCCGAAATGGACCTCGTGCGCGGCGACTTGCAGGACTGAGTCCACGGAGGTGTAGCAGATTGGCTTGCCCGTGCGGACGTGCTCCTCACCGAACCGTTCGATGATCTCGGTGCCAGGCGCGTGGCAGTTGCCGAGAATGCCCGGCACCTTGCCTTCGCGGATGATGGCCTCGGTCAGTTCGGAGGGAAAGGCCGGGACCGCGTCGGGAAAGTAGCCCCAGTCGAAACGTACCGGCAGGCCGGCTATCTCCCAATGGCCGGATGGCGTGTCCTTGCCGCTCGAAACCTCCTGGGCGGCACCGTGGAAGGCATTGGCGACGAGATCCGTCCCGAAAGAGGCAAAGCCCAGCCCCGTCGCGGTCTCGGCAGCCTTGCCAAGTCCGAGCGACGCCATGTTGGGAACAAACAACGGTCCCTGGCGAAGTCCTTCACGATCGGCGCGGCCTTCCGCACAGGCCTCGGTGATATGGGCGAAGGTGTTGGCACCGGCATCGCCGTAGCGTTCGGCGTCGGCGGCGCCGCCTATGCCGAAGGAATCCAGGACGAAGAGGAAAGCACGCGCCATGAGAACATTGTTGCCGGTTTGAGCATCCAGACATAGGGTTCCACGGCGGCATTGGCAATTCGGAAACCAAACGGCAACCGCTCGGCGCGATAGTCCGGAACCAATTCACTGACGGATCGCAGGACCGGGTCTCCCATGAAAGCTGCCCTGAAGGCATGCGCCGCTCTCATGATCGCGCAAGGCGCGGTCTGGTCCGGCTCGGCGCGCGCCGACTGGCGTGACGATATCGGCACGTTTCGCATCGGCATCGTCGCCGAACCCGGCGCCGCCAACACCGTTCCAGGCCTGGCGCGGTTGACCGAGGCCTTTACCAACGCGCTGGGCATGAAGGTGGAGTTCGTCGTTGCCCGTGACTATGCCGCGCTGATCGATGCGCAGGCCAATGCCCGCATCGAATATGCCGTCTACTCGGCGACCGCCTATGCAACGGCGTCAAGACGCTGCGAGTGCGTCGAACCGCTCGTGGCTCCGGTCGATTCCGATGGCGCGGTCGGCATCCGCGCCGTGCTGCTGACGAAGGATGGCAAGGTGCCCAGCCTGGCCGCGATGGAAACCCACCGGATCGCCATGCCGCCGGCGGACAGCATTGGTTCTCTTTTGCCATTGGCCGGACTGGCCGCCGAGCACGTCAAGATCGCAGAGGATGCATCGTTTCTGGTTCGCGCCGATTCCGCCTCGGCCGCGGAAGGAATGCTGGTCGATGGCCAGGCCGATGCCTTGTTCGGCTGGGCGACGGCGGCGGCCGACGGCGAGCCAAGACTATCGGGCACGCAGGCAAGGCTCGAAGCCGCCGGGCTTTCGGCGACCGCCCTTCAAGTCGCATGGACGTCGGGTTTGCTGAGATACGGTCCTCACGCGGTGCGTAGCGATCTCGACCCGGAAGCCAAGCGCCGGTTGGCGGTTTTCCTGACCAATCTCAAATCGACGACGCCCGACATCTACGACCTGCTGGAATCGAGGCATTCCGGCGGTTTCGCCACCGTGGTTCCCAAGGATTACGAGATGGCGCACGCCATCGTGCGTCTGGTGTCGGACGGTGGCGTGCGGCGATAGGGTCGTCAGCAGTCGCCGCAGGGGATCGTCAGGCTTCTGCGCGGACGCAGATAATAGGTCTCGCCCATCGATATGTTGTTGAAGACCGTCGTCAATCCGGCCGTCTGTGAGCTGTCTGCGGACCAGGTGATGATCGGTTTGTAACCAAGTTTGCTTTCGACACGAATGAGAAAGGTGCCTGCGACCCTGAGCGTTGCCGGAACCGTAGTGGTTGCGGGCAGGGCGGTGCCGATACTGTAAGCACCATTGACCACCTTGCGCGACCACACCACGTTCACCCTGGGCGGCGTGTCGGTTGTGACCTGTATTGCCGTGATGGTGATATCCGGCTTCGAGCGATTGTACGGCTGCAAGGTGGAGGTGCCGATCTTCATGATGGCATCCAGATCCGCCTTGACGATGGTCGGCTGCTGCGTGACCAGATCCGCGACCATGCTGCCGATGCGGCTGACCTTCTTGCTGGTCTCGATGGCCTGCGAAGCCTCCATGGTGATGAAATACATGATCAGCAGGATTGGCACGATGAGAGCGAACTCGACCGCCGCGATGCCACGGCGATCGCGTATGAAACCGACCCACTTCCCCCAGCGTCCTGCAATTTCTGGATGTGCCCCCGCACGCATCATGCCCGTCCCTTTTTCTTGGCTTTGCTTTCGCCGCGAACTCAGTTGTCGAATGGCTCGTTCTGCCAGGTCACCGATGCAAAATGCAGTGTCTTGTTACCGCCCATCGACTGAGCCAGAAGATCGGTCATGACGGGCCATTTGTAGAAGACCCGCAGCATGTTCTTCGATTCTGCCAGGCCCGGCGTGGTCGCGAAGGGCTGCGAGTTGGCGCCTTGCATCAAGATGATCTCGCCATTCTCGATCTTGAAGCTGGCCGTGGCCGCGTCGGCGAACGTGGTATATGCGCGAAGGTCCACGTCCAGCTGATTTGGGCAATCCTGCGAGACGATGATCTTCAGTTTGTCGCAGATCATGGTCTTCAACTTGTCCCCGGCGACGTCGGCCGGTCTCAACTGCCCGGTGCGCAATTTGCGCGCGATGTCGTCGGTGATGTTGGCCATAACTTCCTGGCCGGCAAATGAGATGCAGCTTTCCAGGATGGCGAAGACAAGAACCGCGAACGGCAATGCGAGCAGCGCGAATTCCAGTGCCGTACTGCCGCGGCGGTCGCCGGCGAAGCGTGCGAAAAGCCGTGCCCGTCTTGCCTTGCGGTCGCTTGTCGAGACGAATTCGATGCTCATGCTCTGATCCTGCCCATCCCCAGACGGTCTCGGCAGGTGTACTAGTGCAAACCAGTTGAAGTCCGGTTTGAATGATCGTTAAAGTCGCCGCGGGCGCCTTAACCACCCGCTAACCTGGACCGCGTGCCTACCGGCTGACGCTCATCTCGGCTTCTGAGGATTTTTCGGCTTCGCTCTTGTAGGAGCTTTCGCAATAGGGCGTGCAGGACATGGTCTGAACTTCAGCGCGCCGGTAGATGCGCACCGACGAGGCCGCCTGCCGCACGACGGTGATCTGTTCATCGATGATCGGGCTGCCATCCTGGTCGAGGACGACGAGGTTGGTGACGCCGAAGCCCTTGCCAGTCAGCACGATCGTCGAGGCGTCCTGCACGGACGCGTCGGCGATTGCCGGGTTGCCGACCACGATCGTGTCGGCGGGGCGCGACAGTTTGACGATCTTGGCCTGGTTCATGGTGACCTCGATGCCGGTGTCGGCCCTGGCGGGCATGACAAAGCTCACGGCGGCAAGAAGCACGGCAATCAGGATCGACGATTTCGGCTCGGCCATTGACGCGCTCCAGGCGGGCGGACTGTTCAACGGAACATGAACGAGATTGGTGAACCAACGGTTAAGCAGGCCCGGGCGCCATATGCCGCGATCGTCATACGCGCCGCGGAGCTGTTTCTTTTGCGGCTGCTTGCCTGGGAATTGCGCCTCGGCCGGCGCTTAGCCCATAGTTAACCACGCAATATGTTCCAACCGGGAAAGGAATCGGTAAGGCTGTTTATTAAGTCGATCGAAAGAGCTTCTCCCTAGATTGGCAGCATCCGATCAACCATCACAGAAGTTGACGGAAGTGCTGTAACACGTGGAGTAGGAGCTCTCGAATGTCTAATCTCATTGCACGTTTCGTAAAGGACGAATCCGGCGCGACCGCTATCGAATATGGTCTGATCGCCGCCCTCATCGCGCTCGCCATCATCGTCGGCGCCGGCGCGCTTGGCAACGCCATCAACGCCAAGTTCGAAGCTATCGGAACGTCCCTGAACAACGTCCCGACGCCCTGAACGACGTCAAGTATATTGAGCGCTCGGATTGCGTTCTGGACAAGGGCCGCCACCTGGCGGCCCTTGTTCTATTCAATGTCTTTTTGCCCTGGGCCTCATCAATCGTTAATCGAACATGCTTAGATTGAGTGCGGCTTAATCCGATAATAGGCATAGCGCCGATGCTTGAAGCCCTGATCTTCGTCGTCTTCCCGTTCTGCATGCTGTTCGCCGCGATCTCCGACATGCTGTCGATGACGATCGCCAATCGCGTGCCGGTGCTGCTCGTCGTCGTCTTCGCGCTGGTTGCGCCGCTGACCGGCATGGAATGGGCGGCCTATGGCTGGCATTTCGCCGCCGGCGCGCTGGTTCTTGCCGCAACGTTCGGCCTCTTTGCAATGGGCGGCATGGGCGGCGGTGATGCCAAGCTGCTGGCCGCGACCGCCGTGTGGATGGGACTCAACATCCAGCTCGTCGAGTATCTCGTGGTCTCGACCTTCATAGGCGGCTTGCTGACGCTTGCCATTCTCGTCTACCGGAAGTCGCCGCTTGCGGTTTTTACCGGCCGCAATCCGTTCCTGCGTCACTTCGCGGACGAGACGACCGGGGTTCCCTACGGCATCGCGCTCGGTTTGGGCGGATTGCTGACCTACCCGGATTCGCCCCTGATGGTCTGGGCGCTGGCCAGGCTGGCGGCCTGACCTTACCGATCATTCCTTGGCTGTGTTGCGGCTGGCTCCGCGGAGCGGGGCTGGCTGTTTGTCCGTGGCTGCGCAATACAGCTAATTTATGTAAACCTTAAATTAATCACGATCGTAAGCATTACATTAACCTTGTTTTGACGATTGCCGCTGCAAAGTCCGGCCTGGCTAGGTGGTTTGCCAAGGCGAGGGTTCGGACAGATGCCAGCATCCCGATTGATTATTCTGAGCGTGGCGGTCGCCGCGGCGGGTGGTGCTGGCTATGTCGCGAAGAACATGGTCGCCGCGCCGCCACCGCAGATCGTCGAGTCCGGTCCAGCGGCTCCCGCCGTGGCATTGCAGGACGTGCTTGTCCTGTCGGGTGATGTCACCATGGGCAGCCAGCTCGAGAACAACATTGCCTGGCAATCCTGGCCGGTCGACGGCATCAACGCCAATTTCATCACCAAGGCCACTGCTCCCGACGCCCTGGAGAAACTGAAGGGGTCCATAGCCCGTGTGCCGATGTACGCGGGCGAGCCGGTGCGGCGTTCCAAGCTGATCGGCGAGGGGCAAAGCTTCATGTCGTCGATCCTGCCTTCCGGCATGCGGGCGGTCGCCACGACGATATCGGCCGACACCTCTGCCGGCGGCTTCATCCTTCCGAATGATTTCGTCGACGTCATCATGACCCGCCGGGCCGATGCCAACAGCGGCGGCTCCGGCTTCAACACCGAAACCATCCTCAAGAACATCCGCGTCCTGGCGATCGACCAGACCATCCAGGAGGACGAGGAAGGCAAGAAGACCAGGGTGGGCCAGACCGCCACGCTGGAACTGACGCCCAAGCAGGCGGAGATCATCACCGTCGCCCAGCAGATGGCGGATCGCCTGACGCTCGCGCTGCGCGCGATCACGGACACCCAGGAAAAGAATTTGGATGAGGCCGACTATCTCGTTTCCGGCAATGGCCGCAAGGGAACGGTCAGGCTGATCAAGTCGGGCGAAGTTTCCGAAGTGGGGGCAAGGAAATGAGGCTAAGCGGTAAACTGCCGGCGATCATGGCAGCGGCTTTCGGCCTGCTGCTCATTGGGACAAACGTGCAGAGCGTTGTCGAGGCCAAGAGTGCACAGGTTTCGGCTTCGGCGGCCACCCAGCGCGTCAAGCTCGGCCTCAACAAGTCGGTTGTCATCGACCTGCCGAGTGATGCCTACGACATTCTTGTCGCCAATCCGACCGTCGCCGATGCGGTGACCCGCACCGCGAGGCGCATCTACCTGTTCGGCAAGGCGGTTGGCGAGACCAACATCTTTGTGTTCGGGCCGAATGGCGAACAGATCGTCAGCCTCGATCTGGCCGTCGAACGCGACGTCGCAGGCCTGGAGGATTATATCAAGCGCTTCATCCCGACATCGTCCATCAAGGTCGAACTGCTGAACGACAACGTCGTCCTGACGGGAACCGTCGACACGCCGCTGGACGCCAAACGCGCCGTCGACCTGGCAACGATCTTCGTCTCGGGCGGTGAAGCGACGACGGGACAATATTCGCAGACCGCGGCCGGCGGCTCGGCCCAGAGTGGTGTCGACATCAACAATCCGGACCAGGAACGCCGCGTCTCGAAAATCGTCAATCTTTTGCAGATCATCGGCGACGACCAGGTCACGCTCAAGGTGACGGTCGCCGAAGTCAGCCGCTCCGTGATGAAGCAGCTTGGCGTCAACATGGTGGGCAGCGGCGGTAGCAACGGCATCAGCTATGACGCGATGAGCACCCCGGCATACGGGCTTGGGAAACCGCTGTCGCAATTCTCGGGAGCTTCGATCGGCACCTCGGCGCTTCAGGCGTATCTAAACGCAATGGAGCAAGGTGGCGTCATGAAGACGCTGGCGGAGCCGACCCTCACCGCCGTGTCGGGTGAGAAGGCGACATTCAGGGTCGGTGGCGAGTTCAATCTCATCACCAGCCGTACGAACAATGTTTCAGACGAGAACAAGACAGGGCAGGTCACATACACCAACGACAAACTCGAATACGGCATCGGCCTGGAGTTCCAACCGGTTGTGCTGTCGGCCGGTCGGATCAGCCTCAAGGTCCGGACGTCCGTGTCGGAGCCTACTGCCGAAGGCGCCACCACGCTGGAAGCTGCAGGCAGGTTGCCCGGAACCACGTTGTTGTCCATCCGCAAGAGACTTGCCGACACGACCGTCGAATTGCCGTCAGGTGGTTCGATGATGATCGCCGGCCTCGTCCGCGATGACGTCAGGCAGGCTGTCGCCGGCCTGCCCGGGCTGACAAAGATCCCGGTGCTCGGCACACTGTTCCGAAGCAGAGACTTCGTGCGCAACGAGACCGAACTGGTGATCATCATCACGCCCTATCTGGTGAAACCGGTGGCACGAAACGACCTCGCCAAACCTGACGACAATTTCAACGCCGCCAGCGATGGCGCCGGTATGTTCCTGGGCCGAGTCAATCGTGTCTACGGCACAATGCAGACGGACAAGCCCAGCGGCCGTTATCACGGCGTCGTCGGCTTCATCTACAAGTGAACGGGGAAGCGGACATGTCTCAGTCAGCATTGCAGGCAAGGACCATCGCCATGACCACGCGCTCCGGCCGTTCGGGAATTCTCCGGCGCGCCATTCCTGCCCTGGCGGTGGCGATGGCGGCATTGCTGGCCGGCTGCGCCCAGCGCGACAGTGTCACCGTCGGCGCCATTCCAGACGACTACCGCACCAACCATCCGATCGTGATCGCCGAGAAGAACCAAAAGATAGATCTACCTGTCGGTGCAGGTGACCGCGGCATGACCGGCTCGCAGCGCGATACGCTCCTGGGTTTCCTCGACGGCTATGACAAGAGTGCTGCCCCGACGCTGACGATCCAGGTTCCGAGCGGCTCGGCCAACGAGGTCGCCGCCGCCGCAGCAGCGCGCGATTTCGCCCGGCTCGCGATTGCCGCGGGCGTCAAGCGCAACCGGATCGTGGTCGTCTCCTATCAGGCTGCCTCGAGTGAGACATCCGCCCCGATCCGGGTCGCCTATATCGCCGTGAAGGCCCAGACCGACAAATGCGGACGATGGCCAGATGACCTGCTGGAGACGTCTGAGAACAAACACTATGCCGATTTCGGCTGCTCCTATCAAAACAATCTCGCCGCCCAGATGGCCAATCCGGCCGACCTGATCGGGCCGCGCAAGCAGACCACCATCGACGCGGAAAATCGTGGCGCGGTGATCGACGTCTACCGCAGCAGGGGTATTTCGGACGAGTTCCTCGGCAATTCTGAAGTGACATACTGAGCCGCGCCCTAAGGAAAAGAGAAGTCACGGAAAGATGACCATGAGCAATCTTGCCTATGACACCCCCGTGGACGGCGGTGAGACCTCGCCGCAGGACATCGCCGCGATGCAGGCGCTGCGGCCGGTTCCCCGCATCTCGATCCAGGCATTCTGCGAGACCGAGGGTGTCGCCAATCCGGTCGAGCGCGCCGGCGAGGACCGCCGCATGACCAAGGCCCATCTCAAGGTCCATATGGGCGGCGTCCCCACGGCCATCGAATTCTACCAGTCGGCGCCGACGCCGAACCTGATCCTGCTGGAGTCGCGCAGCGAACCCAAACAGCTGCTGGAACAGCTCGCGCAGCTCTCGGAATATTGCGACCCGTCTTCCAAAGTGGTGGTAATCGGCCACTACAACGATGTCGGCCTCTATCGCGAGCTCATCCGCTCCGGCATTTCCGAATATGTCATCGCGCCGGTGTCGATGGCCGACATCGTCAGCGTCATATCGTCGATCTTTGTGGATCCGGAAGCCGAGCCGCTCGGCCGCTCGATCGCCTTCGTCGGCGCCAAGGGTGGCGTCGGCTCTTCCACCATCGCCCATAACGTGGCTTGGGCGATGTCCTCCCTGTTCAAATCCGAGGTGGTCGTCGCAGACCTCGACCTCGCTTTCGGCACGGCCAACATCAATTTCGACCAGGATCCCGCGCAAGGCATCGCCGAAGCGGTGTTTTCGCCCGAGCGCATCGATGAAGTCTATCTCGACCGGCTGCTGACCCAGTGCGCCGAACACCTTTCGCTGCTCGCCGCGCCCTCGACGCTCGAACGCGTCTATGATTTCGATCCCGACGCCTTTACGCAGCTTGTCGACACCGCGCAGCGCACCGTGCCGCTCCTGGTGCTCGACGTTCCCCATGTCTGGACGGGTTGGACCAAGAACACCCTGATCAAGGCCGATGAAATCGTCATCACGGCGACGCCGGAACTGGCCAATTTGCGCAATACCAAGAATTTGGTCGACATGCTCAAACGGCTTCGTCCCAACGACTCGCCGCCCAAACTCATCATCAATCAGGCCGGCGTGCCCAAACGTCCGGAGATTTCCCCGTCCGATTTCGCCGAGCCGCTCGGCCTGGCCGCGATGGCGATCATCGGCTTTGACCCGCTGCTGTTCGGCAATGCCGCCAACAACGGACGTATGCTTGGTGAAATGGACGCCAAGAACCCGGTTGTCGCCACGATCAACGAAATTGCCCATGTGCTGACCGGTCGCAGCGAAATCCGGGTGAAGAAAAAAGCGGGTCTCGGAAATCTGCTCGGCAAGCTTTCGCGCAACAAGAAATGATGCTTCTTCAGTGGAATCGGTAGTCGATCATGTTTGGTAAGAGAGGCAGCGACGACGGCAACCGGTTCAAGCCGGAATTCCGCCAGCCGGCACCGGCGCCGACCGCGCCAGCCGTCGCGGATTCGGCCGATACGGCGGTTCTTGCGAGGCCGGCGGCCGCACCTGCGTCGAGCGCTCCTGTTGCACCGCCGGCCCGCCGCGCGGTCGAGGCGCCGCCGATAGCTCCGGAGCCGAAGCGGGCGGCGCGCGAAAAGAGCGAAACCTATTACGACACCAAGAGCCAGGTCTTCGCCGCCCTGATCGACACGATCGACCTGTCGCAACTCGCCAAGCTCGATCCCGAAAGCGCGCGCGAGGAAATCCGCGACATCGTCAACGACATCATCGCGATCAAGAATTTCGCGATGTCGATCGCCGAACAGGAAGAACTGCTCGAGGATATCTGCAACGACGTGCTTGGCTATGGGCCGCTCGAGCCATTGCTCGCCCGCGACGACATCGCCGACATCATGGTCAACGGCTCCAAGAACGTCTACATCGAAGTCAACGGCAAGGTCGAACAGACCGGCATTCGTTTTCGTGACAACCAGCAGCTTCTCAACATCTGCCAGCGCATCGTCAGCCAGGTCGGCCGCCGCGTCGATGAATCCAGCCCGATCTGCGATGCGCGTCTTCCCGACGGCTCCCGCGTCAACGTCATCGCGCCGCCGCTCGCCATCGACGGCACCGCGCTCACCATCCGCAAATTCAAGAAGGACAAGCTGACGCTCGATCAGCTGGTGAAGTTCGGCGCCATCTCGCCGCAAGGAGCCGAGGTTCTCAAGATCATCGGCCGTGTTCGCTGCAACATCGTCATCTCCGGCGGCACCGGCTCGGGCAAGACGACGCTGCTCAACTGCCTGACCAACTACATCGATCGCGAGGAACGCGTCATCACCTGCGAGGACTCGGCCGAACTGCAACTACAGCAGCCGCATGTTGTCCGTCTGGAAACCCGCCCGCCCAACCTCGAAGGGGAAGGCGAGGTGACGATGCGGGATCTGGTCAAGAACTGCCTGCGCATGCGGCCCGAGCGCATCATCGTCGGCGAAGTGCGCGGACCCGAAGTGTTCGACCTTCTGCAGGCGATGAACACCGGCCATGACGGCTCGATGGGAACGATCCACTCGAACAGCCCGCGCGAATGCCTGAATCGTATCGAATCCATGATCGCAATGGGCGGTTTTTCGCTGCCGCAGAAGACCGTGCGCGAAATCGTCGTCGGCTCCATCGACGTGATTATCCAGGCGGCACGCCTGCGCGACGGGTCGCGCCGCATCACTCACATCACCGAGGTGATCGGAATGGAAGGCGACGTCATCATCACGCAGGACATCGTCCTCTACAACATCAAGGGCGAGGACGCGAATGGGCGGCTGCTGGGAGAGCATGTATCGACCGGCATCGGTCGCCCCCATTTCTGGGACCGCGCCCGTTACTATGGCGAGGAGCAGCGCCTCGCAATAGCGCTTGAGGCGATGGAGAAACGCGCTGACTGACGCTGCTGCAGGCGTAAGGGTTCTGATCGATGTTTGGAATTGACGGCACCGTATTGGCGTTTGTCGTGCTCGCCGGCTTCAGCGCCGGCGCGGTCGCCTATGCATTCCTGTTCACCCGGATCAGCAACGAAAAGCAGGCCGGTAAGCGGCTGGAAACGATCAAGACCGCGGAGACGGATCGCTCCGTCGTCAAGGCCTCGCGCGATCGCGTGGCGGAGGCGGCCAAAAGACGCAAGTCGGTCCAGGATTCCTTGAAGGAACTCGACGAGAAGCAGAAATCCAAGGACAGCGCGGTCAAGAAACCGCCGCTGAAGGCCCAACTGCGCCAAGCCGGCCTGAAGGTTTCCATCGAACGCTTCTATATCTATTCCGCCATTTGCGGCCTTGCCCTGACGATCATCGCCTTCGTGGTGGGGGCGCCGCTTTTTGTTTTGCCTGGCGTGCTGCTGGCCGGTGCGCTCGGCCTGCCGCGCTGGTTCGTCTCATTTCGCCGCGCGCGGCGGGTCAAGGCATTCCTCAACGAATTTCCCAACGCGCTCGACATCATCGTGCGCGCGGTCAAATCCGGCCTGCCGCTGAACGATGCGGTGCGCCTGATCGCCAATGAATCTCCCGAGCCCGTCAAGGCCGAGTTTCGCCGCATCGTCGATTCGCAGCAGATGGGCCTGTCGATCCCGGATGCCACCTTGCGCATGCCCGAAACCATGCCATGCACCGAGGCGAGCTTTTTCGGCATCGTCATTCAGATCCAGTCGCAGGCCGGCGGCAATCTCTCCGAGGCGCTGGGCAATCTTTCGCGCGTGCTTCGCGACCGCAAGAAGATGAAGGCCAAGGTCCAGGCGCTGTCGATGGAAGCCAAGGCGTCCGCCGCCATCATCGGCGCGCTGCCTTTCATCGTCGCGTTTCTCGTCTATCTCTCCAGCCCCAACTACCTGATGCCGCTGTTCACCACGAGCATCGGTAACCTGATCCTGGGGGTTTCGGCCGTCTGGATGTCGATCGGCATCTTCGTGATGCGCAAGATGATGAACTTCGAAGTCTAGGGCCGCGGCATGACCGAACAAGTCGTCAAATCACTGACGGATCCCGGCCTCCTGATCGCGCTGCTGGTCGGCATTGCCGTGTTCGCGACGGTCTTCACCTTGCTGCCGGCATTTGGCGGAAACCAGCTCAAGGCGCGCATGAAGTCGGTCGCGCTGGAACGCGACGAATTGCGCGCCAAGCAGCGCGCGCGGCTTGCAAGCGAGGCGGATCGCCGCCGCAAGGGCCTGCGCGAAGAACAGTCGATCGGCATGCGCAACATCGTCGACAGGCTCGACCTGCGGCGCGCCCTCGCCGACGAGGGTACCTTGCAGAAGCTCAAGGTTGCCGGTTTCCGTGGACAGAACCCGCTGACGCGGTTTCTCTTCTTCCGCCTCGTGCTTCCGTTTGTCGGCTTCGCACTGGGCGTGATCTACATATTCGTGCTCGGAGGACTGCCGCAGCAGCCATTGTTCATCCGGCTGTTCGTCTGCGTCCTCGTTGCCTATGGCGGCTTCTACGCACCGGTCGTCTATGTCAACAACCGCGCCACCAAGCGCAAGCAATCGATCCAGATGGCATGGCCGGACGCGCTTGACCTGATGCTGATTTGCGTCGAATCTGGCATGTCGGTGGAAGCGGCATTGCGCAAGGTCGCCGACGAGATCGGCGCCCAATCGGTGGCCCTTGCGGAAGAATTCATCCTGACGAACGCCGAGCTCTCTTATCTGCAGGAGCGCAAGCAGGCCTATGAGAACCTCGCCAGCCGCACCGGCCTGGAATCCGTCAAGTCGGTGTCGCAGGCACTCGTCCAGGCCGAGCGTTACGGCACCCCTGTGGCGCATGCGTTGCGCGTGCTCGCGGGTGAAAGCCGGGACCAACGCATGAACGCTGCCGAGAAGAAGGCCGCCGCCTTGCCGCCCAAGCTCACCGTGCCGATGATCCTGTTTTTCCTGCCGGTGCTGTTCGCCATCATCCTCGGCCCTGCCGGCATCCAGGTCAGCCAGCGCGGCATCTTCGGCCAGGCGCACGAAACCAGCAGCCAGTAGGTGAATCTGACCGATCCAAAGAAAAACCGCGCGGCTGACGCAGCGCGGTTCTCTTATGCAGGGTTCGGTGGCCGCGTGCCGCTCAGTTGGTTGCGGCTTTCGCCTTGTCCTGATCCTTGAGCTGGCTCCAGGCATTTTGCTGAGCCAGCATCTGCCTGAGATAAGCGACATTGGCCTGCGCCTGTTCGGGTGACAGCTCCTGCGAGGCGATCTTCTCGGCTTCGTCGAAGCGGCCCTGCAGGCCGACGACCAGCGCCAGGTTCTGGCGCACGCGGCTGTCGGCATTCGGCTGCTGTGCGGCCGAGCGCATATAGGTTTCGGCGGTGCGCAGGTCGCCTCCCAGCACATAGGACATGCCAAGGTTGGAAAGCACCGAAGGTTCGTTCGGCTTGAGCTCCAGCGCCTTGCGGTAGAGCTGGCGCGCGTCGTCCTTCTGGCTGAGCTGGTCGAGAATGGCCGCTTCCGCCGACACCAGCCTCCAGTCGGGATATTCCGGCGTCTGCGCCCGGCGCACGGCATCAAGCGCCGCCTCGAACTGGCCGTTGGCGGCCAGCGCCTTGCCGTAGGCGGCAAGCACGTCGCGATCCTTGGGATAGGCGATCGCCAGCTTGCGCATCACGGCAAGCGACTGGTCGGCATCGCCATCCATCTGCAGCGCCGCAGCGAAGTTGGTCGCTATCCGCTTATCGTTGGGATTCCTGGAATAGGACTGGCCAAGCGCTGCCGTCGCATTGTGCAATTCTCCCGCCGACATCGTCTCCAGCGGCTTGCCGCTGGTGCGTCCGATCGAGCCTGTGCTGATCTTGTCGGTTCCGCAGCCGGCAACGCCTGCGGCCAGCGCGAGCATGAAGGCCGTGGTGATGAGCCGCTTTCCGCTGGCGTTCATCGTGCGGTTCGTCGACATCGGCACCCTGGGCCTCCATTCGTGCGCGTGGCCATTGCGTGACCATCTTCCCTCTCGAAGAAATATTCTGTTAACCCTAACGGACAGTTAAGAAGCGCCGAATCGACGGACGTCGGCAGGAGAACATCGAATGTCAGTGGAACTGGTCGAGAACAAGCTGAACAACCCGCTTCCTGTCCATCTGGTGGCTAAGGACGGTCTGGAGACGGCCGGTCTGACGTCATCAGCCGTGGCGTGGGCCAGGGCCAACGGCTTCTCCGGCGAAGCGGGCAGGACGCTCATCGTGCCTGCGGAAAACGGCGCGCTCGGCGGTGCCTTGTTCGGCATTGGCGACGGCGAGGGCGCGCTGGCCGTCGGCGCGCTGGCGAAAAGCCTGGCGGAGGGCGACTGGCATTTCGCCTCCGCGCCGGCCGAGCCGGAGCTGGCGGCGATCGCGCTGGCCCTCGGCGGCTATGTCTTTACCCGCTATGGCAAGAAACCGGGCAAGGCGCTGCGCTTCGAATTGCCGGCCGGCGTAGAGGCAAAACGCGTTCGCCGCATCGTCGAAGGCGTCTTCCTGACGCGCGATCTTGTCAACACGCCGACCAGCGACATGGGGCCGGACGAGCTGGAGAAGGCGGTTCGAGCCCTGGCCGAAATTCACAAGGCCGAGGTGTCGGTCATCAAGGGCGACGATCTCATCAAGCAGAATTTCCCGATGATCCATGCCGTCGGCCGGGCTTCGTCCAGCGCACCGCGTCTTATCGACATGGGCTGGGGGCCAAGGAGCGCGCCGAAAGTGACGTTAGTCGGCAAGGGCGTCTGTTTCGACACTGGCGGCCTCGATATCAAGCCGTCGTCCGGCATGCTGTTGATGAAGAAGGACATGGGGGGCGCCGCCAATGTGCTGGGTCTGGCCTCGATGATCATGGCCTCCGGATTGAACGTGCGGCTGCGCGTGCTGATCCCGGCCGTCGAGAATTCGATCGCCGGCAACGCCTTCAGGCCTGGCGACGTGTTGGCGAGCCGCAAGGGCATGTCAGTCGAGATTGGCAACACCGATGCCGAGGGAAGACTGGTTCTGGGCGATGCGCTGGCGCTGGCCGACGAGGAGGAGCCGCAATTGCTTGTCGACATGGCGACGCTCACCGGGGCTGCTCGTGTCGCGCTAGGTCCGGACCTGCCGCCCTTCTACACCAGCGACGAGGCACTAGCCTCGGAACTGACGACAGCCTCGCTGGCGGTCGAGGATCCGCTGTGGCGCATGCCGCTGTGGCGGCCCTATGATGCGAAGCTGTCGTCGAAGATCGCCGACATCAACAATGTCACCACGGATGGGTTCGCCGGTTCCATCACCGCGGCGCTGTTTCTCAAGCGCTTTGTCGAGAAGACGCCAAGCTGGGCGCATTTCGACATATTCGCCTGGAACCCCGCCGATCGTCCGCACGGACCTGCCGGCGGCGAGGCGCAAGGCATCCGGGCACTGGAGCGCGTCATCTCGAAGCGTTTTGGCTGAGGTGGCGGCGACTTTCAGGGCCGGCAGGTTGCCGAAACTGAAACGGAACCGAAACAATTTGCCGTCATTCTCGTGCGATGTCGATTTCGATGCGCCCGAGCCAGGCCTTGCGATTGTGGCAGCAAGTGATGCTGTCGCAGGTGCGCGACGACGCGCCCGACCTCACCATGCGCCAGACGGCTATCCTGTTCACCATCTATCTCGATCCGCCGCCGCACACGGTGCGCGGGCTGGCGGCCCGTCTCAACGTCACCAAACCGGTCATCACCCGCGCGTTGGATACAATGGGTGCGCTCAAACTGGTGTCGCGCCATCGCGACGAGCTCGACAAGCGCAACGTGCTGATCAAGCGCACGGTCGAAGGCGCCCTCTTTGTCGAGCGCTTCGGCGATGGTATCATCGCCAAGGCACAAGAGCTGCCCATCTGACGATCAGCCGCTTCAATGGATAAACTGATTTGACCGCCAGGGATGCCCGCCTCCACGCCTTTCGGCCCGATCTTGCCGATGCGAGATTGAAAGGAGAGGTCGCTGCCGACCGCTTTGTCGCCGGCCGGCCGGCGCGGATTTCGATCCCGGTTGCCGATATCCGCAAGGCTCCGCGTCCAGACGCTGGTGTCAACACGCAAGCCCTGTTCGGCGATGACGTGCTCGTTTTCGAGGACAGAGAGGGCTGGGCCTGGATCCAGGCCGAACGGGACGGTTATGTCGGCTATGTCGCCGACGCCATGTTGGGCGGGCGGGATCATGCGCTCACCCATATCGTCTCCGTGCCCCGAACTTTCCTCTATCCCGGCCCGGATCTGCGCCTTCCGATCGCGGGACAGCTGTCGATGGGGTCCACCGTCACGGTGACCGGGTCCGCCGAAACGCGCGGCACCCACTATGCCGTCCTGCCCTCCGGTGAGGCAATCATAGCGGGTCACCTGCGGCCGCTCAGTAATGTGGCCGCCGACTATGTTTCGGTGGCCGAGACGTTCCTTGGCACCCCTTATCTCTGGGGCGGTGTCTCCGGCTTCGGCATCGATTGCTCCGGCCTCGTGCAACTGGCGATGCGCATGGCCGGCGCCGATGTCCTGCGCGATTCCGACATGCAGGCGCAGAGCATCGGCGAGCCGCTCGATCCGGGCCCCGATTATTCCGGCCTGCGCCGCGGCGATCTCGTTTTCTGGAAAGGCCATGTCGCCATCATGACCGATGCCGAGACCATGATCCACGCCAACGGCCACACCATGCTGGTATCGCGCGAAGGTCTGAAGGAAGCCGTCGCCCGCATCGGCTATCTCTACGGCGGGCCGACGGAGTTCCGGCGGCCATAGCGCCGATCCTCCCTTCTTCCGGGGGAGAGAAAAACTGCTCGATCACCTTTTGTTCCGATTGTTCTTGGCGTTCGCACGCCGTCGCGCTACCTCTGACGCGTGACACAGAAGCCGCGCCTTGCCGACCAGAATGCCGCCGTTGTCCTGCCCGAGCCATTCCTGAGATGGTTTGGCGAGAAAGGCTGGTCGCCGCGCGCCCACCAGATCGAATTGCTGGCGAGGGCTCAAGCAGGGCAGTCGGTGCTGCTGATTGCACCGACCGGCGCCGGCAAGACGCTGGCCGGGTTCCTGCCTTCGCTGACCGAACTGGCCGTCAGGGCCAGGCGAAAACCGGGACAGGCCCGCCGCGGCATCCACACGCTCTACATCTCGCCGCTGAAGGCGCTGGCTGTCGACATCGAGCGCAACCTCGGCAAACCGGTGGAGGAGATCGGGCTCTCCCTCACCATCGAGACCCGCACCGGCGACACGCCGGCGCACAAGCGCCAGCGGCAGAAGCTGGTGCCGCCCGACATCCTGCTCACCACGCCCGAGCAGCTTGCGCTGCTGATCGCGGCACCCGATGCCAGGCGTTTCTTCGAAGACCTGCGCTATGTCGTGCTCGACGAGTTGCATTCGCTGGTGATTTCGAAGCGCGGTCATCTCCTAGCGCTTGGTCTGGCGCGGCTGCGCCAGTTCATGCCCGAGGTTCAGACCATCGGACTTTCCGCCACGGTGGCCGAACCGGACGAATTGCGCCGCTGGCTGGTCGGCCAGAATCCACCCGGCGATATGGCCGAACTGATCGTCGTTACCGGCGGCGCAAAGCCCGAAATATCCATCCTTGACTCGGAAGAGCGCGTGCCCTGGGCCGGACATTCGGCCCGCTACGCGACGCCCGAGATCTACCGCGAGATCAAGCGCCACAAGACGACCCTGCTGTTCGTCAATACGCGCAGCCAGGCGGAGTTGCTGTTCCAGGAATTGTGGCGCGTCAACGAAGATACCTTGCCGATCGCGCTGCATCACGGATCGCTCGATGTCGCGCAGCGGCGGCGGGTCGAGAAGGCGATGGGCGACAATGCGCTGCGCGCCATCGTCGCCACCTCGACGCTCGACCTCGGCATCGACTGGGGCGACGTCGACCTCGTCGTGCATGTCGGCGCACCCAAGGGAGCGAGCCGGCTGGCACAGCGCATCGGCCGCGCCAACCACCGCATGGACGAACCGTCCAAAGCCATCCTCATCCCGGCCAACCGCTTCGAGGTGCTCGAATGCCGGGCAGCGCTGGACGCCAACTATCTCGGCGCGCAGGATACGCCTCCACTGGTCGATGGCGGGCTCGACGTGCTGGCGCAACATGTCCTTGGCTGCGCCTGCGGCGCACCGTTCCGCGCGGATGATCTTTACGAGGAGGTGCGGTCGGCGGCCCCCTATGCCGGCCTCGATCGGCCGACATTCGACCGCGTCGTCGATTTCGTCGCCACGGGTGGCTACGCCTTGAAGAGCTATGAGCGATACGCCCGCATCCGCCTCAACAAGGAGGGATTGTGGCGGGTATCCAATCCGCGCGTGGCCCAGCAATACAGGCTGAACGTCGGCACTATCATCGAGGTGCCGGCGCTCAACGTGCGTTATGTCCAGGCCGGCAGCAAGGGTTCCGTGTCGCGCGGCGGCAGGGTTTTAGGCAAGATCGAGGAGGCTTTCCTCGAGACGCTGACGCATGGCGACACCTTCATGTTCGCCGGCAAAGTTCTTCGCTTCGAAGGCATTCGCGAGAATGAGTGCTTCGTCTCGAACGCGCCCGGCAGCGATGCGAAGGTGCCTTACTATGGCGGCGGCAAGTTCCCGCTTTCGACCTATCTCGCCGAACAGGTCCGCGCCATGCTGGACGATCCGCAGCGGTGGAAGAAACTGCCCGAGCAGGTGGCCGACTGGCTGCGCTTCCAGGTCGACAAATCGGTGCTGCCCAAACGCGATGACCTGCTGATCGAGACCTTTCCGCGCGGCAACCGCCACTATCTGGTCGCCTACCCCTTCGAGGGCAGGCTGGCCCACCAGACGCTCGGCATGCTGCTTACCCGCCGTCTGGACAGGACGGGCGCCAGGCCGCTTGGCTTCGTCGCCACCGACTATGCCTTGGCCATTTGGTCGCTGGGCGACATGGGGGCGATGTTCAAAGCCGGAAAACCCTCGCTCGGCGCGCTTTTCGATGAGGACATGCTTGGCGACGATCTCGAGGCCTGGCTGGCAGACAGCTGGCTTCTCAAGCGCACTTTTCGCAATTGCGCGCTGATTTCAGGGCTGATCGAAAAGCGTCATCCCGGCAAGGAGAAGAGTGGCCGTCAGGTGACTGTCTCGACAGACCTTATTTATGACGTCCTGCGCAGCCATGAGCCGGATCACATATTGCTCCAGGCGACGCGCGCGGACGCGGCGGCGGGCCTGCTCGATGTCAGCAGACTTGCGGACATGCTCTCGCGCATTCAAGGTCGAATCATGCATAAGAACCTCGAACAGATATCGCCGCTCGCCGTGCCGATCATGCTCGAGATCGGCAAGATGCCGGTGCACGGCGAAGCCGATGAAACGCTGCTGATGGATGCGGCCACGCTGGTTGAGGAAGCCATGGGGCCGGAGATGGCTGAGGAATGAATTTTTCGCTGGCGCGTGCATCGTTGCTCGCCGACGCCGATCTGGTCGGCATCGCCGGCGAACGTGCGGTCTGCGATCCGCGCGGCGTGCTCTACTTTCCCGAGCTCAAGCTTCTGGCCGTTTCCGATCTGCATCTGGAAAAAGGCTCATCGCTGGCAAGGCGCGGCATGCTGCTCCCGCCCTATGACACCGGCGCGACCTTGCTGCGATTGCAGGCCGTCATCTCAGACTACCAGCCGGCAATCGTCATCAGCCTGGGCGATTCCTTCCATGATGGCGGCGGCGCCGAGCGCATGCATCGAAGTTTCCGCGAACGGCTGGAGGCGCTGATGGCGGGCCGCGACTGGTTCTGGGTGGCCGGCAACCATGACCCGGAGGCGCCGGCCGACCTGCCGGGCGATACGGTGCGCGAACTCGCCATCGGCTCGTTGCTGTTCCGGCACGAGCCGTCGAAGCTGCGCGTCGAGGGCGAGATATCGGGCCATCTCCATCCCTGCGCCCGCATCGTCCAGCAGGGCCGTTCGGTGCGGCGGCGCTGCTTCGCCGGCGATGGCGGCCGCATGATCATGCCCGCCTTCGGCGCCTATACCGGCTCACTCAACGTGCTCGACCGCGCCTATGCCGGCCTGTTCCGCCTGGAATCGCTGATGGCGTATATGCTCGGCACGGACCGCATCTTTGCGATTTCAGGCTCGATGCTGCGACCCGGCTGAAGCCGCTATTTCCCGTAGTAGAGAGTGACCGTGTGCTTCGCTTCGGCGAAGAACAGCCAACGTTCGACCAGCATGCCGACAAACTGTGCGACCGCGGCGAACACCGATGCGAGCGCCGCGAAAGGTGACGGCAAGGCGAAGGCCGTAATCAGCAGCAAGGCGGGCAGCGCGAAACCCAGGAGCTGGGTGATCCGCCGCAGCTTTGCGCTGTGCTTGCGCGCGATGCGAAAACCCATTTCCTTGAGCAAATAATTTTCCTCGGTATGCGGCCATTCCAGCGATCTAACCGTCCCCCCGGCAAGCCCGGTTGCGGTGTTGGCGTTGGTGGGGATTTCCAATTGGTCGTTGTACCGCCAGGTCGCAAGCTTCCAGGCCCAACCGAGCAGGGTCAGCAGTACGCAGGCTGCCAGAAGCATTTTGGAACCGACGGCAAAGCCTTGGCATAGCGCGGCCAGAAGCACACTGCCGCTCATAGCCGAGAAAATGAGATAGCCGGGCAAGGTGTAAGGGCTGTGCCACTGAGCGATGGGTTTCAGCGAGGCATAGATCATGCCGGTCATGCAGACGGTGATGACGGCGCCGATCGTTGCCAGAAGTCCGGCGGCGGCGACCCAGCCATCGGTGCGGCCAAGAATGACCCAGCCAATGCCGAACAGTCCGGCCGGGACGAAGGTGGCGACCGAGGCGACGCCTTCGCGCGACAGCCAGGAACTGCGCCATTGCGAGAACGCACGCCAGGCGCGTTCGGGGCGGCCGAGATGTCCGGTCGAGGACAACAGGCCGGCGGTGATCAGCCCGAGCGCCAGTCCCATGCCGATGAAGCCCAGCCAGAAATCGGGTGCGATGACGCCAAGTGGCGCCAGCACGCCGAGCAGCGCCAGCAGGCCGTAGCCGGCGCCGGCGGCGGTGGTGAAGAAGACGACCGAGAAGGCTGGATGCATGGGGTTTAGTTCGAGAGCATGCGGTCGACCCAGCCGAGGAACCCACCCTCGGCCCTCACCGGCTCCAGGGTTGGCGCAGAAATCTTTGCGGCGCGTTCGGTATGCGCGCGCGGCGGCAGGTATTTGTTGGTCGGGCGGTAGCCGAGTTCCGGCATCAGGTCGACGCCGCCACGCTCCTCAACCAGTTGCGACACCGCCGAGGCGGGGTCGCCGAGATCGCCGAAATGCCGTGCGCTGGTCGGACAGGCCGCGACGCAGGCCGGCACGCGGTCCTCCTCGGCCAGATTGTCATTGTAGATGCGGTCGACGCAGAGCGTGCATTTCTTCATCACGCCGACATCGGTGTCGAATTCGCGCGCGCCATAGGGGCAGGCCCAACTGCATAGCTTGCAGCCGATGCACTTGTCCTCATCGACCAGCACGATGCCGTCCGAGGCTCGTTTGTAGGAGGCGCCGGTCGGACACACAGTGACGCAGGCCGGCGTCTCGCAATGCAGGCACGAGCGCGGGAAGTTCACCGTGCGGCCGCCCATCGCGGTGGTGTGCTCGTAGCTGTGCACGCGATTGAACCAGACGCCGTCGACATGGCCGCCATAGGGGTCGATGTCGGTCAGCGGCGCCATGTGGCCGCCGGTGTTCCATTCCTTGCAGGCGGTGACGCAGGCCTGACAACCGACGCAGGTGTCGAGGTCTATGACCAGGCCTAGTTTTTTGCCCGTGTGGGCGGGGACGCAGGTCATTTGGCGGCTTCCCTGTTCATGCGGAATTCGGCGCCAAAGCGAAGTGTGTCCGGCGATGGCTGGAATTGCGGCGGCTGGTGGAAACGCTCGAATTGCGGCTCGGTGAAACCGGCTTCCTCCGCCGCGCATTTGACGATGCGCACCTTGAGATCGAACCATGCCGCCTGGCCGGTCACCGGATCGGAATTCGAATACCGCCTGCCGTTGGTGTCTGCCGTGGTCTGGTCGCCGATGATGTGGTTGAGCAGGAAGCCGCGATTGCTCTCGGCGGCATCGTCCTTCAGCCCCCAGCTGCCGCGCCTTTTGCCGATGGCGTTCCAGGTCCAGACCGTGCTTTCGTTCACGCCCTCGACCAGCTTGATCTGTCCCTTGACCTTGCCATTGATGCTTTCGATCCACACCCAGTCGTCGTCGGCAAGGCCGAGACCTGCGGCGGTCCTCTCATGCACGAACAGCCGGTTTTGGCTGGTGATCTGCCTCAGCCACGCATTCTGCGAACCCCAGGAATGGTACATGTGCATCGGCCGCTGCGTCAGCGCATGCAACGGATATTTCTGCTGGTCGACGGCCGCTTCCTCGAACGGCACGTACCAGAAGGGTAGCGGGTCCATGTAGGTCTCGATGCGCTGGCGTTCGCTCTCGGGCGGCACGGCCCGACCATGGCCGCGCGCGGCAAGACGAAAGCGCTGCAAGGGTTCGGAATAGAGCTGGAAGACGACTGGTTCGGCCTTCGGGATGAAGCCCATCTGCACCGCGAAATCGAGATAGGACCGGTTGGCCATCTTGTAGTAGCGCTGGTCCTCAGCGAAATCGTGGTGCCAGAAGCCGCCATTGTCGATGTAGCGCTGCAACTGGTCCGGGTTTGGCTCGCCCTTGCCGGTCGAATTGCCGTCCTTGCCGCGCCAGCCGGCAAGCGGGCCGATACCGGGCGTGCGCTCGTGATTGACGATGTAGTCGGCATAGTCGGCATATTTGGCCGCCCCGTCTTCTCTGACGAAACCCGGCAGGCCGAGGCGCGCGCCGAGCTCGATCAGCACCGATTGGAACGGGCGCACGTCCCGGTCCGGCTCGACCACGGGATGGCGTATAGCATCGCCCGGTCCGTCGGCATGGCTGATCGGCCGGTCGAGCAGGCTGATGCAGTCGTGCCGTTCGAGATAGGTTGTGTCGGGCAGCACGAGGTCAGCGAACGGCACGGTCTCGGAATAATAGGCGTCGGAATAGATGATGAAAGGGATCTTGTAATTGCCCGCCTCGTCGAGGTCGGTCAGCATACGAATCGTCTCGACGGTGTTCATCGAGGAATTCCAGGCCATGTTCGACATGTACATCATCAGCGTGTCGATCTTGTATGGATCGCCGGCCCAGGCGTTGCGGATGACGGTGTGCATCAAGCCGTGCGCAGCGAGCGGCGCCTCCCAGGAATAGGCCTTGTCTATGCGGATCGGCACGCCTGTCTCATCGACCAGAAGGTCGTCAGGCCCGCAGACGAAGCCGAGCGGCATGCCGTCCAGTGGCGTCATCGGCCGGACGTTCTTGCCGGCAGGCTTCGGTCCTGGCGGCGCGCAACGCGGATAAGGCGGTTTGAAGCGGAAGCCGCCCGGGACGTCCACCGTTCCGAGCAGCACCTGCAGCAGGTGAATGGCGCGGCAAGAATGAAAACCGTTGGAATGGGCTGAGATGCCGCGCATCGCGTGCATCGACACGGGCCGTCCCCTAATCGTCTCGTGGCGGCGGCCGGCCCAGTCGGTCCACGCCACCGGCAGTTCGATCGTCTGCTCAAAGGCGACATGAGCGAGCTCGGCGGCGATCCTGCGGATCGTATCGGCGGCAATGCCGCAGCGCTCCGCGACCGCATCGGGCGAATAGCTCTCATTGAGGTATCGATCGGCGATCAGCTGGAACACCGGAACGCAGCGACGACCGTCGACGGTGAAGCTGCCGGTCAATGCCGGTTTGGCGCTGGCGTCGGTGGCGCGGACAGGCACCTTCGCCACCCTGTCCCAGGCGAGCGGGTTGCCGGCGCCATCGCGGACAAACAGCCCGTCATCGGCCGCACCCGGATCCTGGATGACGAGCACATGGGCGTTGGTGTAGCGCAGGAGATAGTCGAGATCGACGCGGCCTGCCTTCAAGAGCTCGTGGATGAGGGCGAACACGAACAGGCCGTCGGTGCCCGGCCGGATGCCGATCCAGTCGTCGGCGATGGCGTTGTAGCCAGTGCGACATGGGTTGATCGACACCACCTTGGCGCCGCGCGCCTTCAGCTTGCCGAGGCCGATCTTGATCGGGTTGGAATCATGGTCCTCGGCGACGCCGAAAAGCATGAAATACCGGGTATTGTCCCAGTCGGGTTCGCCGAACTCCCAGAACGAGCCGCCGATCGTATAAAGCCCGCCTGCGGCCATGTTCACCGAACAGAAACCGCCATGCGCGGCGAAGTTCGGCGTGCCGAACTGGCTTGCCCACCAGCCGGTCAGGGATTGCGATTGGTCGCGGCCGGTAAAGAAGGCGAGTTTCTTCGGGTCGCTGCGGCGGATGGACGAAAGCCGCTCCGCGGCGATCGTCAGCGCTTCTTCCCACTCGATCTCGCGGAATTCTCCCGAGCCGCGCGAGCCGGTGCGCAGCAGCGGCTTTTTCAGCCGGGCAGGGCTGTAATGCTGCATGATGCCGGAGCTGCCCTTACCGCAGATCACGCCGCGATTGACCGGATGATCCTTGTTGCCGTTGATGTAGCGGACCTTGCCGTCCTTGATGTGCACGTCGATGCCGCAGCGGCAGGCGCACATATAGCATGTGGTCTTGGCGATGCGGTCGGAGACGGCGGGCGAGGTGTCGACGCCATCGTTCTCGTCGGGTGCGTTCGTGTCGGCGAGCGGGCGTTGGGACGGGGCGGAATTCGCGCCGCGCAGAGATCCTTGGGTCATGATCCCCGAGCGCTTCTGCGGTTCGCGGCTTTGGCCCTGGTTTTCGGCCCGGGACCGCGCATGTAATGCTCTTCCGGAGGATAGCGATCGCCGGCCAGCCGCCGCCGCAGGCCGCGGGTCCAGTGCGCGAACAGGGACTTGAACCGCCCGATCATTTCATTCTCTGTCAATCGGTAGCGAATTTTTTCTAACTTCGATTGAAAACTTAGAATAAGCCTATCAACCCGTCTAATCAGTTGTTCTTGTAAATTCGATCGATATTGGTTCTTAATGCCTTATGACACTTGACCAGTTGCGGATATTTGTCGCCGTCGCCGAGCGCGGCCACATGACCAAGGCGGCGGAGCTGCTGGGCATCTCCCAATCGGCCGCGTCGGCCGCCATCCGCGCGCTTGAGGAGCAGCACGGCGTCCATCTGTTCAACCGCGTCGGCCGCAACATCGAGCTTGCCCAGACCGGTCACCGGTTCCTGCCAGAAGCCAAGGCCGTACTGGAACGAGCCGCCGCCGCACGCAATGTGCTGGAACATGTCTCGCAGACGGTTGCCGGCAGCCTCTCCATCGCCGCCAGCCTGACGATCGCCAGCTATTGGCTGCCGCGCCGGCTGGCGTCCTTCCACGAAGCCTATCCTGCGGTCAGGCTGAGCGTCAGCATAGGCAACACCAGGCAGGTCGAAGCCAGCGTGCTGGATGGAACCGCCGATCTCGGCTTGGTCGAGGGGCGCACCGAGTCCGACATATTGCGCCGCGCCAAGGTCGATATCGACCGGTTGATGCTGGTGGTTGCCGGTTCTCATCCCGAGATCGCCGAAATCGCGCCGGGCCGCCCCGACATAAAAGGGCTGCGCTGGATCATCCGCGAGGGCGGTTCCGGCACGCGGGAGGTGCTGGAGGATCTGGCGCGCCGCGAAGGGATTTCGCTTGACGACCTGCAGATATTTCTGGTGCTGCCGAGCAACGAGGCGGTTCGCCAGGCGGTCGAGGCCGGTGCCGGCGCCACCATCATTTCGGAGCTCGTCGTCGGACGCGCCGTCGCCGAAGGCAGCCTGCGGTCCGTGCCGCTCGAACTGCCGAAACGCGACTTCGCCATGATTACACATCGCGACCGCCAGGCAAGCTTGGCCCAGATGGCGCTCAAGGCGCATTTGGGGGCCGACGAGAAGGCGTCCGCGCGTTCGTGAATTGTCCGGATATCAGCCGAACTTGCGCTGCGCGTCCAGCGCAAGGCCAAGTCCGACCGAGCCGAACATGTCGCCCTCGATGACCGAAGCCTGAGGCACCAGCGACAGGATTTTTTGTCTCGCCAGCGGGATCGCGGTAGATCCTCCGGTCAGGAACACGGCGGTGATGTCGGACGACTTGACCCCGGCGTCGCCGATGGTCTGGCCGACCGTGGCGGCAACGCGCTCGATGTCCCTGGCGATCGTGGCGTCCAGCGCCTTTCGGGTGATCTCGGCGGCGAACTGGACTTCCGGCAGCCTCACCTCGACATCGGCCGAGACCTTGTCGGTCAGCTCGATCTTGGCCCTTTCGACAAGAGCGGCCAGCGCGTGCCCGTACCGGTGCTCGACGATCTGGATGAAGCGGTCGACGAGATCGGCGCGCTCGGCCTCGTAGCGGATCTGGCGCAGATGCGTCATCGCCTTGGCCGTGTAGACCAGGTTGATGCGTTGCCATGTGGCAAGATCGATGAAGTAGCTGGCCGGCAGGTTGCGCTTGCCGTCCTTGGTCGGGCTGAGGTAGCCGAGTTCCGGCATCACATGCGCGATGCTGAGCAATCGGTCGAAGTCGGTGCCGCCGATATGGATGCCGCGGCTGGCCAGGATATCGTCCTTGCGGTCAAGCGAGCGGGCACGCTGCGGCGAGACCCTTACGATCGAGAAGTCCGACGTGCCGCCACCCATGTCGATGATCAGCGCCAGTTCCTCGCGCGTCACCTTCTGCTCGTAGTCGAGGGCCGCCGCGATCGGTTCGAACTGGAAGGCGATATGCTTGAAGCCCTGGGCGCGGGCGGCTCCTTCGAGCTCGCTTTGTGCCCTGGCATCGGCCTCGGCGTCGTCGTCGACGAACTGCACCGGCCGGCCGAGTACCACGCTCTCGACGGCGCCGCCGGCATCGTCCTCCAGTCTTTTTCGCAGATGGCCGAGGAACAGGCCGACGATCTCCATGAAGCCGATCGATCGCGCCTTGATGCGCGTCTTTTCCTGCGCGAGCGCGCTGCCGAGCACGCTCTTCAGCGAGCGCATCAGCCGACCTTCGACGCTGTCGGTGTAATTGGCGATTGCGTGGCGGCCGAAACAGGTACGGTTGTCCTCGAAGTTGAAGAACACGGCGCTTGGCAGCGTGACCTCGCCGCCTTCCAGCGCGACGAGGTGCGGCTGGCCGCTCCTGACCACGCCCACGGTGGAGTTGGAAGTGCCAAAATCGATGCCGGCGAATGCTGGTCGCATCGCAGCCTCCTGTCATCTCTGCTAAAGCAGCGGTTCGGCGCCGTCTGTGAAGCGTGCGCTCTCTGTCGTCCGGGGTGATCGGACCGCTCTGCCGAATTGAATTGTGCGTGTTGCCCGGTAGACCGGGAGGTGGCGGTCTATAGCATGATCCGGGAAAGGAAAACCCCTTTGTAGCCGCTTTAGTCCTTGCGGAAGATCAACCTTCCGAGCCAGCCCGTCACCATGGCCAGCGATATGGCGAAGACGCCGTAGAGGAAGGAATAGTCGTGGGCGACACGGAAGATCGACTGTTCGAAACCGGATTTGCGGATCTCGAGCTGGGCCGAGCTCTCCTTGATGAACAGGCCGCTCTTGAACAGGAACGCGCGCGCCTTGTGGGTGCCGACCGGAACGTTCGGCGCCAGCCGCACCGTGGCGCGGAACAGGTTCTGTGACAGGAACTGCACGCCGCCGACATTCTCGCTGTAGAGACCGGTCGCGGCCTTGCGTTCGCGCAACGCCGCGGTGAATTCCTCGATCGTGGCCGGGCTGTCGCCGGCATCGGCCGGCTGCATGTAGAGATTGGAGGCGCCGAGCGACAATTGCCTGTAGCTGTTCGGCTCGGTGATGTCCTGCAACGGCCGCGTCGTCGCCACCGAATAGGACACCGGCACGTTTTCGAAGGTCTCGGATTCCAGGTTGACCCAGACGCCGAGCACCCGGTCCTTGCGGCGCACCACCACCGGCTTGGGTGGACCTTCGAGCACGACGATGATGTCGTAGCGGCCTTGGCGCGCCACCAGCGGATCGGGATTTTCCAGCGAGCCGAAAATGGTCAGATCGGCGCCGGAAAAGCCGGCAGTGATCGAGACTTTGTCGGTGGAAAGGCCGATCTGGACGCTTTCGGTCGGCGGCGTCTGCGCCTTCGCGGGTGCGGCGGCGATCAATGACAGAAGAGCCGCGGTTGCGAGCGCTTTCAGGCCATTCATCAGTTGAAGCCCGCGCCGGACAGCGAATAAAGGTTGGGCGGCGTGACGAAGAGGTCGATGGCAAGCCTTATCGCCACCGCCAGCACCAGCATCGCCAGCAGCGCTCTCAACTGCTCGCCGCGCAGCCGCTGGCCGGCCTTGGCGCCATATTGCGCGCCGGCGACACCACCGGCCATCAAAAGAAAGGCCAGCATCACGTCGACCGTCTGGTTGGTGGTGGCGTGGACCAGAGTGGTGTAGGCCGAGGTAAAGATGATCTGGAACAGCGAGGTGCCGATGACGACGTTGGTCGGCACTTTCAGGAGATAGATCAGAGCCGGCACCATGATGAAGCCGCCGCCGACACCCATGATAGACGACAGGAAGCCGATGGCCGCGCCCAGCCCAAGCACGGGGATGACGCTGACAAACAGCTTCGAGGCCCTGAATCGCATCTTCAGCGGCAGGCGGTGGATCCAGTTGTGCTGGCCGGATTTCTTCAGCACCGGTGCCGCGCCGCTGCGCGTGGCGCGCAGCGCATTGATGCTTTCGACCAGCATCAGCCCGCCGACGGTGCCCAGAAGCACGACATAGAGCAGCGAGATGAACAGGTCGAGCTGTCCCAGCCTGCGCAGGAAAGCGAAGACGTAGATGCCGCCGGTGGAACCGACGATGCCGCCGGCAAGCAGCACCCCGCCGAGCTTGAAGTCGAGCGTGCCGCGCTTCATATGCGACAGCGCGCCGGAGAAGGATGAGGCGATGACCTGGTTGGCGCCGGTCGCCACCGCGATTGCCGGTGGGATGTTGTAGAAGATCAGGAGCGGCGTGATGAGAAAACCGCCGCCGACGCCGAACATGCCCGACAGAAAGCCCACCGCAGCGCCCATGGCCAGCAGCACGAAGACGTTGACGGAAATTTCCGCAATCGGGAGATAGATGCCCACCCGTCGGTCTCGATCAGTTTGCCAGTCGGCGAATACCGCCGTTGCGGATAGTATCGCACCGAAAAGCCAATTTTTCCTTGCGCCGAAGCGGCGGCGGGGTCAAACCCCGCCGCCGCGCCGAAACAAAAAACATCTCAAGCAGTTAACAGGCAAATGTGTGGCAGGGGCGTCGCGGATACGACGCTCCTGCCGCTATTTGCGCGCCAGCAACGCCTTGACCAGCTTTTCGTCGACCGCACCGGTCGCAGGCAGCTTGTTGTCGGTCTGGAACGCGACGATCGCGTTCTTGGTCTTCGCGCCCATCACGCCGTCGGCGCCGCCGGCGTCGTAGCCGTTCTTGTTGAGGATGAGCTGGATGTTCTTGACCGCCTTCTTCATATCGATGCTGGCCGTGGTCTGCGGTGTGCCATCTTGCCAGGATTCGGGAATGTCGGCCGAATTGGCGGCCTGATCGAGCGGCTTGGCCTTCCACAGTTCGGTGGCGGCGCGGGCGCGCTCGAGTTGCTCGGGACGCAGCGCGTTGGCGATCTCGTCGCGCTTGGCGGCAGCGTCCTTGTCGCCGGTCTTGGCGACGAGCGCGAACCATTTGTAGGACTCCTCCAGGTTCTGCTTCATGCCGACGCCCTTGGCGGCGAGGATGCCGAGATTGAACTGGCTGTCCTTCACGCCGAGATCGGCGGCCTCCTGGAACCAGTGCGCGGCCGATTCATTGTCGGTCACGCCGTCCGCGGCCATGGCGAACAGCACTGCCAGATTGTGCATTGCGCTGGCGTTGCCCTGCTCGGCGGCGAGCTGGTACCAGGTCTTCGACTTCTTGATGTCGCGCGGGACGCCGATGCCCTTCTCGTAGAAATTGCCGATGCGATACTCGGCCGGAGCGAAGCCGAGTTCCGCGGACTTTTCATACCATTTGGCCGCGGCCGCCATGTCTTCCTTGACGCCGCGCGCCTCGGAATAGCGCGAGCCGATCTCGAACAGCGCCTTGGCGTCGCCGGTGGCTGCGGCGTCGCGCAGGGCGACCGGGCCTGCATCGGCGGGAATGTCGAATTTGGCCGGGGCCGCGGGAGCGCCGGCGGGCACGACGGCGCCGGTGCTGTCATTGGCCATGGCCGGTGCAGCCACTGTCGGTTGGATACCGCTGTCCGTCGTTTGCGTTCCGCCGGCAGCAGCGGAAGGTGCCGGAGAAGAAGGAGCCGCTGCGACGGGACCGGCGGAAATGGGTTCTGCCGAAGCCATCGCGTCGGAGCCTGCCGCACCCGCGCCGGCAGGCATGACGGGAGCTATCGCCGCCGGAGCCGGTTCCGCCGTCGGGCCGGCGTTCGTCGGCCCATCGCCGTCCGACGGGATGGCGAGCGCGGTCTGCGCCACCACGTCGTCCTTGACCGCCGGAGCGGAGGGCTCGGCCTGCCTGACCTCACGGGCCGGTTCGCTGTTCGCTGCCGCCAACTGGGTTTCCGGCTTGGGCGGGCTCGCGGCGTCGACGGATGCGGTTTGCAGCGGCTGCGAGGCAACGGCCGGCGCGTCATTGCTTGCCACCTGGGCGGGATCGGCGAGGAACGCCTTGCCAAGCTGCAAGCCGGCAAGCGCCAGCATGATCGCGGCGGCCGCCATCAAAATCGGCTTGCGCCGCGCCTTGAGCAGGTCGCCGATCCTGAGCGCCTTCACCGGTCCCTTCATCGTCGACTGGCGCTTCAAGGCGTCGGCCTCGGCGGCTGCGGCCTGCGCCGCGCGGCGGGCAGCCGCGATGAAGTCCGATTTCGCGGCATCGCTGTCGCTGAGCTTTGCCGGTTGCCCGCGCTCGTCGCGCACGCGCTTCATGATGGCGTTGAGGTCGGGCGCGCCGGAGCCGGGCTCCAGTGGCCGGTTGGCCATTTTCGGGTCGAGCGGCTCGTCGAGATCGACGCTCGGGATTTCCGGGCCCGGCACCGAGCCCGCCAGCGGCGGAACGTCTGCTTCCTTCTTGCCCTTGAAGGCGCGCGCCAAGCCGCCCAGCATCGATTTGCGGCGGCCGGTCGGCTCGCCCTTCCCGGCGATCGGATCGGAACCAAGCGCGGCCATGGCGGCGGCGGCGGCCGCCTCCGCGGGCGAGCGCGCACCCGGCCCGCGTGGCGAAGCAGGCTGGCTGCGCATGATCGCGGCGGCGCGGCCGTCGAGATCGGCCATGTCCCCTGTCAACGGCATGGGCTCGTCGATATCCATCGACGGAGCGTCCACGGCCATCTTGCCGGCTCGCGCACGGCGCTTGCCGATCGCTTCGTCCGGGCGTGCGTCCAGGAGCTCGCTCATCGCCTCGGACGGTTCGCCTGGTTCCAGCGAACCCAGCCTGTCGACGATCTTGAGCAGCGTGTCGTGGATGGCCTCGAACGTTCTCGAGTTACGCTCGTCGGAACGGCGTGTCAGCGTCTCGAGCGTCTTCAGGTCCTGGGCAAGGCCGGAAACCGCCGACGTGTCGGCGCCCGAGCCGGCCAGCGAGCGCACCGCGTTCTCGGCCGCCTCGCGCGCCGCGCCAAGGATGGAGTCGCGCGTTCCCGCCAGCGCCTTCTCGATTTCATTGAGGCGTGGGCTGATGTCCTCGAACTCCGGCAGCGGTGCGCTGGGCCTGGACAGGTGGGCGGACAGGCTGGCGACTTGCGCCTCCAGGCTGCGGATCAGCGCCGGATCGATGCCGGCGACTTGCGCGGCGGACGAGTCCAGGCGGCTCGAAATGTCTTCGAGCCGGCTTTCCAGGCCACGGATCGCGGCTTCGCCGGCGGGGTCGGGAATGCGTGTTTCCATGCGCTTGGCGAGCGCCATGAAGCGGGCATCGATGGCTTCCATGATGCCGGCGCCGTCGACTTGCGGCATGCGCCGGTCGAGCCGGTCGGCAACCTCGTCCAGTCGGCGCTCAAGGTCGCGGAACAGCATGTTGCCCTGTTCGATGGCGTCGCCCTGGCGCCGTTCCATCATCGACGACAGCACGTCGAAGCGTTGCTCAAGCCCGTGGAAGATATAGTCGGCGTCGGGCATGACCGGCGCCCGGTCGATCTTGTCGGCGATGAGCGCGATCTGCTTGGCCAGCCGTTCCATCGCCTGCTCGGGCAGGGCGGCGCGGCCGGCGAGTTCGTCGACCCGGCTTGACAGCGTGTTCAGCCGGTCGACGACGGCGTTGCCGGGGTGGTCCTGCGCCACTTCCTCGATCTGCCGGGCGAGCGAATCGATCCGTTTCTCGATGCGCTCGAAGGCTTCATGGTCGAGCGTATTGGCCTGTGCCGCGACGGTCGAGGCGACGATGGCGCGGGAGATCTCGTCCAGCCGCTCGTCGATCATGGCCAGCGTGCTGCCGCCGCGATTGTCCTGCTGGCTGGCGAAATGATCCACGGCGCTGGCCAGCGTGCGGACCTTTTCCTCCAGCGAGCGCAGGGATAGCGATTCCGGCAGGTTGTTGACGGCGTTGCTGATCTGCTCCAGCCGATCGGTCAGGCCCGAAATGGCGGGGTCCGGTGAGCGGTTGCGCTGGTCGGCGTCGACGCGGTCCTCGAAGGCTGTCCAGCGACGATCGAAATCGTCCCAGCGGCGGTCGACCTTCTGCACGCTCTCCTCGCGCGCCAGCGTGTCGAGCGCGGCTTTGACCTGTTCGAGTTCGAGCCGCAGCATGTTGACGCTTCTGTCGTCGCTTTTTTCCGACAGCGTCTTGATGGCGCCGGAAAGCCGCTCGAATTCGAGGCCGAGTTCGGCGCTGCCCTTGCCCGAAGCGCCTGACTTGGCGTTTGCCAGCAGTGCGCGGTCGATGTCCTTGCGCAGCGCCTCGAATTCGCTCTGCAGCCCGGCAGTCATCTGGTGGCGCAATTCCTCGCGCATGCCGCGCAGCTCGCCGGCGATCTTGCCGACCATGGCAACGCTGTCTTCCTGGCCGCGGATGCGGTCGATATCGCGGGCAAGGTTCTGGTAGTTCTGGCCGACGGCCGGCGCCGGCATCGGGGCCTCCGGATGCGGCGCGGGCTGCGGATCCTGATACCAGCGCGGCCGAGCCGAAGGCTGTGCTGCGGGATAGCGCGGTTCGGCGCCATATTGGCGGGGATCGGGACGTGCCATCGTATCCTCGCGCGTCCTCTCCAGCCGCTGTTCAAGCGTCTCCAGCGAGCGGTTCAACTGCTCGAGCGTGGTCTGAGGCCTGCGCTGCCTGCCGGCGTTGAGTGTGTCGAGGTAGGACCGCTTGCTGTTCATCGGTGCGTCCGTCTTTCAGATTGGCCGGTTTGCGACCAGCTCCCCAAATCCTCGCCGGAACGAAGGCGACCGCACACGGTGGAAGACAAGCTTCCCGGGGTTCACCCGCGCTCCGAAAAACCGTGAAAAAATCGATACAGGATAAACACGGGTAGCCGACATGCGCACAATTCGCCCAACGTGGTAAACAACGCGTTAACCAAGCTTAAGAAGTTGCGACGAAGTTCGCGGTGAACCGGCCGCTGCGGCATAAAGCGCCGCCCGCACAACGCCCTTGCGTCATGAGAAGGCTATCGGTATAGAATTGACGTAAACGTAAAAGGCGCATCAAGCGTGCTGTTTGCGATTTGTTTGTCGAAACCACGGCTGGAAGCACGCCCCCGCTTTCAGTCAGGCATCGCTTGGTCCAGGACCGCGACGCCACAGACGGGGAAAGCCAGTGACCATGAAGCTTATCTCGGCCGGCGAGACCGCGGCCAATACCAACACTATATCCGTTGACTCGGGCGAGGACCTCGTCCGCATCGGCGAAATGGCCAAGAAATACGGCGTGACGCTGCGCACGCTGCGTTTCTACGAAGACAAGGGCCTGCTCAACCCGCAGCGCGACGGTTCAACCCGCCTCTACACGCGCCGCGACAGGGTTCGGCTGAAACTGATCCTGCTCGGCCGCAAGGTCGGGTTCTCGTTGCGCGACGTCAAGCAGATGATGGATCTCTATGATCCCACCGGCTCCAACACCAAGCAGTTGCGGCTGGCATTGGACAAGTCGGAGAAGCAGCTTGCCCGCCTCCAGAAGCAGCGGACGCTTATCGATGACGCCATCAGCGAGTTGAGCACGTCCATGGCTGCCGTCCGGCAGATGCTGGTCGAGCGCTCGGCGCCGCAGGCGAGCGTCGCCGGCTGATTTGGCCCGCCGCCTTGCGGCGCAACATCCATGATCGAAAAAAGCCGTGTGGCGAGTGCCACGCGGCTTTTTTCATTGAGGGTTCCACCACATGCACTGCATCGCCTCCGGTTTGCTGCAGTGCAGGAGAAATTTTGTCGCATCGGCTGAATTGACGTTTACGCAAACGTCAATTTTTGTTATCTCCCGCTGAACACGGGTCCGCATGCCGCCTGACAGAATTCAGGGGTTCGGATCAGGTTCGCAGGGTGGAGAAGAGCATGCCGATCTACAGGGCGCCGGTGCAGGATACGCTGTTCGTGCTCAACGAGGTGCTGGGCTACCAGCGCTATTCCAATCTCCCCGGCTTTTCCGATGCAACGCCCGACGTGCTGGAGGCGATCCTCGTCGAGGGCGCCAAGCTCGCGGAAAACGTCATGCATCCGCTCAACCGTGTCGGCGACATGGAAGGCTGTGTGCGCCATGACGATGGCTCGGTGACGACGCCGAGGGGCTTCAAGGAAGCCTTCGATCAGTATCGCGAGGGCGGCTGGATGGGGCTGGCGGCGCCCGTCGAGTTCGGCGGCCAGGGCCTGCCCTATGCCGTGCATACCGCCGTGGCCGAGTATATGGTGTCGGCCAATATGTCGCTGATGATGTATCCGGGCCTGACGCAGGGCGCGATCGCGGCGATCATCACCCATGGCACCGACGAGCAGAAAGCCAAATGGCTGCCGAAGATGGTCGAGGGCGCCTGGACCGGCACCATGAACCTGACCGAGCCGCATTGCGGTACCGATCTGGGCCTGCTGCGCACCAAGGCCGTGCCGAATGGCGACGGCACTTACAAGATCTCGGGCCAGAAGATATTCATCTCGGCCGGCGAGCACGACATGGCGGACAACATCGTCCACCTGGTGCTGGCCCGCATCGAGGGAGCGCCCGAAGGGGTGAAGGGCATCTCGCTGTTCATCGTGCCGAAGCTCAAGCTCGATGCTTCTGGCAATCCCGATGAGAGGAACACCGTCTCCTGCGGTTCGATCGAGGAGAAGATGGGCATCCACGGCAATTCGACCTGCGTCATGAATTATGACGAGGCGCAAGGCACGCTGCTGGGCGAGGCCAATGGCGGCCTCAAGGCGATGTTCACGATGATGAACGAGGCGCGGCTCGGCGTCGGCCTGCAGGGGCTTTCGCTGTCGGAGATTGCCTACCAGAATGCCGTCGCCTACGCCAAGGACCGCTTGCAGGGCCGCTCGCTGTCGGGACCGAAGGCGCCGGACAAGAAGGCCGATCCGATCATCGTCCATCCCGACATCCGCCGCAGCCTGATGACCATGAGGGCCTTCAACGAGGCCGGCCGTGCGCTGGCGCTGTGGACGGCGATCAAGTCGGACATCGCCCATCGCTCCGCCGACGACAAGGACCGCCAGGCGGCCGACGACTACACCGGGCTGATGACGCCGGTGGTCAAGGGCGTGCTCACCGACAAGGGCTTCGATCACGCCGTGATGGCGCAGCAGGTGTTCGGCGGCCATGGCTACATCGAAGAGCACGGCATGAGCCAGTTCGTGCGCGATGCCCGCATCGCCATGATCTATGAAGGCGCCAACGGCATCCAGGCGCTCGACCTCGTCGGCCGCAAGCTGGGTCTGAACGGCGGCCGCGCGGTGCAGTTGTTCTTCAAGGAAGTCGGCGAGTTCTGCGAAGAGAACCGCGCCGACGAGAAGATGGCCCCCTTCACCAAGGCATTGAAGAAGAGCCTCAACGATCTTCAGGCGGCGACCATGTGGCTGCTGCAGAACGGCATGGCCAAGCCCGACAATGCCGGCGCCGCCTCGACCGACTACATGCATCTCTTCGGCCTCGTGGCGCTCGGCTATATGTGGGCGCAGATGGCCAGGGCCGCCCAAGGCAAGGCGGGCGCCAACGGCGCGTCGTCCTTCTACGACAACAAGCTGGTGACGGCGCGCTTCTTCATGGAGCGGATCATGCCGGAAACCGCGACGCGTCTCGCCCGCATCTCCAGTGGCGCCGATACGTTGATGGCACTGCCGGCGGAAGCGTTCTAGAAATGGTCCCTCTATCTTGAGGGAGGGCGGCCCAAAGGGCCGGCAGGGGTCGCCGCGACAGTGCGCGGATCTCAATTTCGATGGCAGACCTTGGGAGGAAGATCATCGCATGACCAACCCAGCCGAAATCCTTGGCCTGCCGAAGCCCGCCTGGGCGGCGGACGAGGTCGGCATGCTCTACGACATGGCGCACCGCTTCATGTCCGAAGAGATCGCGCCGCGTTACGACGAGTTTGAGAAGAACGAAATGGTCGACTGCGAGAGCTGGCTGAAGGCCGGTGCCGCCGGCCTGCTCTGCGCCTCCATGCCGGAGGAATATGGCGGATCGGGCGGCACCTTCGCCCATGAGAGCGCCATCATCGAGGCCATCGGCCATGTCGGCGTCGACGGCTTCGGCATCGGTCTGCACAATTCGATCGTCGCCCCCTACATCCTCCACTACGGCTCGGAGGAGCAAAAGAAGAAATGGCTGCCGAAGCTCGCCACCGGCGAACTGATCGGCGCCATCGCCATGACGGAGCCCGGCGCCGGCTCCGACCTGCAAGGCGTCAAGACGCGGGCCGAGAGGGACGGCAACCAATACAAGATCAATGGCTCCAAGACCTTCATCACCAATGGCCAGCTCGCCAATTTCATCATCCTCGTCACCAAGACCGATCCGGCCAAGGGCGCCAAGGGGACTTCGCTGATCGTCGTCGAGACCGACGAGGTCGACGGCTTCGAGCGCGGCCGCAACCTCGACAAGATCGGCTTGAAGGCCAATGACACGTCCGAACTGTTCTTCAACGATGCGCGTGTGCCGACCTCCAACCTGCTCGGCCACGAGGAGGGACAAGGCTTCATCCAGCTCATGCAGCAATTGCCGCAGGAGCGTTTGCAGATCGGCACCGGCGCGATTGCCATGGTCGAGCGCGCGCTGGCGCTGACCATCGAATACGTCAAGGAGCGCAAGGCGTTCGGCAAGGCGGTCATCGATTTCCAGAACACCCAGTTCAAGCTGGCCGAACTGAAGACCGAGGCCACGATCGGCCGCGTCTTCTACAATGATTGCGTGGCGCGCCACATCGATGGCGGTCTCGATCCGGTGACGGCGTCGATGGCCAAGTACTGGCTTTCCGACCTGCAGGGCAAAGTCGTCGACGAATGCCTTCAATTGCATGGCGGCTATGGCTACATGAATGAATATCCGATCGCCCGCATGTTCCGCGACGCCCGCGTCCAGCGCATCTATGGCGGCACCAACGAGATCATGAAATTGCTGATCGGCCGCTCGCTCTGAGCATCGATCGGCAAACCCAAGGAGCAGGAAAATGGCCGAAGCTTACGTCTATGACGCCGTTCGCACGCCGCGCGGCAGGGGCAAGAAGGATGGCTCGCTGCACGAAGTGCCGGCAGTGCGGCTCGCCGCCAGGACGCTGGAGGCGCTGCGCGACCGCAACGGGCTCGACACTGCAACTGTCGACGACATCATCTTCGGTTGTGTCGACCCGGTCGGCGAGGCGGGGTCGGTCATTCCGCGCGCCGCGGCCTTCGAGGCCGGCTACGCGACCTCGGCGCCCGGCATGCAGATCTCGCGCTTCTGCGCCTCCGGCCTCGACGCCATCAATTTCGGCGCCGCCAAGATAGCCCAGGGCGCCGATGAGATCGTCATTGCCGGCGGTGTCGAATCGATGTCGCGCGTCGGCATGGGCGCCTCGGGTGGCGCCTGGTTCATGGACCCTTCGGTCGGCCTGCCCGGCTGGTTCGTGCCGCAAGGTATTTCGGCCGACCTGATCGCCACAAAATACGGCTTCAGCCGGGATGATGTCGACGCCTACGCCGTCGAGAGCCAGAAGCGCGCGGCAAAATCCTGGGCCGATGGCCGCTTCAGGAATTCGGTGATCCCGATCAAGGACCAGAATGGTCTCACCATCCTCGACCATGACGAGCATATGCGCCCATCGACCGACATGCAGTCGCTGGCCTCGCTCAATCCCTCCTTCGTCATGCCCGGCGAAATGGGCGGCTTCGACGCCGTCGCGGTGCAGAAGCATCCGGAAGTGGAGGAGGTCAATCACGTCCACCATGCCGGCAATTCGTCGGGCATCGTCGATGGCGCGGCCGCCGTGCTGCTCGGTTCGAAGAAGGCCGGCAAGGCCATGGGCCTGAAACCGCGCGCGCGCATCCGCGCCTTCGCCAACATCGGCTCCGAGCCGGTGCTGATGTTGACCGGCCCCGTTGACGTCACCGAGAAGCTGTTGAAGCGCGCCAAGATGAAGCTGTCGGACATCGATCTGTTCGAGCTCAACGAGGCCTTCGCCTCCGTGGTGCTGCGCTACATGCAGGCCTTCGATATCGAGCACGACAGGATCAACGTCAATGGCGGCGCCATCGCCATGGGCCATCCGCTGGGCGCCACCGGCGCGATGATCTTCGGCACCGTGCTGGACGAGCTCGAGCGCCGCGATTTGAACACCGCGCTGGTGACGCTGTGCATCGGCGCCGGCATGGGCACCGCAACCATCATCGAACGCGTCTGACGGGGAGAGAAACGATGAGCTACACCAATTTCACCCTCGACATCGACGCCGACGGCATTGCGCTGGTCACCTGGAACATGCCGGACCGCTCGATGAACGTCTTCACCGAGGAGGTGATGCGCGAGCTGAACGCCATTGTCGACAGGGTGGCGGGCGACGCCGCCATCAAGGGCGCGGTCATCACCTCCGGCAAGGATACGTTCTCAGGCGGCGCCGACATCACCATGCTCCAGAAGATGCTGACGACCTTCGCGGCTGAAAAGGGCAAGGATCTCGAAAAGGCGACCAGGGCGCTGTTCGAAAACGCCGGCACCATGACCGGTCTGTTCCGGAAGCTGGAAACATCGGGCAAGCCGTGGGTTTCAGCAATCAACGGCACCTGCATGGGCGGTGCATTCGAAATGTCGCTGGCCTGCCATGGCCGCGTCGCCGCCGATTCCGACAAGGTGAAGATGGCGCTCCCCGAGGTGAAGATCGGTATTTTCCCGGGCGCCGGCGGCACCCAGCGGGTGCCGCGTCTCACCGACCAGCAGCAGGCGCTGCAAATGCTGACCTCCGGCCAGAACCTGTCGCCGCAGAAGGCGAAGGCGATGGGCCTGATCCACGAGGTCGCCGAGCCGGCCAAGCTGGTCGAGACTGCGAAGGCCATGATCAGGAACGGCCTCAAGCCGGTAGCGCCGTGGGACGAGAAGGGATTCAAGCTGCCCGGCGGCCCGGTCTATTCGGCGGCGGGCGCTAATCTGTGGCCGCCGGCCATCGCCATCCTGCGCCGCGAGACCTATGGCAATTATCCGGCCGCCGCGGCGATCCTGAAATGCGTCTATGAGGGCCTGTTGGTGCCGTTCGACACCGCCCTCAGGATCGAACAGCGCTATTTCACGGAGATCATGCAGACCAAGGAAGCGGCGGCGATGATCCGCTCGCTGTTCGTATCGTTGCAGGAACTCAACAAGGGCGCGCGCCGCCCGGCCGGCGTGCCGGAAACCAGGTTCAAGAAGATCGGTATTCTCGGCGCGGGCTTCATGGGCGCCGGTATCGCCTATGTCACGGCCAAAGCCGGCATCCCGGTGGTGCTGCTCGACCGCGACATGGAGTCCGCCGAGAAGGGCAAGGCCCATTCGGATGGTCTGATCTCGGATCAGGTGAAGAAGGGGCGTGCCAAGCCCGAGGACAAGGACAGGCTCCTGTCGCTGATCACGCCGACATCGGACTATGCCGACCTTGCCGGCTGCGATCTCGTGGTCGAGGCGGTGTTCGAGGATTCCGCGGTGAAGAAAAGCGCCACCGAACAGGCGGAAGCGGTGCTGAAGTCGTCGGCGATCTTCGCGTCGAACACCTCGACCATTCCGATCACCGCCCTGGCCAAGAATTCGGCGCGGCCGAAGAATTTCATCGGCATCCATTTCTTCTCGCCGGTCGACAGGATGATGCTGGTCGAAATCATCCTTGGCAAGAAGACCGGTGACAAGGCGCTGGCCACCGCGATCGACTTCGTGCGCGCCATCAAGAAAACGCCGATCGTCGTCAACGATACGCGCGGTTTCTACGTCAACCGCTGCGTCCTGCGCTATATGTCGGAAGCCTACAAGATGTTGATCGAGGGCGTTCCGGCACCGATGATCGAGAACGCCGCCAAGGCCGCCGGCATGCCGGTCGGCCCGCTGGCGCTGACCGACGAGACGGCCATCGACCTCGCCCAGAAGATCATGAAGCAGACCATCAGGGATCTCGGCGACAAGGCGATCGACCCGAAGCAGATGGCGCTGATCAACACCATGGTCGACGACCACGGCCGCTTCGGCCGCAAGAACGGCAAGGGCTTCTACGACTATCCGGCCAAGCCGGCCAAGAAGAAGCTGTGGCCGGGCCTTAAGGAGCTCTATCCGCAGCTCAAGCCGGAGAAGGTCGACTATGCGGAATTGCAGCAGCGCCTGCTGGTCACCATCGCGTTGGAAGCGGCCCGGGTGATGGAGGAGGGCATCGTCACCGATCCGCGCGAGGCCGATGTCGGCTCGATCCTGGCCTTCGGCTTCGCGCCCTATACGGGCGGCGCGCTGTCCTACATCGACGGCATCGGCGCCGGGCAGTTCGTCAAGATCGCAAAGGGCTTGCAGAAGAAATACGGCGCCGAGTTCAAGGTGCCCAGGCTGCTGCTCGACATGGCCGAAAAGGGCGAGACTTTTTACCAGCGCTTCGACCCCTACGCGAAGGGCGACGTGAAGCAGGCGGCCTGAGCGTGGTCGGAATCAAAGGTGCCGCGGCGTCCCTTGCGCGTCCGAAAAGACGCGCCGCGCCGTAATGTATGTCTGGGGGCGCCTTGCGCGTATGATGGCCACGGCGGGCAGCCGTGGCTCCTACCAGATGGGTGATGAAAGCCGATTGGCCTTTCGCTGCCTGCCGACGGACATCGATTTTAACCGCCATCTCAACAATGCCCGCTATATGATGCTGGCGGACCTTGGCCGCATCGATATCTTCATCCGCGCCGGCCTCATCACTCTGGCGAGAACGAATGGCTGGGCGCCGATGATCGGCGGGCTGCAATCGGCCTATGTGCGTGAGATCAAACTGTGGCGGCGTTTCGAAGTGGTGTCTTCGATCGAGACCTGGGAAGGCAGCCAGGTCATCGGCAAGCACCGTTTCGTCCTCGACAATGGCGAGACCGCCGCATTGATCATGACGACAGCCGGCGTCTACGACCGCGCCGCCCGGCGCTTTCTCGATATTGACGAGGTCGTCGCCGCGCTTGGCCGCTCCGCCCAGCCGCGTCCGCCCAGCGAAGCCGAGCGGGCGTTCATGGCCTCGCACCGGAACCTGCGCGGGCAGGCCAAGCGGATCGGTTGACCCGGAAACCGGAATTGGCGCGGCCAGCAGGAAGATGTAGTGCCATGGCACAACCGGTGGACAAACCTTCATTCGAAGACTAGAAAGGAAAGGCATTTTTTCCTTTTTGCAAGGAGAGCGGAATTGCTCTCGCATGACCGTGTTTGGGCCGCCATCGACGCTCTGGCCGAGCGGTATTCGCTCTCGGCTTCCGGCCTGGCGAAGCGGGCCGGCCTTGATTCGACTGCCTTCAACAAGTCGAAGCGACTGTCGTCGGACGGCAGGCCGCGCTGGCCCTCGACCGAATCGCTGGCCAAGATCATCGAGGCGACGGGCGCTTCGCTCGACGAATTCACCGGGCTGATAGAAGGTCGGGCCGGCCACGGCGCGATGCCCGCCCGCGGGCGTGCCGTTCCGTTGCTCGGCTTTGCCCAGGCCGGCGCCGGCGGGTTTTTCGACGATGCCGGCTTCCCGGCCGGTCAAGGCTGGGATCTGGTGGAACTGCCGGCGCAATCGACCGAGAGTTCCTATGCGCTTCAGGTGCAAGGCGATTCAATGCTGCCGCTCTACCGCAATGGCGACGTGCTCATCGTCGAGCCGGCAGCCCTCATCCGCAAGGGCGATCGCGTCGTCGTCAAGACGACGGGCGGCGAGGTGATGGCCAAGGTGCTCGATCGCCAGACCGCTAGGTCGATCGCACTGGTTTCGCTCAATCCCGATCATCCGGACCGCGACATTCCCATGCGCGAGGTTGAATGGGTGGCGCGGATCGTCTGGGCAAGCCAATAGGGTGCGGGCTGGTGCGGCTTCCTCATCTTGTCCTTGCGGTTCTGATGGTCCCTGGAATGGCCGCGCTGGTAGTCGCCGGCGGCCGCGCGCTGAAGAGCGGCGAAGCTGCCGTCGCGGTGGAACAGATCGATCCGAGCGCCGATACGGTCTCTCAGCCAGGCACCGACGGCGTGCCGGAGGAGCCGGCCACATCGGCCATTGCCGCTCCGCCGCCCCCCGCCGCTAGCCCGCACTCGCGTGCGATCGATCCCCAAGTCGTGGCGCCGCCGGAGCTTCCCAGCAAGGAGCTGGAGCGGGTGGAGCCGCGCGCGCCGTTGAGCAAGCTGGCGCTGGCCATGCCGCCCAAGCCGAAAATGCCGGACGACTGGAAAGGGACGAAGCTGTTCCAGCCGGTCGCGCCCGCCGCCGGACTGATCGAGGCGAAGGGCTATTCTGTCGCGGTTTCCGGCGTCGACATTGTCGGGCAGGACGAGACCTGCACCTCGGACGGTAAATCCTGGCCCTGCGGCGTCCGCGCGCGCACGGCGTTCCGCGCCTTCCTGCGCGGCCGGGCGGTGGTCTGCGCCGTGCCGCCGGAAGGCGGCCGCGACCTGATCGCCGCCGACTGCCGGATCGGCAAGCAGGATGTCGGCCGATGGCTGGTCGAGAACGGCTGGGCGCGCGCCGCCAAAGGCGGCCCTTACGTCGAAGTCGGGGAAAAAGCGCGCAGCGAAAGGAAAGGCATTTTCGGATCGGCGCCAAGCCTTTCAGGCGTGCCTTCGATGCCGGCCGCGCGCGCCCCGGCGCCGCAAGCGCCGGGCTCGATCTTGGAAGAGGTCGGCGGCATTCTCAAGCCAGCTGACCAGCCAACGCCTTCTGAATGAGCCCGCGCGTCTCGGCGATGCCGTAGAGTGCCGCGAACGAGCCGAAGCGCGGTCCGCGCTCCTGCCCGATCAGCACCTGGTAGATCATCTGGAAGAAGGCGCCCGAAACGCCCGGACCACCTTCGGGGCTCTTCTTGGAATGATCCTGATAGCGTTCCACCTTGCGGGCGACGTTGAGCGCGGCGTTCTGGATCGCCTCGCCGTCCGAGCCCGCCGGCAGGGCGCCAAGCGCCTGATCCAACGCTTCCAGCGCCTCCCGCTCGACGTCGTCGGGCGCGCGGAAGGTCTTCGTCGGCTTCACGAAATCGTCGAAATAGCGGATCGCATAACCCGTCAGCCTGTCGAGCTCAGGGTGGGTCGCCGGCGTCACGCCCCGGACATGGCGCGAGATGAAGCCCCACAGCACGTCCTTATTCTGCGCATTGGAGGCGCTGACCAGGTTGAGCAGCAGCGAGAACGGCACGGGCATGTCGATGGCGGGCGGATTGCCGTCGTGCATGTGCCAGACCGGGTTGCCCAGCCGTTCCTTCCAGTCCTGCCTCCGATAGGCTGCAAGGAAGGTGTAATATTCGTCCACGGCCCGCGGGATGACGTCGAAATAGAGCTTCTTGGCCTGTCGCGGCCGCTGGTACATATAGAGTCCCAGGCTCTCCGTCGGCGCGTAAGTCAGCCATTCGTCGATGGTCAGCCCATTGCCCTTGGATTTGGAGATCTTCTGGCCGTTCTCGTCCAGGAACAGCTCGTAGACGAAATGCTCCGGCGCGTGCCCGCCAAGGATGTTGCAGATGCGGTCGTAGACCACTGCATTGGTCTGATGGTCCTTGCCGAACATCTCGAAATCGACCCCGAGGGCCGCCCAGCGCATGCCGAAATCGGGCTTCCACTGAAGCTTAACCTTGCCGCCGGTAACTGGCAGCGTGGTCTCGGTACCGTCATCGTCGAAGGTGATGGTGCCCGCCCTGGCATCGACATGCTTCATGGGAACGTAGAGCACGCGGCCGCTCTTCGGCGAGATCGGCAGGAACGGACTGTAGGTCGCCTGCCGCTCCTCGCCCAGCGTCGGCAGCATCACCGCCATGATCTGGTCGTAGCGTTCGGCCGCGCGCAACAGCATCGCGTCGAAGCGGCCGGTCTTGTAGTACTGCGTCGCGCTGGCGAACTCGTAGTCGAAGCCGAACGTGTCGAGGAAGCGGCAGAGCATCGCGTTGTTGTGGTCGGCGAAACTCGCATAATCCCCGCCGAAAGGGTTGGGTACCGAAGACAGCGGCTTGTGCAGGTGCGGCTCCAGCGCCGCGCGATCCGGCACGCTGTCGGGTATCTTGCGCATCCCGTCCATGTCGTCGGAAAAGCACAGCAGCTTGGTGGCGACCTTGTCCTGCGTGATGACGCGGAAGGCATGCCGCACCATCGACGTGCGCGCCACCTCGCCGAACGTGCCGATATGCGGCAGGCCGGACGGGCCATATCCGGTTTCGAACAGCACCGTTTGCGGGAGTTCGCGGCCCTTGTAGCGCTCGATGATCTTGCGGGCTTCCTCGAACGGCCACGCCTTGCTTTCGGCCGCCGCCGTCAGCACTTCGGGATTGAGATCGATGATGTTTGATCCCGCCATGTCACTGTTTTCCAAATTAGACGCCGGCAAAGCCGCAAGTGAGGATTTTCAACCGGTCTCTATGCGCGCCTGACCGGAGCGTCAACGAGCGCGGCGCTTTTTCCTTGCAGCGCAGGGAACGCGTTCCTACCTTCGCAGCCCGTATCGAGGAGTTGTTGAATGCCGACCCCGCATGAAGCGCTGATCTACCTGATGGTCATCACCTCCGCCTCCGACCGCGACATGACGGATGTCGAGCTGGCGCGGATCGGCGAGGTCGTCCGCTCATGGCCGGTATTCGAGGATTTCGACCACGACCGCCTGGTTGGCGTCGCCCAGGCCTGCCAGAAGAAGCTGCATGAAAAGGGCGGGCTGGAGGGTGTCCTGGCAAGCGTGGCCGAGGCCCTGCCGGAGCGCCTGCGCGACACCGCCTATGCGGCCGCTTTCGAGGTCGCGGCCGTCGATCTCGAAATGCGGATGGAGGAGGTGCGGGTGCTCCAACTCATTCGCCTCAAGCTCGATCTCGACACGCTGACCGTCGCGGCGATCGCCCGCGCGGCCAAGGCGCGCTTGCGCACGCTGACCTGAGCGGCGACACTCAACCCGACCGGAAGAAACTGATCGGGACCGGATCAGAAGAAACTGACCGGGACCGGATCAGAAGAAACTGACCGGGAAATAGCGCAGGTAGAACTCGGCGAACGTGCCTTTCAGCGAAATCTCCTGCAGCGCGTAGTCGAGAGCGGCGGCCAGCGCCGGGTCATCGGATCGGGCGGCGATGGCCATGCCCGAACCCAGATATTCCGGCGCCAGATAGGGTCCGCCGGCAAAGCGGCAGCAGCCGGCCGCATCCGAACCGCCCAGCCAAAAGGCGAAACGCATGCCATCGCCGAAGGCGGCATCGATCTTGCCGGCCTTGAGGTTGGCGTAGAGGTCTTCCGGCCTGTCGAAGGTGACGACCTGAACGGTGTTGAAATAATCGCGCAGCATGCGCTCATGCGCCGAGCCTGATATCACGCCGACACGCTTGCCGCGCAGCTTGGCGAACAGCGGCTCGGTCAGCGCCTCGCCCTTCGGCATGATGAAGCGCGCCGGAAATTGCAGGTAGGAGCGCGAGAAGGCGTATGTCTGGCGTGACTGCGGCGTCGCGGCGATGCCGGCAATGATCGCTTCGCCTTCGCCTTTCTCAAGCGCTCCTTCGAGCTCGGCCCAGGGCAATGCCTGGATCTGACATTTGTCGACGATGCCGAGCTCGGCGCAGATGGCGCGCGCCAGGTCGATGTGGAAACCGGACAGCTTTCCCGCGCCGTCCAGGAAGTTGAAGGGCGGGAAATCGGTTGTGGTCAGGAACCGCAGCCGCGGCAGTGCGGAGAGATCCGGTTTCGGCAGCCGCTCCTTGGCATCCCACAGCACCGGCACCTGCGGCTCGGCCGCGCGCGCGCGCTCACCCAACGCCAGCGACGCGATCAGCATCGACGCAAGGACGAGAGACCTCCGCTGGAACGCCATGATAAACTTCCACCGCACCTGTGTTCGCATCGGTTCTGGTACGAAAATAGTACAGGCACAATGCTTTTTGATTTCAACGCGTCGATTTCAGGATATGCTTTAGCAGGTTTGCAAACAGCGGTGGCTGCCCGGTGGGGACCAGGGTCGAGAACCACAACCACAAGGCAACGCTTTGCAATCCCTGGTCGGTGGCGAAGTGCCAACAAGGCACGGATCATCGATTTCAACGAGGCAACATGGGGTTTGATGTTGCGATGGGTCAGTTCGATCGCACGCTGGAATACATAGATCACCTGCAGCAAGCCGGAACGGCGGCTGCGGTTTGCGAGAGGCTGTTGGGCATAACGTCGGATTTTGGCCTGACCGCTCTGATGGCGGGCACCGTACCGCAACCGGGCACGCCGACCGGCCAGCAAAAGCAGCATGTGCTGCTTTGCGACTGGCCTGTCGAATGGTTGGAGCGCTACGTGGCGCGCAACTATGTCGATCACGACCCGATCGTCAGCCACATGAAACAGTTGCAGGCGCCGTTCCAGTGGCGGGAAGCGGCCCAGGGCGTTAGCATCGACAGAAGCAGCGGCGAAGTGATGGGCGACGCCGTCGTGTTCAAGCTGCGCGACGGGCTGGCCTTCCCGCTGATCACGCTCGACGGCCAGATCGTCATGGTGTCACTGGGTGGCGAGGCCGTGGAACTGTCCGCCGCCGAGTTCGGCCTGGTGTCGCTGGTGTCGACCTATGCGGTGGGCCGCGCCATGCAGCTTCACACGAAGGCCAGCAAGACCATCGATAATGTCGAGCTGACGCCGCGCGAACGCGAATGCCTGCAATGGGCCGCCGTCGGCAAGTCCGAATGGGAGATTTCGCAAATCCTCGGCATCTCGGAACACACGTCGGAGAAACACCTCCTTAACGCCAAAAGCAAACTCGGCGCCGTCAACCGCGTACAGGCAGTCGCTGAAGCGATAAGGCGCGGCTATATTAGTTAGGTCGGCCGGGTCGGCCTAGAAATTCCTGCCTACGTGATCGCGTAATTTTCTTGCGAGGGCACGGCCGTATCTTCCTCTTGAACAGGAGACGGCAAAATGATTTTTTCCCTTACAACAAAAGAACTTATGGAACATCCCGATCTGTGGGAGGCCGTGCATCGGCTGCGCTACAGGATTTTTGTCGAGGAAATGGGGTGGGAGGACCTGCGGCGCCCCGATGGCTTCGAGATCGACCAGTTCGATCATGACGAAGCGGTGCATCAGATCGTCATCAGAGGCAACGAGGTCGCGGGCTATCAGAGGATGTTGCCGACCACGCGGCCACATCTCTTGACCGAGGTGCTGGCCGATCTTTCCGTGGGAACGCCGCCCTCGGGTCCGAACATCTGGGAACTGACCCGCTATGCGGTCGCTCCCGGCTTTCGCGACGGCCGCCGAGGTGTTTCGACCGTCGGTACCGAACTCATTGCCGGCTTCGTCGAGTGGGGGCTGAAGCGCGGCGTCGACAAGGTGATCATCGAGTTCGAGCCGATGTGGGTTCTGCGCGCGCTCCAGCTGCATTTCCTGGCCACACCGCTGGGCTATCAGCGCACCTATGGCAACCAGCAGGTCGTCGCGACGCTGCTCACCTTCAATGAGCACACGCTGGATGTGGTGCGTTCGCGCCGCAATCACCACGCTCCCGTTCTGGCCAGGGGATATCCCGATATGTTCGGGCAAAGGCGGGCGTCATGAGATCGGAAACGGCCATGAACGCGCACCCGCAACCCGAACTGCGCAACCACACGCTGATCGTCACCGTATCGTCGACCGACGGCCGGCCGGTGCTCGACAGAAGGGCCTATGAAAGCCTGGCAAGGACGTTCCACGAAGCCGCCGATAATGACGACGTTCGTGTCGTCGTGCTGCGCGGCCTGGCGGGCTGCTTCTGCCTCGGCGGCGATTTTTCCGAATTCCTCGACGCTACCAAGCACCAGAAGCTGATCGCCGCCGTCACCGACATGTTCCGCACGCTGGCGACGTTCCCCAAACCCATACTGGCCTGTGTCGACGGCGATGCGGTCGGCGTCGGCTGCACCATCCTGTTCCATTGCGACATGGTGATCGCGTCCGCCGAAAGCACGTTCCGGGTGCCGTTCGTCGATTTCGGCCTGGTGCCGGATGCCGCGACCAGCATCCTGGCGCCGCAGAAGCTCGGCTATGCCGGCGCCTTTCGCTTTTTCTGCCTCGGCGACACGCTGCGCGCCGACGACGCCAGGGCGCTCGGCCTGGTCGCCGAGATCGTCTCCGAAGGCAGCGTCGAGGAGGCAACCCTCGGCCGGGCAAGGCAGCTCGCCAGGAAGCCGGTCGCCGCGTTGCTGCAGACGCGGGGCCTGCTCAAGGGGAACCCCGCGGAACTTTGCGAACGCATCGATCAGGAGATCTCGCTGTTCCAGCAGGCGCTGCAGGACGACACCACGCTGCGGCGGCTGCAGCGGATTGCCCGGTTGGCGGCCTGAGCGTCGCGCCGAAGGCGTTGCGCCACGCGGTCCAGTGCCGCGTGGCGCAGGCGCCGTCAGTCCTGTTTTGCCAGGAATGACGGCCCTTCGCCGATGATTTTCTTGTCTTCCTTGCCGATGATGTCGAGGTCGCGGCCGTCATAAGGCAGCGACAGGAGGATGCGCCGCATCACCGCCAGCCGCCCGCGGCGCTTGTCGTTGGCACGCACGATGATCCAGGGAGCGAATTCCTTGTGGGTGCGCTCGAACATGGTATCGCGCGCCCTGGTGTAATCGTCCCACTTGGTAATGCCGGCAATGTCGATCGGCGAAAACTTCCAGCTCTTCAGCGGACTGTGGCGGCGATCGTGAAATCGCTCGAGCTGCGTTTCCCGGCCGATGTTCAGCCAGAATTTGAAGAAGTGGATGCCGTCATTGACGATCATCCTTTCGAAGTGCGGTGTCTCGTCGAGAAACTTCTCGTGCTGTTCTGGCGTGCAGAAGCCCATCACCGGTTCGACGCCGGCGCGGTTGTACCAGGAACGGTCGAACGTGACGAATTCGCCCGCGGTCGGGAAGTGGTCCGCATAACGCTGGTAGTACCATTGCCCCAGCTCGGTCGGCGTCGGCTTGGTCAGCGCTACGTTGCGTGCCGTGCGCGGATTGAGGTACTGGCGCAGGACGAAAATCGTGCCGCCCTTGCCGGCCGCGTCACGGCCTTCGAACAGCGCCATCATCCGCCTGCCTGTCGACTGCAGCCACGCCTGCGCCTTGACCAGCTCGATCTGCAATGCCTCGAGCGTCTCGTCATATTCGTCGCTTTTCATCTTCTTGTCGTAGGGATAGCCGCCCGCGGTCAGCTTGCGCTCCTCGATCCAGTCCGGCAGTGCCGGATTCTCGATGTCGAACTCCCGCTCCTTGCCGTTGATCCTGAGCTTCAGCGGCCCCGGGGTCGGCGCGGCGGTGTTTTCCTTGGCTTTTTTCATCGAGACGAACCTTTCCAGCTTACGGACTCGTGCTATTGAGCCATTGCAGTGCCGCGCGCCGCTTCAGACGCAAGGGGCGCTGCACTTTTGGATTTTGCGCATGATCCTTTCCGAAAATCGATTCTGATTTTTCGGCGTCATGCGCCAGGCCGGTCCAGCGAAATTGCCGGACCGGGAGCGGGGCGCAGGCGCGAATGGCGGACCAGGGCGCAGACGAGAAGGGTATGGCGCAAGCGCTTGCCGCGCGGCTGTGGAACAGCCGATGGTTGCTGGTCGCCGGTCTTGTCGCGGTCATGGCGGTTTATGCCTTTGCGGGCATTTCCGCCTATGTGCTGCTGCCGGCGCTGGCTTTGCTGCTGGTGGCGGCGATGATACCGGCTGGAGCCACGCGCCAGCCCGGCGAAAGCGGCGCGGCGATCGAGGCCATCGGCCTGCAACGCCTGTCCGGCGAATATCTGGCGGCGGCCGTCGCCGACCCCTTGATCATCTTCGACCATGCCGCGGCGATCGTTCATGCCAACGCCGCCGCCTTCGCCGCGTTTGGCGGCATCGCGCCTGGCGTATCGTTGTCGCTGAAATTCCGTGCGCCCGAAATGCAGGCTCTTCTGGACGGCGTGCTGTCGGGCGAGGTCGCGTCGGATGTCATCGACTACACCGAGAGGCTGCCGGTCGAGCGGACTTACCGGGTCAGCGCCTCCTCGGTCGGTCACGGCACCGATCTCTACGTGATGGTGTTCAAGGACCAGAGCGAAGCGCGCCGCATCGACCGCATGCGCGCAGATTTCATCGCCAATGCCAGCCACGAATTGCGCACGCCGCTCGCCTCGATATCGGGTTTCATCGAAACGCTGCGCGGACCGGCCCGCAATGACCCGGCGGCGCGCGAGCAGTTCCTGCAGATCATGCAGAACCAGACCGGCCGCATGGCACGCCTGATCGATGACCTTTTGTCGCTGTCGCGGCTGGAGATGAAGCCCTATCTGCGGCCGGGGACCGAGGTCGACCTGCGCCAGACCGTCGACAGCGTCATCGATTCGCTGGCCCCGCTGGCGCGGGAAAACGGCGTCGTCATCGAGCGGGATTTCGCCGACGGCCCTCTCGACGTGCCGGGCGACCGCGACGAACTGTTCCAGGTCTTCGAGAACCTTCTGGAAAACGCCTGCAAATATGGGCAGTCGGGCGGCCGCGTGGTGGTGTCGATCGAGCGCGGCGACGCCGAGGGCGAAGCGGGCATCGACGTGACGATCAGGGATTTTGGCCCCGGCATTCCCGAGGAGCACATTCCGCGCATCACGGAGCGCTTCTATCGCGTCGACGTCGAGAGCAGTCGAACCCAGAAGGGCACAGGCCTTGGCCTGTCGATCGTCAAGCATATCCTGACGCGCCACAACGCCAGGCTCTCGATCAAGTCCGAAGTCGGCAAGGGCGCCGCCTTCTCGGTTCATTTGCCGGCGGCCTGAGCCGCCCTAGTTTCCAAGGTGCCATTTCTTTTTTCTGTCATCCGGTTAGCGTATCAGCGGGGATTCGAGGAAACGACTCAAAATCAGATCATCCGTGGGAAGGCATCCGGTCATGCAGTCCGTGCACATAGTCAGCGCCTATGACGAGGAGCTGAAAGATCTGTCGAAGCGCATCGCCGCCATGGGCGGACATGCCGAACGCATGGTCGAACAGGCGATCTCCGCCTTGGTCAATGCCGATCCCGGCCTTGCCCAGAAGGTGATCCGCGACGACGCCGTCCTCGACGAAGGCCAGCGCGAAATCGACGACAGGGCAATCATCATCATCGCCCGGCGCCAGCCGATGGCGACGGACTTGCGCGAGATCGTCGGCGCGATCCGCATCTCGGCCGATCTCGAGCGGGTCGGCGATCTCGGCAAGAATGTCGCCAAGCGTGTGGTGGCGGTTGCCGACGGGCGCCAGCCGACCAGCCTGTTCCGCGGCCTCGAAGCCCTGGCCGACCTGGCGTTGACCCAACTCAAGGAAGTGCTCGACGTCTACGCCTCGCGCTCGGTCGAAAGGATCGGCTTCGTACGTGACCGCGACGACCAGATCGACGCCATGTACACGTCGCTGTTTCGCGAATTGCTGACCTACATGATGGAAGATCCGCGCAACATCACGCCCTGCACGCATCTGCTGTTCTGCGCCAAGAACATCGAACGCATCGGTGACCATGCCACCAACATTGCCGAGACGATCTACTATATCGTCACCGGCGACCAGATGCCTGCCGACCGGCCGAAGGGCGACAAGACGGACAAGATCGGCCTTTCCGCAACGCAGCCGATCAAGTGAACGCACTTTCTCTCGAACGCTTGGTCGTATTGCGCTAGACTATCCCTGAGGCAAGCCTGCTGGTTCCCCGCAAAGGCAGTGCTTCGGGAGGCTGCGATGGAATATGTCCGGGACTTCAAGCCCGCGCCGCCGACATCGGCCGTCATCGCCTCCAGCGTCTACACAGCCGGGCGCCGCATCGCCGACATCCCGATCGAGGAAGCCGGCACATGGGCCAGGAAAGCGGGACACGTCGTGTGGATCGGGCTGCTTGAACCCGACCGCGAGCTTCTGCTGCGCGTGCAGGCGCAATTTCATCTGCATGAGCTCGCAATCGAGGATGCCGAGCATCCGCACCAGCGGCCGAAGATCGAGCAATATGGTGATGCGCTGTTCATCGTCGCCCGCACCGCGCAGCTGATCGAGGGCCGCGTCACCTTCGGCGAGACGCATCTGTTCGTGGGCAGCGGCTACATCGTCAGCGTCAGGCACGGCCCTTCGACATCCTATGCTGTGGTGCGCCAGCACTGGGAAAGCTGCCCGCATTCACTGGCCAAGGGCGAGGATTTCGTCCTCTATGCCATTCTCGATTTCATCGTCGACAACTACATGCCGGTGCTCGAGCAGATCGAGGATGAGGTCGAGGCGATCGAGGACCGGGTCCTGCTGAAGCCGATGACCGGCCCCGATATCGAACGCCTTTATATGCTGCGTCGCGATCTGTTGCGGCTGCGCAATGCCGCACTGCCGCTGGTGGAGGTCTGCCGCCGGCTGACCAGCGCCGACCTGCCGCAGATCCATTCAGCCATGCACCCGCTGTTTCGCGACGTGACCGACCATATCCGCACCGTCCAGGAAAAGATCGACAGCTTGCGCGAAGTGCTGGCCTTTGCTTTCGAGGCGAGCCTGCTGGTGGGCCAGAGCCAGGAAACGGCGATCTCCAAAAAGCTCGCCTCATGGGCGGCAATCCTGGCCGTGCCGACAGCCTTCGCGGGCATATACGGCATGAATTTCAGCGACATGCCGGAACTGAAGATGGAATACGGCTACCCGATGGTGCTGCTGGCGATCGCGCTGATCTGCAGCTTCCTCTACTGGCGGTTTCGCAAGAATGGATGGCTGTGAGAGTAGGGCAGTAGGCAGTAGGCAGTAGGCAGTAGGCAGTAGGCAGTAGGCTAAACGCTCGGGAGCGCAAATTCAAAACATACTGCCCTACTGCCCTACTGCCTTAGTCCCTTATCTATTCCGCCGCCGCTCCGCTGCCGGCTGGAACGCCACGCGGGCATGGTATTTACAATAGGGTCCGGTTTCGGCGGCTTCGTTGCCGCAGAAATTGAAGTCCTCCGACAGCGGATCGCCGTTCGGCCATTTGCAGGTGCGCTCGGTGAGTTCGGTGAGCTGGAGATGCCGCGAGATCGGCACCACCACATTCTCGACCGGCCGGATATAGTGGCGGGCCACCGGCTCGGCATCGAACTGCGCTTGCAGCGCCGTTGCTCCGATCGATGTCGTGACGTGGCGGGTCGCACTCGCGGGGCGCGACACCGATTTCTGCGCGCCCGACCCTTGCGCCGTCTTCTTCTGGCGTGCCGGCGCTGCCGTGGCGCGCCCGCGGCCCGACAATTTCAGCCGGTGCACCTTGCCGATGACGGCATTGCGGCTGACCCCTCCAAGCTGGGCAGCAATCTGGCTTGCGCTCAGACCTTCCGACCACAGTTTTCTCAAGAGTTCGACCCGCTCGTCAGTCCAATTCATGACCGCGCTCCTGCTAAGCGTACGGCAATCGGAATCCATTCCCGGCCCAGCACCACTGCTGGGGCAGACACCACATATATCTGGTGATTAGGTCCGCCGCACGAAATCTAGTTATTTCCCGACTACAACTACCTTATGCGCTGACTCGGTGACAAGAGTCCGAAGTGCAACACGAATCGGTTTTTTCGGTTTTCCCCAACTTGCCAGCTCACTTATGAGCCGGCGTCCCGTCGGGAGGCTTGCCGCGCGCCACTACGCGACGTTTTCGTTGACTTCATGGCTGAAAAACCCGATAAGCCGCAAAGGCCGCCGCTTTGGCGGCTTTTTTGATTTTCCGGTTCCGGAGACGCATATAATGAGCGGTTCGGCGCTTTTCGAGACCTTTGCTCGCGCACCCCTGGCCTTCGATCACGGGGAAGGCACTTGGCTGGTTACCGACAAGGGCGAGCGATATCTCGACTTTGCCGGCGGCATAGCCGTCAATTCGCTGGGCCACGGCCATCCGCATCTGGTCGCGGCGCTCACCGAGCAGGCTGCCAAACTCTGGCACGTCTCCAATCTCTACGAGATCCCGGGGCAGAGCCGGCTCGGCGAGCGGCTGGCCGACGCCACCTTCGCAGACAAGGTGTTCTTCACCAATTCTGGCGCCGAGGCGCTGGAATGCGCGATAAAGACGGCGCGGCGCTACCATTTCGTCAAGGGGCATCCCGAGCGCTTCCGCGTCATCACTTTCGAAGGCGCCTTCCATGGCCGCACGCTGGCGACCATCGCGGCCGGCGGCCAGTACAAATATCTCGAAGGCTTCGGCCCCAAGGTCGAGGGCTTCGACCAGGTTGGCTTCGACGATATCGACGCCGCCGAAAAGGCGATCACGCCGGAGACCGCGGCGATCCTGATCGAACCGGTGCAGGGCGAGGGCGGTATCCGCCCGGTGCCGACACAATCGCTGAAGCGGCTGCGGCAGCTCTGCGACCAGCACGGCCTGCTGTTGATCTACGATGAGGTCCAGTGCGGCATCGGCCGCACCGGCAAGCTGTTCGCGCATGAATGGTCGGGGGTCGCTCCAGACATCATGGCCATCGCCAAAGGCATTGGCGGTGGCTTCCCGATGGGCGCCTGCCTTGCCACCGACGAGGCGGCTGTCGGCATGACCGCGGGCGTCCACGGCACTACGTTCGGCGGCAACCCGCTGGCCATGGCGGTCGGCAATGCCGTGCTCGACGTGGTGCTGGAGGAGGGCTTCCTGGCGGATGTGCAGCGCAAGGCGCTGTTGTTGAAGCAAGGGCTGGCAGGGGTGGCCGACGAATTCCCCGAGGTCATCGAGGATATCAGGGGCACGGGGCTGATGCTGGGCCTCAAATGCGCCATGCCCAACGGCAAGGTGAACATGGCGCTGCGCGACCAGCATCTGCTCGCGGTTCCGGCCGGCGACAACGTCATTCGCCTGCTGCCGCCGCTCACCGTCACGGACAGCGAGATCCATGAAGCGCTCGAGCGCATTCGCGCCGGCGCCAAGGCCCTGTCCGAGGCCATCGCCGCTGAAGCCGCGAAGTAAATTCGAAAGCTCCTGATGTCACTTCGTCATTTCACCGACCTCTCCGCCGTTTCCGAAGGCGACCTGCGCTCCATGCTGACCGACGCAGTGGAGCGCAAGGCGCGCCTCAAGGCGGGCGAGCGCTCGAAACCTCTCGAAGGCAAGGTGCTGGCGATGATCTTCGACAAGCCGTCGACGCGCACGCGCGTCTCCTTCGATGTCGGCATGCGTCAGCTTGGCGGCGAGACCATCATGCTGACCGGCACCGAGATGCAGCTCGGCCGCTCCGAGACCATCGCCGACACAGCCAAGGTTCTGTCGCGCTATGTCGACGCCATCATGATCCGCACCACCTCGCATGAGCGGCTGCTGGAGCTGACCGAGAATGCGACCATCCCGGTGATCAACGGGCTCACCGACGATACCCATCCTTGCCAGCTGATGGCCGACATCATGACCTTCGAGGAGCATCGCGGTCCGGTCGCCGGCAAGACCATCGCCTGGACTGGCGACGGCAACAACGTGCTGCATTCGCTGCTGGAAGCCTCGGCGCGGTTCCGCTTCAGCCTCAACGTGGCGGTGCCCGAAGGCAGCGAGCCGGCGCAGAAGCATGTCGACTGGTCAACCGCACATGGCGGCAAGCTCTCCTTTACCCGCTCGCCAGAGGAAGCCGTCGACCAGGCCGACTGCGTCGTCACCGACTGCTGGGTGTCGATGGGCCAGGAGCACCGCGCCCGCGGCCACAACGTGTTTTCGCCCTACCAGGTCAACGCCAAGCTGATGGCCAAGGCAAAGCCCGACGCGCTGTTCATGCACTGCCTGCCGGCGCATCGCGGCGAGGAAGTGACGGACGAGGTCATCGACGGTCCGCATTCGGTGGTCTTCGACGAGGCCGAGAACCGGCTCCACGCCCAGAAGGCCGTGCTTGCCTGGTGTCTTGGGGCCTGAAGTGGACTTGAAGTGTCTTGGCGCTTGACGTGCCGGGGAACTTGATCTCCGGAGGCGCGATGCCTATCTGCGCGGCATCACGCAAATCAAGCGCGTTTAGACGCATGCTCCCCAAAGGGCGGCATGGCCGCGCCCTGGAGCTTTGTCATGCTGGAAACCCATCAAGTGGCTGAACATCACCCCAAACTCGGCGAATTCGGTTACGCCGGCGATGATCACGTCGTGCCCTTCGAGGTCGGCCCGCTCGATGTGCGCGGCCGCACCGTTCAGCTCGGGCCGATGCTCGATGCGATCCTTGGCCGCCATGATTATCCCGAGCCGGTCGCCCGGTTGCTGGCGGAAGCCTGTGTGCTGACGGTGCTGCTAGGCACCTCGCTCAAGTTCGAGGGCAAGTTCATCCTGCAGACCCGCACCGACGGGCCTGTCGACATGCTGGTCGCGGATTTTTCCACGCCCTCGGCGCTGCGTGCCTATGCGCGCTTCGATGTCGACCGGCTGGAGGCGCTGATTGCGGCCGGCGAGACCTCGCAGCAAACGCTGCTCGGCAACGGTGTGCTGGCGCTGACCATCGACCAAGGTGCTCACACGCAGCGCTACCAGGGCATCGTCCAGCTCGACGGCGAGACCCTGGAAGAGGCCGCGCGCACCTATTTCCGCCAGTCGGAGCAGATCCCGACCGATCTCCGGCTTTCCGTCGCCAAGCTTTTGACGCCCGGCCCCGGCGGCGCGCGCGAGCAGTGGCGGGCGGGCGGCATCCTGGCGCAGTTCCTGCCGCAGGCCTCCGAGCGCATGCGCGTTCCTGACCTGCCCGGCGGGGATGGCGATCCGCGCGAGGAGATCCACGATCCCACAGACAATTCCTGGCAGGAATTGCTGGCGCTGCTCGGCACCATCGAGCCGACCGAACTGATCGATCCGACCATCGGCGCAGAGCGGCTGCTCTATCGTCTGTTCCACGAGCATGGCGTGCGCGTCTTCGGCGGCGTTCCCGTCGCCGATCAGTGCTCATGCTCCCGCGACAAGATCCGCGGCATCCTCGAGGGCTTCTCCGCGCAGGAGATCAAGGACAGCACCGAGGACGGCGGCATCCACGTCGCTTGCGAGTTCTGTTCGACGCAATATGACTTCGACCCGGCGGAATTTACGACTCAGTAGGGTTCTTGTTTCTCCCCGTTCTACGGGGAGAAGGGGCCCAAGAGCGGATGAGGGGCGGCGCTGCCCCTCATTCCTGCCGGACATTTCTCGCCGTATAGTGACGGGGAGAAACCCGCTGTCGCCGATTTCGCCTCGTCTAATTCACCGTCCGCCTTGTCCCCGGCAGGTCGAGTGAGAAGGCGGGGATGGCGATGTCGAATGTCTCGCCCCGCTCGTTGCGCATGGTGTAGTGACCGACCATGATCCCCGACGGGGTCGAGAGCGGACAGCCCGACGTGTATTGATAGCTGTCGCCGGGATTGAGTTCGGGCTGATCGCCGACCACGCCGGCACCTCGCACTTCCTCGACCCGGCCGGCGCCGTCGGTTATGTGCCAATAGCGCGACAACAGCTGCACGAATTCGTCGGACTGGTTGTCGATCGTTATCTGGTAGCCCCAGACATAGCGGTTTTCCGAAGGATCCGAGCGGTCCTCGAGATAGAACGGCCTGACCTGCACTTCGATGTTGCGCGTGACGGCGCGGTACATGAGCGGCTCCAAAACAAATCCGGTGTGGAACATTCGGCGCTCTTTGCGGTTCGATCAACCGTGCGCGTCCGAGTTGCTGTCCCTGAAGGGCAGGTGCCGACAAACAATGTCATTTGAGTGACACATGACAATGATGGTGTGCACCAGCAATGCCGGGCGACTCGGGCGCTCTGTCGAACTGTCGAAAACGGCCGCCAAGCGGGCCGGGTTTTCTGGAGTGATCGGATATCGATGGAACTCGCTCTCATAACCGGCTCGCTTTCGATCGCTCTCATCGCCTCAAATCTCGCCAGCATACTGCTCGCCTGCTCGCGCCTGAAACGGCGCGCCGCCATCGCGCCGCCGGCCGGCAAGCCGCTGTCTGTCTCGATCGTCATCCCGGCGCGCGGCGTCGAGCCGTTTACCCATGAGACGCTTGAGCGCGCTTTCTCGCTCGACTGGCCGCGCTACGAACTGATCTTCTGTGTCGCCCATGCCGACGACCCCGCGGTCAAGCCGATCCGCGCCGCGATTGCCCGCTTTCCAGCCGTGCCGGCCCGCCTGCTCACCGGCGACGACCGCGTCAGCGCCAACCCGAAACTGAACAACTGCGTCAAGGGCTGGGAGGCAGCGCGCCACGACTGGGTCATTCTCGCCGATTCCAACGTGCTGATGCCGAAAGACTACGTCCAGCACCTGATGGCGGCATGGCGGCGGGACACCGGCCTGGTTTGCTCGACGCCGATCGGTTCGCGGCCCGACGGCTTCTGGGCAGAAGTCGAATGCGCTTTCCTCAACACGCTGCAGGCGCGCTGGCAATATGCCGGCGAGGCGCTTGGCCTCGGCTTTGCCCAGGGCAAGAGCATGTTGTGGAACAAGCAGATGCTCGACGCCAATGGCGGCATCCGTGCGCTCGCCGCCGAGATCGCGGAGGATGCCGCGTCGACCAAACTGGTCAACAGGCTCGGCCTGCGCGTCAATCTCGTCGCTTCGCCCTTCGAGCAGCCGCTCGGGCAGCGCATGCCGGGCGAGATCTGGTCGCGCCAGGCCCGCTGGGCGCGCCTGCGCCGCGTCACCTTTCCGCTGTTCTTCGCACCCGAGATCCTGACCGGCGTGGCGGCTCCGCTCGTGCTGGCATTGATCGCCGCGGCCAGCGCCGGCGTCAGCCTGCCCATGACAGCGCTTTGCGTGCTGGCGCTCGCCTACCTGCCGGAATGCATGCTCGCCTCGGCAAAGGGCTGGTATCTGTCGCCGCGCATCGTCACCGCGATGATCGCACGCGACCTGATTTTGCCCGCGATCTGGATGCGCGGTTGGCTGGGCGGGGCCGTCGACTGGCGCGGCAACGCCATGACCATCGGCACCCAGGCGGCCGAGCTCGAAGAGACGCCCTCCCGCGCTTGATGTCGGCGGTTCAGCTTGATGTCGAGGAAGGTTATCGTATATACAAAAATTGTTGAACTAGGCTCTATTTTTGTGTATACAATAACCTATGGAGCGCCCCGACGGCGATGCTGTTCGAGTGGGATGAAACAAGGCAAAGACAAACAGGGCCAAGCATGGCGTGGATTTCGCGATCGCTCCGTCCTTCGATTTCGCCAATGCCGTTATCCGGCTCGATGACAGCGAGGATTTTGGCGAGGATCGTCTTGTTGCCATCGGTCTGATCGAGGCTGGCGTTTATGTGATGGTCTATGTCGAGCGAAGCCATGCGATCCGCGTAATTTCGCTACGCAAGGCAACGAGACAGGAGATTACGGACTATGTCGAAAACCTCTAAGACGATCGTGCGCCGCGAGGCTACTCCCCCAAAGCAGTCGCGCGCTGATGCTTTGGGGCTCGCCAGAAAGGCGCTTGGCGCGAGGACCGACGAGGAAGATGCTGCGATCACTGCCGCCGCCGAGGCCGATCCGGATGCGCAGCCGACCGATGCCGCTTCGCGCCGCAAAGTTGGCCGACCGCCGCTTGCGCGACCCAAACGTGCGGTACAGTTGCGCCTCGACGCCGATGTTGTCGACCGTTTCAGGGCCGGCGGTGATGGCTGGCAGACGCGCATGAACGAAGCATTGCGCAAAGCGGCAGGCCTGTAATCCTCGGTCTGCCACCAGTCCTCATCGGGCCTTCAACGCCTGCGCGATGTCGTCCAGCAAATCGTCGGTATCTTCCAGCCCGACCGACAGCCTGAGCGTGCCGGGTCCGATGCCGAGCTCGGCGCGCGCTTCGTCGCTGAGGTTCTTGTGCGTCGTCGTCGCCGGATGGGTGATCAGGCTTTTGGCGTCGCCGAGATTGTTCGAGATCAGCACGATGTCGAGCGCGTTCTGCAAGGCGAAGGCACCCTGCTTGCCGCCCTTGACGTCAAAGCAGATCAGGGTGGAGCCGCCCGACATCTGCTTCTTGACGATATCGGCCTGCGGATGGTCGGCGCGGCCGGGATAGATGACGCGGGCGATCTCCGGCTGCTCGGCCAGGAAATCGGCGATCTTGCCGGCGCTCTCCGTCTGCTGGCGCACGCGCAGCGGCAGCGTTTCCAGGCCCTTCAGCAGCGTCCAGGCATTGAACGGCGACAGGCTGGGGCCGGTATGGCGGAAATAATCGTGCAGGTTCTCGTCGATCCACTTCTTGTCCGACAGGATGACGCCGCCGAGACAACGGCCCTGGCCATCGATGTGCTTGGTCGCCGAATAGACCACGATATGCGCGCCGAGCTGCAATGGCTTCTGCTGGAGCGGCGTGGCGAAGACATTGTCCACGACCAGCCGCGCGCCGATCGAATTGGCAAGCGAAGCGACGGCGGCGATGTCGACCACCTCAAGCGTCGGGTTGGTCGGGCTTTCCAGGAAAAACAGCTTGGTGTTGGGCCGCACCGCCTTTTCCCAGTTGGCGATATCGGTGCCGTCGACCAGCGTCGCCTCGATGCCGTAACGCGGCGCCAGCGTCTCGACCACCCAGCGGCAGGAGCCGAACAGGGCGCGCGCCGCGACGATATGATCGCCGGCCTTGACGCTGCACAGGAGGGCTGCCGTCACCGCCGCCATGCCGGACGCGGTGGCGCGCGCGTCCTCGGCGCCTTCGAGCGCGCACATGCGCTTCTCGAACATGTCGACGGTCGGATTGGCGTAGCGCGAATAGATGAAGCCCGGTTCCTCGCCCTTGAAGCGGGCTTCGGCGGCTTGGGCCGTCTCATAGACATAGCCTTGGGTCAGGTATATCGCCTCGGAAGTCTCGCCGAAGCCGGAACGCAGGGTTCCGCCATGCACGAGTGCGGTCTGAGGCTTCCAGTTGCGCGTCTTGCTCGTCATCGTCCTATCCAAACACAAAAAAACCGGCCGCGAAAAAGTCGCAACCGGTCCATGCGGCCTTGCGGCCCGACGGTCCTTTAGCGACTTGTTTAACGTGGCTGCAAGCCGACCGGCCAAATCACCACGGGATAACGACCCTTTAGACCCGCGCCACGCTTGCGTCAATTGCCGGCTTCATTAAGAGATTTGTACCAGCAGAGCGGAGCCAGACTTTGCGGCAGACAGGAATTCTTCCCGATCAGGACATTGCGGCGCTGTTCCAGTCCGGCGCGCTGAAGTCGTCGCGTGCGCTCGACGCCGACCAGATCCAGCCGGCCAGCCTTGATCTGAGGCTCGGCGACAAGGCGTGGCGGGTGCGCGCGTCCTTCCTGCCGGGTCCCAACCACAAGGTCAGTGAAAAACTCGACCGGCTGAAGCTGCACGAGATCAGCCTGGCCGACGGCGCCGTTTTGGAAACCGGCTGCGTCTACATCGTGCCCCTGCTCGAAAGCCTGGCGCTGCCGGCGGAAATTTCGGCGTCCGCCAATCCCAAGAGCTCGACCGGGCGGCTCGATATCTTCACCCGCGTGATGACCGATCGCGGCCACGAGTTCGACAAGATCGCCGTCGGCTATCATGGTCCGCTCTATCTCGAAGTCAGCCCACGCACCTTCCCGATCGTCGTGCGCGCCGGCTCGCGCCTTTCGCAGATACGCTTCCGCACCGGCAATGCGCTGCTCTCGGAAGCAGAGTTGCATCAATTGCACCGGGCCGAAATGCTGGTCGCCACCGAACCGCCGAACATCTCCGGCGGCGGCATCGCATTGTCGATCGATCTCAACGGCGACAGTGACGGGCTGGTCGGCTATCGCGGCAAACACCATACCGGCCTCGTCGATGTCGACAAACGCGCGGCGCAGGAGATCGTCGACTTCTGGGAGCCGATCCACAAGAGCGGCGCCGGCGAGCTGGTGCTCGATCCGGACGAGTTCTACATCCTCGTCAGCCAGGAAGCGGTGCATGTGCCGCCGCTCTACGCGGCCGAAATGACGCCCTTCGATCCACTGGTGGGCGAGTTCCGTGTCCACTATGCCGGCTTCTTCGATCCGGGTTTCGGCCATTCGGCGGCCGGCGGCACCGGCAGCCGCGCCGTGCTCGAAGTGCGCAGCCATGAGGTGCCGTTCATCCTCGATCATGGCCAGATCGTCGGCCGGCTGGTCTACGAGCATATGCTGAAGCGGCCGCAGGCGCTTTACGGCACCGAGCTCGGCTCGAACTACCAGGCGCAGGGCCTGAAGCTGTCCAAGCACTTTCGCGCCGCGCCCTGAACGCTCATCACCGTCAGGCAAGATACTTGCCTGCGCCGGCTCGCCATGCTTGGCTGCCTCGCCGGCCGCCGACGTGGCGGCGCTCAAGGGGAATGAAAATGCAGATTTCGAAATGGATCATATCGGCGGCGGCCGCCGCCATGCTGACGCTTGGTGCCGGCGCCCTGTCGGCGCATGCGGCGGAGAAAATCAAGATCGGCACCGAGGGAGCCTATCCGCCGTTCAACACCATCACGCCCGACGGCAAGGTCGAGGGCTTCGACATCGACATCGCCAACGCCTTGTGCGCGCAGATGAAGGTCGAATGCGAGATCGTCACCCAGGACTGGGACGGCATCATCCCGGCGCTGCAGGCCAAGAAATTCGACGCCATCATCGCTTCGATGAGCATCACCGAGGAGCGCAAGAAGCAGGTCGCGTTCACCCACAAATACTATACGACGCCGCTGTCGCTCGTCGCCCTGAAGGACAGCGACATCGCCTCGACCGAACCGGCGGCACTCGCCGGCAAGACGGTCGGCGCCCAGGCGGCGACCACGCAGGCCAACTACGCCCAGGACGTCTATGGCAAGGCCGGCGCCGAAGCGAAGCTCTATCCGACCCAGGAAGAGGCAATCACCGATCTCCAGAACGGCCGCCTCGATGCCGTCCTTTCCGACAAGTTCGTGCTGATGGACTGGATGAAGAAGGCGAGCGACGGTTGCTGCAAGATGGTCGGCGACGTCAAGGGCACCGAGACCGAAGCCGGCATTGCCGTGCGCCTCGAGGATACGGCGCTGCGCGACAAGCTCAACGCAGCCATCGACGCCATCGTCGCCGACGGCACCTACAAGAAGATCCAGGACAAGTATTTCGATTTCGATATTTATTGAGATGGAAGCTGCCGATCTCCTCCCACCAGGGAGGAGATCACGCTCATCTCACAGCGCCTTCACCGCCACCTTCACCGGCTTTTCGATTTCGAGCGGGTTGCGCAGCGGCAGGCCGAAATCGCCGGCCTCGATCTCGAACACGTCGCCGGCTTCGGTCTTGATGCCGTCGGCGAAGGACAGGGTCGCGGTGCCGAACATGTGCACATGCACGTCGCCCGGCTGGCGAAAAGCCGAATATTTGAAATGGTGGTGTTCGAGATTGGCGATGGTGTGCGACATGTTCGCTTCGCCCGACAGGAACGGCTTTTCCCAAATCAACTTGCTGTCGCGCCAGATGCGTGAGGAGCCCCTGATGTCGGCGGGCAGGTCGCCGACCAGGATCTCAGGTCCGAAGGAGGCGTTGCGCAGCTTGGAATGGGCGAGGAAGAGGTAGTTCACGCGTTCGGTCACATGGTCGGAAAATTCGTTGGACAGAGTGAAGCCGACCCGGAACGGCGCGCCGTCGTCGCCGATGACATAGATGCCGGCAACCTCGGGCTCCTCGCCGGCATCCTTGGCGAAGGCAGGTGACAGGAGCGCGGCACCCGGCGCCACGGCCATCGTGCCATTGCCCTTGTAGAACCATTCCGGCTGCACCCCGATCTGGCCTTTCGCGGGTTTGCCGCCTTCCAGCCCCATGCGGAACATCTTCATGGAATCGGTGAGTTGCTCTTCGCCGTCGGTGCTGAGCTTCTTGTGCATGGAATCGCGCGTTGCCGCCGAGCCGAGATGCGTGAGCCCCGTGCCGGTCAGATGCAGATGCGCCGGATCGGGATGATTGATCGGCGACAGCAGCCGCCCCTTCTTGTAGGCGGCGTCGAGATCGACGGTCTCGCCAAGTCCCTTGCGTTCGATCAGCGCGGCAAGGCCCACGCCGGTACGAGCGGCTTCCATCGCCAGCGAATAGACGCTGCGCGCGCCGTTGATGATCCGGGTCTTGCCGCCCGTGCGTGCAACGACACGGATTGTCTCGGCGTCGTCGAGAATCTGCGAGATCAGCATGATCAGTCCTCTCTCATATCTTGGCATGGCTGCCTTCTGGCAAACCCTGACCTGCGCGGCTCGGACTGGCCGTGCCACGGGTTGAACTCGTCGTCCGGATTGCGCTCGCGAGCTCGGTCCTGAAGGACTTTTTCAAGCCGGCGAATTGCCGGCAGCGCCGCGACCGTATGCCTCCTGCTTGCCTCGCCTGAAGCCTGTTCAGGCCTTGTTCTTGTTGTAGACGTCGAAGATCACGGCGCCGAGCAGCACCAGGCCCTTGACCACTTGCTGCCAGTCGACATTGACGCCCATGATCGACATGCCGTTGTTCATCACGCCCATGATGAAGCCGCCGACCACCGCGCCGATGACCTGACCGACGCCGCCCATCGCCGAGGCGCCGCCGATGAACACCGCGGCGATGACGTCGAGCTCGCTGCCGAGGCCTGCCGCCGGCACGGCCTGGCCAAGGCGTGCCGCGATGATCAGGCCGCCAAGCGCCGACAGCACGCCCATATTGACGAACACGTAAAGCGTCAGGCGCTCGGTCTTGATGCCCGACAGCTGCGCGGCCTTGGCATTGCCGCCCATCGCATAGATGCGGCGGCCGATCGTCATGCGCTTGGTGACGAAGACGAACAGCGAGATCAGCAGGCCCATGACGAGCAGCACCACCGGCAGGCCCCGATAGCTGGCGAACTGGTAGACCAGGAACAGCGCCAGCGCGCTGCCGACCAGCGTCTTAATGACGAACAGGGTAAAGGGCTCGGCCTCATAGCCGTGGCGTTCGCGTTTGCGTCGCGTCCGTAGCCCGAAATAGGCATAGGCCAGCACGGCGATCAGGCCCAGCACGATCGTCGTCATGTGCAGCGTCAGACCGCTGCCCATAATCGTCTTGCCGGCTGCATTCACCGTTGGCGGGATCAGCGTCAGCGGTCCGATGACATCTGGAATGAAGCCGGAGCTGAGCGCCTTGAACTCGGGCGGCAGCGGTCCGACCGAAGATCCGCCGCCGAGCAGCGCCTGGCATATGCCGCGGAAGATCAGCATGCCGGCCAGCGTCACGATGAAGCTCGGTATTCGGTGGTAGGCGATCCAGTAGCCTTGCGCCGCGCCGATGAGGCCGCCCACGATCAGGCAGAGGATGGAAACCACCAGCGGGTTGCTGAATATGCCGAGAGGCCAGATCACCATCATCATCGCCGCCAGCGCGCCGATGAAGCCGGCCACGGACCCCACGCTGAGGTCGATATGGCCCGATACGATGACCAGCAGCATGCCGAGCGCCATCACGATGATGAAGGAGTTCTGCTGCACCAGATTGCTCAGGTTCACCGGCTTGAACAGCGTTCCCGAGGTGGTGAACTGGAAGAACACCATGATGGCGATCAGCGCCAGGATCAGGCCGTATTCGCGCAGGTTCGTCGCCAGCGCCGATACGGCGATGCGTGGACGCTGCCCTACATCTTCGGCGACGTTGCTTTGCGGGGCGGGGGCGCTTTCCGTGCTCATGCTGCTTTTCCTTCTCCCCGAACGATGGCGCGCATTATTCTTTCTTGGCTTGCGTCCGCCGCGGGCATTTCGCCGACGATGCGGCCTTCGTTCATGACATAGATGCGGTCGGTGATGCCGAGCAGTTCTGGCATTTCCGACGAGATGACCACGATCGCCTTACCTTCGGCCGCAAGGCGCGCGATGATCGTATAGATTTCATATTTGGCGCCGACATCGATGCCGCGCGTCGGCTCGTCCAGGATCAGCACTTCCGGGTCGGCGAACAGCCATTTCGACAGCACCACCTTCTGCTGGTTGCCGCCGGAAAGATTGCCGGTCATCTGATAGACGCTGGAGGCGCGGATGTTGGTCTGCTTGCGATAGTCGTTGGCGACGGCAAGCTCGCGCAAATCGTCGATCACGCTGTGGCGCGACACGCCGCCGAGATTGGCCAGCGTAATGTTGTGCTTGATATGGTCGATGAGATTGAGGCCGTAGGTCTTGCGATCCTCGGTCACATAGGCAATGCCGTGTTCGACCGCCCTGCTCACAGAGGAGACGTCGATCGGCTTGCCCTTGAGCAGCACCTCGCCGGTGATGCGGCGCCCATAGGAGCGGCCGAACAGGCTCATGGCGAATTCGGTTCGCCCGGCGCCCATCAGCCCGGCAATGCCGACCACCTCGCCCTTGCGCACATTGATGTCGATGCCCTTGATCACCTGCCGCTCGGCATGGAGCGGGTGATAGACCGACCAGTTCTTCACCTCGAACACGACCTCGCCGATATCGGGCTCGCGCGGCGGATAGCGATCGTCGAGCGAACGGCCGACCATCGAGGTGATGATGCGGTCTTCCGAGATGTCCTTCCTGGACAGCGTCTCGATGGTTCGCCCGTCGCGGATGACGGTCACCTTGTCGGCGACCCGGTTCACCTCGTTGAGCTTGTGCGAGATCAGGATCGAGGTCATGCCTTGTCGCTTGAATTCGAGCAGAAGGTCGAGCAGCGCCTGGCTGTCCTTTTCGCTGAGCGACGCCGTCGGCTCGTCGAGGATCAGGAGCTTGACCTCCTTGCTCAGCGCCTTGGCGATTTCGACCAGCTGCTGCTTGCCGACACCGATATTGGTGATCAGCGTCTTGGGGTCCTCCTTGAGGCCCACCTTCTTCAGCAGGGCGCTGGTGCGCGCCTCGTTGGCATTCCAGTCGATGACGCCGTATCGGGCGTGTTCGTTGCCGAGGAAGATGTTTTCGGCGATCGACAGCATCGGCACCAGCGCAAGCTCCTGGTGGATGATGACGATGCCCTTGCGTTCGCTGTCATGAATGCCTTTGAACTGGCATTCCTGGCCCTGAAAGATGATCTGGCCGTCATAGGTGCCGGAGGGATAGACGCCCGACAGCACCTTCATGAGCGTCGATTTGCCGGCGCCGTTCTCGCCGACCACGGCGTGGATCTCGCCTTCCTCGACCCGAAGGTTGACGTTCGACAGCGCCTTGACGCCGGGAAACGTCTTGGTGATGTCCTGCATCTCCAAAATCGTCGAGGCCATGGGTAAAGTGCTCCTGCGAGACCCGCAACAATACCGGGGTCGCTGGTGAACGAAAAGGGGCCCTGCGTTGCGCAGGACCCCTGGCTATGCAACCGAATTTACTTCAGTTCGTCGGCCTTGATGTAGCCGGAGTCCACGACCAGAGCCTGGTAGTTCGACTTGTCGACCTCATGCGGCGTCAGCAGGATCGAGGGAACGACCTTGACGTCGTTGTTGTAGGTCTTGGTGTCGAGGCCTTCCGGCTTGCCGCCCGAGAGCACCTTGTCGACGAGCTCGACGGTGGCCTTGGCCAGTTCGCGGGTGTCCTTGAACACGGTCGAGTACTGTTCGCCCGAGATGATCAGCTTGACCGAGGCGGTCTCGGCGTCCTGGCCGGTCACGATCGGCCACGGCTGAGCCTCCGTGCCGTAACCGACGGCGCGCAGCGAGGCGGTGATGCCGCGCGACAGGCCGTCATAGGGCGACAGAACGCCATCGACGCGGCTGCCGTCCGAATAGTTGGCCGACAGCAGATTGTCCATGCGCGCCTGGGCGGTGGCGGCGAGCCAGCGCAGCGTGCCGACCTTGTCCATGCCGGTCTGGCCGGACTTGATCTTGATCGAACCGTCATCGATCAGCGGCTGCAGGACGGAAATCGCGCCGTTGTAGAAGAAGAAGGCGTTGTTGTCGTCGGGTGAGCCGCCGAACAGTTCGACGTTCCACGGCTTGGTATTCGGGAAGCGCTCCTTGAGGCCCTTCACCAGCGAATTCGCCTGGATCACGCCGACGCCGAAATTGTCGAACGTGGTGTAGTAGTCGACATTGGGCGTCTTCTTGATCAGGCGGTCATAGGCGACGACGACGACGCCGGCGTCAGCGGCTTTCTGCAGCGCATCCGACAGGGTGGTGCCGTCGATCGAGGCGATGATCAGCGCCTTCGGACCCTTGGTGATTTCGTTTTCCAGCTGGCTGAGCTGGTTGGGGATGTCGTCCTGCGCATATTGCAGGTCGACCGTATAGCCCAAAGCCTCGAGCTGGGACTTGACGGCATCGCCGTCGTTGATCCAGCGCTGCGAGGTCTTGGTGGGCATCAGCACGCCGACGAGACCCTTGTCGGCGGCGTGCGCCGAATAGGTCATGGCAGCGATGCCAAGGGCCGCGACGGCGGCCAGCGTCTTGATGATCTTCACAATTACTCTCCCTGGTTGATGGACGCGACACCTCGGGGCTTCGCGGGCCGCGCAGGCGAGCAGGAGCGCAAGCGCCGCTGTCGTCTATCGATCTCCGGTATCCTCCCAATCGGCCCTGGGACTGATTTCAATCGACACGATTTTCCTCGTCATCGACTGGCACGCCCCAGGACGCGCGAAGGGTGTGTCCCTTTGCCATAACTGTCAAATGCGATCTTTGATGATTGCTATACCGAAACTGGTATACGTTGACGCTAAACTCAAGGGCATTGGGAGCGAAGGGAAATCAATGGCAACGTTGCGCAATCCTGGCGGGATTTCAGAAGGTTACGAGGTGCTCCCCGGTGACGGTGAGACCCTGCTGCGCAGCGGCCTCAGCCTGCGCCATATGCGCATGATCGTTGCACTGGACGATCACGGCCGGGTCAGTTCCGCCGCCCAGGTCATGAATATCTCACAGCCGGCGGCCTCGCGCATGATCGCCGAGATGGAAGCCGTGCTGGACGTCACGCTCTGCGAAAGGCTGCCGCGCGGCGTCACCTTGACGCCCTATGGCAAGGCGCTCGCCAGGCGCGCGCGCTCCATCCTCTTGGAGATGCGCGAGGTCGATCGCGAGATCTCCGAACTCAAGGCGGGCAAGGGCGGCTCGGTGTTCCTTGGTGCGGTGACGGCGCCCGCGATCGAGCTCGCGGTGCCGGCGATCCGCGAAATCCGCCGCATCTACCCGCGCATCGAGATCACCATGCAGGTCGAGACCTCCAACGTGCTCGCGCGCGAGTTGATCGCGTCGCGCCATGACTTCATCATCGCGCGCATCCCCGACGATCTCAACCCGCGGCTGTTCGAGTCCCGTGTGATCGGCGTCGAGAAAGCCTGCCTGATCGTGCGCCGGGGCCATCCGCTGACCGAGGGCAAGGCGGTGCGGTTGGAGGAGACCGCGGCCTATGACTGGGTTTTCCAGTCCGGCGGCTCGCCGCTGCGCCAGGCCATGGAGAGCAATTTCCTGAACCGCAACATCGCGCTGCCGGACCGCATCCTCAACACCAGTTCGCTGCTCCTGACCCTGGTCATGGTCGCGCACTCCGACGCCATCGCGCCGGTCTCGATCCAGGTGGCGAAATTCATCCAGAATCCCGAAGGGCTGGCCGGCGCCATCGATGTCGTCCAGACCGAATTCGACATCGAGGTCCGGCCCTACAGCCTGATCACAGTGAAGAACCGCGCCCTGTCGCCGGCGGCAAAGATGCTGCATGACTTCATCCTGCGCGAAGTGGGATGACCGGAACAAAAACCAGGTAAGTGCGTTCAAAGGCCAATCGGCGTTCGCGCCGGAGCTCGTTTTGAGCCGGGGAACGATGCGCCGATGATAAACAACTCGGGAGATTTTGATGGAACGTCGGTTGTTTCTTACTGGAATGCTTGGCGTCGCGGGGGCCGTTGCTTTTGCAGGCCTGGCCAGGCCCGGCACAGCAGTTGCCGGGGTCCCGAACGGCAACGGAATCCTTGACGAGCTCGACAAGGACGACCTCGACAGGGCTGATGCGGCCGTCTTCGAAGGAGACGATCAAGCCGAGGTGGAGCAGATCTCGCATCGCCGGTGGCATCGCCGGCACCGTCGTCATGGGCGCCGCCGCGCCTGGCGCAGGGTCTGCCGCAGCTATTGGCGCCGCGGCCGCCGCCATGTCCGCTGCTGGCGCAGGCGCGTCTGGGTCAGTGTTTGGCTCTAAAACGATACCGGGAAAACGGCTGGAGCGGTTTTCCCGGAATTGCGCGAGAAACCGGTAGTTGGAGCGGCTTGGCAAGGGTGCAAGCCCCTTGCTGCGCAGACTGGAGCGGGTAGCGGGAATCGAACCCGCGCGTTCAGCTTGGGAAGCTGGACGTGATGCTTATATCCAGTGGCTTAGCTGTAAAACGAGCTGATTCTCGACCAGAAATTATCCAATGAAATCAATGACGCTGTAAAACCGTGAGCGCCATCCTCGCGCTATAGCCTATGCCCAAACTTGGCAGCAGAGACGCTATTCAGTCCACGGCCCGCCCGGCGGCCACCGGCCGGTGTGCGGTCCTTCAGTCAGAAGCGGTGCCAGGAACACCCGCAGGCCATCGATGATGGTAGTGAAATCGCCGGGCGCCGCCGCCATACGCTCCCGCGTCAGGAAAGCCCGCCACTGACCGCTCTTTGCGGCTGCGAAGGCAACGCTCAGTCCTGTCGGTATCTCGGTTGGCCAGGCCGTTTGGCGTCGCTCGAACGTTCGTCTGATCGCGGAGGAAAGAACGCTCCCTTCAAAGCTGAAGGTCCTTGCGATCATCCACAGGTCGTAGAAGTCCTTCATGCGGCTATTGGCGACGCCCAGCCTTGCCAGGGCCTCAAATTTTTCCGCAACGACCGTCTCCGGCGGGTAGGCGCGAAGGCGGGGCGGTGGCGAGTCGAGCAAGGTTGGGTATTCAAGGTCGACCGGCGCCGGCGTCACCACGTCACCGAAGCCGACGTCGACCTGAATGGGCACACGTGCGCCGGCAATCGTCGCGGCAGTCCTGACACGAACGCCGGCATACTCCGCGTCATTGCGGATCGGCTCGGCCGTAAGTCCAGCAACGTCGAACTCGACACCGTCATCCTCCACAGGTGTCGAGCAGATTGCTCGGAAGCACTCGACCATTGTGGCGACACCTGCATCGCCGCTTCCGAGAAGATCCAGGTCGCGCGTAGGGCGGAAGGGATTGTCGAGCCAGGCCGCAAACAGCATCGCGCCCTTCAGGAGAAAGCGCTCGCGTTCGGTGGATATGCTGAGCCTGTAGAGTAGCCGCTCAAGCGCATACCGTGTTAGCAGCAGCTGGAAGTCGGCCCGCTCCTCGCGAGCGCGATCGAGCAGGCGGGCTCTGACCGAGGCGCCAACGTTGCGAAGCTCACGCGCCATTGGCGACCATTGCCTCGACGTAGGGGCGCATCACCGACCAGACCCGGCCAGACTGGGCGAATTTCCACAGTTGATCCGGCGTGACCTGGCGCGTCCTGAGCCCTTCTCGGAGCCCCTCGATCGCGATGTCGAGTCCAATCTTGTTGCGGTAGCGAAAGCAGTCCACGATGGCTTTTGCGGGCTCGAACACTGGAACGTCGATGCCTTCGATGCGGTGCCGTTTGATGCCTTCCGTGAGGGCATGGCCACTGAAGCGGACAAAACGGATGGGCGGATAGTCGACTTTCGGTTTCCAACCCGTTCGATCAATGGCCATCCAGATGGCTGAGGGCATCTGCAGCGTCAGATCGTGGAATTGCAGCGCTGAGGTGAGGCAGACCACCCCTTTGGGAACCAGCGCCGAAGCTTCAGCGATTGAGCGACGCGCATCTGGCATGGCTTCTGCCAGTTGGTAGAGGCCACGCGCGAGCCGCACGACCTCACCCTCGCGAACCAGACGGGCCATTGTCTCCGGACTCACTCCCGCCCCGGTCAGGTCGCGCAGACGGACCAGACTGCCATCCAGCAGCAGTGCACGGGCTTGATCGCGTTGTGTAGGCTTGTGTGACATATCCTCGACGTCTAGGCGTAATAGAAGAGGTTATATCACATACAATTGCTCTCCGTAATGACTTTATCCTCTGCGAGAGCTGGCTCGCTTGAATACCCGTCACCCCCCACGAAATCCCCGACAGACCGTCGCTATAAAGAAATTAGCAGCACATCGAAGATGCGATTTCAGAGGAAAGTGACGATGAGTAACCGCTCCGGCAAGCCCTTCGCAGGCACCAGGCTCGCAAAGTATCTTGAAAAGCGCATCCTCGAGCTGAGGCCGAAGAAGACCCAGATTGCGATTGCCGCCGAAGCCGGATTCGTCAACCCCAACATGCTCGCCATGATCAAGGCCGGCACGGCAAAGCTGCCTCTCGACAGGGTGTCGGCTTTGGCGACTGCCCTCGACTGCGATCCCGTGATGCTATTCCAGCTGGCGATCGAGCAGCTCGGCGGCGACACCACCGAGCTTGCCGTCCGGCAGATCTTCGGGACGCCGGTCACCGAGAACGAAGTGGCATGGCTCGAGGAAATTCGCCGCGCGTCCGATCAGACCAATCCAAGCCTCACCTCGAAGGCGCGGTCTGCTCTCCGAGGGATATTCGGCAAATGAGCGGCGAGCAAGACCTATCCATCAAGAGTTGGCGCCGGATTGCTGATAATCGGGCCGAAGGAGGTAACGGGACTCCGGAGTTGTGGGCGAAATAATGAAGGCGCGCCCGGACGCCTCCTTCCCTAATTGGTCCGTCTATTCGTTCTAAAACGCCTAAGACATCGCGATTATGCACATTGCATCATTTCACGATGGTCGATCCGATGTCTTTGCATCCGGCGCCAAGTCGATAACGAACTGTGCCGTCAAGTCTGCGGAATATGTTTTGGAGCTTGCGGTGCAAGGGGTCTCATCATTCGTAAACAGCGAGTCACTACGCGTTCCGGTAGATGCTACGCTTCACTGGTCGGTCGAAGCTGTTCCCGCTCGCTAGTGGACCTTTTATGTGTCTTTACTGATCGGTCCATTAGCCGATCAAGATGTTGACGTTGATCTGAAAAAGCTGGAATCGGCTCAAATGTGTCAACCAAATGTAAAGTTACGACAACTTAGCCGCGGGTTTTGGCTGTTTTGGTTGTCGTTTTGGTTGACAGATGGCGGCCTGATGACCGAAATGGCCTGTTTGATGGCCGTAGGTTGACAGTTTTCGGATCCAAGTTGACTGTTTGCGGTTGCGCCGTCAACCTAGAAGCACAACCCTAGACTGATAATTGCCCAAGGCTAAGGGTAATGTCTATTGGTATGCTTGGCGCGGTGGTCCGCGCCTTGTTGGGATGCGGAGCACACCGGAGTTCTTCGCGTCCTACAATGAGGCGATTGCCAGCCGCACGTCGCCTGACAACAACCGCTTTCGATCGTTGGTCACGCAATACAAGGCGAGCGCCGACTACAAGAAACTCGCCGAGTCGACGCGACGCAACTGGGGTCCCTGGCTCGACCGGATTGCCGGCCATTTCGGGGAACTGCGCATCGCCCAGTTCGATCGGCCGGAAAAGATCAGACCAATAATCCGCCGGTGGCGCGCGGCATATGCCGAGACGCCCAGGTCTGCCGACTACGGCATGCAGGTTCTCTCTCGCGTGCTCTCATACGCGGTCGATCCACTCGGCAAGATTGGCTCGAACCCTTGCGAAGGCGTCAAACAGCTTTACAGCGGCTCTCGCTCGGAGATCATCTGGACAGACAGCGACGTCGGGCATCTGAAGAAGACGTGCTCGGCCGAAATTGCTCATGCCGTCGATCTGGCTGCATGCACTGGTCTTCGGGTAGGCGATCTCATCCGCCTATCATGGTCCCATGTCGACGAGGATGCCATAACCATCACCACCGGCAAAAGCAGACACCAGCGCGAAGCCATCATTCCGCTCTATCAGGAACTGCGCGACGCCCTCGGGCGGATACCGAAGCGCTCACCGGTTATCCTGACCAGCAGCAAGAAGCGCCCGTGGACCGTCAACGGTTTGGCCAGCTCGTTCTCCGACGCCAAGAAGATCGCATGGCCGAAAGGCGTTGACCTGCACTTCCATGATCTTCGGGGCACGGCCGCGACCAAATTTTACACCGCCGGCCTGACCGAGCGCGAGATCGCCGAGATCATGGGCTGGGAAGAGGACCATGTTTCGCGCATCATAAGGCGTTATGTGAGCCGCGGAGCCGCAATCAAGGAGCGCATCCGAAAACTCGATCAGGCCAAAAAGTGAACGTTCTGTGTAAAACTACCTGTAAAACCGCTGGTTTTCGGCACTCGCCAAATCAGGCGCAAACCCTTGCGGCATATGCTGGAGCGGGTAGCGGGAATCGAACCCGCGCGTTCAGCTTGGGAAGCTGACAGGCTACCATTACATCATACCCGCGCAGCAGCCTCGTTACCATGAGGGCTGGCCATCGGGCAATCGCAAAGCGGCTCACTTTCCACACGGTACCGTCCCAGCGACCGGCGCGCCGCATGCCGGTTCCGCCTGCTATTTCACTTTCGCGATCTCGGTGCCGGCTGCAAAGCTCGGCCAGTATCTCGAGATGGCGAGTGCTGCGCCCGCCGAAGAGAAGTGACCATAGTCGAAATAGAGAAATTGCTTGTTGCCGGCATCGGCATACGAGCAGCCTGCGGCGTCGCACAGATAGGTCAGCGGGTCTATGAAGTCAGCGCCTTTGACGAAGGGCAGAACCCGCTTGTTGATGTCCGGATCCATGGCCATCGGCCAGGACATGTTCGCGGTATCTCCTCGTCTTGCGAAGAAGGCGATTTTCTGGACGTCGGCGATGAATTCGGGAGACTGGCCGATGACGTAGACCTTGACGCCCATCTGGCGAAGCCGGTCGATCGTCTTCTGGAGACCGCCGAAGCCCCTGACCTCGTAGTCGGTCCATCGGCCACTCAGGATCACGGCCTGAATGTTGGCTTCGCGGATGATCGACAGGGCCCGCTCGTTGAAGCTGGTACAGGCAGGTCGGGCATAGGAAAAATAGGTCAGGTCCGGGGGGCAGCCGGCATAGGTGTATTGGATGACGTTAGCCTGGATTTTCTGGGCGTTGGCTTCAAGTCCCGAGACATAGTGGGCGGCGAAGGAATCGCCCCATAACAGCACATTGGTGGCAAAGCCGCTCGTTCGGGTGCAGGCGGCAAGGTTCCAGTCCTCGATCCGGTTCGAGCCTTCGTTGAAGCAGATGCCGTTGCGCCAGTCGCCAACCTGGATCCGTTCCGTTGAAAAGTCCGGGAAGCGTTGCGGAAAACCGTTGCCGAGCGCCCCGGCCACGCCGCCGACGCAGAGCAGGACGATTGCCGTCGCGGAAAAGGCGAAGATAGGCAGCGGTGCGGTGTAGGCCCGTTTCCGCCGAAACGGCTGCTCGACATATGTCCACGAGAACGCCGCCAGGGCGAAGCTTGCCACGGTCATGGCGATGATCGTCGGCACGCCGATGGCTTTCAGCGAAACGTAATGGACGAAGGAATTGATCGGCCAATGAACGAGGTAGAGCGAATAGGAAATGAGGCCGATCCAGACCAGCGGAGGAAACTGCAACACCCGCGTGGCGATGGTTGCCGGCCCCTGTTCGCCCGCCCTTTCGTGGCCGGCATAGATGAGCAGGGCGGTGCCGATGCAGGGGAACAAGGCATTGTAGCCCGGAAAGGGGTCGCTCTCCGAAATCGTGACGAAGCCGAAGGCGACCATGGCAAAGCCGGCGAGGCCGATCAGTTCCATTGCCGGCCGGCTGGCAAGTGCCGGCGGCTTTCTCAGCATCAGCATGGCCCCCAGCGCCAGTTCCCAGATGCGCGTCGGCAACAGGTAGAAACCCGCCGTGGGCGCCATCGAGGTCGCCATGACCGCCAAGGCGAAACTGCCGATCGCGATCGGCAGCAATATCGTCAGCCAGCGTTTCGAGGCATAGCGATAGATCAGGTACACCAGTATCGGCGCGAAGATGTAATATTGCTCTTCGACCGAGAGCGACCATGTGTGCAGCAGCGGCCGCAGCTCGGCGTCGATCGAGAAATAGTTCGTCGTCTTCCAGAAATAGATGTTCGACCAGAAGGTCGAGGCCGCGATGACGCTGAGGCTGAATTCGTGCAGGTCCGATGGCAAAAGGATGAACCAGGCGGCAGTGCCTGCGAGCACGATGACGAAGGTCAGCGCCGGCAGGATGCGCCGCGCGCGGCGCCAATAGAAGCGGCCGATCGAAAACTGGCCGCGTTCGAGATCGTCGAGCAGGCTGCCGCTGATCAGATAGCCCGATATGACGAAGAAGATGTCGACGCCGGTGAAGCCGCCTGGGATGGCGGACAAGCCGAAATGAAAGAGGACGACAGGCAGCACCGCTATGGCCCGCAGGCCGTCGATGTCGCGTCTGTAGTTCATGCGGCCGGTTCGCGCGCCGTGGCCGGCGGCAGTCGTGGCGCACCCGGTTCACCGGCCCATGCGGCGGCATTGCCGCGATGCGAGAAAGCCTTGATTCTCGATCCCACTTTGTTCGTCCTCTCCGGTGCAATTTGCTGCACCGCAACATCGGTGTCAAGGCGAATGCTGGAGGGCCGAAGCCGGTTTGGGCTGGCGTCGCGGATCAGGCGCCGGGCAGGTAGATCACGGCGTATTCGTCCGCGTAGGCCCGCTTCCAGCCCAATTCCTCGAAGAAGGGAATGCGGGTGTCGCCGGCCGCGAGCAGCGCCCAGCCTATGGCGTATTTCTTCAGCCGGGCCTCGAGCAGTGGTTTGCCGTCACTGTGTCCGGTCGCGTCGTCGGTTTTCGTGAACCCGTCCAGGAACAGCTGGTCCGTCCTGCCGTCGATGTAGGTCTTGATCCCGTGGAAGATCAGCGTGCCGCCGAAATTGTAGGAATTCAGCACGTTGCCGGACAGCTGCTGATCCCTTGCGAAGGCGAGTGCTCCGCTGGCGGACGTCTTCGGGCTCGGCGCGATCTGTTGGACGCTGCCGAGGACCGAGACCGCGCCGATCAGCAGGACGGCCACCGCGCCTGAGATGGCGTAGTAATGCCTGGCGAGGACTTTTTCCAATCCGTCGCGCTTTTGCGCCAGCCAGGTCGCGGCTGAAAGTGCGGGATATTGCTGTGCGACCTCAACCATGATCACCAGCGGAACCAGCAGGAAGAACAGGTACATGAACCGCTGGTGACTGAGATAGGCATGCAAGGTGAAGAGGATGAACAGCGCCTTGGCCCAGCCGATCCGCAGCCGTGACACCAACAGCCCGAAAAGCGCCAGCAGCATCACGGCTTCCTTGATGAGCTCTTCCTGGGCGTTGAAGGGCCGCCATTCCAGGATTAGCGGCACCGCCTCGTTGCCATAGGCGACGGTAAGCGTCGCCAGGATGGCCTTGACGCCATAGGGATGGACCAGGCTGACCACTGGGCAGAGCAGGCCGAACGCGACCCATTTCGCCAGGAGAACCGGTTTCGACAGGCCTATGCGCGACAGGAGATACAGACCGGCAAAGCCGGCGATGACGAAGCTCAAGGTGAATGTGGCATGCAGGTTCGCCCACAACACGACGAGCGCGAGCAGCCACGGGGATGGCGCTCTTTCCTCCTGCGCCGCGCGAAACAGCATTGCCGTCCAAATGACGATGATCGGCAACGTGAAAACGTGGGGGCGCGCCGTATAGATCGGGGCGACAAGGAAAGCCGCGACGAAAGCCAGCACCACCGCTAACACCGGCTTCAGCCATGCGCTGAGGAACCATCCCATCAGGAAGACTGTCAGGCCGATCGTGGCGATGATCAGCGTGACGACGCCATTCCAGCCACCGGCGCCATAGGCGAGCGCCAGAAGCACCTGCCCCAGCCATTCCTTGGCGATCCAGGGCTGGCCGGCGAAGGTATAGGAATAGGGGTCGACGGTCGGAAATGTCCGGTTCGTCAGGAAATCCAGCCCGACCTTCACCTGCCACCAGCTGTCAGGATCCAGAAGGAGGGAGTTGGCATGCCTCATCAGCACGTAGGCAACGGTGCAGGCGCAGAAAAGACAGAACAACAGCCTGCTGCGCTGTGCATCCTCGAGCGACGGCGTAGCCATCGCGATTGCCGTGGCTTGGTTCATGTCGCGGCTCCCGGCCATTTCGCGTTCGTTCCGGTCGAGAGGTCCCGTTGCGGCCGGTCGATCGTCGCCTTAGCCACGCGCGGCTCTCTTCACCATTTCCTGGAGGCGGTGGACAGGCAGGTCCTGGTTTTCGACGGCCACATCGCTTCGCGAAACGATCTCGTTGACGAAATAGAGCGGCCGCCGCTTCGTCTCCATGTACATCCGGCCGAGATATTCGCCGAATATGCCGAGCACCAGAAGCTGAACACTGCCCAGGATCAGCATGATCGCGGCAAGGCTGGTCCAGCCCGGCAGGACGTTTCCCAGCGACCATTCGAGCAGCGTATAACCGAGCACGACCATCCCCAGCACGCCGGAAAGCATTCCCAGAAGCGAGGCAAACCGCAACGGCGCGATGGAAAAGCTGGTCATCGCATCGACAGCCAGGAGGACCATCTTCTTGAGCGGATAGTGGGTGGCGCCGGCGAAACGCCGTTGCCGCTCATAGGAGAAGGCGGCCTGTCTCAGCCCAATCCAGCTCACCATGCCGCGAATGAACCTGTAGCGCTCCGGCATGGCGTTCAGATGGTCGAGGGCGCGGCGGCTCATCAGCCTGAAATCACCGGTGTCCGGCGCGATCTCGACGTCGACCATCCGGCGCAGCAGCCGGTAGAACATCGACGCGGAAGCCAGCTTGAACCAGCCTTCGCCATCACGCTTGGCCCTTTGACCGTAAACGACATCGAAGCCTTCATCCATCTTGGCCATCATCGCGCCGAGCAGTTCAGGCGGATCCTGGAGATCGGCATCGAGAATGAGGATGCGCTGGCCCCGGCAGAACTCCAGCCCCGCGCTCAGCGCGATCTGGTGGCCATAGTTGCGGGCAAGGTCGATGGCGACGACATGGTCGTCCTTTTGCGCCAGTTCGAAAACGGCCTCGCGGGTGCCGTCGGTCGCCCCGTCGATGACGAGCACGATCTCGTAGGAAGGGTTTTGCGCCAGGCAAGCGGCGGTGACGCGTCGGTGAAGCTCAGCCACGCCGTCCCGCTCGTTATAGCACGGCACGACAACCGAAAGCATGACCGCGCGGCGCGCGCCGATTTTTTCCGCTTCCATCAAAGCCTGGCTCCCGCTCCAGGAATGGCAATAGCGGCAATTGGTTAGAAAACAGATAAGCCGGCCGCGATCAGCCGCCACCGGCTGCTCGCCTGCCATGCGCCTATGGTCGCCGGCTTGGTACCAGGGCACGATCCGCGTTAACGAGTTCCTTCGGAGCCTTCGACTGCGCGCTGTTGACGGAGCCTTGAACGGATAAACCCGCCTGTGCGGCGGGTCCCTGGCGCAACTCAGCACCATAGCCAAATATCTACCATAGTTGCCCTCACCCCGTCAAGGAAAAAATTCCTATCATGAAAAGCCGGCGGCACCGCCGGACCGGCCGTCATAGGCTTTGTCAGCCAGGTTCAGAGCCTTGGCCCGCCCGGCTTGAAGCGGGGCGGCCAAGTGCGTATTTCTGATCCTGTCGCCGAATCGGGCGATCAGAGCCGGAGACAGGTCTTGTCCGCATTGACGCGCTTTCTCGGCGACACCCCGCTCAGGGTACTCCTGAAGTTGCTGGTGGTGTCGTTCCTCGTCGGCCTCGTCATGACCGCCTTCGGCTGGTCGCCGATGGACGTGCTCTATGGCATCCGCAAATTCTTCCTGGATCTCTGGAATCTGGGCTTCCATGCCATCGACCGCTTCCTGGGTTATATTCTGCTGGGTGCGGCGATCGTGGTTCCGGCGTTCATCCTGCTCAGAATCGCCAACTACAGGAAATAGCGGTCAGGCGTAGTCCGCCGCCGCCTCGAACAGAATGGCATGGCGCGCCGCGAGCGCGGCCACGTCGGTCGAATAGCCGCCGCCGATGACGCCGCATAGCGCGATGCCGCGCGAGCGGAAGTGACCGATCACCATGGCGTCGCGGGCGCGAAGCCCGTCGTTTGAAAGCGCCAGCCTGCCGAGCCGGTCCTCGGCATGGACGTCGACGCCGGCATTGTAGAAAACGATGTCCCAGCGCGCATGGGCGGACAGTTCCGGCAAGATGGCGGCCAGCCTTTCGAGATAGGCGGCATCGCCCGTGCCGTCGGGCAGTGCGACATCGAGGTCGGAGGCGATCTTGCGCGCGGGGTAGTTGCGCTCGCCATGCATGGAGAAGGTGAACACGCGCTGATCGCCAGCCAGGATATCCGCCGTGCCGTCGCCCTGATGCACATCCAGATCGACCACGAGTATGTTCCGCGCCGCGCCTTCGGCAAGCAGCACCAGCGAAGCGACGGCGACGTCGTTGAAGGTGCAGAAGCCCGCGCCCTGCGCGCGGCGCGCATGATGGCTGCCGCCGGCGGTGTTGCAGGCAATGCCGTGGCGCAAGGCCAGCCGGGCCGCCAGTACTGTGCCGCCGGTGGCGAGTTGGGCGCGCAGCGAGACGCGCGGGCCGACCGGAAAGCCGATCTCGCGTTCGATCTTTTCCGGCACCGAACAGCTGATGACCTGGTCGACATAATCAGCCGCATGGGCACGCTTCAGCCATGGTGCGGGTGCCGCTTCCGGCATGCTGAGCGCCCCCTGCACGGCCAGTCCGCGTGCGCGCAAGGCTTCCATCAGCAGCGGATATTTGCTCATCGGAAAGCGATGGTTGACGGCGAAGCCGGCGTCGTAGTCGGGATGATGGACGATCTGGAGGGACATGGACCGGATCCGGCGGCTCGCGCCAGACCGGAATTTCGGTTGGCCGCCATGGCAAGGATGGATTGCGCGGTGGCCGGAAAATGGGGCACACCGGCTGTTCGATCAAGCCGCAATCAGCAAGGCAGCAATTCTTTGGAGAAGGGTGCAATCCCAGCCGACGCCGGATCCCCAATCGTTCCCGGATCCTTTGTCGTCACCAACCGCACGGTGCTCGTCATCGCCGTGCCGATGACGCTCGCCTACCTGACGACGCCGCTGCTCGGCATGGTCGATACGGCTGTTGTCGGACAGCTCGGCGACGCCGCCTTGCTTGGCGGCCTGGCGGCAGGCGCGCTGGTCTTCGACGTCGTCTTCACCACCTTCAATTTCCTGCGCTCCGGCACCACCGGTCTGGTCGCCCAGGCTTTCGGGCGCAACGACGCGCTGGAGGAACAGGCGGTGTTCTGGCGCGCCGTGCTGATCGCTGTTGTCGCCGGCGTCGTGCTGGCTGCGCTTTCGCCGCTGATCGCGGCCGGCGGGCGGTGGTTCATGGATGCCGGGCCGCGCGTCAGCGAGGCGATGGGCGTCTATATCGGCATCAGATTGCTCGCGGCACCATTCTCGCTGATCAACTACGCCATTCTAGGCTATGTCCTCGGCCGAGGCGAGGGCGGTCTCGGGTTGGTTCTGCAGCTGGTGCTGAACGGCATCAACATCGCGCTCTGCATCCTGCTTGGGCTGGAGCTTGGCTGGGGCGTCGCCGGCGTCGCATGGGCAACCGTCACCGGCGAATTCCTGGCCATGTTGCTTGGCCTCGCCATCGTCATCAGGCGGTTCAGTGCAAGCCCGCCCGTGCCACGCCAACGCCTGCTCGACATGAGCGCGTTCCTGCGCATGCTGTCGCTCAACCGCGATATCATGATCCGCTCGTTCTCGCTGCTTGCCGCCTTTGGGCTGTTCACCCGCCAAGGTGCGCAATTCGGCACGGTTACGCTGGCCGCCAACGCCGTGCTGATGAATTTTTTCCTCGTCGCAGGCTATTTCCTCGACGGTTTCGCCACCGCCGCGGAACAGCTCGCCGGCCGCGCCGTCGGTGCGCGGGCTGAGCACCCGTTCCGGCGCGCGGTGCGGTTGACCCTGTTCTGGGGGTTCGGATTGGCGGGCGCCGCAACCCTGGTGCTTCTGCTGGCCGGTGCCAATCTGGTTGCCGTCGTTACAACGTCGCAGGAAGTCCGCTCGGTGGCCGACACCTACCTGCCCTGGGCGGCCTTCACCGCACTGAGCGGCGTGCTGGCTTTCCAGATGGACGGCGTCTTCATCGGCGCGACCTGGTCGCGCGACATGCGCAACATGATGCTTTTGTCTTTCCTGGCCTTCGCCGCCGCGCTGATTACGCTGGCGCCCGCTTTCGGCAATCATGGGCTGTGGGCGGCATTGCATGTCTTCCTGCTGGTGCGTGGCCTCAGCCTGCTGGCCATCCTGCGGTTGCGGCTGCGGACGGCATTCAGTTGAGCGGCCTTGAAGCCCATTGGTCGAGATGGCGGTCGCGCAAATCGCTGATGGAGTTGAGCCGTTCCGTCTCGGCGAAACGCGCCATGCCGGCGACGATGCGTCCCGGCAGCGCCGGCCCGGCATAGATCATGCCGGTGTAAAGCTGGACGAGATCCGCGCCTGCGCGGATCTTCTCGAGCGCCGTCTCGGCGGAGTTGACCCCACCCACGCCGATGATGGCCATGTCCGGCCCCAGCAGCCTGCGCATACGGGCCAGCACGATGGTCGAGCGCTCGAATAGCGGCCGGCCGGAAAGCCCGCCGGTCTCGCTTGCCGCGCCGCTGGAGCGTAGCGCCGGGCGAGAAATGGTGGTGTTGGACACGATGATGCCGTCTATGGCGTTGTGGGTGACCTCGGCGGCGATGTCTTCCAGCTCGGCTTCGACCAGGTCCGGCGCAATCTTGAGAAACACCGGCGGCTGCCTTGCCGCCGCCGCGCGCGCGGCCATGACGCGCGACAGGAGCTCGCCAAGCTGTTCGCGCGCCTGCATGGTGCGCAGGCCGGGCGTATTGGGCGAGGAAATATTGACGGTGAGATAGCTGGCGTAAGGCGCGAAGCGGATGACACCGCGCTCATAGTCGTTGACGCGGTCGGCGCTGTCCTTGTTGGCGCCGATGTTGACGCCGACGATGCCGGAGCGCTCCTCGCGGCCGACCAGGCGTTTCTCGGCGGCCGCATGGCCTTCATTGTTGAAGCCGAGCCGGTTGATCACCGCTTCATCCGCCGGCAACCGGAAGATGCGCGGCTTCGGATTGCCAGGCTGCGGCAGCGGCGTCACCGTGCCGACCTCGGCAAAGCCGAAGCCGAGGCCGAGAAGCGCATCGGGCACCTCCGCATTCTTGTCATAACCGGCAGCCATGCCGAGCGGATTGGGAAAATCGAGGCCGCAGAGGCTGACCTTCAGCCGTGCGTCGCGCGCCGTCCGTGCGCCGACCGGCAGGCCGCAGCGCAGCGCCGCGATCGACAGGCCATGCGCGGTTTCCGGGTCGAACGTGAAGAGCAGCTTCTGGCCAATCCGGTCGAGCACGCTCATTCGGCCTCCAGCGCCGGGAACTGGTGGGTGCCGTCGGCGCCGAGCGGCAGCGGCCGAACCCACAGCACGGCTTTCAGGTCGAGCACGCCGTAGAGGTGCGGAAACAGCGCGCCGCCGCGGGAGGCCTCGTATTTTAGCGCATCGCCCAGGCTGGTCCCGTCGATGGCGACCAGCAGAAGCCCCGCCTGGCCGGCAAAATGTTTCGCCGCCGTCTCTTTGACCTGTGCCGCCGTGGAGAAATGGATGAAGCCGTCGGCGACATCGATCGGCGCTCCGGTGAAGCGGCCGTTCGCTTCGGCCTCGCGCCAAGGCCCTTCCGGGGTTATCTTGTAGATAATCTGAGACATGGTTGCGCTATAGTCCGAACCAGCCGTGCGGGGAAGGCCGTGCCAAGGATCTTCCCCATTTCCGGCGCAAACATGCGATATCTCAGGCTTTGGCCATGGAGGACAACATGCGTCTGCAGCACATCTTGATCCCCGCCGCGCTCGTTTCGCTGGTCGCGGCGTCCGCCTTTTCCGAGGAGGCCGACCGCTACCGTCTGGAGAAATCCGCCAACGGCTATGTCCGCATGGACACACAGACGGGCGCGATGTCGATCTGCGAGGAGCGCTCCGGCCAACTCGTCTGCAAGATGGCGGCCGATGAACGCGCTGCCTTCCAGGACGAGGTCGATCGCCTGCAAACCTCGATGAAAGCCATGGACGAGCGCGTCACCAGGCTCGAGAATTCGCTCTCGGCCCGCCTCGAATCGACATTGCCGAGCGAGGAGGATTTCAACAAGACGATGAGCTACATGGAGCGTTTCCTGAAGGGCTTCATGGGCATCGTCAAAGATATGGACAAGGACAGCGGCGACGGCGCCAAACCCAACTCGCAGAAGACCTGAAGACAGGCCGTCTGGGGAAATCCGGTGCGCCGGCTTTGCTGCTTGAAAACAGCGCGAAGCGCCTCATAATCGTTGCATCAGGTCCCGAGAAAACAGAAGACCATCAAGGGATCCGGGGAGGGATATTTGCCATCAGGCTATTCTTTCGTCATCGCCGACGATCACCCGCTGTTTCGCGGTGCGTTGCGCGAAGCGCTTGCCGGCATCGGCAATGTCACCGCTATTCACGAAGCCGGCGATTTCGAAAGCGCCAAGGCGCTGGTCGTGGCCAACGAGGAGGTCGATCTGGTGCTGCTCGACCTGTCGATGCCGGGCGCGAGCGGCCTTTCCGGCCTGATCTCGTTGCGCGGCATCCATCCGGCGGCGCCGCTGGTGGTGGTCTCCGCCCATGACGACCCGGCGACCATCCGGCGCGCGCTCGACCTCGGCGCGTCCGGTTTCATCTCCAAATCGGCCAGCATGGAGGAAATCCGCGACGCCGTGCGATCGGTCCTTGCGGGCGATATCGCGGCACCGGCCGGCATCGATCTCGGTGTCGAGCGCGATCCCGAAATATCGGACCTGATCAAGCGCTTGCAGGCGCTCACGCCGCAGCAAACCCGCGTGCTCGGCATGCTGGCGGAAGGCCTTCTCAACAAGCAGATCGCCTATGAGCTCGGCGTCTCAGAGGCGACGATCAAGGCGCATGTCTCGGCGATATTGCAGAAGCTCGGCGTCGACAGCCGCACCCAGGCGGTGATCCTGCTGTCCAAGATCGGCAGCGATCCGCTGCAGCCGGTGAGCTGAGCGCCCGAACCTGGCGGATGGTTATGCGGATGTCGGCCCGGCGACCAGTTTTTCGGAAACGCCTCGCCCGTCGGCAGAGATAGAAGCCATGCCGAAGCGATGGCCGACATGTTTTGCGCCTATCTCGAAGCCTGGGCGCCGTCGGCGGGGCCGAAATGAAGCAGATCTGACAGTTACTCCGCCGCCGGCGCCAGCGGCCTGACCCTGGCCATCATCGAGCGCAGCACGGCCGGTTTGAGCGGCTTGTTGATCACCGGGACGTCGAGCCCGGCCGCCGCCGTGCGTACCTCGTTGGAACGGTCGGCGGTGACCAGCACGGCGGGCAGGTCGTCGCCGTGGATCGCTCGCAGCCCGACGATGGCGTCGAGGCCGGTTTCGCCATCGAGATGATAGTCGGCAAGGACAATGTCCGGGCGGCGGATCGCGATATCCCGGTTCGTTGTGCCGGACACGGTCTCGACGGCGCAGCCCCAGCCTTCGAGCAGCAGCCGCATGCCTTCCAGGATGCGGGCGTCGTTGTCGATACACAGCACGCTCAGTCCGGCCAGCGAAGCCGCCGCGCGGGCCGGCGCCCTGGTTTCGACCTCGCGTTTCGGTTCCTGCACGGCCGCCACCGGCAGGATGACGGAAAAGCGCGTGCCCTTGCCCGGATTGGAGAAAATACGGATTTCAAGCCTCAGCACCCGCGCGATGCGATCGACGATCGAAAGGCCGAGGCCGAGGCCTTCGGCCTCGCGCGCGCCTTCGTCCAGCCGGGTGAATTCGCGAAACACCGTGTTCAGCTTGTCGCCGGCAATGCCGATGCCAGTGTCGATCACCTGGATTTCCGCCAGTTCGCCGCGCCGCCGCACGCCAACCAGGATGCGGCCGTGACGTGTGTATTTGATGGCGTTGGAAACGAGGTTCTGGATCAGGCGGCGCAACAGGTTGCGATCCGTCATCACTGTCAGCGACGAGGGCATGATCGTCAGCTTGAGTTGCTTTTCCGCGGCAAGCGGCCGGAAATCATTGCCGATCTGGCGCAGCAATGCGTCTAGGTTGAAGGCCGTGTCGTCCGGTTTCATGGCACCGGCATCGAGGCGGGAAATGTCGAGCACGGCGCCCAGAATGGTCTCGACCGATTCCAGCGAGGAGTCGATGTTGACCGCGGCCTTGCCGGCCGGGCCCTTGCCGGCCTTTTCGATCAACGACGAGCAGTAGAGCCTGGCGGCGTTGAGCGGTTGAAGGATGTCGTGGCCGGCCGCGGCGAGGAAGCGCGTCTTGCCCAGATTGGCCTCCTCGGCAAGCATCTGCGCCTGCGCCAGTTCCTCGTTGACCCGGGTCAACTCCTCGTTGACCCTGGTCAGTTCGATGGTGCGGGTCTTCACCCGCTGTTCCAGCGACTCGTTCGCCCGCTTCAGCGCCAGGTCCTGCTCGACGCGGCCGGAAATGTCGGCATAGGTGGCGACGATGCCGCCGTCCGGCATCGGGTTGGAGCGCAGCTCCAGGATCCGGCCGCTGGTCTTCAGTTCCATCTGCCAGGGGCTGACGAAGCTGGTCAGCCGGTTGAGCATCGTCACCCGCTGGTCGGTCGGGATATCGCCGCGCTCCGCCAGATGGCGCAGGATCTGGTCGAGCGAGACGCCGACCTGGCCCATGTCGTCGGGCAGGTCGAACAGCTCCCGGTACTGGCGGTTCCAGCAGATCAGCCTGAAATCCCGGTCGAAGACGGTGATGCCCTGTTCCATCTGGTCGAGCGCGATCTGCAACAGGTCGCGATTGTGTTGCAATGCTTCCGTGGCGTCGTCGAGCAGCCGGAAGGCATCCCTGGATTCGCGGTCGTGGCGGCGAAACAGCAGCGACAGAATCAGCCGCGCCGACGAAGAGCCGACGGCGCTGGCCAAAAGCTGCTCGGAAAAGCGGATGACGTCCATGCTGGCCTGCTCATTGCCATGCAGGATGACGTTGGTGGTCTTTTCGAAGGACTGGAACGACCGCTCGGTGCGCTGGACGCCGAGATAGCGCGCGATGGTGTCCTTCAGGTCGTTGACGGTGACGGCGGTACGGAAACGGCGCAGGCTGGGCATCGGCCCGGCTTCGCGCGGCACGAAGATCGACGCCTGGATGCGCTCCAGCGGCACCGCGGCGCGTGACAGCGAGCCCAGTACGAAAAACAGTGCGTTGATCGACAGGCTCCACAGCACGCCGTGGTTCAACGGCTCCGCAACGGTTCCGAACAGCGCCTGCGGCCGCAGCGCTTCGAAGCCGAACAGGCCATGCACCAATATGCCGGTTTCGGGCGCGACGAGCGATGGCAACAGCAGCGTGTAGCCCCAGATCAGGATGCCGGCGACCATGCCGAGGGCCGCGCCCCTGCCATTGGCGCCGCGCCAGATCAGCCCGCCGATCAGCGCCGGCGCGAATTGCGCGATCGCCGCGAACGACATCAGGCCGATCGACGACAGCCGCGCGCTGTCGGTGCTCTCGCGATAGTAGAGGAAGGCGATGAAAAGCATGATGAAGATCGATGCCCGCCGCACGTTGAGGATGAGCGTCGACCAGTCCTCGTTTTCGGAAGACGTCGTCCTCAGCAGCCGCCGCACGAACAGCGGGATGATGAGGTCGTTGGAGATCATGATCGACAGCGCCACGCTCTCGACGATGACCATGGCGGTGGCCGCCGACAGGCCGCCGATGAAGGCAGCCATGGCCAGGAAATCGTGACCGCCGAACAAGGGCAGCGACAGCACATATAGGTCGCTGCTCGTCTTCGTGCCGACCAGCGACAGTCCGGCGAAGGCGATCGGCAGCACGAACAGGTTGATCGCCACCAGATAGAGCGGAAACACCCATGTCGCGGTGCGCAGTTCCGCCTCGCTGCGGTTCTCGACGATGGTGACGTAGAACTGCCGGGGCAGAAGGATGATGGCGAAGCCACTCAGGCAGGTCAGCACCAGCCAGGTGGCGAGCGACGTCGAATAGCCCATCGCCTGCCGCACCTGGCCGTTTTCGGCCAGCTTGCCGAACATGTCGCCGGGCCCGCCGAAGATCAGGAAAGTGACCATCAGGCCGATCGCCAGGAAGGCGGCAAGCTTGACCACGGTTTCGACCGCCACCGCCAGCACCAGCCCGTCCTGGTGCTCGGTGGCGTCGGCGTGGCGCGTGCCGAACAGCACCGCGAACAGCGCCAGGAGCATGGCGACGACCAGCGAGATGTCGCTGACGAAGGGGTCGAACGAGGGCGGCGAGCCGGTGTAATGCTCGACCATCAGGCTGACGGAACCGGAGATCGCCTTCAGCTGCAGCGCGATATAGGGCACCGCGCCGATGGTCGCGATCAGCGTGGCGATGGCGGCCACGGTGAAGCTCTTGCCATAGCGCGCGCCGAGGAAGTCGGCGATCGAGGTGATCTTCTCGGTCTTGGCCAGCCGCACGAGACGGTTGAGCAAGGGAAAACCGAACACGAACACCAGCACCGGGCCGGTATAGATGCCTAGGAACTCCAGGCCGCGCTCGGAAGACAGGCCGACAGAACCGAAAAACGTCCAGGAGGTGCAATAGATGGCCAGGCTGAGCGCGTAGATGAACGGACGTGCGCGACCGGGCCCGGAGCTGGCCGAGCGGCGGTCGCCAAGGCTGGCGATGGCGAACAGAAGCGTCACATAAGCGATCGCGATGACAACGATGAACAAGCCCTGCACGGCTCGCGCTTCCTCCCTGGCCGGCTCGACGCCCGCTCACCGCACGCAACCACAGCTTGGAAGCTGAGTCCATCGCGGCGTTCGGCGCATGGACGTCTGATGATGCGGGTAAAAACAAACCGGTGCCTTGGCCCTTTTTCCGGTTTTGCAACCGGAGGTTTTTGCTATTGTGGGCTTGGCCGGCGCTGGAGAACGCGGCCGATCATGGCAAGGAGGGTCGAAATGCTGAAAGAATTCCAGGAATTCATTTCCAAGGGCAATGTGATGGACCTGGCCGTCGGCGTCATCATCGGCGCTGCTTTCGGCAGGATCGTCGATTCCCTTGTCAACGACATCATCATGCCGATCGTGGGCGCGATTTTCGGCGGGTTGGACTTCAACAACTACTTCTTCGGACTGTCCTCGAACGTCCACTCGGGCACGCTGGCGGAGGCAAAGAAAGAGGGCGCCGTCTTCGCCTATGGCAGCTTCATCACGGTCGTGCTGAACTTTCTCATCCTCGCATTCATCATCTTCTTGATGGTCAAGGCGGTGAACAACCTGCGCAGGCGCCTGGAGGCCGAAAAGCCCGCGCCTGCCGCCGCGCCGCCGCCTGCCGATGTGCAGCTTCTGACCGAAATCCGCGATCTGCTTGCCAGGAGATAGAGACATCAGGTTCTTCTGGACCAAAACCCCGGTCGTTCACGGCCGGGGTTTTTTGCTTTCGCCCGTAGTAGAACAGCCGGCATGCTATCCCTGTTCGAACGGACCTGCCCATGACCCTGATCCAGAACCTGCGCCCCGAGGCCTTGGCTGCGCCCGAAAGCGGTATCGTCGCCGTCGTCAACTATGGCAGGCTGCGCGACGGCTTGATCCCGCTCTGGGCCGGCGAGGGCGATCTGCCGACGCCGTCCTTCATCACCGATGCCGCGTCGAAGGCGCTGGCCGGTGGCGAGACGTTCTACACCTGGCAGAGGGGCATCCCCGATCTCAGGCAGGCGCTTGCCCGCTATTACCAGAGGCATTTCGGCAAACACTTCGCCGAGGACGAATTCATCGTCACCGGCTCGGGCATGCATGCGATCCAGCTTGCGCTCGACGCGCTCGCCGGTGCCGGCGACGAGGTGATCTATCTGTCGCCCGCCTGGCCGAATTTCGACGCCGCCGCCGCCATCGCCGGTGCAGTGCCGGTGCCGGTCACGCTCGATCAATCCGGCAATGGCTGGTCGTGCGACGTCGAGAAGATCGCGGCCGCCATCACGCCCAGGACCAGGGCGCTGTTCATCAACACGCCGTCCAATCCGACCGGCTGGACCGCCGACCATGAGACTTTGCGCGCCATTCTCGATCTCGCCCGGGCAAATGGCCTTTGGATCATCGCCGACGAGATCTATTCGCTGTTCCACTATGGCCAAGGCCGCGCGCCGTCCTTCCTCGACATCGCGACCGCAGAGGACCGCATCCTGTTCGTGAACAGCTTCTCCAAGAACTGGGCGATGACCGGCTGGCGCGTCGGCTGGATCAAGACCCATCCGAGCTTGCAGCAGGTGTTCGAGAACCTGATCCAGTATTCGAATTCAGGTGTCGCCCAGTTCATGCAGCGCGGCGCGGTCGCGGCGCTCGATGAAGGCGATGTCTTCGTCGCCGGACAGGTGGAGAGGGCAAGAAAGGCGCGCGATCTGGTCTGCGGCATTCTCGGCGCCACCGACCGCGCCCGGTTCACTGTGCCGCAAGGTGCTTTCTATCTGTTCTTCAGGGTGGACGGCATCACCGATTCGCGCAGCGCCGCCTTCGAGATCGTCGACAAGGCCAATGTCGGCCTGGCGCCGGGCACGGCCTTCGGCCCGGGCGGCGAAGCCTTCCTCAGGCTGTGCTTCCACCGCCGCCTCGACCAGCTCGAGGAGGCGGCGCACCGGCTGGCGAAGTGGATGACGGCTGTTTGAGAGGTTGACGAAGCCCGAATTGAAAGTCGCTCCGGCGCCCCAGACGGCCGCCGGAGTGGAGTTTCAAACGGGTTTCAGCCGCCTGACTTGGGCACCAGCAGGGGAATGATCCGGTCGGTCTTGGCCACGGAAGGTCGTCCTGCTGAACCATAGGAAATGCCGAGCGCGTCCCAGGTCTCGACCAAGGCGTCCTGCAGCTCGGCGATCAGCGCATCCGAATGGAACGGCGTCGGCGTGATGCGCGCAGCCGCTCCGTGCGCGCGCGGCACGGTCGGATAGTTGATCGGCTGGATGTAGATGCCGTGCACGCCGAGCAGCCGGTCGCTTGCCATCTTGCAAAGCTCGGGGTCGCCAACCAGCACTGGCACGATGTGGGTCGCCGAGTCCATCACCGGGAGGCCGGCGGCGGAGAGGATCTGCTTGGTCCGCGTCGCCTGCTGCTGCTGGGCGTCACGCTCGGCCTGCGAGCGCTTGAGATGACGGATCGAGGTGGTGGCAGCGGCGGCGATGGCCGGCGGCAGCGCGGTGGTGAAGATGAAGCCCGGCGCATAGGAGCGCACGGCGTCGATGACAGCGCTCGTGCCGGTGATGTAGCCGCCCAGCGTGCCGAAAGCCTTGGCGAGCGTGCCCTCGATGATGTCGATGCGGTCGGCGAGGCCTTCCCGCTCGGTGATGCCGCCGCCGCGCGGACCGTACATGCCCACGGCGTGGACCTCGTCGATATAGGTCATGGCGTTATAGCGCTCGGCGAGGTCGACGATCTCTCTGATCGGCGCGATATCGCCATCCATCGAATAGACGCTCTCGAACACGATCAGCTTGGCGCGCTCGCGGCCCGCCGCCTGCAGCAGGCTTTCCAGGTGCGCGACATCGTTGTGGCGAAAAATCTTCTTTTCCGCGCCCGAGCGCCGCACGCCTTCGATCATCGAGGCATGGTTGAGCTCGTCCGAAATGATCAGGCAGTTGGGCAAAAGCCGCGCGATGGTCGAGATCGAGGCTTCGTTGGAGACAAAACCGGAGGTGAAGACGAGCGCGGCTTCCTTGTCGTGCAGGTCGGCGAGCTCATGCTCGAGTTCGACCAGCGGATTGCTGGTGCCGGAGATGTTGCGGGTGCCGCCGGCGCCCGAACCCATCCGGCCCGCCGCGTTCTGGAACGCTGCGATGACATCCGGGTGCTGGCCCATGCCGAGATAGTCGTTGGAGCACCAGACGGTGATTTCCTCTGCGCGGCCGTTGGCGCGCCAGATGGCACGCGGAAATTTGCCCGCTATGCGCTCGAGGTCGGCAAAGACGCGGTAGCGTCGTTCCGCATGGAGCTGGTCGATCGCGTCCTCGAAGAACCGCTGATAATTCATGTCGGCTTCCCAGTTTTGGGCTGGATCATAATCATTGCCCGATTGGCCGTCCACCGGCCCGTTTTGGTCAAAATGCCACGCCCCGCACCTGTTCCTAACGAGGGGCGGATCATGGCCTATTTCCTGGCGATAACGGCCTGTAGGGCGCTTTTGTTTCGACATGATGCTATATGCCGGCCAAGTCGGTTACGTAGGGTTTTATTGGTCATAGGGCGGGCTTTCCAGTAGAGCGGGTGTTGAGACAGTTTCCGATAGATCTTGAATGCGAGGATGCGGAATGACGGTTTTGGTGACAGGCGGCGCCGGCTATATCGGCAGCCATATGGTCTGGGAATTGCTGGATGCGGGCGAAAGCGTGGTCGTTCTCGACCGGCTTTCGACCGGTTTCGAATGGGCGGTGGCACCGGAGGCAAAGCTGGTCGTCGGCGACGTCGCCGACAAGGAATTGGTCGGCTCCATCATCCGCGACAACAATGTCGACGCGATCATCCATTTCGCCGGCTCGATCGTCGTTCCCGAATCCGTCGCCGATCCGCTCGGCTACTACGAGAACAACACCTGCAAGACGCGCACGCTGATCGAAACGGCGGTGCGCGAGGGCGTGCAGAACTTCATCTTCTCCTCGACCGCTGCCGTCTATGGCGGCGCCGGGCTGGAACCGGTGCGCGAGGATGCCCGCCTGGCGCCGGAATCGCCCTACGGCCTCTCCAAGCTGATGAGCGAATGGATGCTGCGCGATGCGGCGATCGCGCATGGTTTGCGCTATACGGCGCTGCGCTATTTCAACGTCGCGGGCGCCGATCCCAGGGGGCGCACCGGCCAGTCGACGCCGGGCGCCACGCATCTGATCAAGGTCGCTTGCGAGACGGCGCTCGGCAAGCGGCCGTTCATGCAGGTGTACGGCACCGATTATCCGACGCCGGACGGCACCTGCATGCGCGACTACATCCATGTGAGCGACCTGGCCGCGGCGCATCGCCTGGCCCTTGAGCGGCTGCGCACCGGGGGCGCGAGTCTCGTCGCCAATTGCGGCTACAGCCACGGTTATTCGGTGCTGGAGGTGATCGAGAGCGTGCGCCGCGCCTTCGGCCATGATTTCGAGGTCAGGACGGGCGAGCGCCGCCCCGGTGACGCCGCCGCGGTGGTTGCCAATTCCGATCTCGCCCGGACGGAACTCGGCTGGACGCCGCAACGCGACGATCTCGACCAGATCGTTGCAGATGCGCTCGCCTGGGAGCGTATCCTAACGGGGAAGAATTCCGCACGCGGTTGAGCGGGTTTTCCCAAGGGCTCGCAAGCCGCTCCGCGAAGCGCTATGGAAGCGTTCGCGGAGGGTGCGGAAGCGCGCTGCCCGGTTCGACCTTTTTTGGGGGGACGACATGAAGATAACGGTGCTCGGGGCCGGCGTCGTCGGCACGGCGGCCGCCTACTATCTGGCGAGCGACGGCCATGAGGTCACCGTCATCGAGCGTCATCCGGCGCCGGCGCGGGGCACCAGCCAGTCGAATGCCGGGCTGGTGTCGCCGGGCGATGCCACCGCCTGGGCTTCCCCGGCGGCGCTGAAGACCTTCCTGCGCGGGCTCTACAACCACGATCTCGGCATCAAGGTGCGACTGCGCTTCGATCCCTATTTTCTCGCCTGGAGCCTGCGCTTCCTGCGCCAGTGCACGGTGGCGCGCCTGCGCGCCAACACCGACATCAAGCTGCGGCTCGCGCTCTATTCGCGCGACTGCATCAATGCGCTGTCGGAGGCGACCGGCATCCACTATGACGAGCGCAAGAAGGGCATCCTCTACTTCTTCCGCTCGCAGAAGAGTCTCGACACCGGGACCGACAATTATCGCTATCTTGCCGAGCATGGCTTGCCGATCGAGATCGTCGGGCGCGACCGGCTGGTCGAACTGGAGCCGGGGCTTGCCGGGGTGAAGGACAAGATAGCCGGCGGGGTTTATTCGCCCACTGACCAGACTGGCGATTCCAAACTGTTTGTCGACAGGCTCGCCGCCTATGCGACCGAGAGGCTTGGCGCCGAGTTCCGGTTCGGCACCACGGTCGAAGGTTTCGATATCGAAGGCGACAGGGTGCGGGCCGTCATCACCTCGTCAGGCCCGGTGGCCGGCGATGCGGTTGTCATCGCAATGGGCCCGGAAAGCGGCCTACTCGGCCGCCGCTACGGCATCGACCTGCCGGTTTATCCGGTGAAAGGCTATACCGCGACGATCCCCCTGGAGGACGAAAGCAAGGGGCCGACTATGGGTGGCGCCGACGAGGACCGGTTGATCGGCTATTCCAGGCTGGGCAACCGCTTGCGGATGTCCTCGACGGCCGAGTTCACCGGCTTTGACCGAAGCTTCAAGCCCGCTGACTTCAACACCATCATCAGCACCGGCAAGGATCTTTTCCCTGGCGCCTTCGACGAGAAGAAGGCCATGTTCTGGGCGGGCCTGCGGCCGATGATGCCCAATTCCGTGCCGGTCATCGGCCGGGCCCGCTACAAAAATCTCTATCTCGACACCGGCCACGGCCATGTCGGATGGACCATGGCCTGCGGCTCGGGCAAATTCCTCGCCGACCTCGTCGCCGGCCGAAAGCCCGAGATCGATCCACAGGGGCTGGTCTATGAAGTTTAGGCAAGCGGATCCGTAGTTAGCCCCGCCCTTCGACCGCCGCACGCCAGGTGCTTGCATAATCCGTCAAGGCGGGGTCGACCGGCGGTTCTTGTCTCAAGCCCTTGCCATGCGCCTCAGCCTTGTCCGATGCCAGCAACGCGGCGCCGATGCTGGTGCCGGTCGCGGCTTCGGAGGCGACGACGCTTCTGGCGGTCGCCGCCGCCAGCATGCCGACAAAGAGCCGGTTGCGGGCGAAAGGGCCTTCGACAATGGTCGGGCCGTCGGCGCCGATCAGATCGAGGCAGGTCGCCGTCATCAGCGCCAGATAGAAAGAGATGGCGGCAAAGCGCTGGCCGCTGTTCATGCCGTCAGCGTTGAGCCACGCCGCCGCATGATGCGGGAACGGTCCCGACCCCTGTTGTGTCGATGGCAGCAGCAGCGTCCTTTTTGCCAGCACGGCCCCGACATCGTCTTCGGTCCAGTTCTCCGGCTGATCATCCGTCAGCACGGAAAATTCGCGGCCGCCCATGAAGCGCGCCGATGGCACGGGATCGCCCAGCGCGTTGACGTTGACCAGCGTATCACGCGCCGGGTCGAGCGCCACCGATCTGCCGCTGACCGACATCGACACCACCCAGGTGCCGGTCGAGACGACGCTGAAAGGCGGCGCGTCGGCGAGAAGATGCGGCAACAGCGAGGCGTTGGAATCGTGCAGGCCGCAGAACACAGGCGTCCGCGGATCGAGCCCCGTTCGCTCGGCAAGCGCCGGCAGGAGCGGGCCGAGCCGGTCCCTTGCCGGCCGCACCGGCGCCATCAACGCGCGCCAACCGAGGCGGTCGATCATTGCCGAAAAATCCGCTTTCCACGGGTTCCACAGATCGGTGTGGCAGCCGAGCGAGGTCACCTCGTTGGCGGCGATGCCGGTCAGCCGCAGCGCCCAATATTGGGGATACATCAACATCGCCGTTGCCCTGGCGAATTCCGTCGGAAAGCGCTTCTGCTGCCAGAAGAATTGCGCGCCGAGATTGAGGCCGAGCGGCAGCCGCGGCGTGCCGGTTTCAGCGAAGGGCGGACGGATCGCGTCATACTCGGCCGCGAGTTCCTCGGGGCCGTCGAATTCGTAGTCGAGCACGGGCAACACCAGTTCGCCGGAGGCCTCAACCAGAGCGCCCGTCGCGCCATGGGTAGTGATCGAAACGGCGTCGATGGTCTGTTCGCGGTTGAGATCGGCAAGACTGTCGAGGATGAAGGCCCACAGCGCCTCGACGTCGTGATGCGGGTAGCGGGCTTGCCGCACCGGCGCGTTCGCCACTCGGCGCAGCGCGACCTCGCGCAGCGTGGCGAGGTCGACCAGCGCCACCTTGGCGTTGGTCTTGCCGATGTCGATGACGGCGATGTGGCGCGGGGCACTCATGCCATGTGGAACATGGTTTCCAAGGGCACGGCCACCGGCTCATTGTCAGGCCTGGTCTCCATGAGGTCGGCCATGTCTGCCCACCAGCGCTGCATCCCCGGATGCTTCGGCAGGTCGGCCATGCCATGGTCGTCCCGCCGCCACAGCACGCCGAACAGGATGTTGGTCTCCTCGTCGAGATGGATGGAATAGTCGGAAACCCCGGCCTGCTTCAACAGCGCGACCAGCGATGGCCATATCTCGTCGTGACGCTTCTTGTATTCCGCCTTCATGCCGGGCTTGAGCATCATCTTGAACGCGTATTTTTCGGCCATCAGCGTCCCCCGCGCAGCCGCCGCCAGACGATCGGCAGCGCGATGACGATGATCAGGAGCAGGCCGATGAAGATCGACATGACGATGCCGGGCACGTTGAGCAGGCCGAGCCCGAAGGTCACCAGCCCCATGATGAAGGCGGCGAGCACGACGCCGACAATGCTGCCTGCGCCGCCAAGGATGCTGACGCCGCCAAGCACCACCATGGTGATGACTTCCAGCTCATAGCCCTGCGCGATCGAGGGACGGGTCGAACCGAGCCGGGAGGTGATCAGCACAGAGGCGATGCCGGACATCAGCCCGGTCAGGCAGAACAGGATGAACTTGATGCGGCCGACTCGCACGCCGGAAAACTGTGCCGCGACCGGATTGTTGCCGATGGCGAAGACGCGGCGGCCGAAACTCGTGCGGTGCAGCGCGAACCAGTAGATGACGGCGGCGATGAGGAAGAGCACCAGCTCGAACGACAGCACCCACCAGACATAACCCTGGCCGAAGAAGGCGAAGCTCTCGGAATAACCCTTGTAGGCCTGGTCGCCGAGGATGATGAAGGCGATGCCTCGAAACAGGCTCATCGTGCCGATGGTGACGACGATCGAGGGCAGGCCAAGCCTCGTGACCAGAAGGCCGTTGAAGGCCCCGCAGCCGAGCCCGACGACGATGCCGATCGCCACCAGCACCGGCGTTCCGGCGCCGGCCTGCACCGCCATGCCCATCATGGTCGAGGCCAGCGCGATGATGGCGGCGACCGACAGGTCGATCTCGCCCGAAATGATCAGCAGCGCCATGGCGAAGGCGATCAGGCCCTTCTCGGTGAAGTTGAAGGTCAGGTCCGACAGCGAATAAGGGTCGAGGAAATAGGGCGAGGCGAAGCTGTTGATGGCGAAGATGGCGAGGGCCACCACGACCAGCAGCGCTTCCCAGGAAAAGATCGCCGAACGAAACGGCTTGTCGAGCCGGTCCGGAATGTGGCGCGGGGCAGGGACGTCGCTCATGCCGCCTCCATTTTTCTCAGGATGATGCGGCCCTGCTGGCGTTCGCCGCGCGCGTTGAGCACGACGGCGAGGATGATGGCGCTGCCCGAAATCGCCATCTGCCAGAAGGGCGAGATGTTGATGACCGGCAGCGCGTTGGAGATGATGCCCAGGAACAGCGCCCCCAACACCGCGCCCCCGACCGAACCGATGCCGCCGGCAATCGAGATGCCGCCGATGACACAGGCGGCGATGATGTTGAGCTCATAGCCGTTGGCGACCTCGACCGAGGCGATCACGTATCGTGAGATCCAGAGATAGCCAGCGAGCCCGCCGATCATGCCGGAGATGCAGAAGACGATGAATTTCGTCCGCCCGACATCGATGCCGGCATAGACCGACGCCGTCGGATTGACGCCGATGGCATAGATCGAGCGGCCGAGCGCGGTGCGCGTCATCAGGATGAAGAACAGCGCGATGACCAGAATGGCGATCCAGGACAGCACCGGAATGCCGAGGAAGGCCGCGCGTTGGAAGCCGATGAACTCGGGGCTCATCTTGTCGGCATTGACCCAGGCGCCGCCGGACAGGACGAAGGTGGCACCGCGATAGATGGTCAGCGTGCCCAATGTCACCACGATCGAGGGGATGTTCAGCCGCCACACCAGAAGGCCGTTGATGGCGCCGAGCACCAGGCCGACGACCAGGGCAATGACGATCAGCAGCGGGATCGGGATCGCCGGGTGAGCGGCGTTCAGCATCGCCACCACCATGCCGGTAAAGCAGAGGTTCGACGCCATCGACAGGTCGATCGAACGGGTCAGGATGACCACCATCTGCCCGAGCGCCAGGATCATCAGGATCGAGGTGTCGTTGAACACCTGGCGCAAATTGCCGGGGTCGGCGAAGGCGGGAAAACGCGTCGAGATCAGCCCGATCAGCACGACGATCGCCGCCAGCAACCAGATTTCGCGATATTTCAGCAAAGTTTTCATGCCGCGATCCCCGCCGCCGTCCGGACCAGCGTCTCGGCGTCCAGTCCGTTGTTGTCGTAGACGGCCGCGACAAGGCCCTCGCGCATGACGACGACGCGGTCGGACATGCCGAGGATTTCGGGCAGCTCCGACGATACCATGATCACCGATAGGCCTTGCGCCACCAGCTCGGCCATGAAGCCGTGCACGGCGGCTTTGGAGCCGATGTCGATGCCCTTGGTCGGCTCGTCCAGGATGATGACCTTGGGCGTGGTCGCCAGCCATTTGGCAATCACGACCTTCTGCTGGTTGCCGCCCGACAGCGTGCCGACATCCTGGCTGAGCGAGGAGGCCCTGAGGTCGAGCCGCTCGGTGTAGGAGCGGGCGAGCGAAAACTCCTCCGCCAGCCGCAGCACGCCGGATTTGGAGGTGCGTGCCAGCGACGGGAGAGAAACATTCTGGAAGATGGGCAGGCCGATCACCACGCCTTGCTTGCCGCGCTCCTCGGGCACGTAGACGATGCCGGCCTCGATCGAATCCGCCGCCGATTTCGGCGCGATCGTCTTGCCGTCCAGCGTGATCGTGCCGCCGGAGGTGCGGGTGATCCCTGAAATCGCCTGCATCACCTCGCTGCGTCCGGCGCCGACAAGGCCGTAGAAGCCGAGAATCTCGCCCTTGTGCAGCTCGAAACCGATGTCGTTGAATTCGGTGGGGTGCGACAGGCCGGAGACCGACAGCACCGGCGCACCGATCTCGGCCTTGCGCTGTGGAAAGATGTGATCGACCGCACGGCCCACCATCATGCGCACGATCTGGCTCTGGGCGGCATCCTTGATCAGCCCTTCGCCGACCATCTCGCCGTCGCGGAACACGGTGTAGCGGTCGGCGATGCGGTAGATCTCGTCGAACTTGTGGCTGATGAACAGGATCGCCTTGCCTTCGCTCTTGAGGAACTCGATCAGCAAAAAGAGCTCTTCGATCTCCTTCATCGAAAGGGCGGCCGTCGGTTCGTCCATGATGACGATCTGCGCGTCGATCGACATGGCCCGCGCCACGGCAACGAGATGCTTGTTGGCGATGCCGAGGTCCTTCAGCCTTGCATCGGCGTCGATATGGCGGGCATGCATGGTGTCGAGCACTTCGCGCGCATTTCTGCGCATGGTGCGCCAGTCGATGGTGCCAAAGCGGGTGCGCGGCGCATGGCCGAGAAAGATGTTTTCGGCGACAGTCAGATCGTCGAACAGCACGGTTTCCTGATGGATGGCGGTAACGCCGTGGCCGAAGGCGGCGTGCGCGCTGGGCAGGGTGACGTCCTGCCCGTCTATGCTGATCGTGCCCGCATCGGGCTGGTAGATGCCGGTCATGATCTTGACCAGCGTCGACTTGCCGGCGCCGTTCTCGCCGATCAGCGCCGTCACCTTGCCCGGATAGAGCGAGAGGCTGACATTGTGCAGCGCGCGCACGCCGGGAAAGCTCTTCGAGATGCCGGACAGCGTCAGGCGCGGCGTGGAGGCCAGGGGCCCGTCCTTCACCGTGCCGTGTTGGGCTGTCGTGTCCATGGTCGTATCAAGCCCTGAAACAAGGTGCGTTTGAAGTTGCGGCGGGGCGTGAACCCCGCCGCGTCAGCTTGAAGCTCCGGATCAGTAGATCTTGGAGAACTTCTCGATGTTGGTCTTGTCGAACTGGAAGGGCGGAGCCATCGCAGCCGAATTGGTGTCGTCGAGCGTGACCTTGCCGACGCGGCCGATCGACAGCGTCGCACCGGGCTTGGCCTCTTCCTTCTTCACCGCCAGATCATGGGCGAGGTAGACGGCGGAGTAACCGAGGTCGATCGGGTTCCAAAGAGCCACGGCCTGTGAAGCGCCGTTGTCGATGAACTTCTTGAACTCCGACGGCAGCGCGAGGCCAGTGACGTTGACCTTGCCGATCAGCTTCTCATCGGTGACGACCTGGGCAGCGGCGACGACGCCGACAGTGGTCGGCGCGATGATCGCCTTCAGGTTCGGATAGGACTTCAAGAGGCCCTTGGCTTCGTCGGTGCTCTTGGCCGAATCGTCATCGCCATAGACGGTGGCGACGAGCTTGATCTTCGGAAATTTCTCCGGCAGCACCTTCTTGGCCGCGTCGATCCAGGCGTTCTGGTTGGTCGCGGTCGAGGAGGCCGACAGGATGGCGACGTCGCCGCCCTCAGGCAAATAGTCGGCGGCGAGCTTGATGATGGTCTCGCCGATCAGGCCGGTATCGGACGGGTTCAGGTGAAGCTGGCGGCCTTCCTTGGCGACGCCCGAATCCCAGGAGATGACCGTGATGCCGCGCTCCATGGCCTTCTTCAGCACCGGCACCAGCGCGTCGGCGTCATTGGCCGAGATGGCGATGGCGTTGACCTTTTGCGCGATCAGTGAATTGACCACCTCGATTTGCGCTTCGGCGGTCGCCTTGGTCGGGCCGGTGTAGATGATGTCGACATCGCCCAGTTCCTTGGCCGCCTCTTCGGCGCCCTTGTTGGCGGCGTCGAAGAAGCCGTTGCCGAGCGACTTCACCACCAGCGCGATCTTGACGTTCTCGGCATAGGCGGCATTCACGACCATGGCGGCGGAAAAGGCCGCCGTAACCATCAGTTTCTTCAGAAAGCTCATCGAATATTCCTCCCTTGAGCGTTGCATTCCATCGCCGCTGCGGGCGTGAGGGTGTCTCAGGCTTGCAGCGAAGATTCTTCCTTTGCCGACTTGCGGGCGACGATCAGCGTTACCCCCGCTGTTTCGAGCATCTTTGCCTCGCGGTCCTCGATGCCGTCGTCGGTGATGACGGTGGCGATGCGCGACAGGCCGCACAGGATCAGGCTGGAGCGTTTGCGGAATTTCGAAGAATCGACCAGCACCACCAACTCGTCGGCCTGATCGATCAGCTTCTGTTCCGCCTGGATCAAGAGCGGATCGCCTTCCATCAGGCCGAGCGGCCCGAGCCCCTGGGCGCCCATGAACATGCGGCGCGCGTAGAAATTGCGCGTCACGTCATTGTCGAAGGGCGACAGGATGATGTTCTGCTCGCGGTAGATGGTGCCGCCGGACAGCATCACCGTGTTCTTGGAGTGCTTGAGCAGGCTTTCGGCGATCGGGAAGGAATTGGTGAAGATCGGCATGCGGCGGCCGGTCAGGAAATGCACCATCTGGAAGGTGGTGGTGCCGCCGTTGATGATGATCGGCTCGCCGTCCTTGCAGAGTTCCACCGCTTCCCGCGCTATCGCCCGCTTCTGCGCGGCATTGAGCGTCTCGTTGACGGAAAAAGGCCTGCCGGCAAGGCCGATGAACTGTGGCGGCGTGATCGCCTCGGCGCCGCCGCGCACCCGGCGCAGTCGCTTTTGCACGTGCAGGGCCGCGATATCGCGCCGGATCGTCGCCTCGGAAGACTCCGTCAGGTCGACCATTTCCTGCACCGTCACCACAGGCTTTTCCTGGACGGCGGACAGAATGATCCTGTGGCGCTCTTTTTCGTGCATGGTTCCTCCCTGCATGGCCATCTGGCATTAGAAATCGCGCAGTGTCAATCATTTCCGATCATATAATTTCATTGTGCAGTGCAATATGATTGATGTTGATCGTTTGTGATTGACAAAGCCACGCCTTGCGTAGACATTCCCGACGAAAAGAGGAGCGCACCGTCCGCGCTTCAAGGGAGGATTACCCATGCTCGACAAGCGCTCCGGCTCGCGCCTCGCCAATCTTTGGGATGATGCGAAGGCAAGGGGGATGAGCGATCCCGAGCTTCTGGTCTATCGTTCGAACACGCTCGGCTCCGACAAGCGTGTCACCAATTACGGCGGCGGCAACACATCGTCGAAAATCCGGCAACAGGATCCGCTCACCGGACAGGACGTGGAAGTGCTGTGGGTGAAGGGCTCCGGCGGCGACAGCGCTTCGATCAAGCTTGATGGTTTTGCCACGCTCTACATGGACAAATTGCGAGCCCTCAAAGGCCTTTATCGCGGCGTCGAGCATGAAGACGAGATGGTGGGTTATCTGCCCCACTGCACCTTCAATCTCAATCCGCGCGCGGCCTCGATCGACACGCCGCTGCATGCCTACGTGCCGAAGCCCTATGTCGATCACATGCATCCCGACGCCATCATCGCCATCGCTGCCGCCAAAGATTCCAAGGCCCTGACGAAGGAAATCTTCGGCGACGCCATAGGCTGGCTGCCGTGGAAGCGGCCGGGCTTCGAACTTGGCCTGTGGCTGGAGAAATTCTGCCTCGACCATCCAGCCGCCAAGGGCGTCATCCTGGAAAGCCACGGCCTGTTCACATGGGGCGACAGCCCGAAGGAATGCTACGAAACGACGATCTCGGTGATCAACCAGGCGATCGAGTGGTTCGAGCGGCGTTCCGAGGGTGTCGCCATTTTCGGTGGCGAAGCGGTCAAGTCGCTCGACCCCGCCGAACGCCGCGCCATCGCCGCGAAGCTGATGCCGAGGATCCGCGGCCTGATCTCGGAAAAGAGCCATAAGCTCGGCCATTTCGACGATTCCGCCGCCGTGCTCGAATTCGTCAATTCCAGGGATCTGCGCCCGCTGGCGGCACTCGGCACCTCATGCCCGGACCATTTCCTGCGCACCAAGATCCGGCCGCTGGTCATCGAGTTCGATCCGGCCAAGCCCGATGTCGATGCCGTCATCGCGCGGCTGGCCGACGACATTGCCGAATACCGCGTAGGTTACCAGGCCTATTATGACAGCTGCAAGCATGCGGACTCGCCCGCCATCCGCGATCCCAATGCCGTGGTCTATCTGATGCCCGGCGTCGGCATGTTCACCTTCGCCGGCGACAAGGCCACGGCGCGCATTTCGGGGGAGTTCTACGTCAACGCCATCAACGTCATGCGCGGCGCCTCGACCGTCTCCTCCTATGTCGGCCTGCCTGCGCAGGAAGCCTTCGACATCGAATACTGGCTGCTCGAGGATCTGAAGCTGCAGCGCATGCCGAAGCCCAAGGCTCTTGCCGGCAAGATCGCGCTCGTCACTGGCGGCGCGGGCGGCATCGGCCGCGCGACGGCGAGCCGGCTGCTGCGCGAAGGCGCCTGCGTGGTGCTCGCCGACATCGACGAGACAGCACTTGCCAGCGCCAACGACGAACTGGCCAAGGCCTATGGCAAGGATTTTGTCCGCCCCGTGGTCATCAACGTCACGTCGGAGGATCAGGTCGTCGCCGGCTTTGCCGAAACGGCGGTCGAGTTCGGCGGCATTGATATTCTGGTCTCCAACGCCGGCCTCGCCTCCTCGGCGCCGATCGAGGACACGACGCTGGCGCTGTGGAACAAGAACATGGACATCCTGTCGACGGGATATTTCCTGGTCTCTCGGGAAGCGTTCCGGCTGTTCAGGGTGCAGAAGATCGGCGGCAACGTCGTTTTCGTCGCCTCCAAGAACGGCCTTGCCGCCTCGCCGAACGCTGCCGCCTATTGCACCGCCAAGGCCGCCGAGATCCATCTCGCCCGCTGCCTGGCGCTGGAGGGCGCGGAGGCGCAGATCAGGGTCAACGTCGTCAATCCGGACGCCGTACTGCGCGGTTCCAAGATCTGGTCCGGCGAGTGGAAGGAACAGCGCGCCGCCGCCTACAAGATGTCGACCGACGACCTCGAGGAACATTACCGCTCGCGCTCGATGCTGAAGCGCTCGGTGTTTCCCGAGGACATCGCCGAAGCGATCTATTTCTTCGCCTCCGACATGTCGGCCAAGTCGACCGGCAACATCGTCAATGTCGACGCCGGTAACGCGCAAAGCTTTACGCGCTAGGCCTTCCTTCTCCCCGTTCACGGGGAGAAGGTGCCGGCAGGCGGATGAGGGGCAGCGCCAGCCGAACGAAATCTGGGAGGAACAGCAGTGTCCGAAACCATCATCTCGGCCGACGTCGTCGAAAAAAACAACGCCGCGCGCAAGGCCGACCTCGAGCGTGACTACGCCTCGCTCGGCGAACGGCTCGACCGTCGCGGCATCGTCATCGACGCGATCCGAGACAAGGTCGAGAAATTCGCGGTGGCGATCCCCTCCTGGGGTGTCGGTACCGGCGGCACGCGCTTTGCCCGTTTCCCCGGCGCCGGCGAACCGCGCGACATCTTCGACAAGATCGAGGATTGCGCCGTCATCAAGCAATTGACGCAGGCGACACCGACGGTGTCGCTGCACATTCCCTGGGACAAGGCCGACCCGAACCGGCTGAAGCAGGCGGCCTCGCGTTTCGGCCTCGGCTTCGACGCCATGAACTCCAATACGTTCTCCGACGCCAGGGACCAAAAGCTGTCCTACAAATTCGGCTCGCTCTCGCATGCCGATGCCGGAACGCGCCGGCAAGCGGTCGAGCACAATCTTGAATGCATCGAGATCGGCAAGACGCTTGGGTCCAAGGCGCTGACGGTGTGGATCGGCGACGGCTCGAACTTCCCCGGCCAGGTCAACTTCGCCAAGGCGTTCGAGCGCTATCTCGATGCCATGAAAGAGGTCTATGTCGGGCTGCCCGCTGACTGGAAGCTGTTCACCGAACACAAGATATACGAGCCTGCCTTCTATTCCACCGTCGTGCAGGATTGGGGCACCAATTACATTATTGCCAAGGAACTCGGCGACAAGGCCTTCTGCCTGGTCGATCTCGGCCACCACGCGCCCAACGTCAACATCGAGATGATCGTGTCGCGGCTGATCCAGTTCAGGAAACTCGGCGGCTTCCACTTCAACGATTCGAAATATGGCGACGACGACCTCGATGCCGGTTCGATCGACCCCTACCGGCTGTTCCTGGTCTTCAACGAACTGGTCGACGCCGAACTGTCCGGCGCCGACGGCTTCGATCCGGCCCATATGCTCGACCAGAGCCACAACGTCACCGATCCGATCGAGAGCCTGATGCTGTCCGCGGTCGAGGTGCAGCGCGCCTACGCGCAGGCGCTGCTGGTGGACCGCAAGGCGCTTGAAGGTTTTCAGGACGGCAATGACGCGCTGATGGCAACGCAGACGCTAAAATCAGCCTACCGCACCGATGTCGAGCCGATCTTGGCCATGGCGCGGCTGAACACCGGCGGCGCCATCGACCCGGTCGCCGCCTACCGGGCGGCAGGCTACCGCGCCAAGGTCGCGGCGGAACGCCCGGCCGTTGCCGGCGGCAGCGGTGGCATTGTCTGAGGCCGAGCCCGCCCCCTCATCCGGCCGCTTCGCGGCCACCTTCTCCCCGCTGGGGAGAAGAGACTGGCGCGAGCGCTGACGGCCTCCTCTCCACTAGGGAAGAGGTCGGATGGCAATCCGGGTGGGGGCTCTTTCTCGTGCTCCCTCAATTGTTAGTGGACTCGATCACCCCAACACGGTTTCCTAGGCGTTCCCCCGCCAGGAGCCTCGCCATGCATATCACTCGCCGCACGCTGATCGCCGTCAGCCTCTCCTTCACGATCGCTTTCGCGCCATGGGCGGCCGCCATCGCCGCCTCGCCAGCGCCTGTCAAGGGCGAGAACGGCATGGTTGTCACCGCGCAGCATCTGGCGTCGGAGGTGGGCGTTGAAGTCCTGAAGAAGGGCGGCAACGCCGTCGATGCGGCGGTCGCTGTTGGTTATGCGCTCGCCGTCGTCTATCCCAACGCCGGCAATATCGGCGGCGGCGGCTTCATGACTGTCCGCTTCAAGGACGGCAAGTCGACCTTCCTCGATTTCCGCGAACGTGCGCCGCTGGCCGCGACCAAGACCATGTATCTCGACAAGGACGGCAAACCGGTGAAAGGCGCCAGCCTCGACGGCTACCTCGCCGTCGGCGTGCCGGGCTCCGTCGCCGGTTTCGAGATGGCGCGCGAAAAATACGGCACCTTGTCCCGGCAGGACCTCATGGCGCCGGCCATTCGCTATGCCAAGGACGGGTTCATCCTCAATCAGGGTGACGCCGCCTCGTTTGCCGGAGGTGCCGACAGGCTGGCGAAGGATCCAGCTGCGGCGGCCATATTCCTGAAGCCGGATGGCAAGCCCTATGGCATCGGCGAGCGGCTGGTCCAACCCGACCTAGCCGCGTCGCTCTCGGCGATTTCCGAAAAAGGCCCCGACGCCTTCTACAAGGGCGCCATCGCCGATGCCATCGTCAAGGCAAGCGGCGCCAAGGGCGGTATCCTGGCCAAGGGCGATTTCGAACAATATGCGGTGCGCGAGCTCAAGCCGGTGACCTGTTCCTATCGCGGCTACGAGATCATTTCCTCGCCGCCGCCAAGCTCCGGCGGCGTCATCATCTGCGAAATCCTCAACGTGCTGGAAGGCTACCCGCTGTCCTATCTCGGCGCCGGTTCGGCAGAGACCGTGCATGTCATGATCGAAGCCATGCGCCACGCCTATGTCGATCGCAACTCGGCGCTCGGAGATCCCGATTTCGTCGACAATCCGGTCTCGAAACTGCTGGACAAGGCCTACGCCAAGGACATTCGCGACAAGATCGACCCGTTCCGGGCCGGCGTCTCTCAGGACCTGATGCCGAAGGGGTTCGGCGAGAGCAAGGAGACGACCCACTATTCGATCATCGACAAGGACGGCAACGCGGTCGCGGTCACCTACACGCTCAACGGCTCGTTTGGCGCCGGCGTCGTCGCCGACGGCACCGGTATCCTGCTCAACAACGAGATGGACGATTTCACCCAGAAGCCCGGCGTGCCCAACCTCTACGGCCTGGTCCAGGGCGAGGCCAACGCCATCCAGCCGAAGAAGACGCCGCTGTCGTCGATGAGCCCGACCGTGGTGGCCAAGGACGGCAAGCCGTTCATGGTCATCGGCAGCCCCGGCGGTTCGCGCATCATCACCATTACGCTGGAAGCCATCGTCAACGTCATCGACCACGGCATGAACATCCAGGAGGCGATCGACGCGCCGCGCATCCATCATCAATGGCTGCCCGACACAGTCTATATCGAGCCGTTCGGACTGTCGCCGGACACCGAAAGGCTGCTGGCCGGCATGGGTTATCATCTCGATCTCAGCGACAAGACCTGGGGCCAGGCGGCGGGCATCCTGGTCGGCGGCAAGAGCCTGGAGGAAATCGGGAAGGGCGGCGGCGCGCGCTACAATGGCGCCATCGACAGCCGCGCTGCTTCCGGCGAGGCGCTCGGCTATTGATGGGACTGGGCGCACTCCGCAAGCGTGTGAACCCGCGTCCGAAATCGCGTCGAAAACGAAAAGACAGGGCGGCCTGAGTTTCCGTGAAACGACCGCTCTAATTGACGATCAAGCCGTCACGAAATCAGCGTGACGGTGGATGCGATCAGCATCAGGGCCGCGATGCCGACGAACAGTGCGTAGATGCGCGGCCGGTCGAGCAGAAGCGCGTTTCCCGATATCCAGGCCGATGTGGCGCCGCCGAGCGCGAACAGGAAACCGTTGCGGTGGCCGAAGGTCATCGACGCGGCCATCAGCCCGCCTATGATCAGGGCGCCGAACACGATTATGACGGCGACCGCGTATCTCTCGAAGTCATTGCCGCTGCCCATGGCCGGTCCGATCGCATTCAAATTCGGCAGGTCATCCGGATCGAAGGGGCTGGTCGACCCGTATTCGTCTTGACCGATGGATTCTCGCATCACTCGTTCTCCGCTGACCGGCAACAAACCATCAACACATGCCGAGCGCAACCCGATCGCGTGTTTCTCCCTACGTGTTGACCGCGATATCAAACCGTTCCGGCAGCGCGCGCCAACCGTTTTGTCGGGTTCGGATCACCGCCGCAACTCCAGCGGTGTCTGCCCGAATGGCAACGGCCCGCCAACCTGTTTTTATATGGGCGTTTCTTCTGGAGAAAACATGATGGCTGAGTTGATTCGGCTTCGGCAGAAGCATTTTTACGCGACCGGAGCCGCGGCGCCAGGCGCGGCCGCGTAAAATTTTCAACTCCAGGGGGCCGCTTGATGTTGAGCCAGATGTGTTCCGCACTTGGGGCGAGCGTCATGCTGGCGCTCGCGGGCTCATGATGAACCAGCTCGACCAAAGCGGCCGGGCTGATCGCATGGACAAAGCTCGGCCGGGGATCCAATTTCGGCGACGGCCTGCGATATCCTAAGCTGGTATCAGGGCGGCGATACGATGGATGCTGATCTCCTTGCGTGCCTTGGACGCCTCGTTGGTCAGCCTCATGTCGAACCTCTGTACTGGACAGCCTCGATCCATAGTGCGAGCGCGGTGGCAGGCGACCGTCCCTTTACTTTCAAATCGCGGCCTCGATAGCCGCCGGCCGCGATCCATACCGTTTTTGAACGCTGATAGATTGTTACGCCTCGTGCATTCGCCCAAGCGCATGATTCCGCGAACTTTGGAGCCATTGCCGAGCCCGCTCCCGAGAATGCTGTCTCTATGTGACAAAGCTGCGTGGCCATATCAGGTCCCCTAATCTTGACGGTCCCGGCCGACGATCCCGGCCCCCGCCCAAAATCACCGAATGATGATAGGACCGCTTCCGTTACGGTAATGTGTCGCCACCAGCGCGGTCAGGTATCTCCCGATGCAAAAGCCGCCAGCTTTCGGCAGGGACAGGTCTGGAGTGGCCAGGGATTAAACCCAGCTTAGGTCAACGAGCGGGCGGAGAGCCGGGATCGGCCGCCATTCAAACCTGATCAGGAGATCGGGCTGGAGATGATGATGCGCAAGGCGCACCTGTTCGACGCACAGCGCGGCGCCAGGATAAATTAGGGGGAATGGCTGACGCGCGCTGGCGACTGTCAGCTCATCCTGTCTATCAAGGTTTGGCGTTGGCTTTCCGCCAAGCCTCGTACTCGTCGTTCGCGCTTGGGTGCAGTGGATAGTAGCGTTGCAACGGCGCGCCCCCCATGAGTTTCATTCGTGAGAATTCCTCCCAATCGTGATGTTTCTGGGATTCTTCGATGACCTTCGAGGCCATTGCGACGGGCAGCACCACCACCCCGTCGTCATCGGCGACAATGATGTCGCCGGGGATCACCGTGACACCGCCGCAGGCAATCGGAACGTTGACCGCATTGGGATAGATGCTGGTCTGCACATGATAATTTGGCGTCCAGCCGCGCAGCCAAAGAGGCAGGTCGAGCTTTTCGACATTGGGCCGGTCGCGCATGCACCCGTCGATGACGATGCCCGCGCCGCCTCTGCCCTTGAAATAGGTCGACATCATATCGCCGAAGACACCGGAGCTCATGTCGCCGCGCGCGTCGACGACTACCACGTCGCCCTCCTGGGCATGGTAGAGCACATGTCTGTGAAGTTGCGTCTCCGGATCGGCATATTCTCCCTCGGTGAAGAGGTCCGGTCGCTGCGGCATGAACTGCAATGTCAGTGCCGGCCCGACGATCGACTTCCCATGGTTCTGCGGCACCGGGCCGACCATGTGCGGATTGCGAAAGCCCATGTGGCCAAGTGTGCCCGCGACCGTGGCGGCGCCGATCTCCCTTAGCGCGTCGATCAGGTCCTTGGGCGGCCGCGTGATATCGGGAGTATGCGTCATTTTCGGACTCCGGTTGAAATTGAATTACCAGTTGGTGACAGAGCCGTCGCGGCGCTTGAGATGTGGCGCTTCCCAGAAACGGAAACTCTGCGCCTGGACCGCCGCTTCATTGACCTCGACGCCGAGCCCCGGCAGGTCGCTGACCGGATAATCGGTCCCGTCGAGCCTTGGCTGTACGGGGAAAAAGTCGGAATTGTCGAAACCCAGCTTCCTTTCGGGGATCCTGGTCTCGAGCCACGCGAAGTTGGGCACCGCGGCGGCGAGATGCACGGTTGCGGCCGTGCACACGGGGCCAAGGGGATTGTGCGGCATCAGGTCCACATAGTGCGCCTCGCTCCAGCCGGCGACTTTCATCGCCTCGGTGAGCCCGCCGACATTGCAGACATCGAGCCGGTTGAACTGGTGGATGCCGCGCTCGATGTAAGGCAGGAACTGCCACTTGCTGGCAAATTCCTCGCCGATGGCAAAGGGGATGTCGGTCATCGTACGAAGGGACTCGTACGCCTCTGGTGTCTCGGCCCGTATTGGCTCCTCGAGGAAATCAAGCACGCCGCGGCCAAGCTTGTTGCAGAAGCTCGCCGCCTCGGCCACCGACAGCCGATGATGATAATCGACGCCGAGCACCACCTCATCGCCCAGCGCCTCGCGCGCTTTGTTCAGCATGCTCGCGGTAGGGCCGATCGATTCACGCGGCTCGAAGACGTCCTTGCTGCTTTGTCCGATGGGGAAGAAGCGGATCGCCTGCCAGCCCTGCGCGCGCAGTTCGCGGGCGCGTTCGATCGCAACATCGCCCTCGGCCTCGTCTCCGGTCGAGGCGAAGGTGGGCACGCGGTCGCGCTGCTTGCCGCCAAGCAGCTCGTAGACGGGCACCCCCAGCGCCTTGCCTTTGATGTCATGAAGGGCGATGTCGATGGCGGAAATCGCCGCCTGCAGGACCCGGCCTCCTTCGAAGTACTGGCTGCGATAAACCTCCTGCCAGATCAGGCCGATCTGCATCGGGTCGCGGCCGATGAGAAACTCGCGATAGTGCTCGACCGCGCCGGCTACGGCTTTCTCGCGACCGCTCAAGCCGCTCTCGCCCCAGCCGAAGATACCCTGGTCGGTCTCGACCTTGACGAGCATCTGGTTGCGCGTTCCCACCCATACCGGGTAGGGCTTGATCGCGGTGATCTTCAGGTTCTTGGTCATCCACGCCCGCGTTCCACGCGCATCCCCTGTCTCAGTCGGCCTTGAGGGCCATTTCAGTTTCGCCGTCGAACAGATGCATCCGCTCCTGGTCGAACTCGAGCCAGATCCGCTCATCAGGTTTGACGGCGACGTTGGGCGACACGCTGATGTTGACGATGGCGCCCGACAGGAATGCTTGCACGAAGGTGACGTCTCCGGTCGGCTCCACCGTATAGGCCTTGGCCGGAATGGCGCCCGGGACCGCGCTTTTGTGCAGCTTGATCGTCGAGTGCCGCGCGCCGAGCACGACCTTCTTGGTGGTCGCTCCCTGGACCTTGCGCGCGTTGAGTTGCGACAGCTCAAGCGTCCAGCCTTCCGCGCTGGTCAATGCGGTGCTGCCGTTGGCCGTCGAAGCCTCCAGCGGGATGAGGCTCATCGCCGGGCTGCCGATGAAGCTGGCGACGAACATGTTGACCGGATGGGCAAAGACCTGCGCCGGTGAATCGTATTGCTGCAGATAGCCGCCATTCATCACCGCCATCTTGTCGGCCATGGTCACGGCTTCGAGCTGGTCGTGCGTCACATAGATGATCGTTGCCTTGAGGTCCTGGTGGAAGCGCTTGATCTCGGATCGCATCTGCACGCGCAGTTTGGCGTCGAGGTTGGAGAGCGGCTCGTCCATGAGGAACACAGCGGGGTCGCGGACGAGGGCACGGCCAAGGGCGACGCGCTGCTGCTGCCCGCCCGAAAGTTCCCGCGGTTTGCGCTCGAGCAGGTGCGTCATGTCGAGAACGCGCGCCGCTTCCCTGACCTTCTTGTCGATCTCGTCCCTGGAGAGTTTCCGCATCTGCAGCGGGAACGCCAGGTTCTTGTAGACCGATTTCTGCGGGTACAGCGCGTAGTTCTGGAACACCATTGCGATGTCCCGGTCCTTGGGGTCGAGATCATTGACCACCCGGTCTCCGATGACGATGTCGCCCGATGTAATCGAGGTCAGCCCCGCGACGAGATTGAGCGTGGTTGTCTTGCCGCAGCCTGAAGGGCCGACCAGCGCAACGAACTCGCCGTCATTGACCGTCAGCGAAACATCGTTGACAGCTTTGAAGCCGCCATAGGTCTTGACGAGATCTTTGAGGACCACGTGGGCCATTGGCAACTCCCTAGAACATGATGCCGAAAAGTGTGAAGCGGTTTTCGGCAGGCATCATGCTCTATCTCCTTGATTTAGAGCCGGATTCAGATGTCAGACCGGTTCGACCTGAAATCATCCGGCCCTAGTGCTTGACCGCGCCTTCTGTAAGGGCGCGTACGAAGTATCGTTGCAGGACGAGGAACAGCACCACGACGGGCACGCTCATCATGAAGCTGGCCGCCATCAAGCCCGGAAAGTCCGTCGTGTTTTCCGAGAAGAAGCGCTGGATGCCGACCGGCAGTGTCAATTGCTCGTTCTTGGAAAGGAAGGTGTAGGCGTAGATGTATTCGTTCCAGGCGCCGATGAAGGAATAGATCGCGGTGGCGATGATCCCGGGCGTCGAGAGCGGCATCACGATCAGGATGAAGGCCTGGAACCGCGTTGCGCCGTCGATGCGCGCCGCCTGCTCGAGTTGCACCGGGATGTTGTCGTAAAAGCCCTTGAGCAGCCAGATCGCCAGCGGCAGCCCGAACGTCAGATAGGTGAGAATGAGCGAGCCGTGCGTGTTCACCAGGCCGATCGCGCGCATCAGGATGAAGAGCGGCACGAGAAAGATCACTGCCGGAAACATGTTGCGCAGCAAAACGGCGAAGAACAGGAAGTTCCGTCCGGGGAAACTGAAGCGCGAAAAAGCGTAGGCCGCGGGGACAGCCACGATTACGGAAAGGATTGTCGTGACGGTCGACACGAACAGGCTGTTCCAGAAGAAGCGGAGGAAGTCCTGGCCGACGCTGTTCTGCGGATCGAGCAATTTCCGATAGCTGGCGAGGGTCGGCTCGTCCGGCCACCATTGCGGCGGGAATTGCGTCGCCGCGAACCCGGATTTGATCGAGGTGATCAGCATCCAGATCATCGGCAACGCCGTATAAAGCAGCATGAAAACGAGGAAGATGCGACCGGCCCACCGCCATCCGTCGACGCGCATACGGCGACGGGTCTGGCCTCGGGAGACCGTCTCGGCAATCGCGCTCATGCGCCGCCCTCCTTCCGCTCGTTGCCGCTCAGCGCACGGACGTAGAAGTAGCCCAGCGTCATCAGGATGATGAACAGGAGCACCGAATAGGCCGATGCCACGCCCCAGCGCTGCCGGCCGAAGGCGAGTTCGTAAATATGGGTGATCCAGATATGCGATGCATTCGACGGCCCGCCGCCGGTCATGATCCAGGGGATGATGAAGGAATTGAAGTTGGCCACTGCCAGCAGCAGGATCGTCACCACCGAGACGTTGCGCAGATGCGGGAAGGTGACGTGCCAGAAGCGCTGCCAGGCATTGGCTCCGTCAACTTTCGCGGCGAGCAGCAACTGCTCGGGGACTGTCTGCAGGCCCGCCATCATCATGATCATGGCGAACGGAAACTCGCGCCAGATATTGACGACGATCAGCGAGGGGAGAACCGTGCTGACGTTGTCGATGAAATTCGGCGGTCGGTCGGCCAATCCGAGGCCGACCAGCACTGCGCCGATGATGCCGAAATCCGAATGGTAGATCCACTTCCAGATATAGGAGGCGGCGACCGCGCTGATGACCCAGGGAATGATCAGGATAGCGCGCAGCACACCGCGGCCGATAAAGTCGCGGTGGAGCGCCAGCGCAGTGGCAAACCCCAGGACAAAGGAGATGAAGGTGGACCCGAATGTCCAGATCAGCGTGTTCCAGGTGACTTTCCAGAACACCTCGCTGGTGAGGATGGCCGTGTAGTTGTCGAAGCCGATGAAGGTCTTGTCACGAAGCTGCAAGCCGGGTGGCGTCTTATAGAACGACAGCTCGATCGTGTAGTAGATCGGATAGGCGATGACGATGAGCATCACGGCGATCGCGGGCAGCACGTACGCGTAGTCGGCGCGATGCTCCCAGATATCCCGCAGCGCACCGGACCTGCCGGGTTGCAATTTTCGGCGCGCCTCGGCCTTGCCGGTCACGATCGTCACGATGGTATGCCCTTGTTTCTTCGGAACGAACCGGCTGCGCTGTCAGCGCAGCCGGTCAGGTCGTGGGTCAGGCGCAGGCTAGAGCCCGCCCATCAGGTCTTTCACCTTCTGGGCCGCGTCGTCCGCCGCCTGGTCGACGGTCATCGCTCCGGTCAGGGCATTCTGCAGCATGTCCGGGACGATGATGTTCATGATCTCCGGGGCCTGCGGCAGCGCCGGGAACGGGATGCCGTATGGCAGCATCGAGGTCGTGACATCGAGGAATTTGATGTTGTCCAGACGTTCCTTCATCCATTTGGTCTTGAAGCCGTTCAGGTTGCCGGGATTCGATCCGGCATAGGCCATCTTCAGCGACCATTCAGGGCTCGTCCACATGCAGATGATAGCCTTCGCGGCCGGCTCGTCTACCTTGCCGCCTTCGACATATTCGGGCTTCAGGATGTGGATGTTCGAGCCGCCGAACACGACCGCGCGCTTGCCGTCGGGCCCAGCCGGGATCAGGCCGTAGCGCATGTTGTCTATGACGGTCTGCGCCTTGTCCTTGTCGGTGCCCGTCGCCTTCTTCTGCAGGTCGAGCATGACATTGTAGTCGGAGGGGTGCGAGATCATCATGCCGAGTTGGCCGGCGACGAACAGGGGCTGGTTATCGGCCTGCTGGTTGGTGAGTGCCGAAACCGGAACCGACTTGTCGCGAACATACATGTCGTAGGAAGCCTGCAGCGCCGCCTTGCTCTGCGGGCTGTCCAGCTCGACCTGCTCATAGGTCGGGTTTGCCGCCGCTTCGTCGAAGACGCCGCCACCATAGGCCCATAGCTGCGGCATGAAGCGATACGGCGTATTGCCGGCATTCTTGCGAGCCACGAGGCCATACCCGGCAATGCCGAGCTTGTCGTGGATCTGCTTGGAATACTTGATGACGTCGTCCCAGGTTGCCGGTGGCTTGTCCGGATCGAGGCCGGCGCGTTTGAAGATGTCGGCGTTCCAGATGAACGCCATCGTTTCGTTGTTGGTTGGAATGCCGTAGGTCACCCCGTCCCAGGTCACGGCCTTCATGGCGCCGGGCCAGAAGTCCTCGGTCGAATAGCCCACATCCTCGGGCTTCAGCGGCTGCAGATAGCCTTTTGAAGCGAATTCGGTACCACCCAGGATTTGCAAGCGGACCGCCATCGGCGCGGCATTGCCGAGGAGCGCGGTGCGGAACTTGTCGAGAAGATCGTTATAGGTGAGGGCTTGTTCCTCGAGCTGGATGTTTGGATAGGTCTTGCGGAAGGTTTCGAAGAATTCCTTGTAGTATTGGCGCAGGAGGTCGGGGTCGCCCTCGAAAACGCCCTGATACCAGAAGGTCAGTCGCCCCTTGTAGTCCAGCGGGGTGACCTTGGCACAATCGGCCGCCGTGTCGAAATCCTGTGTGCCCGCAATGGCGCGGACATATTCCGGCGACCACTTGCTGAGGTCGACCGGCGGCGCGCCCAGCGCCGATGTGGACATCAGCGATGCCGCCAAAACGCTGACGACAGTGCCGCGCAGGACCGCACTGCCGAGTATAATCCTCGTCATAGGTATCCTCCCTGGTTCTCCCATGCCGCTTTGCGGCGAGGCAAAGCGGTCTTGCTCGTTTGATCGCAGGACGTCTTTGTATCTGTGTACCCGTTCGGGAGCCTTGTACGTTTTCAGATCATGAATTGCCTGTCAACGCGTTAGATCGTACATTGTTTATCGAAACTTTGCGTGCTAATCGGAAAGGGTGTGTATTAACCCAGGGGAGCGGGCCTTGGCCGAACCAAACGATTTCAAAGCCAAGCCACCGGTGGGGATTGACCCCATAGGGGCGTCCAGCGAGGGCGCCTCGCTTTATGAGCTGATCAGGGAAGACATCATCGAGGGACGGCTTGCCGCCAACGAACGGCTCGTGGTCACTGATCTCGCCCGGCGCCACGGCACCTCGACCAACCCCGTGCGCGAAGCCTTGCAGCTGTTGCGCGGCGAAGGCTTTGTCACCTTTCTCCCCAACCGCGGGGCGCGCGTCCGGCCTATCGATCAGGAGTTTGTCCGCGACATTTATGAGATCGGCGTTCTGATCGAGCCGGCCCTGACGCGATGGTTTGTGAATATGGCCACCGGCGAGGACATCGCCGAACTCCAACGTCTCCAGGACCTGATTGAAGAGAACAACTTCGCCGATACGTTCAGGCACAGCGAGCTGGATACCGCCTTCCACACCGTGATGTACCAGCGGCATTACAACCGCCATGCCGCCGAGCTTTGGTGGAAGCATCGTGAAGTGCTGCGAGCCGTGAGCCGGCGTTTCAATTTCACGCTTGCCCGGCGTGCCGCGATCATTCGCGAGCACCGCGAGCTCATCGCGCTGGTAAAGGCGGGAGATGCCGACAAGGCGGCCGAACTCGTTGCTCGCCATGTCGAGGGCTCCGGCCGGCACATCCTCGAACATATGCGTGCGCGCAACGCCGCTCGGGCCGGATAGAATGCGCGATCCAGAACATCGTTAGCCAGACGATCAGACAGAGGTAGCTGACATGAAAATTACGAGCATTCGGCCGTGGCTGATCAAGTCCGATGCGTCCTATTGGGGAGAGTACCTGTTCGTCGAAATGACGACCGACGAGGGGGTGAGCGGCTGGGGAGAGATCACGACCACCACCAAGCTCGCCAACCGCGCGCTCTGCACGATCCTACGGCAGATCGGCGCCGCCGTGACCGGCGAGGACCCGGCCCGGATCGAGCATCTCTGGCACAAGATTTTCCGCAGCTTCACCTATATGGGCAGCCGCGGCGCCGCGGTCGAATGCGTGAGCGCCATCGACATAGCTCTCTGGGACATCCGGGGCAAAGTTTTGGGCAAGCCCATCTACGAGCTGCTGGGCGGGCCGGTGCGCGATGAAATCGCGCTCTACACCCATCCCAACCAGTCCAAATTTACCAGCAAGGAGGCGGTGGTCCGCGAAATTCGGGACATCGTCGAGTCCGGACACACCGCGCTCAAGTTTGATCCTTTCCCGCATCAGCGACGTGGCGCCGATGGCGTGTCGCGCGAACAGCGGGACGGCTACCTCGATGGCAGCATGACTCGCAAGGACGAGCGCGAAGCGGCCGAACTCACGGCTCTGATCCGCGAAACGGCGGGCCCTGATGTCGACATTCTCATCGATGCGCACGGCCGTTTCGATGTTCCAACCGCCATTCGCCTCTGCCGAAGCCTCGAGGAAGCCGGCCAGATCGACTGGTTCGAGGAGCCTTGCCCGCCCGAGAGCCTCAATGCCCTCAAGCAGGTGCGTGAGAAGGTCAGCGCCGCCATCTCCTGGGGAGAGCGCGGCCACACCAAGTGGGACTTCGTGCCGGTGCTCGAAAACAAGCTCGCTGACTACATCATGCCTGACGTCACCTGGACCGGCGGCATTACCGAACTCAAGAAGATCTCTGCCCTGTGCGAAGCCTACTACGTCCCGGTCTCGCCGCATGACGCCGCGGGGCCGATCAACGTGGTGGCGGGGGCGCAGGTGATGATGACAGTTCCTAACTTCTACAAGCTCGAGACGTCGGAGTGGAACCTGGGTAAATACGATCATCTCATCGACACACCGCTCGACGTTTCGAACGGCAGCCTCAAACTGACGTCGAGGCCCGGTCTCGGCATCGAGATGGACCGCGAGTACCTGCAAGCCCACGAGATTGAGCTGGGCTGACGCATGTCGCCTCATGTCGGGGCTGCATGCCGCCGAAAAGCCCGCCTACCAAAACGAGGATAAGTGATGCCCAAGACCGGTGGAGCCGACGAAGCCCTTGATCGGGTGAACATGAACTCCAAGCCGTCCGATCTTCGCATCACCGACATGCGGGTGGCTGAAATCGTCGGCGCACCGTTCACAACGGCGCTGCTCAAGATCTACACCAACCAGGGCATCGTCGGGCTTGGCGAGGTGCGCGACGGGGCCAGCGCCACCTACGCGCTGATGCTGAAGAGCCGGTTGCTTGGCGAGAATCCCTGCAACATCGATCGCCTGTTTCGCCGGATCAAGCAGTTCGGCGGGCACGGCCGGCAAGGTGGCGGCGTCTCGGCGGTCGAAATCGCGCTGTGGGATCTCGCCGGCAAGGCCTATGGCGTTCCGATCTACCAGATGCTCGGCGGCCGGTTTCGGGAGAAGGTGCGCCTCTATTGCGATACCGATGCAACCGTGCCGAGCGGCACAGAGACCGGCAAGCGCCTCAAGCAGCGCATGGAGCTCGGCTTCACCTTCCTCAAGATGGATCTGGGGCTGATGCAGATCGCGGATGTGCCCGGCGCGGTCGTGTCTCCTGCCGGCTCACTCGAAGGCTACCGCGTTCATCCCGCCCGCGGCCCGCTCAAGACCGTTGATGAGCGGCGCGCCCGCAACGCGGCCTACGACCTGCATAATGTCGCCCACCCGTTTACCGGCCTCCATTTTTCCGACAAGGGCCTCGACCTGCTCGAGCAGTACATTGCCGAGGTTCGCGAGGTCATCGGCATGGAGATCCCGCTCGCTATCGACCACGTCGGCCACATCTCACTCCAGAACTGCATTCGGCTCGCCAGGCGAATTGAAAAATACGTGCCGGCCTGGCTCGAGGATGTAATCCCCTGGCAGTACACCGAGCAGTACCGGCAGTTGCAGGACGCCACCACGGTGCCCATCTGCACCGGCGAGGACATCTACCTCAAGGAGGGGTTCGAGCCTCTGCTCAAGAGCGGTGGCCTCTCCATTGTCCACCCGGACCTGCTCACCAGCGGGGGCATCCTGGAGACCAAGAAGATCGGCGACATGGCGCAGGATCACGGCGTTGCCATGGCCATCCACATGGCCGAAAGTCCAATCGCCGCGATGGCCGCGGCCCATGTCGCCACCGCGACCGAGAACTTCATGGCGCTCGAATACCACTCCGCCGATGTCGACTGGTGGGACGATATCGTCACCGGCCTTCCCAAGCCGCTCGTGCAGGACGGGTTCATCACTGTTCCGGACAAGCCGGGTCTGGGGATCGACGACGTCGTAGACGAGGTGATCTCGCAGCATCTGCAGCCGGGTGTCACCGGCATCTGGCAATCCACCGAGCATTGGGACAATGAATATAGCTGGGACCGGACCTGGAGTTAGCCCAGACGCCCAGCCCTCATTCCTCAAGCTCACAGGGCCAACGACCGACCATTCGTGTCGCCCTCTCCGAGGGGAGAGGCGAAGAAAGAAACGGACGAAACCATGATCTACGAACTGCGTATCTATGACTGCCTGCCGGGCAGGCTGCCGGCTTTGCTCAAGCGCTTTTCCGACCAAACGCTGGCCATCTGGGAGAGGCATGGCATCCGCCAAGCCGGGTTTTTCACCACGGCGATCGGCGAAAACAGCAATCGCCTTACCTATTTCCTCGCCTGGGAATCGCTGGCCGAGCGTGAGGCGAAATGGGCGGCTTTCGTCACCGATCCGGCATGGCACAGGGCCCGGGACGAGTCTGAGCGTGACGGGCAGATCGTTGCCAATATCGCCAGCCAGCTGCTCACACCGACAGCTTTCTCGTCTGTGAAATAGGACTGTGCCATGAAGATCACCGACCTGCGCTGCGCCGTCATCGGGCGGCATCCCATCGTTCGCGTCGTCACTGACGAGGGCCTCCATGGCCTTGGCGAGGTCGAGTTCACAAAGACCTATCTCAAGCCCTTTGTGCTGCATTTCCGCGAGGCGCTGATCGGCGAGGATCCGACCGACGTCGAGCGGGTGATGCTGAATATCCGCCAGCGAGGTTCGTTCAAGCCCTATGGCGCCGCCGTCTCCGCGATCGAGCATGCGCTGTGGGACATTGCCGGCAAGGCCGCTGGCGTGCCGGCCTACAAACTGCTCGGCGGCAAGGTGCGCGACAAGGTGCGCGTCTATAACGGCTCGATCCGCCGGAAACGCGCGGGCGACCGGCCGGAGGATTATGCGGCCGACGTCAAATGGATGATGGAGCAGCCGCAGAACTTCTTCATGGTCAAGCAAGGAATCTCGTTCCACTCGAACATGAAGGACAGCATCGAGGACTTCCATTATGGCGTGACGCAGAAGAAGGCCGGCTATCACGGTGCCATGGATCAGGGCGTGATCAGCGAGCGCGGTTTCAACCACATGCTCGACTGCGTGATCGCCATGAAGGAAGTGCTGGGCGACAAGGTCAGCCTGGCGCTCGACTGCGGCCCGGGCTGGATGCTGCCCGATGCGATCAAGTTCGCTCGCGCGGTGGAGAAGTACAATTTGATGTGGCTCGAGGACATGCTGACCGGCGACTATGTGCCGTGGGTCAATCCGCAGGCCTATCGGGAGCTGACAACCTCCACCTCGACGCCGATCCATACCGGCGAGCAGATCTACTTGCGGCACAATTTCAAGGAGCTGATCGAGACGCAGGCCGTGCGCGTCATCGGCCCCGATCCTGCCGATATCGGCGGTATTGCCGAACTCAAATGGGTCGCCGAGCACGCCTATATGCACTCCATCCTGATGGCGCCGCACGGCACCGCCAACGGCCTGCTGGGCCTCGGCGCCCTGATCACCGTTTGCGCCACCTTGCCCGCCAACTACATTGCCTTCGAATATCCGAGCGCCTCTGACCCCTGGTGGGAGGATCTCGTGATCGGCCTGCCGTCGCAGATCGTGAAGGACAGCATGGTGGACCTGCTGGAAGCGCCGGGACTGGGCCTCGATATCGACGCCGAAGCAGCCAGGAAGTATCTCAGGGAAGAGGATACGGGCTTCTTTGATTGAAGCCCTCTTCTTTCGCCACCGGAACCACGCCGACCGCGCCGCTACATTCTCATCGGTATCCATTGTCAGACGCCTGTTGATGTGATCCACAGCTTGGGTCAAAGTCGGTTGGTCTGAACTGGACCTTCAAAGGCGGTGGCGTTGAAGCGGACTGGCAAAAACATCGTTGTCTGCTGCGATGGAACGGGAAACCAGATCGAGCGCAATCTCTCGAATGTCTTGAAGTTGTTCCGCATCCTGAAGAAGAATGAGGAGCAGCGCGTCTATTATGACGCCGGCATAGGAACCATCGGTGCCAGCGATGCCTGGACGCGATGGCGCCAGAACGCGAAATCCGTGTTCGAGCTCGCAACTGGATATGGTCTCGACGCCGAAATCGCCGGCGCCTACGCCTTCATCTGCATGCACTACGTCGAAGGGGACGTAATCTTCCTCTTTGGCTTCAGCCGCGGAGCCTATACAGCCCGCGCCGTTGCGGGCTTGATCCACATGATCGGCCTGCTGCATCCGGACCAACTCAACATCGTTGAGTATGCCGTAAGCTCTTACAAGCAAGCCAGCGATGAGCACGACCTTAGCGTTGCCTGGCACTTTTCCAAGGTTTCAGGAGCCCGGGACGCGCGCATCAGATTTCTTGGTGTTTGGGACACCGTGGCGTCGATCATCGTGCCGCGAAGCGACCGGCTTCTACCACAGCTCCTCACACTGCCGCATACGAGGACCAACCCGAGCGTCGAAGTCTTTCGACATGCAATTGCGATCGATGAGCATCGTCGCATGTTCCGGCTGAACCGGTGGGTCGAGCCGCAGCCATTCGTCGAAAATCCTTTCGACAAGATTTCGCCGGCAAAAGAGCAGGATATCAAACAAGTCTGGTTCGCCGGATCTCATTCCGATGTCGGCGGTGGCTATCCTGAAGAGGAAAGCGCCATATCCAAATTTCCGCTCGACTGGATGGTTGATCAGGCCAAAGCATTTGGATTGCAGACCAATTCCCGCATGCTGGAGCGGCTTGTCTTCGGGGAAGGGAAGGGCGAGGGGACGATGACGTTCGTCAGCCCCGATCCGTTGGGGATCGTGCATGATTCAATGACCGTGGGCTGGAAGCCGCTCGAGTGGATCCCAAAGTCCGTCAAATGGCGTGAATGGAAGCGAAAATCCGTCCTCGGCTTCTACCTACCGCAAGCCGAGCCGCGCACGATCGAGCGACAGGAACGGCGGCCGCTGGTCCATCAGTCGGTTCTGGATCGGAAGGCGGCGATCCCGGCCTATAAGCCCGAGAATTTTCCAACGGCATTCAATGTTGAACCCTATGGTGACCTCATGAAGGATCACCTGGCCAACGAAGCTGGTTAGCGCAGGCGCCGAGCGGGCCGTGAAGCCGGTGGAGAAATCTCAGGTGGGCACGGCGCGATTTCATCAGTCAACGCGTGGAACGCGCGCGTTTCGTCGGGTCATGGAACTCTGCTGCTTTCAACGCCGGTTCAACGAGACGGCAATGATGATGATAGCGCCCTTGATCACCTCCTGGATGCTGGTCGAAAGACCGAGCACGAGAAGACCGAATCCGAGAATTCCTATGAAGATTGCTCCGACGACAGAACCGACGATCGATCCATAGCCGCCGAAGAGACTTGTCCCGCCTATGATCACGGCCGCGATGACGTCGAGTTCGAGACCCGCCCCCAGGCTGGGATTGCCGGCGGTGGAGCGGGCCGCGAGCATCATCCCTGCAAGGGATGCCATCATGCCGGACAGCACAAAGGCGAAAATTTTGACGCTGTCCGTCCGCACCCCGGAAAAGCGGGCGGCTACAGGGTTTCCACCAGTCGCATAAACACGCCTGCCGAAGGGCATCTGGTGCAGAAGATAATAGCCGACGGAAGTTAGGACGATTGTCCACCAGATTGGCGCCTGCACGCCCAGAAAACTACCGTTCCAGAACAGGTTCGAGAAATCATCGTCGACGATCGACACTGGCCGGGTGCCGGTGATCGTCAGCGCCAGTCCGGAAAAGATCGACAGCATGCCAAGGGTCACAAGAAACGATGGAATGCGTATTTTTGTAACAAGGATGCCGGAGGTGGCCCCGATCGCTGCGCCGGCTGCCAGCACCAGAAGAGCTGCGACGTAGGTGGGAACATCCTGGCCGAGCAGCAGCGCTCCGATCATCCCCGAAAAACTTGCAACCGATCCTACCGACAGGTCGATTTCGCCGCAGATGATGACGAATGTCATGCCGATCGCCATTGCCGAAACGATGGCCGTGATGCGCAGAACCGCGCTTGCGGTCGACACAGACGCGAAGTGTGGAGCAAACAGGACGAAGTAGAGGGTTATCGCCAGGAAGATCACATAGGTGATGTGATCGCGGAAAAAATTTATCGCATTTGCGTGCGAGGGCATAGGGGACGGTTTCATGCTGCAACTCCCTGGGCGCGCGCACTGGCTTGTCTGGCCGCCTCGGCCTGCAGCAACGCGCGAAGTTTTGTCTCGTCGTCCGCGCGATCGATGCTGCGCGTGATCCGCCCTTGCGCCATCACCAGAATGCGATCGGACAAATCCAGGAGTTCTTCGAGTTCCGAAGAAATGAGCAGCACGGCGACGCCTTCGCCGGCCGTGCGGCGCACAAGTTCGCGCATATCGCGCTTGGCATTGATGTCGACGCCGGAGGTTGGTTCGTCGAGGATCAACAGCTTCGGCTTCATGGCCAGCCATTTGGCGAAGACGATCTTCTGCTGATTGCCGCCCGAAAGCTCCTGGGCTTTCTGTAAGGGACCGCGGCACAGGATACTGAGATCGTCCCGGTATTGTCTGAACAGAGCCGTTATCCGGGCCTTCGCCATCGGCCCGAACGGACCCGCCAGCGAGAACTCGGAAAGGCGGGGAAGTGCGAGGTTCTCCTCGATCGAACGTCCACCCACAAGACCTTCGAGCCGACGGTCTTCGGGGACAAGCGCGATACCGGCAGCGATGGCCCTGCTGACACTGCCCGGCTGGACGGGGTCGCTCCCGACGGCGATGTGGCCGGTTACATCCGGAAGGATGCCGAACAAGGCCTTGCCCAGGGTCGAGCGGCCACTGCCGACAAGCCCGGCAAGGCCGACGATCTCGCCCGGGCCGATCGAGAACGACACGCCGGACAGTTTGCGCGAGGTGGCAAGGTCACGGACCTCAAGAGCCGGCGTCCCGGCGGGCGTTGCAGGCTGCCGATTTGCTGGCGCGGCTGCGGCGGGGGAAGGCGTTTGGACCTTGGGCCGGGACATCAACGCCGCGATATCCTCGATGGACGTCTTCTCCGGATCGAGCGGACCGACCAGACGTCCATCCTTGATGATCGAGATGCGATCCGAAAGCTGCAGCACATCGGCCATGCGATGGCTGATGTAGACGATACCGATTCCGTTCTGCTTGAGCTGACCGATTGTCCGAAAAAGCGTTTCCTCCTCATGGATGGTCAGGGACGAAGTCGGCTCGTCCATTACGAGCAGCTTGGCGCCCCGCGAGATCGCTTTGAGAATCTCGACCATCTGGCGCTGAGCGAACGCCAGGTCGCCCACACGTGCCGAAGCATCGAGCGAGAAGGCATATCGCCCGATCAGAGCCCGGGCCTCGCGCAGCATTTTTCTGGCATCGACACGTCGGCCGAAGGCGAGCGGCTCGCGAAGGATAAACAGGTTTTCGGCAACCGAACGGTTCGGCAAGACGCTCAGCTCCTGGAAGATCATTGCGATCCCGCGATCGATCCTCTCTCGAAGCGACAGGGCGGTGACATCCTCGCCGTCGAACAGAATCCGGCCTTCGTCCGTCCGATACGCGCCCATGAGGATCTTCATGAGCGTCGACTTGCCCGCACCATTTTCGCCGAGCAGTGCATGCGTTTCGCCGGCCTTGACCTCGAACGAAATGTCCGACAGCACGCGGTTCGCGCCAAACGACTTGCCGATGCGTTGCATCGTTACGATAGGGCGCTGGGACGTTGAAGTTTTCGCTTCGGCCATGACGATTTCTCGATCGCTCGGGGAGCGCCGGCGGACTGCTGCGGCCCGCCGGCGAAAGAAGGAGCCAGAGCAATTCCAGGAAAAGTGTGTACGGTTTTCCGTCTGGAATTGCGCAAAAACAAAGAGACAGAGCGGTTCGCCGTTTCCGTGAAACGGTGAACTGCTCTAGAAGCACTCGCCGTTGCAGATTTTCACCACCGAAGCCGGCGCATCTTCCTTGGTGACCTGCTTGAGGGCACTGAGAAGGTCGAGCTTCTTGACGCGCAACGTCGGTACCGAAATGTACGGCGGGACGTCATGTCCAAGCAGTGCAAGCGCGGCCGCCTTGGCCTCCGCGACACCCTGGTCGTAGGGGCGTTGCGCACCCACGGCCAGAAACTCGCCACGTGCAACGTTCAGCGCGCTGTCTGCGGCAATGTCATTCGTGGTGATGACAATGTCGCGGCCGAGTGTCTTGGCCGCGGCCACGACCTGCTGCGCAGGCGTGTCCCAGGCAACGAAAATGCCCTTCATGTCGGGATGCGCCGTCAACATGGCGGTGGCGACCTCGTAGGCCTTCTCAGGCGCGGTGAAGGTACCGACGTCCGCGACCTTGATGTCGGGGTGTTCGCCGAATGCCTTGAGTGCGCCGACCTTGCGGGCCGCGACAGAGTAGTAATAGTCATAGACCAGCGTGATGATGCCGACCTCGCCCTTGCCGCCAATGGCCCCGACAAGTTCCTGCGCGGCGAAATAGGCGTTCTTCTCATTGTCGGAAGCGACAACGGACACATAGTCCTTGCCCGGCGCCATATCGACCGGAACATTGTCCATGAAAACCAGCTTGATGCCGGCTGCCGCCGCCTTCTTGTAGGCTTCGGATTCGGACTTCGGATCGATCGGGATCGAGAAGATCACATCCGGCTTGCGTGCGATCATCTGCTCGAGATCGCTGATCTGCTGGCCGGGCTGGAACTTGGCGTCGGTGGTTCCGACAACCTCGATGCCAAGGTCCTTGAGCGTGTTCGAGATCCCGGCCACCTGCAATTGAGGCCAGCCGGCATCCATCGTGTGCATCACCAGCCCGGCGGTGAACTTTCCGGCCTTCAGCTTTGCAAGATCGGCATCGGAGAATTTCAGCACGTCTGGCGACACCGCCGGTGGACCGTCAGGGAAGCCCGGAACGGGTTGGCCTCTCGGCGACAGGGGCAACGGCTCAAGCAATGCCTTTGCTTCCGGTGGAATGGTGTCGTCGGCGATCGCCGAAGATGCGGCCAGTCCTGATAGTGCCACGGCCAAAGCCGCCGCCATGAATCCACGATAGTGCATTTTATTCCTCCCGATGAGATGAAACGGCCATTGCGGCCGGGTAGCGACCTGGCTGGTCGTACTGGCTGGGCGCTGTTCAGCGCCCGTAAGGCATCAATGCCGCCGTGGCGGCACCCGAGTAATTCACGTAGACCGTCTTCTTGCGCATGTAGCTCTCGAGCCCGTGTACGCCGTCGTCACCGCCCAATCCGCTCTCGCGGAAGCCGACATGGAAGCCCTGCAGCATTTCTGGCCCGATCCGGTTCACATAGATTTCGCCAAACGAAACCTCGTTGACGGCCTTCATGATGCGACCAAGATCGTTGGTGAAAAGATAGGCCGACAGGCCATAGCGACTGGTATTGGCGATGCTGACTGCCTCCTCGAAGGTGTCGAAGGGCATGATCGGCACGACCGGGCCGAAGATTTCCCGCGTCATGATCGGCATGTCGGGCGTCACGTCGGTCAATACGGTCGGATTGAGCCAGTAGCCGCCGTCGATCGGCGCCTTGGCCGGGCGTCCGCCGGCCAGCGCCAGCTTCGCGCCGCCCGCGACGGCTTCCGCCAGGACCACCTCGACCTTTTCCAATTCCTCACGGCTGACTTTGGGACCGATATCGGTATTCGCCTGCATCGGGTCACCGACGACCAGCGACTTCGAGAACTCCACGAAGCGCGTGACGAACTGATCGTAAATCGAACGGTGAACGAGCGTGCGTTCGTTGCATATGCAGACCTGCCCGCAATTCATGTAGCGCGAAGTGGCCGCCGACCGCACCGCCAGGTCGAGATCGGCATCGGCCAGGACGATGAAGGGTGCCTTGCCGCCAAGCTCCAGCGAAACGGGCGTCAGGTTGCGCGAAGCATTCGCCATGATGCGCTTGCCGGTCGGCACGCTTCCGGTCATGGTGATGAGGTCGACGCCGGGTTCCGTGCACAGCACCTCGCCTATGGTTTCGCCTCGTCCTGTTATGATGTTGACGACGCCGTCCGGCACGCCCGCTTCCACAAAGATGCGAGCCATTTCGAGCGCCGAAAGCGGCGTGTCTTCATGCGGTTTGAGGACGATGGTGTCGCCGGCGATCATGGCGGGCGCCACCTTTCGGCTGACCAGGGCGCTCGGATAATTCCAGGGAATGATGGCGGCGACGACGCCTACGGGTACGCGCTGGATCCAGACCTGCTCTCCCGCGTAGTCGGATGGCAGGATCTCACCTTGAATGCGGCGGGCAAACTCGGCGTAGTAGTCGAAGAACTCGGCCGCACCGCCCACTTCACCCATGGCCTCATTGATCGGCTTGCCTTGTTCCCTGACGACCACCTCGGCCAGATGTCGGGTGTTCTGCCGGATCAAGACCGCGATCCGCTTCATGATCGCCGCACGGGCGAGGGGTGATTTGAGCCCCCAGGCTTTCTGCGCCTTACGGGCTGCCTCTATCGCCTGGCGAGCCTGATCCGGACTTGCCTCGGGCACGTCGACAAAAACCTTGCCGTTGGCCGGGTTGATCACCGGGCGCGTGCCGGCTTCGCCGGTGACAAATCTGCCGTCGATCAGCATGAGATGGGACTTCTCTACAGCCATGGTTCGATCCGCTTCTTCGTGCGTTGCAGGCGTGCCGGTGCCTAAGGTTTGGATTTTGCCGCGGCCATCTGGACGGCGAACTCGATCGCCTCGACCAGGCTGTCCTCGTTGGCGATGCCCTTGCCGGCGATATCGAAGGCCGTGCCGTGGTCCACGGAGGTGCGGATGATCGGAAGGCCGAGCGTCACATTGACACCGGAGAGCGCTTTCCACTCACCGGTCGCGGGATCGACATTGAAGCCGAGCAGTTTCACCGGAACATGGCCCTGATCGTGATACATCGCGACCACCGCGTCATACTGACGCGCACGTAGCTTGACGAAGACCGTGTCGCCCGGAACAGGTCCAACCACGGTGAAATCGGGCGATGTGTAAGAGGCGACGACCGGGGTCGTGATGTCGATGTCCTCACGACCGAAAATGCCGCCTTCGCCAGCGTGCGGGTTGAGCGCGGCAATCGCAATGCGCGGATGCGCAATGTCGAGGCCCTGCAATGCCTCGACGGTCAACTGGATCACCCGCCGCAATCGGGGTTCGGTCAGTTTCGATGGAACCTGAGCCAGCGCCACATGGGTCGAGACATGGCTGACGCGAAAATCCCCATGGGCAAGCATCATCACGGAATCGCGTGCGCCTGTCAGTTCTGCCAGCATGTCGGTATGGCCGGCATAGTGATAGCCGGCCAGGTTGAGCGCTTCCTTGTTGAGGGGGGCCGTAACGATACCCGCAATCGAGCCGGCCTGGGCCAGGCGAACAGCCTTCTCGATGGCCAGGTAGGCAAGGCGCCCGCCTTCGGCCGACATGACGCCTGTCTCTATGGGTGTCCGCTCTGGTCCGGCCTCAAGAATGGCCACGGGCGGAAAAGGTCTGGCGGCCGAAGCCGACGGTTCTTCCCGCTCGATACGTCCTGAAATGGACTCCATCGCGCGCATCGCGGTGGCGCTGCCGATGATGAGAAGCGACAGTGACCCGTCGGCCAGGCGCGGTTTCAGCCGTGCGCATGCCTTCGCGATGATCTCGGGGCCGATGCCCGCGGGATCACCCATAGTGATGCCGAGCCTTGGACCAGACATAAACACTCCATATCGGTCAATTGTGATCATCTTCTAATCCTTCTGGCCATATATGCGCAATAGTTTTCTTTCGCGATCATTCGCAATCAAACTTCACGGCTGATCGGGCTCGCATCTCTCCCTTTGCGGGCTGAAATCTCGACCACACCCGGCTTCGCAGTGCTTTTTGACGCTATTTGACCGGCAAGGCGGATGTACCGCGGCTTCGCCGGCGATCGTTTTGATCAGGGACGCGCGAGAGCGGCAAGCCTGCAGAGCAGGGCGCTGTCGCCGAACGCGCCCGATTTCGAAATCGTGGCCAGCCCCTCGAAAACGCCGCCTTTGATGACGGAAACCGGCAGCCCCGGCTCGATCTCGCTTTCGACCGTGAGTTCGACGGCGCCTAGGCTGTCGCACACCGACCGCAATGTTTCGCCGCCAGTGACGAGCAACGTGCCGGGCCTTGGCAAACCTTCGAGAAGCGAGGCAAACACCTTGCCGATATGATCCGCCACCGCGTGGCGATCACCCGATGCAGCGACGCTGACAATTGATGGCGCGCCTTGCATCATACGCTCCGCCAAGCGCTTTTTCGCTTTGTCGATGTCGCGTTCGACGACGATATGCGCATCCGCATGCCCGGCGGCAAAGACGGCCACCTGTCCCGCCGTGATCTCGTGATTTGTGCCGACAAGGCCAAGGAACGGCCCGGATAACGCAAGAGCAGGCTTCTGCGGTGCTTTCATGTGCCGGGCGAGTGCCGCCGCCAAGCCGCCTGTACCGACCCACAAGATCCGTGCCTCCGGCATTCCGGCCGTTGCGACGATCTTGTCCAGGTCCGTGTCCGTTTCGGCGTCGTAGAGGGTGATGAAATGAGCCGACCGTGCCCCCGGTGTTGAACGCCCGACCGAAAAGCGCTGGCCGAGGTCGGCGAGGAGGTCGGGACCTACCATTTCGGGGCGATCGAGCCGCCATTGGCGTCCGACGCGCGTAACGCGCCCCTGAAACGGGAAAGCAGGCGCCAGCACAACGCGCTGGTACGTCCCCTCGACGATGCAGGCTTCTATTTCGGCGATGACGTGACCGCGCAAAAGGCTGTCGATCTTCTTGAAACTCAGCTGTCCGGCGGCGAGCCATGGCGCGAGCGCCCGGTGCCTGGCGACGGCCGTCGCCTCGGCGCCCTCTCGTGTGGCGACATCGACAGCCATGCGCTCCGAAAACGGACCGTCCAGTCGCCAGCTCACCCCAATGCCGTGGCCGGGCGATGCGAAGGAAACCGCGCTGTCCAGGGCGCCGGTCAGGTCATCGGCTACGACCCGGATATCCACGCCCTCAAGAGCGCTCAACTGAAGAACCTGGACGGCTGACGCGCACGACGCGGACGTTCACATCGAGCGTCCGAAGATTGGTGAGGTGAGCTTGATCGATGCCCTCGTCGGTAATGATCTGGTGGATATCGGCCAGACGGCAGATGGTGCAGAAATTGGGGGCAGTGAACTTCGAATTGTCCGCAAGCACGACGACACGGCGCGCCGCCGCGATCATCGCCTGCTTCATCGCCGCAACCTCTAGCGAGGTCTCCGTGAGCATGTCTCCGGTGATGGCATGGGTCCCAAGAATGGCCACATCGGCGTGGATGGTTCGCAGGAAATTCTCGCCGGGCTGGCCGACCAGGGTCAGTGAGCCTGGCTTGCAGGTGCCTCCAAGCATGACGAGGCGTACTTCCGGCACGGTTGCAAGTATCTGCGCGATCGCGAGGCTGTTGGTAACGGCGGTAAGCGGAATAGGCGCCGCGGCGATGGCGCGGGCGACTTCCAGCACGGTCGTGCTTGCGTCGAAAATGACGCTTTGGCCGGCGCGGAGTTCCGACATCATGGCGGCACCGATGGCCTCTTTCTCTGCCCTGGCGAAATGCGCCGCGGTGGCGAGATCCGGCTCGAAGGTGGCGAGTTCCGTGCGCTGAAGCATCGCCCCGCCATGCGTTCGCTCCAGTGCTCCCTGCCGTTCAAGCATCTCGAGATCGCGCCGGATGGTCGAAGGCGATGCGCCGATGAGATCGATGAGTTCCTGAACGCCTACAGCTCCTTGCCGTTTGAGGCATTCGAGAATGAAGGCATGACGCTTGGCTGGAATCAAATCGACCCGTCCGCGCCCGCCATCGTCTTCCCGTGACCCGGCGGACGCCGAGGGCGCCATGTCCTCCACCGCTGATTTTCGGACATTCCTAGCCACGTTTGTATCTCCGCACGGCGTCGCAAACGCGCTCGCCTGAATCACGGCGAGCGATCTGCCGCAAATATCATGAATCCTTCCAGCAAGCCCAATCGTTTGTCATCTTGGTGGGCGAATTCCCACCGTTTTGGCTTCGTTAGAATTATTTTGACCGATTTTTGACCGAATATACTAATCAATGTGGTCAATCTTGGTCGGAGAGATTGAAAACGAGCAGTTTTCGTCAAAAAACTTTCTGCGGCGGCGGTAACGGCGCGGCAGTGGGGGTGTAGACGATGAAGCGGCACTTCGTGATGCCGTTCTGCTGACGCGACCTGGAGACGACGTCGGTCCCGCCGGCCGAATTGGCTTGGCGCTGGCTGGCAACTCGGCCCGCGGAGGATCTTCTGACGAGGCGAGCGTCGTCGGAGTTCTCGATGCCCTGGGGGCTTGCCCGGGATGACGAGACGGCGGCCGACTTGGCAGACGAGCTTACGCATCTTGCTGCGACCCACGGCACTGTCGGAACGACGATCGGCGCCTTCGCGGCCGTCGAGCGCCGAGGCCTTCCACGCACTGGCGGGTCCTGGTTCGCCCGACGCGCTGTTGGTACAGCGGCGGGGTTGGCCCCACGCGGGTTCCGCTGTTCGGTGGCGAAACCGCCAATGATCTTCATTTGAAATCCTTGCGGTCGATGTGATCTCGATATAACATTTACGCAATCCAGGCATGACCCCACCGCTCCACTCGATCATTTCCAGGCTCCACCTGAAACAGCTGCGGCTCCTAGTCGCGCTGGGCGAGCACGGCTCGCTTTTGAAGGCATCGCAGCAGGTCGCGTTGACGCAACCGGGCGCGAGCAAGGCATTGCAGGAAATCGAGACGACCTTCGGCACGCCGCTGTTCGTTCGCACCAACCGGGGCCTGGAGCCCAATGCCGTCGGCCATTGCGTGATCCGCTATGCGCGTCTGATCCAGACGGATCTCGCGCACCTGCGCGACGAGATCGTCGGAATCATGCGTGGCCAGGGCGGGCGGGTGGCGGCCGGCGTCATCATGGGCGCGGTGCCGCTGCTCACCGATGCCATCTCCGCGCTCGTTGCGCGGCAGGCCGACTTGTCCGTCGAGATCGTCGAGGACACCAGCGCCGCCCTGCTGGCCCAGCTCGAAGCCGGCCGGCTCGACCTGGCGATCTGCCGCACGACCATCAGCCAGGCGCCGCAGGTCTACGACAGCGTGAAGCTCCAGGATGAAACGCTCGCGGTGATCGCGAACGTCGGCCATCCGCTGCGACACGCGAAGAAGCTAACCCTGCAGGAGCTGGCGCCATACCGATGGGTGGTATACCGCGCGAACATGCCGATGCGGCTCTTGCTCGAACGCGAATACCGCGATTGCGGGATCCGGTTCCCGCAGCACCTGCTCGAGACGACCTCCGCTTTTGCGACGCTGGCGCTGCTGCAGGCCAACCCGTCCTTCGTGGCCCTGGTGTCGATCGAAGTCGCGCAGTTCTTCGCGTACCGGCAGATGACGCGCATCCTGCCGCTGGCCCTGGCGTCGCGAAGCGAGGCCTATGAGCTCGTCACCCGCAAGGGGGCGTGGGTTCCGCCCGCCGCCAAACTGCTGATCGACGAATTGGTCCATCGCCAGTCCTGAGCATCAGGTCGGCGCGACCGCGCCGGTCAGCGCTGTATCCGCCAGGGTGCCGCATGGGCAAGGCGATGGACCTGGCCAGCGGGGCCGAGGGGGGCCGTCCGTGCGCGCCACGACCGAGCGGCTCGGCTTGCCGACGGGCTTGGCCCAACTGGGCGTGGCGCGCGATGTTCCCCGACATCGTCCGGGGCGCCTTGAAGGACCACAGCCACCTGACCAACCCGCGCGTTGCATCCGACACCGGTTATGAAGCGATGCTCGAAGCCAGCCTTTAGGAAGCAAGCACACTATGTTCAACAACCTGATCGGCGGCGAGTGGGTCGAAGGCCCTCGCGTCTCGCGCAACATCAACCCCTCGGACACGCACGACGTCATTGGCGAGTTCACGCAAGCCGAGGCGGCCCAAGCCAGGCAGGCCATCGCCGCAGCCACCCAGGCCCGGTCCGCCTGGAGCCTGTCCACCCCGCAGCAGCGCTTCGACATCCTCGACGCCGCCGGCGCCGGGATCCTGGCGCGCAAGGCCGAACTGGGCGACCTGCTCGCCCGCGAGGGAGGCAAGACCCTGCCCGAGGCCATCGGCGAGGTGGCACGGGCCGGCAACATCTTCAAGTTCTTTGCCGGCGAAGCGCTGCGTGTCGGCGGCGACGTGGTGCCTTCCGTGCGCCCGGCGTCGGCGTGGAAGTCACCCGCGAGCCCGTAGGCGTCATGGGCCTGATCACGCCCTGGAACTTCCCATCGCGATCCCCGCCTGGAAGATCGCCCCGGCCTTGGCCTGCGGCAACGCCGTGGTGCTCAAGCCCGCCGATCTCGCACACGGCAGCGCCTGGCCATCGCCGACATCCTGCACCGCGCGGCCTGCCAGCGGGGGTGTTCAACCTGGTGATGGGCCGCGGCTCCGAAGTGGGCCAGGTGCTGCTGGACGACAAACGCGCCAACGCGATCAGCTTCACCGGCCCGGTGGCCACCGGCCGGCGCATCGCGCAGGCCTGTGTCGCGTTGCATGGCCAAGTTCTTCATGCCGCCGGTGCTGGAATCACTGGCCTCGGGTCCGAGGAACAGATAGTCCCGCCGGACCGAGAGGCCTGGCGGGACTATTGTTGAGAGCTGTAGTCCTGCTAATACGAACTGGAGGCTGCGTGTCTTCCTGCGATGATGCCCTGAGAGAGAGCTCGACCGTTCCCGTGCTGACTGAATCCGCCAGCAGCTTCGCCGGCGGCGTAGAGGCCTGGAATCACCTGAGCGGCATAGTCGAGGACCTGGCTTGAGCCGTTGATGCGCAGGCCGGACCGGGCGTCGTGGATCACCGGCGTCGACCAGGCGGCATAGAACGGGCCCCGTTGGATCTTGTATTGGGGTGTCGGTTTGCCGAAGTCGGCGTCGGCACCCGCGTCAACAAAGCTGTTGTACCGCGTCACCGTTTCGACCAGGTTGCTTGCCGGCATGGGAACCCGCTGATGCGGCATGACGATCTTCTGTGCGAGTTCCTCCAGCGTGTTTGCCTGGAAGAAGAATCCATCGGGATCGACGAAGGGCGGCGCCACATTCCATCTCTGGCGGGCCACGGCATCTGCATCGAAGATGGCCCAGATCGGGCCACCGCCGTTGTGGCCGTCGCCGATTCCAGCCAGAGCGGCGTTGATCCAGTTTTGCGGGTTGTATGTGATGTTCTTGGCGTTCAGGTAGCTGCCCTGAGTGTACGGGTTGACCGAGCCAGCGCTGTTCGTCCCGAATTGACCTCCCGTTTCGTCGTAGAACCGCCTCCCGATCATGTTTACATGGATAACGTTCTGGTTGTTGACGTTGGCTAGTCCCGAAGCTTTCGCAAGGTGGAAGACAGGGCTATTGGGCCCCCACTGCAGGAACGAGTAGTTGTACCGCGTTCCGATGGCGGTTGGCTTGGTGATGTTAGTGCCGAACTCTCCAGTCTGGTTGTACGTGCCCGCGAGGGACGCGCCGACATTCAGCCCTGCGAGTATGCCGCTGGCGTCCTGGAAGGAATAGGGCTCGCCAGCGACGCCGCAGTACTCCGCGGTGAGCCGTGGGTCGAACTGTCGGCGGTATTCCACATTCCCGTTTCCGCCGCCACTCGCAATCACTACGCCCTTGCGTGCCTGAATGTTAACGAGGCGGCCCTGATTGGAGGCTACGACCCCGACCACGCCCGCTTTCGTCCGGAGCAGCGACTCCAAACGGTAATTCAGCAGGATCTTCACGCCACGCGCCTTTGCCGCGGCCTCCAGCGGATATATGAAGCCGGGCCCTTGAGACGTCGTCCGCTGTTGGCTCGCGGCTACCGGCAAGCCGGTACGGACCGAGACGTAGTTCATGATCGCCGTATGCATCATACGGTTCACCGAGTTGCCGACCTCATTGCCGCCGACATTGTCGGGCCTGGATGTCGTCCACACGACGCCATGGCGGACCAGAAAGTTGTAAAGGTCGACGTTGATGTCGGCAAATGCCCGGATCAGCTCGCGGTCGTTATAGCGGTAGCTCGGAAAGCCGTTCGCCTGGACGATGGACCAGTCGGTAAGGTCGCGATACAGGAGGTCTGGCGAGTCCGCGATGCCGGCTGCCATCTGGGCAGGGGTTCCGCCTCCCAGGGGAATGTTGCCTGAGCTGACGATGCCACGTCCCCCGATGTGCGGTTGCGCCTCGAGGACAATGACCGACGCGCCCGCCTCTGCGGCGGCGACTGCGGCCCCGAGGCCCGCCGAGCCGCAACCCACAACGACGATATCGGCTACGCGCGGGTCCGCGGCATTGGCAATGCTCGGCTGCAACATGCTGCTGGCCACCCCTGCGGCGGCGATTCCGGCGCCGGCCTTCAACAATGAGCGTCGGCTGACTGTCATTACGTTCTCCTCCTGATATTTTTAGACCAGCGCATTCGGGCCAGCGCATTCGGGATTGTTTGGATCTGGGCCTGAACAGCGAAACTCATTAATCGTGATCGCCGCAGAGACTTGGCCGGCCGGAGTATTGCAGCATTCGCTCGCGCCACAACTGAGAAGATGTGATCTCGGTATAACGTTTACTCAACCCAGGCATGGCCCCACCGCTCCACTCGATCATTTCCAGGCTCCACCTGAAACAGTTGCGGCTCCTGGTCGCGCTGGGCGAGCACGGCTCGCTCCTGAAGGCCCGCAGCAGGTCGCGTCGACGCAGCCGGGCGCGAGCAAGGCATTGCAGGAAATCGAGACGACCTTCGGCACGCCGCTGGGCCACAGCAGGCCGGAACGCATTGTCATCGACGGCAGCCAAACCAACCGCGAGGCGGTCATTTCCTGCGATGCTGAAAGCCGTCTGCGGGACCGCCCGCGACGTTCACCGAAACCGATTCACATCCGCAACAGCAAGTACCTCAATAATTGGATCGAACAGAACCATCGACGCGTCAAGCGCCGCATCCATGCTCGGCTTCAAGTGAATGGCGACCGCCGAGGTTATTCTCACTGGCATCGAGATGGTTCACATGATGCGCAGACAGCAGGCGAGGTTTGCCTACAATCCATCTCCCTCGATCGCCGAGCAGTTCGAGATCCTGGCAGCCTGATCAGCGACGCGAAAACAAAAGAACGATTTGCGACAGAGCCCGCGCGAATGTCGATAGCCAGCGGCAGCCTTGCGCCGTCTGCATGCCACGCTGTTTTGCAAGCCTGTTATCGGCGCCAATCGTACAGCCCTGCGGAGTTCAGAAGCCGATGCCGTAGCGCTGCAGACACGGCGCGAGCGCTTCGGCCGCGCCGCAACGCGCGGGCAGCTCGACGCGTAACCGCGCATAGGCCCATTGCCGCCAGGGACGCGGAGAACTGCCGGATATCTCGATACGGACGAGTGACGGCATGCGGTTGGTGCTTGTCCATTCGGGGCTGAGCGCGCCGTCCGGCCCGGCATAGCTGAACGAAAGCTTCAGATCGCCTCGCACCAGCGGAAGATCCTCCCCGCCCTCGCCCATCCTGTGATCGCGGCGGGCACGAATGAGGGCCTCGTCGGCTCCGGCCCGACCCATCGAATAGGTGATGTCATCAAGTCCCGCACGCGGCTCGTAGCCGAGCGCTGGGCGCTCGAAGGTGACCTCGTCGGCATGGCCGGTGAAGCGGATCGCAGCGGCTCCCTCCGGGTTGGAATAGCCGGGCTGCGCCGCCTCCAGATCCTCGACCATCCGGTCGAGAATCACCGCCACCGTGTCCTCCTGCCCGCCTCTGGCGATTATCCCCTGCCATTGGCGCAGCCAGGTTCCGGTGTAGAGTGCCAGCCCGCCAAACAGCATCGTCGCAAGCACCAGCGAAGCCAATGCCTCGATCAGCGTGAAGCCGGCCCGAGCGCTGCGTTTCCTTGTCATTGCCGCTTGCCGAGGCGCACGGTCTGCATCGCGTCGTCATCCGATCCGTCGGTGCTGCGAACGGTGACGGAGTAAAGCTGCCATCCGGCGCGAGCCAGGGCAGTGCCGCGTTCGAAGCGGTACGGTTCCACGATGACCGTGAAGCCTCCGATCACGCGCCGGCCCGTTCGCAACGGGTTAAGGGTCATCGCCGCCGCCATGGCAGCCTGCATGCCGACACGGCGTTCGGTCGATCGTTCCAGACCCGCGAACGCACCTGCGGTGCCCGTGATCATGCGCGCGATCGGAACGATCAGCAGCACGGCGACGGCAAGCGAGGCCAGAACCTCGATCAGCGTGAAGCCGCGTCTGCGCCGTCCTGTCATTTCGGGCTCATTTCCACGCGGCCGGTCAACCAGTCGACGCGCAGTTCGATCTCCCGGCCGCTGGCGGACGGTGTCATGACGCCCCCACACGACCGTCCGTCGGCAAGGAAGCGCAAGGCTCTGGTTCCGCCTCGTATGGGACACCGGTCCGACGTGACCCAGTTCATGGCCACCCCATCCCTGATCGAGATCGGATTGGCGCCATCCACCTGGATGCGTTTGTTTCCCGGATCGACCCTCACGTCGGCGACGCTGCCCGTGGTCAGCGCCTTCGCTCTGCCCTTGCGGAACTCCCCGCTGACACGAACCGCCTCGCCAGAAAGCTCGGCAGCCCCGATGCTGGAACGCGGGCGCGGCATCAGCACGAAGGCCGCGAGAGCGACGATCGCAAGCGCCGCGACCACGTCGAGCAGCACGACACCGCGTTGCGTCCTTTTGCGGTTGCTGTTGCCCTTAGGGCTGGGCGGACACATTGGAGCCGCGCCCATCGGGCCCGTCGGTGGTGATGTTGAACGTCTTTCCGTCGCTTGCGTATCTGTATTCATGGCCCCACGGATCGAGCGGAACGGTCTCGCCGCGAACGTATGGCCCGTTCCAGACCTGGATGGTCGAGGGCTTGCGCACCAGCGCTCCCAGCCCCTCGGCCTGCACCGGATAACGGCCGACATCGATGTAGAAGATGTCGAGCGCGCTGGAAAACGCCTCGATCTGAAGCTTCGCCGCACGCACGCGCGAGTCGGACAACTGCGCGAGAACACGAGGACCGACGAGCGCCGAGATCAGGCCGATGATGGCCAGCACGACCAGCATCTCGATCAGCGTAAAGCCTGCCTCGCGGCGCCGGGCACGCTTGCGCTGCATGAGATTGGGACCAACTGCGAAATGAACGCTCATGCAAACAGCCTCCTAGCGGACCATGTCGTTGAATGACATGAGGGTGGACATGATCGACACGATCATACCACCGATCAAGATACTGATGGTTGCCACTGCCGCAGGGCCGACAAGCCCGACGATACGGGACAGCGAACGCTCCAGCCGCACTTCATAGAAGTCGGCGACACGATAGGCCAGCCCTGCGAGTTCGCCACTTTGCTCGCCGAGCCTCAACATGCGCACCGCCAGCGGGGGAAGCTGAAGAATCTCAAGCGCATGGCCAAGCCTATTCCCCTGCCTCAGCGCGTCGGACGCCTGCTGCGCGCGTGCCCGCGCGGCCTCGCCGTGGTCGACGGTATCGCTGATGAGCTTGAAAGCCACAGGAACCGCCACGCCGGTCTCGACCATGATGCCCAGGAGACGGGCGAAGCGCCCCGTCCGATAGCTCCCCGGTATCTCCGACAAAAGCGGAAGTTTCTTGGCGAAACCCCAAAGCCATGCCCAGAGAAGGCCCCGCCGCGCCGCCACGAACCCCAGCAATACGAGTATCGAAGCCGCAAGCAAAAGGACCAGCCCATAAGCGCGCAGGAAATTCGAGACCGCGAACATCACCACCATCAGCGTGTCCTTCTTGCCGCTCTGCATGAGCATCGGTTCGAACTGAGGAACGACCCCCACCAGGAAGAAGACCAGTACGCAGATCGTGCCGGCAAACAGGACTGCCGGATACCGCAGCGCCTCGCTGACTTTGGCCCGCAATGCCTCGAAATGCTGGCGCTCCTGCACGATGCGCGACAGGAGGGTGGGTAACTTGCCGGAGGTCTCCGCGACACGAACCATGGCGACCTGGAACGCCGGGAACAGAGCGGGCCAGGCTTCCAGCGCTCTGGAGAACGAGTTGCCCGACGCCAGGTCGGTGCGAATGCCGGCAACCACGGGCTGAAGCCTGCCGCTGTCGAATTCCTTTTCCATGATCGCCAGCGCTTCGTCGATCCGGATCCCCGCATTCAGCATGATCGACAGGTCGGAGAGCAGCCGCGTGACCTGCGACGCCGGTATCCGGGTCGAAAACAGCGGTGCGCGCGATGCAGACTGCCTCGGTTCGACACTTACCGGGATCAGCCCGCGCGCCCCGAGCTTCTGGACGGCATCGTCGGAATCGGACGCATCGATCCGCCCGAGTTCGAGACGACCCTCGCCATTCAAAGCCTTGTATGCGAATGCCGTGGAGACCATGGAGGCCAAATTTCCTAACTGTACGCCTCTACTGGAGACGTTCGTTCCTGATTGCTGTCTGTGAAAGAAACTCGCTCCATTAATCCCTGCCGGAGGCTCGGAATGTGCAACCGCTCCATTTGGATCACCCCCCTGAAGGCGTGGGCACCGGCTCCTCCGGTGGCAACATTTGTTGACCGCTTGCCTCATCCGAAAACCGCAGCGAGGCGCGTCCTCCCGCTCCATCGAGCTTGACTTCGAACTGGCCGACTTCCTTCAGGGTCCAACCTTCCCGGCTTTCCCCCGTGCGCAGCGTGAAGGCCGCCATTTCGGCCGGGGTGGTGAAGGTCGCGCTGTTGAGCCTTTCCGACCGCACGATGCCAACCAATTGCCACTCGGGCGCCGCGGCAGGCGGGGGCTCGGGTTCCGGCTCGGGCTGCACGACAATAGGTTCCGGCTCGGGGGCACCGAACGCGATCGGGGCAGTCCGGTCCGGCGAGAACAGGGGCCGATCCCGAAGCGCCGCATAGTCGCTCACCTGGCGTTCCCTGACCGATAGCTTTTCTGCGCCGAAGGACAGGCTCGAAGAGGCCGCGATGGCGGCGAGCATCATTGTCGCGCCCAGCATGGTCATCATGACTGGGGTCCCTTCTCCCGGAAGGCCGACAGCATGACGTTCAGCGACAGCGGCCGATCCATGGAACCCGAGGTCTGATTTCCCCCCAGATCGACGTTTCGGTTCAACCGAAGCCTGAAGCTATCAACGACCATGACGGGCGAGCTTGCCTCGATGGCGTACATGAGATCGGGCAGCGATTGCTCCATAACCTCGATATCGGCAGTTAAACGAATGCGTTCCAAAGACTCCAACTGAGGATCGCTTATATCGGCGACCTCACCGTCTGTGGGAACATCGACGCGCCGGATAACGGCACCCACGCGTTCAACGCGGTTGGAGAGCAGACTCTGGAATTCGGCCGAGACGAGCCCACTGGTTTGGGCATCGAGAAGAATCTTGCCCTCGCCGGGATCCAGAGCCTGGTTCGCGCCTTGGGGAACCGGGGAAGTGGACGCCTTGCTTTCGAGCAAGGCGGTACGTTCCTCATAGAGCGCCAGCGCGCCCGCCTCCGCGCGCCAGGACAGCAGCGTATCGGCGACGAGTACAAGAGCTCCGACGACCAGCAGGGCCATGACGACCAGGGATTGAAGCCGCGTGTCGCGCCACAGGGGTGTCGTCCTCATCGCAGCGAACCTCCCGTGCGGATGAGCGGGCGGGTATCGACCTCGAACTCCGAGGTAACGCCATCCTCGCCGCGCAGGGCCGATCCGACCAGCTTGCTGTCTTCGAAGCGACCCGACGATTCCAGCGCGGTCAGTACTTCGGGCACGTCCTTGGTCCGGCCCGAGAGACGCATGCGGCCATTGGCGAAGGACACCTCAATGGCATAGGAATGCGTCGGCAAAACCTGAGCCAGGTCGTCCAATGCTCCCAGCGCGCTTATCGCGTCGTCCTTGATATTCAGCGCCTCCTGCTCAGGCGCTGTTTCAGCCTTGTCCGGAGTCGCCGCCAGCGCGATTGCCTGGCGCGCCTTCTCGGCCCGGATCTCGACGGCGGCGCGGCGCTCGGCATAGTTGTTCTGGATCATCGGCCGCACCGCCGGAGCCGTGACTGCAGCGACTAGGCTTACGCCCAGAACTCCGGCAAGGACAAACTTTATCCGGCCACGCGTGCCGGTGACCCGTTGCCGCTGTGTCAATACTTCCACGGCATCGCCTTCCGGAAACGGCGCCGAGATCACGACCTGGCGGGCCTCGGCCACATTCAGGCAGGCCAAGGCAGCAGCGACACGCGACCTCGGAACGATTGCGACGGCGACGGTGATCTGCCGCGCCTCACGGCTGATCCCGAGGACCCTGTGGCCGAAATAGATATCGGAAGCAGGCAATGGCGAAAGCGCGCCCATCCGCGACGTAACGATGCCTTCGACGTGGCTGGCAGCCTCCATCGGCAGTTCGATCCGGCGCGCGATCACCCAGCTCGCCGGGATGCCGAGATGGACCGCCTTTCCATTCACCGCGGCGCGCAATGCGGCCGGCGCCTGCGTGTCTGGAGAAATCAGTATCAACAGGGGTGCTGACGGCTTTCGGCTCGTCGCCGGCTCGATTTCAAGCGCGCTCCCATCGTCCGCGACCCGCGCGACCACGCGGCTGCCGGATTTGACGCGCGCAAGTTCATCCAGCAGGGAGGCCGGTCCCGCGATCCAGTCATCCAAGCCGCGGATCGCCGCGGTGAAAGGATAAGCCATTCCGGTCAAACCCCAGAGCAGAAGCCGGCACCGGATCCGGAGTTCCGTCGCCCGCGTGAATACAAATCATAGCGCATCTTCAGGCCCTAATTCCAAATCAGTCACAGTTCTTCGCCAATCGAGCACCGATCTTGAACGCAGAGTAGGAACTGTTCTAATGATTGTCGCGCGGCAGGCCGCTGGTGACGGCGATGTTCTGGTACTTCACCGCCGGCTTCAGAACCATTCCCTCGGACAACTGGTCAACCATTGACCGCTGGATCTCCTGCCAGGGTGTCTGATGCTTCGGATATGCATAGCCGCCCTCGTTTTGCAGGTCGACGCGACGGCGCTTGATCTCGTCGTCCGACACGAGGATGTCGGCGGTCCCCTTGCGCAGGTCGATGCGTACCCGGTCACCCGTACGCAGCAGCGCAAGGCCACCACCGACGGCCGCCTCGGGCGAGGCGTTGAGGATCGATGGAGAGCCGGAAGTGCCGGACTGACGGCCATCGCCGATGCAGGGCAGCGAGTGGATGCCCGCCTTCAGCAGGTAGGCTGGCGGCTGCATGTTCACGACTTCGGCGCCGCCCGGATAACCGACTGGGCCGGCTCCGCGCATGAACAGGATGGTATTCTCGTTCAGGCCGAGTGACGGATCCTCAATGCGACGGTGGTAGTCTTCCGGACCGTCGAAGACGACGGCGACGCCCTCGAAGGCATCGGGGTCTCGCGGATTTGACAGATAGCGGTCGCGAAACTCCGGCGAGATGACCGACGTCTTCATGATTGCGGAATCGAACAGATTGCCTTTCAGGTTGATGAAGCCGGCATCCTTCCTGAGCGGATTGGCCACGGTACGGATGACCTTGCCGTCGAGATTCTCTGCCGCGGCGCAATTGTCGCCGATCGTGCGGCCGTTGACGGTCATGGCTCCAGGATGCGGCAGCAAGCCGGCCTTCATCAGCTCTGCCACCACGGCCGGCACACCGCCCGCATGATGATAGTCCTCGCCGAGATATTCACCGGCCGGCTGGAGATTTACGATCAGCGGAACGTGGTGACCGACCTTCTGCCAGTCATCGACGGTCAGCGACACGCCGAGATGCCGCGCGATGGCGTTGAGGTGGATCGGCGCATTGGTCGAGCCGCCGATGGCAGAATTGACGACGATGGCGTTCTCGAAGGCTTCCCGCGTCATGATGTCGGAGGGTTTCAAGTCCTCGCGCACCATGTCGACGATGCGCTTGCCGGTTTGGTAGGCGATCTGGCCGCGCTCGCGATAGGGTGCTGGAATGGCGGCGGAGCCCGGCAACTGCATGCCGAGCGCCTCGGCCAGCGAGTTCATCGTCGTCGCCGTGCCCATCGTGTTGCAGTAGCCGACGGACGGCGCCGATGAAGCGACGATGTCCATGAACTGGTCGTAGTCGATCTCTCCTGCCGCCAGCCTTTCGCGTGACTTCCACACGACCGTGCCGGAGCCGGTGCGTTCGCCCTTGTGCCAGCCGTTCAGCATCGGGCCGACGGACAGCGCTATGGCTGGAATGTTGACGGTGGCCGCGGCCATCAGCAGCGCCGGGGTGGTCTTGTCGCAGCCGATGGTCAGCACGACGCCATCCAGCGGATAGCCATAAAGCAACTCGACGAGAGCGAGATAGGCGAGGTTGCGGTCGAGCGCGGCGGTGGGCCGCTTGCCTGTCTCCTGGATCGGGTGGACCGGGAATTCCAGCGGCACGCCGCCGGCGGCCACAATGCCGTCGCGCACGCGCTTGGCGAGCTCGATATGATGCCGGTTGCAAGGTGACAGGTCCGAGCCCGTCTGGGCGATGCCGATAAGCGGCTTTCCGGACTGCAGTTCTTCGCGGGTCAGCCCATAGTTCAGATAGCGTTCGAGGTAGAGCGCCGTCATGCCGGGATTGTCCGGATTGTCGAACCAGTCGCGCGAGCGTAGCCGCTTCGCACCATTGATCTTGGACATTTACACCTCCAGAACCGCCGTTTGGCCATCGATATGGCATCGGCAACTGTCGGACAAGTACCCTCAATCAGATATGTGGACAAATTGCCCATTTTGTGGATTGTAGTAAGATGTGAACGATACGGCAGGCGCGCAGATGCGCCGCGTGCCGGGGAGGGGTAGCCAAGCGTGAGCCAGATCATCTTCATTCCCGCCGAGGGCGGCTCGGGCGAACCCCGTGTCGCGGCGTCGCCCGATACGGTGAAGCGCATAGCCGCCCTTGGCTTTGACTTGGTGGTTGAGAGCGGAGCGGGCACACTGTCCCGCATCGCCGACGAAGACTACGCGAAGGCCGGTGCCACCATTGGTTCCGCATCCGATGCGGCCCGTGCGGATGTGATTCTGAAGGTGCGCCGGCCGACCGATGCGGAGCTGAAAAGCTACAAGTCAGGCGCTGCGGTCATCGCTATGATGGATCCCTATGGCAATGACGCCGCCGTCGCGGCACTGGCCAAGGCCGGGGTGACGGCCTTTGCGATGGAATTCATGCCGCGCATCACGCGCGCCCAGTCGATGGACGTCTTGTCCTCGCAGGCTAACCTTGCCGGCTACCAGGCGGTGATCGACGGCGCAGCCGAATACGATCGCGCGCTGCCGATGATGATGACGGCGGCCGGCACTGTTCCTGCCGCCAAGGTGTTCATCATGGGCGTCGGCGTCGCCGGCCTGCAGGCGATCGCCACAGCGCGCCGGCTCGGCGCAGTCGTCACCGCGACCGATGTGCGCCCCGCCGCCAAGGAACAGGTCGCCTCGCTTGGCGCAAAGTTCCTCGCCGTCGAGGACGAAGAGTTCAAGGCGGCCGAGACCGCCGGCGGCTACGCCAAGGAGATGTCCAAGGATTACCAGGCCAAGCAGGCGGCGCTGACCGCCGAGCACATCGCCAAGCAGGACATCGTCATCACCACGGCGCTGATCCCCGGCCGCCCGGCGCCGAGGCTGGTGTCGGCTGACATGGTCGCCTCGATGAAGCCCGGTTCGGTGATCGTCGATCTTGCTGTGGAGCGCGGCGGCAATGTCGAGGGCGCCGAAGCAGGCAAGATCGTGACGACGGCCAACGGCGTCAAGATCGTCGGCCATCTCAACGTGCCGGGCCGCGTCGCGGCCTCCGCTTCGCTGCTCTACGCCAGGAACCTTTTTGCTTTCCTCGAGACGCTGGTCGACAAGGGCACCAAGCAGCTTGCGATCAACCGCGACGACGATCTGGTCAAGGCGACCATGCTGACCGACGGCGGCAAGATCGTCCATCCGGCCTTCGCCAAGGCCGACCAGCAGCCGCCAAAGGGCCAATATATCGAACCGCCCGCGATACCGGCCAGCACAATGGTCGCCGATGCTTCGGCGCCCAAGCAAGCCGCGCCTAGGAAAGCCGCGTCCAAGCAAGCCGCCGCATCCAAGCCCTCGCTGCCAAAGTCGCCCTCGCCAAAGTCGCCCTCGCCCAAGCCGAAAGGGACCGCGTGATGGACCAGACCTTGCAGAAAGCCCTCGACCAACTCGACCAGGCAAGTGCTGCCGTCCGGCTGGCGGTGCAGAACCTGGCAAATGCTCCCGGAGGCGCTGAGGCGGCCGGCGACGCCGCACACGCGCTGTCGGGCGGCGCCATCGATCCCTTCGTCTTCCGCCTGGCCATCTTCGTGCTGGCGATCTTCGTCGGCTATTACGTCGTCTGGTCGGTGACGCCTGCGCTGCACACGCCGCTGATGGCCGTCACCAACGCCATCTCCTCGGTCATCGTCGTCGGCGCGCTGCTTGCCGTCGGCATTGCCGCCTCGGGCGTCGCGCGCGGGCTTCGGCGGCTTCGTCGCGCTGATGCTGGTGTCGGTCAACATCTTCGGCGGCTTCCTCGTCACCCAGCGCATGCTGGCAATGTACAAGAAGAAGGACAAGTGACGTGACCGTCAATCTCGCCTCCTTCCTCTATCTGGTCTCCGGCATTCTGTTCATCCTGGCGCTGCGCGGCCTGTCGCACCCGACCACCAGCCGGCAGGGCAATCTCTACGGCATGATCGGCATGGGCATCGCCATCGCCACCACGCTGGCGCTGGCCACGCCATCGGCCGGACGCTTCGGCCTGATCGTGCTCGGCCTTGCCATTGGCGGCGGCGTCGGCGCCGTCACGGCCAGGCGCATCGCCATGACCTCGATGCCGCAACTGGTCGCCGCCTTCCACTCGCTCGTCGGCCTTGCCGCCGTGATGGTGGCGGCGGCCGCCATCTATGCGCCGGAAAGCTTCGGCATCGGCACGGCGGGCGACATCCACGCACAGGCGCTGGTCGAAATGAGCCTGGGTGTGGCCATCGGCGCCATCACCTTCACCGGCTCGGTCATCGCCTTCCTGAAGCTTGACGGGCGCATGTCCGGTAAGCCGATCATGATCGGCGGCCGCCATTTCATCAACATCGCGCTTGGCATCGCCTTGGTCGTGCTGATCGTGCTTTTGGTCACCACCGAATCGAAGCTCGTCTTCTGGCTCATCGTTGCCGCATCGCTGGTGCTGGGCGTGCTGCTCATCATCCCCATCGGCGGCGCCGACATGCCGGTGGTGGTGTCGATGCTCAACTCCTATTCGGGTTGGGCGGCCGCGGCTCTGGGCTTCACGCTCGGCAATCTGGCGCTGATCATCACCGGCGCCCTGGTCGGCTCGTCGGGCGCCATCCTGTCCTACATCATGTGCAAGGGCATGAACCGCTCCTTCATCTCCGTCATCCTCGGCGGCTTCGGTGGTGAGACCGCAGCCGCGGGCGCTGATGATGGGATCGAGCGCACGGTCAAGCAGGGCTCGGCCGACGATGCCGCCTATCTGATGATGAACGCACAGAAAGTCATCATCGTCCCTGGCTACGGCATGGCCGTCGCCCAGGCGCAGCATGCACTGCGCGAAATGGCCGACAAGCTCAAGGCCAATGGCGTCGACGTCAAATACGCCATCCACCCCGTGGCCGGCCGCATGCCGGGCCACATGAACGTGCTCTTGGCCGAAGCCAACGTGCCTTACGACGAAGTGTTCGAGCTCGAGGACATCAATTCCGAATTCGCGCAGGCCGACGTCGCCTATGTCATCGGCGCCAACGACGTCACCAACCCGTCCGCGCGGGATGACAAGTCCTCACCTATTTACGGTATGCCGATCCTCGACGTCGACAAGGCGCGCACCTGCCTGTTCGTCAAGCGCTCGCTCGGCTCCGGCTATGCCGGCATCGACAACACGCTGTTCTACAAGGACGGCACCATGATGCTGCTCGGCGACGCCAAGAAGATGACCGAGGAAATCGTCAAGGCCATGGATCACTGAGATTGATACGCCCGGCAAGGCGATGAAGCGGGAAGGGCTCCAGCCACTCCAAGCCTGCTCATTTCAACGCGGCGCAGTCTGCCTTTGCGGCCAAGATATCCTTCCTCGGCCGAAGCGGCCCTCGGCTACGATCATCACGGTCGCATGGGTCATGACGATTTCCCACCAGCTGCTGGCGGGCGTGACGCTTGCCTTGGTCGAGTGGGGTTCCGCAATATTGGCGGCGATATGTGGGTGTAGCGAAAGATTCTCAATCGCTACCTCGTGTGGCACCCGGTCCACCGTCTGGTGGGAGTAGAAGGGCACGGGCTCTTGACACCTATACCGCACAGCCTTCTGGTCTGGCGCAGCTTTCCGGGGAACCGCCGGATCCGGAATCGTACGTCAGGCAGACCGATCTGCGGACTAAACCGACAGACGGATTCGGCATGCGCAAGCCGGCGTCCATTGTGCTCAAGGGTCAAGTGCGACAGGTACGTTCAATGAACCCACAGCTTACAGACTTACACTCGCTCTTGTCGTCCATGGCCGATGCCGGACTGGCGAGCCGAGAGGCTACGCGGGGCCTTTTCGGTGAGAGCACGGCCTCGCGAGCCTCCGACCTGCACCGCCTGATCGAAGCGCAGATAGTCGACGCCGATGCCCTCGCAGGCTTCCTGTCGCCCTATTATGGCGTGCGGCTTCTCGACCGGCACCAACTCGCCGACTACAGGCCCGTCGCGCAGAATCTCTCAAACCGATTTCTTGTGGAGAACTGGATCGCGCCGCTCACGGCGCCTGACGGGAGCGCCGTCATAGGGGTTCTCCACCCTGGAGACGCAGACCCGATAGAGGCGCTGCGATCCGTTCTCGACGGGGACGTCGAGGTCTGCGTGGTTCCCGCACCCGACCTGGAATCCTGCCTGGAACGCCTTTCCGGCACCCAGGATGTTGCCCAGGCCACCGGCGAAGGAGCAACCTCCGAAGCGGCTATCGCAAGCCTGCGGGATCTCGCGAGCGGCGCGCCGGTTGTGGTTGTCGTTGACGACATCTTCCGGCGCGCGCTCGACCTGAGGGCAACCGACATCCACCTCGAACCGATGCGCGGACGGCTCGTGATGCGTTTCCGTATCGACGGCGTCTTGCGGATCATGCCTCCGCCGCCGCACGAAATGGGCGATGCGATCGTGTCGCGAATCAAGGTTCTCGCCGGCCTCGACATCACCGAGCGCCGCAAGCCTCAGGATGGTGCGATGCGCCTTCCCATCGGCGACCGCGAAGTCGAACTGCGCGTTGCCACCCTCTCCTCCATCCATGGCGAGACCGTCGTCATGCGCATCCTGCACCGCGACAGCGTCCTGCTCGATTTCGCGGGCGTGGGCCTGGATGACCAAGAACGGCAGACGCTGGACCGGCTCCTTGAGCACACCCATGGAATGATCGCCGTCGCCGGCCCGACCGGCAGCGGCAAGACGACGACGCTCGCCGCCGCGCTCTCGAAGCTAAACGATCCGGGCCGCAAGATCGTGACCATCGAGGATCCCGTCGAGTACCAGATCCCCGGCATCGTGCAGTCGCAGATCAACTCGGCGATCGGCATCACCTTCTCATCCGCGATCCGGACGTTCGTGCGACAGGACCCCGACGTGATCCTGGTCGGCGAGATACGCGACGGCGAGACGGCACGGGCCGCCGTCCAGGCAGCGCTCACCGGACACCTCGTTCTCACCACCGTCCACGCGAACACCGCGGCGGCGGCCTTCACGCGTATGCGCGACCTGGGTGTCGAGACCTATCTGCTGGTCGGCGCCGTCCGCGGCATCATCTCCCAGCGCCTGTTGCGGCGGCTCTGCGATCACTGCAAGCAGGAAGGAATTCTTTCGGCCGAGACTTTCTCCTCCGACTCGCGCTACCAGGCCGTCGGGTTCTCCCAAGGCCAGAAAGTGTTCAACGCAGTGGGCTGCGGCCGTTGCAACGGCACGGGGTATCGAGGCCGCATCGCCGTGTTCGAGATCCTGGTCCTAGAGGAAGCTATCATCGAGCTCGCTTCACAAGGAGCAGACCACTCCAGGATCGAAGCGCTCGCGCTGGAGCGGGGCATGAGCACGATGGCGCATGACGGTGCCAGGAAGGCAGGGCAAGGTCTCACCTCGCCGGCGGAGGTGCTCAGGGTCACCGGGTTTCGCTGAGCGCATCCATCCACGGACGCGCCTGCCTCCGACCAGCGGACTGGCGGTTGGCATTGCCTCCGCGGGACTATTGCCCGCCACCCTCGCCTTGATAGGGCTCGATGCTGTCGCCCTCCAGGACGTAGCCCGAAGCAACTTCGCTTGAACCGTCCACAAAGGAGAGGTCTTTCCTTTCGGACTGCACGCGCATCGTACCGGTTATCATCACGCCCTCGAACAGGGCCGCAGGTGCGTACGGAGCGGTGGATTTCAAGTAGATCACCTGGTTCGGCGGCGGTGGCGGCTCATGGATGCACGCACCAAAATAGGGGACAAGCAGGAACTCCGTCGTACCGTTCGGATCAAAATCCAGGGGCAGCAGATAGCCGGCGATGGCTACCTGCGCGCCGTCCAACTTCTTCTCGGTGAGGGTTCCACGCCTCTCGATCTCTGTAGCCCAGGCGACGTATCGTTCGTAAAGCGCATCAAGATCGACGCCTTGCTTTGCAAGTTTCTCCCTGTCGGCGTCGACCCTTTTTTTGGCTTCGTCGCGCTGAAGGGCAAACTCTTCGCTCAACTCGCCCGACGGGTGACCTTTCCAGTATAGGACATTTCTCAGGGCCTCCTGCTGCTCAAAAGGAAGTGCGTCCGGGAAATTTGCCAGCGGTTCTGTCGGCGGGATCAGCATCTCCCATTTCAGCTGGGTTGCGGCCTCGCTGAATGCCGCGCCGCAGCCCGCGCCCAAAACGGCCAGGATGAGAGCGATGCAGCGCAACATCGACCTCGCGTTGCCGAGGAATCCGGAAGTCTTCATGTTCTCACCATCATGCCATCTGCGAGTGACATCCTGTAGGCGCGACAGGCCGGCAGGAACCCGGCGGCCATCCCGCCGATCAATATTGCCAATAACAACAGGGCATCGGTTGCGGATGGGGGCTGAATGCCGATGTCGATGCCGAACTGTCTGTCAACAAGCGGGCGGGCCACCACCAGGACCGCATAAAGTGCCGCCGTTCCTATTGCGATTCCCGCTACTGTCAGCAGTGTCGCCTCTCCGACAAGAAGTCCTGCAACCGTGCCGGGCTTTGCCCCCAGCGAGCGCAATATCGCGATCTCACGCCGTCGCTCGTTGAGCGTCGACAGGATCATTGCCGACAAGCCGAGCATCGAGGTCACCACGACCATCGCGGAGACGCCAAGCAATGCGGTCTCGGCGGTGGCGACCAGTCCCCACATCTCCTGCAAGGCGACCCCCGGCAGCACAGCCGAAAGAGGCTCGGCCCTGTACTCGTTCACGCCGCGCTGGAACCCGATGACTTGCAGGCGCGACTTCAAGCCGATGATCGCGGCGGTTACCGCCTTCGGAGCAATGGTCATCTGCCGCAGACGGTCGGCCGGTGTAACTTGTCCCGGGATCCGTGAACCGGACCGCCAGTCGACATGAATGGCCTCGATAGCCTTGAGACTGACATGGAGGGATTTGTCCACCGGCGTGCCGGTACGTGCCAGTATGCCGGACACGCGAAACGGGAGGTCGTCATGCTGCGGCCCAAGGGAGCCCGCACCGTGCGCGACAGTGATCTTGTCGCCGATGGAATAGCCAAGCCGGCTCGCAACATCCGAGCCGAGGACGACATCGAACAGGTCGTCAAAGGGTGCGCCTGCGGCAAACGTCAAGGCCTGGCCGCCGCGATATTGGAAGTGCTCGAAGTAATCCGGAGTCGTCCCGATGACGCGAAAGCCGCGATGGCTGTCGCCAAGTGAAAGCGGAATTGCCCAGGCTACCTGCGGGCGCGAAACGATGTCTTCGTAGCTGCGCCAGGTGACATTGTTGGTCGCGTTGCCAATGCGGAACACCGAGTAGAGAAGGAGCTGCATGGCACCCGATCGGGCGCCAATGACCAGATCCGCACCAGACACGGTCCCGGCAAAGCTGTCTCGCGCGCCACTGCGCACCTTCTCGACACCGAGCAGAAGCATGACGCTGACGGAGATCGAAAGGATCGTCAGCAACACCGTGATCCAGCGGTTGCGCAGCGATTGCAGAGTGAGACGTGCGACAATCATGCCCGGGCTCGGCTTTTCGACGTTGTAAGGATGTCGTTGAGCTGGATCGCCCGCGTGAAATGCTGCGCCAAGCGGCGGTCGTGACTGACCATGATCAGAGTTGCCTTTGTGGCCTCGATCTGGCCGAACAGCAGGTCGAGAAAATCCTGCTGCCGATCGTCGTCGAGAGCCGATGTAGGCTCGTCGGCGACAACAATATCGGGGGAGCCGATGAGCGCCCGCGCCGTCGCGACGCGTTGCTGCTGACCGACGCTCAGGGTGGCCGCCGTCTGCTGCCCGATATCCGCCGGAAGTCCCAGGGCCGACAAGAGGCGCCGGGCTTCGCTCTCCGCGCCTCCCGCGGCCGTTGCGCGGGCGCGACGTTCCGGTGCGAAGCTGAGCGGTAACAGCACATTGTCGATGACGGCGCCGTAGGGAAGAAGATTGAACATCTGAAAGATGATGCCAAAATGTTCCGCCCGAAACCGATCGCGCCCGCTGCCGCTCAATTCGTCAAGCCGTTGCCCGAGGACTTCCAAGCGCCCAGCTTGCGCCAACGCGATGCCTGTCAGCAAGCTGAGGAGCGTCGATTTTCCGCTACCGGATGCGCCAAGCAGCAGAAGACGCTCACCGCGGGAAACTTCGAACTCGCCGATTGAGAGGCAAAACGGGTCTCGCGCGTTCCACCTGTATTCGACGCCGTGCAAGCGCACGGCGTCCGTCGCGGCGTCCGCGTTCATCTCATCTCTCCAGATAGCGCGCCTCGCGGGACACCTCGAAAGCGGTCTGTCCATTGGCATCGACGACCGTCACGCCGAGTTTCCAGGATCCGGCGAAGCGATCGAAGAAGGGGAAGTCGAGCCACGCGGCCTGGGCAGTATCCGCGCAGGCGAGAGCATAAGTTGCTCGGAACTCGGTGTGATGGGTCCCGTGCTCTTCAGAACCCGCGGCCTCACCAGCCTCCGCGGTAGCAGGGTGGTCCTCATGTTCTTCCGCGACGACTTTGACGTCGGCGGAGGTGACGGTGCACCCTGCGGAGTCGGGCATCGCGAAGAGCTTCAAGGGTTCCTTAAGGTCGGCGAGCGCGGTCTCGACGGCGCTCTTCTGCTCCGCGGTTTCAGCTTCGTGCTCAAACCCGACAATATCCATGCCAGGGGCAGCGAGCTCCATCTCAACATTGTTGGCCTCGAAAGCGATCGCCAATGTCCCGTGTCCATGAACATGTGGTCCAAGCTCTCGACGATCTTCTTCTGCGTGCGCCGTCGAAATAACAATAAACACCAGCGGCAAACAACGTCCCGGTGTGGTGATGCAATCCCATCTCTGTCTCTCCAGATCGATATGGTCATTAGCCGCCATAACAAGTGTCGGCGCGTTGCGCGACCGCGAGAAGCGGCAGTTCAGCCATCCATTCAAGCTCGCGAAGGGCCGCGGATGTCGTAGTGTGAAGAGAGTTCTCTGGTGTCCGGGCGCGCCGCAGTCGCGACCCAGTCGATCGCGTAGAAGGTGAGCTCGGAAAGGACATGAACTGCCGCAGGCGCCGGCAGTGCGGCTCCCATGGAGCCGATGATGCATATGTCACAACGGCCCTGGGACTTGTCGTCGTGGTGCCCCGACGCGGGCCCTTCTCCGGATCCTGCGAGCGACCGCTCGAAGCTGGATAAGAGCAAGCCGTTTCTATGCGTCGGGCCATCGATGTGTCCGAAAGCAAATGCGATATGGAAGAGCATGCCAAGCAATGTCACCCAGGCTATCGCCTGAGATCGTCGCAGCCATTCCGGCACAGTGAGTTCGCTTGGTGTCATCCTGGAGGATGTCCTGGTTCAAGACATGTGAGGAGGCCTGCGGGGCGCGCCGCTGAAGGTCTTGAGATACTCGGCTTAGTTGATTCGTCGAGAGCGTCGTGTGCCCTGTGACGGTTGTAGCGGTGGGCGAAGGCATTGACGAAGGGCTGCCGCTTGTCGATCTGGTGCGGCAAGTCTCGCGGCAGGATCGAAGCGGCGATTTCGAGGTGTGCGTCTGGCTTTTTCTCTCGCTTCTTGCCAATGGCTGCTGGCACGTTGGCCTCCCAATCCGCGAGCATGTCTTCGAGGCATGCTTCAACGAGCTTGTTGTGGGCCCCTTCGGGCCTGCCTGCCGGGTTCCGGACTGACCTGGCTTGAACGGCCCCCAAGGCTGTTTCGGTGCTGTTGGATCAGCCATCTTCCTCAGCGTCGAATGATAGCGATGCCGTTAAAGCGGTACGTCGATGGTGGCGATGGACGCGGTGGCGCGCCCGGCGCTACACCATCCTGGACAATTCGCCACTGATCTGTTTCGCCGTTTGACGCACCAGCCTTGCGCAGAGCTCGTGGCGCCGAGCGTCGTGCCGGTACACCGGCATGCTGATGCTGACCGCTCCGATCGGTTCCCCCGAACGATTGAAGATCGGGCTGCCGAGACAGCGGATATCCGGTTCGTTCTCCTCGTCATCGAACGCGAACCCTTGCTCGCGCGTCCGCTTCAACTCATCGAACAGCGCTTCGGGTGTCGTGAACGTCTTGGCGGTATGGCGTCTCAGATCCAGGCTCTTGATGACTTCCAACAGCCGCTGGTCTGGCAGACCAGACAGCCACGCCTTACCCACGGATGTCGAGTGAAGTTCAACCTGGCCGCCAATGCTGGTTTTCATCTGAACCCTGCTGGAGCCCACCAACTTGTCTATGTAGACCATCCGGTTGTTGCTGGGCACCGCAAGGTGAACCGCCTCATCGGTTGCGTCGCGGAGCGAAACCAGAAAATCCCTGGCGATCGTCCGCAAGTCGGAGTCCTCCCAGGTCTTGGCAGCAAGCTGGAGGAGGCGCGGCCCCAAGCGGAACGTTCCACCCTCTCCCGACTGTGTGATGAGTCCCTCCGCCGTGAGCGCCGAAACGAGACGGTAGACCGTCCCCCGGGGAAATGGCGCGCACTTTGTCAGTTGGGCAATGTCCAAGGTTCCAGGGGCATCCGCGATGATCTGCAGCACCGTGATGAACTTCGAGAACGAGGCCGCTCCCTGCACGTGAGTAGAAGCTCTCTCATCGGCTTCGTCCTGGAGCTCACTTAGGCCCATGGCGCATCTCCTTGCAAGCTTGACAACGAAACATGGTGGTACTACACGCTTTTGGACAAGCTGTCCATATTGTAGTCAGCGTCGTAGTTTCGGTTCTAGCCGTGTGATCGAGGAGGATCAACGGCAAACGCACTTGTGGCGAATTTGAATGCATCGGGACGTCCGTATCTTCCGCGAGAGGGTATGGGAATTTCTGTGGGAGAGGAAGCAGATGACCAAAAAAGGATACTGGGTTGCAATGGTCGATATCGCGGACCATGAGGGCTATAAAGAATACATTGCCTTGAACAAGGCAGCATTCGACAAATACGGGGCGTCCTTCGTCGTTCGCGCGGGAACGAGCCAGGTCATGGAGGGCCCTCACGCGAACCGCCTGGCGGTCATCGAGTTCAGGGACTACGAGACCGCTCTCGCCTGCTACAACTCTCCAGAGTATCAGACGGCGATCAAGGCCCGCGAGAAGCATGCCAAGGCACATCTGGCCGTGGTGGAAGGTGTCTGACACCGGAAGCTCGCCCGGGACCTCCTACTGGTTGGAGGGATCGTTGGCTTTACCCCTGCGCTGTTCGACCGGATGAGCAGGACAGGCCTTCATCACGCGATTGGGTGTTTCTACCCCATCAGCATGCTGGAGGCTCCCTGCTCACGGTCTGCGGATTCTCGTCAGAGTGCCGCAAGGATCGATGCATGCGCGCACAACCTTTTGGGAGCAGTTATGACCACGCCGTTACAGTGGCTTTTCAAGGCTTTTGACGTCTTCGTCGTCGTCGGCATGGCCGTCATCAGCATCCTAATCTTTACAAATGTCGTGCTACGCTACGGCTTCAGCTCAGGCATTCCGTTTGCCGTTGAAGTCTCCCGTGTGGTCCTCGTCTGGATCATCTTTATGGGATCCGTGGTGGCCCTAGCCAAGGGCGCGCATCTCGGCGTCGACTCATTGGTGGTCCGGTTGCCTCGCAGGGCGCGCTTCGTCTGCTTTCTTGTTTCGTATGGCTTGATGCTTTGGTGCTGCTGGCTCCTGGCACAAGGCAGCTGGTCACTCACCGTGATCGAATGGGGCAACGTCCAAGCACTGTCGGGAATTCCCGTCGGGGCCATCTACGCCGCGGGTATTACCGCTGCCATCATGATGGCTCTGATCCTCCTTCTTGATCTGTGGCGCTCGCTGCGCGGCATCCTGCCCGCCCCGTGGTCGGGAGCAGAGATCGATGTGCCGCCACCGGCCGTGTCCCCCGCGCTAGTTTCGGAGAAAACACCGTGAGCGGCTTGGTCTTCATAGGTTCACTCCTCGGTGCAATGGGCATCGGGATTCCAATCGCCTTCGCCCTGATGCTGTCGGGCGTCGCGATGATGATGCTGATGGGAAATCTGGATGCACAGATTCTGGCGCAGAGGCTGGTCAATGGCGCTGACAGCTATCCGCTGATGGCGATCCCGTTCTTTCTCATTGCCGGCGAGCTCATGAACGCCGGCGGCCTCTCCCGCCGCATCGTGAACGTGGCCCTGGCGCTCTTCGGTCACATACGTGGCGGCCTCGGTTACGTGGTCATCGGCACGGGCTTGCTGATGGCCAGCCTCTCCGGATCGGCAATCGCGGATACGGCGACGCTTGCCGTCATGCTGATCCCTCTTATGCGCGATGCGGGCTACAGCATGAGTCGCGCCTCGGGCTTGATGGCGGCGACGGGCATCATTGCCCCCGTGATCCCGCCCTCTGTCGGATTCATCATCCTGGGCGTCACCGCAAACATTTCCATCGTCGGCTTATTCCTCGCCGGAATCGTGCCAGGGATCCTGATGGGGCTGAGCCTAGTGGTGACTTGGTGGATCGTCTCCAGAAAGGAAACGTCGGCGGTCCAGCCCAAACTCCCGCGCAGGGACATCCCGAAAGCCATTCTGACCGCCGGTTGGGCGTTGATGCTGCCGGTGATTATCCTGGTCGGACTGCGGTTCGGCATCTTCACCCCCACGGAGGCCGGCGTCGTTGCAGCCTTCTATGCACTGTTCGTGGGGCTGGTTGTTTATCGGGAGCTGACGCCGCGGCTGCTCTTTGACGCGCTGCTCGACGCCGGTCGAATGACGGCAGTAATCATGCTGCTGGTGGCAGCCTCCGTGGTCACCGGCTTCATGATGACGATCGCCAGTCTGCCCGCCCAGCTCGTTACTCTCCTCAGTCCTTTCATCGATATGCCGATCCTGCTGATGGCCATGATCGTTCTGGCGATCTTTGTCATCGGCATGGTGCTCGATTTCGCACCTTCGATCACCATACTGGTACCCATCCTCATGCCGCTCGTAACGGCGGCCGGGATCGACCCGATCTATTTTGGGGTCATGTTCATCATGACCGCCGCGGTCGGCATGATTACGCCCCCTGTCGGAACTGTCCTCAACACGGTGTGCGGAATCAGCAAAGTTTCAATGGGGTCGGCCCTGAGAGGTGTGTGGCCTTTCCTTCTGGCCGAGATGGTCCTCATCGTGCTGCTGGTTCTGTTCCCGGCATTGGTGACCGTGCCAGCGGGCTGGTTCCATTGAGAATCCCAACCGTGGAGGAGTTAGGCTGAACATTCGACGATGGCTTTGCCGCCCATGCGAGCAGGGCCTCAACGACGACGTCGGCGGGGCCCTGACGCGGGAGGAGTTGCAGCCGCTGGCGCAGGTCCATGTCGAATCGCGGCATAAGTTCGAGTTCTTCACCTACCTCGGGCTGACCGAGGTCGACGAGGTGTACGGTGTCCAAGCGGGAAGCAGAAAGCGTGCCTTGTGGTTTTCAAGCGTCATAGAACGGTACTTTCCCGAGGCGCCGGGCGTAGGCTTGGGTTGGGTGTGTAGGTGAGCGTAGGTCGGCAAGGCAGTGCCCCAAATGCCTGTTCCGTGTGGGTTCGCAGAGGCGCGGCGGCCTGCCTCTTGGCGGTAGTGGCCGCGTGTACCTCCACTGGTGATTATCTTGGAGACGTTGCCGCGCGGCCGGATGCCCTGGACAAGGTCGCGAACGCAGATTTGAGTGCGCGCAAACCTTCCGGCGGCGGTTTTCTGTCGAGGCTCGGCTTCGGCCGCACGCAGAACAACCGGCAGGGTGAAGTATACTACGGATACCAACAGCAGCTGACTGCCGGCGAGCGCAAGTCGCTCGAGCGGCTGAGCGGCGAAAAGTTCGAGGTCAACCTCGAGGAGGCCGAGATCAAAGTCGCGGCCCGCACGGTGCTGGGCGAGGTGCTGGGGATCAGCTACTCGCTCGACCCCAGAATCGCGGGCAAGGTATCGATCACGACGTCGAAGCCTACGCCGGCCGCGGAAATCCTCACCATGTTCGAGTCCGCGCTGCACAGCAGCGGCGTGGCCATGATGCGCGAAAGCGACCGTCTGCGGCTGATACCTGCGAACGAAGCGTTCGGAGCCGCCCAACTCGATCCGGGCACCACCATCCAGCCTGGCTACGCCGTCACGGTGTTTCCCCTGAAAAACGTTTCCGCCAGCACGATCCTGCCGCTGCTCGAAAACTTCGTCGCCCGTCCCGGCATGGTGCGCGAGGATCCCAGCCGCAACGCGCTGATCTTCCAGGGGACGGCGGCGGAGCGGACTGCGGCGATCGAAGCAGCGCGCTCTTTCGACCAGGACTGGCTGGCCGACCAGTCAGTCGGCATTTTCCCTGTCAACAATTCCAGCGCGGCCACCATGATGCCCGAGCTGACCCGCGTGCTCGACATCGGGGAGGGCGGTCGCGGACGCAACACGATCAGGGTCGAGCCGATCGAGCGCAGCAATGCGATTCTGGTGGTGGCGAAGACGCGCAACCAGTTGCAGCGCGCGGCGAGCTGGATCGAGCGGCTCGACCGGATCGACGCGTCTGCCTCCAATTTGCGGGTGTACAAGGTCCAGCACCTGGAGCCACGGCGCCTTGCATCGATGGTCAACGAAATATTCAACGGCGCCCCGGCATCGTCGGCTTCAGAAGACCCGGCCTCGCAGTTTCCGCCCGGCTCGCAGGCTGACGGCCAGAATCAGGGCGCAAACGGTTCGCAGGCGGCCACTGCGACGCCGGATCAGCGCATGGCGGATAGCCTGCCGGCCCCCGCTGGCGAAACCGACCAGCCTATCCCGGGCGGTGGTGGGTCGCAAAGCGGCGTGCGCATCGCCGCGAACCCCGAAAACAACACCATTCTCATCTACGGGCGGCCCGACCAGCAACGGCTGATCGAACAGGCGATCACCGCACTCGACCGGCCGCAAGAGCAGGTCGCTATCGAAGCGACGATAGCCGAGGTCACCCTGACCAACGAGCTGCGCTATGGCGTGCAGTTCTTCCTGAAATCCAATGATATCGGCGTGGGCGGCAACCACGGATCGGTCGGTCTGTTCCAGGAAGCCAGCAAGGCCGTGCTGTCGCGAACGCTTCCGGGCTTCAACCTGCTGCTTGGCCCCGACACCGAGCCGCGCGTTGTCATCGATGCGCTGCGCGGCGTTACCGAGGTCAAGGTGCTTTCCTCGCCCTCGGTAGTGGTGCTCGACAACAAACCCGCCTTGCTGCAGGTCGGTGATGAAATACCGATCGTCACCCGCACCGCGCAGTCCGTCACCGATCCCGAAGCGCCGGTCGTCAACAACGTCGAGTTCCGCGATACCGGCGTGATCCTGAAGGTTCTGCCCCGGATCACCGGGAACGGCACGATCAGCCTCGTCATCGAACAGGAGATCAGCTCGGTCCAGCGCAGCCAGGCCCAGTCCCTGACGCCGACCATATCGCAACGAAAGGTCAGCTCGACCGTATCGGTCACCAGCGGCCAGACCGTGATGCTCGGCGGACTGATCAGCGAACGCCAGCAGCGCGGCCGCGACGGTGTGCCGGTGCTTGGCGATCTGCCCGTCATCGGCGACGCCTTCCGGAGCAACCAGAACTCCGCGACGCGGACGGAGCTGATCATCCTGATCCGGCCTCAGGTCATGAAGGACGGCATGGATGCGCAACATGTGGCGGAGGAGATGCGGTCGCAATTGCGGCTGATGAACGAGCCATCCAGAAACGTGCCGCTTCGGCGGCCGGCCAAGACGATGATCGAATGAAGATTCTGAGGGCGCGGCGTCGGTCTACCGCCGCCGTCGCAGTCGCGCTCGCCGCCGCTACCGTGCCGGCTGTCATGGGAAGCCCCGCATTCGTCGTCGCTTCGGCGCTTGCGCTATGCCTTCTGGCCGCGGCAATCGCGGTCCATGATCTTGCGTCTTTGCTCATTCCTGACCGCTACACGGCCGGCATCTTGGTCGTCGCGCTCGCCGACTGGTGGTTCGAGGCGAACGATTTCGCCGCGCTGGCCTGGCGCATCGGGCCGGGGGGCGCCCTGATGCTCCTGCTGTGTCTGTTCGACGTTACGTATGGGAGGCTGCGCGGCCGCGACGGCATAGGCTTCGGCGACATCAAGCTGATCGGTGTATCCACCGTCTTGGCCGGGCTGGCCGGCGTCGGCGCCCAGATCCTGCTTGCTTCGGTCGCGGCTTTCATCTTCAGCGTCATCCGCGCGGTTCGCTTGCGCCGCCCGCTCCGTGCCGCGGCGCGCGTTCCGTTCGGAACGTTCCTCGCGCCGGCACTGGTCATCATCTGGGCGTGGCTGCCCGCCGCATGGTGACCACATTGCTTGAGCCGGGGAGCGAAGTCTTGATTTCGACGGGATCGTGGCGTCACCTTTGGTGGCGAAGCATGGGGCCGAAATGGGCCTTGCGGCAGTGGGCATGAGCTCGGCAACGAGCCGGCGGGGTGCAATCCTCGTCAGCGTCCTGTGGATCATGATTTTTCTGGGATTCCTTGCCGTCATACTTCGCGTGCAGATGACCGGGGTCGTGGCCAGTGTGCGCGTCACGGAGGACAAGGCGTCGGCGCGCATTCTGGCTGAAGCCGGGCTGTCGCAGGCCGCGGCCGAGATCCGCGCCGGCCCGCCCGACGGTGTAGTCACGCTGAGCGATCAGATATTGTCCACGATCACCCTGCCGGCCGGGGTCGCTTCCATCTCTGCGAGAAATGAAGCGTTGCGGATCGATCTCAACACCGCCGAGCGGCCGCTGATCGTTGGCGCGTTGCGAGCCGCCGGCGCCGCTCCCGGAACCGCGGAGGATCTGGCGACAAAGATCATCGACCACCGCGCCCGGCCGACTCCGCCGAACGGACAGCCGGCCGGTTCCGCTCCGCAGCAGGCTGGAAACGACACAAAGCTGTTTCAGACGGTCTCCGAATTGGCCGCCTTCCCGGGAATAACGCCCGACATGGCCATCGCCATCGAACCCTATGTCACCGTCTCCTCCGGATTGGCCGGCGTTCGCCTGGAAGCGCTCGATGATGGACTGCTGGGCGACATTCCTGGCCTGCCGCCGTCGGTGCGAAAGGCGATCAAGGATTTCCACGCCGGCCGTCTGTCGCGCGAGCAACTCGATCAGTCGCTGGCGGGGGTGACCTTCAACACGCTGAAACCGGCACCGAGCTGGCGCGTCGATCTCAGGACGACCCTGCGGTCCGGCTACAGCGAATCTTTCGAGGCATTGATACTTGTATCGAACGCGGACGAGGCACCTTACAGAGTGCTTGACTGGCGTCGCGCGGCAATTGAGCTGGAATGAATGCCCGTGGATGGGGCGCGACCGGTCTCAGCAGGAGTGCCAGGCCAGCCTGGCACTCCCAGCGGAATATCCCGACCGCGGAGCATCAGAGCCCCCCGGACACCGTGATCAGGGTGCCTGTCATGAACCCCGCGCCAGGAGACGCAAGCATCAGGGCCGCGCGCGCGATGTCTTCAGGCTCCGCGATGCGCCCCATGGGGGTTGCCGCCGCAATCCTCGCTGGTCGCTCGGGGTTTCCGCCTTGTGTGTGTATCCGCGTGTTGGTGGTCCCAACACGTATGGCATTCACACGGATGCCCTCCGGCGCCAGTTCTTTCCCCGCGCCGATGGAGATGGATTCCACTGCACCCTTGCTTGCGGCATAATGCACATATTCGTTCGGGCTGCCGAGGAAGGCGGCGAGCGAAGACATGTTGATAATCGTCCCGCCTCTGCCGCCCTTGCGGTTGGACATGCGTTTCGCGGCCTCCTGTATACAGTACATGACGGCGAAGACGTTGGTCCTGAAGGTGTTTTCCAGCACCGCGGGCTGCAACTCATCGATTCTGCAGGCTTTCCCAATGATCCCGGCATTATTGACCAGGCAGGTCACTCGCCCCAGTGCATCGTCGCAGGCACTGAACAGGGCCTCGATGTCCTCCCTCTTGCCCACGTCTCCCTGTACCGCGATGGCGCGGGCGCCTGCGGCGTTGCAGTGCTCAACGACTTCGGATGCAGCGGCAGCATCCGAAAGATAGTTTATGCAAACATCGTAGCCTTCAACGGCGAACAGCCGCGCCGTTGCGGCACCGATGCCGTGGCTTGCGCCCGTTACGATCACGATCGGTCTCACGGAATTACCTCCTCGCTCCTCCTTTGAGGGCATTCGCAGCCTAGAAAACGGTCTCAAGGATCGCGGCGTAGTCTTCCTTGGTCAGCGAACGTGGATTTGTGGGATGGCTGTGGTCTGCAATGGCTCGCTCACACACCCAATCGATGACGTGCCGGGGAACCCCCAGTTCGGACAATCTGGGCGTAATGCCAAGACTACGGTTCAACGCGTCCAGTGCATCTGCGAGCGTTGTATGTTCAAGTCCCGCCAGGCGCTCGAGGTAGTCGACCTTCTGAGCCACGGCTTCAACTTCCACGTTCCACCGAAGGACGGTCGGCATCAGGATGGCGTTGAGCGTCCCATGATGGAGCTTAGCCTCCTTGAGACCGCCCAATGCATGGCTAAGCGCATGGACGGCGCCAAGCCCCTTCTGAAACGTCATGCCCCCTTCGAGGGCACCCATCATGAGTTCGGTCCGCGCCTCCGCGTTCGCGCCGTCTGCGTAAGCGACAGGCAAAGCCTTCCAGATCCGTTGGAAGCCGTCGGTGGCAATTGCCTCGGCAGGCGGATTATAGCGGGGGGAAAGGTACGTCTCGATACAATGCGACAGTGCGTCGAGCCCTGTCGAGGCCGTCAGAGCCGGGGGGAGCCCCATCGTCAACCCCGGGTCACAGATCGCCCTGCGCGGGATGAGGTGCGGGCTGATAAATCCGAGCTTCCGGCCGTCATCCAGTGTGATCAGTGCCGCGCGTCCAACTTCGGACCCCGTACCCGCCGTTGTCGGGATGGCCACAAGCGGCGCTACCGCGCCGGTGATGCGTGCCAGCCCGCCCAGGATCGCTGCATAACGCTCAAGTTCACCATCGTGCGTGGCAAGCAGCGCCACGCCCTTTGCCAGGTCGATCGGAGAGCCTCCGCCAATCGCCACTACCCCATCGCAGCCGCCTCGCCTGTATAGCGCGAGACCGGCAGCAACTGCGCTCTCAGTCGGGTTGGAGGGAACGTCCAGGAAGATCGGCGCTGTTCTCAGGAACTCGAATACCGGACGCTCAAGCAAACCAGCGGATTTGATGCCGTGATCGCTGATCACCAAAGGGCGGGACACGCCGAGTTCGCCCAAAATTTCTGCCAGTGACTCGGCCGCTCCAAGCCCGAAATTGATATTTGTAAGGTAGTTTATGTTGTTCACGCTGCCACTCTCCTTGACATTCCGCACATGCATCGCTGCAGCCACCGCCTGGCATTCGGCACATTCGTGCAGCCGGTGAATGCGAACGCGCGACCTTTTTGGAATCGCTTCGTCCATAATATGGACAATATGCCCAAGCATTGGGTGGAACTGCACACTTGTCAAGCTCCCCCTTTTGGTTGCGGCGTTCCCGCCGCCTTGACAAAGAGGTCGCGGGCCCCTATCAAAGTTTTGGGCAGGTTGACCACATTATGGTCACATCGATGGCGACCTTGGAGGACGTGGTACAGGAACCGCTGACATGCCGATTGCGCTGGAGAAACTGGCCAGCCGCCGCGAACTCGAAGCCAAAATCAAGTCCGCGGCTCACTATCGGCGCATTGCGCAATCCAAAGGCCTCCCGTGCGAAAACCCTGATTCACCTGCGGCCATTCGTGCCGGCAGTGACACCCCGAACCGGAAGGAAAGCCTTTGTCGAAACCCGCCGCCACCGTGTTGATACCAGGCTGGATGCACGAGCATGCCCGCTGCATGCTCGGAACGCATTTCAGCCTGGTCGAAACCCCTGACTGTGACATTCACGCCCGTTTGTCCCCGGAGGTGCGGGCGTCAATTCGTGGCGTGGCCTGTCGCGCCAGAATCGATCGGCAGTTCATAGACGCCCTTCCCAACCTTGAGATCATCGCCAGCTACGGCGTTGGCTACGACGCGGTGGATGCTGCCTACGCACGAAGCAAGAATATCGTCGTCACGAACACCCCTGATGTCCTGAACGAGGAGGTCGCCGATCTCACGTTGGGGCTCCTTATCAGCGTCGTGCGTGAGATACCCAGGGCGGCAGCCTTCGTTCGCGGGGGCCACTGGAAAGCATCGGACTACCCGCTTAGCCGTCTGACACTGCGGAACCGCAGGGTCGGCATCTACGGAATGGGGCGGATCGGTCGCTGCATCGCCCGACGAGTTGAAGCGTTTGGGCTTCCTGTTGCCTATCACAGCCGGCGCCCGGCGGAGGGGGTCGCGTATGATTACTTTCCTTCACTGCTGGAACTTGCCAGTGCCGTCGATGTGCTCATCTCCATCGTGCCGGGCGACCCGTCGACCGCAAACAGCGTGAATGCCGAGGTGCTGTCCGCCCTCGGGCCCGAGGGCGTGTTCATCAATGTAGGCCGCGGAACCGTCGTGGACGAGGATGCACTGATCGGCGCCCTGCGCACAGGAGCCATTGCGGCGGCCGGCCTCGACGTGCTCGCGGATGAACCCAATGTCTCCGAAGACCTGCTGGCGCTCGATAACCTGACGATCCTGCCGCATATCGGGTCCGCGTCGGTCAGTACGCGCACCGCAATGGCGGACCTCGTGGCCCAGAACGTGATCGCCTGGTTCCAGAGTGGAGCGGCGATCACACCCGTACCCTAGACAGCCTCCGATCAGCCGCCGAGGCCTCCTGCACTGTCAGCGGACGTTATGATCCATGCACGTTAACCCAACAGGCAAGCATCCGATCGACAGGCCCTGAAGCGCCGCGGTGAGGCGTTGACAACCCATTAATAGTCTGCCCAATATGCATTGTTGGACATCGCGTCCACATTGTGGATTTTTCTGATCGGTCGATGCTTGGGGTTTCGGTCAGATTCGCGGTGTCACCATCGGTCAAGCAGAAAACGGAGGAGTGACTCTCATGAACCTATGGAAAGGCGGATTGGCCGTGGTGGCCGCGCTGGCGATCGGGGCGGTATCGTCCACCGCGGCGCTCGCACAGACGGTGTTCACCTGGACGCCAAAGCCGGTGGCGCTGGCACCATACAAGGCCCCGAACAAGCCACACACGACGATAGCCGACGTGCGCGCCAAGATTTCTCCCGCCAATCAGTCCAAGACTTGGCACCAGGAGATCGTCAGCGACGCGCACCTGCGGGCTTCATGGGTTCAGTTGGCGGTCGGTGATCAGTCGCCGGCCATGTTCATATCGGATACCCGCGCGGCCTTCATTGTCTGGGAAGGTTCGGTCGAGTTCACGATCGGGAGCGAGGCGCCGTTTACGGCCACCAAAGGCTTTATGGTCCAGGTTCCCGCGCGTACGCAGTTCCAGATGAAGAACGTCGGCGCGGTGCCGTCCTTGCACTTCGAGGTCTTCACCGCGGACGCCAAGATCACTTACCCGCAGGCGGCGGCAACCTTGCCTAAGCCGCAGCCGGGGATGACCTGGGCGTTGACGCGACAGGATCCGGGTGCAGAAGCCCTTGGGACGGGCAATTCTACTTTCAGGGATTTCCTTGCTTCGCCCTCGGGCGGCGCGTTCGTAACCGCCCCTGGCTTGTTCGTTAACGCCATCCGCGGCCAGGCGTTCAACTGCAATATGCAGTCCCCCACGGCGCTCGGACACAGGCACATCAACTATGGTGAATTCTGGTTCATCATGGAAGGTCAGATCCAATACAACCTCGAAGGCCTGCCGGGCTTCGTCTCGGAGGCCGGCGACATTGTCTATGTCCCGGCCGGCCGGTGGCACTCGGCGGCGAACTATTGTCCGGGGAGTGACACGCGGATTGCCATCAATCCCTTCCCGACCGGTACGCATAACTGGCCGCCGACTGCCAGCCAGCCCAACCCACCGATGCCCCCGATCTCGGGCAAGGGATGGCTTGATTGATGTTGCCGGTGGCCCGTCCTCATCGTGAGGGCGGGCCGTTGGTCTGACCTGACTTTGGCGCGGGGGAGCATCGGCCGGGGTGTATTCGCGGGGGCGCGTTCATCGTGGCCGTAGAATTGATCACACCGCCCGTCGGAGGCTCGTCGGCGCCGTAGCAGAAGCGGCGTACCGTCCGCTTCAGCAGCCAGGGACGCCATATCGTTAGTCTTGGCCGAATAGGCCATTCTCGTACCGCCGGTCCTGTTCCTTAGTGGTTGCAGTTCCTGCATTCTGGTTCCTTTGAACCAATTCTTGGGAGGTTGAACTATGAAGAAAGTATTGTTTCTGACTGCGGCGCTGCTGGGAGGGCTCTTGGCCGCCGCTCCGGCCATGGCTCAGAACCCGCGCCTGGGCTACGTGCCTACGGAAGACCATCCGGTCGGACAGGCTTCGCGCTATTTTGCGAAGCTGGTGGAAGAGAAGACGGGCGGGCGCATCAAGATCGACACGTTCGGAAATGGCGTGCTCGGCAGCGAGCCCGAGATGCAGGCGTCGGTTCAGGCCGGCTTCATCGATATCATGGTTGGCCCCACGCCCAACCTGGTCGGCGTCGTTCCGCAATTCATGATCTACGATCTTCCGTTTTTCTACAAGGACTTCGCCGCGGTCGATGCCGTCATGGACGGCGCGGTCGGCGAGCAGCTGTTTGCACAGCTGAAGGAAAAGACCGGCATCGTCGGTCTGGCGTGGTGGGACAACGGCTTCCGCCACATGACCAACAAGGTTCGTCCCGTCAAAACGGTGGACGATATGGCAGGGATCAACATCCGCGTCATACCCAACCCGTTGTTCATTGCGACCTGGACGGCTTTGGGAACCAATCCGACGCCGCTTCCTTGGCCTGAGCTGTACAGCGCGCTCGAAAATGGCGCCGTCGATGCCCAGGAGACGCCGTACGCTCTTATCTACACCGCAAGGTTCTATGAGGTGCAGAAGTATCTGACCAAGACGGGCCATGTCTATACGCCGTTTGTTCTTCTCGCGAGCCAGAAATGGTTTGGAAGCCTCTCCGAGGAGGACAAGGCAGCCGTCATGGAAGCTGCGAAGGAATCGGCAGCCTTCCAACGGGATCTTTCTCGCAAGGAGGCAGGGAAATTGGAGGCGGAGCTCGCGGCGAAGGGCTTCGAGATTTCCCAACCCACGCCTGAAGCGCTCGCAGCCATGACCGAACGCGTTGCGCCTGTCGTGAAAGAGTACAGCGAAAAGATCGGCGTCGATCTGGTCGAGCAGGCGCGCGCCGCTATGGCGGCAGTTGCCAAGCCATAGAGGTCTTATGGCGCCGGAGCCAGGTTCGCCTGCTCCGGCGTCCATTTGCAGAAGCATCGTGCGTCCGAGTCAGTTTGAAGCCGCAAGCAGTGTGCGCGGCTTACGACACGTCGCAGACGCCAAGGTTCAACAAATTGACGATGCCCCCGCGCTCCAATCCGGCTTCCGGCATCCGGCGCGACCGGCATCGATATCTCTCACCTCTAGTTGGGGACAATCAAAATGAAGAAGACGGCACTACTCTCATCCAAACGTTTCGCTTCGACACTTCTGGCCGCGACGGCGATGGCGCTGGTGTCTGCGCCGGCCTGGGCCGACGACAACTTCGCTAACGTCTCGCAGACGGGCAGCGGCAACACTGGCATGGTGGTCCAGGGTCCCGGCGACGAGAACGAAGTCGGCACCGCGACGGACGCGGCCAGCCAGAACGGCTCGGGTAACAACCTCGATGTCGGGCAGGCCGGCAACCGCAACCAGGTGGGTACCCGCGGCACCGGCCTCGACCAGACAGGCGACGGCAATGTGCTGGTCATCGACCAGCTTTCCGACGGCAACCGCGTCAACCAGATCAACCAGAGCAGCGCAAGCGGCTCGGGGAGGCTCAACAGCGCGACCGTCACCCAGCAGACCGCTTCGGGCGAGCCTGTGGATGGGCTCTCCACCGTCACCGGCATCGCACAGACGCATGTCTCGGGTGCTGCCAACACTGTGGCGATCACCCAGACCAGCGAAGGCGCCGGCGGCAACATCATCGGCACCGGCAACGCTGACTCCGTCAGCGGCGGAGTCACGCAGACCGGCGGCGGCAACGACGCCAACCTGAGCCAGACCGGGGCAGGCAACCGCATCGGCGCCTCGGTCCAAGACGGTCAGGGCAATGCGACGGCCATGAGCCAGGATGGCGACGGCAACGCGATCGACGGATCGCAGGTCGGCGATGGCAACACCGCGGACGCGTCGCAGGTCGGCAACTCGAACGGCACGACCGGCTTCGGCACCTTCGTCACCACCTCGTCCTCGGTGACGCAGGGCCTGATCAAGCAGGAAGGCAACGGCAACAGCCTGCTGCTCGACATTCTTGGTGACGGCAACCAGTTCGGCATCGACCAGTCCGGCTCGGGGAACGACGCGGTGGCTCGGGCGACCGGCAACGCCAACGAGTTCGCGGTGGGCCAGACGGGCGACGCGAATATCGGTCGGATCGCGATCGGAGACCGGGACGGCGCCAGCGACGAGAACCTGGTGGTCCTGAACCAGGACACCGGCTCCTCGTTCGGCAATGAAGCCGAGATCCTGGTCGACGGAAACGGCAACACGGTGTCGGTCGATCAGCTCGGCGCGACCGGCTACAATGATGCGGGCGTCGACATCCAGGGCGACGACAACGACGTGGCTGTCGACCAGAACGGCAGCAATCAGGGCGACGTGTACGTCGTAGGAAACGCCAACGACGCAACGCTGGACCAGGACGGAGCCGTCAACAGCGCGCTGCTCGAGATCATCGGGCACGACAACGAGTTCGACGGTGACCAGTCCGGCGATTACAACGAGGCGACGGCGCGGGCGACCGGCAACGCCAACGACGTCACGATGAGCCAGACAGGAGGCACCAATATCGGCCAGATCCTGATCGGCGACCGGAACGGGGGCAGCGACGACAATGTCATGGCTCTGAACCAGGACAGCGGCGCCTCGCTCGGCAATCAAGCCGAGATTCTCGTCGATGGAAACACCAACACGATTTCCGTCGACCAGCTCGGCGTGACCAGTCTCGATTACGGCAACAACGTGCTCGTCGATGTCTTCGGCGACACGAACCAGGTGACGGTCGACCAGGTCGGCAGGAACGAGGGCTTGGTGTCGGTGGTCGGAAACCTCAACACCGCATCGCTCGACCAGACCGCCGACTTCAACAACGGGCAGATCGAGATCCTCGGAGACAGCAACGAGCTGGCCGTGGTCCAGTCCGGCACGTTGAACGATGCACTGGCTCTGGCGACCGGCAATGGCAACGAAGCGCTGATCAGCCAGATTGGCAGCTTCAACACGGCCCTCATCACCTTCCAGGGTGACACGAACGGCGCCAACGGCTTGACTGGCGTTGCGGGAGCTCTGGCCGGCAGTTCGGGCGGCCTCCTCGTGGCGGGCAGAGCTCTTCAGGACTCGTCCTCGGCCCTGACGGGGAACAGCCTGACCTATGAGGCCATCGGCAATCTGAACCAGTTCGCCTTTGCTCAGATCGGTGGCGGCAACTCCATCACCGGCCTCGTCGGCAACGCCGGCGCATCCAATGGAAACCAGGTCGCCGTGTTGCAGAACGGGTCGAACAACGTGACGTCGTTCACCCAGAACGGTGGCGGCTCGAACAGCCTCTCAGTCTCGCAGTAAGCACTATCGGCCGGGCGGGAAGCCGCCCGGCCGACGTCTTCGAGCAACATTCAACCGCGTGACAGGGGTTACACGATGACATTCAAGCTGACACTTGCGACCACCACGGCGGTCGGACTTCTCATGGGGGCGGCACTCGCAGGCGAGAACGAGGCCTATATCGACCAGGTCGGCGACGGTAACTCGGCCTCCATCGTCCAGGGCCAGTCGAACGGTTCAGCCGTCGGCAACAGAGCCGGACATACGACGCAGCGAATCCGGCAGGACGGCACCGACAACGAGCTGATCATCAACCAGACGCATGACTCGAACGTGAACAGCCCGCCGCGCAACCAGATCAACCGGGCAGGAGCGCCGGGCGACCAGGCGGGTCTTGGCATCGACCAGATCGGAAACTCCAACTATCTGCGAATCGATCAGACGGGTGCCAACCAGGCCGTCTTCGAGGTGCAGCAGAATGGCGGCACGTCTGCGACGACCTCTTCCAACAACGCAACGATCACCCAGAACGGCGGCTGGTCGGCACGCGTCTCCAACTTGCGGCAGACCTTCACCGGCGGCGCCGCGGACGGTTCCAACGACGTCACCATCACCCAGACCGGCCAGTCTTCGCGCGTGGGCAACACCAGCAGCGGCCCGCGCAATGACGGCAGTGGCGCGCACCAGACCGGCTTCGGCAACCAGCTGACCGTCAACCAGACTGGCAATTCCCAGCTCGTCTACACGGCGACGCAGATCAACAGCGCCTCGAGCGGCGGCACGAACGTCGGGTCGGTGACCCAGGGCGGCGGCAATGGCAACCAGATTCGCGAGCTGAGCCAGACCAACACCGGCGCCCTGGACAACACCGCGAGGCTGACCTTCTCGGGTGCCGGCAACGGGGTGACGTCCGGCGTCTTCACCGGGGTGGCGCTGGGCGTGGGGATCTCCCAGTCGCGCATTCGCCAGACCGGGGAAGGCAACGACCTGAGCTATGTCGCGACCGGCGACGGCAACCTGTTCGGCTTCGTCCAGGACGGGCTGGGTAACCGGATCGTCGGCACTGTGGACGGAAGTGCCAATCAGGTCGCGGTATCGCAGGAAGGCGACGTCAACAGCGCCGAACTCGAGATCCGCGGAGACAGCAACCAGTTCGGCATTGCCCAGATTGGCGAGGCAAACGAGGCGCTGGCGTTTGCGAACGGCAACTCCAACGAACTTACACTGAGCCAGATCGGAATCGCCAATCTCGGCGAGGTCCTGATCGGATCCCGGACCGCCGGCAGCAGCGACGACAATGCGGTGGTCCTGAACCAGGACAGCCTCGCTTCGTTCGGCAATGTCGGCGAGATCGACGTCGACGGGAACGCCAACACGATTTCGCTCGACCAGCTGGGCGTGATCGGCAGCAACTACGGGACCGTCGACATTCTCGGCGACGAGAACGCCGTGGCGGTGGACCAGGACGGCAGCAATACGGGCGAGGTGTTCGTCACCGGAAACCTCAACGTCGTTTCGCTCGACCAGGAAGCCATCTCCTCCTTCGGTAATGAAGCCGGGATCCGCGTCGATGGAAACAGCAACAACCTTGTCGTCGATCAACTCGGCGCGGCCGGCTCCAACGAAGCGACAGTCGACATCCAGGGCGACCAGAACGACGTGGCGGTCGACCAGGAGGGCAGCAATACGGGCGGGATGGTCGTCACCGGAAACCTCAACGGCGCAACGCTCGCCCAGGACGGCGCCATCAACAGCGCGCTCATCGAGATCTACGGGGACGGCAACCAGTTCGACGTCGATCAGGACGGCACCTTCAACGACGCGGTGGCGCTGGCGAACGGCAATGCCAACGAGGTCACGCTGAGTCAGACAGGAGACGTGAATACCGGCTCTGTCGACATCTTCGGCGACCAGAACGATGTAGCGATCGACCAGAACGGCAGCTTCAATACGGTCAGCATGACCTTCCAGGGGGACTCGAACGGCAGTGGCAGCCTGACCGGCGCCGCGGGATTGCTGGTCAGCACGTCTGGCGGTCAACTCGTGGCGGGCAGGGCGCTTCAGGACTCGTCCTCGGCGCTGTCGGGCAACAGCCTGACCTATGACGTCGTCGGCAATCTGAACGAGTTCGCCTTCGCCCAGATCGGCGGCGGCAACACGATCGACGGGTCGGTCATGGGAACCGGCAACGAGGTCGCGATCGTCCAGGCGGGGAACAGCAACTATGCATCGTTCAGCCAGATCGGCAGCTCAAACAGCATCGGCGTCTCGCAGTAGGGTTGCCAGGCCGCCCCGCCAGCACGTCCCGTAAAAGCGCAGTGAGGCCGGGCGCAGGCGTAATAGCGATCCTGTCATGTACGTGGGGGAAAGCGGCAGGGTGGCGGAAACGGTGCCTGGAAGTGTTTGCAAGAAACGCCGTTATGGCGGTTTTCATTCGCAAGGTGTTGGGGGAGATGAGATGATGAAGACTGCTTGTGCGGCGCTTCTGACCGCTGGCGTTGTTCTGGCTGCCGCGGGCGGTTCGGTCGCTCAGGATATGGTCTACACTCCGGTCAACCCCTCCTTCGGCGGCAGCCCGCTGAATTCGTCTCACCTGCTCGGCCTCGCCAACGCCCAGCGTACGGCCACGGCCCGCACGCCAGGCCCGGGCACGGATTCGACGGATCCGAGCGATCCGGGCTCCACCGACGCGGACCTCTTTATCCGCCAGCTCCAGAGCCGCCTGCTTTCGGGGCTCGCGAGTCAGGTTACCGAGGCGATCTTCGGTGACAATCCCCAGGACTCGGGTACGGTCCGTTTCGGTGAGACGACCGTCACCTTCGAGCGGACCGTCGATTCGATCCGGCTGATCATCACTGACCCGACCGGCGTCACCGAGATCGTGGTGCCCCTGCTGGTCGCGACAAACAACACCGTGAATTCCCTCATGCAGGGCGCTGGTGGCCTGGAGTCGGGCAACGCTCTGTCCGGCGGATTGAACACCGGCGCCCTGAGCGGCGACCTGACGTCGAGCACGTCGCTCAGCCCGGGGCTCAATTGATTTCGATGCGGGATGGATCAGTGCGAGTGCGGGCAGCGGCCTCACGGGAGGCCGACATGCCGAAAAGCCGGCGCTTTGGGACAAAGATCGCAAGGGTCGCCGTCGTAGGCGCACTCGTGTCAGTGCTTGGCGGATGCCAGGCGGTGCCGACCGAAGGCGTTCTGCAGCCTGTTTATACGCCTGTGACGAAGCAGAGCCACAGCCTGCGCACCATCCCGGCCCCTTCGAAGCGAATTACCGTCGCCGTCTACGATTTCCCCGATCTCACCGGCCAGTACAAGGAACGCGAGAACGTCCAGACCCTGTCGCGGGCTGTCACCCAGGGCGGTGCGCCCATGCTGATCAAGGCCTTGCAGGATGCTGGCGAGAAGCGCTGGTTCACTGTGCTCGACCGTGCCCGCCTTGACGACCTGCTCAAGGAACGGCAGATCGTCACCGAGATGCGGCGGCTCTACCGCAACGAGCAGCGTATCGACGCGCGGGTCCTGCCGCCGCTCGATCACGCGGGCATCATCCTCCAGGGCGGAATCACCGGTTACGACACCAACACCATGACGGGCGGCATCGGCGCGCGCTACCTGGGCATCGGCGGCGATGTGAAGTGGCAGCAGGACACTGTGACCGTCACTTTGCGGGCCGTTTCGACGAACACGGGCGAGGTGCTGTCCAGCGTGGCGGTCCACAAGATGATCGCCTCCTACGCGCTGCAGGGCGGTGCATTCCGCTATGTCGCCCTGGACAAGATCCTCGAGGCTGAGGCGGGCGTCACCCAGAACGAGCCCAAGCAGATCGCCGTGCAGCAGGCCATCGAGAAGGCGGTGATGGGTATGATCATCGAGGGCGCCGAACTCGGTGTCTGGTCGTTCGAGGACCGGGATGCAGGACGCGAGCTGATAGCCGACTACCGCAACGAGAAGTATGGCACCAAGCTGACCGCGGCCGCTGAAATCGTGCCGCCGCCCAAGACACGCAACGCCGCGGACGTCGTCGAGACGACAGCCGCATGGCCGCGCGCGGCGGCTGCGCCGCGACGCACGACTCCGGCTCTGGCGGCTCCGCCGCCGGGCGCGCCCGTCCCCGCGGCTCCGCCTCCCGCAGCGCCGGACGAAACCGTCGGCTCGCTTGAGCCGGGCGTGGCCGTTCCCGAGGCTTCGCCTGCGGTCGCCGGCGCGGCGACGGCGCCAAACCCTGCCGCGACTCCGAAGGCGGCCCGGCAACGTGACTATGTGGCCTCGATAGCGCCGGTGCGTTGACGATGCTCATGGGCCCTCTCAATCCGTTCTCCAACGCAAAGGGCGGTGTGGCGCTTACCCTCCTGGCGTCGGTGCACGGCGACAGCAACCAGTTCGGTGGCGTGGCGCCTCAGGCTGGTTCTGGCAGAGCGCCGTCGTGCTCCAGCAATGACCTTGTCTTCGGTCGGACCGGAGAAAGCGACGTTGCTTCAACTTTGATCGATCCCGAGGCCCGAATATTAGGCAGCACTTGCGATGATCTCCCCACATTACGAGGGGACTGTAACAATGAATCTGCATTCTGTCTTTGTTGCGGGCGTCGTCTTGGCGTCGGCGCCTGCCCAGGCCGGCAACGAACTGGTTATCCTGGCCCAGCACGGGTTGTCCAATTCGCTCATGCTCGGCGTGAGCGGCAGCCTCAATGCGGTGTCCGTTCTTCAGGCCCACCACGGTCTCGGCGCGGCGAACGTGATCGACGTCAACATCGAGAGCGATTTCAACGGCGGCCCGCTTGGCCCGTCCTTCATCGGAGCGATCCTCTCGGCTGGCCTCACGCCCGGTTCGATCACACAGAGCGGATTCGACGACCACATCATCGCCAGCGTAACCGGCAGCTACAATCTCTTCGCTTTCGCGCAGGAGGGCAGCGGCGACCGGCTTACAGCCTCGATCTCGGGCATGGCAAATCAGGCAGCCGTCACCCAATCCGGAAGAAATAACGTCGTGGGATTTTCACAGTCCGGAAACGGCAATACGGTCAGCGTCTCGCAGACATCCTGGTGACGCAACACAGGGAGCTTGTTCGCATCATGCGCAAATCTACGGCTGTTCTGGCGAGCGCTCTCGTCTTATGTTCCTCTCCGGCCTTTGCTGGCGACAATAACGTCCTGAAGATCATCCAGACCAGCCCTCCTGGCGCGCTCGAGGGAAACGTCCTGTCGTCAGACCAGTCGCGCGCCACCGGTTCGCTTGTCGCCGGCCCGACGCAGCAGATGATCGATAACGCGCTCGGCGGCACGCTTGCTGTCGGCGACCTGTACCGGATGGACCAGGCGACTGCGCCGTCCGCGCTTCAGACAGGCCAGGGCAACACCGCAACGCTGACCATCGAAGGCGATGGTGGTCAGTTGTTTCTTCTCCAGGACAATTCGGCTGGCGGGACGTTGGGCAATTCGGCTCAGTTGAGCGCATTTGGAGCCGATTCCCTTGGCGCCGTCCTGCAGCTCGGCGATGGCAACGATGCATCGCTGACCGTAGGCGGTGGCGCAACCGGTCTGATCGTGCAGAACGGCAGCGGCAATGCCAACTCACTCACCGTGGGTTCTGGTGGCAGCGGCGAGATAGTTCAGAACGGCAACGGCAACACCTTCTCCACGTCCGTGGCGGCCAACACCGCCGTGACCATCACGCAGAACGGCAACAATCTTAGCCCGGTAGGCGTGACAGGCATGCAGGTGTTCTCGACGGCGCCGGGAACAGTTTCGATCACCCAGACCGGTTTCTAGCGATGCGCGGCGCGGCTGCACTCGTCGTGGGTCTTGCCGCCGCCTGCGGTGCAGGCGGCGCGGTGGCGCAGCACGGAGGCGCCGTCGCGGTCCCCTCCATCGCCATCGTGCCCACGGGCGCCGGGGTCCAGATCACTGCATCGGCCGTCGGCCTTGGCGTTGTGGAGATCGAGGGCTCGGTTGAGATCGACCGGACGGGCGGCTCGGGCACGATGACCACGCGCCAGAACCGCACACTGAGGCTCTCCGCCGGCCAATCCCAGGACATAGCCAGGACTGCGCTGTCTCTCGCCAAGGGCGACCACATCTCCATCAGGGTTGTTCTCCGGCAGGACGGCAGGGTCGTCGGCCAGGCCGAGGTTTCGGCGGGCGAGCCCTGAGGAAGTCGCTAGCTCCCTAATTTTCGACTTTCGCGCAGCGGAGAGGGCATCATGAAGGTTGCGAGATTTTTGACCGTCGTTCTGGCCGTGGCGGGCATGTCGTTCCCGGCCACGGTGGTACGGGCGCAGTCCGTGGACCAGTTCGTTCAGGCATTCAGCGGCACCTGGCAGCTCGTTGATGCGCGCTATTCCAACCTTCCCTCAACTTGCCACATGGCGCTGGGGTCGACAGCCGATGCGAACGGCCGCTTCGCCATTAAGGGGCTGGGCTGCCGCGGCGATGCCGCTCTGGTCAGTTCCTGGGGCGTGAGCGAGGGTCAGATGGCCCTGTTCGATGCGGCCGGAGCGGTGATCGCCCGTCTTGGCGGCAACCAGCGGCGGATCAGCGGCACCAGCGTATCGGGCGCTCCGCTGATCTTCGAGAAGGTCGGTGTTGCCGGAACGGCGGCCATGCTCAAGACTGCCAAGCGGGCCGGGGGCTGCTTCTATTCGGGCTTCACCGGCAAGTGCGCGGATGCGGCACAGGCCGCGCCTCCCGCGCCGGAAGGCGCCAGCGTCCAGGTCCTGGTTAACCTGAACGTCCGCGCCGAGGCGCGCGACGACGCCGAGGTGGTCGGCGTGGTTCCGTCGCAAACCTGCGTCACGACCGAACTGTGCATGACGGCGACCGACGGCGCCTGGTGCCGCGCCAAGTTCGGGGAGAGGACCGGATGGATGCGCAAGTTGGCCTTGCGCCAGAACCGCTGGGCCATCGTCACCTTCGACAACTCTTGCCCCAAGCAGGGCGGCTAACTCTCTATGAGGTCTTTCGGTACGCGGACGTGAACATAGTAGATGCCATTTCGGATGATTGTGTTTGGTATCTTGCGCATGTCGTCCATTCCTCGACTGTATCACAGCGTGTGTGACAGTCGAGGTGGGTCAAACCCTTGGAAAATAACGCTTCAGGAAAATCAGCGGCTTAGTGAGCGACCCGAGACATAGGTGACGTTTTGTACCGGACACATGGGTAACACTTTTGGCTTTTGGCCGGAGGTGTTGATGCCGTGGAGAGAGTGTTCGGTGATGGAGGAACGTCTACGCTTCGTGGCCCGTCTTCTGGACGGGGAAGGCATGAGCGATGTGTGCCGGGAGTTCGGCATCTCGCGCAAGACGGGCTACAAGATCTTCAATCGCTACAAGGATGAGGGCCTTGAGGCACTGACGGACCGCTCTCGGCGGCCGGTGCGCTATGCCAACCAACTGCCGGTCCAGATCGAGCGGATGATTGTGGAAAACAAGCAAGAGAAGCCGCACTGGGGCGCCAGGAAGATCAGGGAGTTGCTGATCAGGAAACTGGCCGGCGACGTGCGCATTCCGGCCAAGAGCACGGTTCATGCCGTGCTCGACCGCCACGGCCTTGTGAGCCAGGCCCGCAAGAGGAACCGGGCGAACAAGGCCGCGGGCACGCAACTGTCACAGGCGATGCGGCCCAACGATCTCTGGTGCGCCGATTTCAAGGGCGAGTTCAAGCTCGGCAACGGCCGCTACTGTTACCCCCTGACCGTCACCGACCAGGCTTCACGCTATCTGCTGGCCTGCGAAGCCCTTGAAGCGACAAAGGAGGTTCCAGTCATCGAGGCTTTCGTCCGGCTGTTCAAGGAACGTGGCCTGCCGGAAGCGATTAGAAGCGACAATGGCCTTCCCTTCGCAAGCCCCAACGGCCTCTACAATCTATCGAGGCTGTCGGTGTTCTGGCTGAGGCTCGGCATCGCCATCGAGCGCATCCGGCCTGGCAACCCGCACGAGAACGCTCGCCATGAGCGCATGCACCGCACGCTCAAGGCCGAAACGACCCGGCCGCCGGGCATGAACACCCTCCAGCAGCAGGCCAGGTTCGATGCTTTCATGAGCGAATTCAATGACGAGAGGCCCCACGAGGCCATCGGCATGAAGGTGCCAGCCGAGCTCTACAGAGGCTCTTCAAGAGCCTATCAAGGTCTACCCGAGCTGGAATATCCCTTCCATGACAAGGACATCCTCGTCACCGCCTGCGGCCGCATCTGCATGCACAGGAAGAAGATAAACATCTCCACCGTGCTCGCCCGCCAAAGGCTCGGCATCAGCGAAGTCGACGACGGCATTTGGCTCGTCTCCTTCATGCACTATGATCTGGGGTATATCGACTTGGAACAGAGGACCTTGCAGACCATCGACAACCCGTTCGGCACGAGGTTGTCACCCATGTCTTAGGTACATTCTGTTACCTATGTCTCCGGGCCGTACATAGGGGGAAATGGTGCCAGAGGCGGAATCGAAGTGTAAGCTATGTATTTGATTTTAATTAGAAATCGTCAGTAAGGGTATTGATCGATACCCTCAAAATTACCCAATCTAAAATCATACCGGTGCTTCGGTTCCATTATCCACAGAAAAAGCATGGCAAGATGATATAGATGCTATCATTTCACCAGCTCTCGCAATCGGATTTAATCACCCTCTCGCCTCGGCCTCCAAGATACCGGATCCTCCACCCACCGATTGATATCGGATTCGCGCCATCCCGCACCGTTTAAGCTGATCTTGACTTGGGCCGGGAACGTGCCTTCGGCGATCTTGCGATACATGGTTGAACGGGACAGGCCGGTCCGGGCAAGGACAGTTCTGCTGCGGATGATGCGATCGGGTTCGGGCATGGCTCGCCTGTCTCCTCCTGAGTGCCTCTGATATTTGATGGTTCACACGAAACAGGCTGCATCGGTCAGGCAAGACGCATTCCCGCCCCACCGCGATGTGGCGTGGAAACGGAGGCAAATCGGATGGTCAGATTCCGATGCCTTTGCCTCGGCCGAGCCCGATGCCATAGTTAAAGGCGAGTTCCGCCCCGAGACGACGGCCGGATTCGATCCGAATGCCGAGCGCCTTCTTATGATTGGCCAATAGGGATTCAAGCTGAGGATCGCGTTCGAGGCTCTTGGCCATATCGGACATGGCCGAACGCGTTGACTTGTAGCCGGACATGTCGCCGGCCTGATATTGCTCCTGTCCCGTCCGATCGAGCTTTTGCCAACGTTCCACAAACCGGTCGGCGCGGCGGCCTGGGTCGATGTCCATCCCGGTGCGGATTTCCGTTTCAAGCTGGAGAGCGAGCACGATGCGGTTGACGCGGCCGGCCCCCGCCTCGCGGACAAGTTCGGGATTCTTCACATAAGCCGCTTCGGCATCGCGCCAGCCATGTGGCCGCACCTTCTCGAAAGCGGTACGGGCATCCCTCAATTCGCGCATCTGCTCGGGACTGGCCTGGCCATCCGCATTTCGAGTAGTGAGGATCGCGTCGATAGCGCGCGCGTGACGAACAAGCGACTGGGTGCGAGCGCTGCGCAACGCCGCTTCCGCGTCCACCGGCATATCCGTGTCGCGCGACACTCCCGTGGCGGGAGTTCTCCTTTCGGGCGTGGCGCCAACATCTCCGATCCGCGCCCCAACATTTTCCCTTCCCGGCCCAGATCCACGGTCCTGCCTGGGCTCGCCGTCTCCGGGCGAGTGCAACCCGTCGACCAGCCCGCCGATCCTGTCGCGCAACTTCTCCGGAATGATCCGGCGCATGATCTCGACCACGCGCTCGCGGAACGTGATGCCGCGCCGCTCGGCATAGTGTTGCGCCGGGTCGAGCTGCTCGTAATCCGACGCCATGTCCTTGGCGCGGTCGCGTGACAGCGTCTGGACGAGGCGTTCGTGGGTTGTAAAGTCATCGCCACCATAATGCAGGTCCATGATGTCCCGATGCCGCGACAGGGCGACGTAACTGCCATGCGCATCCATGCCCGGCGTGGCGAGCACATGGGTGCGGTCGACGGTCATGCCCTGCGCCTTGTGAATGGTTGCGGCATAGCCGTGGTCGATGTGCGCGTAGTCTTTCAGGTCGAACCGTACCGAGCTGCCGTCGTCGGTCCGCACGGCCATACTCTGTGTGCTGACTTCCTCCACGATGCCCAGCGTACCGTTCTTGACGCCGAGCCCGCGCTCGTTGCGCAGGAACATGACACGGTCGCCGCTCGCGAAGGCCCTTGCACCGCGTTCCACATTCACCTGAACCTCGTCGCCGAGATCGCCAGCAGCGCGCATGCGATCGCGCGCGGCCTGGTTGAGGGCGCGCACCTCGTCGTTTGTGTGGGTGAGGATAATCCGGCTTGCCTCTGGATGCGCCCGCCTGTCGCGATCCCAGCGCTCGACGAGTTCCCCTCGCGCTTCGTCGCGCGTTGCAGCTTGATGCACCATGCCTTGCGCGTCGTAGGCGCTGACCGCAGCGCCGATCCTGCCGGTTGCCAGATCGCGCGTTGCATCGCGCTGCCAGTCCTCGCGCTGCCGGCGCACCTGGCCGATTTCGACGCCGCCGTGTCGCTCGTGGATAGAGCGGAATGCAGCGCCGGCTTCGATTGCCTGTAGCTGCTGCGGATCGCCGACGAGGACGACTTTTGCGCCAACGTCAGCCGCATGGGAGAGCACGCGCTCCAACTGGCGCGTGCCGACCATGCCGGCTTCATCGATCACCAGGACATCGCGCGCGGTGAGCAGATCCCTGCCCTGTCCCCAGCCATGCTCCATGCTGGCGATGGTGCGTGACGGGATGCCTGATCCGCCTTCCAGATTCTCGGCGGCAATGCCGGAGAGTGCGGCACCTCGAACCTCGTAGCCCCCCGCTGCCCATGCCTGGCGCGCAACGCCCAGCATGGCGCTCTTGCCCGTTCCGGCAAAGCCGACGACGACACCAAGACCGCGACCGTCGGTGATATGCGCCAGCGCATCGCTCTGCTCGCCCGTAAGGACAAGCCCGCGTTGCGCAGCCTGCGCCAGTGCTGCCTCGCGATGTACGTCATTCACCGCATGACGCTCGTCCAAATCGATACGCTCTGCCGCGCGATGCAGGCGCTGTTCGGTGTCGATCATCTGCCTTGTGGTGAAACGGTCTTCGCCGCGTCCGTCCTTGCCGAGTTCGACCAGATCGGGCGCGTTGCTGATGGCTGCCACCACCTCGTTGAACTGCTCCATTCCGTCGCTGTGGCGATGCGAGAACTTCGCAATGTCTTTTCGGATAAAGGTCGACTGCTGATGCGTGATGGCATCCAGCGCCACGGATGGATCGGCAATGATGCGCGCACCATTGTTGCGCGCGATCTCGCGATGCAGTTCGGCGCGATCCGCTTCAATGTCGCCAGCAGCAAGGCCACTGCCCTCGATGCGTTGGGCCGGTGCACCAATCTGGGTTTGCGGCTCGAGCGCAATGCCCTGCGCTTCCAGACTGCGATGATCGATGCGGGCGTCGATGTCGAGTTCGGCCAGACGCTCATTGGCCAGCTCGGCCCACCGCTCGCGCCAGCGCTCGACCAGTTCGGTGCGGTTCCAGTCTCGAACCTTTGGACCAAAACCATTCTGGTCCACGGCCCGCATGGTGAGCATGACATGAGCATGAGGTTTGGGGCTGCCATCCTCCGCCCTGTCCCAATGCACATTGAGATCGGCGACCATGCCCTGGCTGACAAACTCGGCTTGAACAAAGTCGCGCGCCAGTTCGATGCCTTGCGCCTGGCTGAGTTCGCGCGGGAGGGCAAACTCCACCTCACGAGCCAACTGCGCGTCGTTGCGCACCTCGAACGCCTCGACATCGTTCCACAGCCTCTCGCGGTCGCGCCAGGCCTCCGGTGCATCCTCCGGCAGCATCACCTCGGAATGGAGGACACCGCGCTTGGCCGAGAAGTCATGCGTGCGATCAATGCGCTCGTCGCGCAGCCGCGAAGCCGAGCGGTAGGCGGCGGACGCGACAGCGCTTGAGCCTGCCTTGCGGCCAATGACCTTGACGTGAAGATGATAGATCGCCATCGCGACCAGATCATTTGCACGGCAAAGCGTACGTCGGCACGACGTATAAGCGCGCCCTCCCTCGAAAAAATCTCGGGATGGACCAGCCCGTCCCGGGCTGTCTCGGCAACCCTGAAGCCTTCCGGTGGACGCTCAACTATCATCCAGAGATCGACAATCAATGGAGGTAGACATGCGCAAACCACGGAACTTCGACGCGGAACTGAAGGCACTGGAAGACAAAGCGCGGGAACTCAAAACGCGAAAGGTGCAGCAGCTTGGCGAACTGGTGATCGCCACCGGCGCCGATCAGCTCAATACCGACGAACTGGCCGGCGCATTGGTCGCAATTGCCGAGACGAAAGACACCGCAAAGCGTGAGGCGTGGGCCAAGCGTGGGGTGATGTTTTTCGAGAGCCGACCAAGGCGAATTGCTCCGGCATCTGAAAGCAACCGGCGCAGCGCTCCAGCGCAACCGGGCGGCACTCAATCGACGGCAAGCGGCACTGGCTCGGCATGACATGCGCACGTGTCAGATCGAGCGTCGCAAGCGCACACGGCAGCTCATCGAACTCGGCGGTCTCGTCGTCAAGGCCGGGATAGTCGATCTGACCGGTGACGATCGCGCCATGATGTTCGGCGCGCTCATCTGGATGGCGGACAAGCTCCAGAGTGAGGACGGTCAACGGGCGCGCGAACTGTGGGCCGGAAAGGGGAAAGCGACGTTCGCAGTGGTAGAACGGAATGAAAAGCTGGTGGGCTAGCGAACTTAGCGGTTTTTGCCGCAAGAGGCGGGCGGCGCTACGATATTTGAGGTCTCCGCACCGCCCGGTTGGTGCCAGCGGTCGATTTTGCGATGCATCATCTTGAAGGTCTCGATGGGGCCGAAACGGACGGTCGCCTTTAGAGGAAGGTTTTCGATTGGCTGCCATTCGCACCTGCACTGAATTTCGCGGCCAGAGCGGAAATGAGACATAACGGGAACATACTACTCGCTAAACTTGTGCAGTCCTTTATTATCGGACCGGTCTGACAGCCATTGCTGTCGAGAATTTTACGAGTGGTCCATGGAACGCGAAGCTCCCGATATTCCGCCACTGTTCGAACAGATGCTCAACTCGCAACCAATGTTTGGGTTCGGCGGGATGAATCTTGCCAATGTTGCTAAAGAGCACGAGATCGCGCTGGGAAAGCTCTCGCAGTTTCAGCCAGTCCAACTGGCCGCAATCTTTGGGGGGTTGCTCACACAGCCGATCCTGCAAGCCAACTGCGTCCGGCTGGAAGCGCTGGTGCATCTTTCACTAGCGATAGGCAATGGCTCCAAAAAGCCTTCATCCAAGGTTGTCGGGCCCATTTTCGCAGAACTCGGGCGAGGTATGACCGGTCGGCTAGAAGACCCGGCAGAAGATATTTTTGTTTCTCTGATCGTGACCCCTAGGGGAGATTTCAGGCTCCTTGAAGGTGTCTGGGAATCAGCTGGCTTTTATACCCAACGTCTATTGAACACGCTGGAGCGTTTGCCAGACAACGGTGTTTTCCGTCTCCTTCGAAACCGTGTGTACGCGCTCCTCGCTTTGTCGGAAGCTGTGTGTCAGCGCGCGGGACTGAAGCGATATGCAATCGGCGATGAAAACCCCCATCTGCTGCTGCCGCGCACTCTACGAGATCGGCTTGGCGCGGTATCGCAAATCGTCAGATTTTCGCGGGAGGATTTGTCGGCGCTAGGCATCAGCCCCGACGATCTCGCCGAATTTGGCTTTGATCCGCGTCGCAGGCTCGATCTGCAATCGGACCAAATCGGAAACTCGCTGCTGGAGCGGTATCCCGTAGTCTTCTCCGAAGCCGATACCTACCTGATCCTGCCCAGTGCGGTTAGCGCTTCCTTGCGCCGCTATGTCATCGAGACGATGGAGCTCTTCGAACTACGTGAAGCATTCGCTGCGACACTGGCGCACGAATTCGCCGATGCATTTGCAGAATTGCCTCTATTAGGCGGTGGTTCAGGTGCTGAGCTTGAATTTCGAAAAACCGAGAATGGGATGTTGGCTGGTGTAACCATGCGCGCCGATGCTGGACGCTTTATCAACCTCATCTTCTTCTCCGACACGCTGGATGAATTTGCGGAGGGCGGCCTAGTCGGAATTTTCCCTCAGAAAGAGAAACGCGATGGCTTGGCGTCCGATGTCGATCAATGGATTGACTTTGCGTGGCAACAGGCAAGCGCTAGCGAAGGGTTCAAAGGGGGCGTCACGTTCCTTGTCCCATGCGGCCTCGGGAGAGGAGTCGTCGACTTCTTCAGCGAAAAGGCGAGAGAGAATTGGCCCGTCGAGTTTGTCGGGGCGTCGGATTTATTCACGCTGAGTTGGATTCCCGATTTCAAACCCCTGTCGTTGTGGCGCCTGCTGGACGGGCGGAATCGCCTGGCTGAAATGGGCGTAGAGCTGCAAAACATAAACGGCCTGTTGAATCTGGTCGCGTGGGTTCGACAGCTAGGCGGCCACCTTGTCCCTCATGCCAGCCTGCCTATCGAATTCGGCTTAGGAGACGGGCGCAACTTCGTGATGATCGAGCAAAACGGTCTGCTGAAGACGCGCAAGGAAGTCGCGGAAATCTGGGATGTGCACTCATGTCGGGACATTGAGGGCCACTGGATTCCAATCCGCAAAGAACGAGCCTCTATGTTTGCTGAAGACAACGAGAAGTCGTTCTATGTTGCGGTCACTGACACAACATCTCGCTGGCCGCTCGGGGTCTTCGAAACGGCTCAGCGTGCTTGGTGGATTCGCCTTGTGACCGACGAGGGCGTGGCCGGGTCGATGGCCTTCCAGCACTTTCAAACGCTTCGGACTTGGATTTGCCTAATCGCGCCAGTTCTTGAAGTGGCGTTCGAGACGATTCCATCTGGTCCAGTTTTGCTGAGAGCGGCGTTCAAGGGATCCCTCGGTGATCGCCGAGCGGGGATACCAGATGAATTCATGACGTTGGAGGCGACGTTGGGCCTCATAAGTTCATCAGCGCATGGGTCCACTGTCGACCTCGAAATCGCTGACGGATTTGACCATGCAGTTTTCAACCCGGAAAACGTGGCCGAAACTGCCTTCGTTCAACGCATTGTCGAAGGGTTTGCTTCCCTCTCAGGCATCAGTCTTGACCAAGCTCGCTGTGGAGCACTCTTAAGCGAGATAATACCGGGACCTGACGCACGTCAGAGCCACCCATTCCCTGCACGAAATTTCCGCGACTTTGTTCAAAGGTCAGCTGGACGGCCCCCCCTTACTATCGACAATGATGACGGCGCGTTGATTAAGCTCGGGCTTGGATGGCGCGTTCGCGCGCGAAGCGAAGGCGGCGACATCACTGGACGAGAGGCCTGTACGTCATTCCTCAACAGGCTGGTGAAAGTGCTGGAAGACGATCTTTGCGCGAAGCTGAGATCATTCGATCGAAAATCTTTGATCCGATTTGCGCTCTTAAACCACGAACGTGCAGCGCTTGATCGAGAACGATGGCATCGGACGGCCGCAGCTGTTTTAGCTCTTCACAAAGATCGTGACGCTACGCTGGAAGGCATTCTGCACCATGAGGCCGAGCTTAACGCTGTCTTCCAAGCATCCCGCCTGTTGGTTGAATTCGCGATTTGCGAATGTCCGCTTGACGGCGGAGCTATAGCTGGCCGCTTAGATGTGTCGCGAATGATGGCGACGATAATGATGATCGGAGGTATGGGCGGCTGGTCCGACGCAATTCGGTGGGATGCGATGGAACCTAGAATTCAGGTTACAGCGCTGGGTGACGTCCAAGCGAATGTGTCCTTCCAAGAAAATGTACTTCAGCCGTTCGGACGTGCAACCACTCGATCTCGGATCGACAAACGGGTTCGCGATTACGCGCGCAATCTGAAGGAACCGGAATTTCAGGAAACCGACGATCTTGAACTTGCATCCAATTTCTTGGTTGCCCTCGAAGAGCAGTTTGGCGCGTCACTAGATACGATACGCAAGTTCGTCGATTTCGTAGAAAATCTAGGGATTCGTAGAACCCAAGCCGTCCTCGAATTGCGGCGTAGCGACGTGTTGAACGCGGAGTTAGATGGTGTCGATCTGAATCGGACCCAAGTCGAAAATCTGGTCGCGTTTCTCACGTTTAAGAGTCGCTCGTCATGGCGTGAAATACCGGACGGCTACCATGCCAAGGACCTCTTTCCTTGGCGATTTCGACGGCGGCTTTCGATACTGCGAAAGCCACTGATCCAAGTCGATGACGAAGCTGATCCTACGTTCTTGGTCGCTCCAGGAATCCTACGAGACTCATTCGTCTACATGTTCGGTAACTACCACCGAGGAGATTTCCCGATATGGCAGTTGTCGCCCGCTATGAAGCGATGGGCTGGGGCATCGCGAGACCGGCAAGGGTCTGAGTTTGCTCAAGAGGTATCGGCGCGGCTCAAGGAACTTGGCTGGCAGACGGAAACAGAAGTTCCTGTAACGAAACTGCTTGCGAAAGGGTTCGAACGCGACTTTGGCGATGTCGACGTCTTGGCGTGGCGCGATGACTCTCCCAGGACTCTGTTGATTGAGTGCAAAGACGTTCAGTTTCGCAAGACAGAAGGCGAGATTGCCGAGCAGTTGTCCGATTTCCGTGGGGTGACCCGATCTGACGGAAAACCGGACCTGCTCCGTAAGCATCTTGATCGCGTCGATCTGATTTCGAAGGAGCACAAAGCGCTCGAGCGATACGTGAACCAGAGTGGGAGCTCCAAAATCGAAGGACACCTAGTGTTCAAGCACATGGTCCCGATGGAGTATGCCTGGGAGCACATGAGGGAGCGGATCGCTCTGCATGTGTTCGATGATCTCGATAAACTTTGAGGATTTGCGGAAGACGAAGTCGTGGTCCGCTGCGGGTGCAGCGGGAAAGCTCCGGATCCGACGAGTGGGTCAGGGGAGGCGCGATAATTGGCTCATTACGGAGTTTCGGTCTGGTTGTCACCGACGTTGAGGACGCCTGCCGGCGCCTGAAACTCTTCGCGCATGCTGACCGTCCGCAATTGGAGATAATGCAACGAGAAGGGGAAGTACCGCCGATGGAAGCCTACAGCTGGAGGGTCCCGTTTAGACCAAGCTTGAGGCTGGCGAAATATCGTTTCATGTTCCAACATGAAATCAGCGCGACTCAGTGGCATCAATCGCTGCTGGCGCTAGTCGAAGCCAGTAGCGTTTTTGACAAGAAAGGGCTTGGCGAAGGGGCACGCCTCTTATCGGGGCCGGTCGATCGGGAGGGTTTAGTTGCCACGAATATTCGACAACATAGAATCTGGCCTCCTTCCCGCTCTTCGTCAAACTCTGCAGATTTCCGCCCGCGGTGACTTCTGCGTAGGCTATTTCAATCTACGCGGCTGGAAATCGATCGACGACTTGATTTCCGCGTGGTCAGGCGGCGACGGCAACCAATGCCGCTTGCTTGTAGGAATGCAGCGCCTTCCGCAGGATGAATTGCGGGTTGGATTAGGCACAGGCAAGGAACAGCAGCCCCTCGATAACCAGACCGCGCTACGCCTTAAGAAGAAGCTAGCCGAGGAATTCCGGGTTCAATTGACCCTAGGCATGCCGAACAACGCCGACGAAGCCGGCTTGCGTCGGTTGGCCGAGCAACTGAAATCTAAGCAGGTCACGGTTCGGCTTTTCCTGAAGCATCCGCTACACGCGAAGCTTTACCTTCTATTCCGCCCTGACCCTAATAACCCGATCACCGGCTTTTTGGGTAGCAGCAACCTCACTCTTTCCGGCCTATCCAAGCAGGGCGAGTTGAACGTCGATGTGCTTGACCATGATGCCACGACCAAGCTCTCCAAGTGGTTCGATGATCGTTGGTCCGACCGCTGGTGCATCGACATCACCGATGAATTGATCGAGGTCATTGAGGAAAGTTGGGCGCGTGAAGAACCGCTCGAACCCTACATGATCTACGTGAAGATGGCCTACCATCTCGCCCAGGAAGCGCGTGCCGGCCTCAACGAGTTTCGAATTCCACCGGAGTTTGGGAAGCGCCTCTTCGCTTATCAGGAGGCCGCGGTAAAGATCGCGGCGCATCACCTTAACAAGCGTGGCGGCGTCCTGATTGGCGACGTGGTCGGCCTCGGCAAGACGCTTATGGCTACCGCTTTGGCAAAAATCTTCCAGGACGATCACTTCACAGAGACGTTGATCATCTGCCCGAAGAACCTCGTGAAGATGTGGGAGGATTACGTCTCGGAATACCGCCTGATCGCCAAGGTGCTTTCGGTAACACGGGCCACCCGCGAACTGCCGGATCTTCGCCGCTACCGCGTTGTGCTGATCGACGAGAGCCACAACTTGCGAAACCGAGAAGGACGCCGGTATCGGGCGATTCAAGAGTATCTGGCGGAGAACGAAAGCCGCTGCATCCTTCTTTCCGCCACTCCCTACAACAAGACTTACGGCGACCTTTCAAGCCAATTGCGCCTGTTTATTCCCGATGATCGCGACATCGGCGTGCGCCCAGAGCGCCTGCTTCAGGACATCGGCGAAACCGAGTTCATCCGGCGGCACCAATGTCCGGTTAGATCTCTCGCGGCTTTCGAGAAGAGTGCTTACACGGACGATTGGCGCGAGCTGATGCGCCTCTACATGGTTCGTCGCACACGCACTTTCATCCAGGATAACTATGCACAGACCGATCCTGTAAATGGGCGAAAGTTCCTCACGTTTGAAGATGGGTCACGTTCCTATTTCCCGGAACGCGTGCCTCGCACGCTTCGGTTCAAGATCGACGACAAGGATGCCGCCGATCAGTACGCAAGGCTTTACGCTGCCCCGGTCGTTAATGCGATCAATGCCATGCACTTGCCACGCTACGGCATGGGAAACTACGTTGCGGCAAAACCCCACAAACCGCCCACTCCAAACGAGGCAAAGCAGCTGGATGATCTTTCTCGCGCCGGCAAGCGCCTAATGGGGTTCTGTCGCACCAACCTCTTCAAGCGGTTGGAAAGCAGTGGTGAGGCCTTTCAGCAATCGCTAGAACGCCATGTCCTTCGAAACTACATCTTCCTGCACGCTATCGAGAACGATCTTCCTTTGCCGCTTGGGACACAAGACGCAGGGCTCTTAGACACCGCCAACTACGACGAAGATGTGGATGACCAAAGCGCCGACGCTGAACTGTTTGCCGAGGGGGAAGACGAGAAAACGCAGGACTCGGAAACACTTAATCTGCGCGACGAGGCTGCCTTCCTGGCGCGAGCTGCGGAAACCTATCGCCTCTATGCAGGCCAGTTCAAGCGGCGGTTCAAGTGGCTTCGGCCCGACCTGTTCGTAGCGCAGCTGAAGAAGGACCTGACGACCGACAGCGCTCGGCTTCTGAAGATACTCGATGATTGCGGCGATTGGGACCACGCAAAAGATACCAAGCTCGCCGCCTTGCTCGAATTGCTGACCAAGAAGCACCCGAAAGAAAAAGTGCTGATCTTCTCGCAGTTTGCAGACACCGTTCGTTATCTTGAGCGGCGGCTTAAGGGGGCCGGTCTGAAGGCAATGGCGGCCGTCTCTGGGGAGACTTCGGACCCGACGAGCTTCGCCTGGCGGTTCAGCCCGAGCAGCAACAACAAGCGCGACAAGATCAAGCCGGACGACGAACTCCGAGTGCTAATTGCCACTGATGTGCTTAGCGAAGGCCAGAACCTTCAGGACGGCGCAATCCTCGTGAACTACGATCTCCCGTGGGCAATCATCCGGCTCATCCAGCGTGCGGGCCGTGTAGATCGCATCGGGCAGAAGGCCGAGAAAATTCTCTGCTACTCATTCTTGCCGGCTGATGGCGTGGAGCGCCTGATCCAGTTGCGCTCCCGCGTCCGCCAGCGCCTGAAGGAAAACGCCGAGGTGGTGGGAACCGATGAAGCGTTCTTCGAGGATGAAGGAGAGCACGACGAGCTTGTCGATCTCTACAACGAGAAGTCCGGCATTCTCGAAGGCGAAGCGGAGGGAGAGGTCGATCTGGCTTCCTACGCCTATCAGATCTGGAAAAACGCGATCGACGCAAATCCGGCTTTGCAGAAGTCTGTCCCGGAACTCCCTTCGGTCGTCTATTCCACCAAAAGCTACACGCCACAGGACGGGCGCCCCAATGGCGCTCTCGTCTATCTGCGCACAGCCCAGGGCAACGACGCTCTGGCGTGGGTGGACAAGGACGGCAAGAGTGTCACCCAATCTCAATTCGAAATACTGAAAGTCGCGGCTTGCGAGCCGAACACACCGGTTGTCCGACGGCAGGAAGAACACCACGCCATGGTGTCAAAGGGCGTCGAGCATATATCTGCCGAGGAGAAGCAGGTCGGCGGGCAGCTCGGTCGCCCATCCGGTGCGCGTTTTCGAACCTACGAACGGCTCAAGCGTCACGCTGACAAGGTTAAGGGCACGCTGTTTGATCTGCCTGAACTCGGCAGAGCCATCGAAGAGGTATACCGCTTCCCGTTGCGCCAGTCGGCAACCGATACCTTGAACCGGCAGATGAAGACCGGCATTAGCGATGACAAGTTGGCCGAGCTGGTCTTGGCGCTTCGCGAGGAAGATCGGCTTTGCCTGATCCAGGATGAAGAAAACTCTGGCGAACCGCAGATCATCTGCTCGCTCGGGCTAGCGCGGCTGACGGTGTGATGAAAGGGGCTGGGGATGGACTTCAACGCCGGTAAAGCAAGGAAGCTGCTGGAGCAGTTCGACTTCGCGAAGCTCTTCATCGAGGAGTTGGGCTGGGATCGGCACAGCGCCGACCTCTCAGTCCCTATCAGCGGTGCGACCTACACGCTTCGTGCGGTCGCCGAAAAGCGCGGGATGGTGGCTTGGGTGTGTCAGGCGCCGACCGGGCAGCAAATCCCGGATCGGGCCGCCCGAAAGAAGATCGAAACGCAAGTCGCCAAGACGACGCTCGAGCATCTCATCATCTTCACGGACTCGAAGCACGCCGAGCAGATCTGGTGCTGGGCGCGGCGTGAGGCCGGCAAGCCGGCTTCGGTGCCGGAACACTTCTGGTACGCCTCATCGGGCAATCGCGGCTTCCTGCAAAAGCTCGAAGCCATCGCGTTCTCACTTTCGGAAGAAAACACCCTTACGCTCGTCGATGTGACAGCGCGAGCGCGCGCCGCCTTCGATGTCGAGCGCGTTACGAAGCGCTTCTATGACCAGTTCAAGGCCGAGCATAAAGCCTTCCTCGATTTCATCAGCGGCATCACGGAGTTGGCGGACAAGGAATGGTACGCGTCACTGATGCTCAACCGGCTGATGTTCATCTATTTCATGCAGCGGAAGGGCTTCTTGAACGCCGAGCGCGACTATCTCCGTGACCGGCTTGCCCGCTGTCAGAAGGAAAAGGGCCAGGACAAATTCTACTCGTTTTACCGATACTTCCTGCTGCGCCTCTTCCATGAGGGGCTTGGTGGCAAAGCGCGCAACCTGGAACTCGACAAGCTGCTCGGCCGCATTCCCTATCTGAATGGCGGCCTGTTCGAAAAGCACCCGATCGAGGAGCGCTGCCCCGACATCAAGATTCCGGACGAGGCCTTCACTCGCATCTTCGCCTATTTCGACCGCTATCAGTGGCATCTCGACGAGCGCCCGCTGCGCAACGACAACGAGATCAATCCGGACGTTCTCGGCTACATCTTCGAAAAATACATCAACCAGAAGCAGATGGGCGCCTACTACACGAAGGAGGACATCACCGAATATATTTCGAAGAATACGGTGATCCCCTTCCTGTTCGACGCTGCAAAAACAAAGTGCAAGGTCGCCTTCGAGAATCCGGGCGGGCCGACGATCTGGGATCATCTGCGCGACGATCCCGACCGCTATATCTACACCGCCGTTAAGCACGGCGCACAACAGGCGCTGCCACCTGCGATCGCAGCCGGCATCGAGGACGTTTCAGCGCGAACGCAATGGAACCAGAAGGCGCCTGCCGACTTCGGCTTGCCCACCGAGATCTGGCGCGAAGTCGTCGCGCGGCGCACCCGCTATGCCGAAGTCCGGGCGAAATTGGCGACGGGCGGGGTCCGTGAGATCAACGATCTCATCACGCTCAATCTCGACATCCGGCAATTCGCCCAGGACGTGATCGAGCGCTGCGAAGGGCCAGACTTGCTGCGCGCCTTCTGGAAGGCGATCGAAGGCGTCACTGTTCTCGATCCGACCTGCGGCTCCGGCGCGTTCTTGTTTGCCGCGCTCAATATTCTCGAACCGCTTTATGAGACGTGCCTGGACCGGATGGAAGCATTTGTCGCCGATCTTGAACGGTCGGGCGAAGTCCACGCGCCGAAGAAGTTCGAAGACTTCAAGGCGACGCTGACGAAAGTCGGCGCGCACCCGAACGCCCGCTATTTCACGCTGAAGAGTATCATCCTGAACAACCTCTTCGGCGTCGATATCATGGAAGAGGCAGTCGAGATCTGTAAGCTCCGCCTGTTCCTGAAACTTGCCGCCCAGGTCGATCCCGATCAGAAGCACGAGAACCTCGGCATCGAGCCATTGCCGGATATCGATTTCAACATCCGCGCTGGAAACACGCTTGTTGGTTATGCGACGCTTGCGGAACTGAAGAAGTCATTGACGAGTAAACTCGACTTCGATGATGCGCTTGGAAAAATCATAAAGAGCGCAGCCGATCTGCAGCAGACGTTTGATGCTTTCCGGGCACGACAGATCCAAGGTGATGGCACAGTTCCTCTTGATGATAAAATTGCCCTCAGGATGCGTCTGGCAACGCTGGAAGGCGATGTAAATCGAAACCTTGCAATAGAAGCGGGAGTTAAGATTTCTGACGTTTCATCTTATAGGACGTGGCTGAAGGCGCACAACCCCTTCCACTGGTTTCTCGAATTTTACAGGATCATGGAGAGCGGGGGGTTCGATGTAATTATAGGAAATCCGCCGTATGCGGAAATACCCCGTGACATAGATCGTCCCCTGTTGAGACGTACATTTCGAAGTGCGTTAGAGCGATGGAGCCGAGACGAAGACCTTTATACTCTGGTTGTCGAGAGAAGCCTAAAATTGCTTCGGTCGGACTCTGGCCAGTTTGGCATGATACTGCCACTTTCAGTTGCATTTTCGACCAAGCGGCCATTCATAGAACTAAGGAAAATACTGAGTGCCGAAGGGACACTGGCAACGTGGTCGCATTTTGATCGCATACCTAGTGCTCTTTTTGGTAATGAGGTCAGAACGCGATGTTCAATCACGCTCTTCTCACGGGCATCGTCCTCAAGACCTCATCGAAATGCGACAACAGCGCTTCAGCGGTGGAATGCTGAATCCCGGGATGCTTTGTTTTCTGTGCTTCGATATGCAGAATTCGACGTTGAGACTCTAACGCGCGTGCCGAAAATCGGGAGCGACGTGCAAGCGAAGACATTAGCACATCTCACCTCGCGACAGTTGCCGCTTGGGATTGAACTTAGGGACTCAATCTCGTTCCCCACGCTTTCATCTGTGGCACCAAAGTTTCCACAGCCCGCCGTCTATGTTGGTGGTACAGCGTATAACTGGTTTCCGGCTTGGCGAGACATTCCGGAAACGACAGATATGAATGGGAAGCCATCTCTTCCTGCACGAACTGCCGGCTACCGATTCAGGACGCACGAAGAGGCGAACATTGTATTTGCGTTGCTTTGCAGTTCCCTAGGGTATTGGTGGTGGTCTGTCGCATCAGATGGCTTCAATCTTAAAAAGTGGCTGCTCGACTGCTTCCCGGTGTCATCGACTTTATTCTCACCCAAGTATAAGGCGGAACTGGCCGTGCTTGGTGCTGTTTTGCGAACTGAACTAAGGAAAAACTACGTTTACAAAGACAACCGTGGTCGGATTGGGAATTATTTTCTTCCTGGATGTGCCGCCCAAATAGTGGCCATTGATGACGCTATCGAACGTTCGGGTATTGGCATAGTTCCAGGCTTTTTTGCTGACATTAGAGAGCACAACGCCATTTTCGCTCGGTCAGGACTGGCCGACGATGGAAGTGACGACGAGACAGACTACGAATGAGGATCGCGATTTTCGCATGGGGATCGCTGATCTAGAACCGCCGAGAGCTTGCGATCATGGAAGACTTCAAACTGGGCGGACCGCTTCTCCCCGGTGAATTCTGTCGCGTGTCGGGCGACCGGCGGCTGACGCTGGTGATCAACTAAGCCTTAGGCACTCCTTGACCGACCTACGTCGCCGAGAGCGCTTGCGGTGACCTCGATGCGGCGCTGAAGAACCTATGGGTACGGGAGGGTTCGCAGGATGAAGTGCTGCCAAAGAACGTGCGAACGCACGGGCGGGTAGGCTTTGTCGAAGTCGCGTCGGGCCATAGCAGCGGCAAGGCCATTGACCGCCATCCAAAGGCCATCACCGCGCGAGTCCTACAACTGCCTCCTCGTGCCCATTAGGCACCCAGCTTGCCAACCTGGCTTCCGATTTCGATCCGCGAACGTTCGGCTTCCGAAAATTGAGAGATCTGGTGCATAAAACTAATGCATTCGACATCGACCCACCCGGAAGGCGGCAGTATGCGAATTCGCATCAAGCCTTCCGTCAGCAACCGATCCTCAACGAAGACGTCTGCGGGATCACGGTCCAGGGGTTGAAATCGCGGGGGGTGGTATCACTGGGGAACCGAATGCTCCTTCGTGATCGCGAGGAGTATGGTGTTTCTCAGGCGTGTCACCATGTCCTTTCCTTCGGCCACGTCGACGCTTGCAGTCTCGAGGACCGTCTCCAGACCCGTGATCAGGAACTGCGCCTGAACGCCCTCTTTGTCGCCGAGCCCCTCGTGATGGGGATAGAGCAGAGTCAGCCGGGGTGCCTTGTAGAGATGGGCATACGCCATCATCTGGTAGACGTCACTTTGAGAAACATCCTGCTTCCGATCGTCAATTCGCGCAGATATCCGCTTCCATTTTGTGTCGATGACATGAGCGACCTGTCCAGCGCGCCAGATTAGGATGTCGGGTATGGTTTGGAAAACCTCACGGCCGTCATCCAAGGAGGTTAGGCAGTATTTTCTCCCACTCTGCCGCGTAACGCGAAATTCGGTCCCGGCTAGGGCACGCGTGACAAGTCGACCTACGTATTCCTCGAAAAGCGCGTTCATCTCGAACAGGAGCGCCGTGCCTTGCCCTGCACCGCTGTTGGTCCTTTGGTACCTGTTCCGTAGAAATAGCTGTGCGATCCCGAAAAGATCCTGCCACGCGCGATTGGTGCGGTCGGTTAGGACTTCCCCCCATTTCAATGCCGATGCTGGAATCTTCATGATATCCGCATACACGAAGGCCAACTCACGCAGGCGCTGTTGATTTGCCGTATTGCGCGACATTCGGGATAGGTGCGCAACAGCTGCCTTCATGATGCGGTTGAGGGCTATGTCTTCCGACAGCTCATCGAAGCGACATGCAAGCCGCCCTGGGTTCGCCGCGTGGCAGGTGAATTGACGCGCCACATCGAGTGTGCCGCGTAGGGCCGGTAGGTCATCCTCCTGGCTGATATATCGCCGGGGCATGCCACGGCGGACCGCTTCGGTCAGCTTGTCGCAAAAGATCCGGATCAGGATCTCGAGAAGCGTCTCACGCTGCCAGTCGAGATCAGTGATGCGCCCTGTCTCGATCTTAAGATCCCGTGCAACCGCGAGCATGTGAACAAGACGCTTGCGGATTTCGCCTTTCTCCTGCGTGGACCCTTCGGTCATTCCGACATCGATCTTGGGTAGGATCTCGAGACTGCAATCCTGAGCAGCCAGCACTCCAACCACGCCACGCGCCCGCAATTCATTTCGTCGATCTTCCAGCACCCCGCTGCTGCCTCGGCCCGAGAAGGGTGAAGCTTTGGCTTGTGAGACCAGCCGGCTGGCAAGTTGTGCTGGAATGCAGCCCTCCCCATCACCATGAGGCAGTGCCTTCCATTCAAGCACAGTATAGGAAGGCATCAGACGCTGAACTCCGAGAAATCGAACTGATCCCTCACCTTCCAGCGCAGCTTAGGGCCGGAAAAATCGTCTATTTCCAAGCCAAAGGGCGCCTTCAGCTCCTCTCGCGTTAAGAACCTCCCTGGGCTGGAGCCTGAATCCCCCAGAACCGTGGCAACTTTCGACCAATCTTCATAGAAATATTCTGCCAGTAACGGGATGACCTTGTGACGCATAACCTCTTCGACAGCGTCGCGCGTAGCGCAACCAGTGAAGTAGGCGTGTCCGATCTGATGTTCGCGGTCGAATAGATATTCAATGCGGTTGTTGATCGTCATCAGGAGCTTCTGCAGGTCGATCCCGCCTACATTCGTCGAAAGGACCAGCGGGTTCGGCATCAGTTCGCGGAAATCGAAGCGGCGGCGTAGCGCGGTGTCCAGAAGGGCAATAGATCGGTCGGCCGTGTTCATAGTGCCGATGATGTGCAGGTTCGCCGGCACGCCAAATGGCTTCTTCGAATAGGGCAACACCAGGCGGATCTCGTTCTGCATGCCCAGCCGCTTGTCGGGCTCCAGAAGCGTGATCAACTCACCAAAGACCTTGGAGATGTTTGCACGGTTGATTTCGTCGATGATCAGGACATGATCCCGTGCTGACTGGCTTGCGCGAGGTGTCTCCTCACCGAAAACGATTGCTTCCAGTGCGTCCCAGTCCACGAGCGACTGGTTCAGCTTATAAACTGAATGGCGTCTGAAGGCATTCGAGTAGAAGCGACTGCGCTCAGTCCCTTCGTCGTTGCGCCAAAGCCACTCCACATGACGCCGGTGCGGATGGAATGCAGCATCCGGATCGTAGAAATATCCGCCGGCAACTTTGCCAAATGCTTGAACCCGGTCCCGTCCATCAGAGACGACGACGTAGTCACCAACCTGCATGTCGGCCCTGAACGAGAAGGTGATCACGACGTTTCCATCATTGCCGGTCGCTTCAGGATCCTTCTTCGTTCTCCATTCCGAGAAGATTTCGTTGAAATCGTCGAACCGTTCGTCTGACCAGTCAATGTCCCCGCCCCAACCAACATGGATCAAGCCGTGATCCAAACCGAAGCGGATCCTGTCATCCTCGACTTGCCGTCTTCCAAGCGCGACCTTGAACACCCGGGCGGAACGGTCAAGCCGTGCTGATGTACCCCCATCCGGCCGGTCAAGCCTTGCCCGCTCGCTGACTCGCTTGAACACGCCGTCATGGGGTTTCAGACGGAAACCAGTGCTGATTTCCACCTCCTCGGGCCCCTCACCAGCTTCGTCTCCGGTGCTTGGCCGTAGGCCTTCGACGAATTCCTCGTAAGACATCGATTGGTGGAAGGTCACGAACTCGATCCGTCCTTCGCTCACCAGCCTCCGATACTCGGCCATCAGCGCGTCACGCTTTTCGTCGCCCTGAAACGACGCCGCAAATTGCTCGCCCAGACAAAGCCGGACTGCTTCCCAAGCCGTCCGATAGGTCTTGCCCGTTCCGGGTGGTCCGTAGAGGAGCAGGTTGGTTGCCCAAGGCGTTGGCTTTGTTGTTGCTTCTGTCACGGTGTCCGCCTGCGCTTGTGATCCGAGCTTGTAGGTGAAAATGGTCGAGCTGCTGGGGTTCGGCTCGGTATGGGTTGGGGGCGGCACCTTGGCCAATTGCTGGAACTTCTCGCCACCAAGCGCGCTGCAGATGTTCGGGAATGCGTCTCGCAGGCCCATTGCTTCGGCGATCTGGCTGGCGCGAAGCGTCACCTCGGGAGCATCGCGCTCTCGTGCAGGCTCTATGAAGTAATTCAGCGCGCAAAGACGTATGCGATCTGCGTCGCGTATAAGGTGATCATAGCGTTCGGGAGGAGGAACGGGCCTGTCATCTTCGTCCACAATAATGAAGCCAGCGTTGTGAAGCCGCGCGGCTGCATCTGTCTTCTGACCCCAGCCCCCGTTGAGTTCGGTTTTCTTCAGTAGGAAACCGACAACTGGCTTGGTCGGATACACACGACTGTCGCGCTCGCGCGTGGAGCGCACCCAATAGTCGCGCGGATCACCAAAACGACCGAAGACCTCTTCGCCCTCGCCATGGAGGCGATAGCGGTCAAATGCATCCATCGCCCCTTCGACTGCATGGCGCGAGACGACAACGGCCATGTCGCCAGCGCTCCCATTGGCTGGAATACCTAGCGCTTGAGCAATCTCCTCGCCGATTTCGTAGCGTTGCAGTTTTTCTGCGCCGTAGCGCAGGTAATTCACGTCTCCACCGGCCAAGGCTTGGCACCGTGCGGCAAGCCCGTCAATCAACATGGCACGAGCAACCACAAGGATATCCTCAGTCTGAAGTGCATCTTCGGCGCGGTTGCTCGCCCCTTTGGGCTTGATTTTGAAAACCGATCTGCGCGTAGCCCGGTCGCCGTGCCGCACAGGCTGATAGGGCGCGCCTTCAGAGTCGTAAAACACAACGCGGCGGGACTGTGTAAGTGCGCTCATGGCATATCCCCTAGAGCACAAAGCGTGTTCACTAGCCGCATCTGTTCGACAGTCTCGCACTTCGCCTCGCGCAGGCGCGGCGCACCGAAGACCAGCGCCAGGCCCTTGGCGCGAGACACTGCCACATTGATACGGTTGAGCGAGAACAAGAAGTCCATGCCGCGTGGCGTTTCTTCGGCCGATGATGCGGTCATCGAGACCAGGCAGACGGGCGCTTCCTGCCCCTGGAACTTGTCCACGGTGCCGACGCGGATGCCCTCGGGCAATGCGTCGCGCAGGGCGTTCACCTGTGCGTTGTAGGGTGCGACGACGATAATGTCCGACTGACGTATGCGTTGCGTTGTGCCGTCTTTGTCCGTCCATGTGCCCGACAAGAGGTCATGCGCAGCAGCCTTGATGGCAGCGACTTCGTTCGGCGCGATCTGGGCATTGCCCTCATGGGGCACCGACACCCAGAACGCACCTGCCGTAGGGAACGACGTGTTTGTGACGGACTGACGCGCGGTGTCGGGGTGGCTCGTCAGCCGTCCCTCATAGACCTGATCGGAAATGAAGCGACAGACCTCAGGATGCATTCGCCGCGAGGCTGGCAGGAAAATGCCACGATCAGGCGGAACCGTCGCATGATCGCCCAGCATCCAGTCGAGGCATGACAGGTTCGCCGGCTCAGGATGTGCCCCTTGAATGACCTGGGGCAGTTGACGAGGGTCGCCGACCATCACGATGTTACGGGCTGCTCGCCCCATCGCGATCATGTTGGCAAGACCTACCTGTCCCGCCTCATCCACGAACAGCCAGTCGAAGGCCTGCACGTTCTCGTCGCGAGCGAAAAAGAAGGCAGTGCCGCCCACGACATGTCCGCTGCCTGAGGCTTCGGCATTGTCGGTGGTGCGGCGGATGGCACAGCCGTCGGGGTAGCCGTCGTCGACGCCAGAGACTTTATGGACCAGGTCGAGGGTGATCGGCAGGCCCTGGTCCTCGAGCGCACTGAGACAGCCCATCAGCACGTTGCGGATGGCCTCATGACTGTTCGAGGCGACGCCGACGCGATGCCCATTTCGCACCAGCGACAAGATTGCACGAGCGGTGACGTAGGTCTTGCCAGTGCCGGGCGGTCCCTGGATCGGCAGGACAGTGCCGTCCATCGCGGCCACGACCGCCATCGTGCCTGCGATCGGATCGGCGCCGTTCAGAAGGTTGGGCGTCGCGCCGGTCAGGCGTGGTGCCGCGCGGGATAACAGATCGTCGACAGCCGTGAGCCGGCGGGCCCCGCATTGATCGGCGATCACACCGCGCAGGGCGGCGGCAATCACGTTGGTGTCCAATGGCCAGTCCGGGTGTAGCGTCAGACGATCCGTCAAGAGATGCGCCTTCGCTGCACCCACCTTGACCGTGATGACGCGCGCGGCCAGGTCGAGAGCCTCGATGCTGATCGTCGCGGGCGGTCCGTCATGGACTGGCACCGTCGCGCTCTTGCCATCCCGCAATTTCGTCTCCTGCGGCGGGAAGCGGTAAGTACGCGCCATAGAGCGCTTGACGGGTTCAGCTGCGCCCAAGGCTTCCAATCCGGCGAGGGCGTCGAGGTCGTCGATCAGATCATCCTCATCCTTCCCCACGCTGTCGAACACTGCCCACTTCGCGGGCTTCGCTTCGCGCTTGTGGAAGAGGCCGAGGTTGAACAGCATCTCCTGCCGGTCTTGCGGCAAGCCAGAGGCTGCGAGAGCAGAATGCAGCGCCTCAGTGTCAGCATCATCTTCGGCTTCCTTGGCGTCCGCGTCCTGGCCGAACGTCGGCCAGCGAGTTGCGGGTCGAATGCTGACCAGCCAATCCCGCAGTTCCTCCGTCGAGATGCAGTCGACGCGATTATAGTCCTCTATCTCGTCGAGGATCTGCTGATCGCTCGTCTCGCGCCAGCGCTCATAGGCGACGACCGAGCCCCCAGCCGTCTTCACCTCGCCATCACGCTTGCGGCCATAGAAGGCCTCCATCGACTTGATGGAATAGTTGGCTTCGGATCCTATCAGCGCTCCGCGCACGACGGCGAACAGATCGACGAAGCGGCGCTCACGCAGAAGGCGATCAAGGAATGCTTCGCCAATCCCATACTTCGTGCTCAGCCGACGAAGCGCAGTGGTCTCGTAGGACGCGTAGTGATAGATGCGCGCATCCGGATATGCCGCAAGACGCGTCCGGAAGAATTCAAGCAGTTCGGCCAACGCCTCCGCCTCGGCAGCGTGATCGTGCCCCCAGAACGCGCGGAATTGTCCGTCGAACCAAACGCCATGCAGGTACTCCAGACCACCTTCAAAATGCGGATCGCCCTCGATGTCGTAGAAGATATCGCCCGCCTGCGGCGCGGGCAGCAGATCAAACCCCTTGCCGAGCTCCGGGGTACGCAGTTCGAACGCGGGTGCGCCAGACTTCCGGGCATGTTGCAGTCGGGCTTGGGTCGCGAGGCGAACACGCGTGTTTTCCGCCATGCCGCGGATCAGATGATCGAGGCTGGCGAGGGCTTCCATGGTTTTGATGCCTGCCGCTTCCAGCTTCTTCACCTGGCCACGGCTGATGTTGGCTACGTTGAACAGGCTGTCTTCCGCATCCCAAGTGTTGGTGCAATGATCTCCCCAACGGCAAAGGCTACAATCAGCGCAGGGAGTCGGACGTGTCGGCTGCGGTTCGGCCACGAATCCTTCGAGCCTTGTCCGCGCCATGCGGGCATAGGCGGCGTAGTCAGACAGCCGCAAGGTTGCGCGGGTCCTGTCACCTAGCTCGACATGGGCGAACTTGGGCGCCACACCCTGAATTTCAGTCAGCAGGTCCGAATAGAGCACCAATTGCAGCACGTGCTTGGGGTGTGGTCGGCGCTTGAGCTTGGTGTCGGTCACCTCATAGCTGAACGAGCCGAGCGCCGAAGGCTGCTCGACGCGTTCCAGGAAATCAGACCAGCCACCCCAGTTGCCTGACAGGAAAGCCCCCTGAAAGACAACCTCCGGCCCGGCCGCCAGCGCTGCACGCGTGGTCTCGGCGTCGTGGGCAAGATTGCCCCGCGCAATTTCCACGACACTGCGACCCGTTGTGTTAAGTCGCGCGAGATGCGCCGCCTCGTGAGCATCGCCCTGCTTTTGCAACAGCGCTGCATCCTCGGTGTCCTCGCGCGGCGTCGGTCCAGCGCCGCGCATATAAGCCAGATCCAGCGTGGTCGCGTGCGCGCAACCCATAAAACGCATGAGATCTGACGCCGACAGCAAGGTGCGGTCGTCGAGATTCCTCATTCAAGCCCCAATCATATCGCCCGCAGATCCCCCCAAGGAGTCTCCTCGACAGATCGCACCTTCATCAATAGTTTATGACGGTGTCAATTGCTGACATGGGGGATTGATGTCTTTTGCAAAAGCGCAAGACTTACTCCGGCTTGCTCAAATTGCTGCATCGCGACGCGGCGGCATCTGCCTGGAGGAAATCTGTAGCGAATTCGGTATCTCGCATCGCACAGCCCAACGCATGACCGAGGCGCTCGACGCAACCTTCGCGAATGTGCAAACGGAGGATCGCGAGGACCGGCGGCGGTATTGGCGCCTGGACGCGCGCCCACCCGAGCGGCTGCAACCGCGACAGGAAACCATCATAGAGGCACTTGAAATCGCCGCACGACTTGCGCGCGACCAAGGGCGACTGCGTCATGCGCGCGCGCTGGAGGATATGCGCGACGGGCTATTGGCACGCCTGACACCCCGCGATGCCCGACGATCCGAGGCCGATGCTGAGGCCGTACTGGCCAGTCTTGGTCAGGTGATGCGCCCAGGCCCGACGGTCGCCTTGCGGCCTGATGTAACCGATGCGGTGATCGAGGCGTTGCGCGGACCGTTTCGCCTCCGCGTGATCTACGGCCCTGCGGACGCCGAGCCCCGGGTAATTGAGCCGCACGGCCTGCTTTTGGGCCACCGAAGCTACCTTGTGGCACGGCAGCCTGCGCGCGGCGAGACGATGCTGAACTTCCGCATGGACAGGATCCATGCCGCTGAGGTGCTGGACGAGAGCTTCGGATTTGCGACTGGGTTTGGCCTCGATGACTATGCAGCCCAAGCTTTCGGCGTCTACCAGGATCCTGAGCAGTACGGTGAAGTCATCTGGCGCTTTGCCCCGGTGGCCGCCGAACGCGCCGCCGAATTCCGCTTTCACCCGACGCAGGTCATGGAGCCGCAGGAGGACGGTAGCTTGATCGTCCGGTTTTACGCGGCGGGTTGGCTGGAGATGGCCTGGCATCTTTATCAGTGGGGCGACAAGGTCGAGGTGGTTGCGCCGGACAGGCTGCGGGCATTGGTCGACGGTCATCGGCGGCCGGATTTCGACGCCTTGCCATGATCGGATTTTTGAGGGGGACTGGGCGATGAAGGATGTTCTCAACCATGCAGCTTTGAAAACCAAGCAGCGCGCCATCCGTGAGGGTTTTCCTGAAACCATGGGCTTGCGTGCACATCGCGCTATCAGTTGGATCGGACGGTCCGAAGCTTGTGACGACGACGATGATGCCCGCTTCATCTTTCTCTGGATTGCGTTCAATGCCGCGTATGCGGATGAGCGGGAATTTCAGTTGGTAGCGCCTGGCGAACGTGCAGCCTTTGTCGACTATTTCGGCATGCTGGTGGCGCGCGACGGGGGTCGACGCATCTACAAGGCGCTGTGGCAGCGATTCTCGGGCCCGGTGCGAATGCTCATGGAGAATCGATACGTCTTCAATCCGTTCTGGCAGCATCACAACGGAATCGACGGGTTCCAAGATTGGGAGGAAAAGTTCAAGGCCTCATCGCGGAGCTTCGCGCAGGCATTCCAGGCGGGCGATAGCGTCCGCGTCCTGAGCTTCGTGTTTGACCGGATGTATGTCCTGCGCAATCAACTGGTCCATGGCGGCTCGACCTGGAACAGTGGTGTCAACCGGACACAAGTGCGAGATGGTGCCGCAATCCTCGCCTTCCTGATGCCGGTCTTCGTGGACTTGATGATGGACAATCCTCAGGAGGATTGGGGACGGCCATTCTACCCGGTTGTCGAGTAGAGTGCGATGCTGCGGCCATGTCGTGGTCGGTTACTTCGCAGATATAGCGGCCATGCAATGTCGGGAAGCCAAGGCGGCATCTGTCATGGGCCGGTGCAGGCAACGCTGCCCGACAACTGGAGTGCGTCCCTGAGGTCGAATACGCCTTTCACCATTGTTCCTTTGGCACCCCATGCTGCCTAGTCGCATTGGGCAGCCTGGAAGCGGCCGATATGGCCAGCTTTGAGTGGAACACCGCGCCGATCAAAGTAAACGTGCTTTTTCCTGGGGATACATGACAGGATTTGGCACCCACCCCCGTTAGACATGCGACCGTGCGGTTCCTTGGGGAATCGTCGGCGGATGATTGGGAGCGGGAGGCTGGGCTAGTGGCGTATCGATTTGTTCACGCGGCGGACATCCATTTGGATTCTCCGCTCCGGTCTTTGGCAATGCGGAGCTCGGAACTCGCCGAATTGATCGGGAATGCGACCCGGCAGGCATTTGTGCGCGTCATCGATCTGTGCCTTCGAGAACAGGTCGACGCGCTGCTGTTGGCTGGCGATCTCTACGACGGCGAACAGACCTCGATGAAGACGGCCCGGTTCCTCGCCGAGCAGGTTCGTCGGCTTCATGAAGCGGGCATTCGCGTTTTCATAATCAGGGGGAATCACGACGCTGTCTCCCAGATCACAAAGGAACTGGTCTTTCCGGAGACGGTGAAGGTGTTCAACGGGCGCGCCGAAGCGATAGCGATCGACCGAGCGCGAGGCGATTTTCCGGTCGTTGTCCATGGACTGAGCTTTGCCGAGCCACACGCGCCGGAAAGCCTCGTGGGCAAGTACAAGCCCGTGATCGACGGCGCCTTCAACATCGGTATCCTTCACAGCAGCCTCTCGGGATCAAGCGGCCACAATCCTTATGCTCCATGCAGCCTTGCCGACCTCCATGCGACGGGCTTCCACTACTGGGCGTTGGGTCACATCCACAAACGATCGGTATTCGAAGGAAAGTGCACCGTGGTCATGCCGGGCATGCCACAGGGACGAGATATCAACGAAGCCGGCGTCAAGTCGGTATCGCTCGTAACCGTTGCTGACGACCTGTCAGTCCGGACCGAAGAGCGCTTCACGAGCGTCGCGCAGTTCGAGCGGGTCGAAGTCGATACGAGCCAGATCGAAGACTGGGCCGGCCTTGTTCGCGAAATCGGAAAGGCGCTCGAATGCACCCGGACGCATGCCGCTTCCGATCAGCTGGTTGCGCGTGTCCGCCTAACGGGTATCACTCCCCTTGCGTGGCGCATGCAGCGCGACTTCGATCTCCTTAGAGCCGAAGCCGATGACCGAGCATCCACGATTGGCCACTGTTGGGTCGAAAAACTCGAGGTCCAGTGCCAGCCGCCATCGGCTTCGCAGTTCGTTTCCGGAGATCCGCTGACGGAGCTGCGACGCCTGATCTCGAACGAAGTAGCAGGCTCGGATGCGTTCAAGGCTACGGCATTCGAGATCGCGGAGGAACTAAGAGGACAGCTGCCTCCCGAATGCCGTCACATACTCGGAGAGGACGAAGCCGCCTTCGACATCATCGTTGCTGATCTGCTGAATGAGGGCGCGGACAACGTAGTCGCACGCCTGCATGCCGACTCGGACGTGGAGGCCACCTGATGCGTATTCGTCGTCTTGATCTCACCCGCTACGGCAAATTCACCGATCACACGATCGATTTTGGTGAGCGCACCAAAGACACCCCAGACCTGCACATCGTGTACGGTCCGAACGAAGCCGGGAAGTCGACCGCACTTGCGGGCGTGCTGGACCTCCTGTTCGGCATTGAGATGCGCAGCTCCTATGGCTTCCTGCATTCTCATCCGTCGATGCGGCTCGGCGCGGCCTTGGACCTGACGACGGGCGAGCGGGAAATCGCTCGCATCAAACGCCCACAGAACAGCCTCCTCGACGCGGATGACCAGCCGATTTCCGAGGCCGTGCTGCGTGGAGACCTCGGAGGCATCGATCGGGAGTCCTACCGCACGATGTTTTCGCTCGACGACGACACGCTCGAGGCCGGCGGCGAAAGCATCCTGGCGAGCGAGGGCGACCTTGGCGAACTCCTGTTTTCGGCCAGCGCGGGCCTGGCCGACCTGAGCCACCGGCTTGGCGACCTAAGAACGGAAGCCGACAGCTTCTACAAGAAGCGTGCTCGGAGTGGAGAACTCGGTGAGCTAAAAAGCCAGCTAGATGCCCTCAAAGACGAGCGGACAAAGATCGACACGCTGGCCAGCCGATATGCCCAGTTGGTCGGCGCGCGAGAAAGTGCGTCGTCACGGTATGAAGAAACGATTGCCGTCCGCGGCCGCATTCAGTCGCGTATCGACGAGATCCAACGTCTACTAGCGGCGCTACCGCGCCTGACGATTCTGCGAGCCGTCCGTGAGAAGCTTGCCCCGCTTGCTTCTCTGCCTGAGGCCACGTCCGGGATGGTAGAGGAGCTTGCGACGCTGCAGAAGGATGACATCGAGTTGGCGACGCGATCCAGAAGCGCGACCGAGAACATCGATGAACTCGCGTCGGATTTGGAAAAGGATTCAGTCGACGATGTTGCGCTGAGACTTGCTGATCGCGCGTCACGGCTGCCCGACCTGCGGGCTCGCCACCTCACTGCGGCGAAGGACATTCCCGAACGTCGATTGCAGATACGCGAGGCCGACGCCGCGATCACAGGGATTCTGCGTCGGATTGGCCGGGAAGACGAGGCCGATCCAGCACGGCTGGTTCTTCGGCCGTCCGTGATCGGCTCCCTCCGCGAACTTATCGAAAGTCGTTCCGGCGTGACGTCGTCGCGGCAGTCAGCTGAAGGCGAGGTTTCAGGCGCCCGGCGCCATTTGGACGAGGCTCGAGAAAAACTCGAGGCAGCGGGACAAGGAACGGGAACCACGTCCTACACCGACGCGAGCGTGGCAGGTCTTGCGACCGCACTAGCTACGCTGCGAGCCGACGACCACGACGTTCGCCTGAGACTGGCTGATCGCGCGCTTACCTCGCATCAGGAGACGCTCTCCACGAGGTTGCGGGGCCTGACACCATGGATCGGGGATCCACTGCAACTTCTCGACATGGCCGTGCCGGACAAGTTTACCGTCGAACGGTGGAAGGCTGACCTGTCAACGGCTCGAAAGACGGTCGAGCGCCACCAGCAGGAGGTTGAGCGTCTGGCATCGGACCAGAAGCACCTGACCGCCGAACTCGATGCGCTGGAAGCCGTCGCAGGCGTGATCACTGACTACGAAGCTGGCACCGTCCGTGCGGCCCGCGAACAGGCATGGGCAGAGCATCGCCGGAAATTGGACAAGAGCACGGCCGACGTCTTCGAAGATACCCTCCGGCGCGACGACCTCGCAACAAACGCCCGCTTTGTGCATGTCAATGAACTGGCGAGACTTCATCAGGGCCTTCAAGCCGCTGCTGTCTTGGGTTCAGACATTAGCCGTGCCGAAGAGTTCCTGGAAGCCGCGAAAACGCACTTCCAAAGCCTCAGCGACGAAATCGCCGGGGCCTTCTTGCGCATCGCGCCGGGCTTTCAGGGAGACACCTCCCCCGAACGGCTTGAGACTTGGTTGGGGTCGCGCGCTCTGGCTTTGGAAGCGTTGTCCACGGTTCGAGCAGCAGAGCGCGACCGCGACGCGGCGAAGGCCGATGGTGCAGCCGTTTGCGATCGTCTGAAGGCCGCCTTGGCCGTGGCTGGCGTGTCGCAGGATCCGAACGCAAGCTTCGAGGCACTGGCGGCATTGGCACGGGCCCTCGTCGACCGAGCATCCGAAATCAAGCAACTCCTGCGAGACTTGGAGGGCCGTCAGCGGGAATTCGCAGACCGCGAGCGTATCCTTGAACGAGCCACCGCGGACGATCAGCGTTGGACATCCGAATGGACAGTGGCATGCTCTGCATCGTGGCTAGGCGATCAAGGCACGCGGTCAGTCGCGGAAGTACGAGAGATCCTGTCGGCGATCGCCGATCTCGGCTCCTTCATAGAAAAGAAAAGTGCGCTGGCAGATCGTGTCACGAAGATGGAGCGAGATCAGGCAGACTTCACTGCCGAAGTGGTTCGCCTCGCGGATGGACTGAGCATCGCTGCACAACAGTCCGCTTCGCTGGATCTCGCCACCGTGATAGAAAATCGCATTCGCGAGGCCGAAACCGCTCGGGACCGCCGCCTTGTGAGAGAGCAGGCTATCCAGATCGCTAAGGAAAGGCAGCGTGACCTGGCTGACGCCATCGCGATCCATGAACGGCGAAAAAGCGAACTCCTCCAGTTCTTCGGAGTATCTTCGCTTCAGGGCATCAGTGTCGTGCTGCAGCAGCTGGAGCGGCGAGCCGCGCTTGGGGATGAAGCTGATTCTGCCGCGGTGGACATCATGAACGCGGTTGGATCACCAACGCTCGACGAAGCTGAACGGTCCCTCGAGAACACTGACCGGGTGGCCCTTGAAACGGAGGCGGCAGAACTCAAAGGCCGTTTCCAGGATCAGGATCAACGGAGTCGAGAACTGTTCACGGAACACAGCAAGGCGGCTGACGCGGTCAGCGCTATAGGAGATGACGATGCTGCCGCTCGGATCGAAGAGCGTCGCCGGACCGTGTCGCTCGAGATCGAAGAAAAGGCTGTCCGCTATCTCAAGCTACGGATTGGAGCCGCGGCGGCAGAACAAGCGCTTCGCATGTACCGAGACCGCCATCGGAGTTCCATGATGGCTCAAGCGTCTAAGGCGTTCCACACGATCAGCCGGGGCAATTACCGTGGCCTCGCCACCCAGCCCGATAGGGACACGGAGATGCTGGTCGCGGTGAGCGCGGACGGCGGATCGAAAATTGCGTCCGCCCTGTCGAAGGGAACGCGGTTCCAGCTTTATCTGGCGCTTCGTGTCGCTGGATATCATGAGTTCGCTTCGTCGCATCGGCCGGTGCCCTTCCTCGCCGACGATATCATGGAAACCTTTGACGATTTCCGGGCCGAGGAAGCCTTCCGGCTCTTCACGGGAATGGCGAATGTGGGCCAGGTGATCTACTTCACCCATCATCAGCACCTGTGCGACCTCGCGCGGAAGGTGTGTCCGAGCGTGACAATCCACGAGCTGCAGCAGACGCCGACCTCGCTGTATCTGGTGGAGAACGGCCGACAGGTTGCCTAGTAAAACATCGATGAGGACTTTACCCATCTCCTGGGTGTCGTCAAACGGGCCTGAAGGGCGCGAGATAAGCGAGACAGTGTTTGAGATGCTGTCATAATCAAAGGCAATCCGGATGACCAATGCACTGGAAGATGCCCTTGCTGATTTGCGGGGCGAAGTTGAAAGCGGGTGTGAGCTTGGCGCTGCAGTAGAGGAGATCGCAGCTGAACACGGACTCAATTCAATACTCTTGAGACGCAAATTCACTGAACGTTTTGGATCGGTTGCCGCTCTGCTTGAAAAGCAGGATCTCGCCAAATCGTCAGCGCGTCCCGAGATCGACTATGAGAAGGTCAAGGCTCTGGTTGAACACCAGTGCAGGCGATTCCGTGTGAAGCCCGACAAGTTTTTTCCATTGAAGGGTAAGACCGAGGTGACGATTACCTCCAGGATGGTTGGCGACCACATGGTTCACGTAGTCGTGGATTTCCATGAATGCGCGGTCATCGAGAGGTCGCGAAATGTCCGCGACTCACTGGAAATGTGGTGGGAGTCCGCAAGAACCAAGTTATGAAACCGTTCATGGTCTTGCCGCCTCCGGAGGAGCCGCAAGCGCGGTCGCCGACCGTGTGGCGTGGTTCGAATAGCCCCCAAAGGGCATCAAGTCCCCCCGGGTTCGTTCGACTTCCTGAACCTTCGGCAACGCAGCATGTCCGCATTTCCGAACGAGGCGGACATCTAGAGGCAGCGTTTCTTTCGGCAGCATACCGCGACTTCATGCTTCGGTCTTGACCCTCCTGCATCTCTGGACGCGCTTCAGGAGCGCATTCGTTGTCTTGAGGGCGGCAGGCACCACGGTCGATCGGTGCTGCCTTTCGGCGTCGGAGACCTCGATCGATTGACAGTCCGATTTGGGGGCGCGAAGCCGCTGTCTGGCATGAGCGAATCAACGGTAGTTCTTGCTATCGCACATCTCAATCTTCGACCAACCAAGATGAGCCCGAAGCCGACGCGCACCGCCGCCCGCGCTACGGTGTTCCTAAAGGGCGAGCTCGCATGCGGCTTTGCGCACGCCTTACTTCAACACCCCTTGTTCGACGCGCGGATCAGGGCTTCTGGGTCCATTCCGAGCGCGTCCGCGATCCGGCCGAGAACCGTGACACTGGCCGATACACTGGCGCGTTCAATCGCTCCAATATAGCGCGCGCTCAGGCCTGATCGCTCGGCCAATTCCTCTTGCGTTAGATGTCGGCTGTTTCTTGCCCGCCGTAAATTGATAGCCAAGGTTTCCTTGAGGTCCATCCCAAGAGATAACTCGGGAATGGAACGATCATTCCAGGAACGATAGTTCCTATTCGTCATTCAGTATGCTATGGAGGGAAACCCCGTCGTCAACGCAAATGGTCATCCGAAATGAATGGTTTTCGCCAAATTGCAGTCTCTATCGGGAACTCTCCCGATCCCGCTTTGAACTTGTGGGCCGACTGGCACCGCGCTCGGCACGTGTCGCTGGTGCTGTGTCGGGTGCAGCAGCGGTTGGAGACGCGAATGATGGTCAATCCCGGAATTCCGGTATTGACCGATGGACAACAGAAAACGCGTCGAACTTCGGTGGCCGCGTCGGAGGAAGGATCGGAATATGCGGTGGTTCGCGAGGCCGAGGTGTTTGCGATGACCGAGGCACTCCGATTTCAGGATGCGATTCCCAACGTCGCGGCTCAGTCTCTCGTGGGTATCGTGGCAAAACTGGAAATGATTGTCGGAGCCGACCGGGACATTGGCGACCCGACGGATTTTCCATGGCCGCACATCGTGTCCGTTCTGCGCGACCTGAAGGCGATTGCTGGCGATCTGCCGGCCTACCGGTTAAACCGGGCTGCTACCCGCGCGGATGTGGCGCGGCATCGGAAAGAAGCAACCAAGCTCGTCGCGGCCTTGGAGGCGCACGGGTGAACGGCTCAAGTACCTATATCGGCAGCGGTCAACGCCAACACGGAAAACAGCGATCCGATCGTGGAATGCGTTTAAGACTAATGGTTCGCCTTCAACGCGTCTAGCAGATCTCCCCACTCCTGCATTAGCGTGACCCGCTGCTCCCAATAGGTCGCTCGGTTGTAGGTCCGCCGGATGGCGTTCCTGTCCTGGTGCGCCAGGACAGCTTCAATCACGTCTGGATCGTAGTCGCGGGCGTTGAGGATGGTGCTGGCGGTCACCCGGAAACCATGGGCGGTCACTTCGTCCTTTCCGTAGCCCATACGTCGTAGCGCAGCGTTCATGGCGTTCTCGGAAAGCGGCCGTTTTGTGGAGCGGATCGAAGGAAACACCAGGCCGCCGTCCTCTGAGAGCTGCCAGACCCCTTCCAAAACCGAAAGCGCCTGTTTGGACAGTGGTACGTCGTGCGGAGCACGCATCTTCATGCGCTCAGCTGGAATATGCCAGACGGCCTTCTTTCGGTCGAACTCGTCGCGGGTGGCGCCCCGTACTTCGCCGGGACGGACACAGGTGAGGGCGAGAAACTGGAGGGCGGCTTTGATGGTTGGCCAGCCGTCGTATTCGTCGACCGTCATCAGGAGCTTGCCGAATTTCTTTTCATCGGTGATAGCGGCACGACCGTTGACTTTTGGCGGCTGGAGAGCGCCCCGGAGGTGTAGGGTTGGATCGGCCTCTGCCCGTAAGGTGACAATGGCCAAGCGGAAGACGCTGCCTATCACGCCGCGTAAACGCCGCGCTGTCTCTCTTCGACCACTCTTTTCGATCTTCTGGAGGAGTTGGAAAATTTCGGCTGGAGTGATCTCGTTAATAGGGCGTTTGGCGAGTGGGCCAGCCAGATCTTCCAGGAGCCATTTGGTTTTGGTGATGGTAGCCGCCGCAGCATCCCGTTCCTCCATCCGCGTGACGTACTCCTCGGCGACCAAGGCGAAGGTGGTGCGTGCTTCCGTGATGGCGGCAGTCTTCTCCTCTTTGCGTTTGATGGAGGGGTTGATGCCGGCGATCAACAGCCTCTTGGCGTCGTCGCGCTTTCCTCTCGCGTCGAGAAGTGACACCAGCGGGTATTTTCCAAAGGAGAGTATATTTTCCTTCTCCAGGTAGCGGTACCGCAGTTGCCAGAGTCTGGAGCCGTTGGTGCGGACGAGGAGATAAAGCCCGTCGCCATCCGCAAGACGATACGGCTTGTCTTTGGGCCTAGCGTTCTTGCAGGCGAAGTCAGAGAGAGACATGGGTAACGGACCTCCCGGGTAATGGGTAACGCCGAAATCGTTACCCACAAACCGATGCGTTGCAACGGTACGCGGTGGGTCACCATAAACCGCCAAACTGGGCTAAGTCATTGATTTGTATTGACTGGTGAGACGTCGTGAGAAGCGATGGGAAAGTGAAATGGTGCCCAGAGGCGGATTCGAACCACCGACACGCGGATTTTCAGTCCGCTGCTCTACCAACTGAGCTATCTGGGCCTGTTCCGGCTAACGAAAACTCGCGCTCCGGATTTCATGGAAGCGCCGTGGGCGTCCCTTGAAAGCGCGTGGGTTATAGCATGGGAATCCGGCCTGTCCAGCGCCCAGATGTGGATTTCCGGCAGGAAAAGAAGTGCCGCCCGATGCGCTGGTTTCCGCGCCACGCCGCCGCTATCTGGCGCCCGCCAATCCCTTGCGAAAATCCGTAGGTGTCATGCCGGCGAGCTTCCGGAACGACTTGTTGAAGGCGCTGAGCGAACCGAAGCCCGAATCCATCGCGACCCTGAGCACATTGGCATCCTGGTGCATGAGCAGCGCCTGCGCATAGCTCAGCCGCAACAGGTTGACATATTCGTTGAGTGTCATGCCGGTCGATTTCTTGAAGATGCTCATGGCGTATTTGGGATGGAGGTCGGCGGCCGCCGCTATGTTCATGCAATCGATGTCGTAGAGGAAATTCTCGGCGATGAAATCGCACATGCGCCCGACATTGCGCGACGACTGCTGGTCGAACGGACTGCCCGCTTCCTGTCCGGCCGCATTTTCCGGCACCAGCCTGTACGGCTCGAACCGCACCCGCTCGAGCCGCAGCAACAGTTCGTTGACGGCGTGCTCCGCCTTGGCCGGGTCGCCGGAGCGGGCGTAGCGGTTCCAGCGGTGGAAATTATCGTTGTCGGACTGATCGGTGGCGCTGGTCACCAGCGTGGCACCCGTCATCAGCCGGTGACGTATGTCAGCCGGCAGATGCAGCCGGAAGAAATGCACCAGCGGCAGATGCGCGCCGGCATAGATGGCGTCGTCGCTCAAATCGTCCATCTGGTGCGGCAGTCCGCCCCAGAACAGACACATCTCACCGGCCGAAAGCGAGATTTCGTGGTCGTTCATGCGGTAATGCACGCTGCCGCGCACGATGAAGTTCACCTCGACCTGCGCATGCCAATGCGGCTTGAGCATCACCAGGGGAGCGGTGTGGAACATCTGCAACAGCAGCGGCATTCCTTCCACGCTGCTGGCGCCAGGCTGGTAAAACGGCCGGTCCGGCATCTTACTTTCCGCCAATTTCGTATTCCCTTTGTCGGGGACAAGCCTTCCGCGCCGCATAGTCTAGCCCGGCTCGCAGAGAGAGCAAATGAAATGGGAGGATTTCAATGCGCATCACACTGTCCTGCGCCGCGCTCGCGCTTGCCTTGGGTTCAGCCCCGGCCTTCGCGCAATCGGGCGAAATCACCATCTGGAGCTGGAACATCGCCGCCTCGTCGCTGAAGGCGACGATTGCCGGGTTCAACAAGCTGCATCCTGACATCAAGGTCACCGTCCAGGATCTCGGCAACCAGCCGACCTATGACAAATCGATCGCCGGATGCGCCGCCGGTGGCGTCGGCCTGCCTGATGTCGTTACCATCGAGAACGGCGAGGCCGAGAATTACTGGAGCCAATTTCCCGATTGCTTTGTCGACCTGCACACGCTGGGCTACAGCGCCGAGGACCAGGCGAAATTCCCCGATTTCAAGCGCACCGAGCTCGAGGTCGGCGACAAGGCCTATGCGATGCCGTGGGATTCCGGCCCGGTCGCCGCCTTCTACCGCCGCGACTTCTACCAAAAGGCCGGCGTCGATCCGGCGTCGATCAAGACCTGGGACGATTTCATCGCCGCCGGCAAGAAGATCCAGGCCGCCAATCCCGGCGTCACCATGACCAACGCCGACTTCAACGGCGACACCGAATTCTTCCGCATGATCTCCAATGAACAAGGCTGCGGCTATTTCTCCGAGGATGGCCAGTCGATCACGGTGAACCAGCCGAAATGCATCGATACGCTGGCCAAGATCAAGGAGATGAAGGACGCCGGCATCATCTCCTCGGCCGACTGGGGCACCAAGATCACCAACAACACCGCCGGCACCGTTGCCACCCAGGTCTATGGCGGCTGGTATGAAGGCACCATCCGCACCGAATCGGCTGGCGAAAACGGCAAATGGGGCGTCTACCTGATGCCGAGCCTTACCGCCGATGGGCCACGCGCCGCCAATCTCGGCGGCTCGTCGCTGGCCATCACTTCGGGGTCGAAGAACAAGGAAGCGGCTTACGAGTACCTGAAATACACGCTCGAAACCAATGAGGGCCAGATCACCATGCTGAAGGAGTTCGGCCTCGTCCCCTCGCTGGTGTCTGCGTTGAACGACCCTTACGTCTCGGACGGCCTGCCCTATTGGGGCGGCCAGGCGGTGTGGAAAGACATCCTCGCCACTCTGCCCAAGATCGTCCCCAGCCGCGGCACGCAGTTCCAGAGCGACGCGGAGATCATCATGCGCGCCGTGCAGACCAAATATCTCGCCGGCGGCTATCCCGACGCCAAGGCAGCCCTCGACGATGCCGCCAGCCAGATCGCGGCGGCGACCGGGCTGCCGGTCAAGTCATAACCTCCCAGACGGGGTCCGGGCAGGCATGCGCCGCCCGGACCCGACCGCGGCCCGCGGGGCTTCCTCGCGGGACGTGTGAAATGTCGCATGTCCCGACCAACCGGTTGCCGCTGCGCGCGGGACCACAGCTTGAAACGCCGACGAGAGAAGGAGGAGCACGATGCGCAACCGCAACGCCACGGCCTATCGTTTCCTCGCGCCCTATTTGCTGATCTTCTCCGTCTTCTGGGTATGGCCGATCATCTCTTCGTTCCTGATCTCGTTCCAGGCGACGCGCACCGTGCCATGGCGCTTTGCACCCGGCTTCAACTGGGGCCGGCTGATCGGCGATCCGGCCTTCTTCAATGCGCTGAAGAACACGCTGCTCATCCTCGTCATCCAGGTGCCCGTGATGATCGCGTTGGCGATGGTGATGGCCGTGCTTTTGAATTCGCCGCTCCTGAGGGCGAGGGGACTTTACCGCTTTGCCTTCTTCGCTCCCGTGGTGGTCGGCGAGGTCGCCTACTCCGCGGTGTTCCGGCTGATGTTCAACCTCGATTTCGGCATCATCAACAAGCTCCTGAACAGCGTCGGGCTGCCAAAGATCGACTGGTTCTCCAATGTCACCCCGGCCATGGCGCTGATCATGATCGCGGTCACCTGGCGCTGGGCCGGCTACAACGCCATCATCCTTCTGGCCGGCATGCAATCCATCCCCGAGGACGTCTACGAGGCGGCGACGCTCGACCGGGTCAGCAAGCTCAAGCAGTTCTTCTTCATCACCTTGCCGCTGTTGAAGCCGGTCATCGTGTTCTGCACCGTGCTGTCGATCATCGGCACCATGCAGCTGTTCACCGAGCCGTTCCTGATCACCGAACGCGGCGGACCTGGCGGCGGCACCGAGACGCTCGGCCTGCTGCTCTATCGCCAGGGCTTCCGGTCGCTCAATTTCGGCTACGCCTCGGCCGTCGCCTACACCATGGCGGGGCTGGCGATCGCCATCACGCTGGTGCAACTGTGGCTGACGAGGGAACCGAAATGAGCTCGCTCGCCTCGGCCAGGCTGAAGCGCAGCCTTTTGCTGCATCTCTTTCTCACGCCACTGGCGCTGATCTGGCTGTTTCCGCTGTGGATGATGGTCGTGTTCTCGACCATGCCGGACAACGGCATCTTCAGCCCCGGCATCGAGTTGCTGCCGCATGGCAATTTCGTGGACAATTTCAACAACCTGCAGCGCGACACCGACTTTGTCGGCGCGATTTTCATCTCCGTCTCGGTGGCGGTCACCTACACTTTTCTGTCGGTGCTGCTGACGTCGATGGCCGGCTGGGCGCTGGCGCGTTACCGGTTCGTCGGCAAGGGCTTGGTCGTCGCCATCATCCTGGGCACCATCACGCTTCCCTATGCGGTGGTGCTGATCCCGCAATTCATCATGGTGGCGCGCGATTTCAAGCTCGCCAATACCTGGGTGGCGTTGATCGTGCCGCCGCTGTTCAATTCGCTGGGCGTGCTGTTCATGCGCCAGAGCTTTTCCATGATGCCCGATGACCTGTTCGATGCCGCCCGCGTCGAAGGCGTGAAGGAGTGGCGCATCTTCGTCTTCATCGCGCTGCCGCTGGCGCGGCCGATGCTGGCCGCCCTTTGCATCATCCTGTTCCTGGCGTCCTGGAACAATTATCTCTGGCCGCTTTTGATCAACAGCCAGCCCGGCGCGATGACCGCACCGGTGGCGCTCGGCACGCTGATCGGCCTCACCAAAGTGTCGTGGGGCGGCATCATGGCGGGCGCGGTAATGCTGACGGTGCCGATGCTGATCGTGTTCGTGCTGCTGCAACGCCATTTCATTGCCGGCATCGCCGCCGGCGCGGTCAAGTAAGGGTAGGCATGGCAACCGTCACGCTCACGAATGTCGTCAAGCGCTTCGGCGTTTTCGAGGTCGTCCATGGCGCCAACATCGACATCAGGGATGGCGAGTTCGTCGTGTTCGTCGGCCCGTCTGGCTGCGGCAAGTCCACGCTGCTCAGGATGATCGCCGGACTGGAGGATATCAGCGATGGCGAGATCGCCATTGGCGGCAAGGTGGTGAACGACGTCGAGCCGGCCGACCGCGGCATCGCCATGGTCTTCCAGTCCTACGCGCTCTATCCGCATATGAGCGTCGAACAGAACCTTTCCTTCGGCCTGCGTATGACCGGCAATCCGAAGGCCGACACCGACCGCAGGGTGAAACGGGCGGCCGAGATCCTGCGCATCAGCGAATTGATGGAGCGCCGTCCGAAGAAACTCTCCGGCGGCCAGCGCCAGCGCGTTGCCATCGGCCGCGCCATCGTGCGCGAGCCGCAGGTGTTCCTGTTCGACGAGCCGCTGTCCAACCTCGACGCCGAACTGCGCGTCCAGATGCGGGTCGAGATCTCGCGCCTGCACAAGGAGCTCGGCACCACCATGGTCTATGTCACGCACGACCAGACCGAGGCGATGACGCTCGCCGACCGGATCGTCGTGCTGCGCGGCGGCCATGTCGAGCAGATCGGCCGCCCGCTCGATCTTTATGACAATCCCGACAATCAGTTCGTGGCCGGTTTCGTCGGCTCGCCGAAGATGAATTTCATCAAGGGCCGCGTCGTCGGCTGCGATGCGCGCGGCGTCGTGGTGGAACTCGCTGGCCAGGAGAAGACCCGCATCACGCAGCCGTTGAAGGGCGCCGCGTCCGCAATCGGCAGCAAGGTCATCGTTGGCGTGCGACCCGAACATTTTGGCAGCGCCGGAGAAGGCGACGCCGATCTTGCCGTCACCATCGATGTGGTCGAGCACCTGGGCGGTACGAGCTTTCTCTACGCCAGAACGGCCAATGGCGAGGACGTGGTGATCCAGCGCGACGCGGCCAAGGTCCCCGAGACATCAGAGATCATCGTATCCATCCGCAAATCCTACCTGTTCGACGAAAAAGGGCTGCGGCTGCGCTGATCGGCTGCCCTTTCCCATCCCGCAAGGAGAATGACAATGACTGCAACCACGCCCATCCGCTGGGGCATTCTCGGCCCGGGCAGCATCGCCAAGGCCTTCGCCGGCGGCGTCGCCGGCTCCCGCAACGGAAAGCTGGTCGCCATCGGTGCGCGCGATCCGGGCAAGCCGAGTTTGGCGCAGAGCTTTCCCGGCGCGCGCATTCTCGAGGGCTACGAAGCATTGCTCACTGACGCGGAAATCGACGCGATCTACATTTCGGTCCCGCACCCGGGCCACGCGCAATGGGCGATCCGGGCGGCGGACGCGGGAAAGCATGTGCTGTGCGAAAAGCCGCTGGCGCTGACCGCCTTCGAGGCCGACGCCATGATGCATGCGGCGCGCAAGGCCGGCACCTTTCTCGGCGAGGCCTTCATGTACCGGCTGCACCCGCAGACGCTGAAGCTGGTGGAACTGATCAAATCCAGCGTCATCGGCGAGATCAGGATGATCAAGTCGAGCTTCGGTTTTGCCATGCCTGATTTCATGCCGCAGCACCGGCTTTATGCCAACGACCTCGCCGGCGGTGGCATCCTGGACGTCGGCGGCTATCCCGTCTCGATGGCGCGGCTGATTGCCGGCGCCGCGGCCGGCAAGCCGTTCCTCGAGCCGGACAAGGTGACCGGCGTTGCCCATCTTGGCCAGTCCGGCGTCGACGAATGGGCCTCCGCGCTGCTGCATTTCCCGGGCGGCATCGTCGCCGAGGTCTCCTGCAGCATCTCCCTCAACCAGGACAATGTGCTCAGGATTTTCGGCACCAGGGGCCGCATCGAAGTGCCGGATTTCTGGTTCGCCGGCGGCGACCGCGATGTCGGCCTCGGCCGGATCGATGTGATCGGCGCGGACGGCGTGCGCGAAACCATCAGCGTGAACGAAAAGCGTCACGTCTATTCCTTCGAAGTCGACGCCGCCGGGGACGCCATCCTTGCCGGCCGGCAGGAGTTCGCCTGGCCGGGCATGGCCTGGGCCGACAGCCTCGGCACCTTGCGCGTGCTCGACAGATGGCGCGCGGCTGTGGGGTTGGAGTACGAGATCGAAAAGGCCTCGCGACGCACCAACACCATCGCCGACCGGCCCTTGCGATCCGGCGGCACGGCGATCGCCAAACGCGCCATTCCGGGCCTGTCGAAGCCGGCCTCGATCGTGGCGCTCGGTTTCGAGGATTTCCGCACTTTCTCCTCGGGTTCGATCCTGCTCGATGCCTTCTTCGAGGCTGGTGGCAATCTGTTCGACACCGGCTATGTCTATGGCGGCGGCTACACCGAGACGCTGCTTGGGCTATGGCTGAAGAACCGTGGCGTGCGCGAGCAATCGGTGGTCATCGCCAAGGGTGCGCATTCCCCGCTCTGCTATCCCGACGTGATCGGCAAGCAGCTCGACCAGTCGCTCGACCGCCTGCAGACCGACCATGTCGATATCTATTTCATGCATCGCGACAATCCGGACGTGCCCGTCGGAGAATTCGTCGATGCGATGGACCGCGAGATCAAGGCAGGCCGCATCCGTGGCCCGTTCGGCGGCTCGAACTGGACGATGCAGCGCATGGACGAGGCGATCGCCTATGCCGAGCGCACCGGCAAGCAAAAGCCCGGCGCGCTCTCCAACAACTTCTCGCTGGCCGAAATGCTGGAGCCGATCTGGGCCGGTTGCGTGACCTCCTCCACCGATGACTGGAAAGCCTGGCTGACCGCCCGGCAGATGCCGAATTTCGCCTGGTCGAGCCAAGGGCGCGGCTTCTTCACCGAACGCGCCGGGCGCGACCGGCGCGACAATGAAGAGCTGGTGCGGGTCTGGTACTCGGAGCGCAATTTCGGCCGCCGCGACCGGGCGATCGAACTTGCCGCGCGGCTGGGCAAGAGCCCGATCCATGTTGCGCTCGCCTATGTGCTCAACCAGCCTTTCCCATCGGTGCCGTTGATCGGCCCGCGCACGCTGGGCGAACTGGACGACAGCTTGCGCGCCCTCGACATCGCGCTTTCACCTGCCGATCTCCAATGGCTGGACGGCGGCAGCCGGCAAGCGGCGTAGTGCATGTCATGCAAGGCTGCGCTGGACGGCGACGGGGTCAGGTCTCGTCGTCGGACACCCTGATGTCGCGCCTGGCCGGAACCCTCATGCTGGCATACATGCCGGTGGTGCGGAACTGGCCCGGGCTAATGCCGTAACAGCGGCGGAAGACCTTCGAGAAATAGTTCGCGTCCTCGAAGCCGCACAGGATGGCGACTTCCTTCACGGGCAGGAAGTCAGCCTTGGTCAAAAGCTTGGCGGCGCGTTGCAGCCGCTGCTGCAGCACGAACTCCGCGGGCGGGATGCCTTCGCTCTCGGCGAAGCAGCGCGAGAAGTGCGCCCGGCTGAGGCCGCTGATCGCCACGAGGTCCGCTACCGGCAGCGGCCTGTCGAGATTGGCGTTGATGTGGTCGATGACCGGCTGCATGGCGCTCTGCTTCTCGGCAAAGGCATGTGAGCCGAAGACATCGTCGTAGAGCGCCATCGCCGCCTCATAGGCGATCGCCGAAGCCGCCCCCGGCGCAGCGGCCCCGTTGATGAGACGCAGGCTGCAATCGGCGAGGTGATCGATCGTCTCCGGCTGCAGCCGGAACACGGGACCCGAGACGTCGAGGATGGATTTGTGGATGCGCAGCGCCTCCTCGCCATTCATCGAGATCCAGAAATATTCCCAGCGCTCGTCCTTGGCCAGCCAGTAGCGGTGGTTGTGCGGCACCAGCACCAGCAGCGTGTCGTTCTGCTGCAGGCGATAGTCGCGGTTCTCATAGCGAAGCCGGCCGCTTCCGTTGATCGTGTGCTGGAGCACGGTGAATGGCGTCTGGCCGCGCTTGCGCCCGTCCCAATCATAGATTTCGCCTTCGCGCACTTCGTAGCCGGTGCTCGTCGGCATGGCATGCAGGCGCTGGCGACCGCGCGGCAGCGAGATCGTGCGCATCGACTGTCCGTTGGCGATCAGATCCCGCAGCACAAAATTACCCTTGAAAGCATAATCCTTCTCTGGCCGCGCTCGCGAATAAGCGCATAATCCATCCTCGAAGAACGTGAAGAACCCGCAGTCGAGGAGCGGGCGGGAGGAGAAAAGCCGGAATTCGGCTCGATTGGCACGCGCGCCTTGGCGTGTGGCCATATCCTCCCTTGCTGCTCCTTGCCTAGCATCCGATCGGATCGAGGTGAAGGTGATGAGTTTCAAAATCGCTATTATCGGCGCCGGCAGCGTCGGCTTCACCAAGAAACTGTTCACCGACATACTGTGCGTGCCGGAATTCAAGGGTATCGAATTCGCGCTGACCGATGTCAGCGAGCACAATCTCCAGATGATCAAGGCGATCCTCGACCGGATCGTCGAGGCCAACAAATTGCCGACCACGGTGACGGCGACGACGGACCGCCGCAAGGCGCTCGAGGGCGCACGTTATGTCATCAGCTGTGTGCGGGTCGGTGGCCTCGAAGCCTATGCCGACGATATCAGGATCCCCCTGAAATACGGCATCGACCAATGCGTCGGTGACACGATCTGCGCCGGCGGCATCCTCTATGGCCAGCGCAACATCCCGGTGATCCTCGATTTCTGCAAGGATATACGCGAGGTCGCCGAGACCGATGCGAAATTCCTCAACTATGCCAACCCGATGGCGATGAACACCTGGGCGGCGATCGAGTACGGCAAGGTCGACACGGTCGGGCTGTGCCACGGGGTCCAGCACGGCGCCGAGCAGATCGCCGAGGTACTGGGCGCGAAGTCACCTCGGGAGCTCGACTATGTCTGTTCCGGCATAAACCACCAGACCTGGTTCATCGAGTTGCGCCTGAACGGGCGCGAAATCGGCAAGGACGAGCTGGTCGCCGCCTTCGAGGCTCACCCGGTCTATTCCAGGCAGGAAAAGCTGCGCATAGACGTGTTGAAGCGCTTCGGCGTCTATTCGACCGAAAGCAACGGCCATTTGTCCGAGTATCTTCCCTGGTACCGCAAGCGCCCGGACGAGATCACCCGCTGGATCGACATGTCCGACTGGATCCATGGCGAGACGGGCGGCTATCTCCGTTATTCCACCGAGACCCGCAACTGGTTCGAGACGGAATATCCGCAATTCCTCGAAGCGGCGTCGAAGCCGATCGATCCGTCAAAACGCTCCAACGAGCATGCCAGCCACATCTTGGAGGCGCTGGAGACCAACCGCGTCTATCGCGGCCACTTCAACGTCAAGAATGACGGTGTCATCACCAATTTGCCGCAGGACGCCATCGTCGAATCGCCCGGCTTCGTCGACCGCTTCGGCATCAACATGGCGGCCGGCATCACCTTGCCGGAAGCATGTGCCGCGACCTGCATATCCTCGATCAATGTCCAGCGCATGTCGGTGCATGCCGCCATATCCGGCGACATCGACCTGCTCAAGCTTGCCGTGCTGCATGACCCGCTAGTTGGTGCGGTATCGACACCGGAGGAGGTCTGGCAGATGGTCGACGAAATGGTCGTCGCTGAAGCCGCCTGGCTGCCGCAATATGCGCACGCCGTTCCGGCGGCAAAAGAGAGGTTGTCGAAATCCAGGGTCAAGACCCGCGAATGGGCGGGCGCCGCTTGGCGCAGCGTCCGCTCGATCGAGGAGTTGCGCGCCGAAAAGGCCGCGCTGAAGCAGGCCGGCTGAAAACCCAGGTGGCGGCGACGGGCCTGCGGGAGACAGGTCCGCCGCGGTCGCCGTCCGGGCAGAAGACGAGCAGCAGCAAAACAAAACGTCCGAACACGAGGGAGGAGACAATGAGGAACCTACGCAGCATTGGCATGGTCGCGGGACTGGCGCTGGGCGTCTCCGTCCCGGCGCTCAACGCTTTCGCCTCCGAGCCGACGGTCCCGCCGGTACCGGCGGCGTTTCCGGCCGAAGGCAAGATCACTTATGTGCCGCGCGAGTCCATCCTGGAGTTCAAGGCGCTGCCCGACTATCACGAGCCGGACTGGGTGACCGAGAAATACGTCAAGGCCGGCAAGCTGCCGCCGGTGAAAGACAGGCTGCCGAAGGAGCCCTTGGTTTTCAAGACGGGCAACATGCCTGATGGCATCGGCGTCTACGGCGATACAATGCGCCATGTTATCGGCGGGCGGCCGGAAGGCTGGAACTACGGCGCCGGTCAGACGCAGGGATGGGGCGGCATCGATATCGGCCTGTCCGAATGCCTGACGCGCACCGCGCCGCTGTTCCAGGTCGAGGCCAAGGACACCGAACCGCTGCCCAACCTCGCCAAAAGCTGGGACTGGTCGGCGGATGGCCACAAGCTCACCATGCACCTCGTCGAGGGTGCCAAATGGTCCGACGGCGCGCCCTTCAACTCAGACGACGTCATGTTCTACTGGGACGACGAGGTCGTCGATCCCAATGTCTCGCCGCTCAATGGCGCCACCCAGGAAACGTTCGGCGTCGGCACCACGCTCAAGAAGGTCGACGACTACACCGTCGAGTGGACCTTCAAGGAAGCCTTCCCGAAACAGTATCTCTACGCGATGGCCTACGGCACTTTCTGTCCTGGCCCCGCGCACATATTGAAGCCGCAGCATCCGAAATATTCGAAGAACACCTACGACCAGTTCAAGAACGCCTTCCCGCCGGAATATATGAACATGCCGGTCATGGGCGCCTGGGTGCCGGTTGAATACCGGCCAGACGACATCATCGTCATGCGCCGCAATCCCTATTATTGGAAGGTCGATGAGAAGGGCAATCAGCTGCCCTACCTCAACGAATTACATTACAAGCTGTCCACCTGGGCCGACCGCGATGTCCAGGCGGTGGCCGGCTCGGGCGATTTCTCCAATCTGGAGCAGCCGGAGAACTTCGTCGCCTCGCTGAAGCGGGCCGCGGAGGCGAATGCGCCTGCACGCCTGGCGTTCGGTCCACGGCTGATCGGCTATAATCTGCGCCTCAATTTTTCCGCTAATGGCTGGGGCAACCCGGACGAGCGCGGTCAGGCGATTCGCGAGCTGAACCGCAATGAGGATTTCCGCAAGGCGGTTACCATGGCGCTCGACCGCAAGGCGCTGGGCAACTCCCTGGTCAAGGGGCCGTTCACCGCCATCTACCCCGGCGGCTTGTCCTCCGGCACCAGCTTCTATGACCGCAAGTCGACGGTCTACTATCCCTTCGACCTCGAGGGCGCCAAGGCCGAACTCGCCAAGGCCGGACTCAAGGATACCGATGGCGACGGTTTCGTGAACTTCCCGGCCGGCACGGCCGGCGGCAAGAATGTCGAGATCGTCATGCTGGTCAACAATGACTACGGCACCGACAAGAGCCTCGCCGAAGGCGTTGTCGCCCAGATGGAGAAGCTCGGGCTGCGGATCGTGCTCAACGGTCTCAACGGCACGCAGCGCGATGCCTCGCAATATTCCGGGCGCTTCGACTGGCTGATCCGGCGCAACGACCAGGAGTTGACCTCCGTCGTGCAGAACACCGTGCAGCTCGCTCCCGTCGGCCCCAAGACCAGCTGGGATCACCGCGCACCTGAAAGCGGCGAGGTCGACCTGATGCCTTTCGAGAAGGACCTCGTCGACATCGTCAACAAATTTGTCACGTCTGAGGACAATGACCAGCGCGCCGCCCTCATGAGAGACTTCCAGAAGATTTCGACGGAGCACGTCTACAATGTCGGCCTGACGGAATATCCCGGTGCGCTGATCGTCAATAAGCGCTTCTCCAACGTTCCAAAGGGCACGCCGATCTACATGTTCAACTGGGCAGAGGATTCGATCATTCGAGAACGGGTCTTCGTGGCGGCCGACAAGCAGGCGAAATACGAATTGTTCCCGGAAGAGCTGCCCGGCAAGCCTGGAGACAAGGGCCCGATGTAAGTTTACCTCCCCTGACTGAGACCTCCGGCCGCGCCGCTGGCGCGGCCGGACAAAGGCAACCTCCGAACGCACCAAAAGGACGCGATCGGCAAGACGAGGAAGCGGACCGTCCATGCTGCGATTTCTGTTCATGCGCATAGCGTCGGCAATCCCGGTCCTTGCCATACTGAGCCTCGTCACCTTCGCCATCATCCAGGCACCGCCCGGCGATTATGCCGACTACATCCGCTCGCAGCTGATCAACCAGGGCGGCGCCTCCTTCGCCGAAGCCGACGCGCAGGCCAACGCCTACCGGATCGAACATGGCCTCGATAAGCCGCTGCCCGTCCAGTATCTCAACTGGATCGGCGGCATCGTCACCCGCGGCGATTTCGGCTACAGCCTCTACTACAACAAGCCGGTGGCCGACGTTGTGGGCGAGCGCCTGCCGCGCACCCTCATCCTGGCGCTTGTGTGCCATCTGCTCGCCTCGGTGCTCGGCATCACCTTCGGCATATGGGCGGCGACCCGGCAATACACCTGGATCGACTCGACACTTTCGGCCATCTCCTTCCTCGGCATGACGGTGCCGCGCTTCCTGATGGCGCTGATCATCGTCTATCTCCTGGTCTTCCAGTTCAACGTCTCGGAGATAGGCAGCTTCTTCTCGCCGCAATATGGCGGCGCGCCATGGTCGTGGGCCAAGTTCCTCGATCTGGTCAAGCATGTCTGGCCGGTGGTTGCGATCGCCACCTTCGGCGGGCTCGCCTACAACATGCGCGTCATGCGCGGTAATCTGCTCGACACGCTGAACGCCCAATATGTCGAGACGGCCAAGGCCAAGGGGTTGACCGGCAGCGCCGTCGTCATGCGACACGCCGTGCCCAATGCGCTGCATCCGCTGGTCATGTATCAGGGCGTGGTGCTGCCTTACATGCTGACCGGCGAAATCGAGACGGCGATCATCTTCGCGCTGCCGACCGTCGGCCCGGCGATCGTCGGCTCGATGGCGGTCGGCGACGTCTATGTCACCGCCACTTTCATGATGGTGCTGTCGGCGACGCTGATCGTCGGCAACATCATCGCCGACATGTTGCTGGTCCTGCTCGATCCGCGCGTGCGCCAGTTCGGGGAGAGCTAGATGTTGGCCCGCGATACATCGCCACCGCCGCTGCCGGCCGAAGGACCCGTCGAGAGACCCGCGCGCGGCAACGAGAGCTACACCGCGCTCGTCTGGCGCCGGCTGAAGCGCTCCTGGACCGGCATGGCGGGGTTCTGGCTCGTCGTGCTGCTGATCCTCATGGCGGTATTCGCCGAGTTCCTGGCGCCGATGGACCCGAAGGTGACCGATGTCGCCTTCGCGCCGCCGCAACTGCCTGCTTTCCACGACAGGGACGGCGATTTCGTCGCCCGGCCCAGGGTCTATGCGCTGGCGGATTCGGCGGATCTCGATCCGGTCACCTTTCAGCCCATCGTCGGTCCCGACTATGATCATCCAAGATTGCTCGGCCTTTTCGTCGAGGGCGCGCCCTACAGGCTCTTCGGGCTCATTGCGGCGAACCGGCATTTCTTCGGTTCGATGGACGGCCAGCCGGTGCATTTCCTCGGCACCGACAAGTTCGGACGCGACGTGCTCTCGCGCGCCATCCATGGCTCGCGCGTCTCGCTGATGATCGCGCTGACGGTGGTCTTCATCATCACCGTCATCGGCACTACGGTCGGCATGGCTTCCGGCTATTTCGGCGGTCGGTTCGATGTCTGGATGCAGCGCTTCGTCGAACTCGTGCTGGCCTTCCCGCAGCTGCCGCTCTATCTGGCGCTGACGACGCTGATCCCGGTCACCGCGCCCACCAACGTCTTCCTCGCCTTCGTCATCATCGTCATGTCGGCGCTGGGCTGGGCGCAGATGTCGCGCGAGGTGCGCGGCAAGACGCTGGCGCTTGCGCGCATTGAATACGTACGCGCCGCCATGGCGGTGGGCGCCACCGACCGGCGCATCATCATGCAGCACATTTTCCCCAATGTGATGAGCCATGTGATCGTCGCGGTGACGTTGGCGATCCCGACCGTTGTGCTGCTCGAATCCTTCCTCGGTTTTCTCGGCTTTGCGGTGAAGCCGCCACTGATCTCCTGGGGGCTGATGCTGCAGGACACCGCGACCTACTCCGTCATAGGCACCTATCCGTGGATCCTGTCGCCGGTCGGCTTCGTGCTGGTCACCGTCTTTGCCTTCAACGCGCTGGGCGACGGCCTGCGCGACGCCGTCGATCCTTATTGAGGTGGCTGGGATGACGCTCGCGCTCGCCGAACCCTTCGCACCTTCCGTCCGGCACGACCATGACGGACGCCAGGGAGAACCCGTGATCGATGCCCGCAACATCGAGGTCGCCTTCAAGGTCGAGCACGGCACCGTCGAGGCGGTCAAGGACGTCTCGTTCCAGCTCTATCGCGGCGAGACGATCGCCATCGTCGGCGAATCCGGTTCCGGCAAATCGGTGACGGCGCGCACCGTCATGGGATTGCTGTCCCGGCGCGCCACCGTTTCACCGAGATCGACCGTCTGTTATGATGGGCAGAACATCCTGAAGTTCCCCGAAAGCGCCCGGCGCAAGCTGCGCGGCAACCGCATCTCGATGATCTTCCAGGAGCCGATGAGCTCGCTCAATCCGATCTATACGATCGGCAGCCAGATCGTCGAGGCGATCAGGGTTCATCGCAAGGTCGGCCGGCGGCAAGCCTGGGCACGGGCGCTCGAACTCCTGCAGCATGTCCAGATCCCGGATCCCGTCGCGCGGCTCAAGCAATATCCGCATCAGCTCTCGGGCGGCCAGCGCCAGCGCGTGATGATCGCCATGGCGCTGGCCAACGATCCCGACGTGCTGATCGCCGACGAACCGACGACGGCGCTCGACGTCACCGTCCAGGCACAGATCCTGAACCTGATCCGCAATCTGCAGAAAGAGCTGCGCATGGCGGTGATCCTGATCACCCATGACCTCACGGTCGTGCGCAAATTCTCCGACTACGTCTATGTCATGCAGCATGGCGAGATGCGGGAGCATAACGTCACCGAACGTCTGTTCTCCGATCCCCAGCATCCCTATACGCAACGACTGCTCGCCTCCGAACCGCGCGGGCGGCCACAACCGCTGCCGGAGGGCTCCGGCACCATCCTCGAAGCGAACGGGGTGCGCGTCTGCTTCATGCTGCGTCACGGCACCTTCCTCAAACCCGACTGGCGCGAGCTGGTCGCCGTCGACGATCTCGATCTCAAGCTTTGCCGCCACGAAACACTGGGACTGGTCGGCGAATCCGGCTCCGGCAAGACCACATTCGGCCAGTGCCTGCTCAGGTTGATCGATGCCAAGCGCGGCGAGATCCGTTTCGACGGCCAGCCGATCCATGGGCTGTCACGGGCCGAGATGCGGCCGCTGCGATCGCGCATGCAGGTCGTCTTCCAGGATCCGTTCTCCTCGCTCAACCCGCGCATGACGATCGGGCAGATCATCGAGGAAGGGCTGATCGTCAACGGCATCGGAGCGACGCGGCGCGAGCGGGTCGAGCGGGTGCGCGAGGCGCTGGTCAGCGCCGGCATGCCGGGCGACATCCTTTCGCGATTTCCGCACGAGTTCTCCGGCGGACAGCGGCAGCGCGTCGCCATCGCCCGAGCCATCGCGTTGGAACCGGAATTCATCCTGCTCGACGAGCCGACATCGGCGCTGGACCTCTCCGTCCAGGCGCAGATCATCGATCTCTTGCGCAGGCTGCAGGACGAGCGTGGCCTGAGTTATCTTTTCATCTCGCACGATCTCAAGGTGGTGCGCGCTCTGTGTCACCGCGTCATCGTCATGCAGCACGGCAAGATCGTCGAACAGGGACCTGTCGACGAGGTCCTCACCAATCCCAAGACCGCCTACACCGAACGGCTCGTCCGGGCCGCTTTCGACGTGGCCTGAACACATGCCGGAGGTTAGCGTGGCAAGACATCCCAGGATCACTTTCATCGGCGCCGGCTCGACCGTGTTCATGAAGAACATCGTCGGTGACGTGCTGCAGCGGCCGGCGCTTTCGGGCGCGACGATCGCGCTGATGGACATCGATCCGCAGCGGCTGGAAGAGAGTGCCGTCGTCGTCAACAAGCTGATCGCGACGCTCGGCGTGAAGGCGAAAGCGGAGACCTATTCCGACCAGCGCAAGGCGCTGGCCGGTGCCGATTTCGTCGTCGTCGCCTTCCAGATCGGCGGCTACGAGCCCTGCACCGTCACCGACTTTGAAGTGCCGAAGAAATATGGCCTGCGCCAGACCATCGCCGACACGCTCGGCGTCGGCGGCATCATGCGAGGCTTGAGGACCGTGCCGCATCTGTGGAAGATCTGCGAGGACATGCTCGCCGTCTGCCCCGATGCGATCATGCTGCAATACGTCAATCCGATGGCGATCAACACCTGGGCGATCTCGGAGAGATATCCAGAGATCAGGCAGGTCGGCCTCTGCCACTCGGTGCAGGGCACCGCGATGGAACTGGCGCACGATCTCGATCTTCCCTACGAGGACATCCGCTATCGCTCCGCCGGCATCAACCACATGGCCTTCTACCTGAAGTTCGAGCACCGCCAGGCCGACGGCTCCTACCGCGACCTCTACCCGGATCTCCTGCGCGCCTATCGCGATGGCCGCGCGCCCAAGCCCGGCTGGAATCCGCGCTGCCCCAACAAGGTGCGTTACGAGATGCTGACCCGGCTCGGTTATTTCGTCACCGAAAGCTCCGAACATTTCGCCGAATACACGCCCTATTTCATCAAGAGCGGCCGTCCCGACCTGATCGAGAAATACGGTATCCCGCTGGATGAATATCCCAAGCGCTGCATCGAGCAGATCGAGCGTTGGCAGGGACAGGCGGAAGCCTATCGTTCGGCCGAGCGCATCGAGGTCGAGCAGTCGAAGGAATATGCCTCCTCGATCATGAATTCGGTCTGGACCGGCGAGCCGTCGGTGATCTACGGCAATGTTCGCAACAATGGCTGCATCACCTCGCTGCCCCGCGAGTGCGCCGCCGAGGTGCCGTGCCTGGTCGACGCCTCCGGCATCCAGCCGACTTACATCGGCGACCTGCCGCCGCAATTGACGGCGCTGATCCGCACCAACATCAACGTGCAGGAACTGACGGTGCGGGCGCTGACGAGCGAGAACCGGGAACACGTCTACCATGCGGCGATGATGGATCCGCACACGGCAGCCGAGCTCGATCTCGACCAGATATGGTCACTGGTGGACGAGCTTCTTGCCGCCCACGGCGACTGGCTGCCGGCCTGGGCACGCGTGAGCCGCAAGACTGAAGCCGCCTGACCAAGCGTCGCTCTTAGCTTATTTCGGCTCGTCGGCGTCGGGTTCTTCCTCGTCGTCGCGGGCTTTGATGACATAGGCGCCCTTCAGCCAGCGGTTGAGGTCGATGTCCTTGCAGCGCTTGGAGCAGAACGGGTAGGTCTCGCGCGCCGAAGGCTTGCCGCATTCGGGGCAGGGGCGCCTTGGCCGCAGCGGCGTCACCTTGTCGTCCGCGCTCATGGCCGCGCCGAGGACCAGTTTTGATGGACCTTGAAGCCTTCGCCCGAAAGCAACGCTACGGTCTCGTAAAGCGGCAAGCCGACGACATTGGTGTAGGAGCCGACCAGCTTGACGACGAAAGCGCCCGCAAGCCCCTGCACGGCATAGCCGCCGGCCTTGCCGCGCCATTCTCCCGACGCGACATAGGCGTCGATCTCCTCGCGCGGCAGCCGCTTGAACCGCACGCGCGTCTCGACCAGCCGCTGGCGCAGTTTGCCGCCGGGCGTGATCAGGCAGATGCCGGAATAGACCCGGTGCGAACGCCCCGACAGCAATCCGAGGCAGTTGGCGGCATCGTCGAGCGTCTCGGCCTTGGGCAGGATGCGCCGCCCGACAGCGACCACCGTGTCGGCGGCCAGCACCAAGGCCGGCGCGTAGTCGGTTTCCGACTTCAGTGAGGCAAATGCCTTTTCGGCCTTTTCCTTCGACAGCCTTTTGGCCAGCGAGCGCGGATGCTCGGCACGCAGCGGCGTCTCGTCTATGTCGGCAGGCAATATGCGGTCCGGTTCGATGCCGGCCTGCTGCAGGAGTTCGATGCGGCGCGGCGAACCCGAGGCAAGCACCAGCTTCAGCAAAATGCTCATCGCGGACCAGTCGGCCTTGATCTTACTTGAAACGATAGGTGATGCGGCCCTTGGTCAGGTCGTAGGGCGTCATCTCGACCAGGACCTTGTCGCCGGTCAGCACGCGGATGCGGTTCTTGCGCATGCGGCCGGCCGTATGGGCTATGATTTCGTGTTCGTTTTCGAGTTTCACCCGGAACATGGCGTTGGGCAGCAGTTCCGTGACGACACCCGGAAACTCGAGGACTTCTTCCTTCGGCATTCGATACCTTTGCTTGGATGGTTTCCCGGCGTTTAGAGCATGATGCCGAAAAGTGTGAAGCGGTTTTCGGACGACATCATGCTCTACTTCTTTGATCTAGAGTCGGAAGCTGTCAGGTCGAAGAGACCCAACCGCATCCGACTCTAGCCGGAAATTCGGCGGAACCTATATGATAATCGTCGGCTTGTGAACACGCTTAATCCGTCGCGTTTTTTGCTTCCGGAAGCAAAAAACGTCGGCCTATGCGCAACTTCAGCCGTTCGCGCACATCGCGATAGGCCGCGATGATCTGCTCGCGCGTGCCGCTGGCGCCGGTAGGATCCGGCGTCGGCCAGTATTCGACCTCGACGGCGAGCGAGCGGGTGAGCTCCAGCGCGGCATGGTGCGCCTCCGGCGCGAGCGTGACGATGAGATCGAAATAGTCGTCTTCCAGCTCGTCCATCGTCCTTGGGTGGCGCTCGCCCAGCGACAGGCCTTCCTCGGCAAGCACGGCATCGACGAACGGGTCACGCTCGCCGCTGCGCACGCCCGCGGAGGCGACGAAGGTGCTGGCCGGCAGCATGCGCCGCGCCAACAGCTCGGCCATCGGCGAGCGCACGGCATTCATGCCGCACAGGAACAGGATCGAACGGGGCGGTGCGCCGGCGGTCAGGGGTTAACCCCGCCAATGGAGCACGCAGACCAGCGTGAACAGCCGGCGCGCCGTGTCGAAATCGATGTCGATCTTGCCGGCGAGCCGGTCCATCAACGTCTGCGAACCCTCATTGTGCAGGCCGCGGCGACCCATGTCGATCGCCTCGATATGGCTCGGCGTCGAGGAGCGAATGGCGTCGTAATAGCTTTCGCAGATCATGTAGTAGTCCTTGACGATGCGCCTGAGCGGCGTCAGCGACAGGATATGGGTCACCACGGCGGAACCGTCGTCGCGCGTCACGGCGAAAACCAGGCGGGACTCGGCCAGCGACAGCTTCAGCCGGTAGGGGCCGGCGCCGCTGTCATTGACCGGTTGAAAACTGTTCTCCTCGATCAGGTCGAAGATCGCCACCGCGCGTTCGTGCTCGACGTCGGGCGTCGAACGACCGATCGATTCATCGAGTTCGACATCGATCAGCCTCGCCCGGGTTTGATCGGAGCCCGACATGGCGCCTACATGTTCAGCCGGATAGCGACGGAGCGTCCATGCGCGTCGAGCCCTTCCGCCTTGGCCAGCGCGATCGCGGCGGGCGCCAGCGCGCGCAATTGCTCGGGCCCGAGCTTCAGGATCGAGGTGCGCTTGACGAAATCGAGTACCGAAAGGCCTGACGAGAAACGCGCCGAGCGCGCCGTCGGCAGCACGTGGTTGGAACCGCCGACATAGTCGCCGATGGCTTCCGGCGTATGGCGGCCGAGAAACACGGCACCGGCATTGTGCATCCGCGACAGGAAGCCCTCGGCATCGTCGATTGCCAGTTCGACATGCTCGGCCGCGATACGGTCGACCAGCGGCAGCGCTGCCTCGATTGCCGCAACCTCGATCACCGCGCCGAAATCGCGCCAACTCGCCGCCGCCGTCTCCGCCCGTGGCAGGTTTGGCAGCTGCCGTTCGACCGCCTCCTCCACCGCCTTGCCAAAGGCCGGATCGTCGGTGATCAGGATCGACTGCGCGGACGCGTCATGTTCGGCCTGGGCCAGGAGATCGGCGGCGATCCAGTCGGGATCATTGTCGCCGTCGGCCACGACGAGCACTTCCGAGGGGCCGGCGATCATGTCGATGCCGACGGTGCCGAACACCTGGCGCTTGGCCGCCGCGACATAGGCGTTGCCAGGGCCGACGATCTTGGCGACCGGCTTGATCGTCTCGGTGCCATAGGCCAGGGCAGCGATCGCCTGGGCGCCGCCGACGCGATAGATTTCCGGCACGCCGGCAAGGTCGGCCGCCACCAGCACAAGCGGATTGATGACGCCGCCGGGTGCCGGCACCACCATCACGATGCGCTCCACGCCGGCGACCTTGGCCGGTATGGCGTTCATCAGCACCGAACTGGGATAGCTCGCAGTACCGCCCGGCACGTAGAGCCCGACCGCCTCGACCGCGGTCCAGCGCCAGCCGAGCTCGACGCCCGCGGCATCGGTAAAGCGGTCGTCCTTCGGCCGCTGCCGCTCGTGGTAGGCGCGGATGCGGTCGCGCGCGAATTCGAGCGCCTCGATCGTCTGGTGGTCGCAAGCGGCATAGGCGCGGGCGATCTCGTCCTTCGACACGGCAATGCCGAGTTCCCTGAGGTCGGCCCGGTCGAAGCGTCTGGTAAAATCGACGAGGGCCGCGTCGCCGTCGGCGCGCACGCGCGCGATGATCTGGCGCACGGCCGCGTCGACATCGGCCGACACTTCCCTCTTGGTGGTGAGGAAAGCGGCGAAACGCTGTTCGAAATCGGCGTCGGACTGACGAAGCGTGATGGCCATCGCTCAGGTCCTGTGCACGGGGCGCGACGTGGCTTCCCACGCGCCGCCGACGTCGGCAAGGCGGGCCTCGATGCATTCGACATCGAGCATGATTGCGCCGCCTCCCGAAAAGATCAGCTCGACGATACCGGCCGGCTTGCTGATCTCGATGAAGCTGATCGCCAGCAGCGACAGCACTTCGGCCGGCTTGTCGCGGGCAATGCCGCTGGTCTTGGCGCCCAGAACCCGATCGAAATGCAGCACGGCCTGGCGCCGTTCGTTGTGCTGGCGAAAGAAGCCCGATTTGGCCTCCCAGACGAAACGGTTCATGGTCAGCACGAAACGCTTGGCCGCGGGAAGGTATTCAAGGTCCGAGACTTTCATCACGGCGTCCTGGACGTGGGCGGAGACGATGCTCAGGTCCTGGTCGTCGAGGGCGATAAGCTTGAGGCCGGTCATGCGGATTTCGCACCTGAAAATTGACTGTTCAGCCTTCTGTTAGAGCATGATCCCGAAAAGTGGAAACCGCTTTTCGGAAAAGATCATGCTCAAGCAGGAATCCGGAGATCGTTCCGGTCCGCGCAGCCGTGAGGCGGGCGGGGATTGGCCTAAGCCGAAATCCGTTCGATCACCGCGCCGCAATTGGACAGCTTTTCCTCCAGCCGCTCGAACCCGCGGTCGAGATGATAGACGCGGTTGACCGTGGTTTCGCCTTCGGCCGCCAGGCCCGCGATCACCAGCGAGACCGAAGCACGCAAGTCGGTCGCCATGACCGGCGCGCCCTTCAATTTCGGCACGCCGTCGACGATCGCCGTCTGGCCGGAAAGCGTGATGTGGGCGCCCAGACGCGCCAGTTCCTGCACATGCATGAAGCGGTTTTCGAAGATCGTCTCGGTGATGCGCGACTTGCCCTTGGCCATGGTCATCAGCCCCATGAACTGCGCCTGCAGATCGGTGGGGAAGGCCGGGAAGGGCGCCGTCGTCACGTCGACCGGTGAAATGCCGGCGCCGTTGCGCTTGACGCGGATGCCGGAATTGGTCGGCGTGATCTCGGCGCCCGTCTGCGAGATCACGTCCAGCGCGGTCTGCAGCAAATCGGGACGCGCGCCTTCGAGCACGACGTCGCCGCCGGTCATGGCGACGGCCATGGCATAGGTGCCGGTCTCGATGCGGTCCGGGATGACGCGCACGCGCGCGCCCGACAGCGCCTCGACGCCGTCGATGGTGATGGTTGGCGTGCCGGCGCCGGAAATCCTGGCGCCCATGGCATTGAGGCATTCGGCGAGGTTGACGATCTCGGGCTCGCAGGCGGCGTTTTCAAGCACCGTCTCGCCCTTGGCGAGCGACGCCGCCATCATCAGCACATGGGTGGCGCCGACCGACACTTTCGGAAAGACATAACGGTTGCCGACGAGGCGGCCATTCCTGGTCTTGGCGATGACATAGCCGGTGTCGACGTCGATGTCGGCGCCCAGCGCCTGCAGGCCTTCCAGGAACAGGTCGACCGGCCGCGTGCCGATGGCGCAACCGCCCGGCAGCGACACCTTGGCCTCGCCCATGCGGGCCAGCAGCGGGCCGATGACCCAGAACGAAGCGCGCATCTTCGACACCAACTCGTAAGGGGCCGTCGTGTCGACGATGTTGCGGGCGGAGAAGTTGATGGTGCGCGAATAGCCTTCATTCTGCTTTTCGCGGCGTCCGTTGACCGAATAATCGACGCCGTGATTGCCCAGGATGCGGATCAGCTGCTCGACATCGGCCAGATGCGGCACGTTTTCGAGCGTCAGCGTGTCGTCTGTCAGAAGCGACGCGATCATCAGCGGCAGGGCGGCGTTTTTCGCGCCCGAGATCGGAATGCTTCCGGCGAGCTTGTTGCCGCCGACAATTCTGATGCGATCCATGAAGACTATCCCCTCGGCCCTGAAAGCCGGTTTCAATCGTTTGATTATCGGCCCGTCTAGACCATCGGCCAAGCTGGTTCAAGAAATAGGATTTCCTGGCACCCGACCCAAGAGTGGCGGATTTGAGTTAATCTTTTTGTATTTCCTTCGCCGCGCCGACCCCGTCCGGCCGCTTGTCGGCCTCGCCGGCGCGCCGCGAGCGCGACTGTGCCTTGCGTTTCAGCAGATTCGCGCGCAGCTGCTCGGCGAGCCGGTCCTTGCGGCCGGTGCCGCCCTTTTTCGGTGGAATTGTCTTGTCGTTCATCGTCCCGTCCTAGCCGGCGGCCGGCCAGGCCGCTATTTCAGGCATAACCAACATTGTGGCGCGGCCATGTCATCAAAACGTATCCGGCAAAGGCTTTCACAGATGCTTTGCACTTGGCCTTGCGCTTGCCGGTTCGATATGGCAGAAGCCCCGCCATCAGCGGCTGCGGTAGCTCAGTGGTAGAGCACTCCCTTGGTAAGGGAGAGGTCGAGAGTTCAATCCTCTCTCGCAGCACCAGACTGCCCGACATTTTCAGCGCCATCCGTCCCATTCTTAAGCCCTTGCGGCACGAACGGGCAAAAAAAGGCGCATCCGGCACCTGAATCCGAGATTTCGCGCAAGGTTGGTTCTCGTCGCGCTTTCATGGCGGGAGCAAATCGGCCTGCTTGCTTTCCTCCGCGACGAGCGCCTGCCCATAGGGGGCGACCGCTTGACGCCCTTCCGCTACCCACCCGCCCGATCGGACGGTTGAAAACATCGGCATTGGCGACCCGGGCGAGTCCGCTCCGGTCAGTGCCTTGAAGCATGACCTGGCGGCCGTCGTCCCGATCAGAGTCGCAGGGCGAAGCGCCGTCCGCGCAGACGGCGCTGGTTGCGGCTTCATCGGGATGCAAATGCCGATATCGGCATTTGCGCTGGCCGCCCGATCATGATCCAAGTCGGCGATTCCGAGGGCTTTCCCGCTGGAGCGCAGCATGACCTTGATCACACGCCGTCGACTTCTGAAATCGGCAGCGTTTGCCGGTGCGGGCGGGCTCGCCGCGATGGGGAGGCTTGGCGGCTGGGCCGCCGCCGGCCCCGAGCCGGTGGTGCTGCAGACGGCCAAAATCCAGGCCAGGCTGATGGAGATCGGCCCGACCCGGGAAGTGCTGACCTATGGCAGCGCCGGAATGCCGCCGGTGCTGAGGATGAAAAAGGGCGAGCCCTTCGCCGCCCGGCTCGTCAACGCCATCGACGACCCGACGACGATCCATTGGCACGGCGTTCGGGTCCCCAACAAGATGGACGGCGTTCCGTTCCTGGTCCAGCCCTACGTCTATACCGGCGATCATTTCGACTATGCCTTCACGCCGCCCGATGCCGGCACCTTCTGGTACCACCCGCATTGCAACACGCTGGAGCAGATGGGGCACGGCCTGACCGGCGTCATCGTGGTCGAAAATCCCGGTGATCCGAAATTCGATGCCGAAATCGTCCTCAATCTGCGCGACTGGCGTCTCGGCGACGATGGCCAGTTCATCGACCAGTTCCGGCCGCGCGATGCCGCGAGAACCGGCACCTATGGCACGGTGCGCACGGCCAATTGGCTCGACCAGCCGCACTATGACGCGCCGGCCGGCGGGCTGGTGCGGCTGCGCGTCGCCATCACCGACGTGACGCGCATCCATGCCTTTCGCGTCGACGGCGCGGAGGCGACGGTGATCGCGCAGGATGGCAATCCGGTGCCGCAGCGTTTTTCGCCCGATGCCTTGCTGCTTGGCCCGGGACAGCGCATGGAACTCGCCATCCGCATGCCGGACGCGGAGGGCGCGGTCGTGAGCCTGCGGGACGTCAGGGGCACCAAACCCAAGGTGCTGGCGACCTTGCGTGCGGTCGGCCAGTCGCTGAAGCGCGACATTCGTGATGTCGCGCCGCTGGAGGCCAATCCGGTGGCGGAGGTCGATCTCTCCGCTGCCCAGCATATTTCGCTGGCGCTCAGCGCCACGGCCGAGAACATTCCGAGCGACGGCATATGCGGTTCGCTCGGCTACAGTTTCTGGGCCATCAACAAGGTGCCGTGGCCGGGTGACACGCCGGATCCGACCGCGCCGCTGGCCGAATTGAAGCTTGGCAGGAGCTATGTCATCGACATGGAGAACCTGACGCCGCAATCGCATCCGATGCATTTGCACGGCATGAGCTTCAAAGTGCTGTCATCCTCGACTCGGCCCGTGCAGCCGCTGATTTCAGACACCTATCTCATCCAGCCCAACGAGAAGGTGAGCCTCGGCTTCGTCGCCGACAACCCCGGCGACTGGCTGCTGCACTGCCACATCATCGAGCATCAGAAATCGGGCATGACGAGCTACGTCAGGGTGACCTGAAACCGAGCGCGTGCCGCGGCCTACTTGCGCAGTTGCGCCTCGATCTCGTCGAGCACCTTGTCTTTGCCGATGCCGGTGAGGAAGGCGAGGCCCTTGATGACCGGCTTGGTCACCGAAGCCGAGATCGGCGTCGTGGCGACGATGAAGTCGACGCTGTCGGCCAGCCCCGGCACTTCGGTCGCCTTGGCCTGCTGGGCGTTGAAGGTCAGGCCGCGTTGCTTCATCGCCTCGGTGACGGCGACGTTGACCGCGGTCGAGGTGGCTATGCCCGTGCCGCAGGCAAAGAGAATTGTTTTCTGTCTGGACATCTCTTTCTTCTCCTTGTTCAGCCGAGCACGGCCCGAACGTCGTCTAGCGTCGTGGCCGACCTCAGGCCGTCCAATGCATCTGGATTCTGGATGGTGGCCATGACGGCCTGCAGCGCTTCAATCTGCTTGTCCTTGTCATTGATGGCAAGCAGGAAGACGAAGCCGACCGGCAGCTTCTCGTCAGGGTCTTCCATGTTGGCGAAGACGACGGGGTGCTTCAATGTGCCCAAAGCGATCCCGGGCTTCAGGACATGTTCGGGATCGGTGTGCGGCACCGCGACATTGTCGGGGCGCTCCAGCGGCAGTCCTGTCGGGATGGTCAACTCGCGACGCACGACCGCGTCGGCATAGGAGTTCTTGACATAGCCGAGCGTCTCGAGCCGGCCGGCCAGGATGCGGATGATCTGCTCATTGGTCGAGGCATCGGATCCGAGCACGATCGCTTCGGGGTCCAGAAGCTGCATGAGTCCGTCAGACATGTTTTTGCTCCGTCGATAAAATCGTGCGCCCGGGGAGGGCGCACGATCATTTCAAACGTCAGGCGTGATGAGGCTCAGGCCGTGCCTTCGGCCGGCTCGTCCTCGGCGCCCGCTGCCCGTTCCCAGCCGAGCGTGTTGCGGCGATAGAGGACGAACAGTGCCGCGATGACCACGGCGATCACGACGATGCCGGTAAGGCCAAGTCCCTGGATCGCCTCGATGATCACATAGGGCACCCACAGGAAGCCGTCGACGACGGAGGTGATCTGCAGCGCGTCTGCCGGCAGCTTGAAGCCCGAGGCGACGGCAGCACTTGTGAACAGCGGCGCCAGCGCGTTGGCGACGTAGAAGCCGATCGCCAGCGTCACCGTGCCGATCACCACCATGCGGAACACATTGCCTTTGACCAATGGCGCGGTCATGGCGACGATGAAGGGAATGACCGCCAAGTCGGCGAACAGGATGACGCGGTTGCCCGGCAGGATCACCGACAGGATGATCGCGATCGGCACCAGGATCAGCGATGACGAGATCGCGGCGGGATGACCGATCAGGATCGCCGAATCGAGGCCGACGAGAAGCTCGCGGTCGCCCGTGCGCTTGCGCACGAATTCCTGCGCCGCGTCGGAAACCGGGATCAGCCCTTCCATCAGGATCTTCACCATGCGCGGCAGGAGCAGCATGACGGCTGCCAGGGTCATGCCGGTGCCCAGCACCTTGGCGAACACCGTGCCGAGGTCACCCGCATTGTAGAAAGCGATGGCGCCAAGCACGAGACCGATGATCAAGCCGAGCACGACAGGTTCGCCGAACACGCCGAACCGGCGCTCGATGGTCTCGGTGTTGATGTTGATGCGGTTGATGCCGGGAATGCGGTCCATGATCCAGTTCAGGATGATGGCGATCGGCAGGATCTGCGCGGAAGCCAGGTGCGGCACCGAAATGCCGGGCACGCCGTAGAACTGCTGCACTGCGCGCGCCGACCAGTCGGCGAACAGCAGCGACAGTGCCGCGACCAATGCCGCGATGGCGATGCCGTAGGCCAGATTGTCGGTCGCCGCCACGACCAGCGAGCCGACAAAGGCGAAGTGCCAGAAGTTCCAGACGTCGACATTGAGCGTGCGCGTCATGCGCGTCAGCAACAGCACGATGTTGACCAGGATGCCGACGGGGATGACCCACAGGCCGACCGACGAGCCGAAGGCGATGGCGGCCGCCGACGGCCAGCCGACATCGATGATGTCGCGATGAATGCCGGTGTTGGTGACGATGGCCTTGGCGACGTCGCCGATCGACGTGAACATCAGGCCAAGCACGAGGTTGATGCCGATGAAGGCGACGCCGATGGTGACAGCGGCGCGAAAAGCCTTGCTGACCTTTGCGCCCAGAACGACGGCTATGATGAAAATGACGATCGGCAGCAGCACTGTTGCGCCGAGCGTGTCGATGGCCCCTTTGAGGCCCGCAAGAATAGTGTCCATTTGTCCTCCCCTGGAGCACCGAGCCCTACCCCCGGGTTCGAAATGATGCTCCGTTGACCTCCAACGCCTTTGCCGCCAACCTCGGCGCAAAGGCACTCCCCGTTCTGCCCGCGAGGCGGAATGCGTCCCGCTCGGTGATGCGGGATGAACATTTGCCTTCGCTGGCGAACGAATGTTTTATTGAGGCAGTTCAAGGCAATGTCAATTGGCAAGTCTTTGAACCCAAGGCATCCGGGCTGACGGAGAGCCTTCGCCTGTGCGCTCTTGACGGAGCATTGAACGGAAAAACCCGCCTGTGCGGCGGGCCCTTGGCGCAACTCAGCACCATAGGCAAATATGTAGCATAGTTGCCCTCACCCGGTCAAGAAAAAATTCCTATCATGAGAAGCCGCCGGCACAGCGGACTGGCAGTCGTCAGGTCTTTGTCGCCGAGTTCGGAGCCCCGCTTCGGTCCAGTCGGGACTGGGCCGAGCGCCTCTATACCGCGCGATTTCATGGGAAATTGACTGTCGAGGCCAGTTTCGTTGGCAAGGAGGAGCTATTCCCTGCTAATCCGACGCGAACCAGGAAGCTGTGGACATCCCCGCATGACCAATGTCGCCTTGACCGGGCTCGCCCGCGATCTCGCCAGCCGTGCCGCCGAGGGCCGCCCGGTACGCATCGGCGTCATCGGTTCGGGCGAAATGGGCACCGATCTGGTCACGCAAGGCATGCTGATGCCCGGCATTTCGGTCTGCGCGGTCTCGACAAGACGTCCGCACACGGCACGCGAAGCGATCCGCATCGCCTATGGTGACGAAGCGATGGCCGTCGAAGCCGATACCACTTCGAAAGTCACCGCGGCGATCGAGTCGGGAAAGATCGCCATCACCTCCAACGAGATGCTGGTCACCAATCCGCTGATCGACGTCGTCATCGACGCCACCGGCAAGCCCGGCGTCGCCGCCGACTTCGACCTGATGGCGATGCAGCATGGCAAGCATCTGGTGATGATGAATGTCGAGGCCGACGTCACTATCGGCTGCTATCTCAAGCAGCAGGCAGATCGCCTCGGCGTCGTCTATTCGGTCGGCGCCGGAGACGAGCCCTCGAGCTGCATGGAGCTGATCGAGTTCGCCTCCGCACTGGGCCTGACCATCGTCTCGGCCGGCAAGGGCAAGAACAACCCGCTTAACCACGATGCCGTGCCCGACGACTATCGCGAGGAAGCGATCCGCCGCAACATGAACCCGCGCATGCTGGTCGAGTTCGTCGACGGTTCGAAAACCATGGTCGAGATGTGCGCCATCGCCAACGCCACCGGGCTGGTGCCCGATGTGCCCGGCATGCACGGCCCGAAGGCCGACCGCGACGACCTCGTCAAGGTGCTCATTCCGCGCGAGCATGGCGGGCTGCTCACGAAAAAGGGCGTTGTCGACTACACGGTCGGCAAGGGTGTCGCACCCGGTGTCTTCGTCATCGTCGAGGCGACCCACCCGCGCATCGTCGAGCGCATGGACGACCTGCATATCGGCCACGGTCCCTATTACAGCCTGTTCCGGCCCTACCATTTGACCTCGCTGGAAGTCCCGCTGACGGCAGCCCGCATCGTGCTCTTCGGCAAGCCCGACATGGTGCCGCTGCCAAGGCCGGTCGCCGAGGTATGCGCCGTCGCCAAGCGGGATCTGCTCGCCGGCGAAACCTTCGATGCGATCGGCGAGACCTGCTATCGCTCCTGGACGATGACCGTCGAAGACGCTCGCGCCCGGCGTGCCGTGCCGGTCGGCCTGCTCGAGGGCGGCAAGGTGCTGAAACCGGTGAGGAAAGGCGAGCTGTTGACGGCCGACAACGCCGCACCCGACCGGGCGACGAGACTGTTCGCTCTGCGCCGGCTGCAGGATGAGATGCTGTACGGAAAATAAGCCCGTTGTGGCGCTGTCATGACAGATGCACTATATTGTAATGGCAGATGACGCTGAGGATCGACCAATGAACCTCCAGATCAGGGACCCGCGTGCACGTGAGCTGGCACAGCGGCTCGCCGCCAAACGCAAGATTTCGATGACCGAGGCGGTGATCGAAGCTCTTGAGTCCGAACTGAAACGGGAAAGTGGACGCGCTCCGTTGGCGCAGCGGCTGGCTACCATCGCTGATGAACTCAAAGCCAGAGCTGGTCATGGCGGCCGGCCCGTAGACAAGGATGAGATCGATGAGATGTGGGGCCACTCTTGATGTTTGTCGACACCTCGGTGGTCGTCGCAATTCTTTCGGGAGAGGGAGATGCTGGCGAGTGGAGCAACCGCATCGCGGTAGCACCTCGCAAAATTACTTCCGCGTTGGTGGTGCTCGAAGCGGCTATGCGGCTTTCAACTATGCTGGCCGTTGAGCCGCTTGTCGCTGAAGTGGCGATAGAGGCTTTTCTGCGCGAGTCCGAAATCGAAATCGTTCCGATCGACGCCGGCGACGCCAAGCTCGCGGTCCAAGCTTTTTCAGACTATGGAAAAGGACGCGGGCATCCCGCCCAACTCAACCTGGCCGATTGCCTGTCCTATGCATGCGCAAAGAGTCGTGGCTCTGCTCTGCTCTACAAAGGCAACGACTTCTCGCATACCGATCTGGCCTAGGGAGTCTGCTCTATTTCCCCAGTTCGATCGACCGCAGCCGCGCCGCTTCCACCGCTTGCGTGAGGAGATTGGTCAACCGGTCCTCGCCCATCAGCACACCAAGCGCCGCCGCCGTCGTGCCGTTCGGGCTGGTCACCTGCTGGCGCAGCAGGCCCGGCTCCTCGCCGCTTTCGGCGGCGAGGGAGGCGGCACCATAGACGGTCTGCATGGCGAGCAGCCTGGCGGTCGCCGCCGGCAGGCCCGCCTTCTCGGCGGCGACGGTCAGCGCTTCGATGAAATGGAAGATATAGGCCGGCCCCGATCCCGACACGGCGGTCACCGCATCCATCAGTCCCTCCTCGTCGATGGTGGCCACTTCGCCGCTGGCCGACAAGAGGTCGGCGACGAAACGCTTGGTGTCGTCGGAAACCAGCGGATTGGAAAACACCACCATCATGCCCTTGCCAATGGAAGCAGGCGTGTTGGGCATGCAGCGCACAACAGGCGCGCGGTCGCCCAGGATTTCCTCGAAGGTGGCGACCGGCGTGCCCGCGGCAATGCTGACGAAGGTGGTGCGCCCTTCGCCGAAACGTTTGTAAGCGGCGGTGACGTCGCGGATCACCTGGGGCTTCACGGCGATGACGATGAGATCAGGCACGGCACCGGCCGGGATATCGGTGGCGTCGGCAGCCGTTCCGCATCCCAGTGCGGCCGCGCGCTGGCGCAGGTCGGCATTGGGCTCGACCACGAAAACGGACGACGGTGCAAGCTTGCCGGATTTCAGCCAGCCCGAGAGCATGGCGTAACCCATATTGCCGCAGCCGGCGAGAACAAGCCTGATCGTCATCGAAAGCCCTCCGAGGAAAGGCTTCACATAAACGCTCGCGGATCAACGGGGAAGCCCTGTCAGGTGGAGTGGCCCAATCTCGCGCCACGACCGCCGTTGCGCAGCGCGACCGGGCGCAGCGAAACCTGTCTGAGCCCAAGCACACCGAGCACGAAGAACAGCCACACCGGATCGCCGCGATGGAAGAAGAAGCTTTCGAGGAAGGCGTTGAGCGCGGCGAACAGCACAACCATCATGAAGAAGTCGCCGAGATAGATGTTTTCCTTGCGCAAGGGAATGCGCATGTAGTCGCGCAAAGGGGCGATCAGGAAAGTGTAGACCGCCACGCAAAGGGCCGGAATGCCCATCAGGACCGCGATGTCGAGATAACCGTCATGGCCGTGCACGATGGTCCTGATATCCCACGGTCGGTCGAAGGGCTGATCCTGGTTGAGCAGCAGCGGCGTTCCCCAGAAACTCTCATAGCCGTAGCCGGTCCACGGTTTCTTCGCCAGCATCTCGCCGGCGAACTCCCAGAGCGTGGTGCGCCCGGTATAGGTCAGGCCGGGGAAATAGATCGCCGCCAGCTGTTTCACCGGCGGCAGGAAAACGATGCCCAGCGTGCCGACCGCGGTAGCGATGATCGCCAGCGCGAACAGGATCGGCGTGCCGAGCCGCATGCCCATGAGGCTCGGAAACATGACGATCAGGATCGAGAACGGCACCAGGCCGGCCGTGGTCTTGGATCCGGTGTGCAGCATGAACACCATCGCCGCGACGAAAATTCCGGCGCCCCAGAACCGCTGCCCGCGCCGGAAGAGATAGAGGCCGGCGAAACTGAAGCAGGCCATGACCGGACCGGCGATGTTCTTGTGGGTGAACACGCCGCGCCACAGGCCGGCATGTTCCGGTTCTTGCGAATCGGCCGTGTGCATTGCCTCGTGCGGAAAGGCGATGAGGCCGAGGTAGGAAAGGCCCATGACCGCCACCGCGGTGAAGATGATGACCTTCGAGAAGGAGTCCGCATCGCGCGGCAGCACAAGGATCGTCGCCATGGTCAGGATGCCGATCATGGTGAAGGAGGCGGCGCGCATCGCCGAGGGCGGGTCTGTCGCCAGCACCACCGACAGGAAGAAGAAGCCCAGCATCAGCATCCAGGAAGGGCTGAGCAGCGAGCGCACGATGCGCGGGTCGGCGAAAGCCATCAGCGAAAAGACGGAAACGGCGCCGAGCGAGCCGAAGCCGAGCTGGTTGACGATGTCGCCGCCTTCGCCGGTGAGTTCCGCGCCCGCGGGCTGGAACGGGCGGAAGGACACCAGGATGACGGTGAACAGCAGCGCCGCGATCGCGGTTGCCACGCCGTCGCGCGTGAACGCGGCGCCGAGCGGCGCGCGCTCAGTTCTTTTCAGGCTGGCGGTATTGCTCATTGGCATATCCGAATTCGGCCAGCACGCGGCCCAGCGCCACATGGACAGGGTAGATTGCGGCCGCGGGCGATCCTGTCCGTGCCAGCCTGGCGGCGCCGCGAAATGGCGAGGCGGCAAGCAGGGCCAGGCTCTTCAGCAACACCTTGACGCCGGCCAGCGGGGTGCCGGCGCGTTTCTTCTTTTCGACCAGCGTCGAGATCACGCCGTTGCGCAGGCTGCGGGCGCGGATCCAGTCGGCCTCGACCCGACGGGCCGGGACTGTCTCGGTCACCCTGGCCTCGGCGCACCAGCCAAGCACAAAGCCGCGCTGCGCCGCCCGGCTCAGGAAGTCGGAATCGCCGCCGCCCATGAAATTGAATCTCAGGTCGAGGAACGGCGGCCCCATGGCGGTAAGCACGTTGCGCCCGACCAGGAGATTGCCGGACGAATAGAGCGCCGGCACGAGGCCCGTCTTGCGGTAGGGCGGCGCGAAAACCGGATGCTCGGCCCAGCGCGCATGGGCGGGATCGGCAAAGTCGGGCACTTGCGGGCCGCCGACAATATCGGCGCCAAGGCTTTCGGCCGCCGCGCACATCCGTTCCAGCCAGTGCGGATCGGCTATCTCGTCATCGTCGATGACCAGCAGGTGCCTGAAATTCGGAAAGTGCAGGATCGCCGCCTGCCAGCCGGCATTGTAGGCGCTGCAATTGCCGCGCTGATGCGCGATGATCACCATGCCCGGTATGTCGCCGCGCTCGAACAGCGGCAGCGACGCCTGGGCGCCGGCACGCGCCTCGGCCTCGTTCTCCATGACGATGATGGCAAAGGGCCTGCCGGTCAGCTGCGCGCGCAGCGACGCCAGCGTTTGCAGGACCTGGTCCGGCCGCTTGAAGGTCGGCAAGGTGACGACGGCTTCGACGGCCTGCGTGTCAAGCCGGGGGGATCGTCCCGCGATCGATACCGAACCGTCCGATGGCAAAGGGATCATCCGTGTCACCGCATGGTGGGTCGAGTTCTGTTAGCACCATGACGATAACGTTTCGTTAATCACCTTTCACGGAGTGGCTCTTCAAGCCGAGGTTTTGGGTCGTCGATGCGCGCGCGTTTAATCAAGGGTTCACCGCGCTTTGCTACCGGCTGCACCACAGGATAGGTGAGATGCATCTGCTGTTCGCCACATCGATCGTGCCCGATGGCGCTCTCGCATCGGGCTACGAGATCGCCAATGCTGCAATCATCGCTGCCTTGCGGCGCGCCGGCGCGCGCGTCACCGTCATCGGCTTCATCTGGCCGGGGAAAGCCGCCGCCGATCCTGAAAGCACCATCGTGCTGGGTGCCGTGGACGTGCGCACCGAAAATGCTTCAGCGCTGCAAAAGCTTGCCTGGGTCGGCAAGGCGATGCTTTCGGGCCTCACCTTCGCGTCGGCCAAGTTGCGTGCGGTCTCCGATGCCGAAGTCCTCGCCGCCATCGAGCGCGCCGGCCCCTTCGACGGCTATGTGCTTAATTCCGTGCAGTTCGCCGGCGCCTTCGAAAAGCTCTTCGACGAGCGGCCTTCGATCTTCGTCGCCCACAATGTCGAGCATCTTTCGGCGCGGGAAAATGCCGCTGCCGCCCCGGGCATCTTCCAGCGCCTGTTGTTCCGCCGCGAGGCAAGGCTGCTCGAGAGCGTGGAAGAGCGTCTGTGCCGCCGCGCGCGTTTCGTCTTCACGCTGGCCGAGGAAGACCGTTCGGCACTTGGCGTGGCCTCCGACGACCGCTCGGCGGTGCTGCCGCTGGTGACGGGCGCCACGCCACCGCCGCACAACGGCCGGCGCAAGATTGAGTGCGACGCCGCGCTGATCGGCACCTGGACTTGGCAGCCGAACCGCATCGGGCTCGGCTGGTTCCTGGACAAGGTGGTACCGCATCTGCGCCCGGACTTCCGCATCAGGATCGCCGGCAGCATGCCGTCTGACATCGCCTCGACGCATCCCGGCGTCGCTTTCGTCGGACGCGTGCCGGACGCCCAGGCTTTCATACGCGGCGGCGCCGTCATCCCGCTCATCAGCACCGCCGGCAGCGGCGTGCAGCTGAAGACGATCGAAACGTTCGAGCTAGGCCTGCCCGCCGTCGCCACCAGCCACGCGCTGCGCGGCATTGACCATCGCCCGGTCAATTGCGCGGTCACCGACGATCCGGTCGCCTTTGCCAAGGCGCTGGAGACCGCGGCGGCCGACATAAGCGACGTTGACGGCAGCGTGTTCCACCGCCGGCAGCTCAAGGCGCTCGACGCCGCCATCCGGCTTGGCCTGGAGAAGCTCGGTCCGGTCATGCAGGAGGCGTTTGCATGAACATGCACGCCGCCCGCGCCGCATTCGGGCCCGACACATTGAAGACGATCTTCGGCATCTCCGTGCTCGCCATTCGCTGGGACGACGCGATCGCCCTGCTGACGCGGCTGATCGCGGAACGACGCTTCACCAAGGTCAGCTTCCTCAACGCCCATAACGCCAATCTCGCCTACACCGATCCGGTGTTCGCCCAGGCGCTCGACGATTTTCTCATCCTGCCGGACGGCATCGGCGTCGATCTCGCAGCGCAGCTTCTCTATGGCGCGCCGTTTCCGGACAATCTCAACGGCACCGACTTCGTACCGGCCTTTCTGCGGTCGGTGACCCGGCCGCTGACCGTGGGGCTGCTCGGCGCGACGCGCGTCAATGCCGAGGCCGCGTCGAAGAAGCTCGCGGCGATTGCCGTCCAGCACAGATTCGTGGTCATCCATGACGGCTACTTCTCCGCTGCGCAGGAGCCGGAAATCATCGAACGCATCGCGGCGCTGCGGCCTGATATGCTGCTGGTCGCCATGGGCGTGCCGCGCCAGGAATTGTGGATCGAACGGCACATCGACGAGCGCCACTGCACCCTGCCGGTCGCGGTCGGCGCGCTGCTGGATTTTCTCAGCGGCGCCGTGCCGCGCGCGCCCTTGTGGATACGGCGCCTCAGGCTGGAGTGGCTGTTTCGGCTGGCGGTCGAGCCGGGACGGCTCTGGCGCCGCTATGTGGTCGGCAACCCCTTGTTCCTGTGGCGGGTCCTCAAACAGAAATTGTTCCGGCCCCAAGCCGGAGACGTCCGTTGAACGAGAGGTTCGTTCCGGGCGCGATCGCCGAACCCGGACTGCTTCGGGCAACGCCGACGGCAGCCATGGTGACGGCAAGCTATGCGCCGGATTTCGAGCGTTGCCGCCTGCTCTGCGAAACCCTCGACCGCCACGTCACGGGCGTCGCGCATCATTACATTCTGGTCGAAGCCCGGGACGTTAAATTGTTTCGCCGGTTGGAGAGCGCCAACCGATCCGTCGTCGACGAACGTGAGTTGCTGCCGCGCTGGCTGCATGTCTTCGACGATCCGCTTAGCCTGTTCCGGCGGCGCGTCTGGCTCAGCCTGAAGACGCAGCCGCTGCGCGGCTGGCACGTGCAGCAACTGCGCCGCATTGCAGTTGCGGCGCACGCATGCCAGGACGTCCTGGTCTTCTGCGATTCCGACGTCGCCTTCCTGAAGCCCTTCGATTGCGGCGCGTTCTGGCGCGACGGCAAGGCGCGGCTGTTCCGCCGTGACGGCGTGCTTGCGCAGGACGGTCATGACGAGCATCGCACATGGTCGCGCAATGCCGGCTCCGCGCTCGGCATCGATCCGTCGAGGAATTCGGTTCACGATTACATTTCGACGCTGATCGCCTGGCGCCGCGACACCGTGCTGGCCATGTGCAGTCGGATCGAGGAGGTGCATGGCCGAAACTGGGTCGAGGTCGTCGGCTCGGCGCGCAAATTCTCCGAATGCATGATCTATGGCCGCTATGTCGACGATCTGCTGGACGGCGCCGGTCACTTCCATGGCTCGGAAGAATTCTGCCGCGTCCACTGGACCGGTGAGGCGCTGTCGGATGATGAATTCCGTCGCTTCGTTGCCGCCATGGCGCCCGAACAGGTGGCGATCGGCATGCAGTCCTTCATCGGCACCGATACCGGCCGCATCCGCCGGCTGATCGGGCTCGACCGATCCTGATCCTGAAAAGCGAACCGGTTCTCGGAAAGACTGCCCGGATGAAGGATCAGATCGCCTTCGCCGGCTTGCGTAGCGCCGAATAGGTCAGCAGCATCGACGCGAGATAGAGCAGCAGGAAGACGACGTTGAGCGACAGCACCAGGTTCGATGTGTCGGCAATGGTTACCAGCACATAGGTCAGCAGCAGCGCCTTGAGAGCGGCGAGCAGGCCGAGATTGATCGCCCGCACCAGCGTCTGGCCGCGCGCGAACAGAAGCTCCGCCTGGTATTCGACCAGATTGCGCAGTCCCGGAACGCCGATCGCAAGCGCCACAAGGGGAGCGGCCTCCGAGACGTTCTTGCCGAGCGCCCCGGGGAAGAAATGCAGCACCACGGCAAGCACCAGCAGCGCCAGCGTCGAGACCGCGAACACGCCGCCTTCGATGCCGCTCTTGACCGCCAGCCGTGACAAGAGCTCCGGGGCACGCATCATGCGCTGCACCAGCATCATGGAGAAGGTGCGGATCGGGATCGCCGTCAGGTCGACCAGCCGCATGATGATGGCATAGATGCCGGCCAGGTGCGGCCCGCCGATCGCCAGCACCAGAAGCTTGTCGAACTCCATCTGCAGGTAGAACAACACCTCGGCGCCGGCGACGTAGATCGAATCGGCGAGCCGCCTGAGATAGAGCTCGCCGCGCAGCCGCAGCCGCTGGCGCGGATAGAAGAGGCCGAACGCGACCAGCAGCGAGGCCGCGTTCGCGCCGATATAGAACCAGGACCACACCCAGACGCTGTGTTGCGCCCAGAACATGAACAGCACCGCGCCGGCCGCCCGCAACGCCGTCGCCAGGATCGCCAGCACGGCGGCACGGCCGAATTTGCCGAGACCGTTGTTGACGATCAGCGCCACCTCCACCGGCCGCCACAGAAGCGCCTCGGCAAAGACGATTGCCGCGAACACCGGCAGCGGCACGGTGCTGGCAAAGAAGATCAGGTAGACGATGTAGGAGGCCGCAGCGAGCAGCGGCAACGAGACGATGCCCAGCAGCAGGAAGCCTGCGGTGAAGGTGCCAATCAGGTTGGGGCGGATGGTGGCGGTGCGGTAGAGTGCCGAGATGAAGCCGAAGGCCAGAAGCCGCGACAGCATCACTCCGGCGGCCGAGGCGGTGGCGAACATGCCGAACTCGGCGATGGAAAGCGTATTGGCCAAGGCGATGAAGTAGGCGAGTGAAAACACCAGCCGCCCGCCGGCGCCGCTGATCGCTGAAAAATAGTCGCGAACCATCCCCCGTCTTTCGGCCACGAAGGTGCCGATCCGGGCGAGGGGCCGCCTCTGCGGTATGTCGCTGGCCTCAGTCATAGGTCAGGGAAAGGCATAGGCGGCAAAGTTTAACGTGCCCTTCTGAAATCTTCCTGCATCTGCTGAAATTCCAAGCAGCCGGCATCAAGCAATGCTTTCGGCCGCCTAAAATTAACCTTTTGTTTTCTATGCTTGTTTAGCGTGGCTTAACAAATGGCCGACTGCCGCTGTCTGGCGGCTGAAAGTAAGCTCCGCGACAATGGGCGACAGGGAAAATCGTGAGGACTGGAGGCGCGAGCGATCCTTGCTGGCGCTTGGCCAAGCCGTGCGCGGTGAGGACGAGGCATCGCTGGTCTCGCTAGGGGATCGGGCAAATCCGTCATGGCGCGAGGATGCCGCCACACGTCATCGCCTGGCGCGTTCGCAGCGCGAGGCGAAGATGAATCCGGCGCCTTCCGCATCCACCGCAACGCAACGCTTGCAGCCGGGCGGCGAGCCGGCTCCGGCGTCCGCCGGCATTTCGCGTTCGCACGATGGGGCCGGTATCGGCGGTTCGGACTCGGCGATGCCGTATGAAGAGACGGTTCCTGAGATCGCCTCGAGCGTTGATTCCCCGCGCAGCACATCCGAACCGCTGAGCGCGAGCGAAGCGGGAACATCTCCTGGCGAGGATGCCGACAGCCAGCAATGGAAGCCCCTGATCGATCCGATGCAGGTGGTTCGCGGCGTCGCCAGGTCCAAAGCGCTGATCATCACCACGACGGTACTGGGCGCGGCGCTCGGCGTTGCGATTGCCCTGTCGACGCCGAAGAAATACGAGTCCACCACCGAACTGATCGTCGACCCGCGCGACCTGAAGCTTACGGATCGCGATCTCACCCAGGCGGTGGTCATGCCCGACGCGGCGCTCGTCAACGTCGAGAACCAGATCAAGTTGCTGACCTCCGGCACCGTGTTGAACAAGGTTGTCCAGGAGCTCGACCTGGTCGACGACCCCGAGTTCAACGGCCAAGGCAATGGCGGCCTGGGCGTCATGTCGCTGATCCGCTCGATCCTGTTGCGCCAGGACGGACCGGGCGGTGTCGACCAATCCCGCCGCCTTTCCCTTGCCATCGTCAACCTGGCCGAGAGCGTTTCGGTCGAGCGCGGCGGCAAGACCTCCGTGATCACCATCGGCGTCACCACGCAGGACGCCCAGAAATCGGCGCTCATCGCGGAAACGATGACGAAGGTTTTCCTGCAGACTTCGGGTGAAATCCAGTCCGACACTGCCGGCCGGGCCAACAACGAACTGACGGCGAAACTCGACGAGATGCGCAAGGGCGTCGAAGCCGCCGAGCGCAAGGTCGAGGATTTCAGGGCCACCCATGATCTTGTCGACGCGCAGGGCCATCTGATCAGCGACGACCAGATGCTCAAGCTCAACGAGCAGCTTTCCGTCGCCCGCGCCCGCACGCTGGAGCTGAACGCCCGCGCGGCCTCGGCACGTCAGGTCAACGTGAATTCGGTGCTCAGCGGCACCTTGCCTGAAGAGATCAACTCCAACTCCATGAGCGATCTGCGCTCGCAATACGCAACGCTCAAACAGGAGGCTGATCGGGCAGCGGTCCGGCTCGGACCGCGCCATCCCGAGCGCCAGGCGCTCGAGGCCCAGCTCACCGGCGCGCGCGAACGCATCGTCGCCGAACTCAGCCGCATCGCGTCGTCGCTGCAGGTTGACCTGAAACGCTCGGTCCAGCTCGAACAGGACCTTGCTTCCCGCCTGGCGCAGATGAAGGTGCGCAGCGGCGACGTCAACAGCGACCTTGTCTCGATGCGCGAACTGGAACGCGAGGCCTCGGCCAAGCGCTCGGTCTATGAGCAATATCTTCTGCGCGCCAAGGAGACCGGCGAGCAGAAGAATATCAACACCGCCAATATGAGCGTCATCTCGCCCGCCTCCATTCCGCTGGAGCCGAACGGGCCGTCGCGCGCCGTGGTGGCGCTTGCCGGCCTGCTGCTGGGCTTTGCCTCCGGCGTCGGTCTCGGCGCCATGCGCGGCGCCTATGAAAGCCTGCGTGAGACCGCCGGGTCACGATCCCGCCGTGACCGCAAGATAGAGGAGCGCCGGGCGCCGCTCGATGACCAGGCATTCCGGGCGCCGCCTCCGCCGGCGCCGCCGATACCGCAAGCATCGCCGCCGCAATCACCGCCGCCGCCACCAGCATCAGTGCCGCCGCTTGCCGCGCAGCCCGGAGCCGCTGCCACCGAGGGTCCAAGCCGGATCGGCTTGCTGATGTCGAGGCTGCGCAAAGCCGTGTCCCGCAAGCCCGGCACCGAGGCGCAGGACTATGCGTTTCCCGGTGCATCTGCATCGGCCGCTGTCGCCGAAGAGGGCCGGCCGGCGAGCACTCCGGCATTTCCCGACTATCCGGCTCCGGATTCCGCCTTTGGACATCGCCCGCCAGCTCCAGACTATCCGCGGCCATCTTTTCAGCCAGACGCGGACGCCGGCTATACGCGGCCCATGGGACCGCCATTGCGGTCGCCCCTGGTGCCGCAGCAGGCGATGTATCCGGCCTCGTCCCATCCCTATGCGCAGCCCTTGGTCTATCCGCACATGCAGCCTTGGCAGACGCGGTCGGCGGCAGGCCATCCCCAGGCCGCGGCGCCCTATGGCGCGCCCATGCCCTACCCGGCCGCACCCGCTCCGGCTCAGCCGTCGGCCTATCCCGCCGCGCCGCTGGAGCAGCCCGCCGCCGCCGAGAAGGGCGCCGAGCAGGCGTCGATCGAGGAAATTCGCGCCAGCCTGCGCGAATTTCGCGAGGCTGTTCGCGAGCTTACCGAGAGCCGCGCCGGCCGCCGCTATTTCTGAGCCACAAGATAGTCTCCTGTGTCGAACAAAAGCGGGCCGGTTTCGCGTAAACGGCATCGGACGGCGCTTTGACGGGATTGCGTGTTCGAATTTTCGTCAAAATGCCGCGCGGTGTCTTGCCGGAGACGCAGCCCGGCTGGCCGGGTCATGCAGGCTTCGGCACACGATTGAGAAAAGGATCCAAAACGCCGCATTTTCAGACGCGGCCGGTTTGGCGGAACGTATCGAGGGGTGATTCATATGGCCGAAGTGATTGACGGCAAAAGCGTTGCCGAAGACGTGGTGCGGACGGTGAAGACCTTGACCGCGGAGCTTGTCGCCAAGGGCAAGATCCAGCCCGGCCTCGCCGTGGTTATCGTCGGCGAGGATCCGGCGAGCCAGGTCTACGTCGCCTCCAAATCCCGCACCGCCAAGGAATGCGGCTTTCATTCGGTCCAGCACACGCTGCCGGCGGACACCTCCCAGGAGGCGCTGCTCAAGATCATCGCCGACCTCAACGCCGATCCCGCCATCAACGGCATCCTGGTGCAGCTTCCGCTTCCCGCCCACATCGACGCCGGCAAGGTCATCCAGGCGATCGCGCCGCAGAAGGATGTCGACGGCTTCCATTTCATCAATGTCGGCAAGCTCGGCACCGGCGAACTCGACACCGCTTTCGTTCCCTGCACGCCCGCCGGCTCGATGCTCCTGATCGAGCGCGTGCGCGGCAAGGATCTGTCGGGCCTCAATGCCGTCGTCGTCGGCCGTTCCAACATCGTCGGCAAGCCGATGGCCAATCTCCTGCTCGCCGCCAATTGCACCGTCACCATCGCGCACAGCCGCACGAAGGATCTGCCGGGGCTGGCCCGCACCGCCGACATTCTCGTCGCCGCCGTTGGCCGGCCGGAGATGATCAGGGGCGATTGGGTGAAGCCCGGCGCAACCGTCATCGACGTCGGCATCAATCGCATCCCGGCCCCGGAGAAGGGGGAGGGCAAATCCCGCCTCGTCGGCGACGTCGCCTATGCCGAAGCGGCGAAGGCCGCCGGCGCCATCACGCCCGTGCCCGGCGGCGTCGGGCCGATGACCATTGCCATGCTGATGGCCAATACGTTAGCCTCCGCCTACCTTGCGGCCGGGTTGAAACGGCCCTCCTTCTGACCACCAGAAAGCAGCAGCTTTGCCGAACCCAACTATTCCCTTGGAACGGCCGGTCATGAATGATCCCGTTCAAGGCGGCCGGCAATTCGCATTCCTGCTGGTCGACAAGTTCTCCATGTTCTCGCTGGCCGCCGCGATCGACACGTTCCGTTCGGCGAACCGGCTGCTCGGCCGCGATTTCTACGGCTGGACGACGGTATCGGCCGATGGCGATCCGGTGATGGCGTCCAACGGCTTGCCGCTCAAGATCGACTATGCGGTTGCCGACCTTCCGCCGGTCGACATCCTCTTCGTCTCGGTCGGGCTGACCACGGAGTTTCCCGGCAAGAGCAAGGTTCTGGCGGCGCTGCGCAGCTGGGGCCGGCGCGGCAATGCGCTCGGCGCGCTGTCGGTCGGATCCTATTTGCTGGCCGAGGCCGGCCAGCTCGACGGCTATCGCTGCACCATCCATTGGGAGAACCGCGCCGGCTTCGTCGAGCGCTTTCCCGACATCAACTGCACTGGCAACGTCTTCGAGATCGACCGCAAGCGCTACACCTGCGCCGGCGGCACCACCTCGATCGACCTGATGCTGGAGATCGTGCGCGGCGACTTCGGCTCGAACCTCGCCAATGGCGTCGCCAACCAGTTCCAGCACGAGCGCATCCGCTCGGCCGGCGACCGCCAGCGCGTCGGGCCGGAGCGCGATCTCACCGGCAAGTCGGAGAAGCTCAGGCGCATCGTCGAGCTGATGGCCGACCATCTCGACGAGCCGCTCTCGGCGGTGCAGCTCGCCAAATCGGCCGGCCTTTCGGTGCGTCAGGTGGAGCGTTTGTTCCTGCGCCACCTCAACGTCACGCCCGGCCGCTACTACATGCGGCTGCGGTTGGAGCGGGCGCGCGAATTGTTGCGCCAGACCAACATGCCGATCCTCGATGTGGCGATCGCCACCGGCTTCACCTCGCATTCCTATTTTGCCCAGAGCTACCGGCTGCAGTTTGGCCGCCCGCCTTCCGAAGAGCGCCGCACCACCTACTAAGCCGCGGACAAGCCGCGTCCGGGCTTGTGTCCCAGGGTGGGCTCAAATAGCTTCAGCCGGCGGACGGGGCGGCTACTCAGGAGATTTTGATGGCGGGACTTGCACGGAGCGTCGCTGCGGCGTTTCTCCTTTTGTCGATGACGACATTCGGCTTTGCCGCGAACAAGCTCATCATCATCCTCGACGCTTCAGGGTCGATGTGGGCGCAGATCGACGGCAGGCCCAAGCTGGAAATCGCCCGTGAGTCGCTGAGAAGCGTGCTGCAATCGGTTCCCGCCGACGATGAACTCGGTTTCATGGCCTATGGCCATCGCAAGAAAGGCAGTTGCGAGGATATCCAGCTGATCGTACCGCCGCAGGCCGGCTCGGCGAGCGCGATTTCGGCCGCGGCCGACAGCATGAAATTCCTCGGCAAGACGCCGCTGACATCAGCCGTCAAGCAGGCGGCCGAAGCGCTGAAATACACCGAGGACAAGGCGACCGTCATTCTCATCACCGACGGGCTCGAGACCTGTGGCGGCGATCCTTGCGCGCTTGGCAAGGAACTCGAATCGTCCGGCGTCGATTTCACAGCCGACGTTGTCGGCTTTGGCCTTACGGCCGACGAAGGCAAGCAGATCGCTTGCCTCGCCGACAACACCGGCGGCAAGTACATCCAGGCGTCCGACGAGAAGGCGCTGCGGCAAGCTTTGGTCGAAACCGTCGCCGCACCGGCGCCGTCACCGCCCCCCGCGCCGGCGCCGGCAACCGAACCGGCGCCAGCGCCAGCGCCTGCGCCGGAGCCTGCAAGGCCTGCTTTCAATTTCCAGCCGACCGTGGTGATGGCCGAAGGCGGCGAGCCGATCACCGACGGCAATGCCTGGGAGATTTACAAAGCCAACCCCGACGGCTCGCGCGGCGAGTCCGTCACCACCGAATATGGCAGCTATAGCGGCAAACTCGATCCCGGCGACTATATCGTCGTCGCGCGCGACGACGAAGCCAAGGTCGAGCAGAAGGTCAAGATCGAGGCCGGCCAGGTCCAAAAACCGCTCTTTATCCTGAACGCCGGCACATTGATCATTCACCCGCATGCCAGCCAGGGTGCCGAGATCAGCAGCGAAGCCCGCGTCGATTTCGCCTATCCCGGTGGCAGCACCACCCATTACGGCGACACCCAGGCCATCGTGCCGGCGGGCGAACAGAAGGTGACGGTGCAGATCGGTGCCGGCACGGTGACGGAAACAATCCAGCTCGCCGCCGGGCAGACCGTAGAAAAGGACGTCGTGGTCGGCGTCGGCCAGGCCATGCTCAATGCCTACTATACGTCTGGCGGCGAGAAGGCCGACAATTCGGCCATCGGCTTTGAGATCGTCAAGGCGAAGAAGAAGATCGACGGCAGCCGCGACAGCGTCGAGCACTCCTATGGGGCCGACAGCAAGTTCTGGCTGCCGCCCGACGACTATGTGGCGGTGACAACGCTCGATCTCGCCGTCGTCGAGCAGCCTTTCAGCATCAAGCCCGGCGACAGCCAGGACGTGAAGGTCGTGCTCGATGCGGGCGTGCTCGCAATATCGGCGCCCGGCGCTTATTCGATTGAGGTGTTTTCGTCGAAAAAGGACATCGATGGCAAGCGCAAATCGCTCGGCTTCAACTACGGCGACAACTGGCAGCAGACGATCCCCGCCGGCGATTATGTCGTCGTCCGGCATATGTCGGATGAGGGTCATGACAAGGAGATGCCGGTGACAGTCAAGGCTGGCGAACGGGCCGAGATCACGGTTCAGTAGGGTTTGGTTGTCAGCAACAGAAGGGGCGGCCCACGAGCCGGCCTACCAGGCCGGTCTCGATTGGCGAACCGTCAAGTCAATCAACGACACCTACGACATTCCGGCCGTGCTGAAAGCTCGACCATGGACGAGATGCGATGAATGTGCTGCCCGAAATCGCCGGCGCTTTAGCCGGCCGAGCGAAGGTTTACCCAGCGGCTCCAGTTACCATACCGAGCGGTTTAAGCGCCTTTCCTCTGTGGGTTTGTCGCGCTCCTAAAACCCTCGACATTTCACGAGTGAAAAGGGATTTGCGATCTATACGGAAATCCCGTATGATTGTAGCCCATGACGCAGGACAGGTTCGACTCTGCCAAGGATGCGGCGAACCGCGAAAAGCACAAGTTACCGCTAGCCTTTGGCGATCGGCTTTTGAGGACGACAACCATCTGATTATCCCCTCCATCCGAGAGATCGACGGCGAGGAACGGTTCAAGGTGGTCGGCATCGTCGGGGAGAAGCTGTTCACCGGGGTCTTCGTCTGGCGGGGTGAACAGCCCCGCTTCATCTCAGTGAGAAGGAGCAACAAGGGTGAAGAACGAGCATATCTCGCTACCTGCTGACCTGGCTGACGCCGAAGACTTCGACGTGACGGCCGAGGCGATGGACCGGGGCCAGCGCGCCCGCCTGATCCGCAAGACGAGGACCGGGCTTGGCCTGTCGCAGTCCGAGTTCGCCAGCCGCTTCCGGGTTCCGGTCGGCACGCTACGCGATTGGGAGCAGGCGCGGGCAACCGCGCCGGATTTCGCTATCGCCTATGTGCGCGTGATCGGTCAGCATCCGGACATGGTGGCGAAGGTCGTCGCATAGCTGGCGTTGCCGAGGAGCTTCGGCTTGCATGTCGTAGGTTTCGGCAGCTTCGCGAATTTGCCCATATGGCGAGCTGGCAAAAAATCGCGATTTTGTGGTGATTCGGAGGAATCATGAACAGCGAGCGTACGCCGCCAGCGGAGAGCAGTTGCATTCCAGAAGCACAGTGGGACGAGTTATCTACGGAAAGCCTTGCGCTTTGCCCTTTCGGCCACGTCCGATTGTCAGAAATCCTAATCTTCGCAACAAAATAACCGACTTTGACGACGATCCCTGCGACAAGCAAGTAATCCACATTTCAGCTACGGCGGCCAGGAGCCGTCCCTTTTCATTGCAGTGCGAATTCCGCTGCGTCGGTTCCAAACGCGCTGGCCCCATGGTCGGCTCGACCCACCAGCTGACGGAACCCGGCGAAGAGCTCACGGCCGAAGCCGAACTCATTGCCGATGAGATCGGCTTCCGCCGTCCGACGCAGCGCGAATTCCGCTGCCGGTACCAGCACTTCAAGCGTGCCGGCATCCGCATCCAGCCGGATGATGTCGCCGTCGTGGATCCTGGCGATCGGGCCGTCCTCGACCGCTTCCGGCGTGACATGGATCGCCGCCGGCACCTTGCCGGAGGCGCCGGACATGCGCCCGTCCGTGACCAGTGCGACGCGCTGGCCGCGATCCTGCAGGATGCCGAGCACGGTGGTCAGCTTGTGCAGTTCCGGCATGCCGTTGGCCTTCGGCCCCTGGAAGCGGATGACGGCGATGAAGTCGCCGGTGAGCGTGCCGGCCTTGAAGGCTTCGTTCAGCCCTTGCTGGCTGTCGAACACTTTGGCCGGCGCTTCGATGAGGCGCCGTTCCGGCTTCACCGCGGACGTCTTGATGACGGCATGGCCGAGATTGCCGGCCAGCACTTTGAGGCCGCCCGTCGGCTGAAAGGCTTTCTTGAACGGCGCCAGGACCTTCGCGTCGCCACTCGCGCGCGGGGCGGCTTCGCGCACGACGCTGCCGTCGGCACCGAGCTTTGCCTCGACTGCGTAGGGCCGCAGGCCTTCGCCCCATACCGTCTGCACATCTTCATGCAGCACGCCTTCGTCGAGCAGCTCGCGAATGAGGAAGCCGAGCCCGCCGGCGGCATGGAAATGGTTCACATCCGCAAGCCCGTTGGGATAGACGCGCGCCAGGAGCGGCACCGCTTCCGAGAGGTCGGAAATATCCTGCCAGGTCAGCGCGATCCCAGCGGCTGCGGCCATGGCGATCAGATGAATGGTATGGTTGGTCGAGCCGCCGGTCGCGTGCAGGCCAACCACGCCGTTGACGATGGAACGCTCGTCGATCATCCGCCCGACCGGCGTATAGGCGTTGCCAAGCGCGGTGATCGCCAGCGCCCGCTTGGTCGCCTCGCGGGTCAAGGCGTCTCGCAGCGGCGTGCCCGGATTGACGAAGGAAGCGCCTGGCGTGTGCAGGCCCATGATCTCCATCAACATCTGGTTGGAGTTGGCCGTGCCATAGAAGGTGCATGTCCCCGGTCCATGGTAGGATTTGGACTCGGCCTCCAGCAGTTCGGCGCGGCCTGCCTTGCCCTCGGCATAGAGCTGGCGAACCCTGGCCTTTTCATCGTTGGGCAGGCCTGTCGTCATCGGCCCGGCCGGAATGAACACCGCCGGCAGATGGCCGAAGGTCAGTGCCGCGATCACCAGCCCGGGCACGATCTTGTCGCAGACGCCCAGATAAACGGCGGCGTCGAACATATTGTGCGACAGGCCGATCGCGGCCGCCATGGCGATGACATCGCGCGAGAACAGCGAAAGCTCCATGCCCGGCTGCCCCTGGGTGACACCGTCGCACATCGCCGGCACGCCGCCGGCAACCTGGGCGATGCCGCCGGCCTCCCGCGCCGCTTCCTTGATCAGCGCCGGGAATGTCTCGAAGGGCTGATGCGCCGACAGCATGTCGTTGTAGGAGGTGATGATACCGAGGTTCGGCACCTTGTCGGCACCCAGCGCCACTTTCTCCGAGGGGCTGCACACGGCAAAGCCATGGGCAAGATTGCCGCAGGACAGCACCGCCCGGTTGGCGGTCTGGTTCGATGCGCTGGCGATGCGGCCGAGATAGCGCTCGCGGCCCGGCTTGGAGCGTTGGCGGATGCGCTCCGTGATGGCTTCGATATCGCGTCTTGCGGTCATGGCGTTCGGTCCTTTCAAGAGAGGTCCCGGAAGCGTCCTCCCGTCGTTGCCGGGACCTAGTAAGTCTAGAATCAGGGTGCCCAGAAAACCTCTACGGGCCAGGGCGATGCGTCGAGCACGGCGCGAATAGGCTTTCGAGGCCCGGCACCGGTCGCGCCGTCGAAGGCGGTGCGTTTGTCCTCGCCCTCTATGTGCAGCGCCAGGAGGCCGGCATCGATGATGCGCGCCAGCGACAGGGTCAGCCGCGGCTCGCCGGCGCTTGCCGCATGAACCGGCAGCACGATCCTGTCCGAGGACGGGTCGAGCAATTTCGCCAGATCGTCCGCGTCGGGAAAGAATGAGGCGGTATGGCCGTCAGGTCCCATGCCGAGCACGGCGACGTCGAGCGGCCAGGGCAGGGACTGGAGCGCCGCATTGTCCGATCTCGCGGCATCCTCGATGCTGACGGCTTCGTGATAGAGCGGCACGAACCGTGCCGCCGCAGCCGCGTTCTGCAACAGATTGGCGGCCACCAGTCCGGCATTGGAACGCGGCGAGGAGGCCGGCACGAAGCGCTCGTCGATCAGCGTCACCGTTACCTTGTCCCAGGTGATCGGCATTCCCGACAGGGCAGCAAAGAACTTTGCCGGCGTCGTGCCGCCGGAAACGGCCAGTAACGCCGTGCCGCGCGCCGCGATTGCCTTTGCCAGGCGATCGGCGACGCGCTCGGCCAGCGCCGCCGCCAATTCCGCGCGGTCGGAAAAGCCATTCCAGTTGTAGCTGGCGCTGTTCAATTGCTCTCGTGCCATGTCCGCCCGTCACGTTCGATCAGCGCTATCGAGGCCGAAGGTCCCCAGGTGCCCGCCGTATAGCCCTGTGCCTCCTGCCTGGCGCTTTCCCAGGCGTTCTGGATCGGGTCGATCCACCTCCACGCGGCCTCGACCTCGTCGCGGCGCATGAACAGCGTCTGGTTGCCGCGCACGACATCCATGATCAGCCGTTCATAAGCGTCGGGCGCGCGGCCGTCGAAGGACTGCGCGAAGCTCATGTCGAGCGAAATCTGCCGCAGCCGCATGCCGCCCGGACCCGGGTCCTTGATCATGATGAATTGTTTGACGCCTTCGTCGGGCTGCAGCCGGATGACCAGCTGGTTGGCGAAGATCGGCCCGGCGCTGTCGCCGCCGAAGATCGAATGCGGGATCGGCTTGAACTCGATGACGATCTCCGAGACCCGGGTTGCCAGCCGCTTGCCGGTCCTGAGGTAGAACGGAACGCCTGCCCAGCGCCAGTTGCCGATCTCGGCCTTGATCGCGACGAAGGTTTCGGTGTTGCTGTCCTTGCCGAGCTCCTCGACATAGCCTTTCACCGGCCCGCCTGCGGAAGCGCCGGCGCGGTATTGTCCACGCACCGTGTGCTTCGGCGCCTCGTTGCCGTTGATGCGCTTGAGCGCGCGCAGCACCTTCAGCTTCTCGTCACGCACGGCGTCGGCGTCCATCGACGATGGCGCTTCCATGGCCACCAGGCAGAGCAGTTGCAGCATATGGTTCTGCACCATGTCGCGCAGCGCGCCGGCCTTGTCGTAATAGGTGACACGGTCTTCCAGGCCGACCGTCTCGGCGACGGTGATCTGCACGTGGTCGATATGGGCGGAATTCCACAGCGGCTCGTAGAGCGCATTGGCAAAACGCAGCGCCATCAGGTTCTGCACCGTTTCCTTGCCGAGATAATGGTCGATGCGGAAGATCTGGCTTTCGTGGAAATCGTCGCCGACCAGATCGTTGAGCGTTTGCGCCGAAGCGAGGTCGCGGCCGATCGGTTTCTCCAGCACGATGCGCGAATTCGGCGTGATCAGATCGTGTTCTTTCAGCTTGTGCGAGATGTCGCCGAACAGCGCCGGCGCCACCGCCAGATAGAAGGCGCGGATGCAGTCGCTGTCGCCGATCGCCTTCTTTAGCCTGTCGAACCCCGCGCCGCTCGTGGCATCGGCCGGGACATAGGAAAGCCGCGCCAGGAAGGTTTTGAGCTCCTTGGGATCGATATCGGCCGCCTTGACGTGGTCGGAAATAGCCTGCTTGGCGAAAGCCCGAAATTCGTCATCACTCATCTTCGAACGCGACGTGCCGATGATGCGGGTTGGCTCGGAAAATTGATGGTCGCGCTGGCGATAGTAGAGCGACGGCAGAAGTTTGCGTTCCGACAGGTCGCCGGTGCCACCGAAAATGATGAAGTCGAAAGGGTCGACGGGGATGATCTGGCTGGTCATGGTCTATCCGCTTTGACGCCGGTCGCGAGTACGCGGCTGATATATTCTAATCGATTTAAATTTTCCAGTGCCACGGTGTCACATCGACGACCGATCGCTACATATTTGCGTCGGTCCAGATGTGCGCTTGACACTGGCACCAAGCGAAGGCTTGTCGGCAAACGACAACTCCGCCAAGCCTTCGCAGTTGCAGCATAGGACGTGAATGTGACGAAAGCTAAGGGAGAATCAGCGCTTTGCCTGTCGTGGCACAGGCCATGACGCCGGCAGCCCGCGGTAAAAGCCACGCGATGAACCCAGGGAGCGGAAAAACATGCGTCTGAAGGACAAGGTCGCCATCGTCACCGGGGCCGCTTCGGGTTTCGGCGAGGGCATTGCCCGTCGCTTCGCCGAGGAGGGCGCCAGGATCGTCGTGGCCGACCTCAATGCCAAGGGCGCCGAACGCGTAGCCGGCGAGATCGGCGAGGCGGCGATCTGGACCCAGACCGACGTTTCGCAGCGCTCCGAATTCGACGAGATGGTCCATGCCGCCAAAAGCGCCTTCGGACGTATCGACATCATGGTCAACAATGCCGGGTTCACCCATCGCAATGGCGACATGCTCGAAGTCGACGAGGCGACGTTCGACCTGATCACATCGGTCAACATGAAGGCCATCTATCATGCTGCCCTTGCCGTCGTGCCGATCATGGAGCGGCAAGGCGGGGGCGTCATCCTGACCACGGCCTCCACCGCTGGCCTGCGCCCTCGGCCCGGCCTCACCTGGTACAACGCCTCCAAGGGCTGGGCGATCACCGCCACCAAGTCGATGGCGGTGGAACTCGCGCCGAAGAACATCCGCGTCAACTGCCTGTGTCCGGTGGCCGGCGAAACCGGCATGCTGGAAAAATTCATGGGCGCCGATACACCTGAAATCCGCGAGAAATTCCGCGCCTCGATCCCCCTCGGTCGGCTTTCGACCCCGCTCGACATCGCCAATGCGGCACTGTGGCTGGCATCCGACGAGGCCGTCTTCATTACTGGCGTTGCGCTGGAGGTCGACGGCGGGCGCTGCATCTGACGCACACCGTCATCGCTGCGCCAAAGATCGGCTCGGCCGTGCCTGCCTTGATCGTGGCGCTGGTGCGTCAGGCGCCGGTCTTGATGTAGGTTTTGTAGACCCAGCCTGTCTTGCCGTTGTAGACGATCTGGCACCAACGCTTGCAGCTCATCACTTGCACCGAGGTCTTGGCGGGCACCGTGACGATGGCGGCCGCATTCTTCTTCGGGCCGCTACGCATAGTCACGGCCCTGAGGATGCGCCCGGTGCCAGCCGCGGCCGCTTTGCGCGGTTCGGCCTTGCTGTCGTCATCCTGCGCGGCAGATTGCTGCGACGCTACTTGTGGTTGCGCGGCCGGAATGGCGGCGGTCTGCGCGCCATCGGGACTGCTGCCCGCCGCCGGGGCCGGTGCCGCGACCTTGGCGAGCTCGGTGGCGGCGTCGGTGTCGGCAGCGGGTTGCGCGAATGCCGCCGCCGCCGGCTTGTCAGGCCTCTGCCCGGCCTTGCTCGCCGACTGGCCGGAAGCAGCCGGTGCGGTCTTCGATTGGGAGGCGGTCCAGCGCGGGTCGTTCGCCGCGAGCGCCGGAATGGCGGCTTCCGAGACAGCCACGGTCGGCGAGACCTGGTCGGACTTTCGCGCCGCTTGCGGCACCGCCGCCGCGGCCGCCGTGATCCCCGCTGGCGCGATCTTCGTCGTCTTCACCGGAACGGCCGGAATGGCTTGCCCTGGATTGGCAACCGCTTGCCGCTCGTTCGCCGGCAACGCCAGCCACAGTGCCACCGCGGCCACGCCGAGCAGCGCGGCCGTGCCGACCGCGGCAATCACCAGATGCGAGTTCGAACGGACTTCCTGCCAGAATGACGGGCGCATGTCGTAGCCGAACTGCATGGCAAAGCGCCGACGTTCCGGAGCACCGAAACTGAAGGGCTCTCTCACTCTTGCCACCTCCATAAGGGGCCGATGTTCTTCGATCAAACACCGCAATGCGTGCGTCGGTCGCACCGGTCCCAAATCAAACAGCGGGCGGGCCCGCAGAAAATCCCCGTCTATATTCGCCTAGAGATTGCACTTTTTGCCCGCGATTGTGGCATCAGTGCGCCATTGCTGAAGATTCTGCAACGCTTGGATGTCGCGGCCCCCATGATATTACTCAACAATTGTTAAATCCTGTCGCGCAACGCGAACCAGTTGAGCGCCAGGAAAAGCAGCGGCGCGCGCAAGCGCCGGCCACCGGGGAACGGCGGAATCTTCAAATCCTCGATCAGCTTTAGCCGGTCGCGGTTGCCGGCTACCGTTTCGGCATAGAGCTTGCCGAAGAAGTTCGACAGCATGACGCCGTGGCCGGAATAGCCGCCGGCCGAGATCACATTCGGCATCACTTCTCGCACGAACGGCTTTCTCGGCACCGTGATGCCGACATAGCCGCCCCAGCCATGCGTGATTTCGACGTCCCTCAGTGCGGGATAGAGTTCCGCGATCTGGCGGCGGATATGGATATGGATGTCCTTGGGGTCGTTGACGCCGTAGACCTCGCGTCCGCCGAACAGCAGCCGGCCATCCCTCGACTTGCGGAAGTAGCGCACGACGAAGCGGGAATCATCGACGGCCTCGCCGCCCGGCAGCACGTTCGAATCCGCTCCAAGCGGCACGGTCGCGCCGATGAACGAGCCGATCGGCATGATGTGCGCGGCACTCACCGGTTCGAGCGTGCCGCCATGGGCATTGACCGCGATCAGGCATTTCTGCGCTGTGATCGTCCCCCTGGCTGTCGAAACCTTCACCGTGCCGCCGCTCGAAACAATGCCGGTCGACGGCGTCGCTTCGAACAATCGTGCGCCGGCCTGTGCCGCCGCCCGCGCCGTGCCGATCACCAGTTTCATCGGATGGATATGGCCGGTGCCGGTGTCGCGCGTCCCGCCGAAATAGGCTGTCGAGCCCAGCCGCTGCGCAGTTTCCGTCGCGTCCATGAACGAAATGTGCGGATAGGAGAAGCGGCTGGCCATGATCTCGGCATGCGCCTTGTAGTCGTCGACATAGCGCGGCTTGTGCGCAACCGAGAGCTGGCCCGGCATGTAGTCGATATCGATCTGGTTGGCGGCGGCGAATTCGAGCAGATGCGCCTTCGCCTCCTCGGCGAGGTCGAACAGTGCCTTGGCGCGGGAAAACCCGTACTCGGCCTCCAATTCCTCGGCCCAGGCGCGCTGCCCGGTGCCGAGCTGGCCGCCATTGCGCCCGGAAGCGCCGTCTCCGAAGCGATACGCCTCGATCAAAACCACATTGGTGCCCGCCTTGGCCAGATGCACCGCCGCCGACAAGCCGGTGAAACCGCCCCCAACGATAACGACGTCGCAGCTCCGGTCACCGTCCAGCGCCGGATACTCGGGTCGCGGGCCGGCCGTGTCCTCGTACCAGGAACGGCCGGGGGAGATCGGGGATTGGTAGGGCATGATGCTCACGGAGTAGGGGAGTAGGGGAGTAGGGGAGTAGGGGAGTAGGGGAGTAGGGGAGTAGGGGAGTAGGGGAGTAGGGGAGTAGGGGAGTAGGGGAGTAGGGGAGTAGGGGAGTAGGGGAGTAGGGTAGGCTATTCCGGGGACAATTTGCGGATCAAAAGCCGCAAGAGCTTCCCCACACTTTCGGTGCTGGCCAACAACGACGCTGTCGCCGCCTGCGAGGCGATGCCAGTCCGCTCAGCGATCAGAAGTTGAGTTTCCAGCTCCTTCAATGATCCCTGGGCGATGCGAAGAAACTGTTGGTAGGATCCTCGAATTTCTCTACCATACCCCTCAGCTATATTTGCCGGCACCGAGCTTGCGGAACGGCGGACTTGGCTGGTCAATCCATAAAGTTCCTCCTTGGGCCATGATTTTGTGGAGCTGTAAACTGCCACAGCAAGATCCATTGCCTGCTGCCAAACAAGCAAGTCCTTGTAAGAGCCTGTCTTTTCGGCCATTCATCCCTACTCCCCTACTCCCCTACTCCCCTACTCCCCTACTCCCCTACTCCCCTACTCCCCTACACATTGAGCAACAAATACTCCCTCTCCCAAGGACTGATCACTTCCATGAACGTCTCGAATTCCGCCCGCTTGATCGCCGCATAGGTCGCGGCGAAGGACTTGCCCAAAAGCGCGCAGAGTTCCTCGTCGCCCTCGAACAGGTCGACGGCTTCGAGCAGGCTGCGCGGCAGGTCGATCTCGTCGGCATTGGCGGTGGTCAGCACCGGAGGTTCGGCCTTGATCTTGTTGGTGATGCCGATCAGCCCGCAGGCGAGCGAAGCGGCCATTGCCAGATAGGGATTGGCGTCGGAGGAGGGGATGCGGTTTTCGACGCGGCGCGCCGCCGGATCCGAGCGCGGCACGCGGAATGCCGTTGTGCGATTATCGTAGCCCCATTTGTTGTTGACCGGAGCCGAGGCGGACTGCGTCAGCCGGCGGTAGGAATTGACGTAGGGCGCAAACATGACCAGCGCGTTCGGCACATGCTTCTGCATGCCCCCGATGAAATGGAAGAAGTCCTCGGTTTCCGAGCCGTCCTCGGCCGAGAAGATGTTCTTGCCCGTCTTCTTGTCGATGATCGACTGATGGATGTGCATGGCGGAGCCCGGCTGACCCTGGATCGGCTTGGCCATGAAGGTGGCGTAGATTTCGTGTTTCAGCGCCGCCTCGCGAATAGTGCGCTTGAACATGAACACCTGGTCGGCGAGTTCGACGGGATCGCCGTGGCGCAAATTGATCTCGAGCTGGCCGGCGCCCTCTTCATGGATGAGCGTGTCGATCTCCAGGCCCTGGCTTTCGGAAAAATGATAGATGTCGTCGATCAGCTCGTCGAACTCGTTGACGCCGGCGATCGAATAACCGGCGCCGCCGCCGATCGCCCGCCCCGAACGGCCGACGGGCGGCGTCAGCGGGTAATCCGGATCCGGGTTTTTGCGCACCAGATAGAATTCGATCTCGGGCGCCACCACCGGTTTCAGCCCGCGCCTGTCATAGGCGGCCAGAACACGCTTCAACACGTTGCGCGGCGTGAATTCCACCGAACGGCCGTCCTGGTGGACGAGGTCGCAGATGACGGCCGCCGTCGGGTCTTCCTCCCAAGGCACCACCGTCAGCGTCGACAGGTCCGGCATGAGCTTGAGGTCGCCGTCGTCCTCCGGATAATGGAAGCCGTTGCCGTCTTCGGGATAGCCGCCTGAGATGGTGGTCATGAATACGGCTGAAGGCAGCGCCAGCGAGGTGTTGGAGGTGAATTTCTTTGACGGCATCATCTTGCCGCGGGCAACGCCGGCCTGGTCAGGTGTAATGCATTCGATGTCTTCGATGCCGCGCCATTCCAGCCATTCGCTGACTTCCTTCCAGTTCTTCACACCACGCAGGTTTTTCACGAAGGCAGGCGTGCGGGCGCGCCCTCCGCGGCTCGACGGACGGACTTCCTTTTTTGCAGGCGGCATCATTCACCAGATTGGGTTGCGGATTTAGGAGTATAGCTGTGCCCGGCGACCGAAGGGAAGGGGAGCAGCCGGCATTGGCCGTTGCGGTTGAAAATCGCGGCTGCGAGATTAGGTTCAGCCTCGTTCACATACGAGAAGGCGTCGATGCAGAAGACCGGCGAACTGACCACCATAGGCTTCGATGCCGACGATACGCTGTGGCAGAACGAACAGTTCTTCCGCATGACCGAGAAGCGCTTTGCCGCCATGCTTGCCGATCACGGCGAAGAGGAACATATCTCGGCACGGCTGCTGGAGGCGGAGAGACGCAATCTTGCCGTCTACGGTTTCGGCATCAAGGGGTTCACGCTGTCGATGATCGAGACGGCGATCGAGGTCACGCAAGCCCGCGTGCCGGCTTCGGTCATATCGGAGATCCTCGGCGCCGGCCGCGAGATGCTGAGCCACCCGATCGAGGTCTTGCCGCATGCGCGCGAGACCGTGGAACGGCTCGCCGGCGCCTATCGCCTCGTGCTGATCACCAAGGGTGATCTGTTCGACCAAGAACGCAAGCTGGCCGGGTCCGGCCTTGGCGATCTGTTCGACGCTATCGAGATCGTCAGCGACAAGAACGCGGCTACCTATGCGCGCGTTTTCAGTCGCCATGGCGACGGCCCGGCCAGGAGCATGATGGTCGGCAATTCGCTGAAGTCCGATGTGGTGCCGGCCATCGAAGCCGGCGGCTGGGGCGTTCATGTGCCGCACGAATTGACCTGGGTGCTTGAACATGTCGAAGCGCCGATTGCCGAACCGCGCTTCCGGCAGATCTCCGATCTCGGACAACTACCCGAACTGATCGAAAGCCTCGCCGGATAGGGCTTGCTTGCCGCTCTCAGCGGTTGACCAGCCGATCAATCACCGGCTGCAATCGCTCGGGCGTAATCGGTTTGGCCACCACCGCGTCGACGACGTTTGAAAGGCCAAGGCTCTCCGGCGTGCCGTTCTTGGTTGAAAGCAGTACCACCGGAGGGAGCGATTTACCCGAAGCCCGCCGCAACATCTCGATGCCGGGCATCAGAGTGTCGCAGTCCCTGTTATCGGCGCCGCCGTCCAGGACAATCACGGCCAGGGCCAGCAAGCGCAAGGTCTTCGCCGCCATGTCGGGTGATTCCGAGATCGGCTTGAGCCCGGACCGCTCGACGATCTTGGAAATCACCACCCGATTGATCGGCGACTTGCCGACAACGAGCACCTGCGAGGTCTGACGGATCGTCTCCGTGGCTGAATCCCGGCTCACCAGATTCGGATGTCTCGCGCTTTCGTCGTCACGCTTCACTGGGCACCCAAGTCAGCCAAGAAACTCGTCCCATTTCAATGCAGAGTTGAAATCAGGCGACAATTGGCGTGAGATCGCGGTCCCTGTCAAGCCGAAATAAAAAGCTGGGGGAAAGCATTCCCGCAGCAGTCAATTCAAGCAACAGTACTGTACTGCTCTGTCCATTCCTGGGTTGCATGAAAATAAAATTCACCTGCGCATACACGGCGCAGGTGAGAGGCGGGCCTGCGCGATCTTCGATCAGCCATGGCTTTGCTGCGTGACGATGACCGGGATCAACAGGTCCCCCCAATTGCCGTCGCCGCCATGGTGTCGTGCCGAGCGCACCAGCTCGACCGAGACGCCGGCTTCCACCGCCTTCATCACCGACTGGTTGAGCCGGTGCAGATCGTTGGCCAGCATGCGGATCGTCGCTTGCTGGTCGATGCTCATCGTGGTCGACTGCTCTTCGGCCCGTTCCTTGACGCGGCTTATCGATGCCATTGGTCTTCTCCTTGCTGTATGCCCTTGGGCGTTTGCCGAGATCCCTGGTTTGCTATTCCGCAGCCGGTTTGAACTGGGCGTGCTCGGTCGATTCATGCATGGCCGTGGTCGATGACCGTCCGCCGGTGATCGCCATCGACACGGCATCGAAATAGCCGGTGCCGACCTCGCGTTGGTGCTTGGTCGCGGTGTAGCCGTTGGCCTCCGCCGCGAACTCGGCTTCCTGCAACTCCGAATAGGCTGCCATCTGCCGCTCCTTGTAGCCGCGGGCGAGTTCGAACATGCCGTAATTGAGCTGGTGGAAACCGGCCAGCGTGATGAACTGGAACTTGTAGCCCATGGCGCCGAGCTCTTTCTGGAACCTGGCGATCGTGGCGTCGTCGAGGTTCTTCTTCCAGTTGAACGAAGGCGAGCAATTATAGGCCAGCAGCTTGCCGGGGTGATGCCTGTGCACGCCCTCGGCAAATCTCCTCGCCTGCGCCAGGTCGGGCTTCGAGGTTTCGCACCAGATAAGGTCGGCGTGGGGAGCGTAGGCGACGGCGCGCGCGATGCAGGGCTCGATACCGTTCCTCACCTGGTAGAAGCCTTCCACCGTGCGGCCGGCGTCGTAGTCGACGAAGGGCTGGTCGCGCTCGTCGATGTCGGAGGTGAGCAGCTTCGCCGCTTCCGCGTCCGTGCGCGCCACGACCAGGGTGGGCGTGCCCATCACGTCGGCTGCCAGGCGTGCGGCATTGAGGTTGCGGATGTGGGCCGCGGTAGGGATCAGCACCTTGCCGCCGAGATGGCCGCACTTCTTTTCCGACGCCAATTGATCCTCGTAATGGACGCCGGCGGCACCTGCCTCGATGAACGCCTTCATGATCTCGAAAGCGTTGAGCGGCCCACCGAAGCCGGCTTCGGCATCGGCGACAACAGGTGCGAACCAGGTATCGACCGAAAGCCCCTTGCCTTCGGAGGTCTCGATCTGGTCGGCGCGCTGCAAGGTGCGGTTGATGCGCTTGACGAGTTCGGGGGCAGCGTTGGCCGGGTAGAGCGACTGGTCCGGATACATGGCCGAGGCGGTGTTGGCGTCGGCGGCGACCTGCCAGCCAGACAGGTAGATCGCCTTCAGCCCGGCGCGCACCTGCTGCATGGCCTGGTTGCCGGACATGGCGCCGAGCGCGTTGACGAAGTCCTCCTCGTGGATGAGCTTCCACAGCCGGTTGGCGCCCATTTCCGCCAGGCTCTGGCGGATCTGCACCGAGCCGCGCAGTCGCGTCACATCCTCCGGCGAATAGGGGCGTTCGATGCCATCGAAGCGGCCCTCGGGGGCCGAGGGGACGAGGTTGTAAAAATCAGTCATGCTCTACTCCGGAGGATTGTTTCTTTGCGGCTCGGCGGCATTCCTCGCCGCGTTCGAATGTGACCGAATTTACAGTGCGAGGCGAAAAGAACCATGGAAATCGAAGAATCAGGCCATCAATAAGGGAAAATCTGTATTGTGTTTGACAGATGGGTGAGGTAAATTTGTAATTATTGTAAAAATCGCATGGAAGCGTAGCAGCGACGGCAATGTAAATTCCTGTCAAGGAGCCCTATGGCCGACCAGAAGATATTTGCCGGGCCGCGTATCCGCCGCATCCGCAACGCCAAGGGCCTGACCCAGACGGCAATGGCCGAAGGCCTCGGCATCTCGCCATCCTATCTCAACCTGATCGAGCGCAACCAGCGGCCGCTGACGGTGCAGTTGATCCTGAAGCTGGCGTCCGTCTACAAGGTCGATCCGCATGAGCTGCAGGGCGAAGCGGGCGGCTCTGTCGCGGCCTTGAGGGAAGTGTTTGCCGATCCGCTGCTGGCTGGCGAATTGCCGGGAGACCAGGAACTGATCGAGCTTGCCGAAGCCGCGCCCAATGCCTCCGCGGCCGTGATAAAACTGTTCCGTGCCTATCGCGAACAGGCCGAGCGCCTGTCCGATCTCAACGAGCTTCTTGCGCGCGAGGGGCGGGTGACGGCGCTTTCCAGCGCCCGCCTGCCGATCGACGAGGTGCATGAGATTTTCGAGCGTCAGCCGAACCATTTTGCGCATATCGAGGAAGAGGCGGAAGCATTCACTTCGGTGCTCGATCCCGGCGATGATTTGTCTGCTGCGCTGAAGGGCTGGCTGAAGCGCGAATACGGCATCGTCGTCAAGGTGCTGCCGGTCGCCACCATGCCGAACTGGCGCCGCCGCTACGATCGCCATTCGCAGCGCCTGTTCCTGTCCGAGCGCCTGTCGCCGTTCGACCAGTTACGCGAAATGGCGATGGAGGCATGCCTGATCCGCATGACCGTCGCGATAGCCGGCGAGATCCAGGCGTTGAAACTGTCCACAGATGAGGCCCGCCGCCTCGCGCGGTTCGAACTCGGGCGCTACGCGGCGCATGCGCTGATGATGCCTTACCAGGCTTTCCACGCGGCGGCCGTTCGTGCCCGCTACGATATCGACGTGCTGCGCTCGCGCTTCGGCGTTTCCTTCGAGCAGGCGGCCAACCGGCTGACCACGCTGCAGCGGCAAGGCGCCTCGGCCGTGCCGTTCTTCATGCTGGAGATCGACAATGCCGGCAATCGCTTCCGCAAAGCCGGCAGCCTGGGCTTTCCGCAAAGCCGCTTCGGTGGCGCTTGTCCCAAGCTTCCCGTGCACGTCGCCTTCAGCCAGCCCGGCCAGATTTTCGTGGAAGCGGTGGAAATGCCCGACGGCGCCGAGTTCCTCTGCATCGCCCGCACGCTGGAGGGGCCGCAAGGCGCGTTCTCCGAGCGGCCGCGCCGTACTGCGCTGCTGCTGGGGTGCGACATCGGCTTTCGCGACGACATTGTCTACGGTGCGGCACTTCCCGGCCCGACGGCCGGAAAAGGCGGAGCTGGCGCGGTAGCGGCGACGCCGGTCGGGCCCGCCTGCCGGCTTTGCGAGCGCGTCGGCTGCCTGACGCGCGCCGAGCCGCCGGTGACGCGCCCGCTTGGCCTCGACGAGATGGTGACAGGCCTGAGCGCCTTCGATTTCCAGTGACGCTTCGCAAGGCGGACTTGCCACAATCGCCGCCGGTCTCTGGATCACGCCGGACCCGCGCCTTTGCGTTACGCGAATAAGGTACGTTTTTGTCGTCCCTTGCGCATTGTGCCGTTCTCAAACATCGACAGTCGTACCCATGACCGACACAGCATCATCGCCGATCGCTCGTTCATCGACCGTCCCGCAGCGGGAGGAGCGCATCGGCTTCCTGCTCGTGTTCCTGTCGGCATTGATGTGGAGTTTCGGTGGCACGATCGCCCGCTTCATCACCGCCGGCGACAGCTGGACGGTGGTGTTCTGGCGTTCCGTGTGGGCGGCGGCCTTCCTGCTCTGCTTCATGGTCTGGCGTGACGGCTGGCGCGGCATGCTGAGGTCGTTTCGCGGCATGGGCCTGCCCGGCCTTGCCGTGGGCTTCTGCTTCGCCACCGCGTCGACTTCTTTCGTCGTGGCGCTTGCCTACACCACCGTCGCCAACATCCTGTTGATGCAGGCCGGCGTGCCGCTGCTTGCGGCGCTGTTTGCCTGGGCGCTCTTTCGCGAAAGAGTGGCGGTCGCGACCTGGCTGGCGATTGCCGCCGTCATCGCCGGTGTCGCCATCATGGTGTCGGAATCGCTGGATGGCGCCGTTTCGCCCATGGGCGACGGGCTGGCGCTGCTGATCGCCGTCATGTTCTCGATCGCCACGGTCATCACCCGGCGCTTTTCCAGCGTGCGCATGACGCCGGCGACCTGCCTCGGCACGATCCTGGCGGCGGGTTTTGCCGCCTCGCAGGCTTCGACCTTCGCCGTATCGGGCATCGACATGGGTTTTCTCTTCGTGTTCGGGGTGGTTAATCTGGGCCTTGGCCTCGCTTTCTTCGCCACCGGCGCGAGGCTGATCCCGGCCGCCGTCGCCGCGCTGTTGGGTACGTTCGAGCCGATCCTCGGGCCGATATGGGTGTGGCTGATCCACTCCGAGGTGCCGTCGGGCCGCACCATCGTCGGCGGCGCGGTGGTGGTCACGGCGCTGCTCGTCCATATCGGACTGGAGTTCAAGCGGCAGACGCGGCCAGTCAGGGCAGGGGTCACCGGCGTGCCGTCGCCGAATTGATGCGACGCCCTAGCTTTGCCATTGACAAGTTCGCTGCCGCGCGGGCAGGCTGGGACCACGGCAACAACAAGACAGGCTTATCTTGCCAAGTCTCCCCGGCGACCCGATCGAGACCGGATCACATCCCAGTATTTCTGCCTGCGCGGCGGCGAAAGCTTCTGACGATGCGGCGACTCCTTCCAGCCCAGGACAGTGGCGCGCGAGCATCGCTTGCGACAGCCGGCGGCGCGGCAATTGGCGCTTGTCGCCTCCTGGAAAGCTCAATAGTCTGAAGCAAATGCCCGGCCGCGCGGATACCGCGACGCGCCGGCGATGGAACACTCACCAAAGGAGAATAGCATGATCCGCAAAGCGCTCTGGCTTTCGGCGACTTCGGCATTTCTGGCGCTCTTTACGCTCGGCGGCCACGCCGAGGACCGCGTCGTCAATGTCTTCAATTGGTCGGACTATATAGACCCCACGGTCATCGACGATTTCACCAAGCAGACCGGCATCAAGGTGGTCTACGACACGTTCGATTCCAATGAGATCCTGGAAACCAAATTGCTTGCCGGCGGCAGCGGCTATGACGTCGTCGTCCCGAGCGGCAATTTCCTTGCCCGCCAGATCCAGGCCGGCGTGTTCCAGAAGCTCGACAAGTCGAAACTGCCGAACCTCTCCAACATGTGGGACACGGTTTCGGAACGGACCGCGAAATACGATCCGGGCAACGAATATTCAATCAATTACATGTGGGGCACGGTCGGCCTCGGCTACAACATCAAGAAGGTGCAGGCAGCGCTCGGCACCGACAAGATCGACAGCTGGGACGTGTTCTTCAATCCGGAAAAGCTGGCCAAGCTGAAGGATTGCGGCGTCTATGTCCTGGATTCGCCGACCGACATCTTCCCGACCGCCTTCAAATATCTCGGCATCAATCCTGAGACCACGTCGCCGGACGATTTTGCCAAGGCCGAGGAATTGATGATGAAGATCAGGCCCTACATCAGGAAGTTCCATTCCTCCGAATACATCAACGCTCTGGCCAATGGCGATATCTGCCTGGCGGTTGGCTGGTCGGGCGACGTGTTCCAGGCGCGCAACCGCGCCGAGGAGGCCAAGCAGGGCGTCGAGATCGGCTACGCCGTGCCGAAGGAAGGCGCCGAAATGTGGTTCGACCAGATGGCAATCCCTGCCGATGCGCCGCATGTCGCCGAGGCGCATGAGTTCCTGAACTATATGATGAAGCCGGAGGTGATCGCCAAATCGTCGAACGCCGTGCTCTATGCCAACGGCAACAAGGCTTCCCAGCAATTCGTCGACAAGGCGCTTCTGGAGGATCCCGCTGTCTACCCGGACGCCGCGACCTTGCAGAAGCTCTTTACGATCTCGCCCTACGATCCCAAGACCCAGCGCGTCATCACGCGCACCTGGACCAAAATCGTCACCGGTCAGTAGTCAGTCCGAGGAGGCCCGGCAGTCACCCTGCCGGGTCTCCTTCTTTTCGATGGGGCAAAGCAGCAGGACGGAGTGGGCACATGAAATCGCTTGGCAGCATCCGCAGGGATTTCGCGCCTTGGAACGATCCGAACGCCAAGCCATACATCCAGTTCGACAATGTCTCCAAGAAGTTCGGCGACTTCACCGCCGTCAACAACCTCTCGCTGACCATATTCGAGCGTGAGTTCTTCGCCCTGCTCGGCGCCTCCGGTTGCGGAAAATCGACGCTGCTCAGGATGCTCGCCGGCTTCGAGGAGCCGACGGCCGGCCGCATCCTGCTCGACGGCCAGGATCTGCGCGGCATCCCGCCTTATCGCCGGCCGGTCAACATGATGTTCCAGTCCTATGCCCTGTTTCCGCATATGACTGTGGAGAACAACGTCGCCTTCGGCCTCAAGCAGGAAGGGATGGCCAAGCCAGACGTCGAAAAGCGCGTCGCCGAGATGCTCAAGCTGGTCAAGCTCGAGCAGTTCGCCAAGCGCAAGCCGCACCAGCTCTCCGGCGGCCAGCGCCAACGTGTCGCGCTCGCCCGTTCGGTCGCCAAGCGGCCGAAGGTGCTGCTGCTCGACGAGCCGCTCGGCGCGCTCGACAAGAAGCTGCGCGAGGAGACGCAGTTCGAACTGATGGACCTTCAGCAGGAACTCGGCCTCACCTTCGTCGTTGTCACCCACGACCAGGAAGAGGCCATGACCATGGCCGACCGTATCGCCATCATGGACAAGGGCGAGGTCATGCAGGTCGCGACGCCGGCGGAAGTCTACGAGGCCCCGGCGTCGCGCTTCGTCGCGCATTTCGTCGGCAACGTGAACATGTTCGAGGGCAAGGTTGCCGAACGGACGGACAAGACGGCGCGCATCACCGGAGCGACCGGCGCCCAGATCCTCGTCGAGAATGCCGGCAATGCCGCCGCCGCGGGCGCCGATATCGTCTTCGCGATCAGGCCGGAGAAGATCAAGGTGTCGTCCAAGAAGCCGGCCGATGGCGTCAATGCGCTGGAGGGCGAAGTTTACGACATCGCCTATCTCGGCGACATGACCGTCTATCACGTCCGGCTGGACGACGGGCAGCTCGTGCGGGCAAGCGCCTTGAACGCGGCGCGCATCACCGAGGACCCGCTGACCTGGAACGACCGCGCCTGGGTCTCTTTTCGGCCGGATGCCGGCGTCGTACTGACGCGGTAGGGGGCTGACATGTCCGACATCGCCGCCACCGACGCCGCCCTACCGGCCGCGGCAAAACCGTTGCTGGCGCGGCTGGGCGCCGGCTTCGTCAACCGTCTCGTCATCTTCATTCCCTATCTCTGGCTGCTGTTCTTCTTCCTCGTCCCCTTCATCATCGTCTTCAAGATCTCGTTGTCGCAGACGGCGATCGCCATGCCGCCCTATACGCCGGTGCTTGATTTCAGCGATGGCGTCTCCGGCTTCTTCGCGGGCTTTCGCGATCTCAACTTCGACAACTATGCCTGGCTGACGCAGGACGCGCTCTACTTCAACGCCTATGTCACCAGCCTGATCATCGCGGCGATCTCGACCGTGCTGACGCTGATCGTCGGCTATCCCATAGCCTACGGCATGGCCCGCGCGCCGGCGACGATCCGCCCGACCTTGCTGATGCTGGTCATCCTGCCGTTCTGGACCTCGTTCCTGATCCGGGTCTATGCCTGGATCGGCATCCTGAAGCCCGAGGGGCTGCTCAATCAGTTGCTTCTGTCGCTGCATCTGATCAACCAGCCGCTGGTCATCCTCAACACCTATACGGCGATTTTCATCGGCATCGTCTACTCCTACCTGCCGTTCATGGTGCTGCCGCTCTATTCGTCGCTGGAAAAAATGGATTATTCGCTGATCGAGGCGGCCAAGGACCTTGGTTGTCCGCCGACCAGTGCATTCTGGAAGATCACGTTCCCGCTGTCATTGCCCGGCGTCATCGCCGGCTGCCTGCTGGTGTTCATTCCGGCGGTCGGCGAATTCGTTATTCCCGATCTGCTTGGCGGTTCGCAGACGCTGATGATCGGCAAGACGTTGTGGAACGAGTTCTTCGCCAATCGCGACTGGCCGGTCTCTTCAGCCGTTGCGGTCATCCTGCTGCTGTTGCTGACGGTCCCGATCATGATCTTCCAGCAGGCCCAGGCGAAGGCGCAGGAGCAGGACAAATGAACAGCAGCTGGAGCCGCTTCAACATCACCTCGATCGTGCTCGGTTTCGCCTTCCTCTATCTGCCGATCGTGCTGCTCATCGTGTTCTCCTTCAACGAATCCAAGCTGGTCACCGTCTGGGGCGGCTTTTCGACCAAATGGTACGTGTCGCTGTTCCACAATCAGGGCCTCATGGACGCCACCTGGGTGACGGCGCGCGTCGGCGTCATTTCGGCCACGGCGGCGACCGTGCTCGGCACGTTGGCGGCGCTGACGCTGACACGCTACACGCGTTTCCGGGGCAGGGTGCTGTTCTCCGGCATGGTGTTCGCGCCTTTGGTCATGCCCGAAGTCATCACCGGCCTGTCGCTGTTGCTGCTCTTCGTCGCTGTCGGCCTCGACCGGGGCTTCCTCACCGTCACACTCGCCCATACCACCTTGACGATGTGCTTCGTCGCCGTCGTCGTGCAGTCGCGCCTTGTGTCCTTCGACCGCTCGCTGGAGGAGGCGGCGATGGATCTCGGCGCGCCGCCGGTCAAGACATTCTTCCAGATCACGCTGCCCGTCATCCTGCCCGCGATCGTGTCGGGGTGGATGCTTGCCTTCACGCTCTCGCTCGACGACCTGGTCATCGCCAGCTTCACCTCGGGGCCGGGTGCGACCACGCTGCCGATGAAGATCTACAGCCAGGTTCGTCTGGGCGTGACGCCGGAGATCAACGCCGCCTGCACCATTCTGATCGCGGTCGTCGCGGTCGGCGTCATCGTCGCTTCGCTTGCCAATAAGCGTCGCGAGGTCCAGCGCCAGCGCGACGAGCAGGCCGCGCAACGCGGCTGAGCATGATCCCGAAAAGTGGGCACCGGTTTTCGCGGACAAACGGTTCCGTTTGTCCAGAGATCATGCCCGAATAGGCTGAGCATGATCCCGAAAAGTGGGAACCGGTTTTCGCGGACAAACGGTTCCGTTTGTCCAGAGATCATGCTTGAACAACGAGGCCGAAAGGCTGCTTATTCGCCCGACACGCCGCGGTTGATCGGCGAAATGAACGGCGTGCTCCATGTCCCCCCAACGAAGAAGGACGATTGCTTGGGGCCTTGCTGGCCGTTTGCCTGCGTGACGACCTGGTCCGGCTGGATGACACCGCCTGACAGCGCCAGCCCCCGTCCGGCATAGGAGGCGATGCCGGAAAGCCAGATCTTGTACTTCGCCGAATTGGCCTCGGCCTTGTCCAGTCTCGCCACGCCTTTCGAGATGGTGGCCTTCAGTTCGGCGCCATCGATCGGCAGTGTCCCGTCCGAGACGTCGTCAAGTGCGAAGAAGCCGCCCTGTTCGGTATGCTTGAGAAAGGCCGGCAGGTTGAACTTGCTGAGCGCGCCTGGCCCGAAGGTCGCCGAAACCGAGCCGTCGGCGGTTTCGAAGATCGAGTCCCAGGTCCTGCCGGGCCCTTTGAGGATGACGGACACGGTCCCGGTGCCGACCGGCACCAACCGCGTCATCCCGGCCGCCGTGCCGAAAGCGCCGCCATCGATATCGGAAGCCAGCAGCCGGATCTCGACCTGGCTGCCCTCGGGCTTGCGGTCGAAGCGAAGGCTGCTCTGGATGTTGCCGCCAAAGGCCGAGGCATCGGAAATGTCGAAAACGGACAGGCCATCCTTGACCTGCGCCGTGGCGGCGACGTCGGCAAGCTGGATGGAGCCGGCCGTGGCGTGCGCCGCCGACAGCCTGAGGTCGAGATTGACCCGGTCGGCGAAATTCGTGTCGACTTCGCTCGGACCTGCCCCGCTTGCCGGCCCGAGCGGCGTGAAGGCGGACAGGAACGACCTCAGATCGAGCGTGTCGAAGGCGAGCGTGCCGGAGATCACCGGCTGTGCGTCGCCAAGCGACAGGTCCAGCGCACCCATGCCTGGGTTATTGTCGAGGGAGAGTGCGGTGTTCTCGAATTTGACGCGCCCCGCCGTCGCGGTCACCTTGCTCGAGATGCTGACGGAGCCGATCGCGGCGCCCGGCGCGATATCGGCCTGCGACCATTCGAGCACACGCCGCAACGAGGGCGCTGAAAACTTGGCCTGGCCGTCGAAATAGGCGTTTTCGGACATGCTGGCCGTGCCGTCGAAAGAGAAGGTGGCGGGGGCGGCCTTGAAGGACAGGGTGAGCGGCGCCATGCCGCCGGCAAATAACACCAGCGGCTTCGGCGATGCGGCATCAACGGCGACGCTTTCGCCGCGCCAGATGCCGGTCGCCGAGAGCGTCGCATTGCTGTTCATCGCCGCCCATGTCGCCTGGCCGCTCAGGCTACTCAGCACCTCTTCGTCCTTGCCGTTAACGGACGCCACCATGCGGCCGTCCCTGAACTCCACCGTGCCGAAAGTGTCGGCCGGTAGCTTGTCAAGATCGGGTTTGGCGGGGTCCGCACCGACCACGCCGCGCGCCACGTCGATGGCGCGTGCGATGCGGCCGCCGGTCGGAGCGGTGGGCAGGAACAGGCCGCTCGCCGTGCGCTGGACCCTGATCGTCGGCCGCACCAGCCGCGCCGTGGAAAACACCACGTCGCCGCGCAGCGCCGCCATGGCCGAGAGGTCGACCTCGACCCGTTCGGCCTCGACGACCGGCGGTGCGTCGACGTCGGTCCACTTCGAAAGCGTCACATCCGTCAGGATCGCCCGGAAGTTCGGCCAGACCTCGATGCGCGGCGAGCCTTCGATGGCAACCCGGAAACCGCTCCAGGCACTCAATTCCCAGGCGATGCGATCGCGCACGATACGCGTCGAAGCGATCAGCGGCAGGGCGGCGACCACCAGCGCGATGACGATCACGGCAGCGCCGATCGCCCATGTTCCGCGTCGGATCAAAGATGATGGCATATCGCCCCGTATGCTTTCGTTCCGACAAAAATCGTCCGGCGGGTGTAAACCCGGTCGTCACCACGACTTCCAGTCGTCACTACGACTTCTAGTCGTCACTACGACTTAGGGTCGAGGCATTTCAAGTCTTTATGGCCCGGCGATGGCATTTGCGCACATCTGGACGCCTCGGCCGAACAAAATCTTGCTCTGCTGCGGCGCAATATGCATAAGCGGTGGCGATCCTGGGAGGACCCATCATGGCTGCCGAAGTACCACTCTGGACCCCGACGCAGGACCAGATTGACGCTGCGCCGCTGACCGCCTTCATGAAGGCCGCCGCTGCAAAAAGCGGCATATCCGTGACTTCCTATGCCGACCTTCACCGTTGGTCGGTGGCGGACCGCGAAGCGTTCTGGAGCCTGGTCTGGGATTTTTGCGGCATCGTCGGCGACAAGGGCAGCGCCGAAAGCGAGCGTGTGCTCGTCGATGGCGAGAAGATGCCGGGAGCGGCCTTCTTTCCCGACGCGATGGTGAATTTCGCCGAGAACCTCCTGAAGAAGACCGGAGCAGGAGAGGCGATCGTGTTTCGCGGCGAGGACAAGGTCGAGCGCCGGCTGTCCTGGAACGAACTGCATGCGCTCACCTCGCGCTTCCAGCAACTCTTCTTGTCGCTCAAGGTCAAGAAGGGCGATCGTATCGCTGCGATGATGCCCAACATGCCGGAAACAGTCGCCGCGATGCTCGCGACCGCCTCTATCGGCGCGGTGTGGTCGTCCTGCTCACCGGATTTCGGCGAGCAGGGCGTTCTCGACCGGTTCGGGCAGATCGAACCCGTCGTCTTCATCGTCCCCGATGGTTACTGGTACAACGGCAAGGCGATCGAGGTCGCCGACAAGATCGCCGCGGTGGCCGCAAAGCTGGGCACTGTCCGCAAGGTGGTGGTCGTTGACTATCTCGGCACCTCGGCCGATGTCGCTGATACGATCGAAAAGGCCGTGGCGATGGAAGAGGCGCTGTCGCCCTTCGCGGTCAGGCAGGTCACCTTCGAGCGGCTGCCGTTCGCGCATCCGCTCTACATCCTGTTCTCGTCCGGAACGACCGGTATTCCCAAATGCATCGTCCATTCGGCCGGCGGAACGCTGATCCAGCACCTCAAGGAACATCGCCTGCACGCAGGCCTGCTCGACGGCGACCGCTTCTTCTACTTCACCACCTGCGGCTGGATGATGTGGAACTGGCTGGTGTCGGGCCTCGCTTCGGGCGCGACGCTGCTGCTCTATGACGGCTCGCCTTTCTACCCCAACGGCAATGCGCTGTTCGATTTCGCCGATGCCGAGAAGATGACCTTCTTCGGCACCTCGGCGAAATTCATCGATTCGGTACGCAAGGCCGGCCTCAAGCCGATCCAAAGCCATGATCTGTCGACCGTGCGCGCCATCTCTTCGACGGGCTCGCCGCTGTCGCCCGAGGATTTCCGCTTCGTCTACGACGGGATCAAGAAGAACGTGCATCTGGCATCGGTCTCCGGCGGTACCGACATCGTTTCCTGCTTCGTCCTCGGCGTCCCGACTGAACCGGTATGGACCGGCGAGATCCAGGGACCAGGCCTCGGCCTTGCTGTCGACGTCTGGGACGACGACGGCAAGCCGGTCAGGCAGGAGAAAGGCGAACTGGTCTGCACCAAGGCGTTCCCGGCAATGCCGATCGGCTTCTGGAACGACCCCGAGGGCAAGAAATACCGGGCTGCCTATTTCGAGCGTTTCGACAATGTCTGGTGCCATGGCGACTTCGCCGAGTGGACCGCTCATGGCGGCATGATCATCCATGGCCGCTCCGACGCGACGCTCAATCCGGGTGGTGTGCGCATCGGCACGGCGGAGATCTACAATCAGGTCGAGCAGATGCCGGAAATCCTGGAGGCGCTCTGTATCGGTCAGGATTTCGACAATGACGTGCGCGTGGTGCTGTTCGTGCGGCTGGCCGCCGGCGTTCAGCTCGACGAGGATCTGGAGAAGCGCATCCGGGCGAAAATCCGCGCCGGCGCCAGCCCGCGCCACGTGCCGGCCAGGATCATCGCCGTGTCAGACATTCCTCGCACCAAATCGGGCAAGATCACCGAGCTTGCGGTGCGCGACGTCGTGCATGGCCGCGCCATCAAGAACAAGGAGGCGCTCGCCAATCCCGAGGCGCTCGAGCTGTTCAGAAACCTGCCGCAATTGGCCGAGTGACCGCCCCGCCCGGCATGGTTAATCAAATCTGCCGCGCGAATTTACCTAGATTTCACGAGTGGTACACATTCGTAAATTTTTTCGGGACCTGGTAAGGACTTGTTAAGGCCCGGCGTCGATAGTCGCACGTAACTTGAGGGAGAAATCCCGTTCCTCAGCCCCCGGAGGATCTGAATTCGCTCAAGCCCCCGTTGTGACAGCAAATCCCATCTTTCAAGGCGTCCTGTTGGGCGCCTTTTCTTTTCCAGGCGGCTGGATGGACGGGAGCTTGCCTATTCCGCAAGCACGCGCGTCGACGGGAACGCGATCTCGACCAGGGTTCCTTCGCCGGGCGTCGAGGTGATGATAAAACGGGCGCGGTTCGCTTCAACCATCGCCTTGGTCAACGGCAGGCCGAGACCGGTGCCGTCGCCGCGCCCCCGTTTCAATGCATTGATCTGTTTGAACGGCTTCAACGCCTGCTCGATCTCGGCTTGGCTCATACCGATGCCGGTGTCGCGCACGCGCATGACGACATCGCCCGAGGTCTCATAGGCGGTCGAGACGATCACCTGGCCGCCGGCCTGGGTATAACGGATGGCGTTCGACAGGATGTTGAGGGCAATCTGGCGCACGCTGCGCAGGTCCGCCACCACTTCCGGCAGTCGCGACGCGAAGCTGGAGCGGATGATGACGCGCTCGCGGTTGGCCTGCGGCTGCATCATTGCCACAGTCTCGGCCAGCGTGTCGTTGAGCGACACCGCTTCATAAGCCATTTCCTGCTGGCCCGCCTCGATCTTTGAGATGTCGAGAAGGTCGTTGACGAGATCGAGCACATGATTGCCCGATCGGTTGATATCGCGCAGGTAATCGCGGTAGCGGTCATTGGCCACTGGCCCGAATTTCTCGTCCACCATCAGTTCGGAAAAGCCGATGATGGCATTGAGCGGCGTACGGATCTCGTGGCTGATGCGGGCGAGGAAATCCGTCTTCTGCGAGGAGGCGCGCTCGGCCACCGCACGCGCCTGGGTCAGGTCCTCTTCGGCCCTCTTCCACTGCGTGATGTCGCGCACCACCGCACAAAAGCCGCTGTCGTTGGGCAGCCGGCCGATGGTCATGAACAGGGGAATGAAGCGGCCCTGCGCCTCGCGGCCGATGACTTCGCGGCCGTCGTTCAGGACGCTCGCCACGCCGGGCTCGGACAGGCCGTCGAGATAATCGCGCGCCGCGCGCTGGCTTTCGATAGCAAACAGCGAGGCGAACGGCTTGCCGGTCACGTCGTCGCTGTCGAAGCCGAACAGCGCCTCGGCTGGACGGCTTATGGAACGAATCGCGCCGTCACGGCCGATCAGCACGACGCCGTCGGTGGCGGTATCGATGATGGTGCGCATCTCGGCGATGCGCGCCTTGAGCTCGGAAATATCGGGCTGCGTCTGCTCGTCGCCAGCCGCATACAGTGCCGCCGGTGCCTCATCCTCGCCCGAACGGCGCACCACCAGCATCAGCGCCTTGCCGTCGCGCCACGGAACCGAGCGCAGGATAGCCTCGATTGGAAATTCCTGCCCGCCATGCGTCTTCAGCCGCAACGCCCGGTCGGCGCCCTCGGTGACGCCGTCATGGCCATAGGGATCGGCAAACAGCGTGCCCAGCCCGCCGGCGTCCGCCAGTTCATCGAGCGTTTCATAGCCTGTCAGGACGAGAAATTCCTCGTTGGCGTAATGAAGTTCATCCCCGGAATGGATGAGCAGCGGCACGGGCAGCTTGCTCAGGAGCGAGGTGTCGGGAGCCTTGCTCTCGTCCCCGACCGCAAAGGCCGACGGCACGTACCCTTCGAGCTTGAGCGGAGGCACTTTGAGGCGTGGCCGCTCGACCGGAGCCTCCACCGCGTCGCTGGTGCCGGCGGCCCCCTCGGCGGTTGCGGCCTGCTCATCGGATGCGGACGCTTCCTCGTCCTCGACCCAGTCCTCACTGTCCTCGGCATCGCGAAAATCGGCCGATGTCATGCTCTCGTCGTCGGCAATGTCATCGTTGGCGCCGGCGACGGTCGGTTCGCCTGCCGCCGCGACGGGCTCTTCGCTCTCCCGTTCCGTCTGCGCCGCCGCCGGTTCGGAAGCCGGGGTCTCGTCATTGTTGTCGGCGATCGGCGCTGGTTCCTCGCTCCGCTCGGCATAGTCGAGCAGCGAACCCGTCACTCCGGCCACCGTGTCGGCGGGCTCCTCATCAGCCGTTTTGTCCGGCCGTTCGCCATCAAGCCGGGCGAGATCCTCTGCATCCTCGGCATCGACATCGGTTTCGGACGGCTCAGCCGGTGCGGCTTCGCCCTTTGGCGCAAGGTTTTTGCGGGCGTCCGCTGGTTTCTCGGACGGCCCCGCCGGCGTTGCCGCCTCCGGTTGCCCGGCATCGTCCGGACCCGGTCTTTCAGCCTCCGGCTCGTCCGGGCTGCTTTCCTTCTTCAGCCGCTCGCCGATTTCGCGGAAGGCGCTGCGTTCCAGGGTCGACAGACCCTTGTCGTTAGCCGGCTGGCGATGTTCGGCCAGACGGATCACCTTGTCGGCAAAGCGGCGTTCAGGCTTCGGCACGATGGTCAGCGCCGGCACCTCGCCCCGGAACGGGTCCGATGGCTTCAACTCCTCGGCCTTCGGCTCCTCGGGTGCGGGTTCGACCGGTTCCGGCGCCTGGGGGGCCTCGCTGTTGGACACCAGCGCCATGCCGATCGCTTCCGGATCGATGACGGCGTCGCCGGCGCGGGCGACGCCGAAACCGCGGAAGCCCTCGAAGGCACGGCTGCGGCCATAGACCGGCAGGGCCGCCAGGTCGACCGGGATCTTCAGGTCCGTGCCGACGACCGGCCACAACACGGAACGGCCGGACCAGGTGTCGCGCCGCTCCAGGAGACCGGCGATCTCGCCGGACGCATCCAGCCCGAAGGCCGCCGCGACGTCCCTGAAGCGCCTGCCGATGACGTCCGCGGCCGGTTTGCCGACGACGTCGGCGAATTCCGGCGACAGCGCGCTGAACCTGCCCTCGGCGTCGGTTCGCCAGACGAAACGCAGCGGCGCCGCCGTGCGGTCCACGGTCCTGGCGGCCGGGGCTGCCGGAACAACTGGAGCCTGGGCATCGTGCTTCGCGTCCTCGGCTGGACCTTCGGCGGCAGCCGGCGAAGGTGCAGCTTCGGCGTCCGGCGCGGCTGGGCCGCGCGCATGCCTCCCGTCCTCGCCGGCATTGAAATACCAATGGTCGTGCTGTGCCGGCGTGCCGCTTGCCGCCGGTTGTCCGGGTTCTGCCGCCTCCGGCTCCTGCACGGCCGCTTCGGCAGCGATTCGCGCTGCCGGTTCCGAAATATCCTTGGCGACGGCCTGTGAGCGGTCACGTTCTTCGGAACGCTCGGCCGCTGGAGTTCCCTGCCCAGGCGCACCGTCGTCCAGCCTGTTCTCGTCGATCACCACCAGCAAATGCCGCTCAGGCGTCAGCCGGGCGAGACCCGCCGGATAGGATGTGCCGCCGCCCGGAACCAGCCGCTTGACGATGCGGTCGCCCTCATTCGCGACGTCGGCCACCAGCGCGGCCAGCGTCGCGGGCTCGATGCCGAGCTGCGAAAAGCTCTCCGATGCCGCTTCGACATTGCCGCTGGCGTCGATGAAGGCGATGAAATGACCATCTTCCGTGAAGCCGCTGATGGCCCTGCCGGCGATTTCGGCCGCACTGCGCGAGCCGGTCTGGGCCGCCCGCACCGCCAGCATGATGGCGTTCTCGCCGTCGGGCAGCGTCACAGCGCTTGCAAGGAAGCCGATGGCGCGGCTGGTCATGCCGGTCGCCAGCCTGACCGTGATGCTTCGGTCGCTGCCGATGTCGGGAAATCCACTAGTTGCCATGATCTGGCGGCGGGCGATCAGCGGCAGCCGTGCCTCGGCGCCGATGATGCTTTCGATGTCGGGATAGCCGAACACTGCGGCACCCGGTCCATTGGCCCAGATCACTTGCTCCAGATTCGCCGACAGGATCGCGATCGCGTCGCCGGCGGCGAAGCGCTGGCGGACCGCGTCGAGCACGGCGACGTCAAGAAAGGAATATTCGGACGGCATGCGCTGGCGAAATCCTCATGCAGCGGGCATTTTTGCAGTTAACGCTTTGTTAATAAAAGCCGGCGGCGCGAAGGTCCACAAGCCAGAACGTGCATAGGCCTGAATTTCGGCTCTTGGTTAACGGCCGAGACGGGAATCTATGGTGCAGTGCAACAAAGATATTGCAATGCACAAAAATTGCCTTTATATTGCCATCATACATGAACGAGACGGCTTTCCGTCAAAGCCGCTACCGCTGAAAAGGATGGAAAATGTCCAGGACCAAGACTGCCGAGACCATCGAAAACGTTGAATTCCCGAGCTTTGACGCTTCCAAAGCCACCGACCAGATCCGCGCTTTCGCCGAGAAGGGCGTTGAGCAGTCGAAGGAGGCTTACGCCAAGCTCAAGACTGGCGCCGAGGAGACCCAGAAGGCCCTGGAATCCACATACGAGTCCGCCAAGACCGTTTCCAGCGACCTGTCGCTCAAGACCGTTGCCGCACTGCGCGCCAATGCCGAAGCGGGCTTTTCGCATCTCGAGGCGCTGATCGGCGCCAAATCGCTGTCGGAAGTCGTGGAGCTGCAGACCGCGTTCCTGCGCAAGAGCGTCGAAATGACCGTCGAGCAAGCCAAGGAGTTCCAGACCGTCGCCTCCAAGGCGGCCGAGGATGTCTCCAAGCCGATCAAGACCGTTTTCGAGAAGGCGATGAAGGACATCAAGGCCGCCTAATATTTGCGCATGATCAGAAGATGTAACAAAAGGTCGCATTTTCTTCGAAATGATCGTGTGTATGATGGCAGCCATCAACGAATACCCGGTCGGCGGAACCTCCTCCCTCCGCCTCCGGGGTGACCAGCCAGCACCTCCTCCCGCTGGCTCGTAACAGGAAAAGGCCGGCACCTCCTCCCGCCGGCCTTTTTCTTGTCGGCAGATCCGCTTCCATGTGGGCAAGTGACCTTTGCTTTGCAAAAGCCTTGAATTAAAATCCATAAGCCCGTAAGGACGCATCGCCGAACGACAGAGCACTCGAGGGGACTACGTTCCGCCGATCCCGCTCAGGCAAACGTGCCGTTGTAGCTCAGCTGGTTAGAGCGCCGGATTGTGGATCCGGAGGTCGCTGGTTCGATCCCAGCCAACGGTACCATCGGCTTTCCTCTAAACAACTGGTTTGCTCAATAAAATTTTGACCGTGGACTTCCGGGCTTGCTCTGTAAAGCGACAGCCTGCTCAGGCTGTCGAAACCGCCGAAGTGATCCATGTGCATATGCGTCACGAAGACGTGCGAGATTCGCAGGATTTCGCGCAGCGAAAGCGTCGAAAGCTCTCCGAGATAGAAAAGGATGGCCCTGTTGCGGAAGCGGAAATCCAGTAGCAGGCCCGGATCGGAAAAAGGTTCGTTTACCAAGCGCGGCTGGACAAAAAGCGTGACTGGGAGAAGACCGCCGCGAGCGATGCTGGCTTCCTCCGTTCAGCTTCTCTTTGCCCGACCGGCATATTGGTCGACCGCGCCGGCCATCTGGAGCATGAGTGTGTCCATGGAGATGGAATTCCCGCCATAGGGGTAGAAGTCGGATTTATCGCCTTTCTTCCATTTCTCCCGCAGCTCGGGTTCGGTGATGTCCCAGTCGCGATAGGTCCTTTGCGCCAGTTCGCGCAGTTCTGCGTGCAATTCGGCGGTGGAGGGGCGGCCCCAGTAATAGTAACCGTTGTAGACCTTGAAGACTTCGAGGTCCCGCCCGAGCACGATCGTGTGCGGGATCATCACGTCGTGCGTGGTGTCGGTGTATTCCTTGATGTCCAGGTCCTTCTGCACGAGCCGTTCCTCGTCATAAAGAAAGGGCCAGGGCGCGGAGGTCTGCTGGCGGTAATTGTTGGTCGTATGCCAATCATCCGTGGTGATCGTGACGAGCTGTGTGTAGCCGACGACCAATTGCGAGTGAAACCGCACCAGTTCGAGCATTTGCTGCCGGTCTTTCGGACAGAAGAACCCACGCGTCAGCATCACGATCATCAGCTGGTCGCCCTGCAGGTCCGACAGCCGCCGTGGTGTCTTGGTGTGGTCGGGAAGAACGTAGTCGGGGAACTTCGCGCCAGCCACAATGTCTTGTCTCATTTTCAGTCGCTCCCATCGATCCGGTTCTGTAACTCCCGAACAAAAGACTCCCCCCCATGTTCCTTTATTCCAGGCAAGCCGATATGACGGCCGTCTGCCGTCGAACCGGCGACCCCATCGAGAGCGCATCCAAGTCGAGTTCGCCATCGACGATCGGCTTGCCGCCCTTTTCCAAACTCGAGCTTCGACCGGTTTTCGGTGCCTGCTTTTGAGTTCGTCAATCACTCCCTTGATCATCGCTAAACGGATTTCCGCGTAACCGCCGTGTAGCGCGTGATGGCACCCTCGTCGGGATCCTGAAAATGCACGGTAGCGTCGGCTGCGGCCGAGAATCCGCCGCTTTCAAAGTGTCGGCTCGGGAGAACGTGTTGTAGCCCGGCAAAACCGCAGCGCTGATCCGTTCAGCGAATTCCGCTGGCCAGTCACCTGGCCGAAATACGGACGCGCCGGTCACGCCATGCGTGATGACCTTGGTCATTGCCAGCCGGCTAGGAAGCACGCCGCCAAAGAAATCTTTTGGGCCTGCGAGGGACGCTGCGGATGTTCCGATGATCCACACCTTTGGGCTACATGCCCTGCAAAAGTTCGAGATCATCACACATGCGGTGTAACGAACCAGGTCATTGGCCAGAAGCTGAGGAGGTGCCAGTATATGGACCAGCGCACGCTTTGCGCGGTTAGGCCATGGCCGTCCTCTAAATCGCGAGATTGCAGATAGGTCCCATCATGCCCCCTGCTTTTATGACATCGAAGTTGGCAACCGTCGTGGCGATGATTGCTACCGTCGCCATTCTTTACGTCGCCAAGGAGGTCCTGCTGCCATTGGCAATAGCGGTCCTTCTCACATTTGCGTTGGCGCCGATTGTTTCTTTGCTCCGAAAGTTGAAGCTGCCGCGAATGATCGCTGTGCTTGGCGCGGTTGCATCGGCCTTCGTCCTCGTGTCGCTGTTCAGCCTGATCGTTGCCACGCAGGTGAGCCAGGTCGCGCAGGACATTCCGACATACCAATCCAACATCCTCGAGAAGATTCGGACTTTGAAAGAAACAGGATCCGAAGACGGCCTTATCAGCCGGCTCGGCAAGGTGTTCGAGCGCGTCAACACTGAGATAAACAAATCCCAATCCAGCGGGCAGGCAGATGTGGAGCAAACCACGAAGCAGCAGGATCCGCTTCTGGTTCAGATATTCTCGCCCCAGCGTCCGATAGAGACGCTGAGGAACATCATCGAGCCGCTGATCGGACCACTCGCCACGACCGGCCTTGTCATCATCGTGGTGATTTTCATGCTGCTCGAGCGTGAAGAATTGCGGGATCGATTCATCCGCCTTGTGGGCTACAGCGATCTCCATCGCACGACCCAGGCATTGCAGGATGCAGGCAGTCGCGTCGGACAATATCTGCTCATGCAATTGGTCGTGAACATCGTCTACGGCGTGCCCCTTGCGATAGGTCTTTGGTTTCTTGGCATTCCCAATGCCCTGCTATGGGGCATGTTGGCCGTTGTCTTGCGTTTCGTACCCTTTATCGGTCCGGTTATCGCGGCGGTGATACCTTTGTTTCTTGCCTTCGCAGTGGCTCCCGGCTGGAGCTTACTGGTATGGACTGGCGCTCTCTTCATCTTGGCAGAGCTCGTAATCAGCAACATCGTCGAGCCCTGGCTTTACGGCTCGCACACGGGCCTCTCGCCGCTGGCGATCATCGTAGCCGCCGTTTTCTGGGCCTGGCTATGGGGCCCGGTCGGCTTGGTGCTGTCGACGCCGTTGACCGTCTGCCTTGTCGTGCTTGGACGGCACGTGCCCCAATTCGAATTCCTGCAGATCCTGTTTGGCGATGAGCCGGTGCTTGACCCGAAGGAGCGTCTGTACCAGCGGCTTCTTGCCGACGATATCGACGAAGCCACCGACAACGCGGAAGAAATGCTCGAGGAGAAATACCTGATCGAGTTCCACAGCACGGTTGCCATTCCGGCGTTGCTGCTTGGTGAACAGGACCGGGCTCGGGGCGCGCTAACGGCAAGTCAGTTGGCGAACCTTGCCGAAAACGCCCGCACCCTGGTGGCCAATCTCAACGAGATCGCCGCGGAGGAAGAAGAAGAGGAAGAAGACGAGCACGCGGAAAAAGAAGGCGCGAGCGCGGATCCGGGCGAAGAGGATGAGGATCAAGCCGAGTTTGCGCCTGATCTCCCGGATGGTGCTGGGAAGTCAGTGCTGTGTATCGGCGGGCGCGGAGACCTCGACGATGTGGCCGCTGCGATGCTCGCGCAGGTCATTTCGATCGAGGGTGCGGATTGCGTGGCCGCGAGCCACCGTGACCTCCTCCCCGCGCGGATCCGGAAACTTCCGCTTGAAGCTCGCGACGCAGTCGTCGTGGGCTTCCTCAACCGCGATTCGTTCAAACACGCGGTGTTCGTCGTGAGGCGCTTGAGGCGACTCGCACCGCGTGCACGCATCGGAATCGCGCTCTGGCACGACACCCATGACAAGCCCAGGGAGGATGCGGCGGGCCTCGCCGAGCAATTGGAAGCGGACTTTGTTGCGTTCAACGTGGTCGACTGCGTGACGGGTGCGCTTTCAAACGAAGAACCGCGTCAAGTGAAAAAGAGAAAGCAAAGAAATCTAAGGCGGCCTCGCGCTCGTCAGGGCGTGGCGGCGACGGTGCAATTGGACGATTCGTTGGCTCAGCCGGTGCGGTGATCGTCAACGGCACGGCCCCTTTTGGACCAACTTCGGCTACCTGATAATGATCATGTGAGCGGTACCTCTGGCACCGGCAGGTAGTTTCGAAAGTTCGCTGGCAATCGCGCATCCACAGCGAACATCCGGGTGTTCGCTCTCCGTTCGACCTTAAGCAGATTCTGAAACAGCTCTTGTTCCGGCCCCAATTACGGAATCCTACCTATCTGTTACATTCGGCGACGCGGCGCTTTCGACGGTGTTTGAGCAGGAAAGGGCGGTGCCGGATTATCTGCTGCCCGGCTTTCGCTGGGCCTGAAATCTACACGGAGACGGGTGCGATCAACTCCAGAGAAACGAGTCCGCGCGCGACTTCGTCCCAGTCGGCGCAGATGGTTCGGGCGCCGGCCACGCGTAGTTTCTCGGCATGCCCCGGATAGGTGTGGCCGCCGCCGATGAAGCCGATCGCCGTCATACCGGCGGCGACTGCGCCCTGCACGCCGAAAGGCGAGTCCTCGACAACCGCGCAGTGCTTCGGTTCGATGCTCATCTGATCCGCGGCGAACAGGAAGATGTCGGGGGCGGGCTTCCCGCGCGCGACCATTGACGATGAGAATATGTTCTCGCCGAAGAATCTCGCGAGCCCTGTGACCGAAAGGCTGTGATGTATCCGCTCCAGCGAGGAGGATGAGGCGACGCAGCGGGGATTGGACAGCCGTTCAAGGAAGGGCTTCAGGCCCGCCATCGGCTGCAGACTTTCGGTGAAGAGCGCTTTCACCTCGTCCCACAAATCCGCGGTCTGGTGCTCCTCAAGGCGATGGCCGGTCGTGAGCCTGATGCGCTCCAGGATATCGGTCTGCTTCATGCCGACGCATTGCAGGACCGCCTGCGGGTCGAGTTCCATGCCGTGTTTCGAATAGACCCGCCCGTAGGCAAGCGCCGCCAGCGGTTCGCTGTCGACCAGCACGCCGTCGCAGTCGAATATGATCAATGTGTCTTGCATGCTCGCTCAGGTTTGCGCGCCAGGTGTCACAGGCCGCGTAGCGCTTCAAGAAGTTCGTCGTGAATGAGCCCGTTCGAGCCGACCTTCTGCGTGTCCTCGTCTGTGGAGTCGACACCTGAAAGCGTGGTGACCTTGCCTCCTGCTGCGCGTAGCAGCGGCATGGCAGCCGCGTAGGACACGACGTCGGCCTTGATCGAAACCGCCGCATCGAGCTGGCCGGCGGCGACCATCGAATGTTCAAAGGCCCCTGAGACGATAACGCGCACGCCGCGCGCGCCGACGCCGAGCCGCCGCACGATCTCTGCGGTGCGCGCCACCTCCTCGGCCGAAAAGTGCGACGTCAGCACGACGGCAATGACCGCATCGGCCAGTCTTGCAGTTGTCGACACATTGGCCGTCTTGCCGTTGACGGTCGCGATTCCGTCGCTGGTGTAGTGCGCCTCGAAGCCGGCGGCGGGTGCGACGGTCAGGCCGATCTTCGTCGCACCCTGCTCCTGATAGGCCATGGTGACGGAGAACCACGGCAGGCCGGACGCGTAGTTTATCGTGCCGTCGAGCGGGTCGACGATCCAGCGGCTTTCGCCCAAGATTCCCGTCGTGCCGGCTTCTTCCGACAGGATGGAAGCTTGCGGCGTAAGCGCGCGCAGCCCGTCGATGACAATGCGCTCCGAAGCGAGATCGGCGGCGGTGACAATATCCAGCCCTTCCTTGCGCGTGACGTCGAGGCGCTCCTCGCGCATCGACATCAACGTCGCGGCTGCCTTGCGTGCGATGGCATCGGCGTCTTTCAGGATTTGACGGTAGTCGCTCATGTTTCGTTTTTCCCGGGGTAGTCGACATCGGTGATGAAATCGTGGGCGGGGCCGAAATCGCCGATCGGGACGACGTGCGAAACGACACCGGTCTGCGGCGACCAGGCGTGCAGGGCGAAAGCCGGCGGTTCGAAGATGAAGCGATTGGGCTCGCCCGGACGAAGATCGAGCGCGACCTGGTGCGCGACGCCCGGCGCGACGAAGCCGACCGTGCCGGCAAAGCGCGTGGTGATGGGCCGGTGATAGTGCCCGCAGGCCACCCGCTCGATTTCGGCGTGGGACCTGATCATGTCGCGGAAGCCGTCGCCGACGACGCACATCATGATGTCCATGCCGTGCACGCCGACGGGAAAGGGCGGATGGTGCATGAAGACGAAGGTCGGGCGGCCGTCGCCCTCGGCGAGACGCTCACCGAGCCAGGCTTCGCGCCGCTCGCAGATCGCACCACCGTCCTCGCCCGGCTGCGCCGTGTCCAGCCCGATAAGGCGGACCGGAAGGTCCTCGATCGTATAATGCAGGAAATCCGGCGACTGGCTCAGATAGGGGAATTTCGGCGCCATCACCTCGCGCATTGTCTCACGCCGGTCGTGGTTGCCAGGAATGACGAAGACGGGCATGGGCAGGGCCGACAGCATGTCGGCGACCAGCGCATACTCTTCCGGGCGACCGCAATCGGCGAGATCGCCGGTGACGAGGACGCAATCGGGCGCCGGATCGAGCGCGGCGACGGTCGCGATGGCGCGACGAGTCATGGTGTTGGTCTGGAGACCCTCATAGGCCATCTGGCCGTCGGGTCGGATATGAAAATCGCTGATCTGTGCAATGAGCATCGGGAGGTCCGGCAGTGTGAAGGGAGGGCTGACACAAGAAGGGCGCCACATCGGCGCCACCTTAAAAAGGGCGCGCCAGCCGAAGCCGGCCGGCGCGCGTGGCATGGCGACTTATTTCATGAGTGCCTGTGTTTCGGAGACGAGGCTGTCGAGCCCGTCCTTGATGGATACGTCGCCGCTCATGACCTTGCTGATGATCTCGCGCTGGGTGCGCCAGATGCGGACCGTGTTGCCCGCCGAATAGCCGGGCCACGGGCGCGACAGTGCCATCTGCTTGGCAACGGTGGCGTAATTCGGGTTCGCTTCGTAGAACGGGCCGAGATAGTCGGTCCCGGTGGCGGCCTTGTTGGTCGGGAGGTAGCCGCTCATCTTCACGACCTGCTCCTGCGCCTTGGGGCCGGTGACGAATTTAAGGAATTCCCAGGCCGCCTTCTGCTTTGCCGGGTCGGAGGCAGTGATCACCGCCGCGTTGCCGCCTGTGGGCAGGCCACCCTTTTCCTTGTCGTCGACCGGGAAGACCGCGGTACGCAGCTTGAATCGGTCGCCGATCAGTTCGGTATCCTGGCTGAGACGGGCAGGCGTATCGAAGAAGATGCCAATCTGGCCGGCGATAAAGGCCTGGCGCGACTGATCCCAGTCGATCAACGGCATGCCGGCATCGGTGACGAAGCTGCGGAAATATTCCAGCGCCTTCAGGCCGTGCTCGTCGCCGAAGGCCACTTTGCCGTCCTTGGTCAGCTCGCCCCCACCCTGCATCAACATGGCGTCCCAGAGCCATTCGTCGGGCCAGTCATGAATATTGTAGGCGAGGCCGGCGATGCCGGAACCGGTGGCCTTGATCTTCTTGGCGAGTTCCATGATGCCCGGCCAGTCGGTGGGCATGTTGTCGGGATCGCCGCCGGCCTTTTTAACCAGATCGGCATTGTAGAACATGATCGGCATGGAAGCGTTGAAGGCCAGTCCGTAGAGCTTGCCGTCCACCCGGCCGAGGTCGAGAATGTTGCCGGCGTAGTTGGCGTCGCGCCATTCCTTCGACTCGGCGTCCATCATCGTGCCGAGGTCCAAGATCTGGTTGCGCGCCTTCAGCTTGCCGACCAGTTCATGCAGGACGTGATAGCCCGAATAATAGACGTCGGGCAGGTTGTTGGTGATGGAGGCCCGCAGCATGGCCTGGTGGCCTTCGTCGTAGCTGGCCGCCGGCGCGCGGAACTGGATCTTGATGTCGGGATGTTCCTTCATGAATTCCGCGGCCAGCGGCTCATGGAACTTCGCGAAGGCCGGGAATGCGTAGTAGACGTCGAGCGTCACGGGAGACTGGGCCAGCGCTGTCGACGCCGCTCCCAGCAATACGGCCGAGGCCGCGATGATCTTTGACAGGAATTTCATTAAGGCTTTCCTCCGGTTATGCGATTTGCCCGATGCTCTTGAGGCGATGATGCCGCCTTGCCCCGCGAAAGGTGTGGGGGAACGGCGCGACCGGGCTTCTAGCCGCGCCAGTTGTCAGTTTTATTTCACGCCGGTCATCGTGACGCCCTCGATGAAGCGGCGGCGTGCGAACAGGAACGCGAGCAGCAGAGGCGCGGTCAGGATGGTCGCGGCGGCCGTCAGTGCGCCGTAATTGGTGCCGGCTTCGGCGTCCGAGAAGAACATCATGCCGAGCGGCGGCGGCGCCAGGTTGACGTCGGATATGACGATTAGCGGCCAGTAGAGGTCGTTCCAGTGCGCGACGAAGGAGAACACCGCGAAGGCGGCGATCGCCGGCATGGCGCTGGGCGTGACGATGCGCCACACGATCTCGAACTCGCTCATCCCGTCGAGCCGCGCGGCATGAATGATGTCGTCGGGGAAGGAACGGAAAAACTGCCTGAACAGGAAGATCGCGAAGACTGAGAGGAAGAAGGGCACCATCATGGCGAAATAGGTATTCAGCAGGTCCATCTTCGCCAGCGCGATGTAGATCGGCAGCGCCGGCACCTGTTCGGGCACGCATAGGCCGAGCAGGACGAGGACGAAAAGCAGGTTGCGGCCCGGGAACTTCAGCTTGGCCAACGCGTAGGCGCATGGGATGGCGACCAGAAGCTGGATGATGAGGATGCCGCCGCACACTATGACGCCGTTGAGAGCGAAGCGCAGCAGCGGCGCGCTGGTCAGCGCCATCGCATAATTCTCGAAGCCGTAGAAATGCTTCGGCCAGATCCTGAGCTGGGCGTTGAACACCTCTTCCGGCGGCTTGATCGAGGTCACCAGCATCCACAGGAAAGGCAGGAGAATGAAGGCCGCGCCGGTGATCAGGATGCCGTGAGTGATGAACAGAGAGGCGAAGCGCCGGCCGGCGGAGCCAGCTGGTGTGGTTGTTGTGCCCGTCATCGCGGGAGCAGTGATGGTTGTGTCGGTCATCAGTAATGCACCCTGCGGTCCATGACGACGGTCTGGAGGATCGAGAAGACCAGAATGAAAATGAGGAAGATGAAGGTGAGGACCGACGCATACGCCATGCGGAAGTACTGGAAGCCTTCGAGGTAGACTTTGTAGAGCAGGACCTCGGTCGATCCCACCGGACCGCCATGGGTCAGCACCGCCACCGTGTCGAATACCTTGAAGGCGGTGATCGAACTGGTGACGATGACGAACATGGTCGTCGGTCCCAGCAGCGGCCACGTGATCGTCAGGAAGCGGTCGATTTCGCCGCCGCAGCCGTCGATCTCGGCGGCTTCGTAGAGGTCCTTTGGAATGGTCGAGAGGCCGGCCAGGAACAGGATCATATTGAAGCCGACCAGTTGCCAGATGCCGATCACGGCAAGCGTCGGCAGCGCCAGCGAGGGATTGCTCAGGAAGGCGACCTCGCCGATGCCGAGCCAGCGCAGCACCGCGCTCACCGGGCCGAGGCTGGGGTGCAGCAGGAACTGCCACACGGTCGCCATGGCGATGAAGGTCGAGGTCACAGGCAGGAAGTAGATGATTTCGTAGAGTGAGCGGGTGCGCTTGCGGCGGTGAACGAGGACGGCGACGAGCAGCGACAGGATCACCGAGCCGGGCAGGACGATCGCGACGTAGACGAGCGTGTTCTTGAGTGCGCGGCGGAATTCCGGATCGGTCAGCGCGTCGGTGATGTTTTGCAGGCCGACATAATGGACATCGACCTCGCCGAGCTCGTAGTCGGTGAAACTGAGATAACCGAGCACGCCGAGCGGCACGAGAATCGTCAGCACCAGCAAAAGCAGGGCAGGCAGCGCGAAGCCGCCGGCGACCAGCCTCTCGATGAAGGCCTGCCGGGCACCGGGCCGGGCGGGCGGAGCGGGTACCGCGGTCAGGCTCATGATGCGCGCGCTCCCTCTGCGAGGCGCAGCTTTCCCTTGGCGGCGGTGGCCGCGTCTTGGGAAACTTGGGGTTCCACGCGGTTTCCGGCGGCATCGAAGACATGGCAGGCCGAGGGATGGAACAAGAGTTCGGTGTTCTCGACCTCACCGTCCGGCACGCCCGCGCCTATGCGCGAGGTCACCAAGATCCCAGGGAGCGAGGGAACATCGAAATGCAGGATCTTCTCGGAGCCGAGATGCTCGCTGCGCCGCAGCTTCGCCGGAAGCGGGACCTGGTCCGCCGACTGGCCCGAGACCGCGCCGGGCAGGATCATTTCCGGGCGGACGCCGATCGTCGCTTTCTCTCCGGCGGGGAGGGCGGTGCCGATCGGCAGAGGCTTTCCGAGCAATTCCAGCCGCCCACCGACCCCCACCGTCACGGGAATCAGGTTGATCGTCGGGCTGCCGATGAACTGGGCGACCTGGACGTTGGCCGGCCTGTCGTAGAGTTCGTCGGGCGTGCCGAGTTGAAGGATGTCTCCGCCTTCCATCATGGCGACCCGGCTTGACATGGTCATCGCCTCGACCTGGTCGTGCGTGACGTAGACGAATGTCGCGCCGAGTCTCTGGTGAAGCTCGGCCAGCTCGCTACGCATGTGGACGCGCAGCTTGGCGTCGAGGTTAGAAAGTGGCTCGTCCATCAGGAAAGCGGCGGGCTGGCGCACCATGGCGCGACCGAGCGCGACGCGCTGACGCTGGCCGCCGGAGAGCTGGGCGGGCTTGCGCTCTAAAAGAGGTTCAATCTGAAGTTGCGCCGCGATGCCCCTGACCTGCTTGCCGATCTCCTGCATCACCTTGCGGCGCCGGGACGAGAGTAGGCGGACGAGCGGCAGGCGCTCGTAGAGGCTAAGCCCGGTCATCGTCAGGGGCAGCGCCATGTTGTTGAAGACGGACATGTGCGGGTAGAGCGCGTAGCTCTGGAACACCATGGCGATGCGCCGCTCATGCGGCCTCAGATGATCGATCGGCGCGCCATCGACGAGGATCGAGCCCGAGGTTTGCGGCTCGAGGCCGGCGATGATGCGGATGAGCGTCGATTTTCCGCAGCCGGAGGGGCCGACAAGCGTCAGGAACTCGCCATCGTTGATGGACAGGTTGATGTCTTTGAGAACCCGGTGGGGCCCGAAGGACTTCGAAAGGTTCTTTATTTCCACTGCAGCCACTGGGGTTGCTCCGTTTCGCGAACAATTGGGTAGAGGCGCTATCTCGGTGGATAGACCTCATGCACGACATCACCGATGAAAAAGGGTGTGAGGCCCGGAATTTCATGAGGCCGCACGGTGAAATCGGACCCGGAAAAGTCGTAGACGAGCACGCCCAAGGTGGCTTCTCCGGCCATCCCTTCCGGCTGCAAGTGCGCCTCGACGAGGAAGCCGGACGACGGCCCCCACAGGTACCGCACGCCGCCGAGTTGACGATCGTAGAGTTTGTGCAGGTGGCCGCTGGCCACGAAGGCCACGTCGTAGCGGCGCACCATGTCGAGCAGTTGCGCGCGAGGCTCGGGAGTGGGCGCCCAGTATCCAACGTCGCCTTCGGTCGGCTCGCCGATGAAGAGCGGGCGATGGGTGAACCAGCCGATCCGGCGCCCGGACGCTTCGCGCATGGCGTTTTCCAGCCACGCGATCTGCTCCGTTTCGGCCGGCTCGTCGCTGCCGAACAGCATCGAATCGAGTCCGATCAGGCGCCAGCCCTCGATGTCGCGATGCCACCAGTCCGGCCCGAAATGACGTCGCCAGCGGGCCAGGCGTTCTGCGTTGACTGGCTGATAGAGATGCTTGGGCTCGCCCACGTCGTGATTGCCCGGCACGGCGAGATAGGGCAGTCCGATGGAGTCCATCATCTCGGCGCAATAGCTCATGTCCTCCTCGACATCGGCGCCATCCACGGTGACGTCGCCTGTATGGATAACGAGGTCGGCATCGCTTTCCTTCAGCCAGTCGAGGAGCGGCTGGCTGTTGGCATGGAAATGTCGCTTGCCAGGGCTGAGATGGGTATCGGAAATCTGCACTATTCGCGTCATCGGACGTTCTGGAACCTTTGCCGGTCTCGCGGCGTTGATCTCGTCGTTTTGAAAAAAGCGCCTGAAGCCGGATGCACTCTTTCCCTTGCATGTGAAGGTGTGACGACGACGTCGGATTTTTAGGTCCAGGACGCGGCGTCTCCCGCAGGAAAGGCTCACTCGGTTGAAACGGCTTGGACCGGCATATTGAACCTCCCATCGTGTTCTCCGTCCGATGCCCATTGTCAGGGCATTCTGAGGTGCGGAAAACTTCCTCCAGCTTTCGAATGAAAAAAATTTCACAGCTTGATAAAAATATCAAGACAAAAATCGCGACCGTAGCCGCACCTCGAACTGCGGCGCCTAGAGGGTGCTGCCGAAGCGGTGCAGATCGACCAGACCGAGATCGAGTATTTGAGCGCGGCCGTGAACCGCTACTTCAAAAGAGAAGCTGCGCCCCCAGGACTTGCTGTATGCGTTCTGGGGCGTGCGGCTGTTGTTCGACGACGGCAATGGGAACCCTTCGGCGGTTACGCGCGACTACGTCTTCGACCTTGACGAGACCGGGGGCACGCCACTGTTCAATGTCTTCGGCGGCAAGATCACGACCTTCCGGAAATTGGCCTGGGAGAATCGTAGGATTCCCAAAACCGGATGTTTGTGATTCAAGATGCTGGCTGGATTGGAGGCCAGCATCTGATGACGCGAGCGCTTTCAAATGATCTTCGTGAGCGTGCAGTAGCGGCAGTTGTCGACGGGGAGACCTGCCGTGCGGTTGCCTCGCGCTTTGGCGTTGCGGTTTCCTCTGTGGTGAAGTGGTCGCAGCGTTACCGTGCCACCGGCTCGGTGGCGCCGGGCAAGATGGGCGGACACCGTAAGCGCGTTCTGGAGCCCCATCGGGCTTTCATTGTGGAGCGGATCAATCAGACCTCTGAACTGACGCTGCATCGGCTGAAGGACGAGTTGGATGCGCGCGGGATCAAGGTCTCGCACAATACGGTGTGGCTGTTCTTGAGGCGCGAGGGCCTGAGCTTCAAAAAAAACGCTGTTCGCCCTTGAGCAGGCACGCGCCGATATTGCCCGCAGGCGTCAGCGATGGCGATCCTGGCAGACCGGCCTCGATCCGCAGTGCCTGGTCTTCATCGATGAGACCTGGATCAAGACCAACATGGCTCCGCTGCGCGGTTGGGGGCCGAAGGGCAAGCGGCTGCGCGGCCTGGCTCCGCACGGCCACTGGCGCACGCTGACCTTCCTCGGCGCGCTGCGCTGGGATCGGCTCACAGCGCCTTGCGTCTTCGACGGCCCGATCAACGGCCAATGCTTCCGGGCCTATGTCGAGCAGCTCATCACGGTGCTGAAGCCCGGCGATATTGTCGTCATGGATAATCTGGGAAGTCATAAGTCGGCGGCCATCAGGCAGATGATCAAAGCTGCCGGCGCCAGGCTTTGGTACCTGCCGCCCTATTCCCCGGACCTCAATCCGATCGAGCAGGCCTTCGCCAAGATCAAACACTGGATGCGCCAAGCTCAGAAACGTACAATCGAGGACACTTGGCGCCACATCGGCCACCTCGTCGAAACAATCGAGGCAGCCGAATGCAGGAACTACTTCGAAAACGCAGGCTACGCTTCCGTCAAGATATGAAACGCTCTAGCGCGGCCTCCATCGCCTCGAACATATCTTTCCGCAGATGGGGGCGACTGGACCGCGAGTGTGCCGCTGCCGGGCGGCAACATGCCGAACGCGGACTTTGAGCCTTTCGTCAACGGATTGTGCAAAACATGGCCGTGGATGCCGCGCGCCCTCGTTCATCCTTACGGTGGCTCTACGGCACGCGGCCAGGAGGTGGTGGGCGCCACGGCTGGCATGTCCGACCTCGGGCAGCACTATGGCGGGCTGCTCTACGACTCGGAAGCGCGTTACCTGGTGGCGAGGGAGTGAGGGCGCACGCCCGAGGACATCCTCCCGCGGCATGGCGGCCCTCTTGGGACGACTTGCTGTGGGTCATAAGCTTGCTGTGGGTCATAAGCTGGATGGTTTGACCGGCGCTAGCTGCCAAGCCAGTCCCGGACAACTCCGTTGAATTCGCGTGGGCGATCGATCATGACCATGTGAGCGGCATTGGCGAAAATGTGCATGTCGGCTTGCGGCGCGCGTTCCAGCAGCTTGATGCCGCGCGCCACCGGCACGGTTTCGTCGCAACCTGACCAGGCTATGAACAGCTTGGCGTGCATGGTGGGCAAATGCGGAAGGAGATGGTCCTCCTGGATCTGGGTATATTCGGTGTCGTCCTTTTTCCGGGCAGCCTGCTTGAAGCGCTCCAACTGACCGGACTCGCAGGCCAGGCGATAGTTCTTTTTTAGCAGCTCCACGAACTCCGGCGGATTCTTCGTGCTTAGCCTCGCATTGGTTCGCAGAAAGTCTTCCTCGGTGTCGCATCCCTCGAGCACATTATACGCTGCTGCCGCTGCTGCCTGCCAAGCGTGGTCCTCATTTCCGCCGAGGCGCGGGGAGGTCGCACCGCTGCTCACGACGACCACCTTATCGACCAGACCCGGCTTTTCAACGGCGAGCATTGCCGCGATGAAACCGCCTTCGGAATGGCCGACGAGCGCGCATCGGGTGACGCCGAGCGCTTCGATGAAGGCTGAAACGTGATGCCGCCTTTCGAGGCGGGGAACGTGTTTCCCGTCCACCGGCGCATCCGAGAGACCGAAGCCGACCAGATCGGGCGCCAGCACCCGGAAGTCATGCGCGAGTGCCGGGATGGTGTTGTGCCAGGTGGACCAGGCATCGATCGCCAGTGACGAGCCGTGCAGAAGGATCACGGCCGGTCCGCTGCCAGCTTCGAAATAGCGCGTACGGATGCCGCCCGCCACGACATAATTCTCCTTCACCGTCGCCGCAGGTAGCGGCGGACGGGCGGCGTCTCGCGCTTTCAAGCGCCGCCGATCAGCTGACGGATTGGTTTTCAAGCTGTTCGATCATCCCGAGCGCGAACTGGGCGGCTTTGCGTACATGCTTTTTTGCAAGCCGCTCGGCATCCGATGCCCTGCGGTTCACCAGGGCGTCGAGCAGGGCTGCCAGCTCTTCCTGAGATGCCTTTCGCCGCTCTGCATCGGAAAGAGAAATCATGCGCAACTGTGAGGCCCGCATATGGATGCTGCGAAGCATCCGTTCCGCCTCGGAATTGTTCGCGCCCGCTATCAAGACGTCGTAGAATCTAGTCTTTGCAGCTATCATTTCGCGCGCCACACCGACGCGATAGGTTTCCATCAGCTCGTCATACACGCCCCGACAACGCGTGATATGATCGTCAGTCGCATTCTCGCAAAACAACCTGCATACAAGCGCCTCCAGCGCCTCGCGAAGGTCAAAAATGTCCTTCGCGATCTTGGGATCGACGACAGAGACGATAAGCCCCCGGTTGGGCAGGTTCGTGACCAGGCCCTCGTTCTCGAGCTCGCGCATCGCTTCCCTGAGCGACGTCCGTGAAACGCCCATGCGCTCGCAAAGCGTGCGCTCCACCAGCCGCTCTCCCGGCGCCAGTTCTCCGACGACGATGGCGTTGCGGATGGTATCGGCCACCTGCGTGTACAGGCGCGGCGGAGCATGGACTCGCAGATCATACACGGCGGATTTGCTCCTTTGAAACCTGCGCGGACGAGTGCAATGTCACAAGCATATCAGCTTACCGCAAGCATTGTGCTTCATTCAGTGGCCTGAGGCGTTCAGCGGCCGTGGCTCGTAGGCCCCGTCGATGCGGTCGATATGTTCGGGCGTAAGCACTATGTCCAATGCCGCGACTGCCTCGTCGACATGGTCTGTCGAGGTCGCTCCGAAGATGGGCGCGGTAATGCCGGGGCGCGCCAATGTCCAGGCGAGAGCCACCTGCGCCGGTGTCTTTCCGATGTCGGCGGCAACGGCAGCGACGGCTTCGCGTACGGCGTGGTCGCCGTCGCGGTGGTAATATCTCTGCGTATAGTCGTCGCTTTTCGTGCGCGCCGTCTGCTGGCCGGGATTGCGGCGGTCCGCGGCAAGGAAGCCGCGCGCGATCGGGCTGAACGGTATCAGGGCAACATCATCGTGGCGGCAGTAGGCAAGCAGTTCCCGCTCGCACTCCCGGTGAGCGGGATTGTATTCGCATTGCATCGAGATGAATGCCGGAAGGTCGCGTGCGCTGGCAGCCGCACGGCATTTTGCGAGTGTCCAGCCGGGCATCGTCGTGACGCCTACATAGAGCGCCTTTCCGGCGCGCACGATATCCGCCATGGCATCGACCAGTTCGTCGAGGTCGGTGTCCTTGTCCCAGATATGCGTCTGGAAGAGGTCCACGTGATCGGTTCCAAGGCGGACCAACGAATCGTCGATTGCCTTGAACAGGTGCTTTCTGGAGTAGCCGCGGCCGTTGCAATGCGCGGCCATCGGGTTTCCCGCCTTGGTGGCGATGACGAAGCTGTCGCGCGGCTGCTTGAGAACGAGTATCTGGCCGAGAATGCGTTCACTCTCGCCAGCCGAATAGAAGTCGCAGGTGTCGAAGAAGTTGATGCCGTGGTCGAGGGCGCGCGCAACGATCGGCGCCGACGCCTTCTCATCGAGCACCCAGGCCCGCCATCCCGCGGATCCGAATCCCATCGCGCCGAGGCATAGCCGGGATACCTTCAGATTGCTCTTGCCGAGCCTGACATAGTTCATGTGTCGATCCGTTGCTTGCGTGATGAGGATTTGGCGTTCTGCCCGGAGTCCCGCAGCAGCGACAGCGCGAAAGCCGCGGATCTTTCGACATACCCGCGCGTGAGCTTTTCGGCGAGGTCGGCATCGCGCGCGCGCAGCGCGTCGAAAATGCCGTGGAGCAAGGCCATCGTATTCCTGCGCCGTTCAGCCGAGGCGACGCGGGTGGTGACGGTGCGCAGATAGGTGACGCGGCCATGCAGGAGAAAGGTCATTTGCCTCGTGATGTCGTTGCCTGCGCCTTGCATGATGATGTCCCACACCGCGTCGAGCTTCTCAGCATGCTGCCTGGCAAGCTCGGAGGTGTCGGTTTCGCCTGCTTCCGAAATACGCCGCGCCAATTCGTCCATTTGTTCCTGGTTGGCCCGTTCGACAAACAGGCGCGCCATGGCCGATTCCAGGATTGCGCGGGCCTCGTAGATCTGCCGGACTTCCCGTTCCGACAAGCGGGTCACGAACATGCCCTTGCCGGCTACCCGAGTCACAAGCCCTTCGGACTCAAGCTGGCTCAGCGCTTCCCGAATGCTTGTGCGGCTTACGCCGGTCTGCTCGGCGAGCTTCCGTTCCACCAGCTTGTCACCCGGCTTGAACACTTCGTTGAACAACGCCTCGCGCAGCGTGACAACGGTCTGCTCGCGCAATGTCGGCGAATCCGCAATCGACCAGTCCGTCCATTCATGCATCGCGGCGTCCTCTCCCGTCATTCCTTTCATGACAGCTACGCGTTCGACTCTTTCATCACAAGTAGCCGATTCAAATACGGTTGACCATATGCCTGTCTGTCGGTATACCAAAAAAATCGAGTTCGAACGAGGGACCTGGGATGGCGCCGATGCGCACCAAAGACGATCTCATCGCCTATGAGAGAAGCGGTAAGGGCCATCCTCTCGTGCTGGTGCACGGTGTCGGCGCCAATCTGCAAAGCTGGGACGACGTCAGCAGCGAACTGGAGGGCAGCTTCGACATTATTCGTTCCGACCTGCGCGGTCATGGTCAGTCCGCGCACATCGATTCGGAATATTCCGTCGAGAAGTTTGCCGCCGATATCGTTCGGGTGATGGACGATGCCGGCGTGCGCAAAGCCCATCTGGTCGGCTTTTCATTGGGGGGCTTGATCGCGCAAGAACTGGCCTGCTCCTATCCGGACCGGTTTGAGCGCGTCGTGCTTCTTTCCGCAGTTGCGGGGCGCACCCCCGCCGAACGTGAGAAGGTTGTGGCGCGCCTGCAGATGATCCGCGACGGCGGTATGGACGCAGTCGTTGGTGCTGCGCACGACCGCTGGTTCACCAAGGAATTCGCCGAGCGCCATCCCGATGTGATCGAACGGCGAATTGCCGAGCTCAAGGCTGTCCACGTGCCGTCTTACCTGGAGGCGTATCGGGTGTTCGGCCTTACCGAACTGGTGGATCGGCTTTCCGAGATCAGGCAGCCAACGCTGGTGATGACGGGCGAATTCGATCAGGGGTCGAATGTCCGGATGGCCGAGACGATGCACCGGCTGATCCCCGATTCGGAATTACGCATTCTGGCCGGCCTGAAGCACAGCGTCCTGGTCGAGGCATCCAAGCTGGTGTCCGACCATGTCCGCGAGTTCCTTTTGCGTCCACGCTGAAAATGAAGGGAAGACGAATGAACGAGACGCTATTTGAGCGTGGGCTGGAGCGGCGCAAGGCGACGCTCGGCAACGAATATGTTGAAAATTCGCTGAGCAAGGCAACCGAGTTTTCCAAGGGCTTTCAGTCATTTATCACAGAATATTGCTGGGGAACGGCCTGGGGCGACGACAGGCTGGATGCCAGGACCCGCAGCATGCTGAACATCGTCATGATTGCCGCGCTCAACCGCATGCATGAGTGGGAACTGCATTTTCGCGGCGCCCTTCGCAACGGAGTCACTCGTGACGAGCTGGACGCGTTGATAACCCATCTCACGATCTATTGCGGCGTTCCTGTCGGCGTCGAATGCCATCGCATCGCCAACCGCGTGCTTGCCGAACTCGCAGCCGGCGGAGTGGAAAAATGACTGGGGTCCTGATCCGCAAGGTCGTCGATTTCGTCGAGGACACGCTTATCGAAGGGGGGCGCGTCGCGCCTGTTCCGCTTCGCATGGCCGCCTGCGCGGCGGTAATCCGCAATCCTTGGGCAGGATCGGCATTCGTCGAGGACCTGCAGCCGCACATCATGGAGCACGCCAAGGCGCTCACGGATGCCCTCGTGCCTCGCCTGGTGGCGATCATGGGCGGCCCGGACCGGATAGAAGCGTTTGGAAAGTGCGCGGTGGCCGGGACGGATGGCGAAGTCGAACACGCGGCCGGCCTGATCCACACGCTGCATTTCGGCAATGTCTTCCGCATCGCCGCCGGCGGCGATTCCTTTCTCCCGTTTACGAACAAGCGTGCCGGCGCCGGCACCGCGCTCACCGTTCCCTTGACCCACAAGGACGCCGAGAAGAAGGGAAGCCGCGCTCATTTTCTGACCGTGGAATTCACCATTACCGACGCACCTGCGCATGACGAGATCGTCATCGCCTTGGGCGCCGCGAGCGGCGGGCGTCCGCACCATCGCATCGGCGATCGGTTCAACGACATGCGGATCATGGGAGTCGATCAGGCCGGCCGGCCGCTGCCAGCCGAGAGCAAATAACGCGCAAGCCTCCGGGTCCTTGCCCGGAGGCCAATAACGGCAATGCCGATAATATCGGGAACTGAACCAACGGAGGATTTGTCATGGATAGAAGGCAATTTATGGCCGCCGTCAGCGGCTTCGCAATCGTGGCCTCTTTGCCGGCGGTAGCGCTGGCTCAAGATACCCAGCCGGTCACCGGCGGCACGCTCAACGTCGGCTTCATCAGCGACGTCCGCACGCTCGACCCGCTTCAGTCGTCGCAATGGACCGAGCGGCAGATCCTTTTCCTGATATTCGATACGCTTCTCGAGACCGAGGCGGACTTCTCCCTGAAGCCTGCCCTGGCGAAAAGCTGGGAGTTTTCGGACGACGGCAAGCGCGTGGTCCTGAAGCTGCAGGAAGGCGTGAAGTTCCATGACGGCACACCGTTCAACGCCGAGGCCGTGAAATGGAACCTTGATGCACGTCTCGATCCGAAAGGCAACTCATCGCAGCTCAAGTTGCTGGAAGGCGTCAAGAATGTCGAAGTGCTGGACGAATTCACCGTCGCCATCGACATGAAGGAACCTTATCCGCCGCTGCTGGCGCTGTTTGCCGACCGCGCAGGGCTGATGGCTTCGCCAGCTGCGGCCAAGAAATACGGCAGCGACGTCGGTTCCAATCCTGTCGGGACCGGTCCGTTCGTTTTCGGCGAATGGGTCCGCGGGTCGCGCATCGCGCTCACCAAGAACGACAGCTATTGGCAGAAGGGAATGCCATATCTCGACGGCATTACCTTCCATGACATTCCGACGAACGTCGTCGGCATTCAGCGCATGGCCATCGGTGAACTGGATTTCATAAGCCAGCTTGATCCGTTGGATACGCGCCTTTCCAAGGCCAGCCCGGACATCGAGCTTGTGCCGTCGAAGGGTGGCGTCTGGTATTCCTACCAGTGGCGGTGGGACGCCGAGCCATATAACAAGCCGGAACTGCGCCAGGCCATCGCGCATGGCCTCAACCGCGACCGCATCAACCAGATCATATGGGCGGGGCAAGGCAAGATTTCCGACAGCTTCACGCCAGACGGCCTGTGGTGGACCCCAACCGATCTGGTGCACTACGAATACGATCCGGAAAAGGCGAGCAAGATCGTGGCTGATTCCGGCCTGAAGGGCACCACCATCAAGCTTGCGGCGCCAAGCGGCGATACGCTGCGACGCTTTGCCGAACTTGCCAAGGAAGACCTCGACGCGATCGGCCTCAACATTGAGCTCGAGCCGGTCCCCCAAAGCGACTACTACGCAAAGGCGGTCTCAGGCGAGATACGCTTCACGCCGATGCGCTGGACGCAACGGGCGGATCCCGACGGCCTGATCCACTATCTCTTCTCCAGCAAAGGCACCGCGAACTCCACGGGGTACAAGAATGACCAAGTGGACAAATGGATCGATGAAGCGCGGGTAATTTCCGATCAGGCGCGCCGCAAGGAATTGTACGAAAAGATCCAGCGTCAGATTTCTGCCGATCTGCCTTACATGCCCGTCGGGTTCAGCGTCGAATTCAACGCCATGCGCAACACCGTCAAAGGGTTCGCTCCGATGCCGGACGAGATCCCGCGGTTCCGTTACGTCTGGAAAACGCAGGCCTGATCTTCATGCTTTGCCGCGGCGCGGCGCGCCGCGGCCTCTGGCGCGGGTGGGACCTGGTCCCGCCTGCAACCGGTAGAGGAACTTGATCGCCATTATGACCGCCGCCCATCGGATGTGCCCAACCGCCCGCTTTGCGAGACGGGCGCCCCGGAGGCGTTTCTTCAATCCTTCGCGATGAACTGAGGCCGGCATGCTTGCGCTTGTACTTTCCCGCATAGCGATCATGGTTCCGAACGTTATCGTTCTGACGTTTCTGCTGTTCACGTCGGTGACGTCCTTTCTGGGGACGCCGGCGGCGATCATGCTGGGGGAGAACGCATCCCCTCAATCGATCGCCGAACTCAACGCGAAGCTAGGCTTCGACCAGCCCATCCTGTCGCGTTACTGGAACTGGATCAGCGCCGCATTGTCGGGCGACTTGGGCCGGTCTTATTCCACCCAACAGCCTGTCGCGCAAATGATCGCGGATGCCCTTCCTCTAACGCTTGAGCTGGCATCCTGGGCGATCCTCATCGCATTCCTGGGGGCCACGCTGATCAATTCGGCGACGTTCATGAAAAAGCTGGTGGACCGGCTCACCGCCGCCGTCAGCATCGTCGGCATCACCGTGCCCAATTTCTTTCTCGGACTGCTGCTGATCTACCTTTTTTCGGTTCAGCTCCGCTGGCTGCCGACGACCGGATGGTCGCCGTGGTCACGGGGTGCCGGGCAGCATCTCATCCACATGATCCTGCCCGTCATCACGCTTACGACCTTTTATTTTAGCTCCTTCACGCTCGTCTACAAAGCCGAATACCAGTCGGTGAAAGGCAGCCTCTACATCCAGGCCGCGCGTTCGAAGGGGCTGTCCGAGGCGCGCATTTCCTACCGGCACATTCTGCCCAACAGCATATTGCCCTTGATCACCTATGCCGGTCTTTCGCTTGGACAACTGGTTGGCGGCGCGGTCGTCACCGAAACCGTCTTTTCGATGCCGGGCATGGGCCGGCTTCTGGTGGAAGCGATCTCGTCCCGGGATTTTCCTGTCATGCTGTCGGTTGGAATGGTGATCATCGTCGGCGTGATGATCCTCAACCTTGTGGCGGACGTGACCTACAGCCTCGTCAATCCGCTCGTGCGAACATCGGCTTAGCATCCAATGAGAAAACTTCCATTCCGATTGGTCCTTGGCCTGACGCTTCTGGTGATCATCACTTTGATCGCGGTGTTCGCGCCCTTGATCGCGCCCCTGCACTCGACCGCCACGACGGTAAACGTCCTCGGCCCGCCTTCGGCTGAAAACATCCTTGGCACGGATCAACTTGGCCGGGACGTGCTGTCGCGCGTCATCTACGGAACAAGGGTTTCACTGCAGGTGGGCGCTTCGGCGGCCACAGTGGCTGTGCTGATCGGCGCCCCCATTGGCCTGATCGCCGGATTTTTCCGTGGCTGGATCGATTTTGTCCTCGTCCAGATCATCGACATTTTCATCGCCTTGCCGGGGCTCGTTCTCGCATTGATCATCACCGCGATGCTCGGGCCATCGGTGGTCAACCTGGCGGTCACGCTGGGTGTCGTCACCGCGCCGACGGTCGCCCGGCTGGTTCGCGGTCAGGTCTTCGTCGTCCGGGAAATGGTCTTCGTGGAAGCTGCGCGCGCCACGGGCGCAAGCTCTTTCTGGATCATCCGCCATCATATCATGCCAAACACGATGCGCGTGGTGTGGGCGCAGTTCGCAATCAATGTGGCCTTCGCGATCTTCACCTCCGCAAGCCTCAGCTTCCTGGGGCTGGGCGTTCCTCCGCCGGCTCCGGACTGGGGCGGCATGGTACGCGACGGTTCGATGTTCCTGCCGATCCTGCCGCTGCTCAGCCTGGGGCCGGGCGCTGCCGTCGCCCTTACAGTTTTCACATTTTATCTTGTCGGGTCGAGCATGAACGAGGCCGCGTCCCGCAATGATCGCTGATTGGAACAGGGAAATGACGTCTAACCAGATCGAGCCGCCGCTGCCGGCATTCATAGAACAACGCCTGCAGGAGTTTGCCGGCCGGGAAGGTGCCCTGAAAGCGCGGCGATGGATGCGGCCGGCGGATGTTCTGATGCGTGTGGAGAACCTTCGCTGCTTCAAGGCTTCGCGCGTCAGTTTTGCCGACATGTTGTTGCGCAGGATCGTTCGCGAACGCTGGCAGATAAGGATGATCTCGGCGGAATGCGGCGATGACGGCGCGGCGAGATTCGTCTACCGGATCGACGCGGAAGGCCATTCCTTCTCCTATATTGCCCGAGCATATCCATGGGACGGAATCGAAAAAGTCGGACGCCGCTCCGATGGCGCGGACCGTGACATGTTCGGCGCGCTCTTCGTCAATCTTGCCAGCCAACAGCGTATCGAGCGGGAATTTGAAACATTCGACATCAAGGCTGAAGGCCAGATGCGTACGGATTCGGATGTGGTCGGCTGGACCCCGGCCAATCGCAGCAGCCGGCATTTCGACGCCGTAGTCGAAGCACTGTCCCGCGGCGAACAGCCCGCCCCCGAGCTCGGCATCGCCTATCTCATGCGGAACGGTGGCTTTCAAAGCAGCGGCCGCAATGGCACGGTTTCCTATCCGGGCATTCCCGAGGGGCATCCGCTGGCGCACCCGTTCTTTGCGGATATCTTCGCCATCTACCTGGTGCGGCTCGTCTCCATCGATCTCGTCAATGCCGTGGCGCGGCGGCGCAATCCGGATGCAGCGCAGCTCGACATTTCGATCGCGCGCGGGCTTGGAATAGGCAACTCCTCAGGCCAGGGCATGTGCGTTGCCCTCCAGCGCTGGCCGCATTGGGTCGCCACATGGGTGACCGTACGCGAGGCGGCTCTTGGCTACGCAAAAAGCCTGCCGGTCGATGCGGGAAGCATTTCAGTTGTCCGCGGCTCGATAGAGAGCACCATCCGCATCTATGCGCAGACCGACCCACAGACGCAGGACTACGTGGTGGCCAACGAAACCATCATCGAGAACCTGACACGCATATCGGCAAGCCTGCGCGAAGGACAGTTTCGGTGCTGGGGCGACGTTGCTGCGCACGTCGCAGAAGTCATGGATGGCGAGACCAGTGAGCAGTTCCACAGCGTACTTCTCGACGTGGTACCGGACTTTTGTGACGCCATCGCGCCCTATTTCCAGATCGGCGCAGCCCGCAAGCGGCAATTGCAGCCAGCAATGACGGTCGCTGAATTGCGCGAGATCCTGCGCAGGAACTACGTCTGGGCTCTCACCGCCGACCGCACGCTTGCCGAAACCCATCAGCACTTCTGGTACCATTCGATCGACAATGGCGAACAAAGGCGCGGCGAGCGGGTCATCGACCCGCACGAGCGTTTCGAATCCTTCATCGATCATATCGGATTGATCCAGAGGCTGGCGGCGGTGCTGGTCAGCCGTGGTGACAAGGAGCGCGCCGGCGACGTCGTCCTCGACCATCCGGACTTGCATTACGCCATTTCGCGGGTGCAATATCTGGATGGCCTGCTCTATGCGGAAATACGCGATCCGCTCGCGCATCGCGATTTCGTCCCCGCCGATCTCATACGGTTTTTCCTTGCGTCGCTGGGCATTCGCGGCTCGACGCCGCTCAGCATCCGCTATGTGCGGGGGACTTTCTTCCAAGACCAGCCGCTGCCTTCGGAATTCCTCGAGCCTGGCAGGCCGGGTTCCCGGGTTCGCAAGCATGAGAATGAGGTCGCCCTGTGAGCACGAGCATGTTTGTTGCCTATTCCGAACTGACTCGCGTCCTGCCGTGGTCGCTCAGGGCGCTGGGCTACGCGTTCGGAACCGCTGACCGGGGTGCTCATCTCGTTGCAACAGGTGCGGCGCTCGATCCGGCTATTCTGGATGAAATTCGCCAGGCGGGACCGCGGCCCTCCCATGGCTTCCGCTACCGGAAATCGAACGGGCTCACGATGCTGGACGCCGCCGGCGTTTCATTTCTGGAAACGGGACCTGCCGCGATCGATGCTCTCGCCGCGCATGCAGGCGGCGCCAAATGGGAAATGTGCCGGATATTGGCGGCGACCGAGCTGTCGCTTGTTCCGGCCACGCTGGTCGGTGCGATGGACTACAATCTCTCCTCTATCGGCATCATCGCCAGGGATGGAACCTTCGACTGGCTGTTGGCTGACCCCGACGCACGGGGTGTGCTTTATTCGGGCCGGGGCCGGGATGCCCTGGCGGCGCTCCTCGGTGAGGACACGGCGGTTCTGGGTTCGATCGACGCCGCCGGGCTGACGCCGGGCTGCGCGCTTCTCATGGTCAGCGCCCGCAGGCCTGAACTGAAGGCGTCCGGGCACGTTGCCGTTCGGCCTCGGGAAAAGATCGCCATGGCGCACCAGAAGGGCATTCCCCTGTCGCGCGAGACGCTGGATGCGCTGTACGCGCTCGAAATGCTCACCTGGGCTCCAACTTCGGAGCGCTCTCGCTCGCAGGCGGGCTTCACTGTTGCACCGGCGCCAAACTCATGAGTGAACGGAAATCCGATCCAGTGGTCGAGGTAAAAGGCCTCAACGTCGCTTTCGGCAAGCATCAGGTGGTGCATGATGTCGATCTGGCCATCCATGCTGGCGAGACGCTGGCGCTTGTCGGCGAGTCGGGGTCCGGCAAGAGCGTCACCTCCATGACGATCATGGGACTGCTTTCCGGCAATACCCAAGTGACCGGTTCGGTCATCGTGGATGGCCAGCAAGTGGTGGGGGCGTCGACATCGACATTGCGGCGGGTGCGTGGCGGCATTGCCAGCATGATCTTCCAAGAACCGATGATGAGCCTGAACCCGGTTCTGCAGGTCAGCACCCAAATCAAGGAAATGCTGCGCCAGCATCGACCCTTGAGCGATGCCGAGGCGCGGGAGGAGGGCATCCGGCTTTTCGACCGCGTTCGCATTCCTGACGCGCGGCGGCGGTTCAATGACTATCCTCACATGTTCTCCGGGGGGATGCGGCAGCGGATCATGATCGCCATCGCATTGGCGTGCTCGCCGAAGCTGCTTATCGCCGACGAGCCGACAACAGCGCTCGACGTGACGATACAGGCGCAAATCCTCGATCTCCTGAACGAGGTCCAGCGCGATACCGGCACCGCGATCCTGTTCATCACGCATGACATGGGCGTAGTGGCCAACATCGCCGACCGCGTCATGGTCATGCACAAGGGACGCGTGGTGGAGACGGGAGCAGTAAAGGACGTTTTCGAGCGTCCGCGCGAGGACTATACGAGGATGCTGATCGACGCGGTCCCCCGCCTGGGGCAAGGCGTCGCCCGCTCCTACCGCGCGCCCGCCAAGGATGCTGTGCCGAAGCCGGTTTTGAGCGTGCGCAAGCTGGTGACCCGGTTCGACGTGCGTGGCGGGGCGATGCGTCGCAAGCTGGGGCGTCTCCATGCCGTCGAGGGTCTGAGCTTCGACATCATGCCTGGAGAAACGCTGTCGCTGGTTGGTGAATCCGGCTGCGGCAAGTCGACGACCGGACGCAGCATCCTGTTTCTCAATCCTCCGGATTCCGGCGAGGTGGTCTTCGACGGACGCACGGTGCGGCGCGACAACAGGTCCGATCTTTCGGATCTCCGGCGCAATGTGCAGATGATCTTCCAGGATCCTTTCAGTTCCCTGGACCCGAAGCAAAACGTCGGTGCGATCCTGGCGGAGCCCCTGCTATGCCATGGGTTGGCGACCAGGGCCAAGGCCCTGGACAAGGCGAAACATCTTCTGGAGCGTGTCGGCCTCGAACCGTCGATGATCACCCGTCTTCCGCACGAGTTTTCCGGCGGACAGCGTCAGCGAATCTGCATTGCGCGGACCCTGATGCTCGACCCGAAGGTCATTATAGCCGACGAGGCCGTCTCGGCGCTCGACGTTTCGGTAAAGGCGCAGGTGATCGACCTGCTGCTTGAGTTGCAGGAGGACCTGCGGTTGTCCTACCTCTTCATCAGTCACGACATGGCCATTGTCGAACGTGTCAGCCACCGCGTGGCGGTCATGTATCTTGGCGAGATTGTGGAGATCGGGCCCAGCCGCGAGGTGATAGGGAATCCGAAACATCCCTATACCCAGAAGCTGATGGCAGCGGTGCCGAACCCGGAGCCGGCCGCGGACAGGCACCGCTTGATCGGCAAGCCGGTGACGGAATTGCCGTCTCCCGTGCGGCCGCTCGATTTCATTCCGCCGAAGCGGCAGCCTCGCGCGGTCGGACCCGACCACTTCGTGATCGAGTGAAAAGCTTTAACGAGGGCGCTTCAGATGGACGCCCTTGAACGAATCCGGGCAAGGCGCTTCCCGATACCTATGGAGAATTCGATGAACACACATGCTGATCAGTTCCGAATTGGAGAGAAGGCGGCGTCCTTTTTACGCCAGGAGAAAAAACTCCTTATCGATGGAAAATGGGTGCCGGCTCAGTCCGGGAAGATTTTCGACACGTATGATCCGGGCACGGGACGCATAATTGCACAGGTTCCGGAGGGCGACGCCGCCGATATCGACAATGCCGTCAAAGCTGCGCGGCGGGCCTTTGAAGAAGGCCCATGGAGCCGCATCACGCCCAGCGAACGTGGACGTCTCATCTGGAAACTGGCGGATCTGCTGGAACAGAACGCCGATGAACTGGCCGAACTGGAGGTTCTCAACAATGGCAAGCCGCTTGCCAATGCCCGGAATTCCGACGTCGCGCTCAGCGTGGATATGTTCCGCTACATGGCGGGCTGGGCGACCAAGATCACAGGGGAAACCATTTCGATCTCCGCGCCGGACAAGTACCATGCCTTCACAGTGCGCGAGCCGGTCGGCGTCGTCGGGCAGATCATTCCGTGGAATGCGCCACTGCTCATGCTGTCCTGGAAGGCAGCGCCGGCGCTGGCCACCGGCTGCACGATCGTGCTCAAGCCGGCGGAGCAGACGCCGCTGACGGCGCTGCGCTTCGGTGAACTGGTCCAGGAGGCCGGCATTCCCGCCGGCGTGATCAATATCGTGACCGGTTTTGGACCTACGGCGGGCGCAGCGATCGCCTCGCACCCCCAGATCGACAAGGTTGCCTTTACGGGTTCCAGCGAGGTCGGCCGCATCATCGTCAAGGCTGCCGCGGGCAATTTGAAGAAAGTGTCGCTCGAATTGGGAGGGAAGTCGCCCGTCATCGTCTTTCCCGATGCTGACATGTCGGTTGCCATTCCCGGTGTCACGCAGGGCATTTTTGCCAATAGCGGCCAGGTCTGCACAGCGGGATCGCGGCTGTTCGCTCATAAGAAGGTGTTCGACCAGATCGTGGATGGGATCGGCCAACGGGCAGGGAATATCCGCGTCGGTCATGGCCTCAGCGAAGGCGTCCAGATGGGGCCGGTCATTTCCCCGGTCCAGTGCGACCGCGTCATGAGCTATATCGAGCAGGGCAGGAGCGCCGGTGCAACCGTGGCGTTTGGCGGCACGCGGATAGGCAATGAAGGCAACTTCATTGCGCCGACGGTGCTGACCGATACCCGACCCGACATGGCGGTGGTGCAGGAAGAGATTTTCGGTCCTGTCCTGTGCGCCATGAGCTTCGATGACGACGACCTGGAACAGATCGCGCGGCAGGCGAATGACAGCATCTTCGGACTAGCTGGCAGCGTCTGGACGCGGGACCTAAGCGTCGCCCACAAGATGGTACGGCGAATTCGCGCGGGCCGGATCGGGGTCAACGTACACGGCTCGGTGGACGCGGCGATACCCACCGGCGGCTTCAAGCAATCCGGCTGGGGCAGGGAACGGGGACAGGAAGGGCTGAACCTTTATACGGAGACCAAGTCGGTCATCATGTCGCTTTGAAGGCCTGCCAAACCTTTCGCGAACAGCCGGCAAGGTCGATCCTATCCATGCCGGCCATATGGCGGCGGCATGACCCCCGGTAACGAATATGACTGTGGCGCGCCATCGACCAGGAAGGCTATGTAACGATCGAGTACCGGCAAGCAGCGAGGTTCTGTTGAGCGCTTTGGATCGCCCGCTGTCACGCGTCCTGCGCGACGTGACCAGCCTCATCAATTCCAGCGTCGACCTCGAGACAACGCTGCAGCACCTTGTCGATGCGGCATGCCAGCACGATGCCTGGTCGATGGCGGCGGTGATGAGCATCGATCAGGCGGATGGCAATGCTGTGGTCGTGACCCGGCATGATCCTAGCCAGTTGACGAAGTCCTATCGCAACCGCTGGACGCTGGCGACAAGTCCATCCCTCATCGCGTTGACCCGCAATGATCCGGTGATCATTCGCGATGCCCAGGAGAGCATCGAATTTCCGGGCTATCGGGAAGAGGCAATCCAGCGCGGTTATCGCACTGTCGTGGTTTTGCCTCTGGGCTGCCGGGACATGGAAGACCGCGCGATGGTCTTGTCGGTGCAGTCGCGCGACGTTGTCGATCTGTCAGCGGCCGATCTCGCATTCCTGCAGACGATCGTCCATCTGGGCGCCATAGCCGTGGACAAGGCCCACAGGCTAAGGGCGGAACATGCTGCCGCCGCGCAACTCCAAAACGCACTTGCCGCGCATTCCTCCCTGATGCACCAGGTCCTGTCGGACGGTTCCGTCGCATCCGCGGCTTCCATGGTCGAAACCTTCCTGCCGAACGCAATCGTCGTGGTGGATCTGACTGCCAACCTGGTCGTTGCCGGACGTTCGCCCAAGCCGGACCTCATCGACACCGACCGCTGGCGCGAGGAGATGGACGATTGCATGAGCCGCCAGTTTCTCCGTCTTGCTCGCGATATCTCGGACCAGGCCGGGCTTGAAATGCGCAAGCTGTACCTGAACTGCGGCGGCCATCACCTCAACCTGCCGGCGGCGGTGGAGCCGTTGGTCGTGGATGGCAAGACGGTAGGGGCGCTGATCGTGTTTTCGCTCGACGCCAATTTCGGCGACCTCGATCATCTTCTTCTTCAGAGCGCTCGGTTCGCGCTCAGCGTCCAGTTGATGCGCAGCCATTTACGGTTCCAGACGGAATCGCAGACTTCCAGCGAATTGTTCATGGAAATAGTTTCCGGCAACTGGCGCAACGTGGACGATTTGACGGCGCGGGCGCGCCGGCTCGGCATTGACGTAAACGCCACCGCCAGGCTGGTCGCGATCGGCCTCCCGGAAACTGTGCCGGAAAAGGGCAAGACCATACCCGAACTGCACCGCTCCATCATGCGGCTCGCCGGCCAATTGGCGCCGCAGGCGACCGCCGCCGCATTGGGCGAGATCATTCTGTGCCGCATTCCCGACGCGCCCCGCGACGCGGACACGGTGGTCAAGACGTTTGTGCGCAAGCTGATCGAGGAAACGCAGTGGCTGATCGGCACCAAGCCGATCATCGTGGCGGGTAAGACCTGTTCGAGCATTCACGACTATCCCCAGGCATGGCTTGAATGCGAGCGCATGATCCGTCTTGCCGTCCGCTTCAACCGTACCGGGTTGCTTGCGCCCCAGGACTTCGGTCCTTTTCCGCTGCTGCTTTCGGCGGCCGACAGCAAGGAAGTGAGGTCGTTCGTGGATATCGCCATTGGCGCGGTCGTGCGTCACGACGAGGCGCATGCAACGGACTATATTAGGACCCTGACCGTCTTTCTGGAGCACGGTTGCCGCAGCCAGGCCTGCGCGGACGCGATGGAATTGCATGTTACTACGCTTCGTTATCGCCTGAACCGTATCCAGGAACTGTTTGGCATCGAGATCGATTCACCCGAACGTCGGTTCGCGCTTGAACTGGCAATACGCCTCAACGAGACCATTGCCCGGGAGCAACCTGTCTGATGCGGTCTCTGCTTCGTGTCCTAGGAGTCTGACTACCGCCTCTCCTGCGTAGAGCAGGAAGACCCTCTCTCACGTCCCTTTATCCTTCCACCCTCCTGGAGAGGCAGGACGCATGGCGGACAAGAGGGAAAAAGAGCTGAGCACGATCGATCCAGTGGAACTGCGGCGAACGTTCGGCACCTTCGTCACGGGCATCACGGTGGTGACGACGCGGGACGAAGATGGTTCGCCGCGCGGCATGACTGCGAATTCCTTCACCTCAGTCTCCCTTGAGCCGCCGCTGCTGCTCGTCTGCATAGGAAAGAGCGCCAGCAGCTTTCCGGCATTCAACACGGCCGAAGGCTTCGCCGTCAACGTACTGCACGAGCGCCAGAAGGAGGTGGCGAGCCTCTTCGCCTCGAAGTCACTCTCCAAGTTCGAGACGATAGCCCATACTACCGTGCATACGGGCTCGCCGGTGCTCACCGACAGCCTTACCTGGTTCGACTGCACGGTGCATGACCGTATCGAGGCGGGAGACCATGTGATCCTGATCGGCCGGGTGCGTGCTTTCGGCACCAGCCCTGCCGCTCCGCTAGGGTTTTGCCGGGGGCGCTATGTCTGCGTGGAAGACCCGATGCCGCCTGGCTGGACGCCTTCCCATCGCATGATCATCGGCTACCTGGTCGAGCATGACGGCCGCATCCTGCTGCGCGACGATGGCGCCGGAGGCTGGGAACTGCCGACGGCAACGCACCGTAAGCCGGGCGACATGCTCAGCTTCGAAGGCGGCGGCGTGGTTGCGCCGCTCACCAGCGATGCGTTTCTCTATTCGGTCTTCGATGTGGCCGACCAGCAGCCCGGTTATGTCGTTTACCGTGGCGCGCTCGCGGGCCCGCCCGGCGAAATTCCGGATTTGTCGCCGTCGCTGAGGTTCTTTGCCCATGAAGAGCTGCCTTGGGACAGCATTCCGATCAGGCAGATACGCGCAACGCTGCGCCGTTACCTGCATGAGCGCGCGGACTCTCGCTTCGGGATCTACGTCGATTCCAGCGATGGCGGCCGGGTGGCGATGATAGACGGCGCCCCGCGTCCGTGGCGGTCGCTTAACGGCTTGGCCGGCGACCGAGAAACCGCGAAGGGATGAGATGATGGACCTGACGCTGAAGGTGATCGAAGGATCGCGCCAGGATCTTTTCATTGCCGGGGAGCGCGTCGCGCCGCGGTCCGGCCGCTACATGCCGAGCTACGATCCGACGAACGCGGCGCCTTGGTATGAGGTTGCCGACGCCGGGGCGGATGATGTCGACGCCGCCGTGCAGGCAGCCAAAAGAGCGTTTCACGATCCGGCCTGGCGCAGGCTGACGCAGACGGATCGCGGCAAGCTGCTGCGCCGGTTGGCCGATTTCATCGCGGAACACGCCGATGAACTCGCGGCCATCGAGACGCGTGACAACGGCAAGCTTCTGAAAGAGATGCGTGTGCAACTGCGCGCGGCGCCGGACAGCTATCTCTATTTCGCCGGAATGGCCGACAAGCTGCATGGCGAGACCATACCGGTCAATAAGCTCGATATGCTGAACTTCACGCTGCGCGAGCCGATCGGCGTGGTGGGCATGATCTCGCCGTGGAATTCACCGCTGATGCTGCTGACCGGCACGCTCGCACCCTGCCTGGCGATTGGCAATACGGTCGTGGTCAAGCCATCAGAGCATACTTCCGCGTCCACCCTTGCCCTCGCCGAACTGATTGCAAAAGCGGGCTTCCCGGCTGGCGTTTTCAATGTCGTTACCGGCAAGGGCGCCACGGCGGGCGAAGCGCTGACCTTGCATCCCGATGTCGCCAAGATCGCCTTCACGGGCAGTACGGCAACCGGCCGCCGCATCGCCGCCAACGCTGCCAGCCGACTTGTTTCGTGTCAGATGGAACTGGGCGGCAAGTCGCCTCATGTCGTATTCGCCGATACCGACATCGAGCGCGCGGTGAACGGCGTGGTTGCCGGCGTGTTCGCCGCTGCCGGGCAGACCTGTATCGCAGGCTCGCGCTGTTTCGTCGAAAAATCCATCTATGCCGCATTCGTAGAAAAGCTGGCGGATCGTACCAGGCGCGTGCGTATCGGCCATCCGACCGATGAGGACACGGAAATCGGTCCGCTGGCGCTCGCTGCCCAACTCGACAAGGTCGAGCAGTATGTGGACTACGGCGTCGCCGATGGCGCGCGGCTGGTTGCCGGAGGCCACCGGCCGCGGCGGGACGACCTCCCCGGCGGCTGGTATTACGAGCCCACGGTTCTGGCGGATGCGCGCAACGACATGCGCTTCATGCGCGACGAAATTTTCGGGCCCGTCGTGGGCGTCGTGTCGTTCGACAATGAAAGCGAGCTGATTGGGCTTGCCAACGACACCCATTATGGGCTGGCGGCGGGTGTCTGGACCCGCGACATCGACCGGGCGCTGCGCTTTGCGCGCAACGTTGATGCCGGCACGGTCTGGGTCAATACGTATCGCTCTGCTGCTTACATGTCGCCCTCCGGCGGGTTCAAGGAGAGCGGTTACGGCAAGCGCGGGGGCTTCGAGGTTATGCGCGAGTTCTCCCGCCTGAAGAATGTCGTCATCGACTACTCCGGCGCCACGCAGGACCCGTTCGTAATCCGTTTGCGCTGACGCTCATCCGACGGTTCCCTAATATTCGAAAAGGTCATTGCCATGAAATTTTCCGTTTCCCTGAACATGGAGAGGTTCAGTCCCGACAAGGATATGCGCCAGGTGGCGGCTGAGACGCTGGAACTGGTCCGTATGGCCGATGCCGGCGGCTTCGAGACCGCCTGGTCGCCCGAGCATCACACGATTGAATTCACGATCGCGCCCGGCCCGTTCCAGTTGCTGGTCTGGTGGGGAGCTCATACCGAACAGATCCGGCTTGGCACCGCCACCATCGTCGCGCCGTACTGGACCCCGATCCGTCTCGCGGGAGAGGCCGCACTTTGCGATCACCTGACGGGAGGGCGGCTGGAATTCGGCATCGCCCGCGGCGCCTATCAGTATGAATTTGACCGTATGGCGGGAGGCATCCCGCAACAGGAAGGCGGCGCCTACATGCAGGAACTGCTGCCGGCAGTCCAGAAATTATGGGCAGGCGACTACGCCCACGAGGGTAAGTATTACCACTTCCCGCTGGCAACCTCGGTGCCGAAGCCCTTGCAGCAACCCAACCCGCCCATCTGGGTGGCGGCGCGTGACCCCGGCACATTCGATTGGGCGGTGCGCAATGGCCACAACATCCTCTCCACGCCGTTGTCGCGGCCGGTCGCGGAAATCGGCATTCTCGGCGACAAGTTCAAGAAGGCGGTCCAGGATCATCCCGAAGTGCCGAGGCCGCGGTTCATGATGCTGCGCCGCACTTGCGTGTATGAACGTCCCGAGGACTGGGAACTGCCGGTTCGCTACAGCTATCAATATGGGCGCAGCTTCGAGAACCTGTTCCAGAACATCGGCACGGTGAAGAACGGCTTTCCTGAAGCGGTTTCTTACGACACCGTTGGCAACAGCGGCGACTACGATCCGCGGTCGATCCGCGACAATCTCCTGTTCGGCACGCCGGACGAGGTGGTCGAAAAGCTGATGGTCTATGAAGCGGCGGGCGTAGACCAGTTCTGCCTCGGCCTCGCCTTCGACCTGCCGTTTGAAGTGCAGAAGAAATCGCTGGCGTTGTTCATCAAGGAAGTGATGCCCGTATTTGCGATGCGCGAGAAGGAAGCGGGCAGGGAAAAGTCGCGGGTGATCGCCTGATGGGAGCTGTCGCGCCATGATTGTCGAGGAACGCATCTACAAGATAAGGGCCGGCCGTCTCGCCAGATACATGCAACTTATCAGCGAGGAAGGCCTTGCCATCCAGCAGCCGATCTTGGGCAACCTGATCGGCTATTTCCGCACCGAGATCGGACCTCTCAACCATGTCGTGCATCTATGGGGCTATAGCAACCTGAACGACCGCGCCGAGCGGCGTCAGCGGCTGGCCGAAGATCCCGCGTGGCGGGCGTTTACGGTCAAGCTCACCGAGAATATCGAAACGATGGAAAACCGAATCCTGATCCCGACCGATTTTTCACCGCTGCGGTAGGTTCAAGACCTCGCATCCCGCTTGCCCGACCGCGAAAGAATCCAGGAGCCGGTCCGTGGTCATCACCCAGCCGTAGTTGCGTGCGAAAGCATCGAGCATGGCCTGCCGGCTGGGCGGATGGTTGGAAGAAACAGCATCCTCCACCACAATCGTGGGATAACCGAAATGCACGGCGTGACGGCAGCTATCTTCGACGCACATCTCCGCTACCGTGCCGACGAATACCAGACCGTCTACCGCAAGCAGCTTGAGCGTCTTGGCAAGATCCGTGGCATGAAAGGCGCTGAAATAGACCTTGTCCAGCACGATATCGCCATCCTGTGGCGCAAGCTCGTCGATCACCTCCGCGGCATCCCGCAGGCCCTCGACATCGCCGTAGGATCGCATGAAGCCCGGCACGCACGCATGGGTCGGCGCATCGGTCAGCTTGATCCAGGTCAGCTTGCCGGCCAAGGCCTGATACAGGGGGTCGGCAACGTATCGCGTGAATACCACCGCCTTGCCGTTGCCGCGAAACGCCGCAATGAGTCTGCTGATCGAAGGTATGGTTTCGCGCGCGGATGCAACCTCCATCGGCGCATGCCTGCGCACGAAATCGTTCTGCATGTCCACGACCATGAGGGCAGGGTTTTTAGGCGAAGCCAGCACGCCGTTCCTCCATACAGGCGTCCCGGATTATACCTATCCGGGTAGCGGAGAGCCTATATCATCGAACCCGCGAGCCGTATGCTTTCCTTCATAGCATTGGGCTAGGCGGGTATCCTGCCGAACGGGGGAAGACGGCGGGTGCAGTTCTATCTTCATTAATCGGGATCGTGGCTCTGGAATGTGCTGACTATCGTCCGCCAGGCCAGGAGTGGAGGACAGGTGTGACGGATCGCATAACGGTCGAGGGCGTGTACAAGATTTTCGGCAGATCGCCGGAATCGGCTTTGGCCATGCTGAAGTCTGGCGAGACAAAGGAAGCTGTGCTCCAGAAGACCGGGCAGGTCGTCGGCTTGAGCGACGTGTCGCTGTCCGTTCCCGTCGGTTCGATTTACATGATCATGGGCTTGTCCGGCTCCGGTAAGTCGACGCTTGCGCGATGCATCAATCGCCTCATCGAGCCGAATGCAGGGCGCATCCTTATCGATGGCGAGGAGATCACCGGCGCCAGCGAAGCGCGGCTGCGCGAAATCCGCCGGACGCGTATCTCCATGGTGTTCCAGCACTTCGGCCTGTTGCCGAACAGAACGGTGTTGGAGAATGCCGAGTTCGGCCTGAAACTGCGCGGTGTGCCAGCCGCCGCGCGCAGGAAGAAGGTGATGGAGGTGCTGGAGGTCGTCGGGCTGGCTTCGTGGGCAAATCATCTTCCCGGTACGCTGAGCGGCGGCATGCGTCAGCGCGTCGGATTGGCCCGCGCACTCGCCACGGATGCCGATGTCCTGATCATGGACGAGGCTTTCAGCGCGCTGGACCCACTCATCCGCAGCGAAATGCAGGACGAACTGCTGCGCCTGCACAGGACTTTCCACAAGACCATCCTGTTCATCACGCATGATTTCCAGGAGGCGCTGAAGCTCGGAAGCAGGGTCGCCATCATGGCGGATGGAATGGTGATGCGCGAAGGCGTTCCGCAGGACATCGTGACCAAGCCCGGCAATGACTACGTCGCAGCCTTCACCCGCGACGTCAACCGGGCCCATCTGTTCGATGCGAGTTCCGTGATGGTGGAAAGCAGCCCGCTCCGGCTAGACGGACGTGCGTCCGGCGGCCGCGATGCCGATGGCGAACCGGTGTTCATCGTCGACGATTCGATGCAGGTCGTGGGTGTCGTCGGACCACGCCAGTTGCCACGCCTCGCCGATGGTTCGGCGATCCAATCATTGATGAGCAAGGACTATGAGACGGTATGCGGCACGGAAAAGCTGTCGGTGGTGGCCAGCCTGTGCCATCGAGACCGGCCGATAGCCGTTGTTGACGAGGGCGGCCGATATTTGGGGCGTGTCGATCCACTCCAGATACTGTCCCGCATTGGCGCTCCGGCGGCGGCTTCCTCGCAATCCCGGGGAGCGGAGGCCTGATCATGCTGGATGTCGATAATCTCTATGTCATCCCGCTGGACCAATGGATCCAGGTCGGCGTCCGCTGGCTGGCAATGCATTTCCGGCCACTTTTCCAGACCATCAAGTGGCCCGTCGAGACCCTTCTGACCGCGATCGACCATGGACTCCATGCCATTCCGTTTCCGATCCTGATCGGGATCTTTGCCCTCATCGCATGGCGCTCCGCATCGCGTGGCGTGGCTATATTCACGCTGCTTTCGCTGACCCTGATTGCCTTCATGGGCCTGTGGGCGGAAGCGATTACCACCCTGTCGCTCATCGCCACGGCAATCGTGGTGTGCGTCATTCTTGGCATTCCAATCGGAATCCTGTGCGCGCGCCACGATCGCGCCTGGACCATCGTGCGGCCGGTGCTCGATGTCATGCAGACGACGCCCAGCTTCGTCTACCTGGTCCCGGTGGTCATGCTGTTCGGCGTCGGAACGGTGCCTGGGGCAGTCGCGGTCATCGTGGCGGCGATATCGCCGCTGATCCGCTTCACCAATCTCGGGATTCGTCTTGTCGACAAGGAGATGGTCGAGGCGGGGCGGGCCTTCGGTGCCACCGATCGCCAACTTCTCTGGGAAGTCCAACTTCCATTGGCCTTGCCAACCATTCTGGGCGGCCTCAACCAGACAGTACTGATGGCTATGGTCATGTCGGTGATCGTATCCATGATCGGGGCCGAAGGGCTCGGACTTGTGGTCCTGCAGGGGCTGGGACGTCTCGATGTCGGCATGGCTGCCGTCGGCGGCATCGCCATCGTCCTGCTAGCCATGATCCTCGATCGCATCACGCAGGGCCTGGCCAACCAGGACAAGGCCGGACCAACCCGGGGCATCCGGGCCGCCCTGGCTCAGTTGCTGCGTCCCAGAAATGAGGAAGCGGGGAGTTTCGAAACGAACCACCAGCAGGTTTGAACACCGTCTCGATCAGGCGGAACGACGCAACAAATATCACAACAAGGGGAGAATACATGTCGGCGAATTATCGATACCGCAAAGGGCTGAGACTGGCCTGCGCCATGGCTGTTGCAGCAACCATGATGGGTGGGCAGAGTTTTGCGCAGGATAAGCCTGGCGAAGGCAAGACCATTCGTTTCACGTCCTCCGACAGCCTGGGCGCCAACTATATTCAGGACCAGGTCCTGATAGCGGGCCTCGAGAAACTCGGTTACGACGTAAAGTTGTCGACCATGAACATGTCGGCGATCCTGCAGGCCATTTCGCAGGACGACCTCGACATGACCGGCGACATCAACTGGCCGCAGGCCGAGCCCGCCATCGCACAGATCTCGGATACGGTCGAACTGATCAATGAAGGCACGATCGCGGGCGGCGGCATCAACGGCTACATGATCGACAAGAAGACAGCCGAAGCCAACAACATCACCAATGTCTCGCAACTGAAGGACCCGAAGATCGCCGCCTTGTTCGACACCGACGGTGACGGAAAAGCCAATCTGGTGAATTGCGATCCCGCTTGGAAGTGCGGTGACGTCGTCGATTTCCAGGTCAAGGAGTTCGGCTTGAGCGATACGGTGCGCTCCATCCGCGCCAAATACGAGCCGCTGATCGGCGAGGTCTTTGCGCGGGCCGACCGAGGAGAGCCGATCCTTCTTTACACCTGGAGCCCATCCTGGATCGTCTATCGGCTGAAGCCCGGCAAGGACGTGGTGTGGCTGCCGATCCCGTATGACGCTCTTCCCGAGGGCGTATCGAAACCGAAGACGCACGAGGTCAAGGACGTGGTTGGCTGTGCGGGGGGGCAGAACCCATGCCGCATGGCGGTTGGCCCATGGAACTGGCGCACGCTCGCCAACAAGAAGTTCCTGGCTGACAATCCGGCGGCCAAGAAATTCATCGAACAAGCGAAATGGTCGCTGGACATCTGGAGCCAGTGGGAAGGCGATCTGGGGGCCGGCAACAAGACCGACGCCGAGATCAAGAAGATCGCCAACGACTGGATTGCCGCAAATCAGTCGGAGTTCGATGGCTGGGTAAAGAATGCGGCTGCCGCCGGGAAATAATCCGGGCAGGCCTCTATCGTGGCCTGTTATCACAATGGTGGCGGACCCTGTCCGCCACCATTGTGATTGAGGAGACCGATTGCCGGCCAAGCGTTTTCGCTTCATGGCGACGTTTCCTTATGGGGAGCGGCTACACAGGCTCATGCAAAGGGCAGGCGATCGTTTGGACATGCGGCCTCAGAGACGATTATCTCGGGATAAATAGCTGCCGCCGCGCCTGATCGAGCGCGGGCCGCTTGGTATAGTGAGAAAAACTGAGTGAAGCCTTATTTCACGCGCAGCTATTACTCTAGGTCGCGCGTGAAGGTTCCGTTCTCCTTGAGCCCCCCGCTGTCGTGGAACTTGACATCCAGACGCCAATGCGAACGGCGGCGGCATGTCGTTACAAGCGCGAAACCGTCGCCAGGGGCGAAACTTGTCTGCACCTCGCAACAATACGGCCCCTGCTCAGGATCGGGATCGGGAAAGCAAAAAGTCTCATTGGCCTGGAAATTGTCGGCAGTTCCGTTCGCAAACGGATATGGCGCGTACAGCGCCGAACTGTGGATACAATGCAGGATGCTCTGCTTGCCGGTTTTGCTGTTTGTTACACGAGCGGTGACCAGGCTGCTCACGTGCTCGTCACCCGACAGGAATACCAGTCCCTTTATTTCCTTGTTGCACACGAACCTGAGCAGTTTATGTAAGGAAAACGGGTATCCATCCCACGCGTCCGAACGCAAGGCACAAGTGGGGGCCTCGGCCACCTCCCGCCGCCGCGGCAGCACTGCCGAGGATGTGAGAACAAATTTGGGCATTTCGGTGTGTTCAGGCTTGGTAAGCCATTCACAAAGTTTGGCGAATTGCGTTGAACCCATGATCCGCGCTTCGCACCAGTTCGAAACCGTCCGTCCTTGACGTTCGGTGCGCGTGTCGCAAAGGAAGAATGGCATACCGTTGTGGGTTAAATCGTCTCGCCAGATGTGTGCCGGCAGGCGCTTTTCCAGCACCTCGGTCTTGCCACGTTCGTACCTGAAGTAAGCCAGCTTCCCAGGCTTTATGACGATATCATTCTTGCGCATCGCCGGGTCAGGGTCTTTTGCCCAATTGTCGCGAATCTCATGATCGTCCAGCATCATTTCAACCGCCATGTCCAAGCGCTGCATCACCGCCTTCACACCGCGGCTCTGGCCCCGGCGTTCGTAGGGTATTCGGAATCGGTCGTTGACTACCTTAGGGTCGAAAAGCCCTGCCGTAGCGTCGATATATACCTGATCGCCGGCCAGCAGCAGCAACGTTGGGGCGCCGGGTTTGCCCAGTAGATCGCCGAGCGCGAGCAGAGACGCATCCGCGGGCCCTCGTGTCGCATGCTGACCGTCGGGCATGTGGTCGAGGAAATCACTGGGGTATTGGCAACTTGCGAGAGCGAATGAAAGGTTCGATACCGCGCGGGCATCGCTCTTGTGCCGATGGCTTCTGTGCGACCTTCCAGGCCTGCCGACGATCAGGCCACCTCGCAAATCATCCAATGTGTCAGTCTCGAGCGCATACCGAATAGCCTCGGCGGCCCTCTTCACCGCGTTCTTGGCATGCGAACCTGTGTCGAGGATTTCAGGTGGTGATCCCGCCGCGTCGGGCAGTTTCGGTAACCGAGCCAAGCCGCCAATACCCTGCGCCTGAACGTACAGCAGCAAGACCAGTACCTGCTGCGCTTCAGGCCACTCATGGAGCGGAACTTCAAATACGTAAGGAGATGCGGGTTGCTTAATATAGTAATGCGGAAGACTATTATAGAGGCTATCGTCGCTCTGTCCTTTCTCGTCGCCGCGGCTCGTAACCGGCGGACCGATCATGTGCAGGCGGTCGCCCTTTGCGTAGACGGGAACAATGAAAGCTGCATGAGGCAAGCCCCGCCCTCCGCTATCGGCCGCTTGCACCAGGATCTTGCCCGCCTCGACCTCTACGCGCACCCCGAAGGCGGGCGCCCTGGCTTCAGAGGGGAGAGAATGCGTCATGGCTTTTCCTCCAAGGGCCCCGGCATATCGGAGATATCCGGCATTCCTAGGTATTTCGCTATAACGCCGCAGATCGACGAGGCGTCTTTGCCGATCAGGCAATCCTGATGACCGTGGCCGGCAATGCACCAGGTCAGGTAGGACGGTTGGCCGAGCGCCAGGAACTGGCCGCTTTTGTCAATAAGATCCCTGATTTCTTCCTCCGATTGCACCGCCTCGACCGCATGCAGAGATGAGTTCAAATGCGGCACGCCGGCCCCTTTGAGCATATTTCGCATCAGTCTTAGCGTTGAGGGGGCGACCAAACCGTTTTCCGCTCCATGGATCGACATCATCGGGAATCTCAGTCGATCCCTCACCCGGTCCGGCAGCACATAGCGATTTATGCCGGCGCGATCGGTCACGGTGTTGAAGCCAGCAAAATGTATGACCTGCGAGACTGTCTCGACGCTGAGCGGGCCGAAGAAATCGTCGATGTGGTCGAGTACGAGGTCAGAGAGATTGTTGAGCGAGAAGGTGCGTGCATAGAGCGCGTCCATCCGATGTCTTGTGCCGACCCAAGGCGTCGCTTTGCCTGGGGGCCAGAGGGGATTCTCGCGCCGATACTCGTCGGACGGCAGCCACATTGCCGAGAGCGCTCTGTCGAGCAATTGACCGGCGAGCGAGATATCGCCATGCGGACTAAACACATAGTCTTCAAGTTGAAGAAAATAACGTACATATCGCATCACATATGCGGCGAGCACATTTGCCGAACTCAACAGCATTGCCGGGCCGACTTGCGAAAACACCACGCGCCCGATCTTATTGTGCAAATTCCTTCGATCATGCTCGCCAAGCACTGCCATGCTGAACATTGCCGCGCCCATGCAATGGCAGACGACATCGAGCCTTTCCTGCCCTGTCGCAGCCAGCACGTGTTGGACGGCGATCGGAATGTCATTCTCCGCCATCTCCTCAAAAGACCAACCGCCTGTGGCGGTAGTCAGGCCTGAACTCGATCGCATATCGAGCACCCAGACATCGCGCCCAGCATCACACAGCGATTGAGCGAGGTTGCCGGGTACGGCAGCATGAGCAAATGTGGTGCCGCTCGCACTGTAACCATGGATGAGCAAGACGGGGCGTTTCGGGACGCCCTTCTCGATCACCTTTGCGGAACTGCCGTCATAGCGGGCCAGGCGAATGCGGATCGGCGGGCTGAGCTGACCTTTCAAGGTCAACCAGTCGATTTGGGGCGCAGGTAAGCCCGGCACCGCCCCGGGCAACCGTTGTGGTTCACGCGCAGATGGCGGGTCGGGGCGGCGAAAACTCAGTGCATGTATCTGAAGCACGACGCGAAAACCGTAGAGTATGAAAGAGGCCAGATCTGCCAGTGCCGCGACACGGTCTTGCTGCCCCACTATCCGCAGCAGAGGCACCGATTGCCGCGCCAGGTATCGTTTGTTTAGCTCTAGCGACGGTAGCTTCTTGCCAATGACGGTCTTGCTCATCTGCGGGAAAACTTCGACCGACATCTCCATCAATTGCTGCCAAGGGCTGGCGCCGCGCGCATAGGTGAGCCGCTTCACCGCTCTGATTTTCTTCTGCGTGAACAGAGAGCTGTCGAACCTCGCGCCCGTGCCGAGATCTTCCGGCTCGACAACCTTGTCGATGTGCAAATCGTATTCGATCAGGCGGACCCCGCCCGCACGCGAGCACAGGTGCAGAATGTCGAGCAGTCTGAGATGGGATGCCCCTCCGCTAGGCGGCGTGAAACGCAACCATTCCTGGCCCTGGCGGACCAAGCGGTAAGCAAAGTCGCGCATCCCGCGGTTGAGCGCCCACGCAAGGATAGCGCGCAGCATTCGGGGCACGGGGCGCGATTTTTCCAGATCGAACAGGTGGAGCGATCCCGAGATCTCCGCCTCGAGCGCAACATGGCTTTCATAGGCCTGATCTGCAATGGGGTCGAACTCCTTTCCTGCACGCAGAATGCGCAGCCGACCATGGGCAATCGGCAAACACCGTCCACGGGGCGTTTGCAGCGCGTAGAGATCGGTGAGCACCACCGGCTTGGTGGTTAGCGTCAGTTCGACCATGTGTGGTTTCACACCGTTGCCGCGCATAGCCAGAGGGACCTTGCCGCGCACCTGTTCGGTCAGTTCGATGCTGGTAGGCGTAGGCGCAGGGTTCGTCCGCGGCGTGGAATATATCGGCCGCGTTTCGCCACGAGAGTTCCCAGGCAAGGGTGCATTGATCAAACGGCCGCCACTGAGTTGCCATTCCTCCTTGAGCTCGGTGATCGCTCGCAATGCCAGAACGGCTATGGTCAAGGCGGGATTGATGCCCAGCGACGTGGGCACGACCGAGCCATCGAGCACGATCAACCCTTCGTGAGTGCGTCTGAGGCCGACCGCAGCGGCATCGAACACGCGGCCGCAATGATCGGTCACGCCTTGGCGAACGTCGTCACCCATGGCGCAGCCCCCCAGGGGATGCACCGTCAGCAGCGGCCCGCGTTGGCGACCGAACACGGCTTCGAGCCTGTCGGACAAAGGTCGCCACAACAGGTTGTTCACCAGCCGTCCGCCCAATCCAGACTCTCGAAGCAACTTGCCAAGGCGCGCATGATGGTTCTCCAGCCGGGGGTCCAGTCGCAACTCCGGCCAGCGCACCGTGAGCATCCCGTCGGCGAGCAATTTTTCAGCATCCTTTTGCACCCCGTCGGCGCGCAATTTTTCAGCATCCTTTTGCATCCCGTCGGCGCGCATTTTTTCAGGATCGCCTTGCATCTCATCGGCGCTGTTTTGCATCGAGGGCCCTAGCGCAAGTGCTCCCTCCGCGTCGTCGCGGCCGATCATGGCCAGCACCAGGGAGTTGGTGATGGCGGCAGGATTGACGGCTGCGTCGTCTACTCGTGAAGGATCCGGCTCATGCTTCGCCCAGTCGCCATCGGCGACGCGATTGAGCACATCGAATGTGGTGGCGCTTTCCTCAAACAGGCGGCGCAGCGGTCCCGGTACGGCAAGATCCTGGATTACCAGGTCAGTAGCCGCGTTGCCGTCGCGCAGATCGATCATTGCGGTTATTGTCGGGCCGACCGCGCGACCGCAATCCTCGCTTTTGGTGTTTGGGGCCGGATCCTCGGTTTCATCAGCGACGCCATTCACCCGTGCCGCCAAATCATGGGCAACGACGAGCATGTCACCATTGGCGGAGAACTTGCTTCCCAGCTGATCGGAGAACTTTATCCCGCGGATTTGCGAGCGCATCAAAATTTCCGTCGAGCCGAATGTGCCTGCTGCAAGGATCACGCGCCTCGCCAGCAGCGCGAACGGCTTCCGCTGGTTATCGCGTAGATGGCCGTCGGTGTGATTGACGTCCAACTGCCATCCTTCGCCCGCGCGCAAAACGCGCAAGACGGTGGCGCCAGTGACGATTCGTACTCCGCTTTGTCGAGCCAGCCGCAACAAATTCAGGTCGAGGGATTCTTTGGCATTGTAGTTGCAACCAGTGGCGCAGTCGCCGCAACGGCGACATTTGCTCATCGCGACCCCGGCGTGGTTGGTGTGGCAATCGGAAGCGACGGTTATGTGAGCGGGCCGTGCTTTGCCACCAGCCAAATTTCTAATTGCTTCGGACTTGGCCAGGAAAGGCTTGGTGACACGTATCGGCTTGGCTCCCAGCCAATCGCGCAGCCGTTTACCCGTCTCCTCGAGATTCGTATCCCTGCGGATTTTGGTGGGCCAGCGTGCTTCCCGGAAAATCTCCAGCAGCGGCATCTCCATCACGCCGGCGTTGATTAATGAGCCTCCACCCAAGCCACACGCGACGAGAGCTACCGCGTCGTCGCTGCAGCGCAAGTCGTAAAGACCATCGAACACGCCGCGTTGGCGTTTCGCAAAGGGGGTGGCAAAGCGGATGTGGCCACCCAGATCGGCCAATCGCGAAGGGAACATTCCGGCCAAGTACTCCTTGCCGCGTTCGAGCACGCAGATTTTTAAAGATTGGCCTTGCACATCCTTGCAGCTACTCAGTTCGGCGGCAGCCACCGAGCCGCCATAGCCGCTGCCAACGATGACAACATCAAAGTCATATCCGCCCTTGACAGTTGCCCTTTCCGTATCGGCGATCTGCGGAAAATCGTGGACCAATGTCTCGAGTCGGTGCGAGAGCCAAGCCGTCGCACGTGGCGGCTCCGGCGCTGCCTTGATGTGTACCGGCAATGCGTCCTCCCTAATTTAGATATCAATCATATACGAAATTTGGTGTAACGTCAGGAAGTCACGCAATCTATCGGGGCGATATTCATTCCCTTTAGGAAGTGCGCGGTCGGCGGTGCCTTTCTCTGCCCTGAAACCATGGGCACGGCTGCGGGAAGGAACCCATGGAGGGTACTTGCGAGCTACTTGAGAGTTTTCTGCCGCTGGAATTACTCGGTAGAATTCACGCACTTCGAGCGGATGGCCCAGTAGCCGTCGAATTCCAGGCTGCAGTGGTGTTTGTCGATGTGTCCAGATACACGGCCTTGGTCGAGCAACTAGCACGACGGGGGCAAGAAGGACTTGAAAGAATCCCGAGCCTGCTTAGTCACTCCTACGCGCGATGCGTAGAGCAAGTATACAATCGTGGAGGCGAGATTTTGTACCTCGCCGGCGACGAACTGCTAGCCTACTGGTCGGCGGATGTCCGCGGACTTGAAAGCGCGGTGCGAGCGGCGACAGCCTGTGCCAAGGCAATCTGCGGCGGCCAGAACGAGCGTTTGGAGGACGGAACAGCTGAAATCGCACCCGCGCTGCATGTTGGAGTAGGGGCGGGGGCCCTCTGGGCGGCGGCTTTAGGCGGTCAGCCGGTCTGGACTCTCTTTGCAGGCGGAGATGCCATCATGCAGGCCGCTCAGTCCCAAGCGGCTGCGCGCCAATGGGAATATGTACTTTCCGACAAAGCCAACTTGGCCCTTGCGCAGCCGTCTCAATCGCGGCGCAGTCGGCCTACGCTGGCTTCTCCGCCTCCGGGCTGGCTGGCAAGGTTTTTGCCTTTGCAGCTCAGGGACCTGCTGTCCGAAGCCGACTTGCGCTCAGTTGCCGCGGACAGCGCCGTTGCCATCCGTTCCGAAGAAGATCGTCCAACGACCGCCCGCTTAGACGCCCTGGCGGAGATTAGGCCGATCACCGCCCTTTTCGCGCGAATTGCCGGACTTGACCATCGTCAACCTCAGGCGCTTGCGCGCTATCAATTGCTATGCGCGACCCTCCAGGAGGATCTGCGTTCGCGCGGTGGGCCGGCCGGCGAGTTGCTCTTCGACGACAAAGGTCTGATTTTCTTTGCGACGTTCGGAGCGCGAGGCAGTTTCCACCGCGACGATCCTTGCCGTGCCGTCGATGCTGCTCGCGCGATCCGTCTGACGGCCCAACGCTTGGGCCTCTCCGCGTCGATGGGCGTGGCTACCGGCGATGCGCTTTTTAGTGTTGTCGGAAGCGCACGCCGGCGCCAGCTGATGGTGATCGGCGCGCCCGTGAATCGGGCGGCGCGGCTTATGACGGCGGCATCGGCAAACGTTCTCTGCGATGCACCAACAGAGCGAGCCAGCCGGACGGCGTTTTGGTTCGAAGAACACGGCACGTTGCAACTGGACGGACTTGGGGACATGGCAACGGTATTTTGTCCCATGGATCCGCGCGCCCCGGTCCAACCTCTTAGTCCGCTGATTGGTCGGCAGAGCGAGCTGGAGTTCCTGAAACGTACGTTCGAGGAGACCCGCCGTGGAGGCAGGCGTTTGCTCGTTGTCTTGGGTGAGTCGGGCATTGGAAAAACCGCTTTGATCAGAGCTTTCACGGACGAACTGCGCTCAACCGCAATCGAGGTTTTGACCGCGCGCGCCGAACGTGACGATCGCCGGACATCGCTCCTGCCATGGCGGCGGGTGCTTGTGTCCCTTCTCGGCCTACCGTCCGACAGCGATGGATTTGCGGTGCTTGATGTCGTCACACAACGGGTTCAAGGCAACTCGTCGCTCGTTGGGCGACTGCCCTTGCTAGGTGATGTTCTGAGCATCGAAATTCCCCAAAACGACGGGACGCGACATCTGGAGGGACCTCATCGCGCTGATGCCACCATGCGTCTTTTGGGTGATCTCATGGATAACTTGGCACCGCGCCCGTTGGCATTGGTCCTGGAGGACAGTCAGTGGCTGGATTCGGCATCGTGGCGCCTCGTCGAGTGGGTTCTCTCATCTCTGTCCTCGTTGCTTCTGGTCCTGTGCGTACGCTCGGACGAAGTTCCGGAGGAGTTAAAAAACCTACGAAGGCGAGCCGAGGCCACAAGAAGGAATACATCCGGAACGGAACCTGACGATCCCGCGCGCCTGTGTCGTATCCTGGATCTTGAGGAACTCAGCGAGGCGTCGATTTGCGAACTGGTCGCCCGCACGCTCGGGGATGTGCCCCCACATGGCGAACTGGCGCGCCGGGTCTCGGCCTTAGCCGGTGGCAATCCGTTTTTCGCCGAGGAGATAGCGCTGACATTAAAGAGCCAGGGGCTCATCGCCATACGCGATGGTTTGTGGTGTCCGATCCGCCCGCTCGAGAGCCTTCGATATTTCGAAGGTGTCGATCGGGTCATTCGGGAGCGCGTTGATCGATTGGAGACCTCAGTCCAGCACGTTCTCAGGGCTGCGGCCGTGATCGGGCGTTCATTTACCGGCGAGGCCCTGGCGACGTTGCTCGAGGGCGAGTTGGATCACGACGGTGTGGGTGCAGCTGTCGAGTCGCTCGTGGCGGCGCATCTCGTGCGTCAGGGCACTGGATCAGGGAACTACGAGTTCCGTCATGATCAAATCCGAGACGTCGTTTATGGCTCAATTCCCAGTGAAGTGCGACAGCGACTTCATGCAGCTCTGGCCGCTTGGATCGAGTCGAGCCAGTCGGCCGCCATGGGCGCGGATGTCGCGGCCCTCGTTCAGCATTTTGAGGCCGCCGGAAACAATTTCAAGGCAGTTGGATATGCCAATTTGGCAGCAATCAAGGCGCTGCAGGTCGGTGCGTTTCGAGAGGTCGAGGCGTTTCTGGAAATCTGCTTGAGATACGAGTCGAAGCAGCCTTGGAGTGCTGAGCAAAGACTTCAGTCGGTGCGTTGGCGCAGGCAGCTCGGCGAGGCCCATTACAGTCGTGGCGACCTCCATGCTCAGGGCATTTCGGTGAGGCGCGCCCTCACCTTGGCGGGCACGCCGGTTCCACGTTCCTCGGCAGCCCTTTTGATGCGGCTGCTTGGGGGTGGAATGCGGCTCGCGTTCCAACAAGTGTTCCCTCCTTCGCTATGGTCAACTCAGGGTGGTGTGCTGGACTCCTGGGAGCGAGAACTAGCTCGCTGCCTTAACCAGGCGGCGGTCGTGGACTATTTCGAGCTTCGCTTTTCGCGAGCGTTTTCCCACACCGTCGCGGCTGTCGCCCATGCGGAGCGCACGGGGCTCACCATGGAGATGGTGATCGCGTCCGCCCAACTGGCATGCGGGCTGGGAATTCTGGGGCGCCGGCGCGCTTGCAACTACTTCATGGCAAGGGCAGAACGGGTGGTGACTGCGCTCGCCGATCCAGCGGTCCATGCCCACCTGTGTAATCTCGATGCGCTCTGGCGCATCGGCCGCTGCGACTGGCTGATGGTAGATCGTCGTCTGGATCAGTCTCAAGAGCTGTGTCTAAAGGCGGGCGATCAACTAAGTTGGTGCAACGCCCAGGCCATGCGCTTCTGGTCAATGTACTACCGCGGTGAATCGGGTGCGCTGGAGTACACCGCCCAGGCGCTGCTCTCCCGCGCGCAGAACAGCGGAAACCTCCAGCAAGAGATTTGGGCGCTCCGATGCAAGTCGTTGTGTGTGCTCCACACGGATAGCCCCCGTGAAGCGGTCGACATCCTTCGGCTGACCACGTCCGCTATGGTCGGATCCGCCGATCTCGCCGACTTGGTCTCCGCCAAAGGGTCGCTTGCGCTCGCGCTTGCACGGGTCGGGCTCCATGCTGAGAGCCTTCGGGCTGTGGTCGAGACGCTACGCCTGCTGCGCGAGATGCGTCGCCCGACTGTGCACAGCACACTGCCCGGCATTGCCGGCGTGTGCGAAGTGCTTCTGCGCGGCAGGGAGGTAGGCCTCTCGCGCGAGTACGACCAGTGGCGCCACTGGGAGCGCCAAGCGCTGCATGAGCTCAAGCGTTACCGCCGCGCGTTTCCTGTCGGCACTGCTCAGTATGGGCTGTGGGTCGGCGTGGCCCATTGGCTGGACGGGCGCGGTGACCGCGCCGTCTCTACTTGGCGGCAAGCACTCGCGGCTGCGCGGCGCCTCTCGTTACGCAGGGATCAGTCGATCATTGCGGCCGAGCTGAGGCGCCGGCAAGACAAGATCTAAGATACTCTCCTGCGTTGGAGTTATCCGATCGGCAACTTGGGGGCGACATGGCTTTTGGCGGCGCGAACGAAAGAAATGATCTCCCGCGCCTTGCACGGATCGATCCGCGCCTGTTCGATCTTCTTTTCGGCGGCTGCAAGGTTGAACGCCACGCGGCGGGCCAGATTCTCTTCGTCCAGGAAGATCCATCCGATCGTATTTACGGGGTGATGAGCGGGACGGTGGAGATCTCGATGTATTCGCCGGGAGGCCGGAAGCTGGTGGCCAATATCGAGCTTTCGCACAGCTTGGTCGGAGAGATCGGCGCGCTCGACGGGCGCCCGCGCACCGCAACCGCCACTTGCCTGACCGTTTGCGATCTGGCCTCGCTCGGTCGGAAGCAGCTCTTCGATCGCATCGAAAAAAACCCACCTCTGGCACGCGCCATGATTGAGCTTTTGTGCGCACGGCTGCGTTGGGTCAGCGGCGAACTTGGCGATCAGGCTTTCTTCGGCATTGAGGCCAGGCTGGCAAAACGACTGGTCTTTTTGGCCGGCGTTATGGCGGATGGCTCAGGTTGGATACCGATCTCCCAGTCCGAACTGGGGGAGTTCCTGGGCGCCACGCGCGAGTCCGTCAACAAGACACTTAACGATTGGCGCAACCGTTCGATCATCGCAATCAAGCGTGGTGGCCTGCGCATAAGGAACGCCGGTGCGCTTCGTCACATCGCCGAGTCACAGGACGATGACTGATGTCGCCATTCGCAATCGGCGCGCGTGCATCAGAGCCGCGAAATTAGATTGCGCAACGAAGACCGGATCGGCATGAAGGGATAGTCCTCCACCTGTCGTGGTGACGAACTGGGAACCTCCGTTCAGCATCCTGACGCCGTCCCAGGCGATTGGACCTGCCACGGCTGTCGCGCGATCTATGGTCGGGCTTTTCTTAATAGTCCGTCGGTCAGTCGGTACCCGCTCAAGGAGGCAGAGCGGTGGCGCTAGCCACCGCTCTTATCTGGATCAATTCCGGCAGTCCGGGCTGACAGGATCGTACTGGTGTGGGCTGACCCCCATGCACTTGGAGTTCGAAGCGCCACCAGGCAATCCGATCGACCCGGTCGGGAAGCCATACACCGCTTCTTCTGAAGCCAATGAATGTTGACCCTTCAAGTCACCCGGGGCTTCGAAGTCACCATTGTCGGCTCGCAGACTGTGGACGAAGGTCGAGTCGATCGCGAACGAAGGCACCGTGAGGATGAAGAATGCAGACGCAGCTGTAATGATCTTATACATGTTTCTCTCCCTTTGGTTGATGGCATCACAAAATTCGTGATGAGAACGAAATTGGCTTAGTTTAAAAACCAACTTCCTCTTCGGGCTTGATCTTTGCTATTTTCTTTATGATCTGTCCGAAAGAGAGACTAAATTGCCTGCTCTGTCATCTCTTGTACGCCGCGGGTGAGATTTGTATGTGAAGGAATTCACGCAGGGTGCTAATATGATCGACGGGACGCTTTTCATTCCCGCTGCTTCAGCACCGGGATCGGAACGAGGGACATCGGCTGGTACTGAGCCAGTCTTCGAAGGCCCGCAAGATCAGTCAAGTCGATGAAGCGCGCGTTGCTGGTGATAAGCTGTTCGGCGCGCAATTGCTGAATGATGCGATTGAGATGGGGCACGCTCAACCCGAGCGCGTCCGCCATGATTTCCTGTGAAAACGGCAGATCGAAACTTGCTTCGTCGGCGCGTTCGACTTCCAGGAGACGCGCGTGAATCTCCAGCAAAAGGTGCGCCAACCTTTCAATCGGAGTGCGCCGACCTAGATTGACGATGTGTTCCGCATAAGTCGCTGCCTCTTGGGCGGCGAGCCAACTTAACACCAGACCGAATTGGGGCTGCTCGTAGCAGAGACGAATGTACGCGTCGAACGAGCAGACGGCGTAGGTCAGTTCGCTCACGGCAACGACCGAACAAGTGGATCGATCGAAAAAGCTGACCGGGAATCCAATGACATCACCGGGCAGGATGAGCTTCAGGATTTGCCGCCTGCCGCTGCGCAGCAACCTGTAGCGGATCGCGTAGCCGTCTTTAACAAAGCACAGGTTTCGGAACTCGGAGCCGTGAACGACGAGTTCCTCCCGTTTCCGAATGGTAAGATCGCGCTCGAAGATTGCCTCAAGACGTTTGATGTCTAGCGAATCCAGCTTCATTGCACGTGTCAGTCGGGTCACGATCGGGTGGCCGGTCAGCGGCATGCCATGCTCCAAATGTTCATGACCTTCAACGAAACTTTCCTATGCTTATTAATCCAGATCAATGAACAGAATTATCAAACGAAAGTTGTATTGACTGGCAGGCCTACGCCACTGCGAATGCCCATGCAAATAGGCCATTTTCAGCGTTTCGCTGGAAAAAACCGGTTTGCGGGAACAACAAATGAGAGCCGTCCGACGGCTCCACGCTAAGGAGGAACAGCTGATGCCGCTCGACGATCAAAATACTTCCAATATATCCCGCCGCACCATGCTGCACGCGGGCGCAGGTCTTCTCAGTAGTGCCGTTCTGCCCTTATCCAGCTTTGCGGCTTTTGCAGCCGACGACAAGCCCGCGATAGGCACCTGGCCGGCCGGGTCGGCGGGCGACACCGTCTACATCGGAGCCGCGGTGCCCCTCACCGGTGCCTATGCCGTGCAGGGTGCTGATGAACTTAAGGGCTGGCAGCTGGCGGTCGACCACATCAACAACGGCCATGAGTTGATGAAGGCGTTGGCGCCGAAAGTCGACAAGGGGTTGCTCGGCAAGAAGGTCGAGCTGTTGTCCGCCGACAGCGCGGCCAAGCCGAACCAGGCCGTCGAGCTCGAGCAGAATTTCATCCACCAAAACAACATCATCCTGATGACTGGCTCGACTTCATCGGCGGTCGCGGTTGCGCTCAACAAATTCGCGCAGCGCGAGAAGATCCTCTACGTCGCGGGCATCTCCGGCTCAAACGACACAACAGGCAAGGACTGTGTCCGCTACGGCTTCCGCCAGAACTTCTACGGCCAGACCGCAGCCAACGCGATCGGCCCGATCCTTCTGAAGACCTACGGAAAGGGAAAGAAGGCGGCATTCATGACGCCGGACTACACTTACGGTCACACCGTCACCAAGTCGGTGAACGACTACCTGACCTCTCAGGGTGGATGGGAGATGGTGACGGACCAGGTCTCGCCGCTAGGCACCCAGGATTTCAGCCAGTATCTGACCAACATCGCCAATTCGGGCGCCGAATTCATTGTCAACGTCAACTGGGGCCGCGACGCGGTGCTGTCGATCCAGCAGGCCAAGCAGTTCGGCCTGACTCCGAGCATGAAGATGGTCATCCCCTACCAGATCCCCTTCCTTGCCAAGGAAGTAGGCCCCGAACTGACAGCCGGCGTTTTTGCCGCTACCGATTTCTGGTGGACCCTGCAGGACAAGTATCCGCTCGCCAAGCAGTTCGTGGACGCGTTCCAGAAAAAGTTCGGTTATCGGCCGGAATGGGGCGCCGAAAATGCCTATGTCAGCTTCGCTCATTGGGCGCGCATGGTGTCGCAGGCCGGTAGCTTCTATCCGCCGGACGTCATCAAGCAATACGAGAAGGGTGAGACCATCCCTTCACTCGTCGGCGACGTTCACTATCGGCCGGAAGACCATCAGTGCGTGCGACCGGTCGTACTCGTCCAGGGTAAGGACCCCAAGGACATGAAGAGCGACGACGACTACTGGAACGTGGTCGAGGTGGTCGATGGCGCGCCGCTGATGCAGAAGCCTGACGAGTTCGGCTGCAACCTGGGCAGCTACACCTGATATCCCGCAGCGCCTTCTCCGCCCGCCACGGGTGGAGAAGGCGCTCGCACCGGGACTGGCTCTGGCTGGACTCAGACGGTTCGTCTCCCGGCGGTCGGTGGAATGTCGATTGTTCGCGACTTGTCAACCAAACCCTTGCTGGCGCGAGGGCAGGGCATATTTTTCATGATTAAGGTGGGCACAGAGTGATCAACTGGGCAAATTTCATCTCGCAGTGCTTCAATGGGCTCGTGCTCGGCGCGCTTCTGGCGCTGATCTCCTCCGGGCTGACCATCATCTACGGGACGCTCGGCGTCCTGAACCTTGCCCATGGCGCGATGTTCATGCTCGGAGGCTATGCCGGCTGGCTCGCCTACACCTACACAGGTTCATTCCTCGCCGCGGTGGCGGCCGGATCGCTGTTCGTGATGATCATCGGCGTGTTGATCGAGCGGCTGATCATTCGCCATTTCTACATGCGGCCGCTTGAGGACCAGCTTCTCGTTACGTTCGGGCTCGGCATCGTTTTCGTCGAGACGATCCGCTTCTTCTTCGGCAGCCTCTCGCGCACGGTGCCGCCGCCCGCCTCGCTGGTCGGCATCACCCATCTGGGCTTCATGGTCTATCCCACCTACCGATTGGCGCTCCTCGGCATCGTCGCCCTGGCTCTGCTGATGCTCTATGTCGTGCTCTATCGCACCCGCATCGGGATGATCGTGCGAGCAGGCATCGAGGATTCGGTAATGGTCGATTCGCTTGGAATCGACGTCTACAAGATCTTCATGCTCGTCTTCGGCATCGGAGCCATGGCGGCCGGCTTCGCCGGCATTGTCAATGCACCCGTGGTGTCGATCGCGCCCGATGTCGGGGAAGCCATACTGGTCCAGACCTTCGTGGTCGTGGTGATCGGCGGCGTCGGTTCCTTTCCGGGCGCGATCCTCGGCGGCCTCATCGCCGGCGAAATCATCAGCATCACCTCGATGTTCAATCCCGGTTATTCCTATGTCATGCTGTTCGTGGCGATGACTCTGGTGCTGGTGCTTCGCCCGCACGGGCTGCTCGGCACGGCAGGGCGCGAGTAGATGCGGTCGCCATGAACATCAAACATCCCTTCCTTGTCGAGCTTCTGACGGCGCTGGCGCTCGTCCTGGCGCCGTTCGTGCTGCCCCATCTCGGCTTTTCGCCCAGCACGATCAATCGTATCCTTATATGGGGCCTGTTCGGGATCGGCTTCGACATCCTGTTCGGCTACACGGGATTGCTGTCCTTCGGCCAGTCGGCCTTCTACGGTACTGGCGGGATGTTCGCCGCCTATCTCCTGACTGAAACCGGCTTCTCCTATGTCATGGCTGCCATCGTCATGGGCGCCGTCGTGTCGGGTGTCGTCGGCTATGTGATCGGCCTGATCGCCCTGAGACGCACCGGCATCTATTTCGCCATGATCACGGTGGCGATCGCCGAAGTCTTCTTCTTTGTCGAGTTCAATCCGCTCTCGGCATTCACAGGCGGCGAGAACGGCTTGCCTGGCGTGCCAACCCCGGTCGTCAACCTCGGCTTCACGGTACTCGAATTCAACACCGACTGGACGATGTATACCTTCCTGGCGTTCTGGTATTTCGTGGGCATTGTCGTCGCACTTCGCATCGTACGCTCGCCGGTTGGCGCGATCCTTTCGGCAATCCGCGACAATCCGCTCCGCGCCGCGGCGCTTGGCCACGACATACACGGCTACAAGCTCACGGCCTTCGTGATTGCGGCGATCTATGCCGGCTTTGCCGGCGGCCTGTTGGGCGTCATGCAGGGCTTCATGCCGCCGGACGCTTTCATGTTCGACACGTCCGGCCAGGTCGTGATGCAGACGGCGATCGGCGGTGCTGGCACACTGTTCGGGCCGCTGGTGGGCGCGACGGTGTGGCTGTATCTGAGCGACTTTTTCCAGAACACATTGCATCTCGGCGCCACATGGAAGTTGGTGCTCGGCATCGTTTTCGTGCTGCTGGTCTGCTTCCTGCGGCGCGGCATCGTCGGTGCGATCGTCGATCTCTATGGGTTGACCGGCGGCCGCAAGCGCATCGAACGGGCCAATACCGCGGTCGAGAGTGCGCCGCACGTCGTGACGGTCGTCGAACCGATGCCGGCGCGCCGGCATGGCACTGCGCCAGCATCCGGACCGATCCTGCAGGTGCAGGGCCTAACCAAACGCTATGGCGGCATCACAGCCAACAGCAACATCGACTTCAGTGTCGATCATGGGGAGATACGGGGCATCATTGGACCCAACGGCGCGGGCAAGACCACGTTCTTCAAGATGCTCACCTGCGAGATCGCGCCGACCTCCGGCCGCATCATGCTGGCCGGCCGCGACATTACGGGCATGGGCGTGTCCGAGGTGTGCCAGCTCGGGCTCACCAAGAGCTACCAGATCAACCAGCTGTTCGACCGCCTGACGGTGCGGCGGAACCTGATGATTGCCGCGCTGGGCGAGGCGCGTGGAAAGTTCCGGCTTGACCTGTTCAAGAGTATCCACAGCGTTCCCGGTCTCAATGAGCAGGTCGAGCGAACGGCGGCGCTGGTGAACCTTACGGCGCGGCTCGATCGGCCCGTTTCGGAACTGGCCTATGGCGAGAAGCGGCGGCTGGAAATCGGCCTTGCGCTGGCGACGTCGCCGAGCCTGCTCCTGCTTGACGAGCCGCTTGCCGGCATGAGCCCGCGCGAGCGCGTCGAGACCGTGGCGCTGCTCAAGTCAATCGCGCGTGGACGCACGATGATCATCATCGACCACGACATGGATTCGCTCTTCGAGCTGGTCGAGAAAGTGACCGTCCTGCAGGAGGGCAGGGTACTGGTCGAAGGCATGCCCGCTGAGATCAAGACCAACGCAAAGGTGCAGGAAGCCTACCTCGGCGGGGTACATGGAGAGGTGGCATGAGCCTGCTCGAAGTCAGGGCGTTGAACAGCTATTATGGCGACAGTCACATTCTGTTCGACGTCTCATTGAGGGTCGAGAAAAACGAGGTCGTGGCGCTGCTCGGGCGCAACGGCGCGGGCAAGTCGACGACGCTGAAGAGCCTGATGGGCGTGGTGACGCCACGAGCCGGCTCGGTTGAGCTCGACGGGGTTGAGCTGGTTGGCAGGAAGGCGCACAGCATCGCTCGGGAAGGCATGCAGCTCGTGCACGAGAATCGGCGCATCTTCGGCAGCCTGAGCGTCGAGGAAAACATCATTCTGGCCGGATTGACCGCCGACGACCGCTGGCCGCTGGAACGTATCTACACGATGTTCCCACGGCTGAAGGAACGGCGCACCAGCCGGGGCACGGATCTCTCGGGTGGCGAACAGCAGATGTTGGCCATAGCCCGTGCATTGGTGCGCAACCCGAAGATCCTTCTGCTTGATGAACCCTTCGAAGGACTTGCTCCAGTCATTGTGCACGATCTGGTGCGCGCCTGCCGCGAACTGGCCCAGGCAGGGCAGACAATCGTGCTGGTGGAACAGAACATCGCCGCGACGCTGGCGCTCGCGAGCCGCGTTTATATCATCAATAACGGCCATATCGCCCACGAGGGCCCGGCCGCCGAGCTCAAGACACAGCCGGGGCTGCTGCAGCATCATCTCGGCGTCTAGGGGCGAGCAGCCGCGGACGGCGTTCGACTTCCGACCGCCTTCGGCCATCCGTGCTTCATGCCGGCGACTATCCAGGCCATCGCTTGCAGGACCGTATCGCCTTCTGGCGCCAGCCGCTGATCGCCGGAAATATCAGGACAGTCTCCAGGTTGGAGTCGGCCTGGATTTTTGCCGACCTGCCGTGTTGGAAAAGAGAGGCACCGTTCGATTTTCGAGGAATTTCAAGTCGAGCCGGCGCCGGCTTCGGCGGCAATCGAGCAGATGATCGCGTGGAACCCGGAACGGATCGGGTCGACGCACGGTTGATGGTCTCCGGCGGTGCGGTGGGCGAACTGAGGCGAGCCTTCCGCCGGGTCTTGTAAAGAGTGTTTCGCCGGCTTGTGCACCGCAAACGAGCGCTCTGATATTTGGCGCGAGGACACCGAGATGACTGAACGACCGGAGAGATATCGAAATGCGATTGTCCCTCATATCTACGTCGACGGGGCGTCGGATGGGATCGCGTTCTACGAGCGGGCATTCGGAGCGATGGAATTGTTCCGAATTGCCCACCCAGGCGGCAAAATCATGCACGCCGAGATTTTGATCTGCGGAGCCGTGATCATGATCGGGGATCCGGACGAGAGACTATACGGCGAGCCGCGGACACTTGGTCGCTGCACAGCTGGCCTTCACATCTTCACTGATGATAACGCGACCTTGCTGCGGCGCGCGGTCAAGGCTGGCGCGGAAGAGATCCAGCCACCCACGAATATGTTCTATGGCGCCAGTTCCGCCACCGTGCGCGATCCCTTCGGCCACGTCTGGGTGCTCCTGTCGTGGAGGGGGGACCTCGATCCGGCAGAGATGGAACGGCGCGGGAATGCGCTCCTGGCCTAAAGAAGAAAACGCTGGCGACATGCTAAATGCGGCTGTTCGCTGTGCGGCTCGTTAGTGAGAACCGGCTCGAAAACCTCCGCGAGGCAGTGAGCTTCGCCCGAGCGGCGTCGCAGCATTCTCCACAGGACGTGAGAGGTGTGGGGCATCGAGATTGCTCCCGGATCTCTGAACCCGCAGCGTCAATCATTCAGATGCTTCGCGTCAGGGCATCGGCCTTTGCCGCTTTCCATTCCGCCGGCTCCGCCCTGCGCCATTCGGTTTCCCCTGCGGCGTGCCGAGCAGCACGCAAACGGCGATTTCATGAAGCGGTTGCGCGGCGCCTTGGACGACGTAGTCCAGGCTGGAGCGATCGGAGATCAGGGTCGGCAGGCGCAAGGTGCCGATCAATCCTTCCGCCTCGAAGCGGGAGCGTAGAAGTTCGTAGAGTCCGGCATTGCAGGTAAACGGGCCGGTGATGAACACCTTCTCGGGGAAAAGCAGCCTGCAGGCGTTACCCAGCGCGCGCGCCATAAGATCGACGGCGACCCGGATTTCGGGAATATCCGTCAGCTCCATCGTCTCGATTTGGCTGGAGAGGAGTTCCTCCTCCCCTGAAGCCCACGGATATATCTCCCGTATGACCGGCAACAGGGCTGACAGCGAAGCTGCTGTTTCGAGACAGCCCCGGTTGCCGCATCCGCAGGGGCGATCCTTGAGCACGTTGAAACGCCAATGGCCGATTTCGCCGAAGGGGCCGCCCTGGCGCATCGGCGCATCGTCGCTGCCGCGATAGGCCAGGCCGATGCCCCAACCCCAATGAAGAATGAAGGCGCCTTCCAGTCGTTCCATGCCCGGCACGGCGTATCGGGCGCTCAATTCGACATCCAGTTGGCGAAACAGGAACACGCGCGGCGTGATGCCATCGAGCGCCTTGCCGACGTCGAAATCGCGAACGTTCGGCCATCGCGAGGTCAATATCCACGTCCGGGTCTTCACGTCCACGATGCCGGAAACGGCAACGGACGTTCCGACATGACGCATGCCAGACGGGCAGCTGCCGAGCAGACCGGCGACAAGGTCACGCATCGTCGCGGTCATGCGGGCCGAATCGGCGTCGGACGGAACATGGGCGGTTTGCCGGGCGAGGACACTTCCGCGGAAATCGACAAGGACGCCAACCAGTTCCTGGCTGGAAACAAGAAGGACGGTCGCGCCCGCGCAACCGGGGTTCAAAACGATTTGCGCCGGTGGGCGGCCACGGCCGCTCACCTGGCCGACGCTTTGCTCGATGATGCCCCTGCCGACGAGGTCGGCGATGGCGCGCGAGATCGCCATCGAGGTCATGTCCAACTCGGCGGCAAGTGCGGCGCGGGATTTGCCGCCGCCTTCGTGCAGGCTGGCGATGACGCGTGCGCAGTCGCGTTGGCGGGCGTCCTCGAAATCCGCGGTGTAGAGCGTCAACATGCCCGGATTCTTTTCCTTTCGCATTTTTGGATAACATTATTCAAAAATGGCTTGCAAGCGGTATCAAGCCGTGTACTCTCCGCGTAAGGAATCTTGGCGATCGGCCGCAACATGATTACTCCCGGTCTGGTCGACATGCAGGTCAATGGCTTCGCCGGCGTCGATTTCAACTCGGGGACCCTGACGGCGGCGGAACTCGACGAAGCGCTGGAGGCCCTCCTGGCGTGCGGCGTGACAGCGTGCCTGCCGACGATCATCACGGCAAGGCCGGACGAATTGTCGGCGCGGTTCAGCGCTCTCGACAAGGCTGTCTCCGAAAGCCGCCTCGGTCCCCTCATGTGCCCCGGCTATCATCTGGAAGGTCCGTTCCTCAATCCCGCCCCGGGTTATTCCGGATGCCATCCCGCCTCGGCGATGACCGCTGCGGATCCTGCGCTCATTGAGCGTCTGCAGTCGCTGCTCAAGCGCCCGATCCTTTTGACGACGCTGGCTCCCGAAGTGGAAGGTGGCATTGCTTTCATACGGGCCATGAACCGGCACAACATTCTTGTTTCGATCGGCCACTCGGCTTGCGGTTTTGAGCTCGTGGCGCAGGCCGCGGCGGCTGGCGCTGTCCTTTCCACCCATCTCGGCAACGGGCTGCCGCAAACCTTGCCGAAACTCGACAATACCCTGTTTGCCCAACTGGCCGAAGACCGTCTCGCCGCGACATTCATCGCCGACGGGATTCACGTTCCGCCAGGCGCGTTGAAATCGCTGGTCCGGGCAAAAGGGCTGGACCGGTCGGTCCTGGTTACCGATGCCGTTTCGGCGGCCGGTGCGCCGCACGGATCTTACGAATTTGCCGGAATGCGGGTCGAGAGCCGCGCCGATGGCTCGGTCCGCGTTCCTGGCGGCGTCGGGCTCGCCGGGTCGGCGCTGCGACTGGACGACGCCGTGCGCAACCTGGTGCGCTGGGGCATCGCCGGTTTCGCACAGGCTGTCGATATGGCCTCGGCAAATGTGATGGCGCTGCTGCAGCCGGCGCTGGACGCGCATGGCCTTCGCGTGCCCGCCAGCGAGATCGAGTGGGCGCCCGACATGACCATCACCCATGCGCGCGTCGGAGAAGAAGAACGCGAATACGACCGGCAAACGACAAAATGGGAAGGAAGACAACCATGACTGCTCGTGAACTCAAGGTGAATCGCCGCACCATCCTTGGCGGCATTGGCGGTACATTCCTCGCCGACACGACGCGGGCCTGGGCGCAATCACCCAAATTGGCGGCATCGCCGGTCGTCATTTCGGTGATGGACGTGGGCGGCGCGCTGGCGCTTTCGCAGCCGGCCTTCGAAAACTACGCCAAGAAATATCCCGAGCGCACCGAACGGATCGTCTTCACCAAGGCGCCGGTGACCGAGCTTGCCGGAAAGCTGCGCGCGCAGCAAGAAGCCAACCGCGTCGATATCGACATGGTGCTGACCGGCTCCGACGGTCTGGCGGCAGGCCTAGCCAACGGCACATGGATCAAGATTCTGCCTGATTTCAACGACAAGTTTCCCAAAATCGAGGACAATTACGAACCGGCCGCACTGGCCCTGCACAAGAAGCAGGGCGCGGGATATGGCGTTGTCGTCAACTACTATCCTTCCGGCCCGCTGATCGAATACGCCCCTGAGCGGGTGAAGGAGGTTCCCGGCTCGGTCGAGGAGCTGCTAGCCTGGGCCAAGGCCCATCCGGGCCGCTTCATGTATGCGCGGCCCACCAATTCCGGCCCCGGCCGTACATTCATGATGGGTCTCCCCTACCTGCTCGGCGACAAGGATCCGCAGGATCCCGTCGACGGCTGGGAGAAGACCTGGGCCTATCTGGCAGAGATCGGCCAGTATATCGACTATTATCCCGCGGGCACCGGCGTCACCATGAAGGAATTCGGGGAAGGTAGCCGCGACATCATCATTTCGACCACGGGATGGGACATCAATCCGCGCGCCCTCGGCATCGTGCCGGAATCGGCAAGGATCGGCACGCTCAAGGGCTTCCATTGGGTTTCGGACGCCTTTTTCATGTGCGTTCCGAAAGGCATTTCCGACGACAAGCTCGCCGTGGTGCTTGATCTGATGGCATTTTTGCTTACGCGCGAAGCGCAGGCTTATTCCTACGATGAGGGCTATCTCTACCCCGGCCCGGCGGTGAAGAACGTGCCTGTCTCCATGGCGCCGCAGCACAGCCAGGACATCGTCAAACGTTTCGGCAGGGACGAGTATGCCAGCCTCATCGCCGACAACCCGATCGAACTGCCGCTGCCGCCGGAAAAGATGATCGCCGCCTTCCGAAAGTGGGACGAATTGGTCGGCGCAAAGAAATCCTGATGCTTCGCCAAAGGCCGGCCGCGTCGAGGGGCTGGCGCTAGGATAGTGCAGCATGCCAGGCACCGGCCTGACGCGGCCTGTCCGCGACGGGACCTTCAGCGCAGCGGGGCGTCATTTGTGTTGCATTCGATACTAATAGACTAATATATCATTCGTCTGGGAGAGCCGGGATGAAAGTGCGGAGATGCCGCTCTTTCAAGGAGATAAATGAGGAGGACGACGATGTTCACGATTTCACGCCGCCAGGCGCTTGGCGGATTGGCTGGGTTTGCAGCGCTGCCCTTTGGCAGGTCATTCGCCGACGAGCTTGCTCTGCCCACTTCGCCGGTGGCGCTCAACATCATTGATGTCGCGGGCAATCTGCAGCTTACCCAGGCGGCAATCGAGAAATTCGGCAAGGAAAATCCGGGGCTCGTCTCCAAGATCACGTTCTCGCGCGCGCCGTCCCCCGAACTGCCGGCCAAGCTCGCCGCGCAGCAGGCGGCCAACCGGGTCGACATCGACCTGGTGCTGACGGGTCCGGGTGCCATGTCGGACGGCATCACCCAGGGCCTGTGGATCGACGTGTGGACGAAATACCCCACTGTGCTGCCCAAGGCTGAGGACGTCTATCTCGACAGCGCCTTGATGATGCAGAAGAACTTCGGCCAGAACGAAGGCGTCGCCGTCGTCTATTCGCCATCGGGCCCACTCTTCGAATATGCGCCGGACAGGGTCAAGACCATCCCCAGGAACACCGACGAACTGCTGGCGTGGGTGAAGGCCAATCCCGGCAAATTCTGCTATGCGCGGCCGGTCAATTCGGGACCGGGCTGGACCTTCCTGATGGCCATGCCCTACATCCTCGGCGACAAGAATCCTTCCGATCCCATCAATGGCTGGGAGAAGACCTGGGCCTATCTGAAGGCGCTGGATGAAGGCATCGATTACTATCCCTCCGGCACCACGGTGACGATGAAGGAGCTGGCCGAGGGCACCCGCGACATGATCGTTTCCACCTTCGGCTGGGACATCAACCCGCGTGTGTTGGGCATCGTGCCGAAGGAGATCGAGACGTTTGCGCTCGAAGGCACGCATTGGGTGCCCGATACGCAGTTCATGTGCATTCCCAAGGGCGTCGCGGAGGAAAAGGTCGCGGTTCTGGTCAAGCTCATGGCCTTCATGCTCGAACCCGCGCAGCAGGCCTATACCTACGACAAGGGCTATTTCTATCCCGGTCCGGCGGTCAAGGGGGTACCACTCAGCGCCGCGCCGCAGGAAAGCCAGGACGCCATCGCAGAGTTCGGCCGCCCACAATATGAAGAGCTGATCAGGAAGTTCCCGGTCGAAGCGCCGTTAAAGCCGGAAGCACTGGTCGCCGCCTTCGAGAAATGGGACCGCGAGGTCGGTGCCAACAAGATGAAATAGCGGACCAATGCGATTTGCCGTGATCGGCATCGATCATCGTCACGTCTATGACCTGATCGGTGGGCTTCTGGATGCCGGCGCCGAGTGCGCCGGCTACGATCCCGCGACGACCGATCCCAAGGTTGCCGCCGGCATCGCCGAGCGTTTTCCACGGATCGCGCCGGTCGAACGACGGCGCCTGATCGAGGATCCCGCCATCGACCTCGTCGTTACCGCGGCTGTCCCCTCCGACCGGGCCGCCATTGCCGTCGAGGCCATGTGGCATGGCAAGGACGTGCTTGCGGACAAGCCCGGCCTGACCACGTTCGAGCAGCTTGCCGCCGTGCGGCAGACCGTGCGTGAGACGGGACGCATCTTTTCGATCTGCTTTTCGGAGCGCCTCCTGACCCGAGCCTCGACGCTGGCGACGCAACTGGCGATGGACGGCGCCATCGGCGAGGTCATCCATGTGACGGGCCTGGGGCCGCACCGGCTCAACCGTGCGCTACGCCCGGCGTGGTTTTTCGATCCCGTGAATTACGGCGGCATCCTGGTCGATATCGCCTCGCACCAAATTGATCAGTTCCTGTTCTATACTGGCTGCGCCGACGCGAATGTCGTTTCAAGTGCGGTCGGCCATTTTGGCGCTCCTGACATTCCGGCATTCCAGGATTTCGGCGACATCCTCCTGCGGGGAGACAAAGCGAGCGGCTATATCCGCGTCGACTGGTTCACCGCCGACGGGCTGCCGACCTGGGGGGATGGACGGCTCGTCCTGCTCGGCACCAAGGGCACGATCGAGCTTAGGAAATATGTCGACATAGCCGGCAAACCTGGCACGGACCACGTATTTCTCGTCGATGGCCAAGGCACGCGCCATTTCGATGCGTCGGGTGAAAAGATATCCTATTTCGAGCGCCTGCTTGCCGATGTGCGCGAGCGTACCGAAACGGCGATGACGCAGGAGCATGTCTTCACGGTCTGCCGGCTGGCGCTCGAGGCGCAGGCGGCGGCGGTCGTCGTGACGGGGCAGGAAAGGAACGCGCGATGAGCAGGCTACGTGTCGCCATGATCGGCTTGGGTCCGGCGGCGTTGCCGCATGCGAAGAGCCTCGTCGATCTTGCGGGCAGGATCGAGGTGAAATGGGCGGCCAGCCGCAGCCAGGCGACGGCAGAAGCCTTTGCCGACCAGTTTTCCTTTCCCGTGACGACCGATATTGCGGCCGCGATTGCCGATCCCGAGGTTCAGGCGGTAATGGTGCTGACGCCGGCCAACGCGCATCTGGCGGTGGCCGAGCTGGCCCTTGCCGCCGGCAAGCACGTGCTCGTCGAAAAGCCGCTCGAAACGACGCTGGCGCGCGCCGAGAAGCTGGTCACGCTGGCCCGCGGGGCCGGCCTGCGCCTCGGCGTCGTCCTGCAGCACCGTTTCCGGCCGGCCAGCCTGCGGCTGCGCCAACTGCTGGCTTCCGGCGCCATCGGCACGGTGGAGGCGGCCAGTCTTCGGGTTCCGTGGTGGCGGCCGCAGGCCTACTACGACACCGGCGGCCGCGGCAGCTTCGCGCGGGACGGGGGCGGCGTGCTGTTGTCGCAGGCCATCCACGCCATCGACCTTTTCCGCTCTCTGCTGGGAGAGGTAGAGGTGTTGGCTTCGCAGGTGCGGACGACCGGCCTGCACCGGATGGAGGCTGAGGATTATGTCACCGCCCTGATGCGGCTCGGCAACGGCTCACCGGCCTCGCTGCTCGCCACGACGGCGGCCTATCCGGGCTCGCCTGAAACCATGGAGATTGTCGGCTCGCTCGGCACGGCCACGCTGACCGGCGGGGCGCTGAGCGTCGACTGGCTCGACGGGCGCGAAGAGCGCGTCGAGGCGGAGGGGAAGACAGGCAGCGGCGCAGCCATCATGGACTTCCCCCACGACGCGCATCGTGCGCTGATTGACGATTTCGCCGATGCGATTTCGCAAGACCGCGATCCGGTCGTGACGGGTGAGGAGGCGCTCCAGACACAGCGCCTGATCGCAGCCCTCATCCGTGCGGATCCGGCCAGCAACCAACCCGTATAAGAGCGCTTCCTTCGAACCTCGAACGCTCCAGGATTCCTGGAGAGTGGCTTTCCGCCGCCATCATGCGGCGGAAAGAAAAGCCTGTTTCAGGCGGAGGCGGGCTGCTGCTTTGCCCGCGCTACAATCTGCGTCGGATTGACGAAGCGCAATGCGATCAGCAGCCAGACCAGCGTCGTTATCATATACACCACCGCCATCGCGTCGATCGACTGCACCGCGCGAACGCCCGAGGCGAAGACCGAATAGTACAGCGCCACGACGAGCGTCTGGCTGGTCGGCCCGGCTGTCAGGAAGGTCAGTTCGAACATGCCGATGGTACGCACCAGCACCAGCAGCAGCGCCGCCAAGATGCCCGGCATCAGCATCGGCAGCAGAACATGGAGAAAGAGCTGGAACGTGTTGGCGCCGAAGACACGCGCGGCCGCCTCGATCTTGGGATCGATCTGCTCGATGAAGGGGATCATCACCAGGATGACGAAAGGAACCGTCGGCACGAGATTGGCCAGCACCACGCCCCAGAAGGTGCCACCGACCCCCGATTGGTAGAGCACGGTAGCCAGCGGAATGCCGAAGGTGATCGGCGGGACCAGAAGCGGCAGCAGGAACAGAAGCATGACCAGCTTCTTGCCGGGAAAATCGCGCCGCGCCAGCGCATAGGCCGCCGTCACGCCGAGCAGGCCTGAAAGCGCGACCACGGTGAAGGCGATCTGGAAGGTTACGATCAGGATATCGTGGAGCTGGAATTCCGCCCAGGCGGCGAAATACCAGCGGGTGGTGAAGCCGGCAGGAATCCATGTGCCCAGCCAGCGCGTGCCGAAGGACGACAGGATGACCGTGGCAATCATCGCCGCGAGGTTGAGTACGAAGAAACCCACCACCACCCAGATGGCGGTGATCCAGAGCTTGGCGGCGATGGTTGTGTCGCGGATCATGTCAGCCCTTTCCGCCTGCGGTGCTGCCGCGATAGAACAGGTTGCGCAGCATCAGGATGGCGACGACGATGACCAACTGCACACCGGCCATGATCATCGCGATTGCCGAGGCCATCGAGTAGTCATATTGCTCGAAGGCGGCCTGGTAGGCCGCAATCGAGATCACGCGGGTCGGCCCGGCCGGCGCACCGAGCAGAACCGCCGACGGAAAGACGGCGAAGGCCTGTACGAACGAAAGCAGGAAGGCGATGGCCAGGCCGGGGATCAGCAGCGGCAGGAACACATAGCGGAACCGCTGCCAGGAGCGCGCGCCGTGGGTCGCCGCTGCCTGTTCCAGTGCCGGATCGATGCCTGTCACATAGGAAAGCGTCAACAGGAACGTGAACGGGAAACCGGTGATGATCAGCGACGCGAAAACACCCCAGTAATTGTTGGTGAGTTTCACGGGACTGCTGATGACGCCGAACAACATCAGCGTGCGGCTGAACCAGCCCTGCGGTCCCAGATAGTTGAGCAGGCCTTCCGCCACCAGCACCGTGCCGAGCGTTACCGGCAGCACGAGGATGGTGGTCAGCATACGCTGGTGCGTCATCAGGCGAACGCGAAAGGCGATGGGCAGCGCCAGCGCCAGGCTGATAACGGTGACCGGCACCGCCAGCCACAGCGTTGTGGCAATGGTGTTGTAAAGGAACGGGTCGGAGAAGAAACGCTGGTAGTTGGCGAGGAGCCCCCCTTCCTTCGGCTGGAAGGACAGGAGCAGGCCGTAGACAAAGGGATAGACGAAGATCGCCAGCGTAAACAAGGCGGCCGGAAGCACCAGAAGGGTGACGCCGTCGATCCCGTGCAAGGCCAGCCGCTGGCGCAGAGAAGGAGAGGGCGTATGATCGAGCGTCGACATCGCCGTCCTCAGGCCGCGTAGATCAGGGCATGGGCAGAATCGATCGAGAGCGAAACCGTGTTCCCGACCGACGCGGCCTGGCTGGCATGGAAAATCAGCTCGAGGCCGCCCTCGGTGCGTGCCGTGCCGACGAATTCCCGGCCGCGATACTCGATGGTTTCGACCTTCGCATCGAGCGTCCCAATGCCCTTGTCGCTCACGGTGACATCGTCCGGCCTGGCGGCGATCACGGCTTGCGCGCCAACCGCGAGATCGTCGCGCACTCTGCCCGAAAGGCTGACGCCGCCGACCTCGACCGTGGCAATGTCGCCGTCGCGCCGGGTGACCTTGCCGGTTAGCCGGTTGCGGTAGCCCATGAATTCGGCGACGTCGAGATGGTCCGGGCTCTCATAGAGGTCCCGCGGAGCGCCGACCTGCCGGATTCGGCCATCGCGCAGCACGACTATGCGGTCGGCAAGCGACAAGGCCTCATCCTGGTCATGCGTCACATAAAGGGTGGTGGCCCCGAGCTGGTTGTGGATGCGCCGGATTTCCGCACGCATCTCGATGCGCAACTTCGCGTCGAGGTTGGAGAGCGGCTCGTCCATCAGCACCAGCGGCGGCTCGATGACGATGGCGCGGGCGATGGCGACCCGCTGCTGCTGACCGCCTGACAGTTGACCCGGCAGCTTGTGGCCCTGCGTTTCCAGCCGCACCAGCCCCAGCGCCTCGTCGACGCGCTGCGTGATCTCGGCCTTGGGCGTGCCGCGCATTTTCAGGCCGAAGCCGATATTGGCTTTGACGGTCATATGCGGGAACAGCGCATAGTTCTGGAAGACCATGCCGAAGCCGCGGTCTTCCGGCTTAAGCTGGTCGATGCGCTTGTCGTCGAGATAGATGCTGCCGCCCGTGGTGGAAAGCAGTCCGGCGATGCAGTTCAGTGCGGTCGACTTGCCGCAGCCCGAAGGTCCGAGCAGGGCGATGAATTCCCCCTTGCGCACGGTCAGCGAAACGTCACTCAGCGCGCTCATACTGCCGAATTTTCGACTCATATGATCGAGGCGGAGTTCGTCGAATTTCGACGAGGCGAGCAGCATCCGTTCGTAGCCCCATTGTTGTAGGCGAACCGGGCGGCATGCCCGGTTCCTATTATGCGCTGAAACTCAAAAGTTTGTCATTTCGCGGCGGCGGCGACCTGTTCGTCCCAGGTTCGGAATGCCGTTACCATCGAAGCGGGCTCCAGCGGCAGTTCGATCGGGTTGTTGGCGATCAGGTCGGCATATTCGGTGCGGCCGAATTCGGCGATCGCATTCTGGCTTTCCTGCGGCGCCATGTCGAGGGTGACATCCTTGGCCGCCGGGCCCGGATAGAAATAGCCCTCGTCATAGGTATAGGCCTGCTGTTTAGGCGTCAGCAGGAATGCCATCAGATCCTTGAGCACGGCGAGTTTTTCGTCGCTGACCCCTTTCGGCACGCACATGTAATGGGCGTCGGCGACCCAATGGAAGCCTTTCAGCGCCCCAACCTTGGCTTCCTTCGGCACGACGCCGAGAACGCGCGGGTTGATGTCCCAGCCAGTCGTCGACACCGTCATGTCGCGCGTGCCTTCGCCGAGTTCCTTCATCAGCGCACCGGTGCCGGTCGGATAATATTCGATGTATTTGTGCAGTTCCTTAAGATAGGCCCAGGTCTTGTCCCAGCCCTTGACCGGATCCTTCGGATCGCTGTCGCCGAGCAGATAGGGAAGACCCATCAGGAAGGTGCGGCCGGGGCCGGAATTGGCCGGGCGCGCATAGAGGAACCGGTTCGGGTTCTCCTTGGCCCACGCCAGAAGCTCCTCCGCCGTGGTCGGCACCGTCTTGACCTTGTCGGGCATGTATTCGAGCAGCGGCCCGGACGGGTAGTAGGTGACGACGACGCCGTGGTCCTTGGCCAGCGTCTGCATCCGCGCTGCCGGCTCCTGATAGATATCGGCCAGCTTCGGCAAGGCGCCCGAATCGTCAGGAAGCAGCTTGACCCACAGGTCCATCTCGAGGCCTGCCGACAGCGCATCCGTTCCGGTAAGCACGAGGTCGATATCGACGCGGTTCGCCGCCTGCTGCGCCTTGATCTTGCCGGGAAGCTCGGGGGCGGGCGCCTTGGTGAAGACGATGTTCGAGATCAGTTCCGGCTTGGCCGTCTTGTAATTCTCGATCGCCTTCTGGGTTAGCGCCAGATTGCCGGCGACATCGACGATATTGATGGTGACGGGCGCGGTCGGCAGCTTGGCGGTCTGGGCAAACGCGCGCGCAACCGGAAGCGCCGCCATGCCGGCTAATCCGCCGACCGCCTGTCGCCGAGTGATCTTGATCATCTTCATCTCCTCCGCTGGTCCTGTCTTGTCCGGCAGGATTTCAATTTTGATATATTAATCTACCAGTCATCAAAAACAACCGCTTTCTGCTCCGTGCATGAACCGCTGCGCCAATCATGCCACGGTGGCTGCGGCGCCGTCGTTCAAAAGATCGGTCAATACGGTTCCCAGGCTTGCGAAATGGGCTCGGCCGGGAGATCGGTGCCGAGGACCTGCTTCAGCCGCAGGAAGACGGCGGCCAGTTGGGCAGCCAAGCCGATCTTTGCGGTCCGCGCGCCCGATCCCGGCCGGCAGGTCACCCAGGTCCGATTGGAAAGCCGCTGCGCCATGGTCAGAGCCTATAGGCTTTCTTGGCCAGGCGGTAGGCGAGATCGTGCGCCACTTCCTGCGCCTCGTCCTCGTCGAGCCGGTGGTCAGCCACCAATTCCGCGAGAAAATTGCAGTCGACGCGGCGCGCCATGTCGTGCCGCGCGGGGATCGAACAGAAGGCACGGGTGTCGTCGTTGAAGCCCACCGTGTTATAGAAGCCGGCTGTCTCCGTGGTAAGCTTGCGAAACCGGTACATGCCTTCGGGGCTGTCGAAAAACCACCAGGGCGGGCCGAGGCGCAGCGCCGGATAATGCCCGGCAAGCGGCCCAAGCTCGCGCCCATAGGCCGTCTCGTCCAGTGTGAACAGGATCAATGTCAGGCGCGTGTCGTTGCCGAACGCGTCGAGGAGCGGCTTGAGGTCGTGGACATAATCGGTGCCGGTGGGAATGTCTGCGCCCTTGTCGAAGCCGAACTCGGCGAAAATCTGCGGGTTGTGGTTGCGGAAAGAGCCGGGATGGATTTGCATGACCAGGCCGTCCTCGACGCTCATGCGCGCCATTTCGGTCAGCATTTGTGCGCGGAACAGGTCCGCATCCTCGGGCGAGACATCGGCCTTCAACACCCGGTCGAACAGAGCCGTTGCTTCCGCCTTCGACAGGTCGGCGGTGCGGGCATTCGGATGGCCGTGGTCGGTGGACGTCGCGCCGCGCTGCTTGAAATATGCACGGCGGATTCGGTGCGCCTCAAGATAGCCGGGATAGCTGGCCGGCGTTCCGGCCAACGCCAGGAACCGCTCCACCTCGGCATGGAAACCCTTGCGCGAAGGGTCGACGACGGCGTCTGGCCGGTAGGCTGGCACAACCCGGGCGTCCCATCCGGAAGCCTTGATCGCATCATGCGCGGCAAGCGCATCGGTGGCGGCGTCCGTCGTTGAGATGGCTTCGATGTTGAAACGCTTGTAGAGCGCGCGCGGGCGCATCTCCGGCCGCTCGAGCTGTTCGGCGATGCGGTCATAAAGAAGGTCGGCATTCTTCGCGCCGAGCCGCTCTTCGATTCCGAAGACCGTTGCCAGCGAATGCTCGAACCACAGCCGTGTCGGCGTGCCGCGGAAAAGGGCGTAGTTCTCGGCGAAGCGGCGCCAGATCTTGCGGGGATCGGTTTCGATCGGGCCCCCATCCAGTCGTGGGACGCCGAAATCTTCCATGCGCATTCCCTGGGAATAGAACATGCGCAAAATGTAGTGGTCGGGCTTGACGAACAGCGTGGCCGGATCCGGGAATGGCAGGTCATACGCATACCAATCCGGCTCGGTATGGCCATGCGGGGAGATGATCGGCAAGGCACGCACGCCTTCATAGAGGCGCCTGGCGATGGAACGGACGGTAGGGTCAGGCGAAAAAAGCCTGTCGGGATGGAGCGGCATTGCAAAATCCTTGCGGTCGAGCCGCGAAAGCGGCGTTCGGAAGGGAGGGGCGATTGAATGCGCGCGATCATAATTTGGGATGAAGCGGCGTTCCGATATTGGCGAACAGTAAGGAATAATATATTAATATGCAACTGATTGAAGATCGGGGATCGAGAAATGACATCAGCAAAGGCGCATGCGGGCATTGCGGGCTCCGACCGCGACGCCGCCCCCGTTCGAACGAAGATGCGTCGGCCGGGCATCGTGCGTACGACGGCTGCGTCCGCAGTATACCGCGAACTGCACGAGGCGATCGTATCCATGCAGCTTAAGCCCGGCAACGCCTTGAATGAAAAGGTGCTGACCGAGCGTTTCGGTGTCAGCCGCACGCCGGTGCGCGAGGCGTTGATTCGTCTGGTCGAAGACGGGCTGGTCAATATCTATCCTCAGTCGGGAACCTTCGTCGCGCCGATACCGATCTCGCTCATTCCCGAAGCCGTCGTCATCCGTAAGGCGCTGGAAGGCGCCACGGTCGAAAAGGCCGCGCAATGCGCAAACGGCAACGATGTGGGAAAGCTCGACGACATATTGGCGCGGCAGCGGTTCCTTGCCGAACGACAGGACATGAACGGCTTTCACGAGGCCGACGAGGCCTTTCACGAGGCGATTGCCCGAATAGCCAGCTATTCCGGCATCTGGAACTATCTGAAGCCGGTCAAGGTGCAGATCGACCGGGCGCGACGCATGACGCTGCCCGCGCTCGGCCGCATGGACCATGTGATTGGCGAGCATACGGTCATCCGCAACGCTATAGGGGCGCATGACGTGAAGGCTGCCTGCGAGGCCATGCGAATCCACCTGGGCGCTGTCATTCCCGATGTCGAGCAACTGCGCGACGCCTACCCCGACTGGTTTATTTGAGCCGACCAGCCCTGAAATAGTTGGAGAAATGACGAATGCGCGAGGCATGGAGATGGTTTGGGCCGGACGCGGGGGTTCCGCTCGATGCGGTGCGTCAGGCCGGCGCCACCGATATCGTATCGGCGTTGCACGAAGTCCCGATCGGGCGTGCCTGGACGAAGGCGGAGGTGGCGACGCGCAAGGCGACGATCGAGGATACGCCGTCCGACCGCTCGCCGCTTGTCTGGTCGGTCGTTGAAAGCATACCGGTCCCCGACGCTGTCAAGCGTCACGGGGGCGAGGCGAAAGTCGAGATCGAGGCCTGGATCGCCAGCATGGAAGCGGTTGCGGCCAACGGCATCCATATCATCTGTTTCAATTTCATGCCCCTGGTGGACTGGACCCGCACCGATCTCGATTACGAACTGCCAAGCGGCGCGACCGCGATGCGTTTCGACCAGGACCGGTTCGCAGCCTTCGACCTGCACATCCTGCAGCGCAGGGGAGCCGAAGCCGATTATTCGAACGAGGACCGCGAGCGGGCGAAAGCTGTTTTCGAGGCGATGAGCGAAGAGGAGGCCGCGACCCTCGTCGCCAACATCGCCAGTGCGCTGCCGGGCTCGACCACGGAGCCGTTGACGGTCCCGCAATTTCGCGACCGGCTGGAGCGTTATGCGGGCATCGATGCCGCCCGGCTGCGCCACCATCTCACCGAATTCCTGGCGGCGATCGCGCCCGCCGCAGAGAGCAGCGGCGTCCGGCTTGCGCTGCATCCGGACGATCCGCCCCGCTCGCTCTTTGGTCTGCCGCGGGTGGCCTCGACCGCCGCCGACTACAACGCGCTCTTCGAGGCAGTTCCGTCGCCGGCCGTCGGCATGTGCTTTTGCACCGGAAGCCTTGGCGTGCGCGCCGACAACGATCTTCCGGCGATGGCGAAGCACTTCGCGTCGCGCATCCCCTTCGCACATTTGCGGGCGACCAAGCGCGAAGGCGATGGCCGCACCTTCCATGAAGCGGCGCATCTGGACGGCGACGTGGACATGGTTGCGGTACTGCGCGAATTGTTGGCCGAAGACGGCAAACGGGAACCGCACGACACCATCGTCTTCCGCTCCGACCACGGCCACCGCATGCTGGATGATCTCACAAAAACGGTGAATCCGGGCTATCCGGCGATAGGTCGCCTGCGCGGTCTGGCGGAACTGCGCGGCGTGATCCACGCGCTCCAGTCGAAGGGTTGACGGCGCGGCAATGCCTACCGTGATCGGCGCGGCTTCGGTCCGCCTGCGCCGATCCTGACCTATGTCTGACGTCGATCGGCATTAGGTCGGTTTCCGCCTGTGGAGGAGTGCCTCGGGGGACAGCCCGACTATCCGACCTGTTCTAGGCCAATCAATCCTTGACACGACTTCGTGCAAGCGCTTTCATGCAAGCGCTTGCATGGGGACGCGCATGCCTGACCGAAGGCGGAACAATTCATCTTCAACACCGACGCTGAGCGAGGTGGCGGACGCCGCCAACGTCTCTTCGGCTACCGTTTCGCGTGCTTTCAGCCGGCCGGAACTTCTCAGTCGCGAGACGGTCGCGCGGGTTCACTCGGTCGCCGCGCGGCTCGGCTATGTCCCCAATCATGCCGCGCGCGCACTAAGCACCGGCCGGATGGGCAACATCGCGCTAATCGTGCCCGATATCACCAACCCGTTCTTCGCGGCGATGATGCGTGGGGGGCAGGCGACGGCCCGCGAATGTGGCTATGCGACGTTTATCGGCGATTCTGACGAGACGCCGGAAGTGGAAGACATTCTCCTGACCAAGCTGTCAGCGCAGGTAGAAGGTTTCATCATCGCCTCTTCGCGCCTGCACACGAAACAGATCCTTGAACATGCGCGGAGGCGGCCTTGCGTCCTCGTCAACCGCGACATTCCCGGCATGGTACGGCTTCTGGTCGATAGCGGGCCAAGCTATGGGCAGGCGCTGGAGCATCTGGTTTCGCTGGGCCATAGATCGATCGCCTATGTTGCCGGGCCGGCATTCTCCTGGTCGAACAGCCAGCGCTACGGCACCGTGACCAGGAGGGCCGCCGAGCTTGGGGTTGAGATCGTACGGGTTCCGACCTCGCGGCCAAGCTTCGAGGCCGGCCAGGCCTGCGTCGATGAACTCGTCCTGACGGGCGCGACCGCCGTACTCGCATTCGACGATGTCATGGCGCAAGGCATCATGGCCGGGCTTGCCGCGCGCGGCCTGTCGGTGCCGGGCGACTACAGCGTGATCGGCTGCGACGGCATACTGGCGCCGACCCTTTTCCCGCCCCTGACGTCCATCGCAACCCATTGCGCGGAGGCCGGCAGGCAGGCGGTCGAGCTTCTCGTCGCTATGCTGCAAGGCAAGCCGCTCGCGCACAAGCGCATCAATCTCGTCACCGAATTCGTCATCAGGGCGACAACCCAGGCCCCGTGCTCGCAGCGAGAAACGGCGGGGCTCGATCGACTTACAACCACGGAGTGATCATGCGAATTTACGTGAAACCGGACAAAAAGCTGCTGGGCGCCGCTGCCGCTGAACTGGGGGCGCAGTCGATCCGCGCCGCGATCGAGGCGCGCGGGGCGGCCAATATCGTCGTCGCCACCGGAGCCAGCCAGTTCGAGGTACTTGCCGCGCTGGTGAAGCGGGATGACATCGACTGGTCGCGCGTCACCGGCTTTCACCTCGATGAATATGTCGCCATGCCGGATACGCATCCGGCCAGTTTTCGGCGCTATCTCAAGGAGCGCTTCACCGCGTTGCTGCCGTCGCTCGGGGCCTTTCATTTCATCGACGGGGACGTGCCGGATCCAGGTGCCGAGGTGGCGCGCATCAATGCGTTGATTGAGCGTCACCCCATCGATGTGACATTCGCGGGCATTGGCGAGAACGGCCACCTCGCCTTCAACGATCCGCCCGCGGACTTCGAGACGACCGCACCGTTCCACCTGGTAACGCTGGACGACCGCTGCCGCCGCCAGCAGTTCGGCGAAGGCTGGTTTCCGACGCTGGAAGACGTTCCGCACAGGGCGATCTCCATGACCGTCAACCAGATCATGAAAAGCGGTCTGATCGTGCTGGCGGTGCCGGACCGCCGCAAGGCCGAGGCGGTGCGCGATACGGTCGAAGCGCCGATCTCGCCGATGGTGCCGGCCGGTATCTTGCGCAGGCATGCCGACTGCCACCTGTTTCTCGATCCGCAATCGGCTGCTCTGCTTCGCGAAGTGCCGGACACCGTGGGCGAATAACCGTCCACGCAACCTAGAAAGGGAGGAGACACCAATGACAACCCGACGCAATGCCCTTCTAACGATCCTGGGTGCTGGCGTTGCCGCGGCGGCAAGGCCGGTTTTCGTGCTTGCCAAGGAGTTCCCGAAGCCGAAGGAACCGCTGGTCATCAATGTGGTCGACGTTGCCGGCGACCTGCAACTCAGCCAGCGGGCGCTTGAAAAGTTCGCCGAGACCCATCCGGAACTGATTTCGAAGTTCGTTTACACGCAGGCGCCCGCGCCCGAACTTGCCGCCAAGCTCAAGGCCCAGCAGGCGGCAGGCCGGTTGGACATCGATTTCGTGCTCACCGGTAACGACGCCCTTGCCGCGGGCATCGACCAGGGATTGTGGACCCAGATCCTGCCCGACTACGCCGATATGTTCCCCAAGCTCGACGAGCGCTACCTACCGGGCGCCTATGCCATGCAGCAGATGGCGAAGGGCCAAGCCTTCGTCGATAGCTGGTATCCGTCAGGCCCGCTCCTGGAATATGCGCCGGATCGGGTCAAGGACCTTCCTGGGACCGCTGAAGAGTTGCTTGCCTGGTGCAAGGCGCATCCGGGAAAGTTCATGTATGCGCGCCCGGCGAATTCCGGCCCCGGCCGAACCTTCGTCATGGGCCTTCCCTACCTGCTCGGCGACAAGGATCCGCTGGATCCTATCGACGGCTGGGAGAAGACCTGGGCCTATCTCAAGGAACTGAACGACTGCATCGACTATTATCCCTCCGGCACGACCGTCACCATGAAGGAACTGGGTGACGGCACGCGCGACATCATCGCCACGACCACCGGATGGGACATCAATCCGCGCTATCTCGGCATCGTTCCCGAAGACTACAAGATTGCGACCCTGAAGGGCTTCCACTGGGTCAGCGACGCCAACTATGTGGCTATCCCAAAGGGCGTTTCCGACGAAAAGCTCGGCGTTCTCCTGCAACTGATCGCCTTCATCCTTGAGCCCGAGCAGCAGGCATTCATGTACGATCACGGCTACATGTACCCCGGCCCGTCGATCAGGGACGTGCCCATAGAGATGGCGCCGCAGGACAGCCAGGACACGATCAAGCGTTTCGGCCGGCCCGAATATGCCGCGATGATCGCCGACAACCCGATCGAACCGCCGCTCGACGCCAAACCGCTGGTTGCCATGTTCGAGAAGTGGGACAAGGAGATCGGCGGGGCCAAAAACGCCAAATAGGGTATCTCCGCGCACGGCCATTCGACAGCGGTTTGTCCCCGCTGCCATGATAGCTAAGCCGCCTTGACGATCCCTGGTGGTCCGGGGAACCCGCCGGTCCGACCGAGATCGCGGTCGACTGGCCAAGGCCTTGGCCGGTCAAGGAATGGATGACTCGTCTGGCTATATGGCGGCCGCGGTGCCATCCATCCTGATGCGAATGCGGCATCCGTTGCGTACGGTGCCACATTCGACGCTCGCCCGCCTGCGCCGCCGAGGATGCCTCCAATTGCGCTTGGTGCCGCCATTGGCCGGCACCTTGGAAATCGTCGAGGACGAGGGAAGCTTTCATCTGTCCCGAACGTTTATGAGGGTGTTTACCACCTCTCAGGGGCTGGTCCCGACCCGGTCGGGTTCGTAGTCACCGCCCGCGGTACACCAGCCTAAAGCTGTAGGCCGAGGAAAAGATGCCCGCTCAAGCTTTCATCAACCGGATTGCGGCAGCCGTTCCGGAGAATGGCGTTCACCGCTTCTTTCTTCAATTTGCCGGTTCCCAGTTGACGGCAAATCCCCGTCGCCGGGCGATCTTTGATCGCATGGCGGACAGATGCGGAATAGAGCATCGTTATTCGTGCTTTGCGCCCGCCGATGATCCTGAAGGCCCAAGTGTCGATTTGGAGGGTGTTTTCAAACGCGGCGCGTTTCCAGGCACGGCAAAGCGCATGGAGATGTTCGCGGCCACAGCGCCCGCTCTGGCTGAACAGGCCGTGGAGAAGCTCCTTCATGGTCAGGACAGGAGCCGTATCACACATTTGATCGTCACCACCTGCACGGGGTTTTCCGCCCCCGGCCTGGATCTGGAAATAATTGCCCGGTGCAACCTGCCGACCTCCATCGAGCGCACAATCCTCGGCTTCATGGGTTGCTATGCAGCGATCAACGCACTCAAGCAGGCACGACACATCATCCGGTCGGAACCCGAGGCCCGGGTTCTGGTGGTCAGCATCGAACTCTGTACGCTTCACCTCAAGGAGACCTCCGACCTTGAAAAGCTGCTCTCGTTCTGCCTGTGGGGCGATGGCTGCTCGGCTGCGTCGGTAAGCGCCAGTCCTTTTGGCATAGGACTGGATAGTTTTCACGCGCTCGTCGATGGCGGCAGCCGCGACCTCATGACCTGGAACATACATGACGACGGTTTCGACATGGTGTTGTCGGGAGAGGTTCCCGCCGCAATCCACCATGCACTCGGCACAGACATAGGCAGCATTCTGGGAAACAGGAGCGTTTCAGACGTCGACCTTTGGGCCGTCCACCCGGGCGGCCGCTCCGTTCTCGACGCAGTGGAGCGCGCGCTGAATCTCCGTTCCGACGCGTTGTCGACCTCCCGCGAGGTCCTTCGTGAAAACGGAAACATGTCCTCTGCTACCGTCATGTTCGTACTCGAGCGAATGCTGCGCGAGGCCACAAAGGAAGACCGTGTGGGTTGTGCCATGGCATTCGGACCTGGCCTGACGACCGAGACGATGATGTTCCACACAGCCGGCGATACCTGAATGGCCAATGATCTCGACCATCGTCGGATCGAGCGGGAACTGCTCGACAATTTGCCTCCCGACGATCCAAGGGCCGTCGGTTCGCGGCGTGATCTCGCCTGGATAAACGCACTGATGTTTCAGAGCGCGATCATGGCCAGCCTGTTGAAGGCAAGCGTGCGCAAAAGCCCGACCAGATTTTTGGAAATTGGTTCCGGCGATGGAGCATTCATGCTTTCCGTCGCAAAGCGCCTCGCCCGGCGCTGGACAGATGTCGACCTGGTCATGCTTGACCAGTTCAACCTCATTTCAGACAGGCGGTTCGCTGATTTCTACGCACTTGGTTGGCGGGTCGAAACCATCATCGATGATGTCTTCGAATGGATCCAAAGCCCCCGAGCCGGCGCCTTCGATGTGGTATCGGCCAACTTGTTTCTGCACCATTTTCCGGACGCAGCCCTGAAACGCCTGTTTTTGGCGCTTCGCCCTCTGGCGCCAGTGTTTCTCGCCACCGAGCCGAGCCGAAACGCCATTGCCTTAAGAGCCTGCTCGCTTCTGCATATCATTGGCGCGAACGAGGTGACTTTGCACGATGCGCCGGCAAGCGTCCGCGCCGGTTTTGCGGGTCATGAGCTTTCCAGCCTATGGCCCCCGGATTTCAGGCGCCAGTGTGCAGAACGCAGAATTGGACCGTTTACCCATGCCTTCCTTGCCGTCGACCGCGCTTCGGAAGGTTTGCCATGATGTACGACGCCATCGTCATAGGCGCCGGGCCAAGTGGTTCTTCGGTGGCCCTGGCTTTGAGCGGCCAGGGGCGCGCCGTTGCTATCGTCGAGCGAAGTGAATTCCCGCGCCGCAAAGTTTGCGGGGAATTCATGTCCGCGGTCAATCTGGATCTATTGGATAGATTGGGCGGAGGCGCCGCGGTTCGCGCCAAAGCCGGTCCGGAGGTCAAGCGGGTTGCACTTTTTGCATCGGGTCCCGGCACGGATGCGGGCATGCCGCGGGCCGCGGGAGATGCATTTGGACGCGCGCTCGGGCGCGACGTTCTGGATGGCATGCTTTTGGATGCGGCTCGCGATGCCGGAGCCGACGTGTTCCAGCCTTGGCGGGCGGCGGAGATCACCACCGATGGTGACAACGCTATGGTTCGGATCGAAAGCAAGCACGATCAGGGAGTTCTCGTTGCGCCGGTCGTTATTGCCGCGCATGGCTCGTGGGAACAAGGAAGGCTTCCGACGAACCTGCCGAAAACCAACGCGCCGCACGATCTTTTCGGATTCAAGGCTCATTTCACCGGCGCTGAGCTCGACCGCGACCTCATGCCCCTGCTGGCATTTCCGGGCGGCTATGGCGGCATGGTCTGGGCCGACCGGAACAGGATGTCGCTGTCGTGCTGCATACGCCGCGACGCCTTGATCAGGCTACGCAAAAAAGGCAACGCCTCGTCGGCAGCCCAAGCTGTTCATGCGCATATCCTTGCTTCGTGTCCCCGTGTCGCCTCCACGATCGTGAATGCCACGCTCGATGGCGAATGGCTCGCCGCAGGTCCCATACGGCCTGGCATACGCCCATGTTTTGCCAACGACATATTTCGGGTGGGCAACCTCGCCGGTGAGTCCCATCCCATCATCGCTGAAGGCATCTCGATGGCCTTGCAGTCAGGCTGGTTGTTGGCCAATGAACTGGCTAGGTTCGCCCGTTGGGACCGAGCGGCAAGGATTGCTATTGGACGCCGCTATTCGAAGGGCTGGAACAGCCAATTTGCAACCCGCATTCGCGTGGCTGCCTTGTTGGCGCGCCTTGCCTCCCATCCCATGTCCGCTGCCGCGATGAACACGTTCGTCAGCGGTTTCCCGAACAGCCTGACGCTGGGAGCCAGATTGACCGGCAAGACGAAACCGCTGCCGATCGCGTGCGACTGAGAGGCTCAAGACTTTGTGCTCCAAGACGCTATAGCGGTCATGCACTCCGTCTTTCGATAGCCCCAGCCTTGCGATTCGACATGATGTCTCAGGCCCGGTCATCGCCGGGCCTGAGCTGAATTCTGCTGGCGGAACTATTTGTTGCAATTTTGGGACGGCGAGGTGGCAGTGCCGCTGGCGGTATTGGTGTCGACGTCATTGCCCGCAGTGTCCTTGCAACGGTCATTCATGCCGTTTGGTGTTGTCGTGGTCGAGTTCGTCGCATTCGGATCAGTTGTGACGGTCCCCGTGGTGCTGCCGGAGCCGTTGACGCTCGTGCCGCTGTTGTTCATGCCGCCGCCTGCGGTACCGCCGGCATTGCCCGAGCCGCTCGTTTGGGCCAGGGCGGATGTGGCGAGCGCTAAGGACAGGGCGGATGCGACCAAGATCGTTTTCATCATAAGTGCCTCCATTGGTTAAATCGCTTGTTGCGATCACTTTCCCAACGGAGCGCCGTCCTTGTTGTTCCTGTAACGGAAAATCGTGATCGATCTTCATTCTTGTCCGGCTTTGATGCTGAGCGAAGCACATCCAGAACTGTATAAAGGACGACTGCGGTCAGTGGCGACGGGCCACGCTCAGCCTGATCGACGGTTGTGCTTGCTGAGCAGGATCGGCAGGGAAACCGGCCGGAAATTCCACACGTCAACGCCGACATCACGCTGGCGAGTAAGCGGCTTCAGCTTGCCATGCGAATGGCCGTGCAAATTCACCGATCCCTTGCCCATCTGATTCCAGGTCCGAAACGGATAATGGCACAGGACGAGGAGGGTACCGTCCACCACCAGTTCCGCATAGTGCTGGATGCTGGCCCAGCCAGATGCGAGCGTTGCATCGCTTCCGTCATTGTTGCCGATGATCAGGTGCTTGCGCCCATTGAGCTGCGACAGGATGTTTTCGATGCCGGCCTTCGGGCGGGCAAAATCACCCAGATGCCAGATCTCGTCGTCCGAGCCGACGGTCTCGTTCCAGAGGCTCATCAGCGCCGCGTCATGCGTTGCCAGCGAGCCGAACGGCCGCCGATCAATTCGCAGGATGCGTGGATCGTTGAAATGAGTATCGCTCGTGAAGAAGATCATCCTGCGCGCGACTTCCCTCGCTGATCGACCCAGCCCGATACGCCGGACTAACGATCCGGTATTCGGCTGTACGCGCTCGTCAGCTTCCTTCCTTACGGCCGTCACCGGCGGCAGACGCTGAGTGTTCAGGCTCCGCAGCCTCAAGACCTTCGATAATCGGCGTAAGCGAGCCATCTTCCTCCGGAACTGGTTGCCGGCCGTTGGCTGCGTTCGCCTTGTCGAGGGCCTGCTGGATGGCGTCCTCTATGTTGCCGATATCTTCTTCGCGAACCTCGCGCCCGTATCCTGCGGCGTCCGCATCCTGCTCGAATTGCTGGGCCAACACCGCGACGCTGACTTGCGTGTCGGTCGCCAGGTTTCCGACATTCTCCTGCAGCCAGGTTCGAAAGAACTCGATCGTCGCGCTCATATTGCCTCCTGAACCGGACAACTGCTGCTGAGAGCGGTTGTTCCATGTTCCTGGCTACACTTTGCGGACTCTTGTGACGTTGACCTTGGGTACCGGGGATCCGATGAACGCGCCGGTTGAGCATGGCCATTGCCGCTGCCATCGGTGCCGCGGCCCTTGCCGTCGGCAACACACGGTATCCGAACGGAGTAGCCCCAAACTGTCAGCTTACAATTTGCAGTCATAGGTTACAGACTTCCCGTGTTCTATAAAGGGAGGTGGGAAGTACCTGGGCCTAACAATACTCTAGGGCGCGGTTGAAGGTTCGCCTTCGAATCGCGAAATGCCCAGGTGGTTCACAGCTCCCAAAACAATGGGAGGTGTCAGCCAAACAGGATGAAAATCGGGTTTCGGACCCTAGTCCCCTCGGTCCGATCCACCGGTTCAAGGGCAACGTAACACAGCTCAAAGCCGACAGGAAAAATGCAGTCCGGCAAGTCTCGGCCTCACATCGGGAAACCAGAGCCAGGCACCGACTTCCGCGCAGCACGACGTGTCCTCTCCGGCGATTGAGGAAAAATTGCGAGGTGATTGTCGTGTCTGTCGCCTGTCTTGACGCAGTCCCCCCGTTCATGGACAGAAGCGCTCCCGCAACTGCACCGAGCACAGTCGGCAGTGCCTGGCACAACGCCGACCACCTCTCCCTAGCTGGCCAGGGCGCGATATCGCGCGGCTTGGCCAGCTAGCTTCCCGCAAATCTTCTTTCAAAATAGATGGATCATTCCGGATCAAGGTCCGGAGATTGAATCGCAAAGCCCGGCAGGATCCAACTCTGGCTCTCCACCCACGCGCAGTGATTCATGTTGGATATCCACATATGCTCATATGATCGCCGAAATTGCAGCAACGCTTCCAGTTCCGGCTTTCCGCGCTCATAGGCGGATTGCGGATCGCCGAGCGTGAGCTTGCTGGCCGCTCGCGAGCACAGCTTCGCATGCTGCAATCCCAGCTCAAGAAACTTCACCCGCATCGAGGCTTCCGGATCTTGGATTGCGGAGGCTGCCGCCCTGTCAAGCAAGGCTTCCGCCGGCGCGAAACTCTCCTCTGGATAGACAGCGTGCGCCGCCTTCGCCCAGCTTCGCCAACGAGATGCTCCAAGAGCCTCGAACCCCTCCCGCAGCTGGGCGCGAGCGTTCGAAGTATACGCCTGCCAATAATCAAAATAGCTTTTGACGTCGTCGGCCGCAGGTCCGAAGGCTGAATAATATTCCGACAACAATGACTCCACGGCAGTCTCAGGATGTGTCTGCAGGCGCATCAACAAATAGAGATTTGGACCTTGCGTCGCCCAATGGCCTGTCAGCGAGTCAAAATCGGTTCCGACCATCCCGTTTCGCGCCGCGTTCTGAAACTCGTCGGCGAACTGGCCGGCGAATATGTGCGGCATGCAGTAGCCATCCAGGAAATAGTTGGTGCGCATGAACACCTGGGCAGTCGTTGCCGCCCATCCGCGCCACTGGTCTTTTATCCAGTCCTGCTCTTCGCCGCTGCGTGGATAGTACCAGGCCGATGGGCAAAACCCGATCAGGATATTCGGGTTCAACTTGATTCCCGATGTCGGTGCCGCGAAGTAATTCATATAGGCGTATCCCACCACGACCGCGTTAGGGTCGTCTTTCGCGGCTATCCGCTGAATGGCTTGCCATGAACGCGCATAGCGGTCCGATACGAAAGGCTTGCTGGCGATCTTCGACTTCGACGGAATGAACTTTCGATAGTCAGGCGGCTCTGGGCCATCCAGCGCTTTGCATATTTCGCACTCGCACTGCCCCGGGATGTCGTTCTCGACCGCATTGACGAAAGTTGGCTGTCCCGCAGAGGCGCTCCGATGCTCACGCCATTGCGAGACGATCTCTTCTCGCAAGCCCGGATTGGAAATGCACATCGAGAAGCGTGCACCCAGCCTCACCGGGCCCCGTTTGCCTCTGACCAATTGAAACCATTCGGGATGCTCGGTGCCATACCGCTGCCACCAGTCGACGAAAGCGTGACCGTAGTTCGTGGGTACTCTGCGGCCCATTCGGTGGCGACGCAGGAACGTGGCCTGGGCTTTCATATATTCTTTCGCCGCTGCTGCGGTGAAGCCCATTTCGGGATGTTCTTCGCTCGTGAAGCCAGCCCCAGCGCGCACGCGACGCTGCATGAACCGGGGCGTAACGACGTAATCAAGCGCGGGGATCACCAAAGACTGTGCCTTTGGGACAAACGTTCCCAGCTCACCTGGCCATAGCCATCGGACACCGAAATAGTGATCAAGGAGCTCGTACACGCCGAAGAGGGTGCCCGCGGACGTGTTTTGGTCGAGTGCACTGCCGGGATGATCGAGGCCGGCGATGCACAGATGGTTGCCGACGGTTCGGATGATACAGGTTTCACGCGCCAATGCGCCGAATGTGATTCCGGCTGCCCGGGCGAACCGGGTGTCGCCCAGAAAAATATGGGCGGCGTTACGCAGGCCAGCCGGCGAGACATGGTTTTCAGTTGTGATGGCAGGTTGGATGCCGGTCGCTTTTTTTATGTGCCAGCCGAGTTCCGTGGCGGCGTAGTGAACAGAGCCACTCGGCTGATCCGAAGTAACGAGCGTTGCCGCAGGTCTGCCGCGGGCGATAAGCGTTACGCCAGCTGAAGATTGAGTGGCCGCTTTGCCAGGGTTGGTAAAGCCAAGCCAGTGTAACAGGCCCAGAACCGTTCCCTGTGCAAACGTCCTTCGCGATAACGGCCCCATGCCAAAGACCTCACCTATGCGCGCGCATCCAAGAATGTAGACCCATTTTACGAGGACGGGCGTTCACAACAATTTGTATCACGTAAGCTTTGCATGCTTCAGCCGTTACGTTTCCCTTACCCGCATGCCGATCCATTGATGGCCAGTCTGCAGTTCGGGGCCAAGACGAAGATCAGCGTGTGAGGGTTCTCTTTGTATAATAGGTACATACACGCAGAGTCCCATATCATTTAAGGGTGCAAAGAATTAATCGAGATATACGCGATATTTTTCGGGAAAAACTATCCATCTCCACGGGATAAGCAATGCCCTCTTTTGGAGGCTTATCATGATCAAACACATTCTTTTGACAATCTCACTGAGTGCTTCGTTGGCTTCTTTCATCTCGCCGTTTTGCCGATTCCGGACAAAGACCGGGTCGTCCGAGGCCGGCCCGATCGGGTGGCACCTGCGGATCTGGTGAAAAACCGCTGGCAAGTCTGGTGGGTGCGGAGAGGACGGCAAAGGCGGCCAAATAGCTCCAGCCTGGGGATATCGCCCAATTCAATACTCCGCTGGCGTAGCCAGCGGAGGCAGTTTTCACCGCTGTGCGACCCATTTGCGCAAACCAATGGTGAAGTCCTCACGATCTGGGAACTCTCATCCGCCATGTTCGTTACTGCTCCACATTATGGAGAGATGGGGGTCGGATGGGTTTTTCGAGACGCAGGGACTGGGAAGCTCTAGCCAGCGCCCTCGACATCAACATCTATCAGCGTTCAAAGACAGTGTGGATTGCGGCTGGAAAGTACCGCGGCAAAGACATTGAAGTGAAAGGCCGCTCGCCAAGCATCGCACTCGCATTGTGGAAGGAAGCTGCGGGCTATACCGGCTCGGAGTGGTAGAAAGAGCGGTTCGTCAAGCCGCGCCGCTCAGGTCCAAGCGCCCATGCACAGTACAAGGCGCAAGCATTGTTCAAGGCTTACGGGCCTGGACATGTCTTGCGCCGGCCGCGTGGACAATCGTGACTTCAAGCGCGCCATGAAGCTCCAGACACGACAGCCTTGAACAAGTCGAGCCGTCGCGAATAAGTCGAGCCGTCGCAGCGAGGCGGCGCTGGATATCGATTTGACGGTCGATACCGGTACGCGACATGTGCGCACCGGCATCGGATCAGTGAGGTCTTGCCGGCTTAGCTGTGCCGCCGGTGTTGCCGGTTTCGCCGCTGCCATCACGGGATCGGGATTGGCAAGCGGTACCACTTTTGGATGGATCGACTGCCGCCAAGGGACAATTGACACAAACGGCACCTGGGGATGGCATTGGGCCATGCAAGGAGCGGGGCATCAGGAGCATTCTCCTGTGACGGTGGGCAATCCTTCAATGAGCGATGCAGAACGTGCTCCGCGCCTCGGCCACGGAAGATAGCCTTCTTCAGGCAATGAGCGGACTCATGGACTCTGACCCCGCCGACCACATTGAGCTAACCGCTGATATTGTTTCGGCCTATGTCAGGAAAAACCGGACGTCGCCTTCCGATCTGGTTGATCTGATCCAGAATGTCGGCCGTGCTTTGCAAAAGCTTGCCGTGGGCGATCACCAGCCCGAACCGAAACCTGTTCCAGCCGTGCCGATCCGCAAGTCGGTGACCCCTGACTTCATCGTTAACCTGGAGGACGGGCGCCGCATGAAATCCTTGAAGCGGTATCTGACATCCATCGGCATGACGCCAGCGCAATATCGCCAGAAATGGGGCTTGCCGCCGGATTATCCGATTGTGGCGCCAAATTTAACTGCGTTGCGCTCGGAGGCGGCCAAGAGGATCAGGCTTGGACAACGGAATGCCAGTGGCCGAACTTCCAGAGGCTAACCGAATGGAGCACAGGGCGAGGCTCCGGCAGTCCTCGCGCCGTTGCTCGTATCGTGACATTTGTTTTCTTCGGATCACAAGTTTGACGTGCCCGCCCGATGCCAGCGGGACCAACAGCCAAATGGGGCTGGGGGCAAGGCGCAAATGGCCACGCTCTCACAGGCGTGCAATTGCTGGTCCCGATCGACACCATGCCCGATCGACGCCATGATTGAAGATTGCAACGCGTTTCCGCAAGGCATGCGCCTGGAGGCGGATGTGTGCATCGTGGGAGCGGGTGCCGCCGGCCTGGCGATAGCATCACAACTAGAAGGCACGCGGCATCGCATATGCGTCATCGAAAGCGGTGGCATGACGTACGAGCACTGGCGCCAACGGCTGTCGCGCGGGCTGTCCGTGGGTCAACCTTACGAAGCTCTTGATCTTTGCCGCCTTCGTCAGTTCGGCGGGAGCACAGGCAAGGCTGGTTGGGGCGGATGGTGCAAGATGTTGGACCATGGCGATTTCGAGCACCGGCCCTGGATACCCCTGAGTGGTTGGCCCGTCGCCCATAAATCATTACTACCCCATTATGAGACCGCAGCCCGCCTGCTCGGAATCGACGACCTGCTGACCGATTGGCCGACTTCCGCGGTCATGCCTGAAAACGGGCCGCTCTTTTCGGAACGCTGCTTTCTCAGTCCCACTCCGGATCTCGGAGCAACGCTTCGCAAGAAGCTTCAGGACGCAAAAAACGTCCAGGTCGTGCTGCATGCCACGGCGCTGCGGCTCGACACCGACGACTGCGGAAGGCGGGTTCGCTCCATCGAGGTAGCGAGAACGCCGAACAAACGGTTCCAGATTGCTGCGCGATTTTTCGTGCTGGCCTGCGGCGGTATCGAAAACGCGCGCCTGCTCCTTGTTTCAAACCGACAGGCGCCGAATGGCATAGGAAACCAGTATGACCTGGTTGGCCGCTATTTCATGGAGCATCCCCGGGTAAAATGGGGAAGCTTGCAAGTCAGCCAGCCCGACAACATGATAGACCTCCACGTGCCTTGGACCCGCACGACCGGATTGTCGCCTGAAAACCGCGGCACCAATGATGCATTCGGACTGGCGCTGCGGCCCGAAATACGTGCAAGCGAGCGCCTCCTCGATTCCCGCACATGGATCAAGCCTGGGCCTTGCGTCAATCATATGGATGGTTCCGAAGCTTTGCAGTATCTTACCTTCTGGCTGCGGAGAGGCCGGCTGCATCGCGACCTTATCAAATGCGGCCGAACTATCCTGATGCATCCGGCGGGAGCAATATCGGCAGGTTTCGAACGGATCTGGCACTCACGTCGGCGTGCAAGGCATTTTCATTTTGACACGATACTGGAACAAGAACCGGATCCGGCAAGCCGCGTCACGCTCGATACAAGGCTCGACGAGTTCAGTCTGCCCCGTGTGAAGCTGCAATGGAACGTGGGGCCTCTCGTCCGACGGACGCTTGAGCGTGTCCAGGCGATCATCACTGAAGAGATGAAGCGGCTGGGGCATAGAAGCGCCATTCATCCAGGCCAGGACAAAAACCCGGCGGGGGAGCGAGACATTCCATATCACTGGGTTCGACACCACATGGGCACGACGAGGATGAGCGACGACCCGCGAACCGGCGTGGTCGATAGTTCGTGCCAGGTGCACGGCCTCGCAAATCTGTTCGTCGCCGGCAGCTCGGTCTTCCCGACCGGAGGCAACGACATGCCCACCCTCACCATTGTCGCGCTCGCTATCAGACTGGGCCAGCACTTGCGGCAAAGCCTCGAATAAGCTCGCCTCCACCTTCGCCAAAGCGGTCAATCGACGAGGAAAGGGAGCAGGCTGCGACGTCTCATGCCGCAGGTCCGCCATATGGAATATGCCGGCTCCTGAATGTAATTTTACGCTTTGCCGAGAAAGTGTGCGCGTTTTGAGCGAAGGTCTGACCAACGGCTCACATAGCCACCCCTGTTCAGCTCTTTGTCGTAACGATTCTGGATGACCGCTACTTCCGTAGCTACCCCCTATTGGTAAGCGCATGGACTTCGAAGCCAACTATAATACTGCAATCACGACTTTTTCACTTTGATTGCTTGAGGAAACCGAAATTTTGGCCGCGCTGTGCGTTTTGTCACACCACCACCTCCGGTCCACAAGCTATTACTAAAGTGTTAAGGTATGGGTTTAAAAGCGAAATCTCCGTTGGGGCGAGATTTGCGCGGGGGTGAGTCATGACAAGTTTTTTGCCTGCGAATGATCGGACGGACAAAACTGATCTTGATCAATATCCATCTATTCTCGACGTCAATCGTCTCTCACCGTCCTCGGGAGAGGGAATCGAGATTGCAATCATCGATGGCCGGCCTTTGATGTGTGACTGCTTCAGCAGAAGCCTCGAAATCATCGAGCCATCATTTCATATCCAGCATTACGCGTCGGTCGAAGCGTTCGACATGGCGGATCCCGAAGAAACGCAGAGAGTTTCGACGGTCCTGATGTGTGTAATGTGGTCGAACTCCCAGGCGGACTATCATCTTTCCCAGATAGGCCATCTGAAAGCGACCAGGCCCGAGGTAGGGGTGGTCATCCTATCGGATATCGAGAACTTTGAGGACATTCTCAAAGTGGTCGAAAACGGCGCGCGTGGCTATATTCCTACCAGCGTCAGGTTGCAGGTGGCCGCCAAGGCCATCCAGCTTGTCGCGGCGGGCGGAACTTTCGTCCCGCCCAGTGTTCTCTTTCATTCAGGACGCGCCGTCACCGACGGTCAGTCCGCGACCAAGCAGCAGCCGCACGGAGACAACACTTTTACCTCGCGTCAGATGTCTGTCATCGAGGCATTGCGTCGAGGAAAGGCGAACAAGGTCATCGCGTACGAGCTCAACATGTGTGAAAGTACGGTCAAGGTACACATTCGGAATGTCATGAAAAAACTTCGTGCGAGAAACCGTACCGAAGTCGCCTACATACTCAACACAACGCCGTATGAAGGGATTGCCATACGGAATTGAAATATGGGTGCCGCCTCACTCAACGAGTAATGGTTCTTGACGGACCGTTTTAGTAGATGTGATTTGCTTGAGTTTGGGGAGCAGCCGCAACGGAAGCGGCTGCGAACCTTTGCAAGGGGGCGCTACCCAGGATGAAACAACCGCCCGTTCGATATCCAGGCCCGCAGACTGACGGGGAGATCACCTCCGTAGCTGATGCCAACCATATGCACGGGCCGGATTTGAAAAATATCGAGCATTTCAGCAATGTTAAGTCGTCCACGCTGATCGAGATAGACCGCCGCTGTCGTTGGTTGCATCTCAATGAAGGGGACGTCCTGGTCCCGGCCGGCGAAAGTGTCGACCGGCTTTTTTTTCTGCTCGAGGGCGAGCTTCGAGCGCTCGTTTATACCCGCAATGGCAAGATTGTGTCGCTCCCCCCTGCGCATCGTGGCTCGCTTGTTAACGGAATTGCCTTGAGCGGCGACATCCAGATGCCATATTCGGTCGAAGCGGCGGGACCATGCACTATCGCTTCGATCGGCAGTCGTGCCTTTCTGGACATAGTCAAGCAGGATCCTGAAGCCCTGCATGCGGTTGTACAATTGTTGGTGGAACGTCAGCAGGTGCTTGTCGAGCACATCGTTGAGCTTTCGACGCTCAACGTTCGGTCCCGGGTGCATAAGGAGTTGCTGCGCTTATGCGCTGAAGACATCGGAGCCGACGGTTCGGCGAGGATTTCTCCTATCCCGACCCATACGGATCTGGCCCACCGCATTGGCACCCACCGCGAGGCGGTGGCACGCGAGTTGAGCTACCTGCAAAACATCGGACTCGTGCTGCGCCACGCCAAAGAGCTTTACGTGCCTGATGTATCCCGTATCGCCGATCTTGTGGCAAAGTCGGACGACTAAATCGTAGGCGATGCGTCGGGGCACCTTTCGAGAGTGGTCGGGACGTCGGTTGTGTTTGGGCTTGATCTACGCTGGCCCTGAGCGGCAGCCGCGGTGCTCCAAGGCGACTGATAGGCAGCTTCGCCTGCTCATTCGGCTAGTTCAAGACGACCGTGAACTCGCTCTGCGACCGACTTCAGGAATTGGTCGGACGTCGATGTCCATCCAAAGAGTATCTGAACGAGCGTGATCGAGGCATCATGATTGCTCCTTGGGGCGTCCCAAGCGATGGGCTCGCTGGTGCAATCCGTCAGCAGTATGCAGCGATAGTCCCTGAAGAAGGCATCCCGAATTGTCGATTCCACACACACGCTGGTCGTGCATCCTGTCACGATGAGGTGTTTGACGCCTGCGGATTTCAGAACAGAATCGAGTTCGGTTTCGTAGAAACCGCTGAATCGCGTTTTATAGAGGACGACATCCCCTGCCTGTGGCTTGAGGCCGTTGACGACCTCTGTTCCCCAGGTGTCGCGGATCAGAATCCGGCTCTCGCTGCCATCCGGGGCTGTCATGTTCGCGCCCACCCCGAAGATCTGGAGATGTCGAATACGGTTGGGGGCGTCCGACGTTCCAAGGTCCGAGAGGTCGCGATGATATCCCATCTTCAGGTAGACGATGGGCATGCTCAATTCGCGAGCGGCAGCTATTACGCTGGCAGTAGGGCCTACAGCCCGTTGAATCCCGGAGATATCGATTCCGGCTCTGTCGAACATTCCACCGTTGGAGCCGAAGTCATTCTGCATGTCCACGACGAGTACGGCGGCGTCAGCGGGATCAATTGAAATAGGTTGAGGCTTGGCGTCGATGACAAATGGATGCATTTCGTCCTCATCCCTGCTTGCAGCCTAACAACAGTGGTTACGACCAGTCTGCTATCTATCCGCCTCAAAAGCCGCAGGCCGCCGCGCAACGGCGATCCTACCCCCTTAGCCATGCCGCACGTTTGGCATTTGACGCCAGCCAAAGCCGCATCGCGCTTGGCTGCGAGGCCGAGCGATAGATCTTCTGATGATAGACAAACTCATAGGGCCACAGCTCAAGCGTTCGGTTCGCGAAATGCGTCAGCACCCAGGTGATCGCCGCCGCCGCCAAAATGAAGGCGCTCATCGATAGGACAACATTGCCGGAAAAAAGATGGGCGCGGGAAAACAGCGAGCGTGTCAGAAGATACGTGTAGGGATGCACCAGATACAGGCTGTAGCTCACCGTTCCGAAGTATCGAAGCAGCCGATTGCCAAGGAGTAGTGCCGTCAAGCTGTTCCGCGACACTGCAAGGCAGAAGTAGAGCCCCGTCGCGACCATGAGCAAGGGAAGCTCGGCATTTTGGAAATCGGACCAGTGATAGTCGTAATGGCCGCGGCTGGCGAGAAAGACGCAAGCTGCCAGCGCCCCGCTCTCGGCAAGCCGATGGCGGCCCCGGTTTACCCATTCAAATCGGTCGTAGGCAAGGCGGATCAGCCCGCCGGCAAGAAAATACAAGGCGATCGGGTACCGGGCGATAAAGAGCGCCGCGAGAAGACCGAGCGCAATTGTGCCGAGTCTGGTTGGGCGACGAACCGTCAGGAAAACGAACGCTGCCGTAAACACATAGAACCAGACCTCGAAGGTCAGGCTCCACGCGTTCGGCGTCAATTGCTCGGTATGGGTTGCAAGGTTCAGGAATGTCAGTCCTGCCAGAACCGCTGTGAGATTGTTGGTTTCGGGATAAAAGTTGGTGGTTGCGTTCAGCAAGATGAAAAGCAGGCTTAGCGCGAAAAACAGAGGGTAGAGGCGCAGGAACCGTCGGGCAGCAAACTGAGCGGGACTATAGCGTATCGCACTGGGCAGGATGACGAAGCCACTGATTACGAAGAAAAGGCAGACTCCGAAGGTGCCGAAATTCCAGAAGGGCGTAATGCGGTCGACATAGGCCGAATTGGAGGCGTAGACGTGCTCCGCCGTGCCGCCCAGGAGGTGAGCGAAGAAGACCATAAGAGAAGCAATGCCGCGCAACCCATGCGCGGCTACATTGAACGAATTGTCGCCAGCCGGCTTCGCTGACGCTTCGACGGGAAAATGCTGCGGACCCGATGAGTTCTGAGGATGGAGATGTGCAACGGTCATCTGAGCCTTCAAGTTGGATCCCGCAGACCATTTCACCGTACACCATCCCAGGTCTCGCAATGCTCGGGAATTCGAAGGACACCCCCGCCCAAAAGTAGTGGGCTGCCGCAGAAAAACTCCACCGGATGACTAACAGCCGCATTGCGGGACTGATTTAACCCAGGCCCGATGCTGATTGCGGGCGATCGCTGGACCGCAACCGAAGTACGGCTTGACTGACACCGATCGGAATTGGCGAACCCTCGGCCGCAGCCACGAGAGCCGCCCCGTCGAACCGCCCCGCTATGTCGCTTTCTCGAGCCGGAGATCGCCTTGGGCGACATGCATTAGCGGAGATGGCGGCGGCCCTGCGCGTCGACGATGGTGTTGTCTGCGACATTGGCGCTGATGTGCGCGCCGTTGTGGATCAGGCAGTCGGCGCCGATCTGGACGCCCAGGAGCACCGTTGCGCCCATTCCCACGACGGTCAAGGCTCCGATGCCCACTCCGCCGGCTATGATAGCGCCTGGTGTCAGGTGCGCATTGTCCTGAACGACGCTGTCGTGGCAGACTATAGTCCCCTGATTGACGATGACGTTGTTACCGATCGTACAGCGCGGACCGATGCTCGCGCCGGCCAGAATATGGCAGCCATGTCCAATCCTGGTCGCCTTGGAGACGATCGCGGAAGGATGGATCACAGGCGGCAGAACGAAGCCCATTGCGGTGGCGCGTTCATACATTGCCCGCCTCACCTGGCTTGACTGGGCGCCTCCGATGCCGATGAAGGCATGGCGCGTGCCCTCGGCAAGCAAGCGCTCCAGGCAGTCTTCCGTGCCGATCACCGAAATACCGCCGCAGACGTGGTGGCCGGCGGGCAACGCTTGATCGGTGCAGCCCAGGATATCGTATCCGGCACCATCGAGAGCATCGATCAAACAGGCGGCGTGGCCGCCGCCGCCGATGATGACGGCCCGCCTGGAGAAAGCGACGGAACTCGGCTCGCCCGGTTCGGCTCTCTTGGCGCCTGATCGGCGGCTGGCAGCAGCGCGCACCTCGGCTTCGCCAATACGGCCATTGGACGGAACGACGTCCGCAAGGTCGACCCCGAGCTCGGATGCGGCCTTGCGGGCTTTAGCCGTTATCGCGACCTCGCTGGCCCCGACATCGGCCGCGCTGGTCTCCCCGACAACGACATTCGAATTTTCGTCGATGATTTTGCAAAGCGTTGCGCCGACAGGAACGAAGTCACCGACCTTGATGTCCAGCAGGCCGACAGTTCCTGCCTCCGGAGCATCTACCTCGACTGCGGCCTTGGTGGTCTCAAGCACGAAAAGAATGGTGCCTTGTTCGACCCTTTCACCTTGTGCGACCCGAATCTCGATGAGCTGGAGATTGTCCTCGTTGGCGTTAACCCGCGGGGCTTCGACAAGCACGGTCATGTACGCTTAGCCTTTCTGGAACAGCTCGATGCAGGCCGCCTGGATGGCGTTCACACCCGGCAGCAGATCGTCCTCCCAGTCGCGGCTTGAGGGAATGGGGTGATCGGGCCCGGTCAATGCGCTGAAGTGCCTGACCCGGCCGATCAGCGCGCGCGCACACTCCGACGCGAAGCCCCAGCCGGGAGAGCCTTCCTCCACCGCGACCACACGCGTGCAGTTGCCGACCTGGCTTCGGACCTCATCGCCAGGGAAGGGCGACAGCTGTTCGACGGCCACCACGGTGGTCGCGATTTCCTCCTCTTGCGCGAGTTTCTTTGCGGCCGCGACAGCGTGCTCGACGCAACCCCCATATGTCAGGATCACGACATCTGCATCCGCCGGGCGTGGAAGCGCGTCGGGTCCGAGCACGGGCCTGGAATACATCACCTTGTTTTCGATGATCAGGTGAGGGGATCGCGACGCGAAGGCCCGATGCAGAAGCGTGCCAGGATCGGCATACTCGTGAGTGGCAAGCACCGTCAGCCCGGGCACGCCGCAAAAATGCTTTTCCAGACTTTGCGAGTGCGTCGGCCCATAGCCGCGCCGTCCGCCCATGGGAGCGCGGATGATGACGGGGACCTCAACCTGATCGTTGTACATCCAGCGGAACTTGGCGACGTGATTGATGATCTGGTCGGCAGCAAGGGCTATGAAGTCTCCGAACATGAGTTCGACGATCACAGGCCGGCCTTTGATGGCCATGCCTGCCGCCATGCCAACAATGCCGCCTTCGCTGATCGGCGTGGTCCAGACACGGTCCTTATAGGCTGACGAAAGACCCTTGGTGACTTTGAAGGCGCCACCGTAGGGGTCAAGAACATCCTCACCCAAAATCACCAGACGGAGATCGGCTCCCATGAGATCGTGTAGCGCGCGATTGATAGATTCGACGACACGCATGGATCAACCCCGCGCCAAGGCGGCCGCGGCGGCGGATTCGACCGCGCGGTCCACGACATTCAGGCAGTAGGCGTCGATCTCATCGGCGTTGGCAACGCGCCGGCGCATCGGGGGTATGGGATCTCTGGCTCGAGCTTGCTCAAGACGCTCCGCCGGCCTCGTATCATCTCCCTTGCTGTGGGGGCCGATCCGCTCGGTTCGCAAGTAGAGCCAGCAAGGGCGGGATTCGGCGCGTACATAGCCTACGGCTTCTTGGGCGAGCTCATATATCGCGATCGGATCGTTGCCGTCATAGGCGAATGTGCGGACGCCGAACGGCTCGGCCCTGGCGACGATCGAACCGGAGACGGTCAGATGCTTGGGCGTCGTCTGCGCGATCTCGTTGTCCTCGATCACAAAGACCACCGGGGCGGCGAAAACAGACGCAAGGTTCAGGCTCTCGTATACGGCTCCCTCGCCCATCGTGCCGTCGCCGAGGAACACCACTGCGACGGCGCCCTCGTCCTTTCGCGCCAGCGCACTACCAACTGCGACGGGTGCGATGCCTCCTTGGATGCCATTGGAGTGGAAGTTGCGGAAGCACAGGTGCTGGCTGCCGCCGCGTCCGCCGCAAATGCCGGTTACACGCCCCATGATCTCGGCTATCAGGCCCTCGACTTCGCCCGAATAGGCAATGAAATGACCGTGGCAGCGGTGGTTGCTCCAGACAATGTCGCGGTCCCGGTCAAGAGCGTTTATCACGCCAACCGCATTGGCTTCCTGTCCAATGGACGTGTGCGTCGTGCCGAACAGGAGACCTTGGGAAAAAAGATCGAGCAAGCGCTCCTCCACGAGCCGGATGAGCATCATCTGCTGATAAAATCGAACCGCGGCTGGCAGTTCGAATCCGAGCAAACCACGCTCTGTAGGGGCAAGAGTGAGGTTCCGCGCTGCTGACGACGTCACTATCTGCAGCTCTGCCAGAGAAGACGCTAGAACGGTTTCATCCTTCCTGATCGCGCGTTCCTTTGTCATGCTGCCTCGAGCTGGCGCGAAGCCGTAACAAGGATTGACCGCGCCGTCGACGCGGCAGCCATGGTCTCCTCGGTCGTCCAGGACGGGTCGACCAGAAAAGCCATACTCGTTTCACCGAGCTGCCGTGCGATCGGCAGACGTTCGGGCGGCGCTACCCCGGCGTCCGCGAAGGCATGTTCAAGATAGATCTCAGAGCAGCTTCCCGAGAAGCATGGGACGCCGGCCGCATTGATAGCCGCAATCAACTCGTCGCGCGACCATCCGGGGGACAGCATCTCGGGCTTGATATAGAAATAGCATCGGTACCAGGCATGCTTATGCTCCGAACCGAGCTGGGGCGCGTGCAGCATCGGCAATTCAGCAAGCGTCATCATCCAGATGCTGGCATTTCGCTCGCGTTGGCGAGTCCAGTCGGGTAGGCGCTCGAGCTGCCGCAAGCCAAGCACTGCCTGGATTGATGTCATGCGCCAGTTGGTGCCGATGCTGTCATGCAGCCAGCGAAACCCGGTCGCCCTATGGGGGGCAAAGACCAGATCGTAGTTCTTGCCGTGGTCCTTGAGGCTCCAGGCAGCGAGCCACAATTTCTTGTCGTCCATTGCGACAAGCCCACCTTCGCCGCCCGTCGTGATGATCTTGTCCTGGCAGAACGAGAACGCCGCTATGTCGCCGAAGGAGCCAATCGGTCGTCCGTTGTATTCGGCTCCATGCGCCTGGGCGCAATCTTCGATGACTTTTATGCCGCTGCGCTTTGCGAGTTCCATGATCGGCGCCATGTCGCACGGCCAGCCGGCAATATGCACGACGATCACTGCCTTTGTTCGAGCCGTTATCTTCGGCGCAATCGTCTCGGCGGAAAGGTTGCCCGAACTCGGGTCGACATCCGCGAAAACGGGCGTGGCGCCGGCAAACATGACGCAGGCGGCGGAGGCGACGAAACTGCGGGGCGTGACGATCACCTCGTCGCCGGCGCCGATGTGGAGAATCTTCATCGCAAGATCCAGCGCGAGCGAGCCGTTGGCCAGCGCCACCGCGTGACGTCGGCCGAGGCTGCGCGCATAGGCGCGTTCGAAGGTCTTCACATGGTCGCCGGTCCAGGCGTTCACCTGGCCGGATCGCAAAACCTCTACCACATCGGTTATTTGTTCTTCGTCGTAGATTGGCCAGCGTTTCATCGCAGAATACTCCAGCTAGAATTCAAATGACGTTTCGCAGAAGGACAAAGGCCTCGGCCGCCCTCAGATGGGCGGCGGTGCCCCTGACGATCGCAAGCGCCCGCAAGGTTTCGATCGAACGCTCATGCGGGAAATCTCTGATCTGTGAGGCGAACATCGACGCAGCTTCGAGTTTGCGGTCCAGCGTCGATGCGATGTCTATGAAGACGTTCGGCACGAAGCTCGGCGTCACATAGGGGGCATTCCAGTTCGTTTCGGAGACGGTCTCGTAAGCCATGATCGTCCGCGGATATTGAGATTGGGTCGGGCGAGCCGCTACCAGCGATGACAGGAAGATCAGCTGGTGGTCCATGTGCACATCACCGACGAAAGGGATGAGCAACGTATCCGGCACGACATCCCGCAACAGGGTCAGCAGCGCCCTGTTGAGCGTCGCGTGCGGCGTCTCGGCGATCTGCGCTGCCGGCAGATCAAGCCAATGCGTCTGTTGCACGCCCAAACAGGCATGCGCCGCCTTGGCCTCGCTGCGAACCCGTTCCGTCATCTCCTCTGTGAAGGCGGGCGGGCTGCCTCGCGTAACCACTGCGACATGAACTTCTGCGCCTTGGGCAGCCATCCGGGCTATCGTGCCGCCACACCCCAGGACCTCATCATCAGGATGCGGTGCGATCACCAGAAGTCGACCGAGTGCTGGGTTCATGGCCGGACCGTCCCGGCGGGCATAGCCTTCAAAGCATGGTCGACATGGCGGCGGTCGACACGTTCGCCCAACAGTGCCACTTGGACAGTCAGAACCAGTATGTGCAGATCGAGCCACAGGCTGCGGTTGCGCACATACCAGAGGTCGAGCGCTAGCTTTTCGCTGTTGGTGAGGCGGGTATTGCCGTTCACCTGTGCCCATCCGGACAGGCCGGGGCGGACCGTGCCGCGAATACGCCCCAGCTCGCCGAATTCGGCGATGGTGGCCGGGAGCAACGGACGGGGCCCCATGAAGGCCATGTCCCCCCTGGCGATCGAGAGAAGCTGCGGCAGCTCATCGATGCGGACGGAGCGCATCAATCGCGTGGCCGGCGTCTCACGCAAAGCGTCGGGGAGCAGCATGCCATTCCCGTCTCGCCCTTCGTGCATCGTACGAAACTTGCAGATCACGAACGGGCGACCTTCCAGCCCGCTGCGAGACTGGCGGAAAAACAATGGACGGCCGACACTGGCCCAGACAATGGCAGCAGCCACGAGCCATAGCGGCAGGCTGAGAACCAAAAGGATCACCGCGGCGATACGGCTTGGTATGGCCCGGCCAAGCGGAACGCGCGCAGTCCAGCCGCCGGAACGTGCTGTTGGGGTGCTGAGGCCGATCATTGCGACGGTCCGACCTGGACGGAAGAGGTCGTCGCCAAGGTAGTGGCTGAACGGCTTGTCGTGTCCTGGGCGCTATCCAGGCGGTTTATTGACACAAGGATCGTATCTCCGGCCGCAACCGGATCGTCGAGGGTCGCCACCTTTGTGGCGGTCTGGCCATTTACCTTGCGGCGGATCTGGTAGGTGAACGTGATGGAGTTGTTGCTGCGTGTCTGCTCCGCGGCCAGCGAGCTCAACAGCAGGATCTGTTCCTCGGTCGATTCTCGAACCGCGATCAGGCGTTCGATTTCAGAGTTGTGGGCCTGGAGATCCGTCAGCGCCGTGTGTGTCCAGGTCTGGGTGGCGTCATCCAGGTCGCGCTGCAACTGGCTCAATTCGCGGCGCACCGTCGATGCCTGATTGTAGATTTCAAGCAGATGGGATTGCTGCGTGGTCGCTTCGCGCTCGGCGTTCGAGAGGTCTGTGATTGTGACGAGACCTTTCTTGTTAAGGCCCCTGATGCGATCGAGATCCGCCTGTGCCGAAGCGATCACTGTCTTTTGTATGTCCGAAAGCTGTTGAACATTGGCGAGGGCAACATTCACTTCTTCGATCCCCGCCGAGAGCTGCTTGCGACGTGTCGTCAGCGCATGTTGATCTGCTTCAAGGATGCGCTGCTCGGTAGGAAGCAGCGTCGCGAGCAAGTTGGCGTTCATGAGGCCTTTGATCTTGGCAGGCAGATCCAGTTCCGAGATCTTGTCGCTGTTTGCCAATTGGGCCTTGATGCGCGCAGCGGCGACCGCCTCCTTGGCGATCTCCACCACGCTTTCATCAAGAGCTCCGCGCAATCGGGCGCGTGTTACGACGCGATCCTCCGCCGTGGCTCCCCCGGTCGACTGGCCGCCCGCAAGCGCCACCGCCTGCTCCACATTCAGTGCCGGCTGGTAAGGAAACGAGCCCGGCGCCTTTACATCCCCAAGGACGAAGATCGGGCGGAAGCTCACCACCGCAAGAGCTATATGCGGGTCATTGAAGAGTTCACGCTCGATGAATGCCTTACGGATACGACTCAAGGCGTCGGGCACCGTCAGGCCGCCGACTTCAAAGCTGCCGATCAGCGGAATGTTGATCGCGCCATCGCTGGCGACCGTGAGTTGTTCGGCGGGAAGCGCGTCGTCGATGAAGTCAAACGACACCACATCGCCGACCGAAACCTTGTAGTCATCGTCCGCCGCGGCCCAGGCATCAAGCTGGGAAATCAGAATCGCCGCAACCGCAAGGATCGCAATACTGGCGAATCCCAGTGCTTTCGCAAGGAATGTACTGGTCCACGCGCCTGTCGATCGCCTGCTCCGCGCCGCATTGCAATAAGATGCCATGGAAGCCCACCATAGAATTTTCCTGCAAAGACCCTAGCGACACCTGCGCGAGGACAATGAGTCATACCTTTGGTGGAGCGGTGACAACCTTCGGTCTGGTTCCCACCTAATTTGGCTAACTGGATGTCGACTGCAACCAACGTATGGTGCGGCTGGATACTGCCGGACGATTGAATGCTTCCTCAGGGCGGAGCGTTGCAGACAGCTGGGAAGCCTGCGTGCACACAAGTGTTCTTCACACCATTACCAGTCTCGACGTCGGCGGCGCTCAGGTCATGCTTGCCCGTTTTCTTGGCCAGGTCGACCAAAATCGCTTCTCGACTTCAGTTCTGTCCCTGCTTTCACCCGGTCCGGTGGCTGCAAACGTAGAATATACAAGATCGGGGCTCGTTTCGCTCGGCATGACGGAACGGCCGCGACCGCGCGATGTCGTTCGGCTGACGCGGTCGATAAGACGGGCGGCCCCCGATCTTCTTCACGGATGGATGTATCACGGCAACGTCGCGGCAACGCTCGGCTCGATGCTAGGGCTCAATTTCTCGCCGGTCATCTGGAGCATCCATCACACGGTTCGAGATCTCGCCGACGAGAAACCGTTGACGCGTCAATTGATACGGCTCTCGGCCCGCCTGTCGAGGCGCACCAGCGCGATCTCATATTGCTCGCGCGTCGCCGCCGATGATCACGAGCGCCTGGGCTTTGATCCGCGCCGAAGGGTGGTTATCCCGAACGGGACGGATTGCGATCAATTTTCCCCCTCGGCCGACGCCGGTGCGAAGCTGCGCCGCCTGTTCGGCTTGCCGCCCGGACGGCTGATGATCGGCCATGTGGCACGCTTCCATCCCATGAAGGACCAGGTTAGCCTGGTCCGCGCCATCAGCCGGCTCCTGGAACAGGGATACGACGTTCAGGGCATATTTATCGGGGAGGGACATGCCGACGGCCCGGTGCGGCGCACCGCCCGTGAGCTCGGCATAGACGACCGCATTACCACGCCGGGCATCCGCGCGGACATCGCCGACCTCATGCCGGGCTTCGATGTCTACGCGCTTTGCTCGGCTTGGGGCGAGGCATTTTCCCTTGCCGTAGGCGAGGCGATGGCCAGCGGCGTGCCGGCGGTGGTTACCGCGGTCGGCGACTCCGGCTGGCTGGTCGGCGACAGCGGCGTGGTCGTTCCACCGGGAGACAGTGAAGCACTGGCCGCCGGATTGATCAGGCTTGTCAGCCTTGAACCGGCCGAGCGCCGCGCCTTGGGTCAACAAGCGCGTCGTCGCGTCATGGAGAACTTCTCGCTTTCCCTTTACGTCGGCCGGCACCTGGAACTCTACGAAGCAGCTCTAGGGCGTCGTCGCCATATCCGATAGGAGCGGCTGGTGGTTGCTGTGCACATGAATGGTCGAGATTCTCCTCGCGCCCCTGTGGACTATGCGATGCGCCGCAAGCGCATCGTCGTCATTGCGAGCCTGACGCGTTCGCTTGTCAACTTTCGTCTCGAATTGTTGAAGGCCATGGTCGCTGCGGGGCATGATGTCATTGCGCTCGCCCCCGATGAAGATGAGCGGGCGATCGCCGGGCTCAAGGCAATTGGCGTGACCTTCCGACAGATTCCGATGGCCAGGACGGGTACCAGTCCGCTGGCCGATTTGCGAACGCTCAAGGCGCTTTACAAGCTCATCCGCGGCTTGGCGCCCGAAATCGTCCTGGCGTATACGATGAAGCCGATCATCTATGGTGGATTGGCTGCCCGCCTTGCCCGTGTACCGCGCCGGTTTGCGCTCTTTACAGGCTTCGGCTTCATATTCAGCGGCAGCATGACGGGACTGCGCGCAACCATCTTGCGCCGGTTGAGTATTGGTCTCTACCGCTCGGCTCTGGTCGGCTGCGAAGCAGTTTTCGCTTACAATGACGCCGACGCTTCCGACATCCGGCGCCATGGGATGGTTTCTGCGACGACGCCAGTGATCATGATCCCAGGTTCAGGAGTGGACCTGACACTGTTTGCCGCAAGCCCCCCACCTTCAGGGCCTCCCGTCTTCCTTCTGATCGCTCGCTTGCTTCGCGAAAAGGGAATTGCCGAGTTTGCTGCCGCCGCGCGTATCCTGAAGACCAAGTATCGCGCTGCACGCTTTCAGATTCTCGGGCCCTTCGATCCCAGTCCCCTCTCCATCTCGAAAGCCGAAATGGACCAGTGGACCAAGGAAGGCGCCGTTGAATATCTCGGCGAAACACACGACGTCGGTCCCTATTTGACCGCGTCCACCGTGTTCGTGTTGCCGTCCTATTACAGGGAGGGCATTCCCCGCAGCGCGCTGGAAGCCTTGTCGACCGGTCGGCCGATAATCACGACCAACGCCCCTGGCTGTCAAGAAACGGTGATCGAGGGCGAGAACGGTTTCCGGGTCGAGCCGCGAGACGTGGAAGCTCTCGCCTCGGCGCAGCGGGCTTTTCTCGAGGATGAGGAACTCGCTGCAAAAATGGGCGCCAACTCAAGAAAGCTCGCGGAAGACCGGTTCGATGTTCACAAGGTGAACCAAACCCTGCTCGAGGCGATGGGGATATAGTCGGCCGCGCCTGATCGGCCGCGCGGCCGATGGCGGTCAAGCGGGAAAATAACGACGAATCTGCTGCCGTTTCAAATAGGCTTTCCGCAGGGCACCACGGGCCTGTCGGAAGGGGTCGACGCGGTTGAACACCCAGCCGATCGATGGACCGCCGGCGAACCGCAGGCGCTCGACAACCTGGGAGAGAGCCTCTTGCGTGGTGTTGTCGCACGCGGCCACGACCACGACGGTATCCACCGAGGCGGCAATCCTGATTGCGTCTTCGACGACGAGCACAGGCGGCGCGTCGATGATCACCACGTCGTATTCGAGCCGGAACGCCTCCAGCAATTTCGCGAATTGGCTGGAATTGAGGAATTCAGGCAAGGTCTGGTCGTCGGCAGATGGCGCCAGCACATCCAGTCGCGGAACTTCAGGAAGCGTCTGAACGATCTCTGCCAGGGTGCAACCACCATGTAGGTAGTCGTTGAGTGTCTTGTCGGCGGGCCCAAACTGCATGGCGCTATGGATGCTGCGGGTTCGCAAATCCAGATCAATCAGCGCTGTCAGGGCGCCGTCCATTCCAGCTGCCACGGCGAGGCCCATGGCCGTCGTTGTCTTGCCTTCCTGTGGTAGTCCTGAGCTGACCAGGATCACCTGTTTGCTCCGGCCACCGTTCATCCGGGTGCAGGCCATGTACAGCGACCGGAAGGCATCGGAGAAGGCCGACCGTGGTTGCGACAACAAGGTTTCAAGAGGAGGCGTGGCGCGTTGCAGGAATTTCTTGGGCAGTTGCGGAATCGACGCCAGCAGTGGCGCACGGATAAGCTTCGATACCCGTTGTGACTCGCGTATTCTCACATCCATGCTTTCAAGCGTCAGCACAAGGATCAGGGCTAGGATCAGCGACGCGGCGAAACCGCCTGCCGTCATCAGACGAAGTTTGGGAAAGGAAGGGCTCGTCGGAATCTCGGCAGCGGAAACCGTCCGCACGCCGGGCTCGACCGCCTCGGAAAACGGATCGAGGCTGCCAAGCCTGCCTGATACGAGGTCGTAGAGCTTCTGCTCGGTCGACAATTGGTTGTTCAGTTCCCGAAGCTTCGCTTCCGCCAGGCTCCTTTGCCGTAGTTGCTCGTTGGACTCCTCCAAAGTCTTGGCGAGTTGGTTGACCCTGCCTTCGTTGACGCGGACGTCGTTTTCCAAGATTGCGATCGTACGCAGCATCTCCTGAGAGATCATCGCGCGGACGGCCGCTACTTTTGCATCCGCCTCCTGGACCAGGGGATGATTGCGCCCGTAGTTGCTGGCCAGTTGCGCGCGATCCCTCATCGCCGTCGCTTCGTCGTTGCGCAGGGATGTCAGGAAGTCCGATGAGAGCAGGGGATCGACGTTGGCGCCCGCGTCGCCGGTCTTGGCCGCCAGCCTGACCTGGGCGAGGCGCGCCTGCGCTTGCGTGTATTCACCTCTGGCGGTGCTGAGCTGCTCGTTGCTTTGCTGGATCGAGGCGCGCAGCAGATCATCGCGTGGATCGCTGGATACGCCGTGTTCTCGCGCATATTGGGCGATCTGGCCTTCTATGGCGGCTATCCGTGACGCAAGCTCCGTCGATTGCTGCCTCAGAAAGCTAACGGCGTCCTTGATGTCCTGCCGCTTGTTGTCCCGGGACCATTCCACGAACAGTTTGGCCGTCGCATTGGCTATCAGGGCCGCCCTCGACGCGTCGTCATTGAAAAAGGAGATCGTCATCGCCGAGCTCTCTCCGGACCGGTCAACCGAAACGCTCGACAGATACGATGAAATCGCCCGATCTTGCTGAACCCCCTTCGATGGCAGCGACGCGGGATCCTGCGGGTCGGCGCCGGCGACAAGGCTCCATAGCGCTCGCGGTATCGAGACGATCAAGCCGACGGCCTGTGACAGCAGTCCAGGGCCCGAATCCGAAGGGGAAGCTCGGCTCGCGGCTGGTTTCAGATAGGTGTTGAAGTCCGGGTCCTTGATGAGGTCCAGTCTGTCGACGACCAGGCTGGCAAAGACACGAGAGGTGATCAGATCCGCCTCGGTGTCCATTCGCGACTTGTCGGGCTGTTGATTAGGCTGCGCTTGTGCGGTGTCGAGAGGATTGGGATCGTCGGATTCGACAACGATCATCGAGCGAGCGGTGTACGTCTTGGGAAGTTCCACGGCCGTGATGAGCGCGAGAGCGGTGCCGGTAGTCACGACCGCAAGGATCAAGGGGAGGCGCCTTCGGAAAAGCGTGTAGAGCTCGCGCGGGCCGAAAGTGCGTTCCTTCGACGGCTCGATCGGCTCTTGAAGAAATGGTTCCAGACGGCTCCACACGCTGTTGTCGTCTATCAAGCTCACAGATCCCGCCCCTTTTTGTTTGTCTTCGACTGGTCCAAGCCGGCCCTGCCACATCGGACCTGGAGGCTACCCAACATCGAATTCGCGACTTACCGCGACGACAGTTTTAACATGGTTGCGCGGCCGCAATCGCGCTCAAGAGGCTTAGCCGCAAAGGCGACATCATCCAAAAGGATAGCGTAACCGGCCCGGGCCCTATCTTGGCAGATAGGCTGAACTGCAGGCCCAATGAAGGCTGGCGAAAAGGACTCTCAAGCAGATTCAGGAGTGAGGATGAACTACGCCAGGGCTCCTCGCCATTATTGGACAAGGCCCGGCCCCAAACCGGCCGTCACATCGTTGCCAGAGGTAGCCGGGAGACTCGGGCTCTGGTTCGCCGTGGCGTCCGTCTTTCTCACGCCCTTCAATATTCTTCGGTTTGATGCATTCTATTTTACCATCAGCGACGGCTTCGCTCTCGCGGCCGTATTCGCAGCCATACTCGGGAAATCCTTTTCGATCTCTCCCTTGGGCGCGGGGACGTTTCTATGGAATATCGGCATCGCCCTACTATGCGGGATGCTGCTGCTAAGCAGTCTGATCCACGGAGATCCGCAGCGAGGCTTCATCATCTCGGCGCAATATCTGTACGCTTACTTTCTCCTGGCCTTCATGATCGTGTCGAGGCCCTGGGCGGAAATCGTTCTCTTGATGAAATCATTTCTTTGCTCGATCGCCGTGATGTGTCTGCAGGGGATAGTGATAATCGACATCCTCAAGCAACGCGGCACCGTCTTTGTCAGCGGCAATGGTCGTTTCCAGGGTTGGGTGGAACGCGAGAATGAGTGCGCAACGCTGATAGCGCTCTCTGTCCCGCTAATGTTGTGGCTGGTGGCGTCAGGTTGCATAAGGCCTCGCTGGCTTTGGGTCGGACTGCCGCTTTTTGGTTATGGCATTATTTTGACAGGATCCAATACCGGCCTGATCGGCCTTGTCTTTGCGGTCACCATCTTCGTAGTCGCGACGGGCTCGTGGCGCCGCATCATTTCTTTAGCGGTGACCTCGCTCGCCGCATTCTTCATTGCCGTTACCTGGGGCCGCGACTTCTTGCCCGAGGTCTTCCAACACCGCGTGCTGAATGCGCTGCAGAATGGTGACCTCGATGAGGCTGGCACGTTTGCAGACCGTATGCGGCTCATCCATGAGGCCATTGGCAAAGCGGACAATAATTCACTGCTTGGTATCGGTGCCGACCAGTATCGGCAGGTCAGCGAATTGCACGCCCCGGTCCACAACACCTACCTCCTCATATGGGTCGAGGCAGGGCTGCCCGGATTCATCGGTTTTCTGCTCCTGCTCGTGGCAGGCATCACCATCGCCATCCTTGCCGCTCGGAGTCGTGAAGGCAAGGTATCCGCCATTTGCACGGCGACGACAGTTCTCCTCTTCGCGGCGCTGGCAAATGCGCTACCGCATCTTTACAGTCGTTTCTTTCTCGTGCCTCTGCTGCTTGGAATGGCGCCCAGTGTTGCGATTTTGCGCGACGGCCCAGCTTCAAGAACGGTCACGCGCTTTCTTCGCGGTACTCGCTCCAAGTACGGTCGTTCGCGGCCTTTCCTACGCAGGCCGATCTAAGGGGCCCACCAGCCGAGCTTTCCAGCTTCTACAAAGGCTAAAATCGGCGCACCCGGAAGATCTGGTCAGGGTCTCCCCATGGCAAGAGCGAGCGATATATAGAAGCTATTTCGCCGGCTCTGATGCTTGCGCGGAGATGAAACGAGCGAGGGCGAACACGCCCTCGACGAAGTCTTCTCCCTCGATAAACCGGCCCTCAACCCAGCGTCCCTGGGTATCCTGACTGTCGACGAGCTGACGCACCTTTGAATTCAGTTCGCCAGTACTCAACTCATCCGCGGCACTGATCCACAGTCGTTGACGTGAAACTCTCTGCCCCCGCGTTGCACTCTCGAGCCGAGCGAACACCGGCTCGATCTCTGCACCGGTTTTCATGCCGTAGTGTTTCAGGAGGTCCATGTCGTCGAACGTCACTTGGCCGCCCTCATCGATGTAAAGCGGCCGGTTGGTGTTGAGTTCGTAGAAACGTGCCCAACTGCCGTCGGACAGGCGCGCCGCCTGTAGCCAGGTGGCTGCAGTCGTCGCCGCGTGCAGCAACCGCGCATCCCTGTTTTGCTCGTTCAACTCGATCAGGTAATCGATATTGCCGGCGGTTTCGCGCGAGACGACCGCTGGCGGCTCAAACCTGCGTCCCCAAACCGGCTGCATGGAACGATCGTAACCCTGAGCCCAGCCCTGTTGTGGCGCGGGCAACTGGGCTGCAAGGAGAAAATCACCGACCTTCTCCGCCGTCTTGAGATATGCGGGATCGTGATATGTGCGGTAGGCGTTGAGAAAGAGACGACCCATATCGCGGGGAAGATTGTCATTGATGATGAAATAGGGCGGACGATCAGGCTTCTGCCACTCGTGAGACCAACTGGCCGGAATACTCGCCTTGGCCGCAGCCTTTACATCCGCCCCAGGCGCGACTCCCTTGAAGAATACCGGGAAGGCCCCATTCGGGTATTGCACCCGCATCAATCGATGAAGCGCCCTGTCGATGCAGGAACGGACGTCCGGATCCGAACCGCCGCTCGCCAGGTCGAACCACATCAGAAAATTCAGCACGCTCTGTGTGTTGTTGTCATCGAGGACAGTCTCGTTGCGTTGCGGATTGTCCTTGATATCGCGACAGGTATTCCCGCCCAACTTCAGTGCGCGGTAGCACCATGTCGCCGCCTTTTGCGGGTCGGTCTCGATCTTGTAAAACCATCCGCCGGACTCCAGCTGAGTCTTGACCAGAGCGGTTGCCACGACCTGGGCAGACTGAAGCCATTGCTTGTCGCCGGTAACCTCGAAAATGCGCAGGAACGCAGCGCCGACAGCCGGCGTACCAGGCGGCTGCACCCAGCCAACGCTCGCGGGCACGGTACCGCCCTCGCCCACCCTCTTTTGGCCGTCGAGGGAATATTTCCATACATAAGTTCCCGCTACACCGAGATGATCGCGGAAATAGGCCCCGGCAGCCTCGACCGCCTTCCGTGCCTCGGCCACTGTCGGCTGAGGTTGAGGCGCCCCGGCCAGTGCAGTGCCGCACGACAGCGCGACAAACAGAGCCGAGGCAATATGCCTTAGCACGGCAGCGCTCCCGCTGGGCCTCAAGCGGCCGCCTCGTGTGGACGCGTGGTTGCCTTGGCTGAACCGAGGATCACATGAGGCACGAAGGGCGCCGTCACCGCCGCCGCAGGCTTGGCTTCCTCTCTGCGGTAACTGGGAAGCATATCCGCAACAAGATTTAACACTCCCTCAGTGTCGCCGGCCCTCGCCAAGCGACGCAATTGCGAAAATCCCTTGCGAAGCGTGTCAAGCGGCATCGCGTTGGGCACGGCGCCCAAGACTCCGGAAATCGGAACGTCGACACGTCTTTCGCTTTCGTCGAAGAGTTCCTCGAACAGCTTTTCTCCCGGCCGGCAGCCGACAATCTTGATCTTGACGTCCTCATCCGGCCGAAATCCCGCGAGCTTGATCATGCGGCGCGCCATGTCGATGATCTTGATTGGCGCACCCATGTCGAGAACGAAGATTTCGCCCTGTCCGAGTTTTTTCTCCAGACCATGGGCCGATGCCTGCAAGGTCAGTTCAACCGCCTCGCGTATTGTCATGAAGAAGCGCTTCATCTCCATGTCGGTCACGGTCAGCGGACCGCCGTGGGCGAGTTGGCGCTTGAACAGCGGGATCAGCGACCCGCTTGAACCCAGAACATTGCCGAAACGAACGGTCATGAAGCGGACGGGGGTATCGCCGGCGGTGAAGGCGAGGTCCAGGGACTGGCAGTAGAGTTCCGCAAGGCGCTTGGTAGCGCCCATGACACTGGTCGTGTTCACAACCTTGTCGGTGGATATCTGGACCATTGCCTTGGCGCCGCAAAGGCGGGTCGCTTCTGCCACGTTCATAGTACCGATGACGTTGGTAAGAATGCCCTCACAGGGATTCAACTCGACCATCGGCACATGTTTGAGCGCCGCCGCGTGGAAGACCAGGTCGACGCGATGGCGTCGGAAAATCTCGCCCAGGCGAACAGGGTCGCGTACGTCGCAGATATATGGCTTCCGGCGCACATTAGGGAATTTCTCCGCCAATTCCAGATCGATGGCGTACAGATTGTACTCGCTGTTATCGATCAGGACCACTTCGGTGGGGCCGAGCGCGGCAATCTGCTGCGTGAGCTCTCCGCCGATCGAGCCTCCGGCGCCGGTGACGACGATGCGCCTGTTTTCGATCATTCGGGACAACGCATCTTTATCAAGAACCGCCTGCGGCCTCTCCAGAAGGTCGGTAAGTTCGATGGGGCGCAAGTCGAAGCGACTCTGATATTTAGGATTGCGCAGTTCCAGGACCGGGGCGGGGCGAGAGACAGCGATGCCCAGACGGTCGGCCCGGTCGATCAGCGCTTCAAGCATCGGGTCGACGAGGCCAGGCACCCTTTCGGTGAAAATCACGTGGCGGGGCTTGATGCCGCGACCTTCCAGATCGCCGATGACCATGTCGAAGTCTTCGATGCTGCCCAGAACCGGCACGCCGCGCAGGAAATAGCCCTCTGTCGTTGCGCCATTATCGAGCACGCCGACCGGCCAATGGCGTGCATTCGGATCCCGCTGCAGCGCGCGAATATAAAGATCGGCCGCATCGCCTGCACCGATCAGCAGCACAGGGACCACGTCGCGTCCGTTTCTCGCTCTGTTCGCAGTCGGACCAAAGCGGCTTAGCTCAACGAGCTTGGAGCGGATGCGAACTGAAATAAGCAGCGGCACGAGCAACAGAAACTGGATCACTATCACCGAGCGCGGGATCGAATCGAGCCGTGTAGCCACAAACATCAGGAACACGAAGGCCAGCGATGTGACGAATGCCGCGCGAACGATACCGAGCATGTCGCCGACAGAAGCATATCGCCAGTTGCGGGTGTAGAGGCAAGTCACCGGGAAGACCACGGCGCATGTAAGCAGGAAGCAAGGGAGTGCGAAGAGCAACGAAGCGTGGCTTTCCGGACCGGTGAATTCTCCATCAAGGCCCAATCGCATGAATGAAGCAAACGACAGTGCCGCCAGCGCCAGGGCCAGATCGATGATGTAGAGATGAAGGTTCTTGCCAACGGCCTTGGCGCGCCCGGTCACCCGCCGGCGCAAGTAAGACAGCACATGAACAATCGTCCGCGGTTTGCTGACGAGACGGCCGAGAGCGATCGCAGTGGCCAGCAAAAGGGATTGGCCTCCCAGTGGACTGATTGCCTCAAACGGCTGATCTGACTGGCTCATTTCTAGACCTCGACAAAGCTTAGCCGCCGCGCCCCAAGAGAGCGCGTCAAGAGATGCGGCTGTTTGAACTCGCAGGCACAAATCCGTGCCTGCCAGTCCCTTGCTCAATCAAGAACAGGTTGGCCTGCAATCGTTCGGATTCGAGGCTACGATCTTATCGCTGCTATGGGGCGCTTTACCCGCTTTCTAAGCAACACATGCTTTTGTGCATGGGGGGGCTATCGGAACTGCAAGCGGACTTTGCCGCGTTAATCCAAAGAGGTACTCCCATCAGTCCGGGCCAGCCAGCTAGCTAGGTCTCGCTGCACCGACGCAATGGCTTACAATGGCGGAGATTAAAATGGTCGCTTGAGTTTCGGTCCGGCGGTCCCGTTCTTCGGGCACTTCATTGTTGACGCCGCCAATGCGCCAAACTCACGCTAGCAGAGGAAGCTTTCTATGCTCGGACAGTTGAAGAACAATCTTCGCGACGCTACCTTTTTCCTTGGCGAAGCCGTCGTTCCAAAGAAAATACGCTACTCGGGTCCCCTGGGAGCGTTGCGCCGCCAGATGATCTTTTGGTCGCGAGACTCCTTTGTGCTTTCATACCCGAAATGCGGTAGAACGTGGCTGCGCACCATGGTTGGCCGCGTCATCGACAAACACTACGGCCTTAACCTGCAGAATCCGATGGAAATCCAGCATTTCTGGAAGATCTCATCGAATATTCCCTGCATCGGCTTTTCTCACGACGACAGCCCAAACCTTAAGCGTCCCAGCGAAATCCAGGTCGATAAGTCAAAATATTCAGGAAAAAAGATCCTATTTCTGGTTCGGGATCCGAGAGACGTGCTTGTTTCATATTATTTCGACGCAACGCACCGAATGAAGGTGTTTGACGGAACGATCAGTGAGTTTCTTGCCCAGGATGTCGGCAGCATTGATTCCATCATAGCGTTCTACAACGCTTGGGCGCACAACCGCGATAAGGTGAAGGCATTTCAAATGCTGTCCTACGAACATATGCGCCAAGCTCCAAAATCGGCGCTTCGCACGGCGCTAGATTTTCTGGGCATTCAGGGCGTGCCGGAGATGATCCTCGATGAGGCGACAACCTTTGGCTCTTTCGAGAATTTGCGAAAGATCGAAATGGCAGACGCTTTCGGTCACGAAAGAATGCGCCCGACGGACCAGTCGAATCCCGACAGTTTTAAGGTGCGCCGGGGTAAAATTGGCGGTTATGTCGACTATTTCAACAGAGACGAGATCGCTTACATGGATGAGAGAATTTCCAGCTCTTTGGACCCGTATTTCGAAATATACCACCGCAAGGCATAGCGTCGAGCTCTACTGCAAGGGGAAGCCTTGTCGCTTCCGTGCTGGGACGTCGCATAAGACTTCCCGGTCGAAAAAGTCCACGGCTCTTCCTTCGCCTGTCATCGGTCATTTCCCCACCGTGCTTTGATGGCGTCCATGATCAAAACGTTGAGCTTGGACGCCCCGGTCTCGCTGAGATGGTTATCGTCCCGATAAAAAATCTGAGAGCCTCGATTGGCGAAACAGCGCTGTTGATCGCAGAAGGCCTTCTCCGGATACACACGCACGAGATTTGGATCGGATCCGACATTATCGTATAATGCGTATGTCCGTTGCGTTCGCCGGCGGAAATCCCCGTAGGAAACCGAAATCGGGTCCGCCTGCATATAAGCTGCAGGATCGTTCTGGCGTCTGGCCCGCATGAGAAGCACCTGCGGGACGTTCCAACCCATCTCCGGGACAGGATAGACTAAGACAACTTTCACCCCGCGCTCCAGAAGTGTGTTTATGGTGCGGGAAATGGCCGTGGCGACTGCAGCCGGATCGGCGGGCCCGGTTTCACCCAGCTTGGCCAAATGCGGGTGATCGTCGCCCGGCTCGATTCCCCCCTCGCCATTGTTGTAACGGCTCTGCTCCACGAGAATGGGGAGACGCCACAAGAGCACGGCTATCGGTCGCTTCAGCCTGCCTACGTAGTCGAGCCTCTTGTCATTGTAGTCGCCTGGACAACCCGGTTGGTCCACGTCAACCCTTTGCAGACCGAGGAGAAATACGCAGCCGCCTCGATTGAGCGGTGTGAACGAGGCGATATCTCGGTAGTCATCGAGGCTGTCTCGCATCGGACCAAGCAGAGTGCGAGCGTGAGAGTCACCTAAACTAACAAGAGCATAGCCCTCGGGATTCGAGCCATGAAAGGTACAAGGGCCCTGTTCAGGCGCAAAGTTGAGACAGCTCTTCCCGTTCTGAAAGATCTGAGCCTCGCGAATATCGGATGCAGCGGCAATCGGGGCCAGGCCGTCCGCAAAACGGCTTGGCATGCCATTTTGGACATACCAGTAGTATCCGCCGCCGCTGAGTAACACGGCCCCCAGTGAGGCAATCAGCCATATAACGCGCTTGCTGGTTCGCTTTCTGCTGCGAGTCGGCATCTCAACGAAGCGGTAAGTCGCAGTGGCAAGTATGACAGACATCAAAATCCAACAAAATACCATCGTTCCATCGACAGAATTGGTCACACTCAATCTGCCGAAAGCAAATATCGGCTGGTGCCAAAGGTAGAGGGAATATGATATCAGGCCGACAAATACAAATGGCTGGGAGGAAAGCGCTCGTGTAATGGGATCGCCGTGCCCTGTATACCAGATAAGCAATGCCGTTCCTGCAACCGGGATCAACGTTACAAGTCCTGGGTGATGCCACTGCGGCCTCATCAGCGGCACCGAGCAGATCAGGAGCGCCAAACCGACCGCAGGCGCGACTCGCGAAGAGCGCATCGACACAAGCCGGCCGCCAGTCAATTCACGTCTTGCCAGAAACACCCCCAACCCTAGTTCCCAGATTCGGGTTGGCAGTAGAAAAAAAGATGCGTCCGGGAAATGCCGCGTCATCCACTCCGCAAGAATGAACGAAACGACGAGCCCAATGCACAGGATGGCTGTTAAAAATTTCCGAGAAAATTTCCACACCAGTAGAAGAAAGCAAGGGAAGATCACGTAGAACTGTTCTTCGACCCCCAAGCTCCAGGTGTGAATTAATGGACGAAAAAGATTGTCGGCTGCGTCATAGCTCGCAACATGCCAGAAATATAGATTGGAGGCTGAAAACACGGTTGCCAAAAGGCTCGCCGAATAGTCTCTAAAGGCACTCGGCAGCATATATAGCCAAGCGAAGGGGATCGTTACTGCTAAGACGGTATACAGCGCAGGTAGGATCCGTCTCGCGCGACGCTCGTAAAAATTGGCGAACGAGAAAGTCCCATCCATGACTTCCCGCTGTACAATCGAGCCAATCAGATAGCCGCTAATAACAAAAAAGACATCAACGCCAATAAAACCGCCCGCAAAGGGGTCAAGGCCCGCGACGCGAAGCCCTGAATGGTAGAGGATCACCAGAACGACTGCGATCGCCCTCAGGCCGTCAATTTCGCGGCGATATCCAACTTGACCGGCCGGGGTCGTGGCCACGATCCCACTCTGGGCAGCTCCCGTGTCTTGGTTCGCATTGCGAGCAGGATGATGGGCTTCGTACGGCAGACCTCGATCAATGCCGAGGGAACCATATGTCAATGGCGCAGCTGACTTTTCGTGAAACTCACTCATATCAAAGGAGGCCCTTCCCTTGGATGCGTCTATCAGGATGCCGGCGTGCTGACGCTCGGATCGGCCTGAAGCTGCTGCTGCAGCCAGGTCGTTGTGCTTTTTGCGGCTCCGATGACAAGGAAATCGATGTGCTCACCCGCATTGCGAAAATCCTTTAACCGCCGATTTCGCTGGTTAGGTCGGTCGCCAAGCCGGCTTTGCGGGAGCAAAGCGCCCTGTCATAGATCTTCATGACATTTTCGACATGGCGGTGCGTGCTGTAGGAGAAGAAGGCGTGGTCGCGGGCTGCATCGCTGATCCGGGCCCAGAGCGGCGGATTGGACAGCAACCGCGATAGCGGCTCCATGAAGGCCCCGGCGTCTTCCGGTGTGACCAGAAATCCGGTCCGCCCGTTCTCGATAGCTTCCGGATTGCCGCCATGATCGGTTGCAACCACCGGCGTCCCAAGAAACATCGCCTCGATAAGGGTTCGGCCGAAGGGCTCTCCCATGGCGGGAACCACCAGAACATCCGTTGCCGCGAGGAAAGGTTCGATCGGGTTGCGAAAACCCATGAAGCGCACCGTTTGGCCGAGCCCGCGCTCGGCGCAGCGCACGCGGGCGGCCGCTTCAAGATCTTGCGAGCCCGCGGGTGAATTCCCGAACACGCAGCCGACGACCGGGATTTGCGGATGCTCCCGCACGAAACGATCAAGGATATCGATGAAGAGGAGCGGCCGCTTTCGTTCGATCAGCCCGCCGATGAAGCTCAGGACGCGTGTTCCTGGTGCAAGGCCTAGCTCGTCCAGAAGTGCGGCCTTGGCCGCGATCCTGTCAGGCACAGTCGACGGATGGTCGAAGGGACTATGGATGACGCTGAGCCGTCCCTTGAGGGATCTGATCGGATGCCGCGGTCGCGAAAATCGCGACACCGTCACCATGCGATGCGCGATGAGCGGCGCAAGCACGTTAGCGCCCTTGGCGTCGGGGTCGCCGCGATGATGCCAAACCAGCCGAGCACCTGCCAGCCTCGCCGCAATGCCCCAATTCACATGCGTCCTGCCGTCATTGGTGTGAACGATATCGAACTTCTGCTCCTTGATGAAACGCCGCATGCGCGGAAGCGTACTGGTCAGATAGGTCATGACATCGCCGGGGATTATTCCCTTTCCAGGCGAAGTCGTCGGCAGCGGAAAACCCGTGAAGGGCTGGCCCTCCATTTGCAGAAAGGCCGCCAGAGGCCCGGCCGTTTCCTGAAGCACCAGAATCGGAACGACCTTCGATGTATCGAGGTTCTGGATGAGCTTGAGCGCCGAGATGTGGCTTCCACCGACATCATCACCGATAAATGGAAAGCAAACCCGTATCGGCCCTTGGCTAGCTCCTCCAACCATCGCCTGTTACCCGGTCGCGGTTCCGAGGTAGCTGCCTCGTTCGAGGTAGCTGACGATCACTTCCGCGGCCTCCTCGGCGCTCAGATCCGGCGTAACCGTGATCTGTGGCGCTTCCGGGCGCTCATAGGGACTGCCGATGCCCGTGAAATTCTGGATCAACCCATTTCGGGCGCGTCGATAAAGGCCCTTCGGGTCGCGGCTTTCAGCGACCTCCAGTGGTGTGTCGATGAAGATCTCGATAAACTGCCCTGGGCCGAAGAGGTCGCGCGCCATCCGCCGCTCCGCCTGGAATGGCGAAATGAATGAAGTGAGCGCTATCAGCCCCGCGTCGACCATCAGCTTGGCGGCCTCGGCGACGCGACGAATGTTCTCCACGCGATCCGCGTCGGTAAAGCCGAGATCTCGATTCAAGCCATGGCGAACATTGTCGCCGTCCAGAAGGTAGGTGTGCCTGCCGATCGCATGGAGGCGCTTCTCCACGAGATTCGCGATCGTCGACTTTCCGGAGCCCGACAGGCCTGTGAACCACAGCACCACGGGCTTTTGACCTTTGGCGATCGCCCGCGCATTCATGTCGACATCCAGTGCTTGCCAATGGACGTTGTTCGCCCTGCGCAGACTGAAGTCGATCATTCCGGCACCGACCGTGTGGTTGTTGATCCGGTCGATGACGATGAACGCGCCGGTTTCGTGCACGTTGGAGAACGGGTCGAAGGCGAGCGGTGCCTGTGTCGTCAAGTTGACGAAGCCGACGTCGTTCTTCTCGAGGGTTTTTGCTGCCAGTTTTGCAAAATTATTGATGTCAACCCGGTGTTTTATCTGCGTAACGCTCGCACCCACCACGCTGGTGGCGAGCTTGATCAGATACGGGCGGCCGGGGATCAATGGATCCTCGTGCATCCAGAGCAGATGGGCCGCAAACTGGTCTGACACTTCCGGGCGCTCCGCCGCCCCCGCCAGGACGTCGCCGCGAGAAACGTCGATCTCGTCTTCGAGCGTCAGCGTGACAGCCTCGCCGGCCGCTGCCTCCGACAGGTCTCCGTCCTGGGTGACGATGCGCTTGACCAGGCTCGTCACGCCGGATCGTGCCACGACCACACGGTCTCCCGGCCGGATCACGCCGGCGGCGATGGTGCCGGCAAACCCGCGAAAGTCGAGGTTCGGGCGATTGACCCATTGCACCGGCATCCGGAAAGGCGCGCTACGGCGGTCTCGTTCCACCTCGACGGTTTCCAGATGCTCGATGAGCGTCGGGCCCCGATACCAGGGCAGGTTCTCGCCTTTCGAAAGAACATTGTCGCCATAACGCGCCGACAGCGGGATGGCATCCAGAGACGCGAAGCCAAGCGGTTCCGCGAAGCTTCGATAGGTCGCCTCGATCTCGTCGAATACCGTTTGCGAATAATCGACCAGGTCGATTTTGTTGACCGCAAGGACGACATGCCGGATTCCGAGCAGCGAAACGATGAAGGAATGTCGGCGTGTCTGGGTCAGAATGCCCTGCCGCGCATCGACAAGAATGATCGCCAGGTCGGCATTGGATGCGCCAGTAGCCATGTTGCGGGTGTATTGCTCATGGCCGGGCGTGTCGGCGACTATGAATTTGCGCCGTTCCGTGGCGAAGAAACGATAGGCCACGTCGATCGTAATGCCCTGTTCGCGCTCGCTGGCCAGACCGTCGACCAGAAGGGCGAAGTCGAGATCGCCGCCGGTTGTGCCGTGGCGTTGGGAATCGCGGGTAAGTGTGGCAAGCTGGTCTTCCATCAGCAGCTTCGTGTCGTAGAGCAGCCTGCCGATCAGCGTCGACTTGCCGTCGTCCACGCTGCCGCATGTCAAAAATCGCAGCAGGCTCTTCTTCTCGTGGACAGCAAGATATTGCGAAGTGATCTCGTCTATCGAAGAAGATTCGAGTTCCGCGGTTTGAGCAAAACCCAGCATCAGAAGTACCCCTCGCGCTTTTTCTTTTCCATCGAGGTTGCCTCGTCATGGTCGATCAGCCGACCTGATCGCTCGGAGGTCCTCACGACAAGCATTTCCTGGAGCACTTCGGGAACAGACGCGGCAGTGCTTTCAGTGGCCGCGGTGAGGGGATAGCAGCCAAGCGTGCGGAAGCGTACCGAGCGCATTTCGGGGGATTCGCCTGGGCGGAGCGGCAGACGATCGTCGTCCACCATGATCAACTGTCCGTCGCGCTCCACCACGGGGCGTTTGGCCGCGAAATACAGCGAGACGATGGGGATGTTCTCCCTCATGATGTACTGCCATATGTCGGTTTCGGTCCAGTTCGAGAGAGGAAAGACCCGGACGGACTCCCCTGGTTTCAGCCGGCCGTTGTAGAGGTTCCATAGTTCCGGGCGCTGGTTCTTTGGATCCCAGCCATGGCTATCGCTGCGCAGCGAAAACACCCGTTCTTTCGCGCGGCTCTTTTCCTCGTCGCGCCGCGCGCCGCCGAAAGCGGCGTCGAAGCCGAGCGAGGTCAGTGCCGATTTCAGCGCCTCCGTCTTCATGATCTGCGTGTAGGTCGACGAGCCATGTGTAAATGGCGTGATCCCTTCGGCCAGGCCGGCCTCGTTGCTACGCACCAGCAGCTTCAGGCCAAGCCGCGCGACAGTCTCGTCGCGGAAACGGATCATTTCTTTGAATTTCCACGTCGTGTCGATGTGGAGAAGGGGGAACGGCAGTTGCGACGGATAGAAGGCCTTCATCGCGAGATGGAGCATTACGGCCGAGTCCTTGCCCACCGAATACAACATCACCGGGTTGCGCAGTTCGGCGACGACCTCGCGAATGATATGGATTGATTCAGCCTCGAGTCGTTGCAGATGTGTGAGCCACGAAGGAGAGGAAGGCGAGCGCCGCTGCGCTGCAGGCAAAGTGACCAGGGCTTGAGGTGCCTGGGCTTGAGGCGCAAGAGCTTGAGGTGCAAGAGACATCTAGATCGCCTTTGAAGGGGCAAGACTTGCTTGGTTGAGAGCGTCCGCCGGCGGGGTTTGCCGGTCGGGATGATGGGCGGTCTTGAGCGCCTGTCGCAACGAAAGCGCCAGGCCGAAGGCCCACAGAATGCCCAGGACGATATGGGCAATATTGCCCCCCATCGCGCCGATCCGCGGGATGAGCAGGAGGGCCGTCACGTGGAAGGCGGCTGTGGCAACGACAACAATGCGCAACACCTCACGTTGCCGGCCCATGGCAAGCAGCGCCGAGCGGGCGGCTGAGCCCGAAAGCACGAACGTGACCGCCACCATCTGCACGATGACGAGGCTGGCTGCGCCTATGAACTCCGGTCCCGCGGTCCAGGCGAGCAGCGGCCGGATGAGCACCGCCACGACCAGGACGCAAATGACGCCAAAGCAGAGCAGCATGGCTTCGGTCTGAAAGATCACCCGCTTGAATTCCTCGATGCTGCCTTTTGCCCAAAGGCGGGCGACATCGGGATAGAGAACGTTTTGCACCTGCGGGCCTACTTGCTGGCCGACGCGGCCTATACGCTTGGCGATCTGGTACAAGCCAGCCGAGGCCGGGTCGGCTAGCCATCCCACCAGCAGCGTATCGAGTTCTTGCGCGCTCGCGCGCAAAGTGAGTGAGATGTTCGACGACCACGCGAAATTCCAGATGCCAGGGAAGCGGCGTGTGATGCCGGCCAAAGGCGCGCCCAGGACATTGTGGACACCCTGCCTGTGTAGCGCGCGCATGGTCAGCGTCAGGAGCGCCAGGGAGCCGAGGATCTGCGTTCCGGCCCAAACCGCCGTGAAGTAAGCGAGATCGCCGTTGAGCAGCACGCCGAGCAGACACAGCAATACGCGCAGAACGGCGTTGAGCAGCTGCCCATAGGCGAGGAGGCGAAAGTTGCCGGCCATGCGTTGGACAGCCACGGGGACGCCGGAAATCTGAAATAGCAGAACGCTGGAGTAGAGAACAAGAAGATGCACAATTTGCGTCGACCAACCGAAAACCGGCGCAATGAGAAGGGCCGCGCCAATGGCGACGACCCAGGCGCTGACAGCGGCGCCGACATCGATAAGCAGGCCGAACTTCATGAGGACGCGCAAATTCTCGTGGCCCTCGGATGCGTTCATGCCGGCTGCGTATTTGATAATTGGCTGCCACGACTGGAAGCTGACAACGCGTTCGACGACCCTTGTGAACGCGATGATCAATGCAAGCTCACCATAGTTCGTCACGCCAAGCGCTCGTGCTGAAAGCGTAAAGGCTACAAGCGCCAGCAATGAGCCAAGAAAATTGCCGGTCAGAAGGTGTGCGATATTGGCCAGGCGCGTGCGGCCCGCACTCTTGCGCCTGGCAGCTTGCAGCGCCCGTCGAGCCAGTCTTCCGATCATCGCAACCGTAGCCAAAGTCGCCCCGCTCATTCTTGATCGGCAGTACGCGTCCCTTGGTCGTTCTCCGGGATTGTTTCTGCCGATGCATCCATCATCGGCAGAAACCAGAAAGCCGCCACGACCAAGTTTGGTCCTGTCGCAACCCCAATAAGCTAGGACCTGATCGCCGCTACGACCGATGGCCTACCCCATTAGCGGTAGCAGCTTCATGGCCGTTTTATCGCTAAATATATGCGGAACAAAAAAGTAGAACTATAAGACATACCGAACTAATAAAGAGAAAATTGCCTAGATATTTGGCTTTGTAAATTTAAATAAAAGCAAACGGCTCCATATCCTATTAATCTCCTCGGGATGAAGCACGACATATATGGTGCGCCTCTTTCGCTGTTGGTCGAGGATTGATCTAAGGTTGGATCCGGTAAGAGATATGCCGAAATCCGACGGGCCCGAATAGGCTTGGCCGAGCATGCGATCCAGCATCAACTCTCCCAAGGCCGGAGTGTAACGCGCAGAGCTCCAGTACCACCGCATCGTCTGATGACGATCGCCCGGATCCGGAATGTCTTCCATTGTAACGGAGTTATAGCCGCTAAAATCCCACAGTTTCACTTCAGACGTGGCTGTCTTGGATGCGTTGACCTGACTTACGGTATACGTCAGATCCACACGCCAGCGGTCGTAAACCGGGAGTAGCCCCATGGCCCTGAGTGCTTCCATCTGACGAGCATGTATCGGCGAAATGAAGAGCGTGACGTCTACTCCAGCGGCGGTGAGACGATCCAGCAGGTCATGCAACAGGCCGATTCTGGTGATGTCATAATCGAAGCTGCCGGGAGACGAAAACTCCGCCATCAACCGATTCAGCCTCTGGTCGGACACCTGTCTGTAGCTGTAATTATGTGCCAACATGATCTGGTGAAAACCGTCTTCCTTGTCGGTCTCCCGAAATCCAATGCTGTTGGCGTGCACCGTCCGCAAAGCGTCGATAAAGCTTTCGGGGGAGAACAGGGACCGCGCATAAACGATAGGCATTGGGACTCCGGCAAAGCCGGACTCCGGAAAATCTTGGGTTTCCGTTCGGTCCGCCTCAAACATGGAGAAATCGAGATTGACGATCATCCGGCGGGGTGCGCCGTGAGCCAGGGCGAACATGCCAATGTCATAGAGTTCGACCATGCTCGCATGCGGAACCGCGGCATTGTAGGCCTTCAGCCTAGCTAGGCTCGGTCCGGCGGGATCAAGCCCGACGCGCGCCCGCGAGCCGCCGAGGATCAAAGTGTCGTAGTCGGTGAGCCATAGACGTAGTGAGCGCTCGGCTGTCGTACCGATCGAAAGGCGATGTGTCTTTTCGGCATTGAAATCAGGAATCTCCAGATGATGGTTGATCCCATATGGATCGACAACAAAAACGAAAGCGGCAGTCCCAAGTTCTAGCAGAATACCGATGGCTGCAACCCTTGCGGCCAACCGTGGCAGGCGCGATCCAGACGTCCTCAACGGCCCGCCCGACTGCAAAACCTGCGAGCCCATGAACTCGGGCATGGTGGCGTGTCCCGCGGCGCTGATCCCCTCTCGGGTGAAGATCTTGTAAAAGGTCAGGCAGAGAATTTTCAGGTCAAGTGCGAAGGTCCGGTGATCGACATACCAGACGTCCAGGACGAAGCGGTTCTCCCAATCAAGTGCGTTGCGGCCGTTCACCTGCGCCAAACCTGTGATGCCGGGAATGACTTGGTGACGACGCGCCTGCTCAGGGCTGTAGCGGGGGAGATACTCCATCAAGAGGGGACGAGGCCCGACGAGGCTCATCTCACCCCGCAATACATTGATCAATTCGGGCAGCTCATCAAGGCTGCTTGCGCGCAGAAAGCTGCCAAAGCCAGTCAGCCTGTCAGCATCGGGAAGCAGCCGGCCATGACGATCCCGACGATCGGTCATCGTTCTGAACTTGATTATCTTGAATGGTTTCCCGTGCAGGCCGGGACGTTCCTGGCGGAAAAAAACAGGCCGCCCAAGAAGCAGCGCGACTGCTATTGAAAGCACCGCGATGAAGGGCGACATCAGCAGCAGAAGGCAGGCGGCACCGAGCAGATCGAACGTGCGTTTCATGAGCGATGCTCCTTTCATCGGCATGCCTGCCGCAGCTCGCTGATACGTCCTCTGGCCAACCGCAAGGCTTCGTAGTGGTCAAAAGCCAGGCCACGCCACGGGACACAATCTCGAAGTCTACATGTGCCTTGTGTCTTGAGACCGATCCCAATCAGGGACGATGTGCGGGCATTGCCTTCCACGCGCGACAGGTCGCCGCTTTTAGTTACATTGGCTGTAAAGTGCGCCTATCAAAGATCATTCTCCGGATGAACATCAGGATATGTGCGCCAGATTTGAAAACGCTCGAGGTGTTCTTGTCCGGCATTGGATATTTTCATCCGTAGATCACGAACCTGAATAACTGAGTTCGTGATCGATTGCCTTCACTTTCAGAATTTCGTCAAAGCGGAGTCCCATTTTTCCGCAATCTGCTGCATTGAGAACCGATCGATTGTTTTCCGGGCCGATCTACCCATTTTGTGGCGAAGAGCATTGTTTCGCATCAGGCATGCCATCGCGGATGCCAACTCGGCAACATCGTCGACTGGTACCAGCAGACCCGAAACGCCTGGTTCGATGATTTCGGATGGACCGAAATCGCAGTCCGTTGCGACGACGGGCAGGCCTGCCGCCATCGCCTCGATCAGCACGTTGGGAAAGCCTTCGTAGCGTGACGGCAGGACAAAGAGGGAGGCGTCGCGCGCCCATTCGCCCGGACGCTCGGTAATGCCGGCAAGCTTTACCCTGTCCTCCAAATCCAACGCATCGATCTGACGTTGAAGAAGAACCCGATCAGGTCCCTCGCCGAAGATTGTCAACGCCCATGCCGGAAATTCGCTGGCGACTTTAGCAAACGCCTTTATCAGCGTGTCGAAGCCTTTCTGTTCCACCAGGCGTCCGACGGCGACCAGGCGAAACATCTCATTGCCATGGTCTTTGTAGGCATCGGTCGCCTCGCACGGATTTCCGATGACCTCGCAAGGATTTCCGATAACGTGGGCTTTTTTTCTGAGCGTATCCGGAAGCGTCTTGACAATCGCATCAGTCTGCATGACGAGCCGATCCGCCTGCCGAAGTATGATGCCAGAAACGAGCCGCCAAGCGGCGTGTTTCTTCTGCGCTTTGGGATTGTTTCTTTCCGAGATAATAACCCGGATGCCAAGATTCTTCGCCGCCAGCAGGCAGAGAATATTAATCTTTGTTAGAAATGAAACGATCAGAGTGGGCTGAAGCTGCTTGAATTCCGCGCGCAACACGACCACGCGCCGCAAGCTGCGGACAAATCCGAGTTTCGAAAGCCGCGAAGCTCCATCCTCTACAAGTCTGTGGACAGTGACCTTCGGGTGCAGGGCAAAATAGCTCTTGTCTTGCTCTCCCACGAAAGCAAATAGATGGACTTCATCTCCGCGCCTGCATCGATCTGCGGCAAGCAGACTGACGACGCGCTCCGTCCCTCCTGCACCCAGGCCCGCCTGCACAATCGCAAGTCGCATTTACTCCCCTCTTAACGTCAGGACGTCGATGGATTGTTTCCATACTTCTCGGCGATCTCCGCCAAGTTGCTGCATGGATTGGTGGAAAGGGATTCGACGACAGGAAGATCTCTCTTGATCGTCTCGCCTTGGCCGTGTTCATCCATGAATTGGCGGCGAAGTTCATACCAGCCGCATGCGAGCCGCGTTCCGCCACGGGCAAGCAGTTCGATCGCGGCTGGAGTTAGCCAGTCGATGCAGGTCTGCTCAATGAGTTCGGCTTGCGCATCACTAAGATGATCGGAAAAGCCGCCGACCTTGCCGGGACGCGCATGCTGGCTTTCGCCATCGTGGGCCGCTAGGCCGCCCGCCATCTCATGCTCACGCATTACATCGAAACGCGAGGCGTCGATAGAATCCTGAAGCGCGCGCACGGACGGTGTGTGGCCGAGAAATCTCAGGATACGCGTGCAGGCACCCATAGGGTCTTCCGTCAGTTCCCCATAGCCCAATACTGCACTTACGTGATGCTTTAGACCTCTACCCCAATCATTCAGATATACTATCAGAGCCGGCAGGCCTTGTTCGCGATCGGCAATGAACGCGTCCATGGTGCCTTCGAAGCAGCGTTTGTGACGTGTGGCATCGAAATAAGCTGACACGATTACGTCGCGCGGATCTCGAGTCATGAAGATGATGGGTCGGTTGAGAAAAAGCGAGCGTCTATAGGTGAGGTGCGAAACCAGGACGAGCGGCACACGATGGCGCTCATCTGTGTAACGAAAAGCCGGGATGCCCCTCGTCGGATCGAGATCGAAATCCGGAAGAACCTCGAACATTGGCGAAAGATGGACATTTTCGCCGTTGGCGTGGCGACGAAAGTATTCCGAAAGGATATGTCTAAGCTGGGTTGCTCCAGATTCGGGATAGGAGACAAGAAACGCGTCTGCGCCCGACGCAGCCCAGGTCATCCTGATCCGGGCGTCGATCTTATGCAATGTCAGACGGGTGGTCGTCAGCATGGTGACAGGTCTTCAGTCCTTGGGGATCGTAGCGCAGCATGTATGACGTCGCAGTCGAAGGACGCGATGGGCGGGCTGCCGGCCATGGCCTTGAGTGGTACCGCGCAATCTTCGTAGCGGGACGAAAGCACAAATGCGTCGGCGTCCAGAAAGCAGGATCGCCATGCGTAGCAGATCAGATCCGCCCTTCCCGACTGTAGTGGCGCTGCGATCCAGAAATGCCAAGCCGGCGAAGCTGTCCATCGCGTATTCCAATCCCGCTGTCGCAACCCCTAAATACCCAGCTTTCTTTGAAGGGACGAGTTGCACATAGGGATGCATCGCCGGCTGCCGTTTACCTCTAAAGGAGGACTTGGGCGCAGAAACGAAGCAGACAATAGAAGAGATCTGTGTCCATCTATCGCTCACGCCGGTGAGTTGGAGCCTTGAATTCATGCGCATAGCCTTTGTCGGTGCGGTGGAGGGATCTCGGGTCGCATTCGATGCCCTTGTCGAAGCTGGCATGACGCCTTCGCTGCTTGTCACCCTTGCGGGCGAAGCTTCCAAACGCCATTCCGATTTCGTCGATCTGGCGGGGCCGGCACGCCTGGCCGGGGCCGCGGTCCACCTGACCAAGGACATCAATGCGCCCGACACGATCGACAGGCTCGAAGCCGAGCGGCCCGATTTGACGATGGTGGTCGGCTGGTCGCAAATCTGCCGCGGCGAATTTCGCTCGGTCGCCCGATATGGCTCGATCGGCTTTCACCCGGCGCCGTTACCGCGTTTTCGGGGCAGGGCGGTGATCCCCTGGACGATCATTGCGAATGAAAAGGAGACGGGCTCGACTTTCTTCCGGCTCGACGAGGGTGTCGACAGTGGCCCTATCGTCCTCCAGAAGCTTTTTGCCGTGGCACCGGACGAGACCGCGCGCTCGCTCTACGACAAGCACAAGCAGGCACTGTTCGAGATGACGCCGCTTGTCGTTTCGGCGATAAGTCGTGACAAGGCCGTGGGCGTCGCGCAGGACGAATCCCTTGCCAGCTATTGCGCAAAGCGCACGGCCGATGACGGAATAATCGACTGGAGCGATGCTGCCGAGAATGTCCTTCGTTTCGTCCGCGCCGTCGGCGATCCCTATCCGGGCGCCTTCACTTTCACTGCCGGTGCCAAGATCGTGATCGACAAGGCGCGCATGTTTGCCCCGCCTGGGCGCCATATCGGGCTGACCGGCCAGGTCCAAACTCATACCGACAGCGGCTTTACAGTGCTTTGTGGAGACGGAGCCGCCATTGAGGTGACATCCTGGCATGGCGAAAGGCCCAGGATACATGCCAAGCTGGCCTCGGCATGACCAACCTGTGTCGCGCCAAGGACCTAGGCGCGTGCACGGAGCACAGGTCTGCGCGCTTCAGGCGGCGATTGTCGGCCGCGACGGCCGTTCTTCCAGATACCAGCGTACGAAGGCGGTCACCCCGTCCTCGACGCTGGTGCAAGGGCGAAAGCCCGTAAGGGCCTCCAGCAGGCGGGGGTCGGCATAGGTTGCCCGCATGTCGCCAGCCTGCATCGGCAACATCTTGCGGATGGCGCGTTTGCCCAGGCAGTTCTCGATCGTCTCGATGAAAGGCAGCAGCCCGACAGGCTCGCCGCCGCCTATGTTGACGACACGCCACGGCGCGACGGGTGACAGCGTGTCGACGACGCCGGGAGCGGACGCCGCGCGACCTGTCGCCGGCGTGCATTCGACGAGTCGGACGATGGCTTCGACGAGATCATCGATATAGGTGAAATCGCGCTTCATCAGGCCTTCGCCATACACTTCGATCGGACGGCCGTTCTCGATCGCGTCGACAAATTTGAAGAGCGCCATGTCGGGCCGGCCCCAGGGGCCGTATACGGTGAAGAAGCGGAAGCATGTGGTCGGCGTTCCGAAGATATGTGAATAGGAGTGCGCCATCGCCTCCATCGCCTTCTTCGTGGCCGCATAGAAGGTTAACGGCCAATCAGCCTTGTCGGTTTCGACGAATGGCATCTTGTCGTTCGCTCCATAGGCCGAGCTCGTGGACGCAAGGAGCAAATGCCGGGGCTTGAGATCACGCGCAAGCTCAAGGACGTTGAACGAGCCGACGAGATTGCTGTCCGTGTAACTTCGCGGATTGTCGATTGAGTAGCGGACACCGGCCTGCGCGGCCAGATGCACGATCACATCGGGCCGGGCGTAGTCCGCGGCGCGGCGAAGGGCATCCAGGTCTTCCAGTTGGCCGATATGGGCGCGAAAGGCGTCGTATCTTTGAAGCAGGGCGTGTCGGGACTGCTTCAGGACGATGTCATAGTATGGCGTCATGCCGTCGAAGCCGGTGACGCGATGACCGTCGTCGAGGAGCCGGCGCGCCAGGTGAAAACCGATGAATCCTGCGGTGCCGGTGACCAGATACCTCATTCCGCGGCCGCGGCGAAAACTGCCTTGTCTCCGACCGCTCCCTCACCGATATTCACGTACTCGAAGCCGTGCTTGGAGATGTCTTCCCGCCGGTAAATGTTGCGCAGGTCGACCACCACCCGTTTCGACATCGTGCGGGACAGTCGTTCAAAATCCAGGGCGCGGAACTGATTCCACTCGGTCACGATGACCAGCGCGTCGGCGCCCTCGGCGCATTCATAGGCGCCTTCGGCATAGCTTACGCTTGTGCCGAGCACGATTTTCGCCTGTTCCATGCCTTCGGGGTCATACACTCGGACATGTGCTCCAAAATCGATCAAGGCCTGGATGATCGAGAGGGAAGGCGCTTCACGGATGTCATCGGTGTTGGGTTTGAAGGTAAGACCCAGCAAGGCCACTGTCTTTGCGCGGACATCTCCGCCGCAGGCAAATACGATCTTGCGCGCCATGGTGCGTTTTCGCTGGTCGTTCACGGCAACCGTCGTTTCGATCAGGCGCAATGGCGCGCCGCTGTCCTGCGCCGTCTTGACCAAAGCCAGCGTGTCTTTTGGAAAACAGGATCCTCCATAGCCCGGGCCGGCGTGCAGGAACTTTGAGCCGATGCGATTGTCGAGCCCGATGCCCCGCGCTACCTCGCGCACGTTCGCGCCCACGCTCTCGCAGAGATCCGCGATCTCGTTGATGAACGTGATCTTGAGCGCCAGGAAGGCGTTGGCCGCATATTTGATCAGCTCGGACGTGCGGCGGCCGGTAAACAGGATGGGTGCCTGGTTGAGATAGAGCGGCCGATACACCTCCGCCATCACCTCCCGGCCACGCTCGTCCGACGGGAGGCCGATAACGATCCGGTCTGGTCGTTTGAAGTCGTCGATCGCGGCTCCTTCGCGCAGGAATTCCGGGTTGGAGACGACGGCCACATCGGCCAGGGGATTGCATTGGCGAATGATCCGTTCGACCTCATCCCCCGTGCCCACCGGCACCGTGGATTTGATTGCCACCACGGTGAACCCGTGAACAGCGGCCGCGATTTCCCGGGCCGCTTCGTAGACATAGGACAGATCGGCATGGCCGTCGCCTCGCCTCGAAGGCGTCCCGACGGCAATGAACACCACGTCCGCATCGGCGACTGCCGCTGTAAGCGTGCTGGTGAAGGTGAGCTGGCCGCTCGCGGAATTCTTGTCGACGAGGTCGTCGAGACCTGGCTCATAGATCGGCATTCTTCCGGCCTGGAGATCGGCAATCTTGGCCTCCGCCTTATCGACGCAGACGACTTGATGGCCGAAATCAGCCAGGCAAGCGCCCGATACAAGACCCACGTAACCCGAACCAACAATCGCGATGCGCATGTAACCGCCACTCTGATGATGACAACTGACGCGATTAAGCCAGCAGCGGCCAAGAAAATGGAGTGCGCAATCGGATAAGACATTACCACTTCCGAGACCTGGTATGGGCCCGGACGGTCGTCTGGCGCGGTTTGACAACGCTAAGTGCTGATGGCCATTGCAAATGGACGAGACGAGATGATCTGGCGCGCAGCCACGCTCGGCTGCAAGCCGGCTGACGGCGCTTCATTGGCGCGTCGATTGCTTGAGTTCATTTTCCGTCAAAATTCCGGTCGGCGGCCGTTTGGTCTTTTGCCATGCTCTTAGAGGTAGTTCGGTTCTCGCTTCAACTTGCCGTCCGGGAGCCGAGTCAGGAAATTGCCCTCGAACAGCCTCGCCTGAGCATGATAGATCTTCGTCCGGGTGAGACTGCGCGCTGGAGTGTTCTGCCGTGACGAACAACGCTAGGCAGAGCACGCCGAGGCCGGCAGGGCGTTTTTCCGGTCCATGCAATGGAATTGTTGCGGGTTGCGCGCGGTCGCATTTGCCGGCGAACATTCAAAGAATGTAGCTGTGCGCCTCGCTTTCCGTCGCACTGTCAGCCGCGGAGACAGGCTTGGCGAAGAGGAAGGCACCATCTCGCGAGAACAGATCCGCCGGCATCATCTGGAACTCGCGCTGCGAATGCGGGACATCCAATTCACGATCGACAATATGCCAGAGGCTGTTGAAGAACGATCCGTCGGCTTGCCTCATGCTTTCCCCCCGAAGCGGCTTTCTCGATGAGAAAACCGTTGCTGGATTGGCCCACATGTCGGCAATGGCGATATCGTAATAGCCGGGATGCGCGGCATTGGGTTTGATAATCGCGAAGGGCGTGTTCTTTTCCGGCCAGCCTACGCGGCCCACCGTCAGGCACTCTTCCGGCTCGGGCAATCTTGCCTCCACAAGATAGGCCAGTGCCGCATCGATGCCGCCGATTTCCGAAACGACGCACGATGTCAGTCCCGCGCGGGCAAGCTGCATCAGCTTTCGAGCCTCTTGTTCATCCATATCGGCCCATCTCAGGAAAGCCATCCATTGCTGGTGCAGGCAGTCGTCCTTGGCCTGGCAAAGAAGTCGTCCTGCCTCCAAAGCGGATTCGACCCTCCTCCTGTCCGCCTCCGCGAAGGCTTCCCGCGCAGGGCGAATTCGGCCGGCAATTTCCATCAGGTCATTTGAGATGTTTTTCATATCCTCCTCCCCAGGCGGATTTCTAATCTGATTTATGCGCTCCATGATGCGTTGGTTTTGTATTGCGTAGAAGGCCATCACGGGAACGCGTGAGATATCTTAGTGGCGTGGCCAACCTATTCTTTTGAGCAAGGGTCCCACTTCCGACTGTCGGCTGATCCGCGCGCGATTGTGTTCGCTACTACTTGCTGCCATAGCTTCGCTTTCGTCATTGTCGGCGTCGCCTGGTCCACACGACGACGTCTGCAAATTCTGCCGTCCGATCCGCCGAACGCCGTCTGCCGGGCGGTATGCGCGCGGTGGATGCTCGGGACCCAACGCTGGTCGCGACATGCAAGGCTTGTGGCTTTTCGACGATTGAAGAATACGCGTACCCTATCATTTCGGTGATGGTGCTCGTCCAATCAGACCTGGAGACCTGCGCAGTAAGGAGTAGTCAGAAGAGCCGGAGAAAGCCCGAATGACGACGAAGGAAGAAAATCCACACGCCTTTGGGCGAATGGAAGTAGGCACCATATCTTTCAACGAACTTGCACGTCCAAGGCTCTTGAAGTCATAGCGAAGGGCAATCTGGCTTGAAGAGTGGGGCGATCCGGAACTCCATGACAGCAGTGGCCATCACAGCACCCGCTCGGGCGGGTTGGCGATTTCGACAGCCGAGCGTCATTCCGGGTTTCGGATTGACGCTCGGCTTCTCGCTTGCCTACCTGACCCTCATCATCCTCATTCCGCTGTCGGGGCTGATCTGGCGCTCCGCGGCGCTCGGCTGGACCGATTTCTGGGCGATCGCCACCGACCGGCGCACCATCAACGCGCTCCGCATCAGCTTCGGCACCGCCTTTGTCGCGGCCGCCGTCAATGTCGTCTTCGGCACGCTGGTCGCCTGGGTGCTGGTGCGCTACCGCTTTCCCGGCCGCCGCATCGTCGATGCCATGGTCGACCTGCCCTTCGCGCTGCCGACGGCGGTGGCCGGCATCGCGCTGACCACGCTCTACGCGCCCAATGGCTGGATCGGCAAGCTGTTGCTGCCGCTTGGGCTCAAGGTCGCCTACACCCCGCTCGGCATCGTCATCGCGCTGGTCTTCATCGGCCTGCCCTTCGTCGTGCGCACCGTGCAGCCGATCATGGAGGAGATCGACAAGGAGGTGGAGGAGGCCGCCGCCACGCTCGGCGCCAGCCGCTTCCAGATCGTCACCCGGGTGCTGTTCCCGGGCCTGGCGCCGGCCATCGTCACCGGTTTCGCGCTGGCCTTCGCGCGCGGCGTCGGCGAATACGGCTCGGTCATCTTCATCGCCGGCAACCTGCCCTACAAGTCCGAGATCGCGCCGCTTTTGATCGTCATCCGGCTGGAGGAGTACAATTACCCGGCGGCGACCGCCATCGCCGCGATCATGCTGGCCTTGTCGTTCCTGATGCTGCTCATCGTCAACCTGGCGCAGACATGGAGCCGCAAGCGCTATGGCTGATCCGGAGATCAAATCCTACGAGCCGCATCACGACAGCCGCTCGGCGGCGGTAACCGAAAGCCGCCCGGCGCAGGCCGTGCTGATGGCGATCGCGTTCGCCTTCCTCGGCATCTTCCTGCTGTTGCCGCTGATCATCGTCTTCAACGAAGCCTTCGCCAAGGGCGTCGGCGCCTACACCGAGGCGCTCGGCAATCCCGATACGCGCTCGGCGATCCGGCTGACGCTGCTGGTGGCGGCGATCTCGGTGCCGCTCAATGTCGTCTTCGGCATCTCGGCCGCCTGGGCGATCGCCAAGTTCGAGTTCAAGGGCAAGGCCTTCCTGACCACGCTGATCGACCTGCCGTTCTCTCGGTCTCGCCGGTCATCTCGGGCCTGGTCTATGTGCTTCTGTTCGGCGCCCAGGGGCTGCTCGGCGCCTGGCTGAAGGCGCACGGCATCGTCATCCTGTTCGCCGTGCCCGGCATTGTGCTGGCCACCGTCTTCGTCACCTTCCCCTTCGTGGCCCGCGAGCTGATCCCGCTGATGCAGGAGCAGGGCAATGGCGACGAGGAGGCCGCGCTGTCGCTCGGCGCCAATGGCTGGCAGGCCTTCTGGTATGTGACGCTGCCCAACGTCAAATGGGGGCTGCTTTACGGCGTGCTCTTGTGCAATGCGCGCGCCATGGGCGAGTTCGGCGCGGTCTCGGTGGTGTCGGGCCACATACGCGGCCTGACCAACACCATGCCGCTGCATGTCGAGATCCTCTACAATGAATACAACGCCGTCGGCGCCTTTGCCGTCGCCTCGCTGCTGGCCGGCCTGGCGCTGGTGACGCTGGTCCTGAAGACACTGCTCGAGATGCGTTACGGCGCCGAGATCGCCGCGGCGCGTGGACATTGATGCATGTCGCCCAAAAGTGGAAACCGGTTTTGGGATAACGGCATGCATGAAACAAAAGACATGTCGCCCAAAAGCGGGAACCGGTTTTGGGATAACGGCATGCAGCCACTACAAAGGGACTGTTGATGGAAGTTCGCGTTGCCAATGTGCGCAAGGAGTTCGAGCGGTTTCCCGCGCTCCATGACGTGTCGCTCGACATCAAGTCGGGCGAGCTGATCGCGTTGCTGGGGCCGTCGGGCTCGGGCAAGACGACGCTGCTGCGGCTGATTGCCGGGCTGGAGCGGCCGACGCGCGGCAAGATCTTCTTCGGCGACGAGGACGCCTCGCACAAATCGATCCAGGAGCGCAATGTCGGCTTCGTCTTCCAGCACTACGCGCTGTTCCGGCACATGACGGTCTTGGACAATATCGGCTTCGGCCTCAAGGTCCGGCAGGGCTCGACGCGGCCGCCGGCGCAGGAGATCCGCCGCCGCGCCTCCGAACTGCTCGACCTGGTCCAGCTCTCGGGCCTGGAAAAGCGCTATCCGGCGCAGCTATCCGGTGGCCAGCGCCAGCGCGTCGCGCTGGCGCGCGCCATGGCGATCGAACCCAAAGTGCTTCTGCTCGACGAGCCGTTCGGCGCGCTCGATGCGCAGGTGCGCCGGGAACTGCGCCGCTGGCTGCGCGACATCCATGACGCCACCGGCCACACCACCGTCTTCGTCACCCACGACCAGGAAGAGGCGCTGGAGCTTGCCGACCGCGTCGTGGTGATGAGCCAGGGCCGCATCGAGCAGGTCGGCACCGCCGACGACATCTATGACAGGCCGAACTCGCCTTTCGTCTATGGCTTCATCGGCGAATCGAGCTCGCTTCCCGTCAAGGTCGAGAATGGCGAGGTCTGGCTCGCCGATCGCCCGATCGGGCTGTCGGCGCCGGACGCCGCCAGCGGCAATGCCAGGCTGTACTTCCGCCCGCACGATGTCGAATTGCTGAGCGGCTGCTCTGGCTGCATCGCCGGCACGGTGGTCGCCAGCCGCCGCGTCGCCGGCACCCGCCGGGTGGAACTCGAGATCGGCGGCGAACGCCAGCGCGTCGAGATCGAGCTGCCCGTCGACCATCCCGCGGCGCAGAAGAGCCGGGTAGCGTTCCGCCCGGGCCGCTGGAAGCTGTTTTTTTCGGATCAGGCAGGCAGCTCATTCGCGCCGGCGGAACAGAACCCTCGCCAAAACGAGAAGACGCTTCCCCCAGATATCAGGAAGCGGCGTATGGCTGACGCAGGCCCGGTGATTTGAATTGTCCGCATGGGGGTGAGGCGGTTGCGAGCCGCCAGCCCAATGCTGGTTTGCCGCAACCCTTTTTTGCGCACCTCGTTTCCAATGCACGTTGCCCAAGCAACCTCGGTTCGATCTAGCGACATGCAAAACAAGACCTAAGCGGCTCGCATGAATCCGTTTCGGCGTGCCGCGCTTCAAACAAAACGAGTGAGCTTGTCGCCAGATTGTTCGGCCCGCCATGCATTTGCTCCTGCGCTGGTCAAGGATCGCGCCGCTTCAGCACAGAGGCAAACAGCGCTCGCAGGCACACGGCAAACGCCGGCAGCTTCAGCTTCGGTGACCAGCCTTTCGCTGTGCGCCCGGCAGACATGCGGGACCGATCGGTTCGAAAGTCTTGTAGGTCAGGATGAATTCGCGGTGCCCGAGTTGTTCGGATTTCGTCGCATGGCCATTGGCGACAGCAAGAACCAGATTGAAGATTTCGTCGCCGACATCCGACAAGGTGGCGGCCCCTTCGAGGATACGTCCGGCATCGACGTCCATGTCGCCCGACAGGCGACGGTATGTTTCGGGATTGGCGCAGATCTTTATGACCGGTGCGACCGCCGACCCCGAGACCGAACCGCGGCCGGTGACGAAGAGCGTGAGGTGACAACCGGAAGCGATGAGCTCCACGATCTCGGCATTGTCCGAGATGTTGGGGAAGCCAAAACGCACGTCCCCGTCCGGCACGACATCCATCAGGTAGAGTCCGCCGCCAGGGGGAATGTCGCCCGGCTTGATGAGGCCCGAAATCGGCGACGAGCCCGATTTGGCATAGGCACCCATCGATTTCTCCTCGATGGTGGATAGGCCGCCATCGGCATTGCCCGGAGCGAAACTGCCATAGCCTAGCGTCGCGTAGTATTGCGCTGCCTTTGCCACGGAGGCGCGCAGCTCGACGCCGAGTTCAGGCGTCACGGCACGGCTCGCCATGATCTCTTCGCAGCCGATCAGCTCGCCGGTCTCCTCGAAAATACAGGCTGCTCCCGCACGGACCAGCCGATCGAAGGCAAGGCCGGCGGCGGGGTTGCCGGTCATGCCGCTGGTGCCGTCCGACCCGCCGCAGATCGTGCCGACAATAAGTTCACTCGCATCCATTGGCACTCTCGCGACCGCGCCCAGCTCTTGCAGGCGTTGCCCGACCCATTCGATGCCGTCGGAAATCGTCGACAAAGTACCGCCGTTTTCCTGGATCGTCAGCGTGGCCACCGGCCGTCCGCTTGCCTCGACGGTGCGGGCGAGCGAGAATTTGTTGAAGCTTTCGCATCCCAGTGACAGCAGCAGTACCGCGGCGACATTGGGATGCGTACACAGACGCTCCATCATCCGCTGCGCATAGGGATTGGGAAAGCAGCCTGGAAAGCCGATCAGATGCACGTCCCTGCCGCGGAAATGGGAGACAATTTCGCGACCGACATGATGCGCGCACTCTACCAGATAGGCCACGATCACAATGTTGCGGATGCCCTTGCGACCGTCCGGCCTGAGATAGCCGAGGATGGTGGACTGTTCGCCGGTCATGATCCGGTCTCCGCTATTACGTGCGTTTTGGTGTAGTCGCTCTTCAGATTGTGAATATGGACGTGCTCGCCGGGTCCGATCGACCGCGTCGCCGAGCCGATCGGGACGCCGTATTTGATGACCTTCATCCCCGGGGCGATCGGCAGCCGCGCCAGCTTGTGGCCGAGCTCCACGGCCTTGATCAGAATGCGCGACTCGCCGCCAACGATGATGGTCTCACCGGCTTCGATGCGCCGGCAGGCGACCAGCACATTGTCGTGATCGCAGAGCAGGAGCAGACGAGGATCGTCCATCGTCGGCTCACATGACGCCGAAGGTACGGAAGGCTTCGCAGGCGCTCATGCCGTCGCGGATCGCGGTTGCGACCTTGTTCTCTGTGCTGACCTTCTCGATCGCGCGCTCGATCGCTTCCTTTTCCGCCTCGCGCGGGATCACAAGCACGCCCTCGCGGTCGCCGAAGATCAGGTCGCCGGGCGTTACCAGGATGCCTTCGATCTCGATTGGGCAGCCATAGTCGATCACCTTGCCTCGCGGGCCCTGGTCTTGGGCATAGATGCCGCGCGAGAAGACCGAAAAGCCGAGCTTTTCGATTTCCCAGGAGTCGCGGATATAGCCGTTGAGGACGGCGCCGGCAGCCTTCAGCTTCTGGGCCCTGGTGGACATCAGCCCGCCCCACAGCGCGTAGCGGAAGGAGGAGCCGCTGGCGATGTAGACATCGTTCTCCGTCAGGCTGTCCAGCGCTTCCATCATGAGGCCGAACGGTTTGTTCGCGAGCGGACCGTGCGCATCCGGCGAACCGCCGGAAAACACGTCCGCCTCCAGCACCGGCATCGCGCGGCCGATGACTTTCATCTCCGGCTGCAACGGCACGATCCCGGCCGGCAGGAACTGCCGGCGGTGGCCCATTACATCGAGCACGTCGCCGACGACGGCCGTGAAGAGTTCCTTGCGGATGACTTCGAAGATCGCCTTGTCAGTATCGGTCGTCATCTGTTTTCTCCCTCGAAAAACTATGGTGTCAGAAGCCGTGCAGCGCGCCGCCGTCGACCACCAGTATATGGCCGGTCACATAGGCTGAGGCGCGTGAGGCGAGATAGGTCATGGCCCAGCCGATATCGGCGCCCTCGCCGAAACGACCCATGGGAATGCGGCTGTTGATCTTGCGCGCCCTTTCCGGATCGGCTGCGGTGGCCTGGCGTAGAAGCGCGGTGTCGATCCAGCCTGGTGCCACACCGTTGACGCGTATCCCGCTGGGCGCAAGTTCGGTCGCGAGCGCCCTCACCATGCCGACATAGGCGGCTTTCGCCGCCGAATAGCCGATCACGTTGGGAATGCCGAGGAAAGAGCTCATCGAGGCGGTGAAAAGAATGCTGCCCCTTGCTTCCGTCACCTGCGGCAGGAAGGCGCGCGAGAGGGCGAAGGCGCCGCCGACATGGACGTTCAGCACCGAATTGAAAGCCTCGACGCTCATCTCGCCGAGCGGCTTCTTGACCGTGTTGCCGGCATTGTTGACGAGGATCGAGACGCGTCCGGATTTTTTTGCCACCTCGCTGGCGAAACCCGTGGCACCGGCAGTGTCGGTCACGTCGAAGACATGGCTCGTGGCGGAAGGCCCCAGCGTCTCGCAGGCGGCAGCGAGCTTCGCGGCGTTGGTGCCGACGATCGTCACCTTGGCGCCGGCTTCGACGAAACAGGTGGCGATCGCAAGGCCGAGACCGCTTCCGCCGCCGGTCACCAGCGCATGCTGCCCCTCCAGCCCGAAGATATCCTTGATGCTCATGCGTCTTCCTTCGCTTCGATCCGGACGACGATCTTGGTGAAGCCTCCGGGGTTCTTGTCCCAGGCTTGCATGGCCGCACCGGCTTCCTCGATTGGCACGACGCGTGAGACGATGCGGTCGCCGGCGTCCCGATGTTGCTTCAGATAGCCGATAACATCGTGGAAATCGGCGATCTCGGAGCCGCGCGACCCGCGGATATCCATCTCCTTGAGCAGGAAGAACTTGGTGTCGTAAGCGATCTTGTTCTTGGCGTAGCCGACATAGACGACCCGGCCGCAGGACGCCACGAGATCGATCGCCTGCCGAAAGGTCGCATCCGCGCCGACCGCCTCGATGACGACCTGCGGACCGTCCCCACTGGTCAGTTCCAGGACATGCGCCAGGACATCTTCGCGCGACGCATCGATGGTGTCAGTGGCGCCGAGCACCTTGGCAACGGCGAGTTTGTCGGCGCTAAGGTCCACTGCGATCACGCGTGAGCCCCGCCTGACAGCGCCGAGCAAGGCGCCGAGCCCAATGACGCCGCAGCCAAGGATGACGACGGTTTCTCCAGCCGAAAGCTCGGAGCGGCGGACGGCATGGAAGCCGACGGCAAGCGGCTCGATCAGCGCGAGGTCCCGCTGGCGCATGCCCTCGACCGGAATGATCTTGCCCGCGGGAACGACGATGATCGAGGCCATCGCGCCCTCGCGCTGGACGCCCATCGTCCGGTTGTCCTTGCAGGCGTTCGGCCTGCCAAGGCGGCACGCATGGCACCTGCCGCAATTGAAATAGGGAAGAATAGTCACGGACTGGCCGACCGCAAGCGCGCTGACGCCGTCGCCGAGCGCCGAGATGGTGCCGGAGATTTCATGGCCCAGGACGCGCGGGTAGGAGATCAGCGGATTGAGGCCGCGAAACGACGTCAGGTCGGAACCGCAATACCCCACATACTCCATCCGCACCGCGACTTCGCCCGGGCCCGGTTTTGGTTCGGGCAATTCGACCAGCGAGATCTTGCCGGGTTCCTCGAGGCAGACAGCTTTCATCATGGCGCTCAGGCCTCACAGATCGTGCTGTTGTCGATGGCATCCCAGTCGATCTCGACCCCGAGGCCGGGGGCTGACGGCGGCGCGGCGTAGCCGTCCTTGATCGGCAGCGGCTGCTTGAGGCCGAAGGCGAAGTTCTCCATTGGATAGAGCACTTCGAAGAAGTCGCAGTTCTTGATCGCCGCGGCGCAATGCAGGTTGACGATCTCCATCGGGTGGAAGATGGCGGTATGGATCTCGCAATTGACGCCGAAGGCTTCGGCGAGGCGGGCCGTCTTCATGACGCCCGTGACGCCGCCCGTCCAGGAAACGTCTGCCCGGACGCGATCGACGACACGCGTCGAGATGCATTCGGCGATGCTGTAAGGGTGCTTCGCAAGGACTTCTGTCCCGACGAGCGGGATTTCGAGCGTGCGTGCGAGCTCCCGCAGCGAATGAACGTCCTCGTCGTATAAAGGCTCTTCCAGCCAGTAGAAGTCGAGCCTTTCCAGCTCGCGGCCGAAGCGGATCGACTGCTCGAGATTGAACATCGAGACCGGATCCGACATCAGCGTGAAATCCGGCCCGACGGCGGCGCGGACCTGGCGATGGACGTCGATATCGTAGTCGAGATCGAGACCGGGTGTATGGAGCTTGTAGGCCCGCAACCCTTCGGCCCTGGCGCGCAGCGCCTCTTTCACATAGTCCTGCGGCCCCGACAGGATCATCGAGCTGCCATAGACCGGCACGCGTTCGCGGAAGGCTCCGAGATATTTGTAGAGAGGCTGCCCGGCGGCGGTGGCCGACAGCAGCCAGAGGCAGGTGTCGAATGGTCCGTAGGCATAGATCGGCAAGTGGCCCCACCAGCGGTCGGCCACCCGGAAATCGTGCCATGCCTTTTCCCGGTCGAGCGGGTCACGGCCGATGAAGAACGGACGCAGCGTGTCGGCAATCAGCCTGCCGGCGCCCGCCGCCGAACGACCGGCGAACCCGAAGGCGGTTGCCTCGAGCCCGGTGTCCGTCATCATGGTGACGGTGAGAAATTCGAACTTCGCGAAATCCCCGGTTCGAAACGCGCTGGCGGCAAAATCGCCTGGTTTGCGCTGGCAGCAGCGCACCTTCACATCCGTGATTTTCATGGAAAAACCTTCGATAAACCGATCGCAGCGGCATGTGTGGATCCGGGGGAGTCCCGGATCCAGTCATTCTCAGAAGCGGGGCAGGTCGACTTCGACACCCATCCATTTTTTCTGCAGGGCCTGCAGCTCACCTGTCGACTGAAGCATGAAGAGCTCCGTGTTCAGCCAGTGCAGGAAGTCCGGGTCGTTGCGGCGCAGGCCTATGCCCATCGGCGCCTGCGCCACAACGAACTGCTTCTTGAGGTTAGGATCGTGCTCCTCGACGGCGCGGGCAAGCGCGCCGCTGGTCACGATGCCTTCGACCTGGCCTGCGAACAGCGCCTGGGATGTCGACGCGTCATCGTCATAGCGCTGGATCTGTGCGCCTTCGACGGCCTTTTTGGTCATGACGATGTCGTTCGTGCTGGCCCGCGTCACGCCGATCTTCCTGCCCGCCAGATCCTCGATCTTGGTGATCGGCTGGTCGGCGGGACCGACATAGACCTGCTGGTCGACATAGTACGTGTTGGTGAACGCGATGGCCTTGGCGCGCTCGGCGGTGATCGAGAACGAATAGATCACGATGTCGAGCTTGCCCGAAGTCAGGTTCGGGATGCGGTTGGCTGCCGTCGTGTCGACGATGTTGACCTTGACGCCGAGATCGCGGGCGATTGCCTTTGCTACGGACACGTCATAGCCGGCGGGCTGCATGCTGCTGTCCATCAGGCCATAAGGCGGCGTTCCAAGGCCCACGCCGACATTGATGGTGCCGCGCTGTACGATGGCGTCCAGCGTGCTCTCGGCCTTCGCGGGCAATATCATCGCCAGCATGGCGGCGAGCCCGACAGCAAGTCTCTTCAATAGCATGATACTTTCCTCCCTGGTGTGATGAACCGGATCTTCAGTTGGCTGCCTGGTGCAGGCGGCACTCCAGGCGGCGGCTGGCATGGGACAGTATGGAGCAGATGCCGAAGTAGATGGCCGCGACCGTCAGATAGACGGGCAGCGGCTGGAACGTGGCGCTGGAGACGATCTGTCCTGCTCTCGTCAGTTCGATGAAGCCGACGACCGAAGCAAGCGCGGTGTTCTTGACGACCTGAACGGAGAAGCCGACCGTCGGAGGAATGGCGACGCGAAGCGCCTGCGGGATGATGACGTCGGTCATCGTGTGCCGCCAGCCAAGCGCCAGCACGAACGACGCTTCCCATTGCCCCTTGTTGATCGACTGGATCGACCCGCGCCAGATCTCGCCGAGGAACGCGCTGCTGTAGAGCGTAAATCCAAGGCCGGCCGCGTAGATCGCCGGAAGGTCATAGCCGAGATTGGCGACGCCGAAATAGGCGATGAAGAGAATGACGAGCAGGGGCGTTCCCTGGATGACATAGATATAGGCCTGTGCGATCCAGCGCAGCCAGGCGAAACGGGAGAGGCGCATGAGGGCGATAATCGATCCGCCGATGGCCCCGCCTGCAAGCGCAATTCCCGAGAGGACGACCGTCCACGTCGCACATTGCAGCAGAAACCCGACATGATGGAGGTTGAATGTCTGGAACATCGTCATCGCCCTGCAAAGCGGAAGGAGAAGAGGGCACGGTCAATCAGTTTGAAGACGCCTTTGAATGCAGCCGTCAGGACAAGGTAGATGGCCGCGACCACGAGATAGGCTTCCAGGCTGCGGAAGGTCAGGCCCTGCACATCATTGGCGACGCCGGTCAGTTCCGGGACGGAGATGACCGAAACGACGCTGGAGGCCAGCATGATCAGGATGAACTGGCTGGTCAGTGCCGGAAAGATCGCTGAAATCGCCGGCAGCAGAACGACATAGCGGAAGGTGAGATACGGTGACATGCCAAGCGTGTGCGCCGCCTCCCGCTGCCCCTTGCCGATCGTCTGGATGCCGGCACGGACGATCTCGGTGATATAGGCGCCCGCGTAGAGCGTCAGGGAGAGGATGGCCGCCGTCACTTCGGAAATGCGAATGCCGACCGAGGGCAGGCCGAAATAGACGATGTAGATCTGCACCAGAAACGGCGTGTTTCGGATGATTTCCACATAGGCGGCCGCGATTGAGGAGAGGACTTTCGAACTCGAAAGTCTCATCAGGGCGCCGATGATGCCGACGCACATGCCCAGTACCAGCGCGGCGGCCGACAGGCCGACGGTCAGCATGGCGGCGTGCACGAACAGGTCGCCGCGCGCGAATGTCCCGGAAAAATCTAGGTACTCCACACTCGTCCCCGGTCTTTAAACAAGGTTCGGTTCGATCGCTCGCGCAAGGACTTTTACCTGGCGCAAGGTGTTCTGCCGGCTTCTCTCGAGATGTCGCTGAAGCGCCGCGAGGATTTGGCTCTTCTTGCCGGCGACGATGGCATCGAGAATATCCTGGTGCTCCTCGACCGAGCGGCTGTAATCGCCTGGAATCGAGACGAAGACCGTATGCGTCTGGCCGACAATGCGGGAGTGGACCTCGGAGATCATCGGTATCCCCGCGGCGCCGACGAGCGAACTGTGGAAGGCCCGGTCATGGGAGAGCGCCTTCGCCAGATCGTCGAGCGACGACCCTTTGGCGAAGCGCCTGTGGTTTTCGAGGCTGTCCTGGAGCTTCGCCCGCAGCGCCTCATCGAGCCGTCCTGCGTCGAAGGCTGCTTCCACGGCCCCTTTCTCGAGCAGTGTCCTGGCCGCGTATAATTCCTCGACGGCTTCCTCGTTGAAGCTGCGGACCACCATGCCGCGCCGCGAGGAATTGACGAGAAGCCCGTCCGCCTCCAGCCGCAGGCAGGCTTCCTTGACAGGCGTGGGACTGATGCCCAGTTCCGCCGCCAATTCGTTAGGCAACAGGCGTTGCCCGCCTGCCAGCCTGCCGCCGACGATCCGCGACCGCAGCTCCCGGTAGGCCTGCTCGGCCAATGTTGTCTTGATCATGCTCATGGCCCAAGCATCGGTCAGGTTCCGGTTCGGCGCAACAGAAAAATTAAAAATAGAAAATTTTTTATTTTCCGATTTCGATCTTTCGGGTTACAAGCCAACCTCGCAACAAGGAGGAGTTCATGGACGCCAACGGCAGCGCCTTTGTGAAACTGCGCGACGCGGTGAAGATGTTCGGCGGGTTTCAGGCGCTCGATCACGTCAGCCTTGAGGTGGCGAAGGGCGAAAAGATCGTCGTCTGCGGGCCGTCGGGCTCAGGCAAGTCGACCTTGATCCGCTGCATCAACGGCTTGGAAGACCTCCAGCAAGGCTCGGTGGAAATCGACGGAAAACCGCTGGTCGAGAAGTCCCATGGACGTATGGTTCCGCGCCGGGACATCGGCATGGTGTTCCAGCAGTTCAACCTCTTCCCGCATCTCAAGGTAATCGAGAATTGTACGCTGGCGCCGGTCCGCGTGCTCGGAAAATCCCGCAAGGACGCTTCGGAGAGAGCGCTGGAGATGTTGCAAAAGGTTCGGATCGCAGATCAGGCGGACAAGTATCCGTCCCAGCTTTCCGGCGGTCAGCAGCAGCGCGTCGCGATCGCCCGAGCGCTCTGCATGCAACCCAGGATCATGCTCTTCGATGAACCGACCTCGGCTCTCGATCCGGAAATGGTCAAGGAAGTGCTCGACACCATGGTCTCGCTGGCCTCCGAAGGCATGACGATGATCTGTGTGACGCATGAAATGGGCTTCGCCAGCCAGGTGGCCGACCGGGTCGTCTTCATGGACAAGGGCCGGATACTCGAGGAGGCCACGCCGAAGGACTTCTTCGCAGCCCCGAAGCATCAGCGTGCACGCGAATTCCTCTCGCAGCTCCTTCATTGACAAATTCATATCCGCCAAGGGTCATAGATGAAAATCGCCTCCGTCCGCCCGTTCATTCTCCATCTTCCACTCACCTCGGACTCCATTTCGGACTCGACCCACAGCATCACCCATTGGGGTGTCGTGGGTGCCAAGATCGTCACCACGGACGGGCTGGAAGGTTATGGCTTCACCGGCACGCATGCCCATCTGGCCGCCGACCGGCTGATAACGTCCTGCATCGGCGAGTGTTACGCGCCGCTTCTGGTAGGCGAAGACGCCTCGGATCATCAGCGCCTATGGACCAGGCTTGCGCGCCATCCTTCGCTTCAATGGGTCGGTCGGGCCGGCATCACGCATCTGGCGCTGGCTGCAATCGATATCGCGCTGTGGGATCTGAAGGCGAAATGGGCGGGCCTGCCGCTGTGGAGTTATCTCGGCGGCGCGCGCACCGATGCCCTGGAGGCTTACAATACCGATATCGGCTGGATTTCGTTCGACCTGGACACGTTGCTGCGCGGCTCCGCGAAAGCCGTCGAGGAGGATGGATTCACACGCATCAAGATCAAGGTCGGCCATGACGACCCAAATGTCGACGTCGAGCGCCTGGCGGCTGTGCGCAAACGTGTCGGATCAAGGATCCGGATCGCAATCGACGGCAACGGCAAGTGGGATCTTCCGACCTGCCAGCGGTTCTGCGCGCTGGCGCGCGACCTCGATATCTACTGGTTCGAGGAGCCGCTCTGGTATGACGATGTCGCCAGCCACGCCACGCTCGCGCGCAATACATCGATCCCGATCGCGCTCGGCGAGCAGCTCTACACCATCGACGCGTTCCGCTCCTTCGTCGATGCAGGAGCCGTCGCCTACGTCCAGCCGGACGTCACGCGGCTCGGAGGAATAACGGAATACATCCAGGTCGCGGACCTGGCACTGGCGCATCGGCTTCCCGTCGTTCCGCATGCAGGGGAGATGAGCCAGGTGCATGTGCATCTGAGCTACTGGCATCCTGCATCGACGATCCTCGAATACATCCCCTGGATCAAGGATCACTTCGAGGAGCCGATCCGCGTCGAAGGCGGCATCTACAAACGGCCCGAACGGGCCGGTGCGAGCACGACCGTCCTGGCCGAAAGCTTTGCCCGCTACGGCAAAAGCCTGGGCTAGGGCATTCCAGGAAAAGCGCCCGCGGCATCGGGGCGGCGCTATTCCTTCACCGCGCCGGTCATCGAGGAGACATAGTGCTCGACGAAGAACGAGTAAAGCACGACGACCGGCAGGGATCCGATCAGCGCGCCCGCCATCAGGGCACCCCACTCATAGACGTCGGAGCGGACGAGTTCGGTGAGCACCCCGACCGGCACGGTCTTGTTTTCGGACGACTGGATGAACGTCAAGGCATAGATGAACTCGTTCCATGACAGGGTGAATGCGAATATGCCCGCCGAGATCAGGCCTGGCACCGACAGGGGCAGCACGATCTTGCTCAGGATCTGCCAGCGGCTTGCCCCGTCTATGAGCGCGCATTCTTCCAGTTCAAAGGGGATGGAGCGGAAGTAACCCATCAGCAGCCAGGTGCAGAAGGGGATCAGGAAGGTCGGGTAGGTGAGGATGAGCGCGAAGGGTGTGTCGTAAAGCCCGAGGTTGAACACCATCACCGACAAGGGGATGAACAGTATCGAGGGCGGCACGAGATAGGCGAGGAACACCGCGAGGCCGACCTGCCGTGCCCCGGAGAACCGCAGCCGCTCGATCGCATAGGCCGCGAAAACCGACGCCACCAGCGACAGGAAAGTGGCGGCGGTCGAAATGATGATCGTGTTGAGCAGCCAGCCCGGATAGGACGTCTCGAAGAGAAGATAGCGGATGTGCTCCAATGTCGGATGCACGACCCAGAGCGGGTTGAAATTGGCATAGTCGGTCATTTCGACATTGGGCTTAACCGCTGTGATCGTCATCCAGTAGAACGGGAATAAGAGCACGATGACGAACACGAGCAGGGGGAGATAGACCGTCACCACACGGCGCGGCACGCTCTGCAAATAGCCCATGCCGCCTTCATCGAGCTGCGGCTGTTTTGTCTTCCTGGTCGCAGCCATGTCAGTCTCCGCCCCCCTGCTGCCATTTACGGCGTTGCAAGCCGAAATAACTGAACAGGATTGCGGCAAGGAGGAATGGGATCATGGCGACCGCGATCGCAGCGCCCTCGCCGAGCTGGCCGCCCGAAATGCCGCGCTGGAACGACAGCGTCGCCATCAGATGGGTGGCATTTACCGGTCCGCCGCGGGTCAGCACATAGATCAGCTGGAAATCCGTGAAGGTGAACAGCACCGAGAACGTCATCGTGATCGCGATGATAGGGGTGAGCAGCGGCAGCGTCACATGGCGAAACAATTGCCAGCGGCTGGCGCCGTCGAGCGTGGCGGCCTCGTAAAGCGATTGGGGGATTGTCTGCAAGCCGGCAAGCAGCGTGATGGCTACGAAAGGGATGCCGCGCCAGACATTGGCCGCGATCACCGAAGCACGCGCGTTCTCCGGATCGCCGAGGAAATTGATGCGATGGTCGATCAGGCCCATCTGCTGGAGCGCCCAGGACAGGATCGAGAACTGCGAATCGTAAATCCACCAGAAGGCGATTGCCGAGAGCACCGTCGGCACCACCCACGGCAGCAGGACAATCGCGCGGAAGAACGATTTGAAGGGAAGGTTCTGATTGAGGATAAGCGCCAGCCAAAGGCCGAGCGCGAATTTCAGGATCGAGGCGCTGACGGTGTAGAGCAGGGTATTGAAGACGGAGAGCCAGAAAACGGCGTCGCTCCACAGATATTCATAGTTCTCGATGCCGATGAAGATGCCGGGACGGCCGATGCGGGCATCGGTGAAGCCGAGCCAGACGCCGAGCCCAAGCGGATAGGTCAGGAAGACAAGCAGCAATGCCGCCGCCGGCAGCATGAAGCCGAAGCCAAGCGCGTTCCTGCTCTCGGCCAGGCGCGACAGCATCGAGGAACGCGGCTGAGCGGCGACGGACGGCACGGCCATGGGGCGGGCTCCCTGCAAGGGTCTCGTTGATCGGCCTGGCGGCCGCCCTGCGCTTCCGGAGGGTCGGATAGCGCGGGGCAGAGCCGCCAGGCTCAGCTGGCATGGATCAAACGCGATAATACCGGTTTGCGCGCTTTTCCGCCTCTTCCATTGCCTTCTGGGGCGTGGCCTGTCCCGTGACGGCCTTGGCGAACATGTCGACCAGGACATAGTCGGCCATGGTCGCCGCGGAGGCATAGCCAAGCGGCCCGGCATAGCCGTTGGGCCGCAGCGTCGCCGAAGCCTTGGCGTAAGCGGCATTGTTCGGATCGGCTGTCCACACCGGATTGTTGTCGAACGCCTTGAGCGTCTGGCAGCAGTAGCCCGCCGAGGAGGTGATCCAATCTGGCATTTGCGGGTCCTCGAACATGAATTGCAGATAGGCTTTGGCCGCGTTGGGGTAGGGCGTGTAGTCGAAGATGACGGCTGTGGTCACCTGGAACAGTTCGACGGATTTGCCGACAGGACCGATCGGCAGGTTGGTGGTGCGTATGTCCTTGGCCATTTCCGCCAGCTTCGGATCATTGTCCTTGTTGATCTTGGCCGTGTTGTAGGCGGAAATGCCATTGGCGATCACACTGAGTTCGCCGGCCAGGAAGGCGCGATTGTTGTTGACGTCGAGCCAGCTTTCGGTGCCTGGAATAAAAGTCTTGTAGAGTTCCTGCGCGTATTCGATCGCCTTGAGGGTCTCGGGGCTGTTGATCGTCACCTTGCCGCTCTCGTCGACCATCTGGCCGCCATGGCTCCACAGCAGCCAGTGCGCGTAGTTGTTGCCGTCGCCGACACCATGGCCGTGCGTGAAGCCGGCCGGATGCCCCTTCGCCTGCAGGGCCTTGCAAAGTTCGAGGAAGCCTTTCGTATCCTTGGGGAACTCCGAAAAGCCGGCCTCTTTCACCCAGCTTTCCCGATAGACGATGGCATTTCCGATGGTGGCGAGCGGCAGGCCGATGAATTTGCCTTCCCGGGTCGCATATTGCTTTGGTCCGTCGTGCCAGCCGCCATATTTCGACCCCAGATACTCGCCCAGTTCCGTCACGTCGTGCAGCTTGTCGGGATACTGATGCGGGTCGTCGAACCAGACGAACATCAGATCCGGACCTGAACCGACATTGGCGGCGACCGCTGCCTTGGGGCGAATGTCTTCCCAGCTTTCCTTGTCGACACGTACCTCCACGCCCGTCGCTTCGGTGAACCGCTTGGTGTTTTTCAGCCACTGGTCCTCGTCACCCTGCACGAAAGGCGACCAGCGCAGCAGCCTGAGCTTCGCACCGTCCTCCGGCTTGTACTTCAGCCCCTCCTGGGCGAATGCCGGAGAGCCGGCGAAGCGGCTTCCCAAAACGCCGGCAGCAGCGCCGGCCGTCGTGCGGATCACGTCACGTCTGGTGAATTTCATGCTCGTTCCTCCTGTTTGTTTCTCTTGCCCTTTGGTCTCTACAGCTTGCTGCGCGTTTGAAGCCGCTGCCCGGTTTCGCCGTGGAAGAGATGAATGAGGCCGGGTTCGGCGGTGAGCCGGATGGTTTCGCCCGGCGTGAAGGAATGACGTTCCCGGAAGTTGGCCACGATCTCTTCACCGCCGGCTGTCCGGCCGATGAGCTGTACCTCCGACCCGGTCGGCTCGATCACCGCGATGGTGACCGCAATGCCTTGATCGGACAGCCGCAAATGCTCGGGCCGTATGCCCAGCACCACCGGCTCGCCGCCTTTGACGGACGATGCTGCGTCCAACGGCACGGAAATTCCGCCCGCGCCCCGAAAGGACGGCGACCCGTTCGTCGCGATTTCGCCCCGCAGCAAATTCATGGCGGGCGAGCCGATGAAACTGGCGACGAAGAGATTGTCCGGCCTGTCGTAGAGTTCCAGCGGCGGCCCGATCTGCTCGACGATGCCGTCATGCATGACCACGATCTTGTCCGCCATGGTCATGGCTTCGATCTGGTCGTGGGTAACATAGACCGTCGTGGTTTTCAGGCGCTGGTGCAGTTCCTTGATCTCGGCGCGCATCTGCACCCTGAGCTTGGCGTCAAGATTGGACAGCGGTTCGTCGAACAGGAAAACCGCCGGATCGCGCACGATCGCCCGCCCCATGGCAACCCGCTGGCGCTGTCCGCCGGAAAGCTGGCGGGGATAGCGCGCCAACAGCGGCACCAGCCCCAGAATTTCCGCAGCGCGCTGAACGCCGGCGCCGCTCTCAGCCTTCGAAACGCCCTTGAGCATGAGCGAGAATGCCATGTTCTCGGCGACGGTCATATGCGGGTAGAGCGCATAGTTCTGGAAGACCATAGCGACGTCGCGTTCCTTCGGCGCAACGTTGTTGACGACACGTTCGCCAATCGCAATCTCGCCCCGCGAAATCTTTTCCAGGCCCGCGATCATCCTGAGCAGGGTTGATTTCCCGCAACCCGACGGCCCGACCAGCGTGACGAATTCGCCATCGTCGATGTTCACGCTGACGCCGTGCAGAACCTCGACGGTCCCGAATGATTTGTGAACCTCGCTAATCGCGACAGACGCCATCGATCCTCCTCCCGAACGATTCCCGCGACGTCTCTTCGAAGGAACCGCTGACCTCTCCCGGCGACGGCCCTCCAACCTTCATGTGGTCACGCGATACGGAGACGGTAGCGCTACCAAACCTGCCTGTAAAGCAGGCGCTGCGATAAACATCCAGGCTGCATTCCCGGTTGCTCACTGGACTGCCCACCACATGGCTGGAGACAGCAGGGAGATCGGCCACGGGATGAATATCAACCACTTGCACCGTCCGCCGGCCTGGGCAACCGCGCATGGAATTCGCCGACGATGCCGCGCCGGAAGACGAGCACGCAGACCATGAATATCAGGCCGGTGGCGATGGTCACCGGAAAGCCTGAGGTGGCGAGCGTGTTTTCAAGGCCGACGACGAAGCCGGCGCCGACGACCGGGCCGACCATGGTGCCGATGCCGCCAAGCAGCGACATCAGGATCACCTCGCCCGACATCTGCCATGTCACGTCGGTGAGCGTCGCGAATTGGAACACGATTGCCTTGACCGCACCGGCAAGCCCCGCAAGTGCGGCCGACATGACGAAAGCGGCGAGCTTATACCTGGCGACAGAATAGCCGAGCGAGATGGCGCGGTTCTCGTTCTCGCGGATCGAGCGCAGGATCATGCCGAACGGCGAGTTGATGATCCGCCAAATGGCGAAGACGCCGATCAGGAAGATGGCCAGCACGACATAGTACATGTTGACCGTGGCGTTCAAATCGATGATGCCGAAGAGGTTGCCGCGCGGAACGCCCTGGATGCCGTCCTCGCCTTGCGTGAACGGTGCCTGCACGCAGAAGAAGAAGAACATCTGCGCCAGCGCCAGCGTGATCATGGCGAAATAGATGCCTTGCCGGCGGATAGCGAAGAAGCCCATGACCAGCCCGAGCAGGGCCGCGCCGGCGGTACCCAGCAGAATGCCTGCCTCTGGCGGCCAGCCCCATACCTTGACGGCATGCGCGCAGAAATAGGCGGCGCCACCGAAGAAGGTCGCGTGGCCGAAGGACAACAGGCCGGTGTAGCCGAGCAACAGGTTGAAGGCGCAGGCAAACAGCGCAAAGCACAGCATCTTCATAAGGAAGAACGGGTAGACGAAGAACGGCGCGGCGATGAGCGCCAATACCGCCAGCGCCACCAGCGCGCGTTCCAGCCGCACGGAGGCCGCGGCGCGCTTTTCGTGAAGCGTCAACTCGCTCATCTCAGGCGTCCCTTCCGAACAGGCCGGCCGGCCGCAGTAGAAGCACGATCGCCATGATGACGAAGACGACAAGGTTCGACGCCTCGGGATAGAACACCTTGGTTAGGCCCTCGGCGAGGCCGAGCATGTAGCCGGTGACGATGGCACCCAGGATCGAGCCCATGCCGCCGACCACGACGACGGCGAAGACGACGATGATCAGATCCGACCCCATCAGCGGACTGACCTGGTAGACGGGAGCCGCCAGGATCCCGGCAAGACCGGCAAGTGCCGCACCCAGTCCATAGGTGAGTGTCAAAAGCAGTGGCACGTTGACGCCGAAAGCCTGGACCAGTTCTGGATTTTCGGTCGCGGCGCGCAGATAGGAGCCAAGCCTGGTCTTCTCGATCAAAAGCCATGTGCCCAGGCAGACGAGAAGCGATGCCAGCACCACCCAGCCGCGATAGTTGGGCAGGAACATGAAGCCGAGATTGGTGCCGCCCGCAAGTAGCGCCGGCACCGCATAGGGATTTCCCGAGACGCCGTAATAATAACGGAAGACGCCCTCGATGACCAAGGCCAGGCCGAAAGTGAAGAGCAGGCCGTAGAGAGGGTCGAGCTGGTAGAGCCGCGAGAGCGCTGCACGCTCGACCGCAATGCCGAACAGCCCGACGGCGAGCGGCACCAGGATCAGCGCCGGCCAATAGCCGATGCCGAGATGGACAAGCAGCAGATAACCGATGAAGGCGCCCAGCATGTAGAGCGCGCCGTGGGCGAAATTGATGATGCGCAGCAGGCCGAAGATGACGGCGAGGCCAAGGCTCAGCATCGCATAGAAGGAACCGTTGATCAGCCCGACCAGCAACTGCCCGAGAAAGGCCTGGATGGGGATGCCGAAGATCATCGTCATGGCGCGATCATACTCCGAGCACCTCGTGAAGTTGAGCGTCGTGGGCGGCCAGTTCGCCGACCGGAAACCCGCTCAGCACCTTGCCGTGCTCCATCAGGTAGAAGCGGTCGGCAATGCGGGCGGCGAAACGGAAATTCTGCTCCACGAGCAGGATCGTCATGCCGCGCTTTTTCAACGTCGCAAGCAATTCGCCGATGCGCTGGACGATGACCGGCGCCAGGCCTTCGGTCGGCTCGTCGAGGAGCAGCATCCGGACACCCGTCCTCAGGATGCGGGCGATCGCCAGCATCTGCTGCTCGCCGCCGGATAGCCTGGTGCCCGGGCTGTTGCGGCGCTCCTTCAGGTTGGGAAAGAGCTCGAAGATCTCCTCGACGCTCATGCCGCCCTTGGCCACCACCGGCGGCAGGATCAGGTTCTCGTCGACTGTCAGCGTGGCGAAAATGCCGCGCTCCTCGGGAACGAAACCGATGCCTTGGTGGGCGACACGGTGCAAGGGCAGGCCGATCAAGTCGTTGCTGTTGAAGACGACACTGCCGGTGCGCTTGCGGATCAGCCCCATGATGGCGCGCAGCGTCGTGGTCTTGCCGACGCCGTTGCGGCCAAGCAGCGTCACAGTTTCGCCGCGGAACACATCGAGGTCGACGCCGTGCAGCGCGTGGCCCTCGCCGTACCAGGCATGGAGATCGCGCACGGCAAGCAGCGGCTCACTCATGCTCGGTTCCCATATAGGCTATCCGGACGCGTTCATCCTGGCTGACCGTCGGATAGTCGCCCGCGGCGAGCACCTTGCCGCGCTGCATCACGGTGATCCAGTCGCAAAGATCGGCAACGACGGTCAGATTGTGCTCCACCATGAGCACGGCCCGATCGCGGGCCAAGGCGCGGATGATCCCGGAGATCATGCTGACATCCTCGTGCCCCATGCCGGCCATCGGCTCGTCGAGCAGCAGCACCTTTGGATCGAGCGCCAGCGTGGTGGCGATCTCGAGCACGCGCTTGCGGCCATAGGAGAGATCGCCGGCGAGCCGGTGCGCCGCGTCGTCGAGGCCGACCGTGCCGAGAAGCTCGCGCGCCCGCGGCGTCAGTTGGTCGAGCGCCGAAAGCGGGCGCCAGAACTGGAAACCCAGCCCGCCTGGCCGCTGCAGCGCGACGCGCACATTGTCGAGCACGCTCAGATGCGGAAAGATCGCCGATATCTGGAACGAGCGCACGAGGCCCATCCGCGCCACCTTGGCCGGCGGTGTCCGGGTTATGTCGGTGCCGAGCAGTTCAATCGTGCCGCTGGTCGGCTGCAGGAACTTGGTCAAAAGATTGAAGATCGTGGTCTTGCCGGCGCCGTTGGGTCCGATCAAGGCGTGAATCCTGCCGTGATGAACGTCGAGATCGACATCCTTCACCGCAACGAACCCGGCGAAGTCGCGCCTGAGGCCGCGGGCGGAAAGCACCACCCGCGGCACGGCTCCATCGCCGTCAGGCCTGACGGCCGCGGCGGTTGCCGTCGTCACTTGCTGACGAGCGGGCAGCCGCTATCCGTGGCCTTCATGAAGGCCTGGTCGCCCGGAATGGTTGCAAGATAGGTGTAGTAGTCCCAATCCTTCTTGCTCTCCTCGGGCTTCTTGACCTGATAGAGGTACATGTCGTGCACCATGGAGCCGTCGGCCTGCACCTTGCCGTTGGCGGTAAAGACGTCATTGACCGGCATCGAATGCATTTCCTTGGCCACCGCTTCGGTTTCGTCGGTGCCGGCCTTGTCGATGGCCTTGAGATACTGCGACACCGCCGAATACGTCCCGGCCTGGATCATGTTCGGCATCCTGCCGGTGCGTTTGAAGAAGCGGTTGGCGAACTCGCGGCTCTTGTCGTCGCGATCCCAGTAAAAGCCTTCGGTCAGCACGACGCCCTGGGCCGCCTGCAAGCCAAGGCCATGCACTTCGGCCAGCGTGAACAGAAGTGCCGCGAGCCGCTGGCCGCCAGCGACGATGCCGAATTCGGCCGCCTGCTTGATCGAGTTGGAAGTGTCGAGACCGGCATTGGCAAGGCCAACGATTTTGGCGCCGGAGGATTGCGCCTGCAGCAGGAAGGATGAGTAGTCGGTCGAGCCGAGCGGATAGCGCACTTCACCAAGCACCTTGCCGCCGCGATCCTTGACGAGCTTGGCGGTCTGCTCCTCGAGCGAATAGCCGAAGGCGTAGTCGACGGTGATGAAATACCAGCTGTCGCCGCCTTGCTGCACCAGGGCACCGCCTGTGCCGACGGCCTGGGAATGGGTGTCGTAGGCCCAATGGAAACCATAGGGCGAGCACTGCTTACCGGTCAGGTCGGTCGCAGCCGCGCCGGTGACGATGTCGATCTTCTTCTTTTCCTTGGAAAGTCCCTGCACGGCGAGCGCCACCGAGGAGGTGGTCAGTTCCATTATGGCATCGACCTGCTCGGTGTCGTACCACTGGCGCGCTATGTTGGAGGCGATGTCCGGCTTGTTCTGGTGGTCGGCGCTGATGACCTCGATAGGCGCATTCTGGACCTTGCCGCCGAAATCCTCGACAGCCATCTTGGCCGCCTCGACGGACCATTTGCCGCCGAAATCGGCATAGACACCCGACTGGTCGTTGAGGATGCCGATCTTGACCTTGCCGTCGGAAATTTCGGCTGCCGCCGCTGGCATCGCGGTACCCACAAGCAGCGCGGCTGAGATGAGATAGGATGCTTTCACTGGTATTTCCTCCCTTGTGGCCACTGTCGAAAACGCCCATTGCGGCCCTGTGACGGCTTCGAGTGTACCGTCTGGTCCCGCGTGAAGAATACGTCCTGTGCTCGCCACAGTTCCAAAGTGCCCGGACACATGGTCACAAGCGCACATTCGGAATGCACAGAGATTCGTAACATCGACATGGAACGTCGAGAACCACTATTTTCGTATCAGGCGCACCGGTAGCGGTGTCCGCTGCTGGCTAGGACTTGTCGCGCGCTATCAGCACGATCTTTGCCGGATCGAAATCGACCGCGACGACGCTGCCTTCCGGCAGGGCGGGTGTGACGACCGGCGACGTCGCAAACAGCTCGACCGCCGGATCGTTTATCGCGACGCGGTATTCCATGTGGTCGCCGAGATAAGAACTCTTGACCACGCGCCCTCTCATCCCGCCGGCTGCCGGCTGGCCGGCGACGAGGCGCACGGCATTCGGCCGGACGGCCAGCACCGCCGGCCCCGCCGCGATGCCGCGATGCCGCATGTCGAGCCGCAGCGGCCCGACCTTTACCTCGGCATTCGTCCCATTGCTGGCGAGAACCTCGACATCGAGCAGGTTGGCGTCGCCCATGAAATCGGCGATGAAAGAGTTCCTGGGTTCGTTGTAGAGGTCGCGCGGGGTTCCGTCCTGGGCGACGCGGGCAGCGTTCATGACGATGATGCGATCGGACACGGCCAGCGCCTCCTCCTGGTCATGCGTCACATAGACCACGGTCAGCGCGAGGTCCTGCTGAAGACCGCGGATCTCATCGCGCACGCGCCGGCGCAGCTTGGCATCGAGATTGGACAGCGGCTCGTCGAACAAAAGCACCTTCGGCTCCAGCACGATGGCGCGCGCCACGGCCACGCGCTGCTGCTGGCCGCCCGAAAGTTCGCTCGGCTGGCGCTTCTCGTAGCCGGACAGGCCGACCTGTGCCAGCTTCTCGGCGGCGCGCCCTGCGGCCTCAACCTTGCCGAGCCCCGTCGCCCGCAGGCCGTAGCCGACATTTTCCATGACGTTCATGTGCGGGAACAGCGCATAGGACTGGAAGACCATGCTGACGTCGCGCTCTGCGGCTGACAGCAAGGTGACGTCCTTGCCGTCGATTACGATGCGCCCGTGGCTTGCGTGCTCCAGCCCGGCAATCAGCCTGAGCGTCGTCGTCTTGCCGCAGCCGGAGGGTCCAAGCAGCGTCACCAGGCTGGCCGGTGCGATGTCGAAGCTGACATTGTCGACGGCAGTGACGGCGCCGTATTTCTTGGTGACGCCCTCGAAGCGCACTGCCGGTCTGTCGACCACGCCGGGGGCAGCGTTCTTCGCCGTTTGATCCATACGCATCTCCCGATCAGATTGGTGCCACGACGGCTTGCGCTTCGGCCCGGCGCCGGCCGAGCCGGCGTTCCCCGACCAGCAGCTGGATGCCGATCAGAATGATCATCATGACGACGATCAGCACCGCCGAATAGACGATGGCGATCCCGTATTCGCCGACATCGGCTCGCCCGACAATATAGACGGTGGCGAGATTGAAGCGGCCGGTCGCCAGGAAGATGACGGCGCTGACGGCGGTCACCGCACGCACGAAACTGTAGATCATCGCGGTCACGATCGCCGGCTTCAGGATCGGCAGGATCACCCGCCGCAAGGTGGCGAAGGAACGCGCGCCCAGTGTCAGCGATGCCTCGTCCAGGCTCTTGTCTATCTGCCCCAGATTGGCGAGGCCGGCGCGGATCGCCACCGGCATGTTGCGGAAGATGAACGAGATGACGATGATCAGTCCGGTGCCGGTCAGTTGCACCGGCGGCACGTTGAAGGCGAGGATATAGCTGACGCCGACGACGGTGCCGGGAATGGCAAAGCTCATCATGGCGAGGAATTCGAACATCGTGCGCCCGGCGAAATGCTGCCGGTCGAGCAGGTAGGCGGTCAGGATGCCGAGCGCGGCGGTGAACGGCATTGCCACCAGCGCAAGGCCGATGGTCATCAGCAGCGACGGCCAGGCCGACCCGCTCAGGAACCAGCCATTGACGCCTTTCTCGACGGAGAAAGCGGTGAGGAAATATTCGAGCGTCGGCGTGTTGTCGCGGCCGATCGATTGCACGAAGCCGCCGCCCAGGATGATGCCATAGACCACGACGGTCAGAAGCAACCAGGGAACGACGGCGGCGTAGCAGCCGATGCGCAAGCCCTTGGGCAGCGTGGCCGGCACACCGCCATCGCCCTTGCCCGCGACGGTGACGTAGCTGCGGCTGCCGATCCAGCGGCGCTGGATGACGAAAGCGGCGAGCGTGAATCCCAGAAGCACGATCGCCAGCACCGCCGCACGGCCTTGATCATGCGCAGCGCCCACCACCGCAAAGAAGATGTCCGTCGACAGCACGTTGAAGTTGCCGCCCAGCACCAGCGGGTTGGCAAAGTCGGCCATGCTCTCGATGAACGAGATCAGGAAGGCGCTGGCCAGCCCCGGGCGGATCAGCGGCCAGGTGATTGTGCTGAAAGTGCGCCAACGGCTGGCGCGCAAGGTCTGCGAGGCCTCCTCCATGCTCGGGCTGACGCCCTGCAGCACGCCGGCCAGGACCAGGAAAGCGATCGGCGTGAAGGCCAGCACTTGCGCGATGGTGATGCCGGCCATGCCGTAGATCCAGCGGCTGCGCGGAATACCGAGATGTTCTGACAAAAGATTGGTGACGATGCCGGCCCGGCCGAACAACAGGATCAGCGCCAGGCCGATGACGAAAGGCGGCGTGATGATCGGCAAGATGGAGAGGCCGCGCAGCAGCCATTTGGCAGGCAGCCTGGTGCGCAACGCAATCAGCGCCAGCGCCAGGCCTAGCGCCGTGCAGAAGAATCCGACCAGCACCGCGATCGCCACCGTATTCCACGCCACCCCGCAGGAACCGTCGCCATAGAGGCAGCGCAGGCTCCAGATGTTGGCACTGAACAGCTTTTCGGCAAACAGAGCCGGCACGATATCGCCGTCATTGTCCTCGATGGCGGAAGCGAGGATCGACAACAGCGGATAAGCCACGAACAGGATCAGCGAAGCGATCACGATCAGCAGCGAGCCGACGACAAAACGGTCGCCCTTGCACCAGCCACGCGCGGCCAGCGCCTCGGCGATGAACATCAGCATCGCCAGCGCGTACAGCACCGCACCCCAGCCGAGCCCCGGCTGCACCGGTCCCGGCGTACTGGCGAGATGCCCGAGCCAGGCAAATCCCCAACCCGAATGGATGATGGAAAAACCCTCGATCACCAGCCAGGCGAGGCCGGCTGCGCCCGCCACCGCCAGGCCGGGGAGGTTCCGGCGCGCGACGAGCCAGCTTGCCAGGAGAAGTGGCAGGATTAAGGGAAGCAGCCACAGCCGACCGTTCAGCGACAGCAGGATGGCTGGTGCCGCCTCCGCCGGACGCGCCAGCCAGTCAAAGGAAAGCAAGCCGCCTTCGACTTTGTACCATGGCAGCACAATGAAGCTCGCCCATGCCAGCGCCAGCCATCCGGCGGCACTGCGCCCCGGGAGGTCATTGGCCATGGGATAGGGCGAAGCCCGTGCCATTCGACATCTTCCTTCGGTATGGTCGGGGTTGCGCCGGCTGCCCCGCAGGCAGCCGGCGGATCGGCCGTACGGACCAGATCAGCCGCCGTTGCGGACCTCATCGGTGAACTTCTTCAACAGCCGCTTGCGCTCCGCTGACGATCCGTATTTGGCGAAGTCGTAGTCGATCAGCTTGATCTTGCTGAGGTCCGGCGCCTCGGGGGGCACCGGGGTGCCGGTGTTCGACGGGATCTGGTAGCTGCCGTTCGGAGCCGCCAGTTTCTGCGCGTCTGGCGTCAGCGCCCAGTCGTAGAATTTCCGCGCCTCGTCGATGTGCTTGGCCCCGGCAACAATGCTCATCGACCCGATCTCGAAACCGGTGCCTTCACAGGGCGAGACCACCTTGACGGCCGGGTTCTGCTTGGCGGCGTTGATGACGTCGTGCTGGAAGGAAATGCCGACCAGCGTCTCGCCCTTGCCCACGGCGAGCGCGGGTGCGGCGCCCGCCTTGGTGTATTCGGCGATGTTCTTGTTGAGCTGCTTGAGATAGTCGAAAGCCTTGTCCTCGCCCATCAGTTGCACGATTGTCGCCAGCATCGTCCAGGCGGTACCCGAGGAATTGGGGTCGGCCATCTCGATCTCGCCCTGGAAATCGGGCTCGACCAGATCCGCCCAGCAGGCCGGCGCCGTCAGGCCGCGCTGTTTCAGGTCTTCCTCGTTGTAGCCGTAGCCAAGCGCGCCGAGATAGATGCCGACGGTGCGGTTCTTGGCGCGTTCAGCCTGCCTCAAAGCCCAGTCGCGCAGGTTCGCCAGCTGCGGCGACTTGTATTCCTGGGTGAGACCTTCTTCCGCCGCCTGAAGATGCGGGTCGCCGGTGCCGCCCCACCAGATGTCGGCTTGCGGATTGTCCTTCTCGGCCCGCAGGCGCGCATAGATCTCGCCGGCGCTCATGCGGGTCATGTCGACGCTGACGCCGGTTTCCTTCTGGTAGGTCGTGGCCATGGCCCGGCACCAGGCTTCGTCGACGCCGCAATACATCACGAGGTTGCGATCCGCCGCATGGGCGCCGCCGGCCAGACCGAAAATGGCCAGCACCGCAAGGCCAAGCCACGTCCTGCCTTGTCTGCGATCAAATGGACCTTTCATCGATAATTCCTCCCTTTCATGCTCTCTGGAATTGGTTATTCGTCGTCGAGCGGCACTCCGATCACCTGGGACAATCTCGCCGCCACACCCGGCGCCGCAGCAAGCACCGGATTGCCCTTCGCCATGCCGTCGCCGTCGAGAAAGCGGTTGACGCGCCCGCCGGCTTCCTCGACCAGCAGCAATCCGGCCAGGCAGTCCCATGCATTGATATGAAGCTCGGCATAGGCATCCGAGCGGCCGTCGGCCACATAGGCAAGGCCGAGCGCCCCCGAACCGGAGCGGCGCACATTGGCGCCCAGCGACCAGACCAGGGCCACCTTGTCCAGATAGTCGCGGTTGGGAATCCGCGGCGACCAGCCGAACTCCACGGAGGCGCGGTCGAAGGCCTGGGTGCGCGAAACATGGATCGCCGCGCCGTTGCGCGTCGCACCGTGCCCGCGGCGGGCAAAATAGACCTCCCCGATGGCCGGATTGGCGATGCCGCCGATCTCGCTGCGGCCGTCCTGGACGAAGGCGATCGAAACGCAGAAATGCGGAATGCCGCGCATGAAATTCGCCGTACCGTCGATCGGGTCGACGACCCACATGCGATCAGAGCCGCCGCTGCCACCGGTTTCCTCGCCCAAAAACCCGTCCTCGGGAAAGGCCGCGGCCAACGTCGTGCGGATGTGATGCTCGACCTTCCCGTCGGTCTCGGTCAGGAAATCCTGCGGGCCCTTCATCTCCACGGGCTGCGCGGCGTCGATTTGGCTGTAGCCCTGCATCGCCATGTTTCCCGATGACAAGAGCAGTTGCCGGCAAACATCGGCGCGCCTGTCGAGTTCGGCTTCGGACATCCGGCTCGGTTTCGGCCGCACCGCCACGCTGTTCATGCTGTCCGTCCAGGCGATGGCAGCTTCGATGCGGTCCGCGAAGAAATGGACAAGGTAGCCTCCGGCGCCGGCTTCATGCACGGCTGTGCAAAGCTGTTTCATTTACGCATGTGTGTCAAGGCCGGCGGTGACACCTGTGACTGGCTTGCGCTATGCTGCACGTGCGTGCAACGAATCGGCGAACGCCAGTGGGAGTGTGCATGACGACGCCAAGAGGCCGTATTGGCTTTTCCAGTGCCCAGCAGGTCGCGGAGCTTGCCGGCGTTTCGCGCTCGGCCGTGTCGCGCACCTTTACGCCCGGCGCCAGCGTTTCGGAAGAAACCCGGGAGCGGGTGCTGCTGGCGGCCGAGCAGCTCGGCTATCACGTCAACCATCTGGCGCGCGGCCTGATGCGGGCATCGACGGGCATCGTCTGCCTTGTCGTCGCCGATGGCGACACGCCCTATCAGGCTCGTATCCTGCGGGCGCTGACACAGCATTTGAGGGATGCCGGCAAAGTGGCCATGGTATTCAACACGTCGGGCCCCAGCCACCATGTCGACCAGGCGCTGCGCAACACGCTGAACTACCGTGCCGATGCGACGATCGTGCTGTCCGGCACGCCGCCGCAGGAGCTGATCCGAACCTGCCTCGAGAACGGGCAGCGCCTGATCCTGATCAATCGCGACGACCGGTTCGACGGACCGCATAACATCGGCGTGGACAACGCCGCCGCCGCCGAGGCGGCACTTCACGCCTTTCTTCGTGCCGGTTGCACCAGGCCTGCCCTGGTGACGTCGGCAGCCGGCACGCCCAGTCTGGTGGCGCGCGAGACGGCCTTTCTTGCCGCAGCGCGCAAGGAAGGACTGGAGGTGATCCAGTGGCGCGAGGGCCGCACGGGTTATGCGACCGGGGCAGAAGGCGCAAGGCGCCTGCTTTCGGGCCGGCAGCGACCGGATGCGGCATTCTGCGTGACCGACCTGATCGCCTGCGGTTTTCTGGACGCGGCGCGCCACGAGTTCGGCGTCGACGTCCCGCGCGATCTCTGCGTCGCCGGCTTCGACGACATCGAGCAGGCTGACTGGGCTTCCTACCGGCTGACGACCTTTGCGCCGCCGATTGAGGAGATCGCCACGCACGCCGTGCGACTGGCCGCCGGTTCGCGCGAGGAAGCAGGCGCCGGCAGTCGCCTGACCTGCCACGCGCCGATGGTCTGGCGCGGCACTGTGAGGCCAGGTCGGGGCTGATGCCGATTGGACCAGAGTCCGGTCGGTGAGCGTCTCATGCGCTAGATCGCAATGCTGCCGATCGCGGCATCGACGGCGTCGCCCAAACGGTCGACGATAATATCGACCGTGCCGTCGTCGACGATGAATGGCGGTGCAAGCAGGACGTGATCGCCAGCCCGCCCATCGACGGTGCCGCCCATCGGATAAACCATCAACCCCCGTTGCATCGCTTCAGATTTTATCCGGGCATGGACCTTCAGGCGTGGATCGAACGGGGCCTTGGCCGAGCGATCCGCGACGAGCTCGATGCCCTGGAAAAGGCCGCGCCCGCGAATGTCCCCGACATGGTGATGGTTGCCGAAGCGCTCACGCAGCCGCCGTTCGAGCGTGGTGCCTCGCGCCGCGACATTGGCAAGCAGACCATCACGCTCGATGACCCGCTGGACGGCGAGGCCGGCCCCACAGGCGAGCGGATGGCCGATATAGGTGTGACCGTGCTGGAAGTCGCTGCCTTGCGAAAAGGCATCGAATATCCGCTCGGACGCCAGCACCGCGCCGAGCGGGGCGTAGCCGCCGCCGAGTCCTTTGGCGACCACCATGATGTCGGGAGCGACGCCCTCCTGCTCGCAGGCATGCAGTGTTCCGGTGCGACCCATGCCGCACATGACTTCGTCGAGGATGAGCAGCACGCCGTGGCGATCGCAAATCTCGCGGATGCGCCTGAAATAACCGGGTGCGGGTGGCACGGCGCCGAGAGTCGCTCCAACCACGGTCTCTGCGACAAAAGCAATGACCGTTTCCGGCCCGAGTTCCTGCAGCTTCGTCTCAAGCGCATCGGCGGCGCGCAGCCCGTAGGCCTCGCTGCCTTCATCCGGCCGCTGATGCCGATAGGCATAGCATGGTTCGATATGATGGTTTTCGATCAGCATGGGCTCGAACGGCGCCTTGCGCCAGGCGTTGCCTCCCACCGAAAGCGCGCCCAGCGTATTGCCATGATAGCTCTGCTGACGGGCCACGAAGCGGCGGCGCTGCGGCTCGCCGCGCTCGACGAAATATTGCCGCGCCATCTTCAGGGCGGTCTCGATGCCTTCCGATCCGCCGGAGACGAAATAGACGTGATGAAGATCGCCCGGCGCGTGAGCGGCAAGTTCGTCCGCCAGTTCCTCCGCCGGCCGGGTGGTGAAGAAGCTGCTATGCGCATAGGCGAGCCGGTCGAGTTCGGCATGCATCGCGGCAAGAACAGCCGGATGCTGATGGCCAAGGCATGAGACGGCCGCACCGCCGGAGGCGTCGATATAGCGGCGTCCCTTGCTGTCGATGACGGTGACGCCATCGCCGCCGACGGCAACGGGATAGTCGTGGTGGATCTGGCGATGGAGGATATGCGTCATGACCGTTGCCTGGTTTCGTAGATATGGGTGGAAAGGGTGTCGAACTGACGTTCCACGTCGCGCATGGCGGCCAGCGCGCGATCGCCGGCGGCGGCCGCCAGGATCGCGGCCAGCGTTTCGGCGATGGCAAAGGCCGGTGCCATGGTGTGGAAAAAGGACGGGCTCTCGGTCGGCACGATGATGACGGCGCCCGCCCGGTTGACGAGCGGAGAGACCACGCTGTCGGTAATCGCCACGATTTCGAGCGCGCGGCTGCGTGCATAATCGACGAGTTCGACGGCGGCGCGCGTATAGGGCTTGACGCTGATCGCCAAAAGCACGTCGCCCGCTCCCGCTTCCCACAAAGGATCAGGCCCGGTTCCGCCGACGCCGTCAAGCAGACGCACCGCGCCGCCGGCGAGGCCATAGACGTAGGCGAAATGGCAGGCGACGGGGTAGCTCGACCGATAGCCCAGCGCATAGATGCGCTTGGCGCCTGCCAGCACCGAGGCTGCCCGGGTCACCGCCTCCAGCGTCGCCGGATCGCAAAGCTTCGCCATATGGCGCTCGAGCGTTTCGGCCAGTTCGAAGGCCAGCGCGCCGTCTCCTCCGCGCTTCCGCCGCGCCATCAATGCTTCGGCCTTGCCCAAGAACTCCTTCTCGCCGCGGCGAAGTTGCTCGGCGTAGAGGTCGCGCAGGCTATCGTAGCCGTCGAAGCCCATGCGCTGGGCAAGCCGCGTCATCGATGCCGGGGTCACCCCGGCGCGCTGCGCCTGGACGCGCATCGACAGGAGGGCAACGTCACGCGGATTGTCGAGCACCCATTGCGCCGCCGCGCGAAGCTGGCGCGGCATCGTCTCGAAACTCTCGAGCAGGCGCGAGCGGAAGGCGGGTTCCAACATGGCGCGAATTTACGCCGGCCGTTGACGAGCTGCAATGAATATTTCAATCTGCCAGAAATGAGCGTAGTGTTTCATTCAATCAGAAAACAAGAACAGGGGAAATTCGCATGAAACAGACCATATCCAGTCATTTGGGAGCGCTGGCGGCACTCGCGCTGGCTTCCTTGCCGTTCGCAGCCGCACCGGCTCTGGCCGAGGATCCAATCGCGCTAGGCTGGGTGGGGCCGCTGTCGCCGCCCGGCAACTATTCCGGCGGCCAGGAGATGCAATGGGCGGTGCAGCTCGGAGTTGACGAGGTCAACAAGGCCGGCGGCGTGCTCGGCCGTCAGCTGAAGGTGAGCTACGAGGACACCAAAGGGCAGCCGGCCGACGGCAGCGCGGCGGCGGTTCGGCTCATCACCAAGGACAACGTCGCCGCAATCTTCGGCGAATTCCATTCCTCGGTCGCCCTCGCCGAAATCGAGGAGGCGCACAAATACGGCGTCGCCTGGGTCGGTACAGACGTATGGGCGGATGCCATCACGGCCAAGCAGTATCCGGAAGTCTATCGTCTCGCTCCGGCCAACTCGCTCGTTTACGTTAAGGCAGCCGACTGGACGGTCGAGCAAGGTTTCAAGAACATCGCCATCATCGCCGAAAACACGGACTTCGGCCAGGGCGGGGCCAAGGTCATCGCCGATGAGCTGAAGGCCAAGAACGTCCCCTATACGCTGGCAACGATCGACCTGAACCAGCAGGATTTCACGCCCGCGCTGCTGCGCCTGATGAACCAGAGCCCGAAGCCTGATGCGATCCAGATGGTGATCGCCGGACAGGCGCAGTATCAGCTGGTCAAGCAGGCCTGCCAGCTCGGCCTCGCACCGACTGCCGAAACGGCCCTCATCGGCTCCTCGGGTCTGCTGCAGAAGGAAGTGTGGGAAGTCGACGGCGAATGCGCCAACAATCTTCTCATCGTCAACGTCGCGCAGCCCAAGTCGCAATGGAACGACAAGGCCAAAGCATTCGTGAAGGCGTTCACCGAACGCTACAATAGGGCACCGACCGGCGTGGCCATGGAGGCCTATGACACGTTCGGTGTCGTCGTCGAAGCGATCAAGAAGGCAGGCTCGGCTGACCGCGCGGCGATCGTGAAGGCACTGGAAGAGATCAAATATGAAGGGGTGAACGCCACCTACACCTTCCCGACCACCAAATCTCCCGACTGGGCTTTCCATCAGTTCGTCGACGTGCCGTTCACGATCATCCAATACACGGCCGTGAACCAGGCGCCGGAGGATGCTGCGATCGTCTATCCGAAGAAGTGGGCCACCACCGACAAGGTCATGCCCGGCAAATGAACGGCACGCCGGCGGCTCCATGGCCGCCGGCGGCCGCTTCGCTGGACAGGCGGCCGACAACAAGGTGATGTGAACCCATGAGCTATTTCCTCCTCCTGGCCGTCAACGGCCTGGTCATCGGCCTCATTTTCGCGCTGACGGCGGCGGGGCTCACTTTGGTCTTCTCGGTGTTGAAGGTCGTCAATTTCGGCCATGGATCGCTCTATATGCTGGGCGGCTATGCGTCCTACTACATCATCGCCTGGTTCCATGCGCCGCCGCTTGTCGGTGTCGCCGGCGCGATGGTGGCCCTGTTCATCTTCGGCGTGCTCTTCGAGAGGCTCGTCATAGCGCCGATGTATACCGACAAGGTCGAGCGCAAGGACGAATACGCCATTATCGTCACCTTCGGCCTCACCATTCTGATCACCAATCTCGGCCTTGTCGTCTTCGGCCCCTTCGCCAAGGCGCCGCCGTCCTTCATGACGGGAGCGCTGATCCTCGGTCCGTTGATCCTGCCTTACGACCGGCTGATCGCTGCGGTCGCTGCCGTCGTCCTGCTTGTCGGTCTGACGCTTTTCCTGAAGCGCACCTCGCTTGGCCAGGCACTCGATGCGGTGAGCCAGAGCCGCGAGTCCGCCGCGGTCATCGGTATCGATCCACGCCGCATGTACACCATCGCCTTCGGCATCGGCTCGGCGCTTGCCGGCGGGGCAGGGGCGTTGATCGCGCCGATCTTCGCCCTGTCGCCGTCGATGGGTGAGTTGCCGGCCGTGCAGGCCTTCATCATCATCGTGCTCGGCGGCATGGGTTCCGTCGGCGGAAGCATTACCGGCGGCATCCTGCTCGGCCTGGTGCAAGGGCTGGGTGTCGGCTATCTGCCGGACCCCAATCGCGCGCTTGCCTATACGCAGGCGTTCGGAGCGCTGCTGCTCGTCATTGCATTGCTCTTCAGGCCGACCGGCCTGTTCGGCCGCTCGCATCTGCGGCTGGAATAGGATCACGGCAATGGTCCGTCCAACATTCTCGCAATCGGCCCAGGCGATTCTGCTCGTGGTGGCGTTGCTGGTGCCGCTCGGCGTCGGACCATACTGGACCCACGTCGGCGCCATCGCCTGGTACTATGCGCTGCTTGCCGCGAGCTGGGCGCTGCTTGCCGGTTTCGCCGGTCAGTTCTCCTTCGCCCATGTGGCTTTTGCCGCGCTGGGCGGATATGCCTCGGCCTTGTTCGTTGGCCAGATCGGCATGCCGCTGCCGCTTGCCATTCTTGCCGCCATCGCTCTTGCCGTCGTGGCCGGCGCCCTGATCGGCGCGCTCGTCCTGAGGCTTTCCGGGCCTTATCTGGCCCTCTTCACGCTTGCCATTTCGGAAATCTTCCGCCTCGTTCTGGTCGCGGAGGAGGACATCACACGCGGCATGCTGGGCTTGCCGGTGCCCGGCCTCTTTTCCGGTCGATCGGACCTGCCTTATTACTATCTCGGCCTTGCGCTCGTCGTCCTGGCGGTATTGGGAATGAATGCCTTGTTGGCGACCCGCGTCGGTCTTTTTCTACGTGCCATCCGGGAAGACGAGGGCGCCGCGCGCGCCAGCGGGGTGGATACCACGCGCTACAAGATCCTCGTCTTCGTGGTAACCAGCGTGATCGCGGCGATAGCCGGCATTTATTACGGCCATTTCATCGGCATCCTGACGCCCAACATGGCTATCCTGCCGGAGATGGGTCTGGTTATCGCGATGGCGGTGATCGGCGGCATCGAAAGCCTGCCCGGCGCCGTGGTCGGCGCAGTCGTCGTCTTCCTGCTTTCCGAGACGCTGCGGTCCTACGGCGAATGGCGTTTCGTGCTGATGGGTCTGGCGCTTATCCTGGTGCAACGCTTCGCGCAGAACGGCCTGTATCCGATGGTCGAAAACTGGGCGCGCTTCCGCGCGCGGCCACGGGAACAAGCGCCTGTTCCAACTGCTACCACCGAGGAACCCCATGCCGGTTGAGAAGGACACCGCTTTTTTCTCGGTCAGTGGTCTTGCCAAGCATTTCGGCGGCATCCATGCCGTCGAAGGCTTATCCTTTGCCTTGGCCCGCGGCGAAATTGTCGGGTTGATCGGTCCCAACGGCTCGGGAAAGACAACCACCATCAACATGGTGACGGGCGCGCTCAAACCCGACGGCGGTGCCATCCTCGTCGAGGGCACCGACATGGCGCGCTCGCCGGCCAATCTTTTCGCGCGCCGCGGTGTTGCCCGTACTTTTCAGGTTCCCCGCCTGTTCCGCCGCATGACCGTCCTGGAAAACCTGATCGTGCCGGCGCTTTCCGACCCGGCGGAACGGCGCGCCGCGGCAGAGGAGCGCGCCCGTGGGGTTCTTGCTTTCCTGAGGCTCGACCATCTCGCCGACAGTTATGCAAGAGCGCTTTCCGGCGGCCAGCAGAAGCTGCTGGAACTCGGCCGGGCGCTGATGCTCAAACCGAGATTGCTGCTTCTGGACGAGCCCTTCGCCGGCGTCCACCCGCGCCTGCTGGAGGAGATCATCGAGCACATAAGGAGCCTCAATCGCGACGGTCACACCATCGTCGTTGTCGATCACAACCTCGAGGCTATCCAGTCGGTCGTAACGCGCGTCATGGTGATGGCGCGAGGGCGCAAGATCGCCGACGGCGCGGTCGCCGAGGTGCTGCGCAATCCCGAGGTGGTGCACGCCTATACGGGATCCCGCGCAACGCATCGGGAAGCACGATAATGGAAACCGCTTCCCTGCCATCGACCCCGCCGCTGATCGCCTGCGAGAACCTTGTCGCCGGCTATACGCGCGACATCGACATATTGCGCGACGTTTCGGTCAGGGCCTGGCCTGGCAGCATTTCCTGTGTGGTCGGGCCGAACGGCACCGGCAAGTCGACGCTTCTCAAGGCGTTGTTCGGCTTTCTGAAACCGAGTGCCGGCCGGGTGCTTCTGCGAGACGTGGACATCACCGGAAACCCGCCCTTCCGGATGCTGGGCCTTGGCCTGGCCTACCTGCCGCAGCGGCCGAGCCTCTTTCCTCATCTCTCGGTCGAATCGAACCTGAAACTCGGTCTCTGGCATGCCAGGCCGAAGAAGACGGTGCTGACCGAGAAACTGGAACATGTCTATGAGCGGTTTCCCGTCGTTCGCGAGAAACGCGCGCAGCCTGCCGGCCAGCTCTCGGGAGGCCAGCAGCGGCAGGTCGAGATCGCACGCAGCCTGATGGCCGATCCGTCGGTCTACCTGATCGACGAACCGACCGCCGGCGTCGATCCGCAGACCAGCGAGACGATCTACGACATCGTCCGCGATCTTGCCCGCGAACTCGGCAAGGCCGTGCTGCTGGTCGACCAGGATATTCGCGCCGCGCTTGCCATCACCGACTACGTCTATGTGGTCAAGAACGGCACGGTTTTTTCCGAAGGCGCGCGCGCGGATTTCGGTGCCGACACCGACGCTCTTGTCGCACGTTGGCTGTATGCGAGCGGTGAATGAACGGGCAGCTTACGGAGTGGCGTAGCCCGGCGGCTGTTCGAACAGGCCGTCGCGCCGAATCTCTAGCGCCCGCCCGATCCTCAGCGCCAGCGGATCCTGGAAGCGGCGAACCGCGATCTGCAATCCTGCGGGCAGACCATTGACGAGACCGATGGGGACGCTGAGCGCTGCCATGTCGAGGAGGTTCACCATGCGGGTAAACGTCCCAAGCGGCGTCGTTGTCTCATCGATGTCGGCCAATGGCGGCGCGGTAATCGGCGCCGTTGGCGTCAGGAACGCATCGGCGCCTTCGAGATCGCGATGAAACTCGATCTGCGCGGCTCGGCGCCTTGCAATCAACTCGTGATAAGCGGCGAGGCCGATTTCCCTGCCCTTGAGAACCCGCATGCGGATCGCCGTGCCGACGCCGCTGTCCGCGGGTTCCACGTAACGGCCGAGATGATGCCAGGCTTCGACGGCCATGATGTCGCCGGCCAGGGCCTTGTAGGTGTCGTAAGATTGCGGCATCGGCATCCGATCGACATTGGCACCGAGCGCCTCCAGTTCAGCGACGGTGGAGTCGAAGCGGTCCAGGATGCCGGGGTCTACGCCGGCAAGGTCCACGGCCGAGGGGATGCGCAGGCGAAGGCCCGATATGCTCCGCTCGAGCCCGTCGAGCGGCGAGGTCGGCGCCACGCCAAAGGTGGCCGGATCGCCGGGATCGGGACCCTCGAGCGCGGCCAGCAGAAGGGCTGCATCCTCCACCGACCGGGTCATGGGACCGATGCTGTCGAAGGACATGGCAAGCGGCAGCAAGCCGCCGCGCCCGATAAGGCCGAAGGACGTCTTCAGGCCCACGATTCCGCACATGGCGGACGGATTGCGGATGGAGCCCGTAGTGTCGGTGCCGAGCGCGACCGGCACCAGTCCGGCGGCGACGGCCACGCCCGAACCGCTCGACGATCCGCCCGGCGCGCGCGGGATGGCGCTGTCACGCGGGTTCAGGGGCGTGCCGGCGACCGGGTTGGTCCCCCAACTGCCAAAAGCAAATTCCACGGTGTGCACCTTGCCCAGCAGGATCATCCCGGCCGCGACAAGGCGTTCGATTGCCGTTGCCGTGGCGGTTGCGAGTTCGCCCGCAAGCGCTTTCGAGCCTGCCAGGGTCGGATAGCCTTCGACGTCAAGCAGGTCCTTGGCCGCGAAAGGGATACCGTCCAGCGGCCCTTTCGAGACGCCGCGACTGCGACGCTCGTCGGCTTCGCCGGCGGCCTGGAGCGCAGCCTCAGGAAACAGCCGGACGAACGCATGCAGCGAATTGTCATGAACGTCGACACGATCCAGCGCGCGCCGGACGATCTCGGTCGAGGATGTGTTGCCATCGGCGAGCGCGCGGCTGAGTTCGGCGGCGGTGGCGAAGGCGGAAATCCCTTGGGCGGTGGCGTTCATGCTGTCCTACCTGTGCGAGTCGGTGAAATGAAGCATGGAAAACCACGTTGCGGGAGAGCCAATTGGGCCCGGAGATGAAATTGAAGCCGTTGCTGATCATGGTTGCGCCGAACGGAGCGCGCAGAACGAAGGCCGATCATCCGGCTCTGCCGATGACCGCCGACGAACTTGCCGAAACGGCGAGGCAGTGTCTCGCTGCCGGCGCCGCCGCCATCCATGCGCATGTCCGCGATGCTTCAGGCCGGCACACGCTTGACGCCGCGCTTTACCGGGATGCCATCGCGGCGATCCGGGAGCGGACGCAGGGCGTCATGGCGATCCAGATCACGACCGAAGCGGTCGGGCTCTATTCGCCACGCGAACAGATGGATCTTGTTCGGACGCTTCATCCGGTTTCCGTCTCGATAGGCTTGCGTGAGATAATCAGCGATGGCGAGGCGGAGCCGGCCCGCTTCTTCGCGTGGGCCGGTCGGGAAGGCATCGCGGTCCAGCACATTCTCTATGATCGGGCCGATCTCGACCGTTTCATCGATCTGCGGCGGCGAGGCATTCTGGCGGAGCCCACAAGCCCCCGGCTGCTGTTCGTCCTTGGACGCTATGCCGCCGATCAGGAAAGCCGGCCCGAAGACCTCGATGTCTTCCTTGAAGGGCTCGATGCGCATGATCTTGAAGGCGCCGTATGGTCGGTCTGCGCCTTCGGACGGGGCGAGACCTTGGCGCTGACGGCGGCGATCGCTGCGGGAGGGCACGTGCGGGTCGGCTTCGAGAACTCTCTCTGGCACGCCGATGGCAGCCTCGCCCGCGACAATGCCGAACGGGTCGCGGCAATCGTCGAAGCCGCTGGCCGCACGGGGCGCCCGATTGCTTCTGCCGCGCAGGCGCTTGATATTCTCGGAATTGCCCGCCAGCAGTGAGGGCCCGCGCGCCTTGTTAGGGGATCGGCCGCGCGCCTGCAAATTCGCCAGGGTAGGACGGGCACGGTCTCGAACGGACCCGTCATATCCTTGCATCCAAATCGGGCGGCTTGCCTTGCGAGCCGTCTTCCTTGTGCGTTTTATCGCGGATGGCCCGGAACAATGGCCCCGATGAGGGGTTTGGTCGCGACATAGCGAGCGACGGAGCCAGCGATGTCCGAGCATGTTCCCCCAAACTCCTCCAGTCTCAGCAGACGAAGCTTTATGACCGCGACCGTCTCCGCGGCTGCGGTGACTCCGCTTCTGGCCTCGACAGCCAGGTCCGAGGAGCCTCCGGCTGCTGCCGCCAAGCCAACCGAGCCTGTCATGACAACACTGACCATCAACAAGCAGCCATACAATCTGGCGCTCGACAGCCGAACCAGCCTGCTCGACGCCTTGCGCGACCATGTCGGCCTGACGGGCACGAAGAAAGGTTGCGATCATGGCCAATGCGGTGCCTGTACGGTGCTGGTCGATGGCCATCGCGTGCTCTCCTGCCTCAGCTTCGCGGTGATGAACGAGGGCAAGGCGGTAACCACCGTCGAAGGGTTGGCGTCGACGGATGGCGGCCTGCATCCGATGCAGCAGGCCTTCATCGATCACGATGCGTTCCAGTGCGGCTATTGCACGCCCGGCCAGATCATGTCCGCGATCGGCTGCGTCCACGAAGGACATGCCGGTTCAGAGGACGACATTCGCGAATATATGAGCGGCAACCTTTGCCGATGCGCGGCATACCCGAACATCGTCGCGGCAATCGTCCAGGCCCGCGACCAGATCAGGAGGGCCTGAGATGCATCCTTTCGTCTATGAGAGGCCCGCCAGCCTCTCCGCGGCGGTCGCCGTCGCCTCGCGCTCGGCCACCAGGCATCCGCCGACGCAAGCCCCCGCGCAGTTCATTGCCGGTGGCACCAATCTCGCCGACTATATGAAACTCGGCGTCGCCCGGCCGGAACGCTTGCTCGATTTGAACGGTCTCTCCGAACCGGCATTGCGGCGGATCGAGACCGGTGGTGAGGGTCTGCGCCTTGGCGCTCTTGTGCGGATGGGCGACGCGGCCGAGAATGCCGAGATCAAGCGTCGGTATCCGGTGATCGCGGAGAGCCTGCAACTGGCGGCAAGCGGCCAGCTGCGCAACATGGCAAGCCTTGCCGGCAACATCCTGCAGCGGACCCGCTGCGAATATTTCCGCGAAACCTCATGGCCGTGCAACAAGCGCGAGCCAGGCTCGGGCTGCGCCGCGATGGAGGGGTTCAACCGCCAGCATGCCGTGCTGGGGACCAGTGAGAACTGCATCGCGACCTATCACGGTGACTTTGCCCAGGCCCTGATCGCGCTTGACGCCACGGTTCATGTCCAAGGCCACAACGGGCGGCGAAAGATTCCGTTTGCCAGCCTGCATCGCCTGCCCGAGGACAGCCCTCACATCGAGACCGACCTGGCACCCGACGAGATCGTCACCGCCATAGAGGTGCCCGCCGGCGCATGGACCAGGCGTTCGCGCTATCTCAAGATCCGCGATCGGCAATCCTATGCGTTTGCCCTTGCATCGGCCGCGGTCGCCCTCGACCTCGACGGCGAGACCGTGAACGAGGCGCGCATCGCGCTTGGCGGCGTGGCGACCGTACCCTGGCGGGCAAGAGCGGCGGAGGAGATCCTGCGCGGCAAGGTGCTCGACGAGGCAGCGGCGGCCGAGGCCGCCGAAGCCGCGTTCGCCGAGGCCCAGCCGCGTCGGCACAACGCATTCAAGATAGAACTCGGCAAGCGAACCTTGATCAGGGGGCTGCTCGAAACCCGTGACATGAAGGTGTGATCATGAACGTCGCCGCTCCACAGCCGAAGGAAAACATGGGACAGCCGCTGCCGCGTATCGATGCGCGGCTGAAAGTGACCGGCCAGGCCGAATACGCGGCGGATCTCCCGGCCGCCAACATTGCGCACGCCGTGCTCGCGACGAGCAGCATCGCCAAGGGCAAGGTCGCCAGGCTTTACCTGGATGACGCGCGCTCGGTGCCCGGCGTGCTCGACATCGTCACCTATGGCGACCTCGACAAGGTCGAGACGCCGAAATTCGGAAATACCGGCGCGAGTTCTATCGGGCCGCTGCATGACAAGGCGATCTTCCATGACGGTCAGATCATTGCGCTGGTGGTCGCCGAGACCTTCGAAGCGGCCGAGGAGGCGGCGCAAAGGATCCGCGCGGACTATGCCGAGGAAAAACCGACCGCCAGTTTCGACATGCCGGGGACAAAGACCATCGACGCCGCCGGCAAAAGCCCGTTGTTCAAGGAGGACGTCAAGGCCGGCGATTTCGATGCCGCCTATGAATCGGCCCCGATGAAGATCGATGCGCGGTATTCGACGCCGACCCAGCATCACAACCCGATAGAGCTGTTCTCGACCACCGCTGTTTGGCAAGGCGACCAACTCACCGTTTACGAGCCCTCTCAGAACGTGACCGGCTGGAAGGTCGAGTTGGCGCGGCAATTGAGGCTCGACCCAGCGAATGTGCGCATCGTCTGCCCTAACGTAGGCGGCGCATTCGGCTCGAAGGGGCCGATGACGGCGCGAACGGCCATCGTGGCTGTGGCCGCCAGGCGGCTTGGCCGGCCGGTGCGCTGTGTGGTCAGCCGCATGCAGGCGTTCGGCACCCAGACCTATCGGGCCGAAACCCGGCACCGCATCCGCATCGGCGCCGGCAAGGACGGCCGCATCACTGCTTTCGGCCATGAAGGCTGGGAGGTGACCTCGAGACCCGATTCCTATGTCGTCGGCGGGACTTCGGCCACCGGTCGCATGTATGCTTATGGCTCGGTGCTGACGCATGTCTCGCTGGTGCAGGCGGATCGCAACACGCCCGGCTATATGCGCTCGCCGCCCGAGACGCCCTACGTCTATGCCCTCGAGAGCGCCATGGACGAAATGGCCGTCGCACTCGGCATGGACCCGATCGAATTTCGCCGGATCAACGAGCCTCAGAAGGAGCCGATCGGCGGCAAGCCGTTCTCCAGCCGGTCGCTGATGAAATGCTACGATCAGGCCGCTGATGCCTTCGGCTGGACGAGACGGGATGCGAAAGTCGGCTCGATGCGCGACGGCGACTGGCTCGTCGGCATGGGCTGTGCGACGGCAGTCTACCCGACCGCTGCCGCGCCATGCGCGGCCCGCGTGCGCCTGACCGCCGAAGGAGACGTGCGCGTGCAGTGCGGCTCGCATGAAATCGGCACAGGTGTGCGAACCGTTGCCGGCCAGATGGCGGCGGAACGTCTCGGTGTCGACATCGGCAAGGTCGCCGTCGAGATGGGCGACAGTGCCTTGCCGCCGGCGCCGGTATCGGGAGGTTCGATTTCCACTGCCAGCGTCTGTTCGGCCGTGCTCAAGGCGTGTGATGCTGTGCGCACGAAATTGTTCGCCGCAGCGGTCGCGGAGGGTGGCCCTCTTGCAGGCTCGCACAATGAGGAACTGGACCTCCACGAGGGACGGATCCTCACCAAGGGCGGGGCGTCGGCAAGCACCGCCGATATATTCAAGGCCATGCAGGTAGGCGCCATCGAGGAATATGCCGAATTCGCGCCGAAGGGCTCGACCCCCGAAGCGCTCAAAAAACTCTATGCCGGCCAGTCGGAATTCCATGGCGGCGAGTCCGACGCGGATTCGGTGAAATATGCGTTCGGGGCCGAATTCGTGGAGGTGCACATCCACAGTTACACGCGCGAAATCCGTGTGCCGCGCATTGTCGGTGCGTTCGCCGCCGGGCGCATCATGAACACGCGCACCGCGCGCAGCCAGCTGATGGGAGGCATGATCTGGGGCATTGGCCAGGCCCTGCATGAGGCGACCGAGATCGATACCCGCTATGCCCGCTATGTGAACCGCGACCTGCAGGATTATCTGGTCCCGGTGAATGCCGATGTCAGGGACCTTGACGTCATACTGGTTCCGGAGATCGACCATGAGGTCAATCCGGCTGGTGTGAAGGGCCTGGGCGAACTCGGCAATGTCGGCACCGCCGCTGCCGTCGCCAGCGCTGTCTACCACGCGACCGGCAAGCGGATCCGCGACTTGCCGATCAGAATTGACGATCTGATCGTTTGAGGACCGAGACAAAGAGGATTGCTCCGCCGCAACAAGCGTGGGTTTGTCCTCGCCCAGTTTCACTGCCTTGCGGATCGGGATGCTGATGCGTCAGGAACCGACTGTTTCATGCCAGGGTGATCCGGAACAGCCGGAACCCTTCCCGCCCCATCGAACGGAACTGACCGTAGGAGCGCTCAGCCTTGGCCGCGCAGGATGCTGACGACGAGCAGCGTCAGCGCCGTATTCCACAGCGCCTGCTCGGCCCGGTATTTGCACCGGCAGCCACCACGCCCTGCGCCTGGTCGATGGCGTGTCCCAGCAGGCGCGGAATGAAAAGCTGCAGCGTCGCGGCGATGAAGGTCGAGACGATGGTGATGGCGACCTGCCAAGGGTGGCGCAGCGTCATGCGCATGATACGCAGCAAGGTGCCAGGGCCCTTGCCCCAGGAGGCTTGCGCCACATGGGCAAACGATTTGCCGCGCCCCGCCGCGCTGCCGATTGCTTGCGTGTTCAAGGACCTATCCAAACCGATCCGGACTTTAGCCCGGACGAATGAAACAGATTCAAATTCAAGTGCCACGATGTTACGCGCCTCCCGCGCGGCCGTTCAAGGGCCAATGACAGCTTCGCGCTGTGCCTGAAATGACACGCCCGTATTTCGCGCAATGATCGCGCTCATCGTCAGGCTGCCCGCCCAAATAGAAAAATTGTTCGTCCCGGCGGCCCCGAAAAGCCGATCGTTCCTTTCCCGGCGCACCGAACTCCGTGAGATTTGGGGCATCGATGGCGGCTTCGGCCGCTGGAAAAGGAGCAGCACATCCACGGGCCCGGGTTTCCGGGCGAAGTTTTCAAGCAGCACCCGGAAAGAACCCGGAAAGGAGCTGACATGCCCAGAATAGTGCCCGTGCTCGATCTGAGCCGTCTCGAACAAGGCGCGTCGGAGCGCCGGACGTTTCTGGCGGATCTGCGCTCCGCCTCGCGCGACATCGGTTTTTTCTATTTGGCTGGCCACGGCATCCCATGGGCCGACATCAGCGAGACGCTCGCCGCTTCGCGGGGTTTCTTTGCCTTGCCGGAAGCCGACAAGCTGTCGATAGAGATGGTCAATTCCTCGCAGTTCCGCGGTTATACCCGCGCTGGCGGCGAACTGACCAAGGGCAAGGCCGACTGGCGCGAGCAGCTCGACATCGGCGTCGAGCGCCCGCCCATCGCGCAAGGCCCGGGAATTCCTGCCTGGACGCGGCTGCAGGGGCCGAACCAGTGGCCGTCGGCGTTGCCGGCGCTGAAGCCGGCGCTGCTGGCCTGGCAGGCCAAGGCGACGGCCGTGGCCATTCGTCTGCTCAAGGCCTTCGCGCTGTCGCTCGACCAGGCCGAGGACGCTTTCGATCCGATCTATGGCGGCGAACCCAATCATCGCATGAAGATCGTGCGCTATCCCGGCCGCGAAGCGACCGGCGGCGACCAGGGCGTCGGCGCGCATAAGGACGGCGGTTTCCTGACGCTGCTGCTTCAGGACGACAACAAGGGCCTCCAGGTCGACTATGACGGAAGCTGGGTGGACGTGGATCCGATTCCCGGAACGCTCGTCGTCAACATCGGCGAGCTGCTGGAGCTCGCCTCGAACGGCTATTTGAGAGCCACCGTGCATCGCGTCGTGACGCCGCCCGCCGGCGTCGAACGCATCTCGGTGCCGTTCTTCTTCAGCGCCAAGCTCGATGCCACGATACCGCTGCTCGAGCTTCCCGAGGGACTGGCGGAGCAGGCGCGGGGGCCGGCCAGCGATCCTGACAATCCGCTGTTTCGCGATGTCGGAACCAATGTGCTGAAGAGCAGGCTGCGCTCCCATCCCGACGTTGCGCGGCGTCATTATGCCGATCTGTTTGAGCCCGAGACCCGGGCAGGCTGAGCCATTCGGCAGGTAGAAATTTTTGTAGGGCAGCAAAATTTTAGAATTCTATTCGTCGTCAGCGCGCGAAAATGGGCTCAAGATAAAATTATCGTTCGAGGTTTCCTCCCATTCCTCCGAACGGTGTTCCCCTCTGAAGGTTATGACCTTCTTTCTGGCCGGGCCGTCTTCGCGCCCGGCCATTTTTCTTTGCCGGGAACAGTTTTTGCGGCCTGGGAGCGCGCCACGACGACACGCCATTTTCTTGGAAATGCTTTCTCTTGCGTTCCACTTGGGAAGGCGCAACCCTCTCCAATCCAGTCACCACCGCGAAAGAGAGATGCTCATGACATCCAATGTCGCCGTCATTGCCGGAGCGGGATCCGGATTGAGCGCCTCGCTTGCGCGCCTTCTCGCAAGGGAAGGTTTTCGTGTCGTGCTGGCCGCCCGCAACGTCGAGAAGCTCGACCCGTTGCTGGCGCAGACCGGCGCCCAAGCCGTGGCAACCGATGTCTCCGATGCCGCGTCGGTGCAGCGCCTGTTCGAGGTCGCTGACAAGGCCGGCCCGCTGTCGCTCGTGGTCTTCAATGCCAGCGGACGCGCCCGTGGCCCGATAGCCGAACTCGATCCAGAGGCTGTCAGGCAGGCCTTGCTGGTGGGGGCCTATGGCGGCTTCCTGGTTGGCCAGCAAGCAGCCAACCGGCTGCTTTCGCAAGGCTCGGGCTCGATCTTCTTCACCGGCGCGACGGCAAGCGTCAAGGGATTCGCCGGCTCGGCCGGTTTCGCGATGCCCAAATTCGGCTTGCGTGGACTGGCGCAATCCATGGCTCGCGAACTGGCCCCCAAGAACATCCATGTCGCGCATTTCGTCATCGATGGCGCCATTGCCTCGACCGTGCCGGGAGGGGCTCCCGACCCGCAGGATCGACGGTTATCGCCGGACGCGATCGCCGAGGCCTATCTCGGCATCCATCGCCAGAACCGCAGCGCCTGGACCTGGGAACTCGAGCTCAGGCCCTGGGTCGAGACCTTCTGATCGGCACGGTGACCTATGCAGCTTTCGCGGGGCTTCCATGCAAGGCGGCGGAGAGAGTCGACATTGCATGGGGATGTCACTATATAGCGGCGGCTTCGATGGCTTGTGCCTGGAAACGGCAACGTCATCGGGCAGCTGTTGTGACAGCCATTGAGATGCAAGCGGACCTGAAAACCGTAAGAAGCAAGTAGAAGCAGCCTCTCGAGGCGGGACAGGATTCCCGCCAAACGATACCCGCCCCCCAGAAACAGAAAATGTTCTTCAATCCTCTATTTCCTTTGGCTCTGTGGACCTTGGACGACATCGGCTTGCCGTCCGGTGGCGACTCGGCTGGAATGGGGACATGCATCCTTCACCGGATGCCGACGTTTATGATTACCAACCGGCTTCGCCGCCAGGGAAAAGCAATATGAGTGAGCACGCCATCGAATTCTTGCAGGGATGGATTGGCGAAAAAGTCCATTGCCAGTCCCACGCCAGGATCGAGAAGCAGGCCGAGACGCTGGCCAGGGAATGCGCTGCCAAGGCGGCCGAGGTCGGCATACCGCTGGAGGATATCCAGGAAGAAGTCGGCGACATCCAGGAACTCATCGCCTCCCGGCTCGAGGAAGCGGCCGAGGCCGACGAGCACCAGCAGGCCGCGAGCAAGGCCGCGGAATAATTCAGGAGCAATCCTGTATGAATACGCGGACCATTCGGTCCGCGTATTTGTCTCAGCCGAATTTCTCCTCCAGCCACGCCTTCGGCAGCGCCGGCACGAAATTGCCGTCGCGGCCGGTCATGTCCTCGTTGGCGACCATCGCATTGAGGACGGCTTCCTCGACGCCCTGGACCACGGCATCGAAGAACGGATCGATGTCGCTGTCGGGGATGAACTCGGCGCGAGCGATCCGGCCCGGCGGCGCCAGGGCCGCGTCGGGATTGGCGGTAGAGAAGGCGAGGAAGATGTCGCCGGAACTGTGATAGCCGAAGCCGCCGGTCATGGCGACGCCGAGCGGCACACGGCGGGCCAGCCGCTTCATCTGATGCGGCAGGAACGGTGCGTCGGTGGCAATAACGGCGATGATCGAGCCTTTTTCGGCACGTGGGGTGCCTTCGCGGATCGCCGGTTCGACGAGCTCCAGCCCGGCGCGCAGGCCTCGAAGCGTGAAATTGCGCCGCTTGCCGAAATTCGCCTGCACGACGGCGCCGACGGTGTAGGCACGCCCTTGCCATTCGGTGATGCGCGACGCGGTGCCCGAACCGGCCTTGAAGCCGAAGGCGATCATGCCGGTGCCGCCGCCGACGCTGCCTTCCTCGATCGGTCCGCTGGCGGCACCGTCGAGCGCCTCGGCAACATGCCCTGGTGTCACATGATGACCATTGATGTCGTTAAGGAAGCCGTCATAGGTTTCCGCTGCCACCGGCAGTCCCCAGCCGCTGTCGAGTGCCGCCGGCAGCGCTTGGCTCATCCAGCGCAGCGTGCCGTCGCGCGAAACGCCGCAGGAATGCGTGTTGGTGACGGTGATGGGGAAGTTGAAGGCGCCGGTCTCCTCGACGATATGCGAGCCGGTCAGTTCGCCATTGCCGTTCTGGCTGAAGATGCCGGCAAAGACCGGTATGGCAAGGTCGGCCCGCGGCCTGGGCAGGATCGCGGTCACGCCGGTGCGCACCGGTCCCTGGCCCACGACGAGCGGGCCGTCGCCTGAAATCAGCGTGGAATAGCCGACCGACACTCCAGCCACGTCGGTGATCGCGTTGAACGGGCCGGGCGTGCCGTCGAAGCCGATGCCGAAGCTTCGCGCGCGCGGCTTGCCGGAGGGCGTTTTGTGATGATGCGGATTGTCTGTCATGTCACGGTTCAGAATAGGGAGCCCTGGCTGCCGGGCTCCTTGGCCTTGGTCGCGGTTTTGGCGGCCGGTCGTGGCCGCGCCGAGCCGCTGGTCGCGACCGCATCCGCCGTGCCGTCGGCGAACTCCAGGGACAGCGCCATCCCCGCCGTCAATTCCGCCGCACGCTTGACGACGGCGCCGTCGGCATCCTTCACCAGGGCGAAGCCGCGTGCCAGCACCGCCTTGTGCGACAGCGTCGCCAGCAAGCGGTCGGCCTGGGCGACGCGACTGCGCAGCCGCTCCAGCCTCAGCGATGCCGCATGCGTGCTGCGCCGCGTCAGCGCGGTCAGGAAATCCCTTTGGGTCCGCTGCCGCCGCGCCGTGGGCTCTATGGTGATGCGGCCCTGCAGCGCCGCCAATTGCTGCCGGAGCCGCTGCAGCGACGCCCGGGCGCATTTCGGCAACTGATCGGCGGCGCGATTGAGTTCGGCGCGCCGGGCCCTCGTCAGCGCGCGCAACGCACCCTGTGCCCGCAGGAGATTGCGCTCGTTGGTCCGCCGCGCCTCGGCAATTCGCTGCGACAGCATTGCCGGCGTCAGTTTCAGGGCGAGGAAGCGTCCCCGCTTGCGTTCGGTCGAAACCATGAGGCCGCGCCCGAGCCGGCTCGCCGCCTCGTCGAGGCGACGACGTGGCAGCGCCAGCAACTGATCGGGCGAGGGCAGCGCACGCGCTGCCCCGCGCACGGACTGGCGCTTGCGCTCGAAATTGCGCGAAACCGCAGCCTTGAGCCGCGCGCCGAGACTGGCGAGCGTCGCTTCGAGGTCAGCCTTCACCGGAACGGCGATTTCGGCCGCCCCCGTCGGCGTCGGCGCCCTCACATCCGCGACGAGGTCGATCAGCGTCCAGTCGGTTTCGTGGCCGACGGCCGAGATCACCGGAATGGCGGAGGCGGCGACGGCACGGGCCAGGGCCTCGTCGTTGAAGCCCCACAAGTCCTCGAGGCTGCCGCCGCCCCGCGCCACGATCAGCAGGTCCGGGCGCTCGATAGTGCCATCCCTTGCCAGCGCGTTGAAACCGGCGACGGCGGCGGTCACCTCGGCGCCCGCGGTTTCGCCTTGCACCCGCACCGGCCAGACGAGCACATGCAGCGGAAAACGATCCTTGATCCGGTGGATGATGTCGCGGATGACGGCACCCGTCGGCGAGGTGACGACGCCGATGACGCGCGGCATGAAGGGCAGCAACCGCTTGCGGCCCCCCTCGAACAGTCCTTCGGCCTGCAGCCGGCGCTTGCGCTCCTCCAGCAGCGCCATCAAGGCTCCGGCGCCCGCCGGTTCCAGATTGTCGATGACGATCTGGTAGTTGGATTTGCCGGGATAGGTGGTGAGCCTGCCGGTGGCGATCACCTCCATTCCTTCTTCGGGGCGGAATTTCAGCCGGCCCATCGTGCCCTTCCACACCACGGCGTCGAGCCGCGCGCGGTCGTCCTTCAGCGTGAAATAGGCATGGCCGGAGGAGTGCGGCCCGCGATAACCCGAGATTTCACCGCGCACCCGCACATTGCCGAAGGCATCCTCGACCGTGCGCTTCAGGGCGCCTGATATTTCGCTCACCGTATATTCGGTGGCGTTGCTGCGTGATTCGGATGCTGCTTCGCTCATCGGCCGATTGGGGGGTGGTTGCGCGCCGGCGTCAAGCTGGCTGTTTTCAGGTCGGCGTTCAGGTGCGTCTGATCGCTTACCAGCCCGGCAGGATCTGGTTCGGCTTGGTTCGCCGCATCTTGCTGAAGGCGAGTGCCGCGAAATCGAACGTTCCCGCCTCTTCGCCAAGCGGCACCGAGATGTTGTCCAGGCTTTCGGAAATGTGCCGGGCCAGCGCATCGACGATCTCCGGCCGCGAGGTTTGGCCGCGCATGATGCCGATGCGGCAGTCGGGCAGGGCGCCGAAGCCGTCGGCCTCGCCCAGCACCCGCATGCCGGGCCTGAGCGCGCATTCCGGCAGCACCGAGATCGCCAGGCCCGACAACACCGCGGCGGTGATGACCGTTGCGGAAAAGCTGGTGAACAGGATACGATAGTCGCGGTTCTGCTGGTCAAGCACGTCGACGGCGGCGCGTCGCCAGATACAGTTTGGCCGGCCAAAGGCCATAGGCAGCGTCTCCTGCTCGTGCGTGGCGTGGTTGGCCGAGGTGACCCACAGCAGCGGTTCGCGCCGCACCACCTCGGACTGGCCCCGCACGTCGTTATGCGTCACCAACGCCAGGTCGAGATTGCCGCGCTTGATGTGTTCGACCAGCCCCGGCGTCGGTTCGCAGACGACGGTCAGTTCGACGCGTGGATTGGAACGCGTGAAGCGCGCCATGATCTCGGGCAGGAAACGGTCGGCGTAGTCGTCCGGCGTACCGATCCGGATCGTGCCTTCGAGCCGCCGGTCGTCGAAGGCGGCCAGCGTTTCGCGGTTGAGATAGAGCAGCCGTCTTGCGTAGGAAAGCAGCTTGTCGCCTTCCTCCGTCAGTCTGTTGCTGCGCCCTTCCTTTTCGAACAGCGGCTTGCCGATCCGCTCCTCTAGCCGGCGCATCTGCATCGACACCGCCGACTGGGTGCGGTGCACCTCTTCGGCCGCCCGGGTGAAACTGCCAGTGTCGGCGATCGAGATGAAGGTCTGCAACTGATCTAGATCGAGCGGCGCTTTCATCGGCATGATCCATCACTAGTGTTGATGCTTAAGATTAGAAACATTCGTTGGATTAATCAATCGAGCAATGGCAAATTACTGATGTCCACATGAAGGCATGTGAATCGAAGCCGGAACGGCCGCTGTCGCCAGCGCCGATCGCCTGGTTTTGCCCGTTCGAGTCTGAAGGAGACCGACATGGTTACGTTTGATTTCGCTACCGAGACCTCGCGCATCACCACGCGTCCGGCCGTTGCGACGCGCGTGATTAATGCGGTCTCCAATGTCTACCAGGCCTGGAAAAACCGCCGTGCCTTCTATCGCCTCGGCGAGATGTCGGACGCCGAGCTTGCCGATATCGGCCTGACGCGCGCCGACCTGCACGTCGCCATCGACGTGCCGTTTGGCCGCGATCCGACGGCGATGCTGCGCGAAATCGCCAGCGATCGCGTCGAAACCATCGAGGACATCGCCCGCAGGGTGGCCTGATCGGTTGAATTTCGGTCCCGCTGAACCTTTCATCAGTCAGCGCGACAAAGGTTATGCAGGCTTCCCACTCCCTGCCGGTCCCCCGCCGGCCTGCCTGCACGCTGCCCGGTCCTCCCAAGGACCGGGCTTTCTTTTTGCGTTAGGCAAAAGCCAAAACCTGGGCGACGGCTACCGCCGATCCATGCCGCGCTTGAACTGGTCGAAAATCGACTCCATGCCTTTCTGGTAGTCGTCGCGCTGCTGCGCTCCGGTCTCGAACATCTTGCCAAACAGATCGTCGAACGGGTTCGTCGGCCTGCCGCTCGGATTGGCCTGCGGCTGCGGCGCCTGGGGCTGCCGCCGAGCTTGGGGCTGCGGCGCCGGCTGCTCGCCGCCTGATGCACCGCCACCCTGCCGCAGCATCTCCTCGAAGATCTTGCCTAGCGGACTGTCGCCATAGGGGCTCTGGGTCTGCTGCGGCTGAGGCTGGTCCTGCGGCGGCTGCGCGCCACCGCCGAACATGTCCAGCAGCACCTTGCCGAGCGGATTGTCGCCAAAGGGGTTCTGTGTCTGCTGCGGTTGCGGCTGGGATCGGCTTTGCGGCTGTGGCACGCCGCCGCCGAACATGTCCTGCAGCACCTTGCCAAGCGGGTTGTCCATCGGGTCTTGCGATGGCGGGCTCGGCTGCGGCGCCGGCGCCTGGGCGCCGCCCAGGCCGCCTCCCTGGCGCATCATCTGCTCGATGATCTCGCCCAGCGGATTGCTGCCGGCGGCGCCGAAGCCGCTGGCCGCCTGCATCTGCCCCCCGGCCAACTGATTGGTGGTCTGCTTGAACAGCCCGCCCATCATCATCGAGGCCAGGGCCGGCAACATCTGTTGCAGCACCTGCTGGCTGATACCGGTCGCTTGCGCCGCCTGGCCGGCAACCGCGCGCGACAGATCCTTCGAGCCGAACAGATGCCCCAGAATGCCGTTGCCCTCATTGATGCCTTGCGGCGAGAAGGCCCGGGTCGCGTCCTCGAAATACTTGGCGTGCTGGCCGCTCGCCATCGCCGTCATGAAGGCGCCGAGCCCATAGGGATCGGCGGTGTTGCGCCTCAGTCCTTGCGAAAAGGCAGGCAGCAACGCCTCCACCGCAGATTGCGTCTGCTGCATCGAGAGCCCGTATTGTTGGGCAAGCGCCTGCATGCCGCTGCCGTTCTGGGCTTGTGCCAGCATGTCGAACAAGGAAGGCATTGGTCTCTCCTCCGGAAATCCCCGCCGGAGAAGCCTAATTCGTTTCCACCGCCGATTGAAGCGGCTTTTGCAGGAGCTCGGCCGCCTCAAAGCCGAGGGTCAATAGGCGTATTCCATGAACACCGGCTCGATCGAGCCGCCCCAGCGTGTGTGGTAGGCCGACAGCATCTCCTCGGCGCTGGTGGTGCCGCGCGCCACGACCTCGTCGAGCGTGTTGAGGAACGAGGTCTCGTCATAGCCGTCGCGGTTCTTCTTGCCGCGGTTCTTCAGCCCCATGCGCGAGATGGTGAGCACGTCGCGCGCGATGTCGCGCAACGTGGCGTTGCGGAACGGCGCCGAAATGCCTTGTTCGGGCACGGCGTTGCGCATCGCCAGCACTTCCCCGTAGGTCCAGCTCGAGGTCAGCGCCTCCGCCGCATCGAGCGCTGCCTCGTCATAAAGCAGCCCGACCCAGAAGGCCGGAAGGGCGCAGATGCGTCGCCACGGCCCGCCATCGGCGCCGCGCATCTCGAGAAAGCGCTTCAGCCGCACGTCGGGGAAGAGCGTCGACAGATGATTAGCCCAGTCGCCCATCGTCGGCAATCCGTCCGGGATTTCATTGCGGACGGCCCCGGCCATGAACTGACGGAAGGTGACGTGCGTCATGTCGTGGTACTGGCCGTCGCGGATGACGAAATACATCGGCACGTCGAGTGCCCATTCGACATAGTCGGCAAAACCGAAATCGGGCGAGAAGCAGAATTCGAGCAGGCCCGAGCGTTGGTTGTCGGTGTCGCGCCAGATGTCGCCGCGCCAGCTCTGCAAGCCGTTCGGCCGGCTTTCCGTGAAGGGCGAATTGGCGAACAGCGCCGTCGACAGCGGCTGCAGCTTCAGCGACACCTGCATCTTGCGCCGCATGTCCACCTCGCTCTCGAAGTCGAGATTAACCTGGATCGTGCAGGTGCGGTACATCATGTCGAGGCCCTTGGTGCCGACCTTGGGCATGTAGCGCGTCATGATCTCGTAGCGCGACTTCGGCATTTTCGGCGTCTCGGCCAGCGACCATTTCGGGCTGCCGCCAAGGCCAAGGAAGCGGATGCCCATCGGCTCGGCGATCTCGCGCACCTGCGCCAGGTGGGCATTGCCCTCGCGGCAGGTCTGGTGGATCGTCTCCAGCGGCGCGCCGGAGAGTTCGAACTGGCCGCCGGGCTCCAGCGAAATCGCGCCCTGGCCGGTCGGCTCGACCAGGCCGATGATGCGGCCGTCATCGATGATGGGGTCCCAGCCGAGCTTTGACTGCATGCCTTCGAGGATGGCGCGTATGCCGCGCTCGCCGCCATAGGGCACCGGTCCGTTGCCGTCGACGTAGAACGGGAATTTCTCGTGCTCGGTGCCGATGCGCCACTTGTCCCGCGGCTTGTTGCCCTCGGCCAGATGCGCGACGAGTTCGTCCATGCCTTCGATCGGCCGGAAATCGGTTGTGTCGCGCGCCATCATCAAGCCCCTGCGGCGCTATGATCCCGAAATCGACCTCGATTTTCGGGATATGCGCCAAAATCAAAGTACTACAGCGGCCTTTGCGCGTCGACGCGCGGCACTGCAGGGCGGCCGGAAGACCGCCGGCGCTAGATGGACGAAATGTCAGTAGCCGATCAAGCGAAAAATCCTGAGCCAGAGGTCAACAGGAATTGAACGATGCGGCTCTTCCCATCTCCACAAGAGGGGAGGAAGAAACCCTCACCAATCGCCGATTGTGGCCTGCATCACCGCCAGTGCGGCCACGGCGGCCGTATCGGCGCGCAGGATGCGCGGGCCGAGCGGAATGGCAGTGACGAAAGGCAGAGCGCGCAACAGCTTGCGCTCCTCATCGGAAAATCCGCCTTCCGGCCCGACCAGCAGGCCGAGCTTCCTTTCGCTTACCGCTTGCAGCGCGGGCAGGGGATTGTTGGTCGAAGCGTCCTCGTCGCAGAAGACCAGCCGCCGCTCCTTGTCCCAGCCGGTCAGCAGGCGTTCGAACTTTTCCGCTTCCCGCACCTGCGGCACCGCAAGTATGCCGCACTGCTCGGCCGCCTCGACGACATTGGCGCGCAACCGGTCGATGGAGGGTTTCGCCACTTGCGTGTGCTGGGTAATGACCGGCTGCAGCACGCCGGCGCCCATTTCGACCGCCTTCTGCACCAGATAGTCGAGCCGGCCTTGCTTCAGCGGTGCGAAGCAGTAGACGAGATCGGGCAGCGGCGGCTGCGGCCGTTGCCGCGCCAGCACCCTCAGCTTCACCGCCTTCTTGGACCTGGCCGCGATGGCCGCCGACCATTCGCCGTCGCGGCCGTTGAACAACAGGACCTCGGCGCCCTCGCCAAGCCGCAGCACATGCAGAAGATAATGGCTCTGCTGGTGGCCGGCGTCGAACTCGATCTCCGGCCCGAGATCGTCGGGCACGAACAGGCGTTGCATCTTGTAATTGGCGCGCATGGCCGAGGAATGGGCGAGCCGGCGGTTGGCGTCAAGCCTTGGCGGAAGGATGCCAGACGGGTTCGTAGCCTCGCCTCAGCACCCCGATCGTGGTCGGCGGCGTCAGCAGCCGTAGCGGCCGATGAGCGAGGTCGTTGAAATCCTGCGCTCCGCAATATCCTGCGAACGACCAGCGCAGCGCCTTGCCGCGACGCAAGGCGTAGGCATTGCCTCCACCCTCGACCATCGTGCCGTCGGGCAGGCCTGCAAGCTCGTCAGCCGCCACCACCGGCGGCTTGCCGCCCGCGGCCAGCCGCTCCTTGTGCAGCCGCTTGTCGACCTGCGGCGCGCGCGGCTCCGTTATGCCGAAGGCTTCGCCGAAGCGACCCACAAAATCCCTGGCCCGTTCGCGCCGGCAGAAGAAGCAGGGCCGATGGCCCGCCGCCAGCGCCGTCACCTCGTCGAGGAAGAACAGTTCCGTCCAGCCCGCCTTGGGTCCCGATAGATCATCACGTCGCCGGTTGCGGCCCATCGGCTCGCGCCGCACGTCGCCGAAGTCGCAGACGCAGATGATCCAGGCGTGAAGCGCCCAGCGTTTTTTCAACAGCGTCCTGGTCTCGGGATCGTGGATGATGCCGCGATTGCCCATGAACAGGCCGCGCTCGGGCACGGCGTGGATAGCGCCGAACGGATCGACCCGGTTTTGCAGTGGCATAGTTTTCTCCGCGCGCCCGCATCTTGGCTGAAATGCCGGCGCCATGATATCGCTCGTCGCATCGTTTTCACGTCAGCAGGGTTTTGCGATGCGGGTGCTGGTGGTCCAGAACTACGACAACACCGGCCTCGGCCAGGTCGGCGCGGCACTTGCGGAAGCCGGTGCCGATCTCGACATCCGCCTTCCTTACAAGGGCGATCCGCTGCCGGATGATGCGAACGGCCACGACGCCATGGTGGTGCTCGGCGGCGGCCAGAACGCGCTGGCCGATGAGGAATATCCCTATTTTCCGGCGCTGCTCGAACTGACCCGCGATTTCGCCGGCCAGGACCGCGCGGTGCTCGGCATCTGCCTCGGCAGCCAGCTGGTTGCCCGCGCCTTCGGCGGCGAGAACCGCATCGGCGACGCCAACGAATTCGGCTGGCGCGGCGTTTCGCTGACGCCGGAGGCCAAGGCCGATCCGGTGCTGGCCGAGCTTCCGGAAAAGTTCCCGATCTTCCAATGGCACGACGACACCTTCGTGCTGCCTGAAGACGCCGTGCGGCTCGCCGGCAATGATGTCGCCGAGAACCAGGCGTTCCGCGTCGGCCGCGCCGTCTACGGCTTCCAGTTCCATTTCGAGGCCGATCGGCCGCTGGTGAAGGACTGGAGCACCTCTTTCGCGCCGCTCATTGCAGCGCGCCACCCCGACTGGGCCGGCAAGCTCGAGGGCGAAATGGCCCGTAACGGACCGGATGCCGATGCTGCCGGCCTTGCCATCGCCCGCGCATGGGTGGCGACGATCTGAGCATCATCTCTGCGGACCAGGGCGTGGCACAATTGGCACGCGGCGGTGAATCCGCCTGGGGAAAACCGGTTTCGTCCTTGGCTTGTGTACGCCCGCCATCCTAGAAGGCGCGCGCTCTGCATCACCGGTGCAACCGCGATGGACCTTTGTGTGGCCCGTGCGACACACCGCCGATACAGAACGTGCCTAGAAGCGCGAAATCGTCGAAACTTTGAGACGTATTTTCGGTTTCAACGCATTGGTAACCGCCTCGTGCACAGATGCAGGAAGCTCAACAAGAGATGACGTCCGTGAAAGCAGCGCTTCTGTCCTTTGCCATGATGTCCGCCATCGTGATTTGCGGTCTCGGCATCTATGCGGCCGATGCCGCCAACAACCACAACGCCGTCGACGGCTACGGCGTCACCGCTTCGCTGCGCTGAATAGCCGGACCGTTCGCGTCGTTTCCGCGACGCGCGCCACTCAAGCTTCCCTTATTGTCATTGTCAGAATGCGTTTGTCGGCGTCCTCGACAACGAGCGCGCTCAGCATGCCTGATTGCCAGGCGAGCGTATCGACATTGACGCGGTTGGCCATGACCTCCGCCTCGGGAACGGGCGTGTGGCCGTGCACCACGATCTTCGGGAAAAGGCCAGCGTGATCGTGGAAAACGTCGCGGATCCAGATCAGATCCTGCGGATTCTGGTTCTCCAGGGCAACGCCTGGCCTGATGCCGGCATGGCAGAAGAAGAAGTCGCCGAAGCTGATTGAGAAGGGTAGCGAGCGCAGGAAGTCGATATGGTGTTGCGGTACGGCTTCGAGCAGAGCCTGATGCCCCCGTCTCATCGTCTCCATCCTGCCGAACCAGCCGGCGTCGGCCGCGAGGGGCACACCGTAGGATAGCGCCGTCTGGACCCCGCCATAGCGCATGAAAAGCCCGTCCGGGTCAGGGGTATCGAGAAAATCGAGAAAGCCGAGATCGTGATTGCCGGCAAGCATCAGGTTTCGCGGATCGCGTTTGCGCGCCTCGATCAGGAAATCGACGACCTCCTTGGAGTCCGGCCCACGGTCGACATAGTCGCCGAGGTGGATGACGCGCCAGTCGCGAGCCGGCTTCCATTCGAGCTCGCTCTCGATCCGCTGATGCATGGCGGCCAGCAAATCGAGCCGGCCATGGACATCGCCGATTGCGTAGAGACGCATGCCGTCCGGTCCGCGCGCGTCCAGGAAATGAATGTCGGGTTCTGCCAACGTATCGCTGTCTCCGTGATCAGGCCGTCGCCGACCTGGCTAGCGCCGGATCTGGTCCTTGCCCATGTCGGTCACCAGACGTTTTCCGCACAGCGCCAATGTGATGTCCATCTCCTTACGGATGATTTCCAGCGCTTTGGTAACGCCTTCCTTGCCGAGCGCGCCCAGGCCGTAGAGAAACGGCCGGCCGATATAGGTGCCCCTGGCGCCGAGGCACAGTGCCTTCAGCACGTCCTGGCCGGAGCGGATGCCGCCATCCATGTGCACCTCGATCCTGTCGCCGACCGCGTCCGCGATTTCCTCCAGCGCCATGATCGACGAGGATGCGCCGTCCAACTGACGCCCGCCATGGTTGGAAACGACGATCGCGTCGGCGCCCGTTTCAGCGGCCATCAATGCGTCTTCCTTGTCGAGAATGCCTTTCAGGATCAGCTTGCCGCCCCAGCGTTCCTTGATCCAGGCGACATCCTTCCACGACAGATGCGGGTCGAACTGCTCCGTCGTCCATGACGCCAGCGAAGCCACGTCGCCGACGCCCTTGGCGTGGCCGACGATGTTGCGGAACGTGCGGCGCTTCGTGCCGGCCATGCCCATCCACCAGCGCGGACGGACCGCGATGTTGGCGATGTTGGCCAGCGTCATCTTGGGCGGCGCCGAAAGTCCGTTGCGGACATCCTTGTGCCGTTGGCCGAGTATCTGCAGGTCGAGCGTCAGCACCAACGCCGAGCATTTCGCCGCTTTTGCCCGGTCGATCAGGTCGAGCACGAAGTCCTTATCGCGCAGCACGTAAAGCTGGAACCAGAACGGCTTCTTCGTCACCGACGCGACATCCTCGATCGAGCAGATGCTCATCGTCGACAGCGTGAACGGCACGCCGAATTCCTCGGCCGCCTGCGCCGCCAGCATCTCGCCGTCGGCATGCTGCATGCCGGTCAGGCCGGTTGGGGCCAGCGCCACCGGCATGGCCACCTTCTCGCCGATCATGGTCGATTCCAGTGAGCGGTTGCTCATGTCGACCAGCACGCGCTGGCGGAACTTGATCTTCTGGAAGTCCTCCTCGTTGGCCCGGTAGGTGCTCTCGGTCCATGCGCCGGAATCGGCATACTCGAAGAACATCCTGGGCACGCGCCGTCGCGCCAGGTCCTTGAGGTCGGCAATGGTGAGAATGTCGCTCATCGTGTCCCCGCTTGATCGATATCGTTCAGGAGCGTTTGCGCGCCGGTTCGGCATCGCCGGCTTCAGAGCGTTGCCTGAGCCTGAGCCGCGATACGCGCTGCCAGTCGCCGCTGCGCTCGGCTTGCGCCATCGACCGCTCGACATAGATCATGTGGTCCATCGCCGCCTGCCGCGCGCCGGCCGGGTCGCCGGCCTTGACCGCGATGTGGATCGCCCGGTGCTGGGCCAGCAGCGCATCGCGCGCGCCGGGCACCGTGAACACCAGCAACCGGTTCTGGAACACGCCTTCCGACAGCAGCCTGTAGCAGGAGCGCAGCGTATGCAGGAGCAGGATGTTGTGCGCGCATTCGCAGATCGCATGATGGAATTCGACGTCGATCTCGGCTTCGTCGTCGAAATCCCCGGTGCGGTGCGCTTCGTCCATGCGTGCCATGATGCGGTCGAGCAGGGCCAGGTCCTCCGGCGTGGCGCGCCGCGCCGCATATTCGGCGGCGATCCCCTCCACCTCGCGGCGATATTCCAGGTAATCGGCCACCGCCTTGCGATGCGTCGAGATCAGGTCCGCCACCGGCTTGGTGAACAGCTGGCCGATGATGTCGGCGACATATGTGCCGCCGCCCGGCCGCGTCGTCAAAAGGCCGCGTCCCTCGAGCGCCTTCAGCGCGTCGCGCAGGATCGGCCGGGACACATCGAACTGGCGTGCCAGCTCGCGCTCGCCAGGCAGCCGGTCGCCGGTGCGCAGCACGCCTTCGAGGACGAGGCTTTCGATCTGCTGCACCACCTCGTCGGCGGTTCGCGAGTGCTCGATCCTGGAAAAAATGTCGCTCAACGGCATGCCTGGGAGTGTTGAACCGGTGTCACGCAAGATAAAGCCAGCGTCGCCAACTGGTCAAATTATTTATCCAATTGGTCGAAGCGTGTCGGCTTCCCCGCTCGCGCCCATATCGTCTTCGGCTAAACTTTGCTGTTTGCGTCAGGAGCCTATTGGCTCTAGAGGACGCAACTGCAAGAGGGTTCAAAGAAACCCGGGGAACAAGCCGTGTCGCACGACCCGTCCAATCTCGAATTTCAGCCGCGCGCCAAGGGCAGCGTGCTCGGCTTTCCGGCGCATGAGGGACGGCCCGGCGCGCTGGGCGAAGTCCATGCCCGTCCGCACCCGCTGGTCGAGAAGCCGCGTGTGCTGATCCAGCTCGCCTTCATGACCGAGGGTGGCGCCGGCGTCGATCATTCGGTGCTTTCCGAGCTGTCGCGCCGGCTCGGCATAGCCGCCCGACCGTCAGGCCCGCCATCACGCCATGAGATGGGGCCAGGGCTCGTTGCGCTGGGAGCGGCATACCGAATTCTCCACCTATCTGTGGGAAGGGCCGCTTGCCGAAGGCGGCAAGGGCCAGGAGGATTCGCCGTTCGGCAACGGATTTTCTCCACCCGGAACCGTTATTTCAGGCATCCGGCTCGAGATCCGCAAATGGACGCAGGCGGGCGAGCGGTCGATCGCCGGCTTCGATCCGACCAGCCTCTGCTATTCGCTGGTCGAACGCGGCAATGCAGCAATCGTCACCGATTTCCGCCAGGATGGCGACGGCCTGACCCGTATGCTGATCCTTGACCGCGCCCTGACGCCGGCCAGTACCGGCGCCTTGTCGCAGCGGCTGATCGACATCGAGACCTACCGCACGCTCGCCATGCTCGGCCTGCCGTTGGCGCTGGCCTTGTCCGGTCGCGCCCGCCGTATCGAGGACAGGCTGGCCCAGATCACGCTGGAGATGAAACTCGCCGAGACCCGCGACAGCCAGAAATTGCTTGCCGACCTGACCGAACTCGCGGCTGAGTTGGAAGCCGACGCGGCGTCGAGCCTCTACCGCTTCGGCGCCAGCCGTGCCTATGACGGCATCGTCGGCGAAAGGCTGGAAGCGCTCGAGGAAGAAGCCGTACAGGGATATGACACCTGGGCGGGGTTCCTGCGGCGGCGCATGGCGCCTGCCATGCGCACCTGCCGTTCGGTCGAGGAGCGTCAGGCCAACCTGTCGCGCAAGCTGACGCGCGCCACCACGCTGCTGCGCACCTGGGTCGATGTCGAGGTCGAGAAGCAGAACCGCGACCTGCTCGCCTCGATGAACAATCGCGCCCGGTTGCAACTGCGCCTGCAGCAGACCGTCGAAGGCCTGTCGGTCGCGGCCGTTTCCTACTATGTCGTCGGCCTCGTCGGCTATGTCGCCAAGGGCGCCTCGATCTTCGGCCATGCCTTCGCGCCCGAAGTGGTCACGGCGGCGTGCGTGCCGCTCGCCATCCTGCTGGTCTGGTGGGGCGTGCGGCGGGTGCGGCGCATGCATTCCGAGCCGACGAAACATCCGGGCGAGTAGGCGCGCCTTTACTTCCCACAGGGTAAAGCGCGCCAGCGGCAGATTGCCGCTACGGAAGGCGTCCGTTGCGTCCGTGTCCGCTCTCGGTCAAAGCGGGGTTTGCAACCGACGCCCTTCACTGGTAAAAGATTTTGACCAGTCACGCGAGATGAGGCTGCCGATGTCCGGCCTTGCCATGCCCAAGCCAGACGACGCCACGATGCGCCGGCGCGGCGAGATCGTCGCCGACATGCGCATTATCGTGCCGGGCGAGGGTGTGGTCGACGCGGCCAACGAAATGCGCGCCTTCGAGAGCGATGGCCTGACCGCCTACCGGCAATTGCCATTGGTCGTGGTGCTTCCCGAAACGGTGGCACAGGTTTCGCGCGTGCTGAAATACTGCAATGACCGCAACATCCGCGTCGTGCCGCGCGGCTCCGGCACCTCGCTGTCGGGCGGCGCGCTGCCGCTGGAGGACGCGGTGCTCCTGGTCATGAGCCGCTTCAACCGCATTATCGAGATCGATTTCCCCAATCGCATCGTCGTCGCCCAGCCGGGCGTCACCAATCTCGGCATCACCACCGCCGTCGAGCAGGAGGGTTTTTACTACGCCCCCGACCCATCTTCCCAGATCGCCTGTTCGATCGGCGGCAATGTCGCCGAAAATTCCGGCGGCGTGCACTGCCTCAAATACGGCCTGACCGCCAACAATGTGCTCGGCATCGAGATGGTGCTGATGAGCGGCGAGGTGGTGCGGCTCGGCGGCAGGCATCTGGACGCGGAAGGCTACGACCTGCTCGGCGTCATGACCGGCTCCGAAGGCCTGCTGGGCGTCGTCACCGAAGTCATCGTGCGCATTTTGAAGAGGCCGGAGACGGCACGTGCGCTGCTGATCGGCTTCCCGACCAGCGAGCAGGGTGGCCAATGCGTCGCCGACATTATCGGCGCCGGCATCATTCCCGGTGGCATGGAGATGATGGACCGTCCGGCGATTCATGCGGCGGAGGATTTCGTCCATGCCGGATATCCCCTGGATGTCGAGGCTCTGCTGATCGTCGAGCTCGATGGGCCCAGCGTCGAGGTCGATCATCTCATCACCGCGGTCGAGGCGATCGCCATCCGCAACGGTTCGACCACCTGCCGCATTTCGCAGTCGGAGCAGGAGCGATTGAGCTTCTGGGCAGGGCGCAAGGCTGCCTTCCCCGCGGTCGGCCGTATCTCGCCCGACTATTATTGCATGGACGGCACCATCCCGCGCAAGGAACTGCCGCGCGTGCTGGCCGGCATGCGCGAGCTCTCCGAAAAATACGGGCTCGGCGTCGCCAATGTCTTCCATGCCGGCGACGGCAATTTGCATCCGCTGATCCTCTATGATGCCAACGTGCCAGGCGAACTCGACAAGGCCGAGAGTTTCGGCGCCGACATATTGCGGCTGTGCGTCAAGGTCGGCGGCGTCTTGACCGGCGAGCATGGGGTGGGCGTCGAGAAACGCGACCTGATGCCGGAAATGTTCAACCAGATCGACCTCGACCAGCAGATGCGGGTCAAATGCGCCTTCGATCCCAATCATCTGCTCAACCCGGGAAAGGTGTTCCCGCAACTGCGCCGCTGCGCGGAGCTGGGGCGCATGCATGTGCATCGCGGACAGATGGCGTTTCCGGACATTCCGAGGTTTTGAGGGTTATGTCAGCGCCTGAACGCCCCCCTCTGTCCTGCCGGACATCTCCCCCTCACGGGGGGAGATTGGCAGCTTCGTCGGTTCGCCCTTCCGCCAACGCTGGAGATTGGCGAAACCCGGCGCGGCATCCAATCTCCACCCTTGAGGGGGAGATGTCCGGCAGGACAGAGGGGGGCGCGAAGGAACGCGGCATTCCCGCATATTGCGCATCGGCGCCATGACCACCTTCACTCCCATCACCCCTTCCGAAGTCCTCTCCACCGTCGCCTGGGCGGCGGCGGAAGGCTCGCCGCTCGAAATCCTCGGTCACGGCTCCAAGCGCGGCATCGGCCGTCCGCTGCAGACGGAGCACACGCTCGACCTGTCGAGGCTCGCCGGGGTCACGCTCTATGAACCAGCCGAACTGGTGCTGTCCGCAAAGGCCGGCACGCCGCTGGCCGAAATCGAGACGCTGCTGGCGCAAAACGGCCAGCAACTCGCTTTCGAGCCGATGGACTACGGCCCGCTGCTCGGCGGCGAGCCGGGCAAGGGCACGCTTGGTGGTGCGCTTGCAGCGAACCTCTCCGGCCCGCGCCGGCTGAAAGCGGGGGCGGCGCGCGATCACATCCTGGGCATCCATGTGGTTTCCGGGCGCGGCGAGGCCTTCAAATCCGGGGGCCGCGTGGTGAAGAACGTCACCGGTTATGACTTGTCCAAGCTGATGGCCAACAGTTGGGGCACGCTGGCCGTGTTCACCGACGTCACCTTCAAGGTGCTGCCATCGGCCGAGACCGAGGTTACGCTCGCCATCCGCGGCCTGCTCGACGATGCGGCCGCCGCGGCCATGGCCCTGGCGCTCGGCTCCAGTGCTGAAGTATCGAGCGCCGCGCACCTTCCGGAGCGGATTGCCGCACGGGTTGCCGCAGGTGCGCTCGGCAATGATGCGGCCACGCTGCTTCGGGTGGAGGGTTTTGGCCCCTCCGTCGCCTATCGCATCGCCGCGCTGAAGGCGTTGCTCGGAAATGCCGGACCACTGGAGGAGATTTGCAGCGAAGCGTCAGCTGCCCTGTGGCGTGACGTGCGCGATTGCAGGCCTTTCGTGGACAACAACGACAAACCGCTCTGGCGCGTATCGATGGCGCCTGCCCAGGCGCACCAGATGGTTTTGACGCTGCGCATGCAGGCCGCCGTCAGCGCCTTCTATGACTGGCAGGGCGGACTGGTGTGGCTGCGCATGGAGGAGGGTGACCCGGAAGCGACGCTGCTGCGCGGACTTCTGAGAAAACATGGCGGCGGCCATGCGACATTGGTGCGCGCGGCTCCTTCGCACCGCGCCGCCCTGCCGGTGTTCGAGCCGCAGGCTCCCTCACTGGCAGCGCTCAGCCAGCGGCTGAAGCACGAATTCGACCCCAAGAACATCCTCAATCCCGGCCGCATGGCCTAGGACATCAAGAGATGCAGACCAATTTCTCGCCCGCACAGCTTGCCGACCCGCATGTCGCCGAGTCGGAAAAGATTCTGCGCAAATGCGTGCATTGCGGTTTCTGCACCGCTACCTGCCCGACCTATGTGACGCTGGGCAACGAACTCGATTCACCGCGCGGGCGCATCTACCTGATCAAGGATATGCTGGAAAACGGTCGCCCCGCCGACAAGGAGATCGTCACCCATATCGATCGCTGCCTGTCCTGCCTCGCCTGCATGACCACCTGCCCGTCTGGCGTCAACTACATGCATCTGGTCGACCATGCCCGCGCCCATATCCAGCAGACCTATAGGCGGCCGCTGCTCGATCGCCTGACCCGCGCCATGCTGGCCCTCGTCCTGCCCTATCCCCAGCGTTTTCGCGCCGCGCTCAAATTGGCGAAACTGGGCAAGCCGTTCATTGGCCTGTTCGAAAAAGTCCCGGCGCTGAAGCCAGTCAGTGCCATGCTCAAGCTCGCGCCGGCATCGATCCCGGGAGCATCGCCGATGGCTTCGCCGGGCACCCATACTGGGCAGGGGGCGAAGAGGGGCCGCGTCGCCATCCTCACCGGTTGCGCGCAATCGGTGCTCGATCCCGCCGTCAACGACACGACCATTTCACTGCTGACGCGGCTTGGCGTCGAGGTCGTGGTGCCGCCGGGCGAGGGCTGTTGCGGCGCGCTCGTCCATCACATGGGCCGCGAGCAAGCCGCCCTTGCTTCTGCAAGGCAAAATGTTGATGCCTGGACCCGCGCGATTGAACAAGGCGGGATCGATGCCATCATCATCACCGCGTCGGGCTGCGGTACGACCATCAAGGATTACGGTTTCATGCTGCGGCTTGATCCGGCCTACGCCGAAAAGGCTGCACGTGTCTCCGCGCTGGCCAAGGACATTACCGAATACCTGACCGCCATCGACCTGCCCGAACCGGTGCGCAAGCCGGGCACGGTCGTCGCCTATCATTCGGCCTGTTCGATGCAGCACGGCCAGAAGATCACCCGCCAGCCTAGGGAATTGCTGGCCAAAGCCGGTTTCATCGTGCGCGAGCCGCGCGAAGGGCATTTGTGCTGCGGTTCGGCCGGCACATACAACATCCTGCAGCCGGAGATTTCGGCCAGGCTGCGCGACCGCAAGGTGAAAAACATCGAGGCTACCGGCGCTTCGGTCGTCGCCACCGGCAATATCGGCTGCATAACGCAGATCGCGTCTGCCGCGAAGCTGCCGGTGGTGCATACGATCAAGCTGCTCGACTGGGCCTATGGCGGGCCGAGGCCGGAAGGTGTCGCGGAACCCGGCCCTGATCGCCGCTGAGTAGGGGCCGCCCCGGCGTTATTCGGCCGCCAGCCTGTCGATCGTGCCGTAGGTCGCCTCGTAGAGCGCGCGCTGGCGGCTGAGCGCCACCATCGTGTTGCGCAGCAGGATCGCAACGGTGATCGGGCCGACGCCGCCCGGCACCGGAGTGATCCAGGAGGCCACGTCCTTCACGCTGTCGGTGTCGACGTCGCCGACGATACGGGTGGAACCGTCCGGCAGCGTCTCGGAATTGATGCCGATGTCGATGACGGCCGCACCCGGCTTTACCATGTCGGCCTTGATCAGGCGCGGCTTGCCGACGGCGACGAACAGCGCATCGGCGCGGCGCGCGTGCGCGGCGACCGAGCGCGTCATGTGGTGGCAGACCGTGACCGTCGCGCCTTCGCTCATCAAGAGGAAGGCGATCGGCTTGCCGACGATCTCGGAGTGGCCGACCATCACCACTTCCAGGCCCTTGAGGTCGAGGCCGGTTTCCTTGAGCAACTCGACCGAGGCGGCCGCCGTGCAGGGCGCCAGATCGAGCTGGTTGTAGACGATGTTGCCGATCGAGGCCGGATGCATGCCTTCGACGTCCTTCAGCGGATGCACCGCCGCCTGCAACGTCCTGATCGGGATATGTGCCGGCACCGGCCGCTGGATGATGATGCCGGTAACGCGCGGATCGGCGTTCAGGCCGTGGATCGCCGCTTCCAGTTCGCCCGCGGTGATGGTGGCGGGAAAGCGCCGTTCGTCGAAATCGATGTCCGCCAGCTCTGCCTTGGCGCGCTGGTTTCGTACATAGACATCCACCGCCGCCGTATCGCCGACGGTGATCGACACCAGTTTGGGCGGGAACCCTTCGGCCCTTGCGATCGCCGCATCCTCGCGCACGGAGGCGATGATGCGCCGGGCAACCGGGCCGCCCTTGAGATAGCGGCTGTCGTCGGACAGTGACATGATCGGACTCTTCTGACCTGAGCGTTGCCTTGCCATAGCAAAAGAACAGCGGCAATGGCAGCACGAATGCGAACCGTCATGCCTTTTGCGCGACGTGCGGGCGCGGCAGTGCTTCGTCCGAAACGGAAAGGGCAGCACGGTTTCCCGTGCCGCCCTTTCTGACCGGCCGCATCCCCATACGGCCCGTCCCCCGTTATTCCTTCCGATCCCGGGAAGCGCTGCGCTTCCGGATCGGGTGATTCGCAGCAACTATTATATCACCTCGACAGTGGTTCCGACATCGACCCGTTCATAAAGGTCGACGACATCCTCGTTGCGCATGCGGATGCAGCCCGACGACACGGCGCCGCCGATCGTCCAGGGCTGGTTGGTGCCGTGGATGCGATATTCCGTACTACCGAGATAGAGCGCGCGCGCGCCGAGCGGGTTCTCCATGCCCCCGGCCAGGTAGGTTGGCAGGTAACGCCCCTTGGCGGCCTCGCGCTTGATCATCGCGGCCGGCGGGCGCCAGTCCGGCCAGACCCGCTTGTTGGTGATCTTGTGCGTGCCCGACCATTCGAAGCCCGGCTTGCCGGTGCCGACGCCATAGCGCCGCGCCTTGCCGTTCTTTTCGACCAGATAGAGGAAGTTCTGGGTCGTATCGATGACGATGGTGCCCGGCTTCTGGGAGCCGTCATAGGCGACTTCCTGCGGCAGGTAGATCGGATTGATCTGCGGGCGCGCGACCATGCGCTTGGCCGGGGCCTGCACGGCCGCCGTTTGCACGCGGTCGGGCTGCGCATAACGCGGGCGCGGCTGCTGCGCGACCTGCCGGTTCTGCCGCACGATCCCCGGCGCTTGGCCAAGCTGCAGCACCCAGGGGGCGGAAAGGTCGGGGCTCACCATCACCGGCGGTCTGTCGGCATAGCGGTCTCCGGCCGTGGAAGGTGTGACGCCTGCGGCAAACGCAGCCACGGCGCCGAGCACGGAAAACAAAACTCTCTTCATCGGGAAAGCACCTCGATCGTCTGACAAACCGGGTGGAAACGACCTCCCGGTTCAGCGATCATTGGCGCGGGAACAGCAACCGAAACATGAATCGGAATGTGTAAAATGCGGAACTGTCGGTAAACCTTTTGGTGTGGTTACCGCCGCGTTCAGGAATCTGGTAAAGCCAAGGTAAAGCAGCGCAACCAGCGCGTTAACGAATGGAATTCTCGCCATGGACAAGGAAAGAACCGGCCTTCTCGCCGGACCCGACGGTGTCGCGCGCTGCTTCTGGCACGGCAATCTGCCCGACTACCTGCATTACCATGACCATGAATGGGGCCGCCCGGTGGCGGACGACCGCCGGCTGTTCGAGAAGATCTGTCTCGAAGGCTTCCAGTCGGGCCTGTCCTGGCTGACCATCCTGCGCAAGCGCGAGAATTTTCGCGCCGCTTTCGCCGGATTCGATTTCGACAAAGTCGCCGCCTTCACCGACAAGGACGTCGAGCGCCTGCTCGGCGATGCCGGCATCATCCGCCATCGCGGCAAGATCGTCTCGACCATCAACAACGCCAAACGCGCCCGCGAAATGGCCGATGAATTCGGCTCGCTCGCTGCCTGGTTCTGGAAGTTCGAACCCGGCAGGGAGGAACGGCCCCAGGTGGTCGACCTCGCCCATCTGCGCGCCAATCCGACCACGGCGGTCTCGATCCGCATTTCCAAGGATCTGAAGAAGCGCGGCTGGACCTTCGTCGGCCCGACCACGGTCTACGCCTTCATGCAGGCGATGGGTCTGGTCAACGATCATCTCGAGGGGTGTGTGTGCCGCAAAGAGGTCGAGAAGGAGCGGAAGGCTTTCAAACGGCCGAAATAGCCTCAGGCGCCGTTGGCACTTCCCAGGAACAGGCCGGCGACGATCGCGACCACGGTGGCGACGGTTGGATAGATCACCAGCAGGCCGGTCACCAATGCGTCGCGCAGGGAAGGTCCCTTGCCGGTATCGGCGTGTACCTCGAACGGTCCGGCCGGCTGGCCGATCATCCTGGGAGCATGGACATCTGCGGCGCGCAGGCGTGCCGGCATGTCGCCCGCATCCCTGTTGTCGTGAAACTCCACCGCGCTCATCATGTCCCGAACCCCTTCATTGCGGTGTGCTGTATCGGCCTCGATTATGTCGGCACGATGCCGCGCCGATGGCGGGATTGTTTCATTTTCGGTGCGTTTTTGTTTCGGCGAACGCCCGCGTGCCTTCTCGCATGCATGGAGACAGCGCCTGCCGCCGGCCTTGCCCGGTAGGACCTGTTCGGTTAGGACACGCCCGTTGCGAAAATCGCAACGCTGTTGAGTTTTCAGCAACACGAAACACCGGGCGAATCCATGGCCGACAAATCGGAAAAGACGAAAGCGCGGCTGCCGCGCGGTTTTGCCGACCGCAGCGCCGAAGATATCCGCGCCGTCGAGAAGATGATGGCGACGATCCGCTCGGTCTACGAACTCTACGGTTTCGAGCCCGCCGACCAGCCGCTGATCGAATACACCGATGCGCTCGGAAAATTCCTGCCCGACCAGGACCGGCCGAACGAAGGCGTGTTCTCCTTCCAGGACGATGACGACCAGTGGCTGTCGCTGCGCTACGACCTGACCGCGCCGACGGCGCGTTTCGTCGCCGAGAATTTCGAGCGCCTGCCAAAACCCTATCGCAGCTACCGTTCCGGCTGGGTGTTCCGCAACGAGAAGCCCGGTCCCGGCCGCTTCCGCCAGTTCATGCAGTTCGACGCCGACACGATCGGCACGCCGGGCGTCGCGGCCGACGCCGAGATGGCGATGATGATGGCCGATGTGATGGAAGCGCTCGGCATCAAGCGCGGCGACTACGTCATCCGCGTCAACAACCGCAAGGTGCTGGACGGCGTGCTCGAGGCGATCGGCCTCGGAGGTGAAGGGAATACGAGTCGTCGGCTGACCGTGCTGCGGGCGATCGACAAGCTGGACAAGCTCGGGCCGGAAGGCGTGCGGCTTCTCTTGGGACCAGGGCGCTGGGACGGCGGCAAGGAAGGCGAGGGCGACTTCGCCAAAGGCGCCGGGCTGAATGATACGCAAGCCGAGGCGGTTCTTCTGGCGACGGCGCGAAACGCGCAGGCCGGCCAGGATGCCAGCGTCGGTGCGAACGCCGTCTACCAGGAGGGCGTTGGCGAGCTCGCGACCATCGAGGCCCTGGTCAGGGCGGCGGGATACGGCGAAGATCGCGTCGCCATGGACCGCTCCGTCGTGCGTGGTCTCGAATACTACACCGGCCCGGTCTTCGAGGCCGAGCTCCTGGCCGAGATTCCCAACGAGGATGGCCAGATCGTGCGCTTCGGTTCGGTCGGCGGCGGCGGCCGCTATGACGGGCTGGTGTCGCGCTTCCGCGGCGAGCCGGTGCCGGCGACGGGCTTCTCCATCGGCGTTTCCAGGCTGATGACGGCGCTGAAGAACCTCGGCAAGCTCGACAGCGCCGACGTGATCGCGCCGGTCGTCGTGCTGGTGATGGACAGGGATACCGAAAGCCTCGGCCGCTACCAGAAGATGGTGGGCGAGCTGCGTGCCGCCGGCATCCGCTCCGAAATGTATCTCGGCGGCGCCGGCATGAAGGCGCAGCTCAAATATGCCGACCGTCGCGGCTGTCCGGTCGCGATCATCCAGGGCGGCGACGAGCGCGCCAAGGGCGAATTGCAGATCAAGGACCTGATCGAAGGCGCGCGCCTGTCGGCCGAGATCACCGATAACGCCGAATGGCGTGCCGCCCGCCCGGCGCAGGTCACGGTGGCGGAAAGCGAGCTGGTGGCAGAGGTGAGGAAGATCCTGGCGGCGCAGGCTGAGGAGAGGGCGCGTGGCAAATAGAGGCCGCGTTCTACGGCGCCCCCCTCTGTCCTGCCGGACATCTCCCCCTCAAGGGGGGAGATCGGCTGTCACCATGGCTTTCGCCAATTTTCAGGATTCCAAGAAGGGCACCAGCTGCGAAGCAGCCAATCTCCCCCCTAGAGGGGGAGATGCCCGGCAGGGCAGAGGGGGGCGCCGTAGAGCACCAGCCTTGACCTGGATCATTGGCGTCTCCGGTTTGGGACCAGAGGGTCGTACAGCGCTGAGGTTTGCAAATTGACCTCCCGCTATCCCGCCATCGCGGCCGACATCGCCGGCCTCTTCGCGACCCGCGACACGCATGCGGTGGAGGTCGCCGTGCTGCAGCCGGCCGATCCGTTTCTCGATATGGCCGGCGAGGATTTGCGCCGCCGCATTTTCCTGACCGAAAGCGAGACCGGGCAGACGCTCTGCCTGCGGCCGGAATTCACCATTCCCGTCTGCCTCGATCATATCGCCAGCCAGGCCGGTACGCCGCGTCGCTACTCCTATCTGGGCGAAGTGTTCCGCCAGCGCCGCGAAGGCGGCAACGAGTTCTTCCAGGCCGGCATCGAGGATCTCGGCGACCGCGACACGGCCGCTGCCGATGCCCGTTCGGTGGCCGACGCGCATGCACTGCTGTCGCTGGCGCTGCCGGGCCAGCAGCTCTCGATCACGCTCGGCGACCAGGCCATCTTCGAGGCGGTGCTGGCGGCTCTCGGCCTGCCGCGCGGCTGGCGCATGCGGCTCGCCCGCGCCTTCGGCTCGGCGACGATGCTGGAGGCAGCCCTTGCCGATCTCGCCAATCCGCCGCGCAACAGCCAGCTCTCCGGCCCGGTCGCGGCACTTGTGCTCGACGGTGACCTGGACGGTCTCTCCGCGCATATAGCCGGCGGCATGGAACAGGCCGGCCTGTCGGCTTCGGCCGGACGCGCGCCGGCCGATATCGCGCGGCGGCTGATCGAAAAGGCCGAGCTGCGCAGCGTGCGGCTGTCCAACGAAGCCTTCGCGGCGCTGAAGACCTTTCTGGCGATCGACGTGCCGCTCGACGGCGCGGCCCAGGCGCTCGAGAGTTTTGCCGGTGCCGCCGGGCTATCGCTCGGGGCCGCGCTGGAAAAATTCGCGGCGCGCGCCAAGGCCGTCGAGGCGAACGGCCTGCCGGCGCAAAAGATCCGCTATGACGCCGCCTTCGGCCGCCCGCTCGATTATTACACCGGCCTCGTCTTCGAGATCGCGGCGCAAGATGGTGAAAGGCCGCTGGCCGGCGGCGGCCGCTACGACCGGCTGCTGACGCTGCTCGGCGCCAAGACGCCGATCCCCGGCGTCGGCTTCTCGGTCTGGCTCGACCGCATCGAGGCATTGCGGGAGCACGCGCCATGATCACGCTGGCGATCCCGTCCAAGGGCCGGTTGAAGGAGCAGGCGCTGGAGGTGCTGGCGAAAGCCGGCCTCGCCATCAGCCTGCCCGGTGACGAGCGCAAATATCACGCCCGCGTCGAAGGCATGGACAATGTCGAGGTCGTTTTCCTGTCCGCCTCCGAAATATCGGGCGACATCGGGCAAGGTGCCGTCGATCTCGGCATCACCGGCGAGGACCTCGTGCGCGAGAACCTCGCCGACTGGGAGGCGCGCGCCGAAATCGTCGCCCGTCTCGGCTTCGGCCATGCCGATGTCGTGGTGGCCGTGCCCGACATCTGGCTCGACGTCGAGACCATGGCCGACCTCGATGATGTCGCCGCCGATTTCCGCCAGCGTCACGGAAGGCGGCTCAGGATCGCCACCAAATACTGGCGGCTGACCCAGCAATTCTTCTCGCAGAAGCACGGTATCCAGGTCTATCGCATCGTCGAGAGCCTGGGCGCCACCGAGGGCGCGCCGGCGGCCGGCCTTGCCGATGTCATCGTCGACATCACCACCACCGGCTCGACGCTGCGCGCCAACCATCTCAAGGTGCTGGTCGACGGCGTCGTGCTGCGGTCGCAGGCGTGTCTTGTCGCATCGCGAAAGACGCGTTCCACGGCCGACGAGACGATGCTGCGCGACATAGCGGCCAGCATGGCCTCGGTGAAGGGATAGCTGGCGGCGGACAAATTTTGTTCTTGCTTTGTGCCGGCCACTATGCTACAAATACCGCTATGGTGATGATTTGCGCCCCCCGCCCTTCGAGGCGGGGTTTTTCGTTCTGCGCCATTCTCACGACCCTGCCATTCTTATGACCGTGGAAGGCGGCGCGGTCCGCCTTCGAAGCTTGGCCCTACCTTCGGCGGGATTTCCACCGTCCCGGCAGGCTGATAGGCTCGGATGTTCTGGGAGGAGAGAGCGATGCCGGTCAATCTCGACGAGCTGAAGAACGCCACCAGTTTGCGCGGACGCGGGGCGCGCGCCGGCAGCGTCTTTGTCGCGCCCGTCGACGGCAAGGCGCACGTCTCGGGCGAGCGTGGCGTGCCGCTGCTCAACAAGACCATTCCCGCACTGTTCTCCGACACGGCCGGCAAATACGGCACGCTCGATGCCGCCGTCTTCGTCGGCCAGGACAAGCGCTTCACCTGGAGCGAGCTGTCCGACACGGTGGATGCGCTGGCCGCCGGTTTCCTGGCGCTGGGCCTCGAAAAGGGAGATCGCGTCGGCATCTGGTCGCCCAACCGCTGGGAATGGCTGGTGACGCAATTCGCCACCGCCCGCATCGGCCTGATCCTGGTCAACATCAACCCGGCCTACCGGCTCACCGAGCTGGACTATGCGCTGAACAAGGTCGGCTGCAAGGCTCTGGTCACCGCGGCCAGCTTCAAGACCTCGGATTATCTCGGCATGATCGAGACGCTGGCGCCGGAGATCGCGACGGCCACGCCCGGCAAGCTCAGGGCACAGAAACTGCCGGCGCTCCGGATCGTCATCCGCATGGGCGAGGAGAACTCGCCCGGCATGTTCAATTTCGCCGATGTGCTGGCGATGGCGGGGCGCGACGAGCATGACAGCCTCGACCGCATCTCCGAAGGGCTGAAGCCGGAGGACGCCATCAACATCCAGTTCACCAGCGGAACCACGGGCGCGCCCAAGGGCGCGACGCTGACCCACAACAACATCCTCAACAACGGCAATTTCGTCACCTCGGCCATCAGGTTGACGGTCGACGACCGGCTTTGCATTCCCGTGCCGCTCTACCATTGTTTCGGCATGTCGATGGGTACGATGGGCTGTGTCACCAAGGGCTCGACCATGGTGTTCCCTGGCGAGGGCTTCGATGCCGGCGCCACGCTGAACGCCGTGGCGCAGGAACGCTGCACCGGCCTCTACGGCGTGCCGACCATGTTCGTCGGCCTGCTCGACCATCCCGATTTCGCCGCCTTCGACCTGTCCAGCCTGCGCACCGGCATCATGGCCGGCTCGCCATGCCCGATCGAGGTGATGAAGAAGGTGGTGTCGCTGATGCATATGTCCGAAGTGACCATCGCCTACGGCATGACCGAGACCAGCCCGGTCTCCTTCCAGAGCAGCGTCGACGACCCCTTGGAAAAACGCGTCTCGACTGTCGGGCGCGTTCATCCCCATGTCGAGGTCAAGGCCGTCGATGCCGATGGCGCAACCGTTGCCGTCGGTGCGCCGGGCGAACTCTGCACACGCGGCTATTCCGTGATGAAGGGCTATTGGGACGACGAGGACAAGACCCGCGAGGCGATCGATGCCGACGGCTGGATGCATACGGGCGACCTCGCCACGATCGATGCCGAGGGCTATTGCAACATCGTCGGCCGGGTCAAGGACATGGTCATCCGCGGCGGCGAGAACGTCTATCCGCGCGAGGTCGAGGAGTTCCTCTACCGGCACCCCAAGGTCAGGGAGGTGCAGGTGTTCGGCATTCCCGACGCCAAATACGGCGAGGAGCTCTGCGCCTGGATCGTCTTGAAGCCCGGCCAGATCGCCACCGAGCAGGAGATCAAGGCCTTCTGCGCCGGCCAGATCGCGCATTACAAGATCCCGCGCCACATCCGCTTCCGCACGGAATTGCCGATGACGGTGACCGGCAAGCCGCAGAAATTCCTGATGCGTCAGGCCATGGTGGAGGAGCTGGGGTTGGTGGCGCAGAAGACTGCGTGAGGCGAGCGCGGGGCAGGAAGGTGCGGTTGCCGAGACGAGTGTGAATGTCGCATTTCGGGGCCGAAAGCGGACTGGCAGGTTATAGGCAATGCGCCTGCCAAAGTGGACAATCGCTGGGGTGGTTGAATGGCCGATTGCTGCTGCGCCGCGCCGATTTGATCGACCCATATAGCGTGCGAACGGCCGTCCCTCAGCCGGCTTGCAGTCGCCTAGCCGTCTTCCGCGAAGTGGGTGCGAATTTCCGAGCGCGCGAGCCGCTCTGGAAGTTTGCGATCGGTGGTGGAACCAATTTCTCGGACTTACGTTGCAATAGCTATTTGCGGCTCTGCCGCGATATCGGGAACTGAGCAGTGGGACTGTCTTGGCAACAAGGTCCTCTCTCGACGGGAGCCATCGGTCGGTTTCTCGTCCCCGAAGCGTTGCCCAAGAGAATGTTATATGTGGAACGGCTGCGCCGGCGCATGCGCGTATTGTTTGGCGGGGTTTGGGTTGCCGAAAGCGACGACGTTCTCCTACTGTTTGAACCCGCCCGCTACCCGGTAGCTTATTTTCCGGAGTCCGACATTTCAGCACATGTGTTGGAGCGGACAGAGCAGATCACCCAACATCCTGATCTTGGGTCTACTTCATGGTACACTGTCCGGGTAGGCGAGCAACACGTGGCCGCCAGAGGAGCGTGGCAACACACGAACCTCCCTGCCCATGCAACAGAACTCCAGGGACGATTGGCGTTCGCATGGCGCGCCATGGATGCCTTCTATGAAGAAGACGAACGAATCCTGGGTCATGCTGCCGACCCATACCATCGCGTAGATATTCGACAGAGTTCTCGTCACCTCGTGGTCCGCTACAACGACCGCGTCGTTGCGGATACCAGGCATCCATTGGGCCTTTACGAATCCGGGTTCGCTCCACGCTGGTATGTCCCTCGTGATGACATCCACGAGTCCTCCCTCACAGCGGTAAAGCTTCAGACGTTCTGTCCCTACAAAGGGCTCTGCAGCTATTATTCTATTGGCGACGCTCGTCAGGCGGCATGGTCCTACACCGACGCCTATCCCGAAGTCCGCCGCATTTCCAACCTTGTGTCGTTTGAGCCGGACATAGTTCCGGTCTTCCTCGACGACGTTCAGCTTCATCTCGAGCCTGGCCAGACGGTCGTCCCTCACGGTCCTGATCGAAATCTCGATGTGGCCGAGTTGGAGCGGGCACCTGGTGGAGGCCCCGAAATGATTGCCGGCGGCTAGCTACCGGTCGCGATTAAACGGAGCGGAGCATGGCGCGACTATTGTCCGTGAACGTGGGGCTTCCGCGCAACATCTCTTGGAATGACCGCACAGTATACACCGGCATTTTCAAAAACCCGGTAGCCGGACGTTGTCGCGTTGGCCGATTGAATTTGGACGGCGACGGTCAGGGCGACCTCGCTGGGCACGGGGGCGAGCAGCGGGCCGTCTTCGTCTATCAAATCGCATCATATCGCTACTGGCAGAAGCACCTGAACAGAACCGACTTCGTCTATGGTCAGTTCGGCGAAAACTTCACGGTCGAGGGCTTGCAAGACGATGCAGTTTGCATCGGAGATCGATTTCGTATTGGAGGCGCGCTTTTCGAGGTCACTCAACCTCGCGTCACATGCTACCGGGTTGGCATCCGCATGGACGAGCCCCGAATGCCGGCATTGCTGACTTCCAGCGGCCGGCCAGGATTCTACTTCCGAGTTCTGCAAGAAGGCGAGGTAGGAGCGGGCGACGAAATCCTCAAGGTGGGCGAAGCGAATGAACGGGTAACCGTCGCTGAGCTGAATGCACTGCTTTATTCACCGGAACATCCCCGCGTCGAATTGGAGCGCGCGGCGCGGATCAAAGCGCTTTCGCCAGGATGGCGGGGTTCTTTTGAGGCTTTGCTGCGCAGCCAATCGACCGGCGTAGAGAGCGGCAATGCCGGGCTCGCTCCGCCAGCCGCGTTACACCCTGCTGCTCCCGGATTTCAGCCGCTCGCGGTGGCTGATCTAGAGCAGGAGTCCGTGGACGTCGTCTCTCTGTCGATGCGGCATCCCGATGGAAAGCCGCTCCCGCCCGCTCTACCTGGTCAATATATCGTGCTGCGCCTTCGCCCGACCCGTTCCAGTGCTGCGCTATTTCGCAGCTACTCGCTCTCGGGCCCACTCTCGGAAGAGCGCTACAGAATCAGCGTCAAGATCGAACCGCACGGGACGGCCGGCCTTTTTCTGCGGGATCATGTGCGGATAGGCGATCTTGTCGACGTAAGCTCGCCGCGCGGAAGCTTTACATTGCAGCCTGGGCAGAGCCCCGTGGTACTGCTCAGCGCAGGCATCGGCGCGACACCTCTTCTGGCAATACTATACGCGCTGGCGGCAGCCCGGGACACGCGGCAGGTCCTCTGGCTATACGCGGCTCGCGACAGACGGCACCATCCTTTTGCAGCCGAAGTCCGCCGTCTGATGGCCAGTCTCCCCCATGGTCGCAGTTATGTCTGCTATAGCAGGCCAGACCCGGTCGACAGACTCGGCGTCGATTTTGATGCAACCGGCCACCTATCACCATTGGTCTTCAATAGTGTCAGTATCCCGCAGGACGCGGACGTCTATCTCTGCGGACCTGTCGACTTCATGGCAGACATGAAAGAGGCGCTAGCCGCATCGGGCGTCGCCCCGGATCGCGTTCGTATCGAGATCTTCAACGGGAGCGAGCCGCTGAACCCCGGTGTTGTTGCCAGCGAGCGGCGCGCGCCACATCTGCCGGAAGGCGACACCGATGCCGGTCCGCTGGTCTCCTTCGCTCGAAGTGGTGTAGCCGCCCATTGGAACCCTTCAGTGTACCGGAGCATTCTGGAGCTGGCAGAGGCCTGTGACGTTCCCTCCCGGTGGTCATGCCGAACCGGTGTTTGTCACAACTGCGAAAGTGGGTTGATATCAGGCGCGATCGCCTATGAGCCTGAACCGCTTGAAAGGCCGGCCGACGGCAACCTTCTCATTTGCTGCTCGCAACCGACCCGTGATCTAGTCATCGATTTGTAAGCTAATCGAAGGGGACGGACTATGAAGTCTGGCACAGCCGCGTTCGGAATATTATCGCTTGAGGTTGTCACACTGCCCGCGATATCGATCGTGCGCTCCGGTTTTATGTGGACCGGGTCGGCTTTGCGCTCGATGTCGACTATGCGCCGAACACCACCTTCCGTGTGGTCCAGCTCACGCCGCCTGGCTCCCACTGCTCAATACAATTCGGCAAAGGCGTTACGGACGCGCCCGCAGGGTCGCTTCGCAACATCTATCTTGTCGTTACGGATATTGAGACTGCGCGAAGCCGGTTGCTCGAACGCGGAGTCGAAGTCAGCGAACTCAAGCACAAGGCTCCGATCGACGGCTGGGGTGGGGCGTTCGCCCCAGGTTTCGACCCCAACCACCGAGACTATGCCAGCTTCGCGGGCTTCTCGGATCCAGATGGCAACACTTGGGTGCTGCAGGAACGGGGACACCCTGATGTGTGATGCGCGAGCAGCGCTGTGAAATCGCAAAAATGCTGCGGAGTTAGGCCTACTTTTGTCAGTTTCGCCGCGTTTCAGCCATTGGCGGTTCGGGATTCAAATAGCCGAGCAGACAGCAGATGCAGAGACCCAAGCCCGCAAGGGGGTACTTCAGCGCAATCATTGCAGCCACGCCGAAGAGGGCCAAGGTCGTAAAGGATCGGACGCGCATGAGCCTGCGTACTTTGGGCGAAATCTTGACGCTGCTTCGCCGATCGAGCAGCTCCCAGATCAGCCCGATGTAGGTTGCATTCACCAGAGAGAAGGCGGCTGCGTAAAAGGCTACGGGCTGCGGCTCCAGTTCGCTCACCGCCATCCAAGCAGTGGATAGCGGGAGCAGTGAGATCGAAAACAAATGCGCGAAATTGAACCACATGAGGTGCGGTGTCGTCTCGCGAGCGTAGCGCATGAGGTAGTGGTGATTGGCCCAGACGATGGCGATGAAGATGTAACTCACAGCGTAACTCAGCCACGTCGGCCACAGGGATAGCAACGCAACGAAAGTCGGCTGACCGGGTGGTCTCAACTCCAGCACCAGCACGGTGATGAGACGGCGAATACGCCATCAGAGAACATGCTCAGTCGTTTCTAGAGTCGCAGGGCAAGATATTTACGTCAATTGGCTGTCGACTTACCTATCTCGGCTCGGAGTTCCGGCATTCAGGGTCTTGCGAGATAGCGTCTTCCCGTGCCACTCAAACCAAGCGCCAATCGGGAAGGCAATGAAGATCGATGATCCGCTCGGATCCGGCTCACATCTCTGCCGCCATGAACGCAGACGAAAACGACCACTTTCGGGAACGTTTGAAAGTTTGCTGAATGGCGGGAAAGAGGCGCATAGCAGCCGTCCAACAAACGCGCATTCGCCTTGCGCCGACCTCAAGCCTGAAGGGCACCGCCTCAGCCCCCCACTCCTTCACCGCCCCCCCGTAGAGGGGGCTCGAGGAAGAATAATAGAGCACCGGCAGCGGATCGATCAGCGCGCCTGCCATTCATAGACGTTCGGGCGCTCGGTAAGCGCGCCAACCGGCACGTCTTGTTTTCGCCTGCCACATCCGCTTCCGAGGCGCTCGCTCCGCGTGAACGGCTGAGCACTTCCCGCGCCGCGTCTAACGCGGGAAGTCTCCGTCTCTCCCGGACTTACGCCTTGGCGGCGTTCTGTGCAGCCTCGAACACATCGCGTGCGGACGTCGTACCGGCTACGTGCTCCGTACTCGCGACGCCGAGGTCCATCCATCCCGCGTTGACGGCCTCGAACATTTCTTGGGCAGGTCCGGAGTGGCCTTTCGGGATGCCGAATTGCTCGAAGGCTTCCGCCCACCCTGCACGCGGGATTGCAAAGGCTTTCACGTCGCGATTGAGGACCTCACCCAGCTGCCCCGCGACGTCATCGGCGGTGACCATCGAACCAACCTCGATGACGCGCTGGCCCGACCACGCCGGCCCGGTCAAAAGGGTTGCGACCGTCGCGACCATGGTCGATTTCCGGTTTGTCGGATTGTAGTAGACCGGTAGCGTTCCGCCTTCGGCGACCTGCAAGCCGTAGAGGAAGTTTTCGAAGAACCCGCCGGCGCGCACAAATGCGATTGGCGATTTCAGGTCGCGAAGACCTTGCTCCAGAAGCGACAGGGCCGTGATCACCCCGTGCCCGCTGGTTCGGTTCGCGCCCATCGACGAAAGCGCAACCACTCGCGGCGGCGCTGCCTTGGTGAGCGCCTCGACATAGTTTGCAATCACGCCCTTTGCTTCTTTGTAATCGGGCGAGGGCGCCCAGACAGGGGGCAACATGACGAACGCGCCTTCGACGCCTCCGAGCGCTTGCTCGATGGCTGCCCGATCATTCCAATCGCCCTCCACCAGCTGCGGTGCGCCAACAGATGTTCTGCCGTTGCGCCGCCAACTTTTCCCGTGATTCCCATGACTAGAAACATGTGTTTTCTCCTGATGTCGAGGGACAGGGCACTGCCCCGGTTGGTTCAATGGATGAGTGGTAGAATGGCCCGGACTCGGGGATCGCGCAGATAGAGGCCGCCCCACGCCAGCGCGCCCAGAAGCAGGGAAATGATCTCCGGCGGCGATCCCAACTCACCAATGCGGACGTGGGCGCAGATGGCGCCGCCCAAAAAGCCCGTTACCAGGATCGCGCCGAGGACGGCGGTGGCCGGAATGGCGTAGAGGATGGCGCAGGCGAGTATGATCGGGCCCATGACACGGGTCAGGTCCATCGCGAACCCGGTTTCCTGCAACATGCCCGCGATCTGTGCCGGCGCGAAAAGCTGAATGGTGCCGTCTGCCACCAGAGCGATAACGACAAACGCGCTCATGATCCGGCCGGCCCACAGGGCGCGATGCAAGGTCACGGTTTCGGCTGCCTGACGCGGGTTCATGGTTTCGGACACTTGTCGTTCTCCGATGGGGAGATCCCATATCCGAAACTTACTGTGCCTCCTGAGTGTGATAAACACCGAGAAAACGAACCAACTGTTCTCTTTATAAAAAACAATAGAGGTACGAAAATGCAGAATCTCGAGCACGTCCTCATTTTCATAACGGTAGCGGAAATGGGCAGCTTCACCCGCGCGGCCGATAGCCTGGGCATCCACAAGGGGAGGGCCTCGACGGCGGTCCGGAAGCTGGAAGAAGACGTCGGTGCCAGGCTCCTGCACCGCACCACGCGCAGCGTGCGCCTGACGGAGGACGGGCGCGCGTTTCATGCCCGTGCCCGCGATCTGCTGGCTGAAGTCGATGATCTGCACTCGATGTTCGCCGGCGATCGCGTGGCGCTTCGCGGGCGCTTACGGGTCGATCTTCCGACCGAAGTGGCGCGCACGACGATCGTGCCGGCCTTGCCGGAGTTCATGGCGGCTCACCCCGAGTTGGAGCTGGAGGTGTCGAGTACCGACCGGCAAGTCGATCTGGTTCAAGAGGGGTTTGACTGCGTCTTGCGACTTGGTCCCATCGGAGACGAGACGCTGATTGCCCGTCCGCTGGGCCTGTTGCGCATGGTCAACGCCGCCAGTCCCGCTTATCTGGCGCGCTATGGCGTCCCTCGGTCGCTGGACGACCTCCAGCGCCAGGAACATCGGACAATTCATTTTTCGACGATGCTGGGCGCGAGACCGCATGGATGGGAATATCCGGACGGCGACGGCTACGCGACGCTTCAGTTGCCAGGCGCGCTACACGTCAACAGCGCGCAGACCTACGACGCTGCTGCCGTCGCCGGCCTTGGCCTGATTCAAGCGCCACTCCTGGGGATTGGCCAATACTTGAAGAGTGGAGCGCTGGTGGAGATCATGCCCGATTTGCGTCGCCGGGCGATCCCCGTGTCCTTCGTCGTAGCACATCGCAGCAATCTGTCGCGCCGCGTCCGCGCATTCATGAAATGGATCGAAGATGTACTGGCGCCGTATCTCGAATAGCGGGACGAACATCTTCGTCCCGCCCGAAATTGCCATCCTGAGTATGTCTGCCGGTCGGCGGTCGCGGGCCAACAGAATGCGACACTGAAAACAACCGGGTTCGACATGAGATCTCGCTGCTCGCAGCCTATCCGGAGCCGCCCGTCTGGACGAAATCGGGGAGAGAGGAACCGTCCTCTCTCCCCCAAGTCCTCACGGGCGAACACGGATGACCGTTTTCCCCGCGCGTCGTTCGGTCGAGTTGAAGGCCGCGATCGCCTCGTCGAGGGTCGCGACTTTGCCGATGTTTGTCCGCAGCCGTCCGTCCCGCACCCGCTGGACGATTTCGCTCAGCTGGGCACGATCGGCTTCGACGACGAAGTCGACCGCCAGGGCATCCACGGGCCGCGTCTCGGCCGGGCCGACGACGGTCACGAGCGTGCCTCCGGCTCGGATCAGGCCCGCGGACCGCTTCTGGATGTCGCCGCCGATGACATCGAACACCAGATCGACGCCGCGCACGTCTTCCAGGGTGTCGTTCTCGAGGTCGACGAATTCATTCGCACCGAAGTCGAGCGCCTTCTGGCGGTCGGCAGGGCGGCCCGTGCCAATGACGTAGGCACCGGCCTCTCGTGCGAGCTGCGTCACCATCGACCCAACGGCGCCGGCCGCACCATGCGCAAGGACGCTCTGCCCCGCCTGAAGACGGCCGTGCTGAAACAGTCCCTGCCACGCGGTCAGGCCCGAGATCGGCAGGCTAGCGCCCACCGTGAAGTCGACATCGCCCGGCAGTGGCGCGAGGTTGCGGGCCTCGATGGCGATATACTCCGTCAGGGTGCCGTCGCGATACCAATCGGCGAGGCCGAACACCCGCTGGCCTACCGAGAGCCCGGTCGTGCCATAGCCGAGGGCGGTGACCACTCCGGCCAGTTCGTGCCCGGGGATCGATGGCGTCCGGTCGCGATCGACGCGATCGGTCCAGGTCGAGGGCCACGTCAGCTCGGTCGGGACGAACCCCGACGCATGAATTTCGACGACGACATCGTTTATCGCCGCCTGCGGCTCGGGCCGCTGCACCAATTTCATCCCGGCCGTTCCTGCAGCCTGGTCCGTCACTACGATCGCTTTCATGGGAATTGTCTCCTCAGACATTTGTTGGTTCGGGGTAATTTTAAGGGCGTGGAAGGACTTTTCGATCTCTCATGCAATCAGCCATTGGCGCGGCGCCTTCCACGAGAGCGGCAGTTCTTGCCATCCTCGTCTCCGTAAGATCTGGAGTTGCCGGGGATTATGCAAACTCCAGGACATCGGCCACCGGCATGCGCGGCTTCTGCGGCCAGTTGCCGGCTCGCTCCGGCCCGACGGTCAGCAGCATGACCGGCACTTCGTCTTCGGCCAGGCCGAACTCGCGGTGCACCGCCTCGGCGTCGAAACCGATCATCGGTGTCGAACCCATGCCCAGCGACCGGGCCGTGTAGATGATCGCCGCGGTGCCGAAGGTCGCGGAGCGTACCGCCTCGTCGCGCTGGCGCTGCGGCTGATCGTCATACAAACCGCGAGCGGGGATCTCCCATTCCGGCACCAGGTGCGCCGGCATGATGCCGGCCTCCACCACGGGCGCCAGGCGGGCTGGGACGGTGCTGGCATCGGCCAGCCTGCCGATGATGATGAAGGTCACGGCCGCATCGGTGATCGCCGGCTGATTCCAGGCGATCGGGCGCAGCCGTGCCTTGGCTTCCGGCGAGCGTACGGCGATGAAGCGCCAGTTCTGCAGGTGGAAGGAGGTTGGCGCGGACGTGCCGATACGCACCAGGTCGCGGATTTGGTCGTCGCTCAGGGTGGCAGCGGGATCGTAGTACTTGGCGGCGCTGCGGCTCAGGATCGTTTCGATGACGGCATTCGTCGCGAAAGCGTTTTCGCTCTTCCCGGTTTGCGCGAATATCTGGGCGGCTACGCGGGTTGCGGGTCCGGTGGTGGCGAGGCAGTTCATTGGATGGCTCCCTTATCAAGTGATTGCCTAGCCTAATTTACGGGGAGGAGTGATTATCTCGAGACTGAATAAGCTCAATATGATGCGTGAAAGGATCAAATGGCCTTCCAGATACCAGACTGCGCGTCTTACTCGCCCTTGTGCGCCAGTCGCCGCCACTCCCCCGGCGTCATCCCCATCCTTTCGGCGAAGACACGCCGGAACGCCGAAACGGATTGATACCCGACGGTCTCGGCCACGGCCTCGGTGCTGATCGCCGGCTTCTTCAACTCGTTGGCGGCCAGACTCATGCGAAGATCGGTCAACAAATCGAGGGCGGAGCGACCCAGCTTGTCCTGGAACTGGCGCATGAACGTAGCGCGCGACATCCCGCACAAATCGGCCAGATCGGGCAGTTTCCAGGGCCGTGCCGCATCGGCGAACATCGCGGAAATGGCTGGAGCAAGCCGTGGATTGCCGGCCAGGGCCAACAAACCTTCGGGGGCTTTCCCGGATCGGCTGGCCGCGCGCAGTACCAATGTGAACAGGGCCGAAGAAAGCGCGTTGAGAATGGCCCGTCCTCCGGCTCTGTCTCCGGCGGCCTCCATTCGCATCAGCGTCACCAGGCCGGCCAGTTGGCTGGAGGCGGAGCCGATGCCGTTTTCTTCATCGCCATCCTTGGACCGCGCCACCAGATCCGCAGGCAGGTAGTGGACAAGCCGATCATGGGGCGGCGCGATAAAAAATCGCCCACACAGCAGATCCAGTTGCTCGCCCTGGCCATCATTCTCGCTCAGCATCCATCCGGCAGCCCCCCGCCGTTGCTGGGTAGGGATTGGTATTTGCCCGCTGCCGTCGTGCAGCACATGCGCCGCGCCGTGAGGCAGCAGCACAATATCTCCACTCACCAGCTCCCTTGCTGCTCTCGTGTCCGGATCCTCCAAAATGGCCCGGCCCCTGACGATGACATGGTAGGGAATTTCGTTTGCGGCAGCCTTGCTCCAGGCAATGCGCCACGGCGCACCGTAGGCGCAGCGGACCTCGAGCTGGCCGGTAACGGTGATGATTTGCAAGAGATGGCTGAGCCAGTCCACTTCAGACATTGGACCTCGAAAACCGGAAATGGTGAAAACATCTTATCGCAATTGTGCACTGGTTCTATCTGTCGCTCACATTTCCAAACCCGGCTACGCTCGCGCCTGGATCGCGAGCGAGCCACCGAGCGCCGCACGATCGGAACAGGGGGCCTGTATCAGGCGCCGCGGCCAAGTGCAGTTTCTTTCGCCTTTCAAAACGGATGCACGACCCAACCGCGCAGGCTATATTGTCGCATCGGGCCGACGTCATCGAAGGGGAGGGCATGACATGCAGGCAATGCCGATAGCGCACCACGTCGCGCAACCCAAGGTCGTGCCCTCCGTGACCGGCTATCCGGCCGCCGTCCTGTGCTGGCTGCTTTCGGCTGGCGTCTATATCGCGGCCAAATGGGTGGCGCCTGAAATGCCGCCCTGGGGCCTCTGCTTCTGGCGGCTGACGCTTGCCTGCGCCATCCTGCTGCCGATCGTGCACCGTCATCACGACGCGATGGTCGGACTGTTGCGAACGCGCGTCGTGGAGGTCGTCGCGGTGGGGGCGATCGGCCTCACCCTGTGCCAAGGTATGATCTACCATGGCCTCAACGACACCGACGCCACCACGGCCGGCATCATCATGGCGCTGTCGCCTGTCATGACGATGGTGCTCGCCCGTTTCGTGCTTGGCGAGCCGCTCGGGCTGTGGAAGTCGCTAGGCGCGCTGGTTGCGCTCGCCGGGATGATTTTCATCGTTGCCCACGGCAACCTGACGGCGCTGCTGCAACTCAAGTTCAACGCCGGCGAGCTGTGGATCGTCGGCAGCGCGTTCTGCTGGGGCCTGTACACCGTGCTTTTGCGCCGTGCCAAATTCGGCATCGAACTCCTGCCGATGGTCGTGCTGCTGCTCGGCGCTGGTGCGCTGGTCGCCTTGCCGTTCCATGTGTGGGAATTGTTCAACGACGAACGCTCCGCCATGGACGTCCACAGCATTCTCGCGCTCGCCTATCTGGCCGGTCCGGGCGGCGCCTTGATGTACTATCTCTACAACAAAAGCGTGGAAACGCTCGGCGCGAGCCGAGCGAGCATGCTGCTCTACCTGCAGACGGTGTTCGTCGCTGTGTTAGCCTATCTGCTGCTCGGCGAGGGCTTGCACGATTACGATCTGGTCGGCGCGGCCTTCATTGTCATCGGCATCGTACTCGCCACCGTGGTCAAACCCAGGCCAGCTCAACCACGCGTGGCGTAGATAAATCGAAGGTCAGGGCGGTTCACTGTCGAAACAGGCGCGCAGCAAATGCAACCCTTCTTCGATGCGGGGCGTCGGAATGGCGCCATACCCCAGCATGATGCCGGCTCGCGGTATGGCGTTCACGGCGAACCGTGACAGGATCTGGACGGCGACGCTGCGATCGGCTGCGCGGCGGGCGACCTCGGCGATCCGGTCCGCTGACATTTTCCGGGCAAGAGCGGTGAGATGGAGCCCCGTTGTCGATGGGATGAGCTCGAGATGATCGGCAAAATCATTGGCGATGGCGTTCGCGATGATCTGGTGCCGTTCCCGGTAGATTGCGTTCACCCGACGGATGTGACGCGCAAAGGCGCCCTCATCGATGAAACGCGCGAGCGCTGCTTGCGCCGGGGTCGATGAATGCCAGTCGCTGACGAATTTCGCTTTGTGCACGGCCGCTCGCAGCGATGGCGGCGTCAATATGAAGCCCAGCCGAAGCGTCGGCAGCATTGTCTTCGAGAAGGAGCCGACGTAGATGACCCGGCCTTTTGCGTCGAGCGTCTGCAACGGCTCGAGGGGACGGCCCCCGAAACGGAACTCGCTGTCGTAGTCGTCTTCGATGATGGCCGCGTTATTTCGCTCGGCCCAGGCCAGCAGCGCCTGCCGGCGCGGCAGCGTCATCGTCACCGAAAGCGGAAATTGATGAGACGGCGTGACATACACGGCTCGGACTCCGCGCGGTAGCGCATCAACGACCAGGCCCTGGCGATCCACCGGTACACCGACCACACGAATACCCAAGGCCTTGAACAAATGCCTCGGAGGACCGTAGCCCGGATCTTCAATGGCAATTGCATCGCCCGGTGCCAGCAGGACGCGGGCCAGGACATCCAGTGCCTGCTGCGTACCGTTTGTGACAATGATGTCGTCCGCAGCCGCCCCGATCCCTCGGGAGATGCCTATGTGCCTGGCGATTGCGACCCTGAGATCGTGATGTCCGGCGGGATGCTCGTAAGTGCCGGCGGTCGCTTCGCCCGAACGCAGCGCCCAAACCACCGACCGCCGCCACGCCCCGTGCGGAAACAGCGAAGCATCGCAAAACCCGGCGTGAAAGTCGAACCGAACCGGCTCGAATGCGGGTGGTGGGGCTATCGCCTCCCAGATCTGGCGTGGCTGGAGCACGCCGGTAGATCGGCGTCCGGTCTTTTCTCGCCCGGCCGGCACGACCAATTCGCTGATGAACGTCCCAGACCCCTGCCGGGATGTCACGAACCCTTCCGCGGCGAGCCGTTCATAAACCACGGTCACGGTGGCACGCGACACGGCAAGCGTCCGCGCCAGTTCGCGGCCAGGCGGCAGAGGGTCGCCGGGCCGCAGCCGTCGATCCAGAACGGCGCGCCGTATCTGACGATAAATCTCGCCGCTGAGATTCTTGCGCCCGACCAGGCTTATGTGAAAGGCGGTCATTGTTCAGCAACTGGAATTGGTCTGACGCAGGCACTGGAATTCAGCCTGCCACCAGTCCTCCTGCGTCCTGCGCTGGCTTAGCGGTAGCGCCTTGCAAGTGTCGTCATGCCAATTGGAATTGGACTGGCCAAGAATCCATGAATTGGCACTTCTATCGGTCCTCTAGCCTCCTTACCATTGCTTCGGCGGCAAGGGAAGAAGCGGATGGCTGGCTATGGCAGGCTGAAATGCCTCGAGCGGAGACTCGAATCCATCACCCGTCGAGCGTGCGACTACCTTGGTCTATGCCGAAAACCACAGTCGCGGCCCTCAAGACTTGGCAATTATCCGTCTCAAGAGGTCGGGCAATCGCGGATTTGTCCCCCGAGCTGTTGAGGGACATTCGGACCACGGGGCCGATCCTACGCCGGTCGCCAGGGCTGACCCTATTGCGCGCCATCGGCGCGGCCTTGCGAGCACAAGGCCGCCGCCGCTTGCTGGTGGACCATTCGATCGGCGGCATTTTCGAAACCCGCGCCGTCGAGACCACCGCGCGGCTCGAAGCTGCGAACCAACCGTCAACATTTTGGGGAGAGTGCCATGCCCAACCATCAGCGCTCTGCTACGCGCACGACAACGCTTGCCCACCAGCCCGGTTCGATCCCGGGCGAGACAGGGCTGCGCGCGGCCGACCGACCAATCGTCACCAAGCAAGAGCTTCCTTCCGCTGTCCCACTGATGGCGCTTTCGACCGGTTTCTGGGCCTTCAAGACTCTGGCCGCCGCGCACGAGTTGGACCTCTTCAGCCGCCTTGCGAGCGGCGCCGCCATCACGGTTGCCGGTTTGGCGGAAGCGCTCGGCCTGCATCAACGACCGGCCGAGATGCTGTTGACCGGCTGCGCTGCACTTGGGCTCCTGGAGAAAACGGACGGCCGCTATCGCAACACGCCCTTAAGCGAAACTTATCTCGTGAAGGGTAAGCCGTATTACTTCGGCGGCTTCGTGCAGATGGCCGACAAGCGACTCTATGCGGGCTGGGGAAGGCTTGCAGAGGCGCTGCGCACGAACCGGCCAACCACATGGGATCCGGCAGTGCAATCCTCGATGTTCGAGGGCGAGGATCCTACGATGCTGGCGCTTTTCTGGGAGGCGATGCATTCGCTTTCCACGATGACCGCGCGCAAGCTCGGCGAAGCCGTGGATCTCAGTCATTTCCGCCGCCTCCTGGACATCGGCGGCGGATCGGGCGCGTACGACATCGAGCTTTGCAAACAATATGGGGCGCTGCGTGCGACCGTGTTCGACTTGCCGCATGTCGCCGCGATCGCCGCGGGAAAGATCGCCGAGGCCGGCTTGACCGACCGCATCGAGACCGCGGACGGCAATTTCTTCGAACAGCTTCCCGGGGATCACGACGTGCATCTCCTGTCGATGATCATGCACGATTGGGACGAGGCGAAGAACCGCGCCCTGCTGCGCCGATCCTTCGAGGCTTTGCCAAGCGGCGGCGCGGTCGTCATCAGCGAGCTTCTCGTCAATGATGAAAAGACCGGCCCGGCGCCGGCCGCGCTGATGAGCCTCAACATGCTGATCGAGACGGAAGGACGAAACTACACCCCGGCCGAGTATTCGGCGTGGCTCGAGGAAGCCGGATTCAGGCACGTCGAGACGGTCTGGTTCGATGCTCCCGCCGCGAACGGCGCCGTGATCGGCCGCAAACCGTAAGGCGCAACGTAGAGCGGATCAGGTGCGCCGCAATCGGCTGGCCGGGCTGCGTAACGGCAGCCCCCGACGGGAGCACGACAAAGGTCATAGGAGAAGCCAAGAACAAACCAAGGGAGAAAACCATGTTTCCAGCGTCAGTTCGTCTCGCATTACTCACGGCCTCGGTCGTCGCCCTTCCATCATACGCCGCCATGGCCGACGACGCGCAGGTCGCGCGTGGCGAGTACCTGGTCACGATCGCCGGCTGCAACGACTGCCACACGCCCGGCTACTTCTTCGGCAAACCCGATATGTCGCGTTTTCTTGGCGGCTCGGATGTGGGCTTTGAGATACCTGGCGTCGGTGTCTTTCCCGGTCGAAACATCACACCCGACAAGGAGACCGGCATCGGCAGCTGGACCCCGGAGCAGATCGTCGCTGCGATCCAGACGGGCCAGCGGCCGGACGGCCGCACCCTGGCGCCGATTATGCCCTGGCCTGCTTTTGCGCATCTCACAGCGGACGATGCCATGGCGATCGCGGCGTTCCTGCAAAGCGTGAAGCCGGTAAGCAACAAGGTCCCGGTCCCGTTCAAGCCTGGCGACACGGTGTCGAGATCCATGATGCGGATCATACCGCCGGGCGGAACCGCTGCCGCTGCACCGAAATAGGCCGAAAACCGGCCTTCCACCGGACGTCGTGCTCGACGCCGCCCGGCGTCGTCCCGGAGCATGGCCAAAATGGCATCCACGCCGGCCTCGCCATTCGCGGTCAGTCCCACAGCCATTTCCACACGCGGAACTGACGGCGGCTGACGCCGCAATCGCGCATCAGCTGCTTCGTGCAAGCGCGCTGATGCTGTCGAGCAGCGGCTGTTGGTCGCCGACCCAAAACCAGTGGTCGTCACCGGCGACCTCGATGAACCGCGCGCCCGGGATCCCGGCGGCCAGGAGCCGCCCTGCCTCGACGCGCACGGCGCGGTCGCCGGACCGGTGCAGGACCACCGTCGGGGCCGAGACTTTTGCGAGCAGGGAACGGACATCGGTATCACGCAGCGCTTCGAGCAGACCCGCGACCGCGCCGGGGCTGGAGGCTGCCCTGAGCAATCCCGCCCACCAGGTCTCCGCCTGGCGGTCTCCGGAGAGGCTGGGGGCGAAGGTCTCGATTTCCGCCGGGCCGCCCCAGCCGGCGATCAGCCGCTGCTTCCACAGATCGTATTGCGCGGCGGTCAAGGCGAAGGGATAGTCCGACGCGCGGCTGCCTTTCGCGAGCGAGCCCCACAGGACAAGGCCGATGAGCCGATCCGGATGATCGAGGGCGAAACGGACACAACCCGGCCCGCCTTCCGAGGCGCCGATGAGCAAGGCGCGGCTGCTGCCGGCCGCGTTCATGACTGCCAGAATATCCTGCGTTGTCGTTTCGACTGTGGCACGGACACCGACACGGTCGGAAAGTCCCATGCCGCGCCGGTCGAACAGGATCAGGCGGCCCAAGCGCGAAACCGCTGATATCCAGGCGCGGCAGCGTCTGTCTTCCCAGATACGCTCGACATGCGAAATGAAGCCGGGAACAAGCACGATGTCCGTCGGTCCGCTGCCGACGATCTGATAGGCGAGATGGATGCCGTCTACTTCGACGTAGCGCGTCCTGGGCACGTCCAAAGTGACATCTTGAGTTGGCTCCCGCACCAGGGCAAGCGTGGCCGGGTCCGGCGCTACGCCGAGTTCGTCTCGTAACAGCCGGACACAGCTTTCGGCCTGGCGCTCGGCTGCCGCCCTGTCCCCGGCCGCCAGGTGGGCGCGGATCAGGTGACGGTGCGCACTTTCGCTCAAGGGGTCGAGTGCCGCCAGGCGCGTCGCATGCACGACCGCGCTGCGTGGTTCGCCGCCGGCGATCTTCGCTTCGATGGTACGCTCCAGCGTCTGCACCAGTCGGCTACGCAAGGCCTCGCGCCTGAAAAAGACCCACTCGTCGAATTCCGAACAATCCCGAAGGGAGAAGCCGCCGAGATAGTCGCCCTTATAGATGTCGGACGCCTCATCGAGAGGGCCGACATTGCAGGCATGCTCGAAAACCTTGGAGTCGAGCTCGACGAAAAGCGCCGAGTGTAGGCTGAGGGATGCCCCCGTGGCGGCGATGACCTCCGTGCCGAACGCGATGCGAATTTTATGCAGTGTGCGCCGAAGGCGTGCTCGTGCGGCTTCTTCGTCGGCTTCGGGCCACAGAAGCGTGGCGGCGACCTCGCGCGCCACGGGCCCGCCGGCCTCGGCGACATAGATGAGGAGCGCGGCCGCCTTGCGCAAGGCGAGCTCCACGGGCTGCCCGTTCAGACGGAACTCCGGAAACCCCAGAAGTCGGAACTCCAATCTTTCCATCGACCCGTACGCGGCCGAGCGGAGACGTTCAGGGGACGCCGGCCTTCTATCCATCCCACGACGGCGGGCCGATCGGGCCCGATCAGGAGACTCCTTGGAGCGAGAAATGTCACCGGTCAATACTCTCAGCCAGCATTGCACGTCCGAGGCCATTGCCGGGGGTGGCGTTCCCATCGGCGTCAAGAACGCAGGGAAAGGAGGCTGAGACATGTGCCAATCCTGTCTCTCCTGGTACGCACGTTGCATTGCTCCCTACCTCGTCCACGCCGGCTGTTCGGCAAACGTGTTCGCGCGCATGCGAAGGCGCCTGATCCCGCGGGCGCAGGGCATTGTCGTCGAAGTCGGCTTCGGGTCCGGCCTGAACCTTCCCTATTACGACGCCGCCAGGGTGGAGCGGCTGGTCGGCATCGATCCCGACGGCACGATGCTTGGCCTGGCCGAACCGAAGATCCGTTCCCTGCCGTTCGACGTCGACTGCATCCGGGCCAGCGGCGAAAGGCTGCCCTTGATCGACGGCCTCGCCGACACGGTCGTCGTCACCTATGCCTTCTGCACCATTCCCGACCCTGACGCGGCGCTGACCGAGATCCGCCGCATATTGAAACCTATGGGCCGGCTGATCTTCATCGAGCACGGCCAGGCCGAGGGGCCGCGCGGCCGCAGATGGCAGGAGCGGATGAACAAGCCGTGGGGACAGATCGCCGGCGGCTGTCATCTCAACCGCCAACCGCTGCACTTGATCCGAGAGGCGGGCTTCCGCATCGTTGAAGAGGAGCGCGGGCGGTTCCCGCTGCCCTTCTGGCAATTGGGAAGCCACTACGCCGGCGTCGCGGTGCTCCGACAGGGTGACGGGCCATCACCCCAGGCCAGATCGTGCATTACGAGGTCCCACGCACATCCGCTTCCGCGCGGAATTGCCGATGACGGTCGTCGGCATCCCGTTCCTGATGCGCGAGGTCACAGAAGATGGCGTGAGGGACAGCTTCTCGCACCGGAGTTAGCCGACATTCAAACCGCGTGCATCCACGTCTCAGATGGGGCTTTGCAACCCTTCTGTTATCAGCGTTCCGATCATTGAATCATAAACCGCGAGCTGAACGGCAGGCTGGCTGCGCCGACGGCTTTCGGGCTGATGGTCACCCGCGCTGGCAACGCTTGGACAGCGGCAAATTCCCGGCCGATATCGGCGCACAAGGCCTTGGCGATTTTCTGCGGCGCATAGCTGGACAGGAGGACCGTCCTGAACTCGACAAACTGGGTCAGCGCCGAGATCGATGCTTTCAGGCGGTTTGAGCATTCCCCCAGCCATTCGGTGTAGGCCTCTCCAAGATCAGGCCACTCAGGGCTGCTGCTCCAGATGATTTCGGACGAGCGTCCGCGCATGGCCAGTTCGCTTTCCAGGCGCATGAGGCCATGATCGAAGCTGGCACTGGAGTTTCCCTTATAGATCTGGTGGTTGAGGATGAGCCTGCTCTGCAGCCTAGCTCCGAGATAGAAGAACAAATAGTCGTTCAGCGGCTTTGCGACGCCGAACATGCTCTCGCCGCCGGCCGCCGCGGTGATGTCGTTCTGGACGAAGACCGGCAGCTTGATCTGCTCTTCGATCTCGCTTTGCAAAGCCTTCAGGGACGTGCTCGATCCGTTGCCGGTTGCAGCCATGGCGTCGACCTCATCGGGAACGGCCAGCCCGATACCCGCGACCCGGCTGCGCGCCTCGACCGGCAGGCTCGTCATGGCTTGCCTGATCGTCGCAAGCAAATCGTTGTTTTGCGGAAACGGATTGGCTTCATCCGCGGGCAACTGCGTGTGGAAGCGCACGGTGCCGATGAAGTCGATGAGCGCGATGTCGATCCTGCGCCGGCTGAAGCCGACGCCGACCGCGTAGGCACCTTCCGGGTTGAGTGAAAGCGGGATGGTGGGGGGCCCGACACGGCCGCGCTGCGCCTCGCCCTGCGAGACCAGCCCTTCCTGTTCGAGGGAGCGGACGATGACCGAGGCCGTCTGCGCCGACAGACCGGTCTTCTCGCCGATTTCCATCCGCGATATGCCCTCGTTCTGAAGCAGCAGCGACAGCACCAGACGCTCGTTGTAGCTGCGCACGCTCAACGCGTTCAGCCCGCTCGCACGATCGGCGATGCGCAAGGGATTGGGTGGTGCAAACCTCATGTCAGGCAAGGGTCGCCCCATCGGTAAGAGCGCATTGCCGGGCGGCGGTATGGTTGCTCATGTCGAGCGGCTCCAGCCGATCGCATCGACCGCGCGGGCGAGTGCGATGCCAAGCAGTCTGTGCGCTTCGGCATCGATGTGAAATCCGTCCGCTTCGCTGCAGGACACCACCGAGCCAGCATCGAAAAAGTGCAGTTCGAGCGAATCCGCCAGCACCTCGAACTCGAGCGCCAGCAGCCGCGATTTCTCCGGTGCGCCGGCGAAGATGGACTTCCACTCCTTGACGTCGTCCTGCATCGGCGGCGGTGCGACGATCATGATTTCGGGTGTGGTGCCGCCCGGACCGGGCGCCAGTTCCTTGATGTCGTAGACAAGGCAGCCGATGCCCATAGCCACTTCCGACGGCGGTTTGTTGAAGCGGATCTTGAGGTCATTGGTGCCGAGCATGATGATGACGAGGTCGAGCGTCGCATGGCTCTGCAGACAGGGGCGGAGATAGGTTCTACCGTTCTTGTGTGCCCCCTCGATCGGATCGTCGTGGACGGTGGTTCGACCGCTCAATCCTTCCTCGATGACATACCAGTCGGGGCCTAGCTGAGCGCGCAGTATCCCCGGCCAGCGCTCAGCCGGGCCATAGCGCTCGAGCGGCCCCTTGCCGGGGATCTGGCCGTGCGTGTTGGAGTCGCCGTAGCACAAGACTGATCGCATGATTTTCCCGCCGGGACTGACCGCGCGCCGGTGCAGGACGAGCGCTCTTCATGATGAATAGCGGAGTGGCGAAAGGCAAGCAACGGAATAGTCATTCAACATGACTAACTATTGACAGGTCAAACCCACTATGCTTCTAAAGTGCCCGGAGGAGTTCTCGACCGTCATCATTGTCCAGCCGAAATTGGGCCTCGACACACATGTGTTCGGGGGCGGGAGAATTGCGTGCATAGGTCGGTTCGCGACGACAAGCATGCATCGGGAGAGCGTCTCGCGGCCCGTGCGCGTCCGTACGGCCGGAGCAACCACAAGGAGGAGTTCAATGTTAGGATTGCTGAAAACCGTCTGGCTGGGGATGCTCGTTGTATCAGCGCTTGCCGTAACGTCCCTGGCGCACGCGGAAGATGTCAAGCTGATGGACGGCGTCGCGCCGCGCCCCGACGACACGCGCATGACCGAGGCCGGCGCATTCAAGAAGGATCCCCCTTGGGTCATCGGAATGAGCGACTTCGGCGTCAACGCCAACACCTGGACCGTGCAGGTCGCGCATGAGGCGGAAAATGCCGCGGCAAAGGACAAGCGCATCTCGAAGTTCATCCTCCTCGATGCCGGCTTCGATCAGAAGAAGCAGGTAGCCGATATCGAGGATCTGATCGCCCAGCATGTCGACGCGATCATCGTTCAGCCGGTGACCAGCACGTCGGCCAACGCCAGCATTGCCAAGGCGGTCGCCGCCGGCATCCCTGTCATCCTTCACACCGGCCGCATCGATTCCGATGCCTACACCACCGAAATCCAAGGGGGAGCCGAGCACTTCGGCAAGGTAATGGGCGACTGGCTGGTGAAGACCGTTGGCGACAACGGCAAGATCTGGGTCCTGCGCGGCCTTGCCGGCCACCCGGAAGACACCAACCGCTACAATGGGCTGCTGGAATCGCTCAAGGGCACGCATGTGCAGATCATCGCCGAGGAGCATGGCGACTGGCAGTATGACAAGGCCAAGAAGCTGTGCGAGACGCTCTATCTGAACAATCCGCAGGTCGACGGCATCTGGTCGTCCGGCGCCGACATGACGCGCGCCTGCGTCGATGTCTTCAAGCAGTTCGGCACGCCGATCCCGCCGATTTCGGGCGAGGGCAACAATGGCTATTTCGGCCAGTGGATCACGGATGGATTCAAGTCGATCTCTCCGGAATACAGCCCGGCCCAGGGTGCTGCCGGCGTGCGCGCCGCTGTAGCCCTGCTCGAGGGCAAGCAACTCTACAAGCGCTATGTCTACAACCCTGATGGCTGGGACAAGGACAAGGCCGCGAAATACTATCGCGACGACCTGACGGCCAATGTCTGGTGGCCGAGCGAACTCCCCGAAGACAAGCTCAAGGAATATTACGGCAAGAAGTGACACGCCGTGGCCGGCGGGGAGTGGACAAGCGTCCCCGCGGGCCCTTCCAGTGGTGAAGCGAGGGTTTAGTGGCCAATCTTATCGAGATGTCGCACATTTCGAAGGCATTCGGGGGAAGCAAGGCGCTCCACTCCGTTTCCCTCGATCTGAAGGCCGGCAGCGTTCACGCCCTGATGGGCGAGAACGGCGCCGGAAAATCGACCTTGATGAAGATCCTGGCGGGCGTGTATCAGCCCGATTCCGGCGGGATCTTCATGAATGGGGAAAAGCTCGATCTGAAGTCACCGCGCGCCGCGCTCGATGCCGGCATCTCGACCGTTTTCCAGGAACACTCGCTGCTGCCTAATCTGTCGATCGCCGAGAACATGTTTCTCGGCCGGGAGCCGACGAACCGGTTCGGCTCGATCGACTATTCCGCGATGAACAGCCGAACCGCCAAGGCACTCGGCGAACTCGGTCTCACGCTAGACTCCTCGCAACTCGTTTCCAACCTGACCATTGCCGAGCGGCAATTCGTCGAGATCGCGCATTGCATCCAGGCCGACGCCGGCGTGCTTATTCTCGACGAGCCGACAGCGGCGCTCAACGCGGCCGATGTCGATGTGCTCAACCGCAATATCCGCCGCCTGCGCGATAGGGGAAAGGCAATCGTCTACATTTCGCATCGCATGGAGGAAATCTTCGAGCTGTGCGACACTGTGACGGTGCTGAAGGACGGCGCACTGGTCGGCACCAGAACGGTGTCCGAGATCACCGCAGACGAACTCATCGCCATGATGGTCGGGCGCGAACTCCAGGACCTGTTCCCAGATCGCACGGGCGACAGGGGCGGCGAAATCCTGCGCGTCGAGAATCTCAGGATCACCGAGACATCGCAGCCTCTGTCGCTGACGTTGCACAAGGGCGAGATCGTCGCCCTCGCCGGGCTTGAGGGACAGGGCCAGCAGCGCTTCTTGCGCTCCCTCATCGGCCGCTACCATCCTTTTGCCGGGACGATTTCCATCAACGGCAAAACGCTCGACATGCCGCTCTCGACATCATCAGGCGTTCGCCATTTGCAGCAGCTGAAGGTCGGTTTCGTCCCCGAGGACCGCAAGGAGGAGGGGCTCTTTCTCGCTTTGCCGATCGCCCACAACATCGCCATCGGATTGCATTCGAGGCGACGCGAACTTGCGCCGGCGCGGCCCTATCGAAGCGTCATCGCCCGCATGATGGATGTCATGAACATAAAGGCGACAGGGCCGTCCGCTCCGGTCGGTTCGCTGTCGGGCGGCAATCAGCAAAAAGTACTGCTCGGCCGCTACCTCGCCGCGGATCTCGATCTTCTCCTGGTGGAAGAGCCGACCCGTGGCGTCGACATCGGCGCCAAGTCCGAGATCTACCATCTGCTGCGCGACTTCACCCGCAAGGGTGGCGCGGTGCTGGTGCTGTCGCGCGAGACGATCGAGCTGATCGGGCTGTGCGACCGCATCTATGTCGTCCACCACGACACAATCGTGGCCGAAATGCCGGCAGCACAGGCGACGGAGCACAAGATCCTCGACGCGGCCCTGACGGGCGGCTCGGCGCGCCGGCACTAGGGGCCTTCCATGTATCGTAGCCTGTCCAACATCGTGAGTGGCCGGAACACACGGCAGGGCCAATGGGGTCTTCCATTGTTGGTTGCCTTGCTCATTTCGCTGTGGCTGTCGGTTCAGACGACGCAGTTCGCAACGGCCGAAAACCTTTTCAACCTGGTTGCGCAGGCGATGCCGCTGGTCATCGCGGCGGTCGGACAACTCGTCGTCGTGGTCGTCGGCGGGCTCGATCTATCGGTCGGCTCGGTCATCAGTTTCACGACGGCGGTGCTGGCGCTCGACCAGCCGGCGATCGTGCTGATCCCGGCGGTCTTCGTGCTGGCCGCATTCATCGGGCTGATCAACGGCCTGGCGATCACCCGTTTCAACGTCCATCCAATCATCGCCACGCTATCGACGCAGTACATTGTCCTTGGCATCACGCGCATCTTGCGTCCCGTCTCCGGCGGCACCGTTCCGGAGATCGTCATTGCTGCCGTCTCAGGCAGTTTCCTCGGTATTCCTTATCCGGTCTTTTGGGGAATCGTCGTGATGCTGTTGGCCTGGAAGCTGCTCTACGGATCGCGATACGGCCTGCATCTGTTTGCGATCGGCGGCGGCATCGCGTCGGGGGCCGAAAGCGCTGCCCGCAATTTCGGCGTCTCCGATCGCCGCAACATCATCCTCGCCTATGTGGTCTGCTCCTGTTTCGCGGCCGTTGCCGGTGTCTTCCTGGCCGGGCGCATCGTGTCGGGTGATCCAAATGTCGGGTTGCTTTTCGAACTCGACACGGTCACCGCCGTGGCACTTGGAGGCACCCAGCTTTCAGGCGGAATCGGCAGCCTGCACGGCACGGTGATCGGCGCGCTTGTGATGGCACTGCTGGCCAATGGCATGAACCTCGCCAACGTCTCGCCCTTTGTCCAGACGGCGATCAAGGGCGGCATTCTCTTGGCCGTGGTCGGGCTGCAATCCCGCAAGAAGATGGGGCTCTGAGCGATGACTGCCGTTCTCGCAAACCCGATCGCCCGGCGTCTGCTTCGCATACCGCCGTCCTACTTTGTCTTCCTCGTGCTTCTGGCCACGCTGTGGGTCGCACGGCCGAACATGCTCAACCTCAACATCATGGGCATCTTCATCAGGCAGATCGTTCCGCTCGGCATTCTCGTGCTGGGGCAGCTCGTCGTCATGCGCGTGAAGTCGATCGACCTCTCCGGCGGCGGCATCATCCTGCTGATCAACTATTTCATCTCGTCGGGCAGTTTCCCGGGCGCGTCGCTGCCCTTCTTCGTCGTACTGGCGCTCGCCACGGGCCTCGTCATTGGCCTGTTCAACGGCTTCATGATCGGCATCCGGCGGGTGTCGGCCGTCATAGTCACGCTGGCCGTCAGCATCATCCTGGTCGGACTGGTGCAGTTCCTGTCGAGCGGCAATCCACCCGGCGATGTGCCGAGACTGTTCAACGACCTCTACAACACGAAGTTCCTGTCGGTTCCGACGCCGGTGCTGTTCTGGATCATGCTGACCGCCGCGGTGTGGCTGCTTCTGTCGCAGACAGTGTTTGGTCGTTACGTGGCCTCTGTCGGCGAGAATGCCGAAGCCGCCCATTTTTCCGGCGTGCCGGTCCAGCGCACGGTCATCCTGGCGCATACGCTCGCCGGCCTGATCGCGGCGATCGCGGCCCTGGTACAGACAGGTTCAATCGCCGTCGGCAGCGTGCGCGTCGGTCTCGACCTGCCGATCCTGGCAGTCGCGGCGACGATCCTTGGCGGCGTCGCCTTCGGTCGCGGCGACGGCGGCGTCTGGGGACCTTTCTTCGGCTCGCTGTGCTTCGCGCTTTTGTTCGTCGTGATGACGGTGCTCGGCATCGACGAACCCGGCAAGCTCATCGCCCAGGGCGTCATCATCCTCGGTGCGGCGATCTTCTACGGAGTGCGCGTGCGAACCTCCTGAATCGAAACAAGGCAAGCCGGCACCGGCGTTAGGGCTGGATCGATAGATCTGCACGTTCAGACAACTGCAAACAGATGGAGAAACATGGATGTCACCGCCAAAAAATATCATGTGCTACGGCGACTCGCTGACCTGGGGCTGGGTTCCGGTCAAGGAAGGGTCGCCGACCTACCGCTACCCCTATGATCAGCGCTGGACGGGTGTTATGGCGGCGGCGCTGGGAGCGGGCTACCACATCATCGAAGAAGGTTTGAGTGCGCGCACGACCTGTCTCGACGATCCCAACGATCCGCGCCTCAATGGCGCCAATTATCTGCCCTCGGCCATCGCCAGCCATCTGCCGCTGGATCTGGTCATCGTCATGCTGGGCACCAATGACACGAAGTCCTATTTTCGCCGGACACCCTACGAGATCGCCAACGGAATGGCGAAACTGGTCGGGCAGATCCTGACGAGCGCCGGCGGTATCGGCACGCCTTATCCGGCTCCGAAGGCGCTGGTCATCGCGCCGCCGCCGCTGACCCCGATGCCCGATCCCTGGTTCGAGGGTATGTTCGGCGGCGGCCACGAAAAGTCCAGGGAGCTGGCCAGGCAGTACAAGGCGATGGCGGATTTCATGAAGATCGACTTTCTGAATGCCGGCGATTTCGTCACCACGGACGGTATCGACGGCATCCATTTCACCGCTGGCAACAACGCCGATCTCGGCCGCGCGGTCGCCGACAAGGTCAAGTCTATTCTTGAGCCAAGCCGAGCCAGCACCGCCGCCTGAAGTCGCGACGCCCGCCGGCTTGCGCAACAGGCCGGTTTGCAGGCGTGTCGCATTCTTCCTGTATGCCATTATGGACCCAACGATGAGCCCGGTCCGTAATTCTGCCCAACACGTTCCGTGGCACTTGACCCACTTGCTTTTATGAAGACGAGCTATCCACTCAAGCCGTTCAACAAGCGCACATTCGAGGTTTGCCTGGGCTGATAGCCAGCTTGGGCTCTTCGTCCTTCACACCGCCTGCACCGCCGCCGCCAATCCTCGTATGATCTTCGCCAGCTCCCTGCACTCATTGTGCAAGGTGCTGTTGCGCCGCCAGGCAAAGCAGATCGTGCGCTGCGGCATGGGTTCCTGGAACGGCACGATCTTGAGATCGGGGATAGTGCCGGCAGGTCCCGTGGCCATTTCCGGGATCAGCGTCACGCCGAGCCCGTGCGCCACCATCTGCAAGAGCGTGGTCAGGCTGGTGGCGCCGTAGCTTGCCATCGCCACCGGCCGCACATTGCCGCAGACAGCCAGTGCCTGTTCGCGCAGGCAATGGCCCTCCTCCAGCAGCATCAGCCTTTCCAGCGCCGGGCTTTCAGGCGGCACCGGCGGCGAGGCGAAAGCCGGATCGCCTGACGGCACGGCCAGGAAAAACCGGTCGGGGAACAAAGCCTCGGTCACCAGGCCGGGATGGTCGAGCGGAAGCGCGGCGATGAAAGCATCGAGCTTTTGCGACGCGATGTCCTCGACGAGCGAGGCGGTCACCGCCTCGCGCAGTTCGAGCATCAAGTCCGGGAAATGCATTTTCAGCTCGGGCAGCGCACGCGGCAAAAGGTAGGGCGCGACGGTCGGAATGATGCCCAGCCGGAAGCGCCCTCCCATGGCAGGGCGGCCACGCCGGGCGATGGTCTCGACCTCGCGTATGTCGGAAAGGATGCGTTCGATGCGCGGCAAAAGGGCTGCCGCCTCGTCGGTCATGCGCACCGATTTGCCGCCGCGTTCGAACAGCCGGCAGTTCAGCCGCTGCTCCATTTCCGCGATCTGCGAGGACAGCGCCGGCTGGCTCACGCCTGCAAGTTTCGCCGCACGCCCGAAATGCAGCGTCTGCGCAAGTGCGTCGAAATAATGCATCTGGCGGACGGTTAGGCCTATCATAAGAAAATCCTATTGAAAGGAACAGGAAAGGCAATTTGTTTTTATCGGCAGGCTGGCCTAGTCTGGAATCATTCCAGGATGGCGGCGCTGGCTGCCCGGAACCCTCGGCAAAATTGGAGTGCAAGATGGACGCGAAAACCGACGACAACAGCGCGGGCAAATGCCCTGTCGCGCATGGACCCGGTGCCAGGACCAACCGTGACTGGTGGCCCAACCAGCTGGACCTCGGCGTTCTCCACCAGCAGTCGAACCTCTCCGACCCGATGGGCGAGGACTTCGACTATGCCAAGGAGTTCGCGAGCCTCGATCTCGACGCGGTGATCAAGGACCTGCACCATGTCATGACGGATTCGCAGGATTGGTGGCCGGCCGACTTCGGCCATTACGGGCCGCTGTTCATCCGCATGGCCTGGCACAGCGCCGGCACCTACCGCATCGGTGACGGCCGCGGCGGCGCCGGCGCCGGCCAGCAGCGTTTCGCACCGCTCAACAGCTGGCCTGACAACGCCAATCTCGACAAGGCGCGCCGCCTGCTGTGGCCGGTCAAGCAGAAATATGGCCGCAAGATTTCCTGGGCCGACCTGCTGATCCTCACCGGCAATGTCGCCCTGGAATCGATGGGCTTCAAGACCTTCGGCTTCGCCGGCGGCCGCGCCGACGTCTGGGAACCCGAGCAGGACGTCGATTGGGGATCGGAAACCAAATGGCTCGACGACGAGCGCTACTCCGGCGACCGCGAGCTTCGCGGCCATCTCGGGGCCGTGCAGATGGGCCTGATCTATGTCAATCCGGAAGGCCCGAACGGCAAGCCCGATCCGCTGGCCTCGGCACGCGATATCAGGGAAACCTTCGGCCGCATGGCGATGAATGACGAGGAGACGGTGGCGCTGATCGCCGGCGGCCACACCTTCGGCAAAACCCACGGCGCCGGCGATGCCTCGCTGGTTGGCGCCGAGCCGGAAGGCGCCGGCATCGAGGCGCAGGGCCTCGGCTGGTCGAGCAAGCACGCGTCGGGCATTGCCGGCGATGCCATCACTTCGGGGCTCGAGGTCACCTGGACCACGACGCCGACCAAATGGAGCAACAACTTCTTCGACAACCTGTTCAACTACGAATGGGAATTGACGAAAAGCCCGGCCGGCGCCCATCAGTGGACGCCTAAGGGCGGCGCCGGTGCCGGCACGGTGCCGGACGCGCATAATCCCTCCAAGCGCCGCGCGCCGGCCATGCTGACCACCGACCTCGCGCTGCGGGTTGACCCGGCTTACGAGAAGATCTCGCGGCGGTTCCACCAGAATCCGGATCAGTTCGCCGACGCCTTCGCCCGCGCCTGGTTCAAGCTCACCCATCGCGATATGGGCCCGGTCGTTCGCTACCTTGGCCCGCTCGTGCCGAAGGAAGAGCTGATCTGGCAGGATCCCATCCCGGCCGTCGACCATGAACTGGTCAGCGAACAGGATATCGCATCGCTGAAGGCCAAGATCCTGGCCTCGGGCCTGTCGGTTTCCGAATTGGTCTCGACCGCCTGGGCTTCGGCCTCGACGTTCAGGGGTTCCGACAAGCGCGGCGGCGCCAACGGCGCCCGCATCCGGCTGGCGCCGCAGAAGGACTGGGACGTTAATCAACCTGCTGAATTGGCCAAGGTGCTTGCCACGCTCGAATCCATCCAGAAGGCGTTCAACGCGGCACAGACCGGCGGGAAAAAGATCTCGCTGGCCGATCTGATCGTGCTCGGCGGCGTCGCCGCGATCGAGAAGGCGGCGAAGGATGGTGGAAACGAGGTGAAGGTGCCGTTCACGCCGGGCCGCATGGATGCCTCGCAGGAACAGACCGACGTCGCCTCCTTTGCCGCGCTTGAGCCGAAAGTCGACGGCTTCCGCAACTATGTCCGGGGGCCGCAGCCGATGTCGATCGAGGCGATGCTGGTCGACCGGGCACAGTTGCTGACGCTGACCGCGCCGGAGATGACGGTGCTGGTCGGCGGCCTGCGGGTGCTCGGCGCCAATACCGGCAAGTCCAGGCACGGCGTGTTCACCGACAGGCCGGGCACGCTGACGAACGACTTCTTCGTCAACCTGCTCAGCATGAACACGGTCTGGGATCCGGCCGCCGGTTCGGATGAGATCTACGAAGCGCGCGACCGCAAGACCAAGGCGGTCAGGTGGACCGGTACCCGCGCCGACCTTATCTTCGGCTCGCATGCGCAGCTGCGTGCGCTGTCTGAGGTGTACGGGTCCGCGGATGCCGGGCAGAAATTCGCCAGGGATTTCGTCGCGGCGTGGACCAAGGTGATGAACGCCGACCGGTTCGACATCGCTGCCTGATCCGAGCAAGGACTTCTCGACCCAAGAAAAAGGCGCGGGGCTTGGCCCCGCGCCTTTTTCTTGTCCAGGCTTCCGAAGTCAGTCCTTTTCGAAGACGCGCGCCTTGGCGACGACGCCGGCAATGGCGCCGCCGATCAGCGGCGCGACGATGAACAGCCAGAGCTGGCTGATCGCGGCGCCGCCCGAGAACAGCGCCGGGCCAATGGAACGGGCCGGATTGACCGATGTGCCGGTCACCGGGATCATGGCGAAGTGGATGCCCGCCAGCGTCAGGCCAATGACCAGTCCGGCGAAGGCCGTCGCATGCCTTTCCGCGGTAACGCCGAGGATCACGGTGACGAAGGTGAAGGTGCCGATCAGCTCCCACAGGAACGCGGAAGAGACGCCCCATTTCGTCTCGTCCCAGCCATTGGCGCCGAAGCCGCCAGTGTGTCCCCCGGCCTGGCCGGAGACGATGATCCACAGCGCCAGCGATGCCAGGATGGCGCCGATGATCTGCGCGATCCAGTAGGGGATGACGTCCTTGGCCGGCAACCGGCCGGCAAGGAACACGCCGAGTGTCACAGCCGGGTTGAGATGCGCGCCCGAAATGGGGCCGATCGCGTAAGCGGCCGCGATAAGGCCGATGCCGAAGGCCAGCCCGATGCCTTCTTGTCCCAGCGGCAGCGCGCCGCCGAAGCCGCCCGTCACCACCGACGCGGTGCCGATGAACACCAACAGGAATGTGCCTAGAACTTCCGCCAGATAAGTCTTCATTGCCCTCTCCTCGTGACGATCCGCCGGTCAAACGCTTTCCGCGCCGCGAATCATGGTGGTAAGAGTATTCCCAACCAAAAAACTTGGAAAGCTGAGCTGTCGTATCCCTACCGTGCTTGCAGCCCCCAGTTAAGAACATTAGAGAGCTTGCATCTATTGACGAACTGCTGTTGACCGCACCGGAAGATTTACTGCTCGAGCGGTTTTCGCCGATCCCAACAGGCGGCCTGCCGTCGCGAGAGGGGGCGGGGTTCAATCTCACCGTGAAAGGCTCTAAGAGCAGACCGAAATGATGCGCTCGATTTGGTGGACTGAAGAATGCGACTAGGCGGACGGCTGGCTGCGGCCATCGAAGTGCTGGAAGACATTGGCCGGCGTCACCGGCCGGTGGCCGATGCGCTGAAGGACTGGGGCCTGTCGCACCGTTTCGCCGGCGGCGGCGATCGTGCGGCGATCGGCAACATCGTCTACGATGCGCTACGCCGCAAGCGCTCGGCAGGCTGGCTGCTGGGCGAGGACACGCCGCGCGCCATCGGCTTCGGCGCCCTGCTGCTCGAATGGGGCCAGACCGCGCGCTCGCTCAACGAAGCGCTCGACGGCGACAGGTTCGCGCCGCCGTTGCTGACGGCTACCGAACTCCAGGCAACCGACGAGCGGCGGCTTGCCGACGCCTCGCCCGCGGTGCGCGCCGACATACCGGATTGGTGCGAGCCGCTTTTGCAACGCGCGTTCGGTGAGGCCTGGGTCGAGGAGGGCGCGGCGCTCGCCACCCGCCCGCCGCTCGACATCCGCGTCAACACTTTGCAGGCCGATCGGGCCAAAGTGCTGGCGGAACTTGCCGAAACCGGCGCCAAGCCAGCCCAAATCGCGCCCCAAGGCATTCGCATACCGCCGATCGACGGCGACGGCCGGCATCCCAACGTGCAGGCCGAGCCGGCTTTCCAGAAGGGCTGGTTCGAAGTCCAGGACGAGGGATCGCAAATCGCCGCCGCTCTTGCCGGCGCCGAGCCTGGAATGCAGGTGCTCGATTTCTGCGCCGGCGCCGGCGGCAAGACGCTGGCGCTGTCGGCGGCGATGGGCAATACGGGTCAGGTCTTCGCCCATGATGCTGAGAAGGCGCGGCTGGCGCCGATCTTCGACCGCATCCGCCGCTCGGAAAACCGCAACGTGCAGATCGTCACCAAGCCGGCGGAATTGTCGCCGCTCACTGGCCATGTGGACCTCGTCCTGGTCGACGCGCCTTGCACCGGCAGCGGCACCTGGCGGCGGCGCCCGGACGCCAAATGGCGGCTGACGCAAAGGCAGCTCGACGCCCGCAAGGGCGAGCAGATGGCGATCCTCGATACCGCAAGCAGCTTCGTCAAGCCGGGTGGCCTGCTGGTTTACGTCACCTGTTCGGTGTTCGACGAGGAGAATGGCGACCAGGTCGCAGCGTTTTGCCAGCGCAATGGCGGTTTTGCCCCGGTCGACCATCGCCGGCTCTGGGACAGCCGTTTTCCCGGCCATGAAACGGCGATGCGGCTCGGCGCGCTGGGCGGTATCTGCCTGTCGCCGGCGCTGAGCGGCACCGACGGTTTCTACATCTGCGCGCTGCGTAGGGCTTCCTGAATGGAGCGGAAGCGAAACTTGCGCTTCCGCTCTCGAGATCAAATTGCTGCAGTGCAGCATTGGATGATTGCTTGCCGCTCACGCCTCTGCAATAAGCTTTTCCGGCAAAGGTGAAAGCAGCGACGGCCATGGCAGCAAAGATCGTACCCGCTCCGGACTATGAGGACCGCGTCAGGGCGTCCTTCGCGCGCCAGCAGGCGATGGCGACCATCGGCGCCGAATTGACGCTGGTGACGCCCGGCATCATCGAAATCGAAATGCCCTATTCGGCCGCACTCACCCAGCAGCATGGTTTCCTGCATGCCGGCGTCATCTCGACCGCGCTGGACTCGGCTTGCGGCTATGCGGCCTTCTCGCTGATGCCGGAGAATTCCGGCGTGCTGACCATCGAGTTCAAGGTCAATCTGCTGGCGCCGGGCAGGGGCGAGCGCTTCCTGTTCCGCGGCTCGGTGACCAAGCCTGGCCGCACCATCATCGTCGCCGACGGCCAGGCCTATGCCTTCGCCGCCGACGGCGAAGCCAAGTTGATCGCCACCATGACCGGCACCATGATGACGATGGTGGGCCGCGACGGGATTGCTGGGTGAATGGCCGGTTCGCCGCAGGCGAATTCATCGTGCCAGTGGCACGATGAAAGGCCACGAACGCCGGGAGCTGCCGGAGGCAGCGGGTCCCGGCGAGCAGGTGGTGGAGACAGCAGGACAGGGAGGAGTAAATCATCATGACCGATAAAGTGTCGCGCCTGTCCGGCAAGAACGTCCTCTTCGTCATGGCGGTGCAGGCCGAATACGGGCCGCATCTACAGCGGCTGTTTACCCCGCTGATGACCGGTGTCGGCCCGGTCGAGGCAGCCGTCCGGCTTGGCGCCGAATTGTCTTGGCTGAAGTCGCAAGATGCGCTGCCGGACCTCGTCGTGTCGCTCGGCTCCGCCGGCAGCCGGACCTTGGAGCAGACGGAGATTTACCAGGCCATCTCGGTCAGCTATCGTGACATCGACGCCTCGCCGCTTGGCTTTGAGAAAGGCGCGACGCCGTTCCTCGACCTGCCGATGACGGTGTCGCTGCCGTTGCGGATTCCGGGGATAAAGCAAGCCACGCTGTCGACCGGCGGCGCGATCATCACCGGCGCGGCCTTTGATGCAATTGCGGCAGACATGGTGGACATGGAGACCTTCGCCTGCCTGCGCGCCTGCCAGCTGTTCGAGGTGCCCCTGATTGGGCTGCGCGGCATTTCCGACGGCGCGGCTGATCTCAGGCATGTCGGCGACTGGACCGAATATCTGCACGTCATCGACGAAAAGCTGGCGGATGCCGTCATGCGCCTCGAACAGGCGATCGGCTCGGGCTTGCTTTGGACGGGTTCTCCTGGTGACGTGGCGGGACCGTTCTGAAAGTCGGGCTCGCAACCCATTGCGCCGACTCGTTTCTTTCTCTAAACGCTCGCCATGAAAACAGCCAATCAACCCGACACCGTCCTGATTGTCGATTTCGGCAGCCAGTTCACCCAGCTCATTGCCCGCCGCATCCGCGAAGCCGGCGTGTTTTCCGAGATCGTGCCGTTCCAGTCGGCCGAGGCGGCATTCAAGCGCATCAATCCAAAAGCCGTGATCCTGTCCGGCGGTCCGGCCTCGACCACGGATATCGGCAGTCCGCGGGCGCCGCAGATCGTCTTCGAGGCCGGCGTGCCGGTGCTCGGCATCTGCTATGGCCAGATGGCCATGTGCGTGCAGATGGGCGGCGTTGCCGAAAGCTCCAATCATCGCGAATTCGGCCGCGCCTTCGTCGAGATCGAGAAGGAAAGTCCGCTGTTCGAGGGCCTCTGGGCAATCGGCCAGCGTCACCAGGTGTGGATGAGCCATGGCGACCGCGTCATCTCCTTGCCCAAGGGGTTCGAGGTGTTCGGCAAGTCGGAAGGCTCGCCCTTCGCCATCTTCGGCAATGTCGAGCGCAAGATGTATGGCATCATGTTCCATCCGGAAGTGGTGCATACGCCCGACGGCGCCCGGCTGCTCAGGAATTTCGTCCACAACATCGCCGGCATCGAGGGCGACTGGACGATGCGCGCCTACCGCGAGCACGCGGTCGAGGCGATCCGCAAGCAGGTCGGCAAGGGCAAGGTCATCTGCGCGCTCTCGGGCGGGGTCGACTCCTCGGTCGCCGCGCTGCTCATCCACGAGGCCGTCGGTGACCAGCTCACTTGCATCCTCGTCGACCATGGCCTGATGCGCAAAGACGAGGCCGCCGGCGTCGTTTCGATGTTCCGCGAACATTACAATTTGCCGCTCATTCTGGTGAACGCGTCGGATCGCTTCATCGGTGCGCTCGAAGGCGAGGCGGATCCCGAGAAGAAACGCAAGACCATTGGCCGGCTCTTCATCGAGGTGTTCGAGGAAGAGGCCAAGAAACTCGGTGGCGCCGATTTCCTGGCGCAAGGCACGCTCTATCCCGACGTCATCGAAAGCGTCTCCTTCACCGGTGGCCCGTCGGTGACGATCAAGTCGCACCACAATGTCGGCGGCCTGCCCGAGCGCATGAACATGAAGCTGGTCGAGCCGCTGCGCGAACTGTTCAAGGACGAGGTCCGCGCGCTCGGCAAGGAACTCGGCCTGCCCGAGAGTTTCATCGGCCGCCACCCGTTCCCGGGCCCGGGCCTTGCCATACGCTGCCCCGGCGGCATCACGCGCGAGAAGCTGGAGATCCTGCGCGAGGCCGACGCCATCTATCTCGACGAGATCCGCAAGGCGGGGCTGTACGACGCCATCTGGCAGGCCTTCGCCGTGCTCTTGCCGGTGCAGACGGTCGGCGTCATGGGCGACGGCCGCACCTACGAATTCGTCTGCGCGCTGCGCGCCGTCACCTCGGTCGACGGCATGACGGCAGATTTCTATCACTACGACATGGCCTTCCTGGGCGCCGCCGCCACCCGCATCATCAACGAAGTCCGCGGCATCAACCGCGTGGTCTATGATGTGACGTCGAAGCCGCCGGGGACAATCGAGTGGGAATGATTCAGACCCACCCAAACGCCGCCGAAAACACGCCCATCTGCGACGTAGCTGTCTGATAATAAATGTAAATCCTATCTGGGACAATCAGCCACAATCGGTGCGCAGAGAAGATCGCCAACCCCGGCTGATGACGCGAACGACGTCTTCGCGCCGTATATCAGTCCAACAGACTTGCACTGCAAACTTCTGAAAGGGGACATTTGCCCCTGATCGCAGCATAGCAGCATATGACCGTGGCAGTCGCATTGGCCCCTCGAACGCAAGGCCGGCTTTCTAGCCTAGGTCATCCCGAACGCGGCAGATCCGCTATCGACCGGGTGTTCTCACGCCTCCTGTCTGGCGTGGATATCGGCTCCACCGGGGCCGAAAGCGTGCCGCGCCAAGCACGCGCACTCAGGCCTCTAGTGGTCGAAGCGCTTCATCCAAGCAAAGGAATCGGTGACGGGGCGATATTCGGCGCCGAATGCACCATCATAGCCGGCGTCCGCGATTGCGCGCAGGAGCCAGCCATAGTCCACCTCGCCGTGATCGGGCTCGCTACGATCCGGTACGGCGGCGAATTGGATATGGCCGATCTTGTCGGAAAATTGCCTTACCGAGTTAAGCAAATCGCCTTGAATGATCTGCATGTGATAGCAGTCGAACATTACCTTTACCGCACCGTCTGTCGCATCGATCACACGCAATGCGGTGGAAAGGTCCGAGAGGAGATAGCCCGGCGCATCGCGCGGGTTCAGAGGCTCGATCAATATGCCGATGTTGTGCCGTGCCGCCGCCTTCGAAGCGTACCGCAAATTGCCGGTGAACGTCGCGAAGGCTTCGTCACCGATTGCCCTTCCTGCCATCACATGGATGTTGCGACAGCCTGTTACGGCTGCCCATTCAATCGCCTGGTCGATCGCCGCGCGCGCTTCCGTTTCACGGCCCGGCAGCGCGGAGAGGCCGAAATCACCCGCCCCAACATCCCCCCGGGCCGTGTTGATGCCAAGCAGCGGAAGACCGGTTTCGGCGAGCAGCGCCGCGACCACCGATGCGTCGGTATCGTACGGCCAATGCATCTCGACCGCCGCGAAACCGCGCCGCTTGGCCGCGCGGATCGCATCCGGAAGCGCTAGGTTACGAAAGAGAAATCCCAGATTGGCCGAAAGTTGCATCAGTCGTCCCACTCCACGTCAAAGTGTTCCACTAACTCGCGAATTTGAGGAGCCGCGAGGATCTTGGGCCGCAAGCCCTGGGTGAGAAGCGTGAGCTTGGCCGTTTCCTCAAGTTCCTCCATCGCATAGGCGGCGGCTTCGAGATCCTTGCCGGCGACGACGGGTCCGTGGTGGGCCAGCAATACGGCCGACCGTTTCCCGGCGAGTCCGCGCACGGCGTCTCCCATCGCCGGGTCGCCGGGCCGGATGTAGGGCAGCAGTTTCACCTTTCCCAGCCGCATGACCGAATAGGCCGTCAGCGGCTTGAAGACGCTGTCGGGATCGATGTCGGGCAGAAGCGAAACCGCGACGGAATGGGTCGAATGAAGATGGACGACCGCTCCGGTGCGCGCGCCGCGTGTCTCGTAGAACGCCTGATGCAGCGGCATCTCCTTCGTCGGCTTGTCGCCGTCCAGGAACCGTCCCTCAGCGTCGAAGAGCGACAGGCGGGCGGGGTCGAGCGCGCCAAAGGACGATCCTGTCGGCGTGACGAGCAGCCGACCGTCGCCGAGGCGGGCGGAGATGTTCCCCGAGCTTCCCGCAGTGAGGCCCCGCGCGAACATGGACGCAGCGATGCTGCACATCTGATCCCTGAGTCTTGTTTCATCGCTCATCGTAGAACGCCTCCCGTAAGGACGTCGGCTGCCTTTTCGAAGAACCCGGCCGAGCCGAAATTGCCCGATTTAAGGGCGAGCACCATATCCGGGTCACGGGCCTTCAACGCCGGAACACCGGGGTCGATCTCCGGTCCGATCTCGAATGACGAAATGTTGAGCGCCGATACGACGGCCCCCGATGTCTCGCCGCCCGCCGTAACCAGCCGGCGTACGCCACGCGCCGAAAGCTGACGCGCCAGTTCGCCGAAAAAATCTTCAACCGCCGTCGCGACGCGCTCCTTCCCGTAGCGGTTCTGTGCGGCGGCGACGGCTTCGGGCTCGGCCGACGAGAACACCAGTGGCAAGCCGTGGTGCTGGCGGTCGATCGCCCACTCGGCATATTCAACAGGATTCGCCGTGCCGTCCACGACCGCATCCACCTCCACAACGCGCGTCGGATGGCTTTTCCGGTGCTCGGCAATCTGGCGCCGGCTCATGGTCGAGCACGAACCGCAAAGCGCGGCCGCCGGCCCCTGTATTCCCTTCCAATGCGTGGCCGCCGTGCCGATCAACCCGGCCCGACGAAAGTTGGCCGGAAGTCCCAGCGCTATTCCCGAACCGCCGCTGAGCAGGACATCGGCTTCGGCAGCCTCGCCAATGGCGATAAGGTCCTTGTCCTGGATGGCGTCGACCACGACGTAGCGAGAGCCCCTGGCGGATGCTGCCTCCAGCGCATCCCTGATCGGGAGGGCGCCTCCCGCTACGACATCGTAGGGGACATGGCCGATCCCGCGCGCGGTCTGTCGCGCAAGCCAACGCCGCAGATCGGGATCCGTCATCGGCGTAAGCGGATGCTTCTCCAAGCCGGATTCGCTCAACAGCCGATCGTTGACGAAAAGATGCCCCTGGTAGATCGACCGGCCGGTTGCGGGAAACGCCGGACAGACGATCGCGCGTGCCGCTCCCAACGCGTCGCCAAGAGCGTCCAGCACGGGACCGATATTGCCTTCGGGCGTCGAGTCGAATGTCGAGCAGTACTTGAACAGATATTGGCGGCAGCCTTGGCGTCGAAGCCACTCCAACGCCGCGAGCGACTGCTTCACCGCCTCCGAGGCGGATATCGTTCTGGTCTTCAGGGCAACGACGCCCGCGTCAACCGAGCGGTCGGAGGCGGTGTTGGGAACCCCGTTGTACTGGACCGTGCGCATGCCCCCCTTGGCAAGCGTGTTGGCCAGGTCGGAAGACCCGGTGAAATCATCGCCTATGCAACCGAGAAGCATCGGAATTTCCCACATTCAACTTTCACGAAATGCCCGCGATCGTGCGCTGCCTCAAGGGGTGGTTCGAGGGGCGTCGTCCGCCAGGTAAACCGCGATCAGTTCGTCGACCGTGCTTTCGGCCACAAAGCCCAGACTGGTGGCCAGCCTGGGCGTGAAGGATTTCGGCCACCCAGCAATAATGGCCTCGATCGCCTCGTCCGGCGTGCGGTCTATCAACGCCTCGGCTTCGGCCCCTGCCACGCGGCGGAGCGCGGCAATCTGGTCGGAGACCGTGGCCGCGACACCCGGCATGTTCAGCGTGCGCCGGGCGCCCAGCGCGGATGTATCGAGCATCGCGGCATGGATGAGGAAGGCTACCGCCGAGCGCGGGCTCGCCAGCCAATGCTTGACGGTCTCCTTCACCGGCAGCACGGAGCGCTGCCCGGCGAGTGGCTCGCGCAGGATGCCGGAGAAGAAGCCCGAGGCTGCCGCGTTGGGAGTGCCGGGCCGAATGACGATCGTCGGCAGGCGTATCCCGACGCCGTCGAGGAAGCCGCGGCGCGAGTAGTCGGCCAGCAACAGCTCGGATATCGCCTTCTGGGTGCCGTAGCTGGTCAGCGGGGCAAGGATGTAGTCGTCGGGAATAGGGTCGGGCAGAGGCGCGCCATAGACAGCAACCGAGGAGGTGAACACCAGCCTGGGGATATATTTCCGCCGGGTTCCTTCCAGCCGGATCGCCTCGAAAAGAGCGCGCGTGCCGTCCATATTGATGCGATAGCCCTTCTCGAAATCGCGTTCCGCTTCGCCGGACACGATGGCCGCGAGATGGAAGATCACATCCGCGCGGCGCGCGGCCAGATCCTGCGCTGCGCCGGGAGCGGAAATATCGGCGGCAATGGCTTCGACAAAACCTATGTCACCGGTTGGCACCGGCGGCTTCGTCACGTCCGCCAGCGTCATCCGGTCGATCCTTCGATCTCCAAGCGATGCTGTCCGCGAAAGCTCGGCCGCGAGTTTGCGGCCGATCATTCCACCAGCGCCAATGATGAGTATATGCATGGATGCTCCGTTCTCTTCCGGGACTGGTTTGTGATGCCGCTTCAGACCTGCCTGAGCGCGCGCACGACTGCGTAGGCTTCGAGCGACAGGGTTTGCGTTCCGTCATGCGTCAGCCGATCGAGCAGATCCGGTTGGCGCGATGCCGCGACGAAAGATGAGGCGTCAAGAATTGCAGCGCGCGCGAAGCCTTCGGGGAGGCGCACCTCCAGCGCGTTGGGCGAGGGGTTGCATAACCACAGCTCGGTGCCTTTTTCGGTAACCGCCGCGATCCCTCGCACTGCGCCAGGGACGGACGATCGCAGCGGACGGAGCGGGCAGCCTTTGAGCTTCGCCAGGCCTCGCACGATGTGCCAGACAGGATAGAGCTCGCCCTTGCCTTCGAACCAGGGCTGCGGAAATGACGTCGGCACGGAGAGGACGCCGAACGGGCCGACCGCGGCGCCGAGCGCGATGGCCGCCGCGCCGCCTTCCGCGAAGGCGGCGAAGTAGCCGAGGTTCCAGGCCGCTCCCATGACGCCCCGCTGGCGCGGATCATTGAAATTGACCGCCTGCCGGATGTTGGCGGGATTGGCGACCGGCGCTTCACCATAGGGATTGTCGCGCAACCCGATTGCGGACGGCCCAACGGAATATGGGCGGCCCTTGGCGATCGCCGGCACGGTCCTGGCAATATGCGGCAGGCATTCGAGCGTCTCCATCAAGGAGCGGTCGTCACCAGCGTGGAAGATCGCCGCCGTCGTGAATGTCACGAGGTCTATCGCCTCGGCCGGGGGACGTTTGCGGTTGAGCTCGGTGAAGAAGCTGAACATGCCTCCGCCGATGCGAGATCCGGGGAAGGCCGCGCGCGCGGCCGTATAGAGCTTCGCCGCATCCGGCGCTGGCGGCCAGATGCTGCCGGGCAGCGTGCATTTAAGATCGGGTGCGGGCGACACCAGAACCGTCGTGAAGCGATGATCGAGCCTCGCGGCCACCTTGCCCAGGGAGTCGATTTCCGCCGCGGCGCCAGCATCGTCGGCATGCTCGACCACTGCTTCGAGCCAGGGTTGGGCGCCCATTGCGATGGCGATCTCGACCTGCCTCGCCAGCGTTTCGGCATCATGGCCGAGCCGCGGATCGTAATGGCAGATGACATGGGCGACGCCGAGCTGGGCAAGCGTCTCGACATGCCGCAATGCGGCCGAAGCGTCATCGGGATGCAATCCGACGCCGAGAGGTGGAATCGCGTCCGCCGCCTCGCCGAGCGTCAGGGCGGCGATGCCTCCCGCCTGACGCGACGGACCCTTGGGAGAGCCCTTGACGGTCAGGGTGATCTTCTGTTCGACGACCTCGCCGGGCTCGATCCTGTATGGCCAGGGCAGAGCGAGGGGACGAACATAGGTCTTGTAGGAGGCGTCGGTCCAGTTCCGCTGGTCCTCCATCTCGAACGCGTCGCCCTCCATAAGGCAGCTGACCTCCAGCCCGCCGGGAGTACGGTGCGAGATTTCACGCAGATCCATCATCGGCTGCACCGGATCGATCTCCACAGGAAACCGTGTCTCGACCCTCTCGCCGCTTGTGTGCGTGATCGTGGCGGCCGCGCCGCTTATGCCCTCTATGGGATGCAGGACGACAAAGCCGGTCCGGTTCGTGAGAAGCCCGGTCGGCGTGGTTCCGCGAGCCGAATAGGTCAGAACGCCTGCCGCGGTACCAGCGATGCCCACGTCATAGCCGAAGGTCTCGCCTTTGCTGGCAACGCTTGCGCGATAGGCCACACGAAAGCGATCGTCGTCCTTTTCGACGACCAGGTCGGTGATCTTCGGAATGAGCGTCGCCCAGTCCTTGTCGCGTACCACGAACGAGATTGCGCGGATCACCTCTTCGCCATGCATGCGGCAGTCGCGCAGGTTCGCGCCGTCGAAAAGCACGCTGAGGGGCCCGGCGCTCAGTAGCCGCTCCTCTGCCGGTAGTTCTTCGGTGCCGTAGAGGCGGACGGCGCGGGAAGGATCGGACTGTGTCATAGGATTCTCCCGGTCTCAAACGCGGCGCGATTTCCAGGTGATGAGGCGCTCGGCCAGCAAGGCGAGGATGATGATGGCGCCGATGGCGGTCCCCTGCCAGAACGGCGAGACGCCGAGCAGGTTGAGGCCATTGCGGATCATCACCATGATCAGAACCCCCATCAGCGTGCCGAATATCGTGCCTCGTCCGCCGTAGAGGCTCGCGCCACCGATGACCACGGCCGCGATGGCGTCGAGTTCAAGCTGGTTCCCCCCGATCGGGTCAGCCGACATGATCTGCGCCAGCGAAAAGGTCATCGCCGTCGCCGAAAGGGCACCGGACGCCACGTAGGGAAAGATCGAGTAGAAGAGGGTGTTGAGGCCGGCCGCCCGGGCGGCTTCGATGTTCGAGCCGACCGCGTAGATGGTTCGCCCGCCCTTGGAATATGTCAGCCACGCCCAGGTGGCGAGGTAGAGCGCGATGAGGAAGATGACGTTGGCGGGGATGCCCAGCAGGTTCGTGTAGACGATATTCTGCAGCCCCATGGGCAGTCCCGAAATCGAGCGCTGTCCCGACACGATGTAGGCGAGACTGCGCCCCATCGCCATGACCCCGAGCGTCACCACGAAGGGCGCCAGGCCGAACACTGCGATGAGAACGCCGGAGAAAAGCCCGATCAGGGCGCCGCAACCTATGGCGAGCGCGATCGCCACCGGAATGGGGAATTCCTTCAGGAGTAGGGCGAGGATGATGCCGGTCACGCCCGCGACCGACCCGACGGAAAGGTCGATGCCGCCAGTCAGGATCACCAGGGTCATGCCGACGGCAACTATGCCAAGCACCACCGATTGGTCGAGTATGTTGAACATGTTCCGCTCGGTGAAGAAGTGCGGCGAGATGAACGACAGGATCACCGCAAGCACCATGGCGAGGCAGAGCATCCGGAACTCAAGCGTGCTGGCGAATCTGGGCATCGCAAAGGATCGTGTGGGCGCGTTCATGCGTCGATCTTTTCGTCTTGAGGTGTATCGAACAGGCCGGCGATCCGGGCCGACAGGGCCCCGGCGTCCGGCAGCCTGGAGCCGGCCGGCAGGCTGAGCCCGATCCATCCCAGATCGTGCCCTCGGCGATTGGACAGTGGTGCAAGCAAGGTAGAGCGGCCGTCATTCTCGGTCACGATGCCGGGTTGACGCCTTCCAAGCGCGAGGGGGATTGCCGTCTCCTGCGCAAGATAGACATGCCCGGCCGCGAGTCCCATCGTTGCACCCGGCGTACCCTCGGCGAGGGCGAGGCAGACGAACCGGTCGTCGTCGATCAATCCCCAAAATGCCGTGCCGCCATGGCCGGCGACAAGATCGCGCAGGAATGCCGTGTTGCGCTCGGCTGAGCTTCGGGGCGCGGCGAGCAGCGTCAGGCTCTCTTCGCTCAGTCGCGAGGCGGGCAGGTCGGCGATGGTATAGCCGTCACTCACCACGACGACCCGCTCGCAGATCCCCAGTAATTCCTGGAAATCTGAGGAGATCACGACTACGGCTATCCCCCTTTCGGCCACCTCGCGCAGCAGTTCGTAGATTGCCTGGCGTGTCCCTATGTCGACGCCTTTCGTAGGCTCGTCGAGGATGAGCACTTCGGGCTCGATCAGCAGCCAGCGCGCGATAATGATCTTCTGCTGCATGCCGCCGGAGAAGTGCAGAAGGTTTGCATCCATGCGGTCGGTCGGAAGGTCGAGACGCGAAATCAGCTCGCTGGCCTGCTTGCGGCGCGCCGAATGGCCTCGCCCGAAACCCCTGTGCTTGCCCATCTGGGCGAGGAAGAGATTTTCGCCGACCGTCATGTCGGGCACGATGTTCTGGGCCCGCCGGTCCTCGGCGACCATTCCGAGACCGGCGCGGATTGCCGCGATAGGGCTGTTGGGGGCAATCTCCTTGCCGCCGACAAGGACGCGCCCGCGGCTGCGGTGGCGCAGTCCGAATATCGCTTCGGCGCTCTCCGAGCGTCCAGCTCCGACAAGCCCGCCGAGGCCGAGAATTTCACCCCTGCGCACCGTGAACGAGACGTCACGCACGAAAGGCGGGGCTTTGAGCCCAATTACCTCCAGAGCCACCGGCTGCTCGTTAGTGGTCACTCGCGAGACGGCCTTTCGATACACATTTCCGATGTCGCGTCCCACCATGTGGCGGATGACGTCGGCCTGCGTGAGCCCCGCCGTGGGCACGCTTTCGGCCACGGTCTTGCCCTCGCGCAGGATTGTGACGCGATCGGTGACTGCGAAGACCTCCTCGAGCCGATGCGACACGAAGGCGAGTGCCTTCCCGCTGTTTTTCAGCCGCCCCATGATCTCGAACAGCCGGTCAACCTCGATCGGCGAGAGGGAGGCCGTCGGCTCGTCGAAGATGACAAGATCGGCGTTGAGGGCCAGCGCCTTGGCTATTTCGACGAGTTGGCGTTGCGCTGCCGAGAGCCGGCGCACCTCGATGTCGAGTGGCAGTACGTGGTCGTGGCCAAGTTCCGACAGGATGGTCTGCGCCCTGTGTCGCAACTGGCTGAAAGACAGACGGCCCGGCATCGCGTAGCTGGGCAGGAAGATATTCTCCAGCACGCTCATGTCGGGCGCCAGGCTGGTTTCCTGTGCCACGAGGGCAATGCCGGAACGCAGCGCGTCGCGCGCGGATCCGACGGTCAAGGGAGCACCCTTGAAGAGTATCTCGCCCGACGAAGGCGGCAGGTGTCCGCAAACGATCCGTGACAGCGTCGATTTTCCCGCGCCGTTCGCGCCCAGCAATCCGCAGATCTCGTACCGGCAGAGCGCTATCGACGCGTTGCTGAGCGCGTAGGCGTTCCCAAACAGGCGGGTGACGCCACGAGCCACGAGAAGCGGCTCGGGAATCTTGCTGCTGTCTACCATCCGAGGACACACTCCAAGTGGTACGAATAAAGCGTCCGGGGGAGGTTGCCCCCGGACGGCCTATGTCGGCCAGGCCCCGATTACATCTCGTTGGCGAAGACCGTTTCCTTGATGGTTGGAAGCTCCTGCTCGATGTTCTTGCTGGTCACGATCTTGATCGGCACGAGGATTTTCTTTTCGGGAGTCTTGCCGCCGAGATGGTCGACCATCGCGCGTCCCGATTCCTGGCCCATCAGATACGGCTGCTGCATGCCCGAAACGACCAGTTCGCCCGACTGCAGCAACGGCACGAATTCCGGCACGCCGTCGAAACCGGCGACCAGCACGTCGCCGGTGAGGCGGGCCGCCTTGATTGCCTGCAAGGCGCCCAGCGTCGGGCCGTCGGTCTGGACGAAGAGGCCCTTCATGTCCGGATTCGCGGTCGTCATATCCTGCGTGAACTTGAAGGTTTCGTCCGCGGTGTAGGTCTGCATCTGCTGCAGCCCGGCTTCCTTGGTGATGCCAGCCTCTGTCATCGCGTCCTTGAAGCCCTTGGTGCGGGCCTGGCCGTTGAGGCGGGCCTGGCTGATGCCGACAATGCCCACGCTGCCGTCCTGCTTGCCGGCGGCCTTCATTGCCTCGGCCAGCGCTTTGCCGACGCCGTTCGCGCCCTGATAATTGTCAGAGATGATGAAGGACACATAGTCGCCGCTGTCCGTGCCGATGTCGGCGATGACCACGGGAATGTTTGCCTGCTTGGCGAGATCGAGCACGGCCGGCGCGGTTGAACTGTCTGTCGGAGAGATGATGATCCCGGCGACGCCGCGGGCGATCGCGTCCTTGGCATTTTTAAGCTGGGTCTGGGCATTGTTGCCCGAATCCAGCGCCTGATAGGTGTAGCCTCCCTTGGTTGCGACATTCTCGATGCCCTTGGAGAGGTATCGCCAGAAGGCAAGATCAAGGCCTGGAGTCAGATAGACCAACTCCTTGGATTCGGCGAGAGCGGCGGTCGCCGTCCCGGCAATGCCGGTCAGCGCGACAACGCCCGCGAGGGCTGCGGTGGCAAAAAGGCGTCTTGTCAGCATGGGAACTCCTCCTGTTGTGCTGCATGGTTGCCCGGCAATCCGCCCCTATTCTTATCCCTTTCGAGCGGATTGCGTTAAAAGCTGCTTGGTCGTGGTGTAGATGCGTGTTTCGTGGACCGCGAAGGCCCTTGCGGCCGCCTCGGAATCGCGCGCCTCAAGTCCCGCAAGAATGGCACGGTGATCGGCGATGCTCGTTGCGATGCTTGAAGGCTGGGCGACTGCTCGCCGCCGATGGTCGAGAAGGTAGGAATAGAGATCGGCGGCGATATCCGCCAGCGCGGCATTGCCGCCCGCCCGATAGATGGCCGTGTGAAATTCGCGATCGCAAATGAGGAAGCGAACGGGATCGTCGATCGCCGCTTCCTGCGCCTCGATCGATTTTTGCAGGGTCTCGAGCGTCGCGGCTTCAACCCGGACAGCCGCGGCCCGCGCCACCTGATCTTCGATCAGCAACCGCGCCTCATGCACGTCGTCAAGACTGTATCTGGAAATGTCGCGATAGCGGGCCGATTGGACCGCGAGTTCCCCGACTTCCGTCGAGGCCACCACTGTCCGCGTGCCTTGGGCGACGGAAAGGATGCCCTTTGTGGAAAGGATTAGGATCGCACCGCGCACCGTCTCGCGGCTTACCGACAAAGCGCCCGCAAGTTCACGCTCGCTTGGCAACGGGTCCCCCACGTCAAGAATGCCGGTCGCAATGAATGTCGCGATCTTCTGGACGACGAAGTCCTTCATCGAATGCTTCGGCACGCCGCCAAGCGCACTCCCGTCGTCGGTCAGAATCGCTCGTAGGTCCATCCGTCCTTACATCCGAAGAGGTCTAGTGGTCCGGTATATGTACCAGTAGGCCTGCTTCAGCTGTGCGTCAATAGCGAGACGCGGCCGTCAAATCTCGGCTGACAAGAGATATTGCTTTGGGAGCGGTGAGAACGTTCTCAGCCCGCATACTCTCCGGCACAGCTTCGCCACTCACCTGCTTGAGCAGGATGTCGACATCAGCGTCATCCAGGTGCTGCTCGGGCACAGCAAGCTCGAACGACAGCGCTCACCGGCGGAGCGGGAGTCTTCCTTCCATCGATTTCGGGCTGCTCTTGTTCTAACCCTAATACGGCCAATTTCCGGATAAATCGATATGAACGCCCGATACTCGTGATGGATAGGAGTGGCGGGACCATGCTAGCCACGAGGCAGACAGACCGCAGGCCTGTCGTGCTTCACTCCAGCTTAAGCGCTTCGGCTCATATCGAAGGTCGCTGCCGGATGGCGTGAGGGTTATCCGAAAGGGAGAGTCTCGATGTCTGGACACGGGTATGAGGGTGGGCGGCTCGATCTCCCCTTCGTTGGGCTTAGCACCTTCGGTAAACGGCCGATCTGCCTTGATTGGGACAAGATCGACGCGGATGTCGCCGTGCTGGGTGTGCCCTTCGACATGGGGACCCAGTACCGCTCCGGTGCACGTTTCGGCCCCCGCGCCATCCGCGAGGCCTCGACGCTGTTTTCCTTCGGTCATGCCGGCGCTTACGACCATGAGGACGACCAGATCTATCTGCCGCTCGACAAGGTGCGGATCGTCGATATAGGCGACGCAGATATCGTGCATACCGATACCGTGGCCAGCCACGCGAATACGGAAATGGCGGTCCGCAAGATTCTTGAACGCGGAGCGCTGCCCGTCGTTCTGGGCGGCGACCATGCCATCAACATTCCCTGCGTCAGGGCGTTCAGCGAACATGGCCCCATTCACATCGTGCAGATCGATGCGCATCTCGACTTTGTCGACGTGCGTCATGGCGTGCGCGAAGGACACGGCAATCCGATGCGCCGCGCGGCCGAACAGTCGCATGTTAGCGGCCTCAGCCAGATCGGCATCCGCAACGTCTCCTCGACCGCCCGCGACGGTTACGAGGATGCGCGCCAACGCGGCTCGACGATCCTTTCCGTCCGCCAGGCGCGCAAGCTCGGGGTCGAAGGTGTTCTGGCGACCATTCCGGAAGGCGTACGCTACTATGTGACGATCGACATCGACGGTTTCGATCCGTCGATTGCGCCGGGCACTGGCACGCCTAGCCATGGCGGCTTCCTGTATTATGAAGTAATGGAAATGCTCCGGGGCCTTGTGAAGCGCGGCGACGTCGTCGGCATCGACCTCGTCGAGGTGGCCCCGGCCTACGACCCTTCGGGCATCACCGGCTTTCTCGCAGCACAGGTACTCCTGAACTTTCTCGGCTATATCTTCGTCGAACACGAAGCGCGCGGACGCTGAACGAAAGGAATTCAACGATGCCAACAAACGCAAGTAACGGTCAGGTTCACGTCATTCCTGCCCGCCAGGGCGTGGCGACGCGCGTTGCCCAAGGCCAGGTGATCACCGTCATCAACACCCACGGCACCCAGGTGGTGGACACCTGGGCCTTCTGCGCCGACGATATCGCGGAATTCATGTCGATGGAGCACAGTCGTGGAGCCATGCTCAAGGTGAACCCGAAGAACGGCGACACGCTGTGCAGCAACAGGCGGCGTCCGATGCTGACCCTGATACAGGACACGTCGGGTGGCGTGCACGATACGCTGATCGCCGCCTGCGACCGCTATCGCTACCAGCAGTTGGGCCATGTCGGGCACCATGACAACTGCACCGACAATCTGGCGACGGCCCTCGGCGCGGTCGGGCTGACGCCACCCGAAACCCCTTCGCCGCTCAACCTGTTCATGAACATTCCCGTCGGCGAAGACGGTTCGGTCACCTTCGAGGCACCGGTGGCGGGACCGGGCTCCTATGTGTCGATGTGCGCGGAAATGGATTTGATCGTCGCGTTCTCAGCCTGCCCCCAGGACCTCATTCCGGTAAACGGTCAAGGCTGCGTTCCAACCGAAGCGCATTATCGGATCGACGCCAAGGCGCCGCGCCTTTAAAGCGCAGCCCAGCATCCAGACCATTGATCCCGAAAAGCGGCTCCCGCTTTTCGGGATCAATGCATAAAGGAGTTTTTACATGCCGCGTACCTTGGGCATCTTGTTTTTTGCGTCGGCGGCTTGCCCTTTTCCGGCCGATTTTTCGGCACTCCCCACCCTTTTGCGCAGTTCCTGAAAAAAAATCCTCTGCGACAGCGACGCTTTCTTGTGCTTTGGCGCGATGATGACGAAGGGCGAGCGGATCTGCGCCTCGGGAATAAGCAGCGCCTTAAGCCGGTTGTTCTGTCTAAACGTGACGGTCATGTGATCCGGCAGATAGCCGACGAAGTGGCCGCTCAGGATATACATTGCCTGCGCCTCGATATTCGAAGCATAGGCGCCGACATGCGCGTTGGGGAAATGCTGCAATTCCGACTTGTTGGCATAAGGGCGCACCACCATCTGCGATGCTTCCACATCAGCCTTTGTCACCAGCTTGCGGGAAAACAGCGGGTGGCGCTCGCTGCAGTAGAGCGAGTTGATTTCATAATGGAACTCGGTCTGCGAATAGCCGGGCAGCAATTTGATGCGGGGGGAGATCGCGAAGTCGATCCCGCCCTTGGCGGTTTCCGCGATAAGCTGTTCAGGCGAGCCGATGGTGATGCGCAGATCGACTTCGCTGGCTTTCTTGATAAACTGATGAATGACGTCATCGAGGCCCAGGGCTGAATCGGTAACGGTGGCATCGACGATCCCGACGCGCAGCACACCCGTCGCCTTGGAGCGCAGTTCGCCCAGTTGCATCTCGAACGCCGACAGCGCTGAAGTCAGCGAATGGGAATATTCATAGACCGCGGTGCCTCTATCGGTCAGTTCGAAGCCGCGCCTGCCGCGTTGGCATAGCGAAAACCCCAGCCGTTCCTCCAACGCGTTGATTTGGAAACTGATCGTCGATTGGCTCATCGCCAAAGCAAGCTGTGCTCCGGTAAATCCGCCATGCTCGACCACCGAGCGGAAAACCCTGAGCGCACGAATGTCGGCAACCGACAGACGCATTCTGACACTCCTCCTTGAGCCTCTCAGACGGTGTTGGGTATCAGCCTTACATCGTCAACTTCGATGTATAGTCTATTCCTTCCATGTTTATCAAAGATTCAATCCTGCCATGCTGCCCTACCAGATGGTGCCGTGCCGTCATGCCACTGGGGAAGCAAACAATCGGGCCGGCATTGCAGCCGGCTGACGACCTGGAGGTTTAAGGCTCGTCACGCATGCGAGATTCCTGAGCGCGTACAGAAGCCTCGGACTCCAAATAATCCATAATAAACGGGAACATACGAAACTGGAGGAAGTTATGCGATCCGCTTTGAAACTGTGCACTTCGACGCTGTTGGCCGCGTCGCTCTCGCTCGCCGTGGCGAGCATTGCCACCGCCTCCGATCTTCTGGATCGGATCAAGGCAAAGGGGGAAATCACCATCGCGTCCGAGGCCCGCTACCCGCCGTTCGAATATGTCGAAAACGGCAAGATCGTAGGCTACGGAGTTGACCTCTTCGAAGAAGTCATGAAGGCGCTGCCGGACGTGAAGGTGAACCGGCTCGACCTGCCGTTCCAGGGCTTGCTGCCCGGTTTGCAGACGGAGAAGTTCGATGCCATCATAACCTCCGTCACCGTTAACAAACAGCGCTACGATACCTACAGGCTGTCTCTGCCAATCGCCGACGCGTCGTTCTCCTACGTCAAGCGCAAAGGCGACGCCGCCTTGAACACGCCCGAAGACCTGAGCGGCAAAAATGTCGGCACGCAGGCCGGCTCGGCACAGCTCAAGGGCACCGAGGCTTTTTCCGAGAATTTAAAGGCAAAAGGCCTGGCGCCGATCGCCAACATCCAGACCTATGTCGACTTCAATGAAGCCTATGCCGATCTCGCTGCCGGGCGCACGGATGCCGTCGTGAATTCCCTGCCCAATCTGCTCTACCTGCAGACGCAGCGCGGCGACGTCTTCGAAACCATCCGCACAACGTTCGGGGACCCGACCTATTTCAGCTGGGCCTTCCGCAAGGACGACGACAGCAAGGCGCTTGCCGACTTCATCGATGACCAGTTCCGCAAGCTCGCCGCCGATGGAACCATGGCCAAACTTCAGGAAAAGTGGTTCGGCTTCACCATGAAACTGCCGACGGACGCTCTGCCCGAACCCAAGAGCTGACGAGTCGGCATCCAACGCCCGGATAAAGGTGAGGCTTTCCAGCCTCGCCTGCCTAACAACGCACAGGCTGCAAGCCTGGCCTCAAGTCCATAAGGTCTGACGACTTGGCAATGTTCGCCCTCATCCAGAACAACCTGCCCATCATGCTCTGGGGCGCGGGCATGACCATCCTGGTGTCGGGCGTCGCCATCATCCTCGGCATGCCGCTCGGCCTCGTCCTGTGCTTCGGCCTCACCTCGAAGAAGACGTGGCTGCGCTGCTTTTCGCGCATCTATCAAAGCGTGTGGCGCGGCACGCCCATCCTCGTGCAGTTGCTGATTATCTATTATCTGCTGCCGCTCATCGGCATCAATGTAGCGCCCATCCTCGCGGCCATCCTCGCGCTGACCCTGAACACGATCGCCTTCCAGGCCGAGATATTTCGCGGCGGACTTTTGGCCATTCCACCAGGGCAACTGGAGGCGGCGCGCATGGTAGGCATACGCAAATGGGCGGGGCGCCAGCATATACTCGTGCCCCAGATATTGCGCCTCGTCATCCCGTCGCTGGTCAATGAGACCATCAGCATCCTGAAAAACTCATCGCTGGTCTCCGTCATCGCGGTGACGGAACTGATGCGGGTAAGCCAGCAGATCGTCGCGACCACCTATCGCCCGTTCGAAATCTACATCACCGCCGCCGTCATCTATATCGTCATCAATTTCCTTCTGTCGCTGATCGGCCGCATGGCCGAGCAACGGCTGGCGCAGAGGGCCTGAGCCATGGCGCAATTCTTCGACCTATGGGTGCAATACGGACCGCTGATGCTGGCCGGCCTGGCGACGACGGCCTGGATCTGCGCACTTGCCACAGCCCTCGGACTGGCGATCGGCCTGTTGCTCGCCTGCCTCGAGAGCACGCCGTTCACGCCACTGCGCTGGGCCGTTCGTGCCTATATCGAGATCATGCGCGGCCTGCCGATCCTGATCCTGCTGTTCGTGCTCTATTATGGCGGCCCGAGCATAGGCCTCCGGCTGAGTGCCGAAGCGGTGGGTGTTTTCGGCCTCGGCTTCTATGGTGCCGCCTATTTCGCCGAAATCTTCCGCTCCGGTTTCCAGTCGATCTCCAAAGGCCAGATCGAGGCGGCGCGCATGGCCGGGCTCTCAGGCACGCAGATCATCCGCCATATCAAGCTGCCGCAGATGCTGGTCATGATCACGCCACCGATGGTCAACCAGATCATCATCCTCATCAAGGAATCCGCGGTGCTGTCCATCATCACCGTTGCCGAGCTGACCAAGAACACGACGCAATTCGTCAACGAGACCTACGCGGTCATCGAACCTTATCTCGCCGCCGCCCTACTGTACTGGCTGCTGGTCGAGGCAGTCGCGCAGCTCGGCAAATATGTTGAGCGCCGGGTGCGGTTCTAGGCCGCTCAACCACCAATTTGGGAATAAACGATGGCCACTGAAACCACCGAGCCCGTCATCAAGATCCGGAATCTGACCAAGGATTTCGGCACATTCGCGGCCCTGTCCGGGATCTCGCTCGACATCAACCTCTCCGAGGTCGTCTGCATCATCGGACCGTCGGGGTCGGGCAAGAGCACGTTGCTGCGTTGCGCGAGCTTCCTCGAGGAATATACGAGCGGCGAGATCGAGATCGAGGGCCGGTTGCTCGGCTACAAGCGCGGTGCCGAAGGACTGGTACGAGAAAGCGACCAGAACATCGATTCCGTGCGCCGCAACGTCGGCATGGTGTTCCAGCACTTCAACCTATGGCCGCATATGACAGTGCTGGATAACGTGACGCTGGGATTGCGTCTTTCCAAGCGCGCTCCCGCGGCCAAGGCGAAGGAAAGCGGGCGCCGTGCGCTGGCCAAGGTCGGCCTCGCGGATTTCGCCGAGCGCTACCCCTCGCAGCTTTCCGGCGGCCAGCAGCAGCGCGTCGGCATCGCCCGGGCGGTCGCGATGGAGCCGCATGTGATCCTGTTCGACGAACCGACCTCCGCACTCGATCCCCAGCTCGTCGGCGAGGTTCTCGACACCATGAAGCAACTGGCCGTCGAGGGCATCACCATGGTGGTGGTGACGCACGAGATGGGCTTTGCCGCCCAGGTCGCCGACCGTGTCGTCTTCATGGACCGCGGCAAGGTGATCGAGCAGGGCCCGCCCGCCAAACTCTTCAACGATCCGCAAAGCCCGCGCTTGCGTGAATTCCTCGACACTTGGAGACAGCGCAACATGCTGTTCCAGAGCGAGCCCACCGCCGGCCAGTAGGCAGCGGCACAATCGACACGACAAGACGGAGGACCGTACCATGAGCGAAGGTTTGAGCCCGGCAGGTGTTTCCCGCATGTATGGCGACGTGCCACCCTTCATGGCATTTCCCTATGTGCGCGATCTGGCAGGTCTTTCCGCCGACGCTGTGGTGGTGGGCATGCCCTATGACGGCATCGCCACCTTTCGCGGCGGCGCGACCCGCCGCGCCCCGCAGGAAATCCGCAAATACTCGCTTCTTTACGGCAGCTACAGCTTCGACTGGGACCTCGACATGCTGGCCCATATCACCGTCGCCGATGCCGGCGACATCGATGTAGTGCCGGGCGACAATGCCGCCAGCTACGCCCGCCTCGAAGCGCGGCTTGCCGCGGTGCTGGTCAACGGGGCGGTGCCGCTGACCATCGGCGGCGATCACGGCATCAGCTATCCGGCGGTACGCGCGGTCTCCGATGCCGGCGACACCCCGGTCGGGCTCATCGTCTTCGACACCCATCTCGATCTCAGCGAATCCTTCGGCGGCGACCGCCTCACCCGCGCCTCGCCCCTGCTGCGCATTGCCGAACTCGACAAGGTGGCCCCTCGCCGCATCGTTGTCATCGGCGCGCGCGGCCCCCGCAACCTGCTCGAATGGACCCCGCTTTACCGCAAGCTCGGCATCACCGTGTTTTCCATGGAGGAAGTCGAGCGCCTCGGCATCGAAACGGTTGCCGAACGCGCACGCGCCATCGCCAGTGCCGACGGCGCGCGCCTCTATATCAGCCTCGACATCGACGGCGTCGATCCAGCCTTTGCCCCGGCAACCAACAGCCCCGAACCAGGCGGCCTTACCTCGCGCGAGATCATTCGCGGCGTAAGGATAGTGGCCCGCGACGGCTTTGCTGGGTTCGACCTCGTGGAGGTATCGCCGGATTTCGATGCTTCCAGCGGCACCACCAGCATCCTGGCCGGCCGGCTGCTGGCCGAGGCCCTGTTCTGCCTCGCGGCCAAGCGCGCCGGCAAGCAGAACGCCTGGCGCGACGCCCACAGGTCCGACTTCCAACAGAAATAGCACCACCTTCGGAGTGCGCCTCGCGGTCAAGCGACCCGATGCGCCAACAGGACACAAGACCATGAGCATTACAAATTTCCAGCCACTCGATTCCGGCAGCGTTCCGCGTTTTGCCGGCCCTTCAACCTTCATGCGCCTGCCCATGGCTACCCCCGAGCAGGTCGACATCGCGCTGATCGGCGTCCCCTTCGACGGCGGCACCACCAACCGGCCGGGCGCGCGCCATGGACCGCGCGAAATCCGCAACCAATCCAGCCTGGTGCGGCGCGTCCACCATGTGACGGGCGTCTCGCCTTTCGAACAGGTGCGTGCCGGCGACTGCGGCGACGTGATTGTAAACCCGCTCGACCTGCCCGGCTCGCTGGACACGATCAGCGCCTTCTTCGAAAACGTCCACCACTCCGGCGCCCGGTCTCTAGTCGTCGGCGGCGATCATCTGATCACGCTGCCCATCCTGCGCGGCATCGCCAAGGAACCGGCCGGCCTCATTCACTTCGATGCCCATTCCGATACCTATGACGAGTTCTTCGGCAACCGCTATAATCACGGCACCCCGTTCCGCCGTGCCGTCGAGGAAGGCCTGCTCGATCCCAAGCGCATGGTCCAGATCGGCATCCGAGGAGCGATCTCCGATGTGGAAAACTACGATTTCGCCCGCGAGGCCGGCATCCGGATCATCTTCATCGAGGAATTCATGGAGCGCGGCGTGGGCACGGTGATGGCCGAGGCGCGCTCGATCGTCGGCGACGCGCCGACCTACGTCTCGTTCGACATCGACGCGCTCGATCCGTCTTTTGCCCCCGGCACCGGCACCCCGGAGATCGGCGGCATAACGACGCGCGAGGCCCAGAAGATGATCCGAGCGCTGGCCGGCGTCGACATCATCGGCGCCGATCTGGTCGAAGTCTCGCCGCCGCTCGATCCTTCGGGCGTCACCGCGCTAACCGGTGCCACCCTCCTGTTCGAGCTTCTCTGCGTCATGACGATGCAAATACCGGCTAAATGAGACCCATGTGTGGAGTGCGCCCCTCGGACCGGACAGGATGAACAAGCAGAATTGACTTGGAAGCCGGGCTTTCGAAGGATGGAAGCCCATGGTGGCTTATCGCACGCACAGCATCGAGTTCAAACGTCAGGTAGTGCAGGAGTTCCTGTCCGGCGAGACGCTGCATGGTCTCGCCAAGCGGCACGAACTGCCGCGTAACCTGATCCGCATCTGGGTTCAGAAATACGAGGCCGGCTCCTTCGACGAAGACGTGGCGGCGGCCGACACGATGCAGACCTATGAGGCGCGGATCGCAGCGCTGGAGCGGCTGGTAGGCCGGCAAGCCTTGGAAATTGAGTTTCTAAAGGGGGCTCTGAAAAGCGCACCACGTCCGAGAAGCGGGACTACATCCGGATCAAAATTTCTCCCGCCTCCAACGCCCCTGCTACCGATTGAGCCCCGGAGGCGGGGCAAGGAAGCCATAGTTGCGTCGGGAACAAGCGGCGAGACCGATCCGCCGATCTCGAATTCCCATCCGAAGAGTTCCGCGTAAAGCGGCGCAGGTTCGCAGGATCACGCCCTATTATTTCAAAGTGGATGATTGGCTTGGCCATGATGTCCAACCTTTTAGACGGTTCGCAAAACAGTCGCAGCCCGAGCGGCAGCGGCTGCTGGCTCGGCAGGTGAAACACCTCCCAGGTCGCCCGCATCTGGCCACAATCGTTCTGTGCGACAACACCGCGGGACCGTCAGATCGGGGCGACGATGCGGAGAAGGCAACGGTTCACCGACAAAAAAGGCACGAGAGAAAAGAGCGCACCTCGGATGTTGCGCGCGAGTCGATCGAGGTCGAGCGGGCGGCACGGGATGCGAAGACAGCTCGGCTCCGAGAGCAAGGGCTGATGACTGAGATTCGCAGCTCAGCACCTAAGAAGGTGCAGCCCCGATAACTGCTTAAGGGAGGCAGCGATGCTCGATACCCATACGGACATTGCGCGGGCGGCTATTGAAGCCACCTTCCTGCCACGTCGCGCCGCATTTCCGCGCGATATTGATCACTCCCGACGCGTGCTCGCGACATCACGCGAGCTTCTGAAACGCCTGCGCCAAAGCCATGGCGATGACACCTCCCGAGCTTGGGAGGATGCAGACCCGGTTCCCTTCGCTATCTCAGCGTTCGATGCCGATGTTCTCCGGGCAGTGTTCAAAGATTTGGTGTTGGGAACATACGCGCCCAAATGTCGATGGCGCGATCTGGCTAAGACCCTGGTACTCGAATACGCCGGGTGCGATCAGGTCGAAGTTGGCTTGCTGGATTGGATCACCAGGAAGTAAGTACCTTGTGCCAAGTCGAGTTGAGCGCGTGTTCTAGAGATCCACCAGGCGCGCCACGAGGGGGTTGCGACGTCTCGACTTCAGGAGTTTATCTCAACTGTCCGAATGGCGATTTGACATACCCAACCCGCCGCCAGCTATGGCGGAGGTCGGGTTCGTTCTAGGTCTCAGTCGTAGACTTTGACGATCTTGCGGGTGCCCGGGTCCACCAAAACCGTGCGGTTGTCGATCACCACATACCGGTATTTGACATTGGGGACCTCATGGAGCTCGACCGTGTCCGGCAGAGCCGTGCCGACATTCAGCTCAAGTCCGAGAAGGTTCACGGAAGCCAGCGGTTGCTTCTTCACGTATTTGCGCACGACGGTGTCCTGTTCCGGTGTGATGACAACATCCTGTGCCGCAACTGCGCCGACGCCGGCCAAAAGCAATAGCGCGGCAGCGGTGCTGGTAAGGGGGATCTTCATGGTTTTTCTCCTGTTGTTCCGGCGACAGCACAAGTCTTCTGTGCGCCAGGCAACTGAACACGTCGGCAGGCCGAACGTTCCTCGATCAGGCTTCAGTCGGAATCCTGACCAGACCAAAGGCCGATCACAAAACGCAATGGTCTTATCTCTTGAGACTAGGCGGAACGGCTTAGGGCTAGGCTAGTTGCTTCTCCAAATCAGGAGAAAGCAGATGGATAAAAGCATTGGCCAAGCGCGTTGGTTGCTCGCGCCAACTTTCGCCGCAGCCGTCACATTTTTGGTGATCGGCATATTCCTTGGCTGACATGTCGTGGATCGGCACAGCTACGTCCCTTCCTGTGCTGATAGGGCCCGCAAGCCGCTTCGGTGGCTGGCGGGCCCTCTATTTCCAGTATGTTTGGTGAGCAAAAGACAATGACATCGATCCAGAGAACCAATGAGAGTGGCAACGCAAACCAACCGGCAAATGACAACGATGATCATGCGCCTGCGCTACTGGACGCTGTTTCTTTGACGAACGAGGAAAACATTGCCGACCTTGTCAGGCGAACCGAGCGCGTGGCGATTTTGGTAGTGTTGGGAATGGGGGGCTGGTTGATGTTAGTCCCCGCTATCTACCTTGTACTGAGCCACCGAATATGAATGAATAATTACGCCAGCATATGATCGCCCGTCTCAGGGGCCGGGGTCGGACAGTTTCATCATCCGCGCAGCTTTTCGCCTCGAATTCCAGCGTGGCGCTCGTTACCGTGACGCTTGATCATCTTGTTGGGCTGCAGCACCTGATCTGGAACTCGAGCGCGGCCCATTGCTGACCGGCTCGCTAAAACACACCACCAATGCCTATGCCGCCACTGATGTCCGGTGGGGGAGGCGCGGGACGTCTCGGGGCGGCCTGCGAGCGTTTCGCAGTCGTCCGTACGGAGCCGTTTCGTGAAGGGGCGGCGTCCGACGCTATCTTAGCCGGCTTGGCCTTCACGATGACCGGCTGCTTGCAGATTCTGCCTGAGCGCAAAAAGAGATCGCCCAGCAGTCCGACGCTCGGCTCCGTCGTCGCCGCGACTTGCTTGGTATTCTTGTAGTAGTCGGTGAGAGCACGGATTGAACCCGTGCCCCAATCTCCATCAATCTGCATCCGGTAGCAACCCAAGCGACGAAGTTCGGTCTGAACGTTGCGCGCAAGATCGGCTGTCTTGTCTTTGTCCGCCTCGCCCATGGATGCGCCGACAATGAGCGTTTCGAGACCGGAGACGACGCTTTGGCGAGCGTCCTCAACCCTTTCGGTCGGAGACAGATTGGCGACCTGTGTGCCAACCGGCTCGGGTGAACTGGCGGACGGTGCCGGAATCTCGAGCGACCGCAACGTCTGTCCGACGATTAGCACGGCGGTCTGCAGGTCATTGGAGGCAAGCTCGACTTGCAATCTCTTCTTTGCCGCGGGGTCCGTAAGGATGCGTGAAAGGCTTGCGCTCAACTGTCCCGGATCGAGTACCTGTTGCTCCGTGAAATAGAACTGCTCACGCAGGTTCGATTGATCCCACGGCACTTGACGGCCAACCGTCAACGCTTCGGTTTCGTTGCGGACGCGGATCATCATATCCGAAATGCTGAGCCCGGGGATCTCGAGATTCTTCAGCAGCGCAATGGTGAACGGGCTGTTTTCGCCGCCGCCATCGGCCGTGACATTGCCTGGCTGGGTGGCAAAGGCAACGAACGTGTTTTCACCGACTTCAACTTGCGCCAGACCATTGCCGGCACCGGCACCGAGCGGATTGTTGCGGCACGCGTCCAGGAATATGAACGTCTGGCGGTCGCGGCGCGCGAACCGCGCGATCACATCATTCAGCTTGATGGCCGTGGCGGTGAGTTTTTCCAGGCTTTCAGGATCGGGCGTATCGACCGGGAGCAGGTAGTTTTCGCCGTTCAACTGCACGCCATGACCGGCGTAGATAATCAAAACTGCGCTGACGGTAGGCAGCCTTGCATCAGCTTCTCGAAAGATTCTGGAAAAATCTTGGGTCGAAAGATCGGTGCCCGTCAGGACCTCAAAATTTAGCCGCTTCAAGCTCTCTGAGAGCTTTGCGGCATCATTTGCGGCATTGGGGAGATGCTCAAGTCGGCTGCTTTGATAGTTCGAATTCCCGATGACGATCGCTAGCCGGTTGCGTGGCTGCGGCGCCGCGGTCGGCTCGACCGCGGCGCGAGCACCAGCTGAGCCAAGAAGCAGGAAAATGAGAAACAGTGGGACACGAAACAGAAGTCCGTTGCAGTGGGTCATGTCAGCACGCTCGCTCCGGCCTGCCTCAATCTTGGTCCAGCAACTTCCCAACGCACCACGACGCAACCACAATCAGCCTGAGCGCCTGCCCCATACCGGCGAAGGTCACCAAAATTTATACCAAGAATCCTGTCAAAGATAGGGAAAAGGGATTTGTATGCGATCAGTCATTGGACTGTGGAGGACAAGATGCCGACCAAGATCAATCTTGCGCTGCCGGTTTATGGAGCAGCCTACAAAAGCGTGTTCGTTCGCAGCCTGTTCGCGGCCTTAACTCATAAGAGCCTGTCCAACTACGCCTTCACGCTGTCGGAAATCGAGTACACGGATATTCCATTTTCGCGGAACTATCTGCTCACGAATTTCTACTACAATAAACCGGATTGCAGTCACATTCTGATGATCGACAGTGACATGGGCTTTTCACCTGATCTTATCGCGGCGATGCTGGCGCTGGATAAGCAAGTCGTCGGCACCCTTTATCCGCGGCGCCGGATCGATCTGCGCAAACTCCATTCCCTCTCGACACTGCCCTTCGACAAAGCCTTTGCGCAAAGCCTGGAGTTCATCGGAACCGTCGTCGAACCTCGGCAAGAGCAAGAAGGCTTTGTCCGGGTAACGTCATGCGGCACGGGCATCTTTCTGGTCTCCCGCGACTGCGTGACGGCCATAATCGAGAAGTTACCCGAGACGGTGGACCGGTCTCGTTACAGAAAGAGCAAGTACACCGCTCAGTTCGAGAATTTCCTGACGCCATTTGCGAAGATTGTGACGCCGGAACTGGACCTCCCTACCGATTTCTCGTTCTGTCACCGCTGGGTTGAGCAGTGTGGTGGCGAAATATGGGCAAGCTACCATCGCAAGATTGCACATGCGGGAGATCTGACTGTTTCGGCGGCCTATTCTGATCTTTAAAGATGCCTTTGAAGTTTGGCCACTGCTTTTGACAGGCTCATTTAAGTTTACGATAGTGTCCTTGTCGCCACAGATAGCCTTATAGTCTCCTGAGAACGAACGCCAAACCATTGCCGCCCAGCAACGCGACGCGTACAGTGCCGGTTAAGCAGTCAACGATCCCATGAGATGGATCGTTGATCTATTTAATTGCCTTGATTTGTGACGGTATCGATTTCTCGTAAGGTGGGGTCGAATGAGAGTGTCGCGCGAGGCCTATCAATTGACGGGAGTCTCGTTGCTCGCCTTAGCGGCGGCGTCCACGTTCCAAGTCTCTGGCGCGGCGGCCTGCTCCGCTACTGCAAACGGCGGCGGCACTCCCTTCCAGGCGACATCGGTTACCGTGAACTGCACGACGACCGGGGATTTTCAGGACGTCGATGGCGTATTCACCACCCGATTTAGCGGGTTCGAGAACTCGTCGGAAGTCATCGTCAACGACTACGACGGCAATGGCGACGACGTCGTGAGAATTTTTGGCGGCCTCCTGACCGATAAAGCGGCGACAACACCCGGTGTAGGCGGCCTGCCTGCGGGAGGGTCGACCTCCTTACAGCCGGCGGACGGTACAATCGAACTCCTCGGCGGCAACGACCGGTTTGAGATGTTCTATGGGGATTTCTTGGGGGTTCCGTACGCCCCAACCGTCGCGGCCAATCTCAATACCGGGGCCGGGGATGACCTGGTCGTCATTCAGGCCGGCAGTATTCAGGACATTGACCTTGGAGATGGTGCCGACAGCGCCGTGATATTCGGCGACGGTACACAGGTTGGCAATGTGACCGGCGGCAGAGGTGACGACCTGTTATCGATCGGCATCCTCACTACCGAGGAGGGAATTTTTTTCAGCGCGCCGACCGTCGGCGTTCTCTCCGGGGGCGATGGCAATGACACCATCATCATTGCGGGGGGCACAGTTGATGCCCTGGATGCCGGGGCTGGCAATGACCGGGTCAGCGTCAGCGGCAGTGCCGCGGTCGACCTCGACCTCGACGGAGCGGCCGGAAACGACACGATAATGGTCGCTGGCAACGCCACCATTGGCGGCAGCATATTCGGCAATGACGGCGACGACACCGTCAACATAAACGGCGGAACCATAGGCGCCACGACAGGTGGCAACATCACCGGCGGCCTAGGCTTCGACAGCGTCTCGGTCGTCGGCGGCGACATAAAGGGCGGCATCGACGCCGAACATGTCCATTTGTCGGGTGGCACGATCGAGGGTGACATTACCGGCCTTGGACCCAACACGCTAACCATCGATCATATCGGCGCCGTCGAGCCGCTCATCCTTAGCGACGGGGTGCTATTCAGCGGTACAGGCGCCAACGGCACAGTCGTCGACACCGACCTTGCCGCCGGCGGCAAGAGCCAGAACTTTGCCGGCTTCGACAATTTTTCGGCCGACCATTCGACCCTTCGCTTCAGCGGTGGCACGCAGGGCATAAACCAACTCAACCTCGGTAACGGTTCAACGCTGTTCATCAACGGCAACGTCACTATGCCGGGTTCGATCATCGCGACAAATTCCCTGATCAACATGATGGACGGTGTCGCCGACGACGTGTTGATGCTCGGCGGCCTCGCCCTCAACAGCGCCACCATCAGCCTCGACATCAACCAACAGACGCTACGGTCGGATCAACTCGTTGCCAATGCGTTTTCGGCTGCCGGCACCAGCACCATTATTGTCAATCTGCTGGGCACCCCCCAATTCGCCCAAGTGACCAATATCCCGATCATCGTCTCGGCCAGCGGACCGGTTGCCGGCACCTTCCGTCTCGGAAGTATTTCCGGCACGCCGGGTTCGCTTTTCAGCTATGAGATCGTGAACGGCCCGAATGGCGGCTTATTCCTGCGTGCCACGCCGGCCAGTTTCGGCATTGCGGCGGCGCCGACCAGCGCGACCAACGCGGGCGCGGTCGAGGTGGCACTCGACGCTCTCTACGGCATAAACCGCGACGCGATCGATGCTGACCTCCACCTTTCGCCTGCATCCGGATCTGGAATGGTACCGGTTTCTTCGAGCTTCGGGGTCTTTGCTTCCGGCCAGTTCGCTCATACCGAGCATGACGGCTATAACATCAGTGGCGGCGGCCTGAATGGCCCGGGCCCGAGCTTCGATGCCAATGATTTTTCGGCCGCCATCAGCCTGGACTTCAATGCCGCCAAGCATTTCCAGTTCGACAATGAGTATGGCCTGAACATCGGTGTATTCGCCGGCTACGCCTCGACTGACGTCAATCTCGGAGCCTTCCAGGGATTTGATGCCATAGGGGAAGGTAACAACAAGGCCGGACTGTTCGGCGGCTACGCACTGTTGCGCAAGGACTACAATTACGCGCTGGTCTCGGCCTCCGGTTTCTTCGGCCGAAGCGACGTGATGAACGGGGTGCTTGACACCACCGGCAGCTATGACACCGAGGGCTACGCGGTCACGGGATCTGTCGGCCACATCTTCGCGCTGGGCGAACGCACCCGTTTCGATCTGCGTGGCGGCCTGCTTGGTGTTTCATTCCGCGGCGATCCCTACACTGACAGCGGTGGCAATCAGTTCGGCAAGAGCCGGCTTTCATTTGGCGCCATCAAGTTCGAGCCTGGCATTTATGGCGATTACACGCTGAGCAACGGTATGGTGTTCAGCCCCTATGCGCGTGGCGAATTGCAGCAGCGTTTCGGTTACAAGAACACGACCGAGATCGGTACCAGGACGATCGCCTTCGACGATGCGGATTTTTCCGTGGCGCTATCGACGGGGTTCAACCTGAAAGTTTCGGAGTTGACGACCGTCAACGGCGAAGTCCGTGGTAAGGCCTCCTCGGATAGCTCCACTATTGGCGCCAAGCTCGGACTTAAGATAGCTTTCTAGCGGTTCCTCGATCCGCGGATCATCCGCGCCCGCGCTGAGTTCCTGACGTCTTTGGGATGGGAATAGCAGGACCTTCGAATCCCCCGCACTCAGGCAAGGTGCGGTATCGTGATGCCGGGATCGCGGGCTGGCCAAACACACCAACCGGGATGCTCGCCAATTGGCAGCAAGTGCTCTATGCTCTCTGGAGACACCGCATGGTCGTGATGTCGATACGGGGTTCTGTTGTCGTAGGCAGGGGGAGCCATGTTCGAAGTTCTCGGAGTCTGGCGCAAAGCACGGTCAAGAAGCAGAGTCGCCGCGAAGACGCTTGGCTTGATCGTTTCGTTGTTCGTGTTGTTTTTGCCCGGACTGGGAACGGCGAACGCGCAGACAAACTGGACGCTCGATCCGACCGCTTCGGTCCTCACCTATCAGTCGGTCAAGAAGAACACGATCGTCGAAACCAACAAGATCAGGAATATTTCCGGCAGCCTCACTTCGACCGGCGACGCCAAGGTCTCCTTTGACCTCAACTCAGTCGATACCGGGGTCGACCTGCGCAATGTCCGGATGCGGTTCCTCTTCTTTGAGACCTACAAGTTTCCAACCGCCGAACTGACAGCGAAAGTGGATCCGGCGGCATTTGCCGACCTCGCCACCAAGCGACGTATGAAGGCGGTTCTTCCATTCCGTCTCAACCTGCATGGGGTCGACAAGGATCTTGAGGCCAATGTCGTGGTGACCATGGTCAGCGACACCATGGTGTCGGTCGCCTCGGAGGCCCCTGTCGCGGTGCATGTGGAAGACTTCGGTCTATTGCCCAATGTCGACAAACTCCAACAGGCGGCCAGTGTGACCAACATTGTTCCTACCGCATCGGTGTCGTTCGATTTCGTGTTCACGGCCGACGGAAGCAAGCCGCCCCCCGCCCAGACCGTTGCGGCAAGCACCGAGGTCGGGCCCGTCGCCACCGATGCGACGAAGACCAACTTCAACGATGAGGAATGCCTCAACAGGTTTGCGGTGCTGTCCCGTACCGGGGCGATCTATTTTCGCCCCGCGAGCGCGCGGCTCGATGCCCAAAGCCGCCCGCTCCTCGCTGAGGTCGTCGGTGTCGTCAGCAAATGCCCAGGCCTAAAGGTCGAAGTTTCCGGACACACCGATGCCGATGGACCGGTTGCAGAGAACAAGCGCTTATCGGAGCGCAGGGCCCAGGCAGTGGCCGACGCCATTGTTGGAGCGGGCATTCCGCGCACGCAGATTACGGCGACCGGCTACGGCGAGGAACGCCCAGTCGCCGGCAACGACACGCCGAAGAACAAGGCGCTCAATCGGCGGATCGAGTTTTCCGCCACCAAGCTCGTCAACTGAGGAAGGATCTGTTGTCCCGGTGGGTTTCGATCTGATCGCCCGTCGCAGTAGCCTTCTGCGCGCAATCGGGCTCGCGGCAGTTGCGCTGCTTTTCACTTTGACGGCAGCCGATGCCGAGCGCCGTACAGCGCTGGTACTTGGCAACTCCCAATATCTGCACGCCCCGGCACTCGCCAATCCGGTGCGCGACGCCAAAGCCATCGCCGAAAGCCTGAAAAATCTTGGTTTTGAAGTCGTTTCCGGCTTCGATCTGACCAAGTTGCAGACCCAGACGACAATAGCGCAGTTCGCAAAGCAGGTGCGCGGGGCGGACATCGCGCTTTTCTTCTATGCGGGCCATGGCTTGCAGGTTTCAGGCAGCAACTATCTTCTTCCGATCGATGCCGCCCTGGAGGACGAGACTTCGCTCGACTTCGAGGCGGTGCCTGTCGATTTCGTTCTGCGACAGATGTCTCGCGAGACCAGCATAAGGCTTATTTTCCTCGACGCCTGTCGCGACAATCCTCTAGCCGAGGTGCTGGCAAAGACCGCCGGCGTCAGGGGAGCAAAAAGCGGCCTTGCGGAAATCTCGATCGAGAATGGCGGTGCCGGTACGCTTGTCGCGTTCGCCACCAGTCCAAATCAGGTCGCCTACGACGGATCCGGCAAACATTCGCCGTTCACCTCGGCGTTGCTTGCGCACATTGGCGAGACAAATGTGTCCATCACTGAGGCTATGAACCGTGTTACCGCCGATGTGTTCAAGGCAACCGCTAGCAAGCAGCGCCCCTGGAGCAACGTCTCGCTGACCACCGAGGTCGTCCTGCACAAGGTTGATCTCAACGCACCGCTGATCGTCGGTGAGGCGGGCGTTCCCGGACCGCAAGGCGACTCGGATACGCGCAATGCCACTGCTAATCCGTCGAGCTCCGCCAATGACGCCCAACTCGCACTCAATGTGCTCCGTCAGAAAATCCCAAAACTCGCCTCTGACGACCCGATCTTTTTCGACGTTCCCATCGATTTCGGTGACCCCGAAATCGATGGGAAGAGTATTGCGGAGCTCATAAAAGGCGAGCCACGCTTCAGTCCGGTGGAGGGCCTCGACAATTCGGTATGGCAGGGCAAGCACTGCGACGGCTGCCATGAGTGGAACGAGACCCGACTGTGTGATCAGGCGAAGAATTTCGCCGCCAACGATGTCTCCGTTCTGCGCTTGCAGCATCCGCTTGGGACACGCTTCAAGGTGGCGCTCGCCAAATGGGCTCAAGGCGGTTGCAAGTAGGCGGGACGGAGGGCGTCCTCCAGTTCTGTGGGAGCCGGTCCTGTGGGCGAGTGCCCCTAAGATGCATCCGTTGACTGGTGGAGGGCCTCGATCTCGGCCATCTGGATACCGATTTCGACGAACGCCGACAGCACCGAGAAGCGGTCCACGAGCGCCACGCGTGCCAGACCGGCCAGAATTCCGGCATTGATTGCATAGGCAGCAGGAGAAGGCTGCAAATCCAGTGCCGGCATCGCGGCCACGGCTGACCGATCTTCACGCGATCCCGCAGCTAGGATAATCCAGCCGACCGGGGTTGTTGGCGATTTTGCCGCGGCGGCTCTGACGTCTGTTCGATGGCGGGGGCTGTCGGGTTCGCTCACCCAGTCGCGGACAAGACCGAGCAACCGGTGATCGGTCTCATCGAAGAGGTCGCTCAGATGGCTTAGGCATTCGTGGGCCCACCAGACCGCGGCCCGCTCGGGAAGCAGGTAGGCGCAAAATGTAATCGCTTCCTCAGGAATGCGCCCGGCGAGGAGGTCGCGGCAAAACGCGATCGAGTGCTGTTCGGTCGGAGGAGTGCGCATGTCCCTGGTGATAGCGGGACAAGCTGCGAAAAGATCCCGTGCCGTTTTGAATCGGAGCCCATGGGCCATGAACGCCGCGCTTTCATCGAGGAACTTTGGCCACTCAAGCCTCAGGCACGGCGCGGGTCAAGTCTCAAGCCGTGCCACGGCCAAAACAGTCGCGATGATCGCACCTCCAACGTTTGGCCACAGACAATTGCGCTGGAATTTGATATGTTCGCGATCGATCAAAATCGGATACTCAAACAGGAGGAGCGCTATGCAGTGGAGTCGTTCAGCCTTTGTCTTGGCGGTCGTGTTTTTCTCGAACCATGCTTCCGCCGATCCGGCTCGGAAATCAGAAGACATCGTGAAGTTTTTTGCCGGCGCAGCCGATCTTGGCAAATCTCGAGGAATTTGTGTCGGTTCCGAAGAGGAGTGCAACAAGAGCAACACCAATGGGCAGCAGGAAGGCAGATCCAACCTCGACATGCTGATCAATTTCGGGCTGGATTCGGCCCAACTCGACGCAACCGCGCGCGCTGAGCTCGAAGAGTTTGCCAAGGCTTTGAAAGACAACCGGCTGAGCACGTTCAACTTCGTCGTCGAAGGCTACACCGATGCGACGGGCACGCTGCGCTACAACGAAGGTCTGTCACAACGAAGAGCGAAATCGGTGGCAGCTTTCCTGACGGCCAGCGGTGTCGAGGCCGCGCGCATCAACGCCGTCGGCATGGGCGAGAAGAACCCTCGCAACGCCAACCCGTACGATCCTGCCAACCGCCGCGTGGAAATGCGGATAAAAACGCAATAACCGTCGAAACTGCGCGGCAAACCGAGGGGGAACCCTTCTGCGCAAGAAACTCATGCCAGACCTGACGCTCAGAGCGTATTTGGGATCGAGCCCATGAGAGCAGTGATGGCCTGTTTGTATTTTTCGAACTCCGGCGACGTCTGACGGATTTCGGTGGTCGTTGTCTGTGACCCGGCGTCGGTTGCCAGATGAGTCAGCTTCTGGCCCATTTTTCTTTCGGCCCAGTCCACCACGTAGCTGGCTGTCTTGCCGGTGAGGAACGGGTTGGCCTGGATGACGGCCGACCCCAGGACAGCGCTCAGCTGCGCCGAACCTGATGCCGACAGAACCTGATGCGCGCCTTCCATTCCAAGGAAATGACAGAGATAGAGCCGGCCGGCCGTGATTTGGTGGCCGCGCTGGCGCAGGTAGGCCTCGCCTTCGCGCGCCAGGTTGCGCACCATCTCTCGCGAGATCGTGGCGTCGTAGCGCAGGGCGAGTAGGTCCTCGGTCGACAGCGTGCGTGCAAGCTCCGGGCGGTAGGTATTCATCATCCTGATCCAGGTCTTGGTTATGAACTGGCCGGCGCCCGTCGCGGAAGAATTAGGATTCTTGGCGCGAGCACTACCGCCACTTTCGACGTGAACGATGCGCTCGGTGAGCGTTTCGACCGCGGAATCGTTCGATGCGACCGCGGTAACCGTGCCCAAGGGGTCGATCGCCTCGCCGTTTTGGTAAAGCTCGAAATGCAGGTGAGGGCCGGTCGATAATCCGGTGGTGCCGATATAGCCGATGACGTCGCCTGCCTTGACCTTGGTGCCGACGCCGGCTTCGATTGCAAATTTCTGCATGTGCGCATAACGCGTCTCGCGGCCGTTTTTGTGCAAAATCTTGACCAGATTGCCGTAGCTTCCCCCATCGCCCTGGAAGGTGATCTCGCCATCGAAGGCGGCTGCGATCGGCGTGCCGACGGGTGCCGCCCAATCGACGCCCTTGTGGATGCGCACGGTCCCCAGAATGGGGTGCTTTCGTGGTCCGAAGGTAGAGGTCATGACGCCATTCACCGGCGTGACCATGCCGTTGGTGACTGTCAGCGAGCGTACCTGATCGTCACCTGTAACACACGCAAACTGGCCGTCGCTTTGCTGGAAGACAAAACAGTCGAGGCTTTTCTCGCTCCCCTGCACGCCCACATACAGAACCCGTCCCGCGCCCTCGTCCTTGCCCCTGGGCGTCTGTGAATAGATCATCACCAGACGCTGGTCCTCGCTTGCAAAGGCGTCCAGATCCTGTCCTCTCGAAAGATACATGATCGCCTCGCCGATCACGCCGGTTGGAACATTGTTGCGGGCTGCCGTCGAATAGATGGCGTCGAGCAGACGATACTGTCGTTTATGCGTACCTTCTTCCTGTGCGCCCGAATAGTTGAACAGATCTTCGCGAACCCAGGGATCAACACCCGACACGAAGGCGCCCGCGCCGTTGCGCGTCAGCGTGCCGACGAACAGGTTCTTGGCGTAGATCGAAACCTGCATCAGGGACATTGCGCTCGTGTCGCGCGTCGGCCTGAACCCTCGCATCGCAACGACGTAACCCGCTGCCAGGCCGTCCCGGTGGAAAAGCGCGCTCAGGGCCTCGCCTGCCAGCTTGGCATCCTGCGCGGAGAAGTGCGCATCCAACGCTACGCTGTCCAGACTGCGATCATTGAGAACCTTTACGAACGTGTCTTCGGTCGCCGCGAATCGCTGGTACTCATTGGTGACGGCTACGACGCTCGTGTTGTTCTCGATCTCGGTCTTCTGGAATGCCGGCAGGGCTGCATCGCCTGCATCGATCGTCTCACCCCATCCGGCTTCGGGATCGTCGCTGTCGGCTTTCTGACCGGAAGCCGCTTCAAGTTCCCTGGCGGGAGGCGAGGGCTGAAGATCGTTCTCCAGATCGCCCGATGGCGCGGCAGCGGTTTTTCGTTGCGCTTGGAAGAATGCGAAATCCTCCTGCGTCGACGGTATCGTCGTCATGAATTTTTCGCTGGCGCTCAGCATGACGTCTGACAGGACTTCGAGCTGGGGAGAAACGTCGGCCTGATCGAGTTCTGCCGGACGCGGGACCACTCGGCCTTTGGTTGCGGCGCCGGCATCTGGCGCAAGGGTGATCCACATCGGGTCCCCCGCCAGATCGATCAGCGCTGGCACGTAGACGGATGCGTCGGCCGGCACATCGTCCCCCCCCTCGACCGCATGCAACTCCTCGTCTTCGTCGCCGAATGACCAATAGTCCGCGGTCAGGTAAAAACCGGCGGCCACGCAAAGCAGCACAGCCGAGGTCAAACCCACCATCAACCTACGCCATAGCGTGCGCCTGCGAAGGGCGGCGCGCGCCTGCTTCTTCTGTCTGAAGCTCGTGTCGATATGGTGTGTCACGGATTGCTTGCGGTCAGGAAGAAGGTCCACCGCACCTGTTCGAGGGTGTCGACTTCCAGAAACCGGGCGGTGATGTGGCCGCGCTGCCAGCATTCGTCACTGCCGCGGATCGAGAAACGTCGCCGTTCGATGCACATTTCGGTCAATCCGGCGAGGATGGCATGACCAAACACGTCAGTTGCATAGATGTAGACGTAGCGGTTGGTCAGTTCCTCCCGGATAACGTTCACGCATTGGTTTGCGCCGATGGTCCACCATCCATCGGTCTGGTCCGCATTGTCGACCTTCTGGCCGACGGCGAGATTGACGACATCGAGTGTCTGATTGCAGACCGTGAACTCGGCTCGCGCTTGGCTGGACAACAGCAGGGCGAGGGGAGCGCCCAAAATGATCGCGAGTTTCATGCGCGCCCTCGGGGCAGATAGGGCTGGAACCGGACCTGCTGCTTTTCGGGCAGGGCAGACCAAGCGGTCAAACACCAGCGGCGGCGTTCCATGCTAGGCCCACGCTATCCGCCGAGCCGGAAATACTTGGCAGTGGCTGAGAACCGAGATCCGTCGGTCTCGACTTCCTCGATGATTTTGGGCAACAGCGCCGAAGCTGGCGTGGGATCGGAGAAGGCAGCCGACTGAATGTCGCGAGGGCCCGTGATCACCAGTATTATCTGCGGCACGGACTTTCCAGCAGCCTTATCGGCCGTGCCGAGACCAATCGGGATCCTGAAGGTCGCCTTGTCCGACCCCGTGACGATGCGGTCGTCGAGATTGAACACCATGCCTTTGTGGTCGATCAGCAGAACGCTGGAGATGAGCCCTCTGCGCGTTACCAATGTACCGCTAATCGGCGTACCGTTCGGCACAGATGTTCGGTCGAGAACAAGCTGCGGCTGGTCGGCCGCGGTCTGTCCCAGAAAGCGCAGAAAATTGGTTACCTCGCATTGGCTTGGCTCAATGAGGCGGACGCTGATGTCTGGCTCGACATGGAATTTTGCCTGGAAATCGCCGAGCATGCGTTCGAATGGCTGGACGGCCGTGCCAAATCCTTCGATTGCGGCGGCCTTGTCGGTAGCAGATGTGACGGCGGCATAGAAACAGTCGCCGCCGCCGAAGGCGCGAACCCAGGCGACGCGTTGAGCGATATCGTCGACCGCCGGGGGGATCGCTGGTTTGGGCACGTTCAACGCTACAACGCGTTGGTTCGGCTGCTTGCCTGTCGGCAATGCAGAAATCTGGCTGTTGCCGTTGGCATCCACCGCTGGACCTGCATTCGATTTCAGTTCCGGGATTGGGGCGGCCGGCGGGCTGGCCTGTGGTTCGGGCTTTTTGATCTCGACAACCTCTGTCTCAGCCGGCAGCGGAGTTGGGATCGTTTCGGCTTCTGGCGGGGTTGGAGCGGTCGTATCGGGGGAAGTCGGCTTTTGCCTATCGCTGGCCGTCATGTCAGGCTGGATTGCCGGCGATGCTCTTCCTGGCGGCGGCGCGTTCGTCGGGATTGGCTTCGGCGGCGCCTCGGTTCGTAGAGGTATGTCGACAGGCTTGGCCGACGGCAGTCTTTGAGCTGCCACAGCATCTGGCTTGCCCTCGGCCGGCGGTGTGCCGGCCTGCGTTTTCGGCTGCGCCGGCGGAACAACATGTGGCGGCTCGGGCGCGTTCGCCGCATTCTGCGTAGCGGCGGGCTGTGACGTTTGGGGCGCGGGCTTTGCTGGCTCTGCCGCGGAAAGCGACGTCTTGCCGACAGGCGGCGTCGCAGGCGTCATGACGCCGCCCAGATAAAGGCCGCCTCCAGAGGCCACGGCTAGCGCCGCCAAGGCACAGAGCGCGATCGTTCGGGTCCTTGTGGATTTGCCAGGCGCCTCGGCTGTGGCGGTACGTGCAGCGCCGACGGGGCCCGGACGCGGCGGTCCAGACAAATGCGCGGGCCGCACATGCTGGACGAAGCGCGGCCCACCTGAACCCGTCGCGGCTGCCTCGTCGTGCCGCTCGACCTCATTCTTGCTGGCTGGAGCCGCGGCTTGCCCTATCGGCGGCAAACCCGGCCTAACGCGGGGTGTGAGGGAAGTCGGCGGGATTGTCTCCTCGTTTTCATCACGCGTCATCCTGGCGATTTCGGCCATGCTGACGGGCCGGTCTCGCGGATCCGGTTGAAGCATGGCTTCGACAATGCCGCGAAAATCGTCATCGATATCGGAGAGATTAGGCACGGTTCGGCGCTTTTCGATGACTTCGAACTGCGAGCCGCTCATATCGATCGGCTTGCCGCGCAAGGCGGCGACCAATACCAGCCCAAGGCTGTAGATGTCGGACTGCTCTCTGACGTCGCCGCTGTAGAGCCCGAGTTGTTCGGGCGAAACATAGTTGTACTTTCCCGCGAACCTTCCGCCTATCAGGGTCTCTCCGCCCACCGTCGCCGAGCGTGCGATGCCGAAATCGATGATCTTCGCACGGTCAACCCGGTCCCCCGGCAGAATAATGTTATCCGGCGAGAGGTCGCGGTGTATTGCTCCGGCCTGGTGCACGGCGCTTAGACCGGAGGCGAGGCGATGGCACAGCTTTCGTACCTCTCCCGTCGGCATCGCCCCACGTCGCATGATGTCGAACAACGACGCTCCATCGACGAATTCCATGGCGAGGTAGGGACGACCGATCCCCGGATCGATCGTGAAGACGTGATAACGCACGACCGCGTCATGCGACAGGTGGTTCAGGATAGTTGCCTCTTTGCGAAACAGGGACAAGATCGTTTGGTCGCGCGCGAATTCCGGCAAAACGATCTTGATCGCGACGTGGTCGCCGGTCTGGATGTTGTGGCCCCGGTAGACTTCGCCCATGCCCCCGAATGCGATCCGCTCGTCAAGTTCGTAGATACCGCTCAGTTGCGTGCCCACGGCAGTGTTGGCCGCGCCTGGCGATATCCGCGTCTTGTCGTCGGCGCTCATCAGCCCCGCCCCCGCGCTTTGTACGCAGCTGGATGGGGCGACTGGCTGTCGTATCCGCCCGCGACCCTGACAAGCACGATGGTCACATTGTCTGTTCCGCCACGCGCCAGAACCGTTTCCAGCAGGTTTTCACACGCCGACTGAGGTGTCGCGGACACTGTCGCAGCCTTGATCTCAGCATCGGTGACATGCGCCGTCAGGCCATCGGTGCTCAGCACAAAGATGTCCCCCGGCAGGATTTCACCTTGCTGGAAATCGATGACAATCTCGTCGCTGACGCCGACTGCCTGCGTAATGACATTGCGGCGCGGCCAGGTGAGCGCTTCGGCTTCGGTGAGCATGCCTTTATCGATGAGTTCCTGAACCTCGGTATGGTCCTTCGATATTTGCGAGATCGAGGCCTCGCGGATCAGATACACGCGGCTGTCACCAGCCCAGAGGCAGGCGAACCGCCCGTCTATGGCAAGCAGGGCGGCAAAAGTTGAGCCGATTGTTATCCCGCGAGACTGGGAGATGCGGCGGATCTCGGCATTAGCCCTGCTCAGCCTGTCTTCGAAGCGCGCCCGAAGATCCGGTGCGGAGCTGGCAATCCCGATCGTTGCCAGATGATTGACGATACTGGCTGAAGCGACTTCTCCGGCGTCGTGACCACCCATCCCGTCGGCGACCAACCACAGGCCAGCCTGGGGCTCGACCAGGTAGTTGTCTTCATTGAGCTCCCGCACACAGCCTCTGTGGCTCACGCCGAAGCTTTCAATGGGAAGGGCGACATTGTTCAATTTGCCACCAAACGCTTCACCCAGCGTCCTCCGCGGCGCACCTTCGGGCGCGTTCGTGCCACTTTGCCACAGGCTCAAACATTAGAGTATCGAAAACTAAAATATGTGTGTGCCTGGTTTTGCGCTTCTGCGGCTTACTGCCCAGGATCATCTCAATCTCAGAACGCCTTGGGACAGCTGAACCCGGAAAGGGCAGGGAGCAGGAAGGGGTTGGTGCCGGACCCTGTCTGGATCGTGTAGGTGACGTCGCGCCCGCCGATCACGAAGCGGGCCTGCATGCTGCCCTCGTTGCCCGTGATAGCCGCCTTGCTCAGAAGCCGCGTCAAGGCCCACGGCCCTTCGAACGTGATGGCGGACTGGCGCCCTGGCATTTCTGGTGTCAGGCTGAGGCTCGCGGATGGGCTAGCCGTACCGGTCGGCCAAGTCACCGTGCTCGGCCCATTTCCGGTCTGGTTGCTCTGAACGGTCTGGCCATCGACATCAAGTACGGCCATGTCGGCATCGCCATGCAGCGAGAAGGGTGTAAAGGTGACGCTGACGGAGGGTACTGAAGCGCCCGATGGAAAAAAGGCAATGCGGATTTCCGCAGCCAACTGGAAGTCCTTCAAGGTCGATTTCGACAAGTTGCGTCCAAAGCGCGTATCCTGTTTCCAACGCCAGTCCTGGCCGGTCATGTCGATCAGCGAGGCCAGATTTTGTGCAAAGAACCGGTCCATCAGTCCGCCTGGGGCGAACAGCTTCGCGAAATCGGCCATGGCGACATCCTCGGTGCTGCTCCCGTCGAAGGGGTAACGGCCGTTGATCGCTGCCTCGCAGGGGGCTGTGACCGTCTGGTCGAGTATCTGGTTCAAGTTTGTCACCGAGGTTTCGGCGACGTTACCTTCGAACTCATCTGCCGTCGTGTTGACCATCCGGCCGAGTTGCTTGGGCAGACGCGAGACATTGGCGCGAAGGGTGGCAATCTGTAGCTGCAGATTACCGTTGAGCCGCTCCACCTGCGAAGGAACTTCGGTGGCCAGTCGCAGGCTTTGATAGATGTCGCTGAAGTTCTGGGTTAGTGCGTCGATCGGGCGATGTCCGGTGGGCCCGTTCACCAGGACCTGGAATGATTTGAATCGCGCTTCAATGTTCGCGCCCAGATTCAAGTTCTGTACGTCAGCGGGCTGTGCGCCGGCGCGGATTTGCGATTTGCCGTTGGCTATGTGTATGCCGATACGGGCTAAGCCCTTGGCTAATTCTGCGGCGCTGCGTTGCTGGTTTTGAGCCGCGGATTCTGTCTCGGCGCCAGGACCGTCACCTGGGTCCCGTGTCAGCGCCGTCTCGTTGGCGATCGCCGAAAACAGCCGCTCTATCGGCGAATTGGGGGAGGCAGCGGCTGAAAGCGCGGTGTAGTGCGGCTTGTCTGTCAGCATCGCCTTGAATTTCAACTGGTCGAGAACGCTGTTCCACGCGACGGCGAACGCCTTGCCGTAGCGATCGAGAAGTTCGGGGCCGAGCCTGAGCAATTGCTGATCGATGTCGCCTTGCTCTCCGCCACCACCGAGAACCCACTGCTCGTCGACGAGCATCTGCGCAATGCGCGAGAGTTGGGCAAGGTAGAACCTGTTGAAGCCGGAACTGGTGTAGAGACCGGGAACACGAAGGTCCGCCAGCTCGCTGCCATCGATACGTTCGAACAGCAGTTGGGCTTCGGGACCACCTTGCTGGGAAACGGAGAAGTCATCCAGCGCCGCCGCGTAGATCGCCGACTTGATCAAAGCGGTCGCTCGATCGGCAAGGCTCATGCGTTCGAGAGAGCGTTGTGCGGCTTCAACAAGTGGCTGGTTCAGTTCGAAAACGGGGTCGTAGGCGTCGTCCAAGGCGAGCATGGCGCGCAGGTGCTTTTCGAGGTGCGCTCGTCCCTCGCGGTTGTTTTCGCCCGGGTATCGGTTCTGTTCCCAATCTTGCTTCATCCAGGAAACGATCAGCGCGTCATCGACCTTCGGCGCCTTGCCACCAAGCATGAGGTAGATTTTCAACGGCTCGTAGAGTGCGGCGGGATCGCCCATCTTGGCTTGGATCGTTCGCTCGGCCTGGATCAGCAGGCGCGAGCGCAACATGCGTTCCAGGCCTTTCCGATAAGCGGTCCGGGACGCGGAAAGAAGTCTTTCCCGCTGACTGAGGCCGAACGTCTCCCCGATCGGTGTCGCTAGCTCAGCGGCTTCGAACCCGGCCGGCAGGTCGCGCAACTGGTCGAGCGGGCCGATGACGTTTTCAAGGTCCACATCGGTAACCGTGGCCGCCTTGAGCAGCGTTTCCGCCGTCGCGCGATACTGGCCCATAGCAACCGTTGCGGACGCGATCAGCGAGCGGTTGGCCGCGAAGCTCAGAGCGAGCGTACCGAGTGCGGCAGCAGCGATCAGCGCTATCGTACCGAGGCCGCCAAATCTGGCCACCGCCGCCCGCCTCGCAGCTGATTTGTCATACGAAACCCATCCCGATTCGGCAAAAATGACGTCCGTCAGCAGATCATGCAAAAAGAAGCTTTTGCCGGTTCCGGAAAGATGCGGGCGGGAATTGCCCCCGAAATTGCGGCCGATTGCGCCCAGCACCTGATCGATGGGCGTTCCCTCTTGCGTGCCTGACGAAAAATAGAGTCCACGCAGGCTGGCGTTCACCTGGCTGCGGGACGGGTCGAATAGACCGGCGACAAAACTGGTTATGCGCCCCCTCAGCGCGCCGAACTGAGCCGGAAAGCCGAAGATGGAGATGCGCGTGACCGGATCAGCCTCTTCCTGGAGGCGGTCGGCCATCTCGTCCGCGAGTCGTTCCGCCAGCCCATCGAGTTCGGCAGGAGCCGCGGCGGCCATGTTCCTATCGCGCTCCGCCGTCTGGAATGTCGTGCCCCATACCTTGCGTCTGCGCGCCTCGTCGAAACCGCCGAAATAATCCGTGAACCCTGAAACCAGATCGGCCTTGGTGAAAAGCAGATAGACGGGAAACTGGATCTTCAGCGTCTCGTGAATTTCTCTCAGGCGGCTGCGTATCTCGACGATGTGGGCATCAAGCTGCTGATCATCGAAGCTCATCACATCGGCAAGGCTGATGGCCAGGATGACGCCGTTTATCGGTTGTCTGGTGCGGTACCTCTTGAGCAGTGACAGGAATGCGAGCCAGCTCTTCTTGTCAATCTCGGGATTGGAGTCCTGCGTCGTATAACGACCTGCGGTGTCGATCAGCACGGCCTGATCGGTAAACCACCAGTCGCAGGCACGTGTTCCGCCAACACCGGCCACCGGTTGGGCGTCCCCCGAACCGGCAAGCGGAAAATTCAGGCCTGAATTGACCAGAGCCGTCGTCTTGCCGGCACCCGGCGGGCCGATGACAACGTACCAGGGGATCTCATAGAGAAAGTTGCGCTTGCCGCTCGACCGTTTGAGCGCCGCCACGGCCTCATTCATCCGCGCTTCGAGCACCCGAGAATCGTCATCGCGGTCGGCATTGTGCGCAACGACGGCTTCGAGCGCTTTTTGCGCCTTCCTCGCTTTCCAGAAACGCAGCGCGTAAAAAAGCGCCAGCAGCGCGAGGATCACACCAATGATCGTCGCGCGCAGCCACCCAGGTCCGAGCGGCCGGATGTCGGCGAAGCGGATCAATGGCCCGGCAAACCACACTGCCGCGACGAAGCCGGCCAGCGCGATCACGCTGAATATCCGCAACAGCCAACGCGTCATGGGTGGTTCCAGCGGGCCGTGCTCACAGTGTTTCCTCCCGGGGGATCATCACATCGACACGGCGGTTCTTGGCGCGGCCATCCAGTGTCGCATTGTCGGCGATTGGCTCGTCCTCGCCTTTACCCTCGACCGTCAGTCGCGAGGGATCGCTGAATTTCACTGCCATCAACACTTCGACTGCCTTCGCCCGGGCGACGGAAAGGTCGAAATTGGATTTGAACGCGCTCGACTTTCGTGGTTTCACATTGTCCGTGTGGCCGACGATCCGGATTGGTCCAGGCTCGTGTTCCAGAGCCGCGGCGATGTCGGTGGCAATGGGCTGGAATTCCGGCCTCGCCTCGGCCCTGCCGGACTGGAACAGCAGGAGATTGTTGATCTCCACGACGATGAAGTCGCCCTTGGTGCCGATGGTCAGCCCGCCGCCTTCGAGATCCTTGGCCAATGCCGCACGAATACGATCAATCTGCGCGGTGGCCGCTGGTGGGGTGACTTTCGCCGGCTCAGCCAACGGCGCCACGCTGGCGCGTTCTATGACGACTGGTGTTGATGGGTCGAGCGCCAGCAATTCACCCGCGACCGCCTCGCCTTCATTGGTGATGAAGACCCGCAATGCGAAGAACGCCGCTGTCAGCAACGCGGTCGCCGCTGCCGCGACGACCCAAAGCGGCAGGCGGGCGGAGGACTGCGCCATCGTCGCCGCTAGGCCCTGCCAATGCGGCGAGATGTCTCCACCGGAACGCGGCCTGAAATAGCGAAGCGTCTCGTAGACGTCGCGACGAACGCGTTCGAGATTGTTGTCTTGTCGCGTCACGCCTCGATACTGGCCTTCGAAACCCAGCGACAGGCAGGCATGCATCAGTTCGAGCAGATCGTAGTGTTTTTCGGGACTGGCCAGGATCTTGTTCAGCGCTTCGTAGAAGCCGGTGCCGGTGGGCTCGAGGTGAAAGAATTGCCGCAGCATCCCGTGTGGCGCCCAGGCGTCAGTCCTGGGCCACGGCAGGTTACCGATGAGATCGTCGGCGGTTTCGCAGAGGGCGAATTTCGCAATCCGGGCATCCTCTTCGGCAACGCCTGACTTCTCAACTATCCGGTCGAATTTCTCAATCGCCTCCGTGACATGTTGCGCCAATGGCGCCGCCTGTCTTTCAACGGGCAAGAGCCTGAACTGTCCGAGCAGCATCAGCAAAGGTGCCGCCGCGGCGAGAATGGGGTTTGCCGCGGCGTATTTGATGCCGCTCCCGGCGTTGAATAGGCTTTCCTGCTCGATGCCTGTCCTCGGCGCAGTCCCAGCAGAGCCTGTCGGCGCACCAACATCGCCGGGGCCACCTTGATAAATCACGGTTCCGGATGCCCAGCCTGGCGACCGCCCGCCGCCTGGATCGAACACCGTCGAATCCTTGATTGGAGAGGACTGGCCTCTGTCCGCGACGGGCAGCTCGGGAATTAGCGTCGATTTTTGCTTGCTCCGCGGATTTGCGCGAATGACCGTCTTGCCCGCCGGGCCGAAGGGGTCGTCCTTCGAACTCATCGCAGATCGTCCGTGCAGGCGGGGCGCCGGCGATGGGGTGAGATGGGCGCAGAACCGTTTCCGGCCAGGTAAAGGAAAAACAGCCGCTGCCGGCCGTGGCAATGGCTAGAAGATGCTATCACGCAGTGACATGACATTTGCCGCAGACCCTCAGCTCAATGAGTCTTACCCGCTTGGCGAACTGTCTTATGCGATCGTAATCTCAGAAATCGTCGATTGGAACCGGACGCCGGGCGTCAGCGAGACTTTTCTTCGCCGACTGCCGTGCCATGCATTTTTGGCCATATGCTTTTTGGCCATACGTTTCCCGGGGCCGTGCCTTCCTGGGACCTCCTATTTCTGCTTGCCGGCCTTGGCGTAGGCCTCGCTGAAATAGGCCAGGAATATATCAAGCATGCCGTTTTCATGTGCCTCCTCCATGGTCCGCCATGTCGCGACATAGACGTCCCAGGCTTGGCTCTTCTTCTTCGTAAACGAGGTAGGCGGGAGTTTCCTGCCGATCGCCTCGGGCGACAGGTCGTCAAGCAGCCGGGAGAGCGCGGTTTGCATCGCGGTATAAGTGGCAAACTCGTGAGTCTTGAGATCGCGGAATGCATCTTCGATGCTGCGCCTGGCATCAAGATAGCCGGTCTTGCGCCGGGCGAACATGATTTCCAGGATGTCGTCGGTTCCTGGAACGAACTTCATCGGATTGTTGTCGGCGGCGCTGATCATCGTTCGCTGTGTGCTTTTGGCCAACATTTTCGCGGCCGCGCGTGCTTTCAGCAGCAGGGTCAGCTCCTCGACCACGTCCCGCAAGACCGCGCCGATTTCGGCGGCAACTTCATGGGGGTCGCGCGATTGAAGCAATTCCGGCGAAATGCCGGCTGCGATCGCGATCTCCCGCAGCACCTCGTCCCTGGTTGAGGGCAGGGCAGGCGACGAGAATGTCGGCGCGGAACTGCGCTGTGCGGACCGTTGCTGCGCGGGCTCGAAGAAAGGCCCATCTCCGAATTCCAGCGGCCGGCCTGTCGCGACCGGCGTTTCCCGCTGTGTCGAATCGCGGCTGGGGTGGTCTGCCGTGGCGCGCTCTTCTTCGACCGATACTAAGACGACATAGCGGCCGATCAGCATCCGGTCGCCATCGACCAGCCGATGCGGGCCGCTCATGCGCTGGCTCGATCCATTGATGAAGGTCCCGTTGCGCGAGATGTCGTACAGCCAGAACGCGCCCGCCTCGTATCGAACCTCGCAGTGCCGACCCGAGATGAACTTGTCGGGGTCGGGCAAGGTCCAGTCACAAGCATCGCGCCCGATTTCGAAGCCGCTATCACGCGCCACGTAGCTGGTCGAGGTGCCAGCGAGCAGGGCGTCGACATTGTTGATCCGCAGACTGATGTACATCCAAGATCGCCGTCGATCGTTGATCGATACTCCAACATTCTAGCAGCTTGCAGGCAAAACAGGACAGCGGCGTTTCAAGCCGACGAGAAGGCGGGTAAGATTCTGTCGCCCGCCTGTCCTCTTTGGTCAGCGGGAAAACATGTGATAGGCTAAACATGGCCTGGCGTGGCGGATTTGGAAAGTTCCTGAACGTAACACCGCTAATGACACCGTTAATATAGCGGGAACAACAAATCCATCACACTGGCGGCCGCGTCCAGGAGGGGCTCGACCCATGCCGAATGAACGTGCCACCGTTGTCCGCACACCGGTTGGCTCCGACTTGTTGACCTTCACGCATCTTATCGGACGCGATGAGATCAGCCGTTGCTTTGCCTACACGGTCGGGTTCGTGAGCACAGACTCCGATATCGACCCGTTGAAGATGCTGGGCGGGCCTGTCTCGATCGAAGGTGAATCCGATCCAAAGCGCTGGCTCAGTGGAATCGTATCGGAGTTTCGGCTCACCCGCATGGAGGACCGGCTAGCCTACTACGAGGCCGTCATGAGGCCGTGGCTCTGGTTTCTCGGCAACACCACAGATTGCTATATTTTCCAGAACAAGAGCGTCGTCGACATCGTCAAGGATGTCTTCAAGAAATACGGTATTTCCGAATTCGATCTACGCCTGCAAGGGTCCTATCCGGCGCGTGAATATTGCGTGCAATACGACGAGACCGATCTGGACTTTGTGCAGCGGTTGCTGGAGCACGAAGGTATCTTCTATTTCTTCGAGCACGATGACGGCAAGCATACGCTTGTCCTGGCTGACGCGATGAGCAAGCTGAAGCCTGCGCCGGGCTACGAGAAAGTGCTCTATAACTTTGAAGGTCAGGGCTCCCGGCGCGACGTCGAATACATCACCGAATGGATACCGGGCAGCTCGGTGCGCCCAGGCGCCTATGCCCACACCGATTATGATTTCAAGAAGCCGGGCGCCGACCTCATGGCCAAGTCGGCCCAGCCGTTCAGTCACAAACCGTCCGCGGGTGAGAACTACCGCCAGCCGGGCGCGCATCTCGAAGTAAGCCGGGGCGACAGCCTGGCTTCGATCCGGCGCGAGGAGATCCAGGCCTTGCACCAGCGCATCGCCGCGGCCGGCACCGTGCGCGGCTTGTATTCCGGCTGCACGTTCAAGCTGGACGGTTTTCCGCGCGAAGACCAGAACCAGGAATATCTGGTGGTCAGCGCCGAATACAGGCTGTTTGACCCCGGCTATAGAGCCCAGGCCGACGTCGAAAGCGAGAGTTTCAAAGTGGTCCTCGGTGTGGCGCCGACAGCCTTGCCCTATCGCCCGCCGCGGACCACGCCACGACCGATCATGCGCGGCCCGCAGACGGCGACGGTGGTCGGTCCATCCGGCGAGGAGATATTCACCGACAAATATGCGCGGGTGAAGGTCCAGTTTCATTGGGACCGCGTCGGCAAGAAGGACCAGAACAGTTCCTGTTTCGTACGGGTGTCGCAGAGCTGGGCCGGCAGTGGCTGGGGGTTCATCCAGATACCGCGCATCGGCCAGGAGGTCATCGTCGACTTCATCGAAGGCGACCCGGACCTGCCGATCATCACCGGCCGGGTCTACAATGCCTCGCAGATGCCGCCCTACGGCCTGCCTGGCAACGCCACACAATCGGGCTGGAAGTCGGATTCTTCCAAAGGCGGTGGCGGCTACAACGAACTGATGTTCGAGGATAAGGCCGGCTCCGAACTGGTCAATTTCCAGGCGCAGAAGGATCACAACCTTCTGATCAAGCATGACCGCACAAAGCTGGTCCAGCACGATCAGTCCGACCGCATTGACCACGACGCCAAACACTCCGTCGGCCACAACCTCGACGAGGACGTCGGCAACAACAAGACGGTCAAGATCGGCGTCGACCAGACCACCAACATCGGCTCGAACGACACCGAGACAGTGGGCGCCAACCGCTCGCTGACAGTCATGGCCAACGAGACCATTCATGTCGTGTCGAACTCGACGGAAAACATCGACGCCAATCATTCTCAGACAGTGGGGATTGTACAGACGATTACGGTGAAGGCGGCGCGTTTCGACACCGTCGGCGCCGCGGAGACCCGTAGCGTCGGCGGTTTTCAGATCAACAGCATCGGCGCGACCCGTTCTGTCAGCGTGGTGCTGGGGCAGAGCCACGACATCGGGGCTTCCGACAGTTGGACCATCAAATCCGACCAGACGGTGAAAATTAATGGAAATCAGACATTCAATGTAGACGGCGATCATGCTTCGACGATCGGCAAGGGACGGACCGCCAAGATCACCGCGGACGATGGCACCCAAATCGATGGGGCTCACGCGCTCAAAGTCGGCAAGAGCAGCGGCATCGACATTACCGAAGACAGTTCGATCAAGGTCGGCAAAAAGCTTGTGATTGATGCCGGCGACGAGATCACGCTGAAATGCGGCGATGCGACGATCAACATGAAGAAGGATGGCTCGATTTCTATTAAGGGCAAGGAAATCCGCATCCAGGGCAGCGGCGATGTCCAGGTCAAAGCTGACGGCGACGTCAAGATCAAGGGTAGCAATGTCTTCAACAACTGAACTAACTGGATGCAACGAATCGGTTGAAGGTATCGACGGGGTTGTCATCGGGCTGTTGATCGGCTTTGAGGAGGGTGCACCGCTAGTGGTGTTCGTAGGCAATCCCGGCGAGACGGCACTCAAGGCGCGCAGCCTGGCGAGACTTGACTCCTCGGCTGTGGGCGCGGAGGTAGCGCTGCTTTTCGAAGGTGGCGATCCGGGCCGCCCGCTCGTTATCGGACGCATTGTGGACCCAGCTCACACGCGCGAACAAGTGCAGGTGATCCGCGACGGTGAAACCGTAACGCTGACCGCCAAGGAACGCATCGAGCTGCGCTGCGGCCTGGCTTCCATCATTCTGGAGAAGAACGGCCGCATTTCGATCCGCGGCAGCCAGTTGAGCAGCCAGGCAAGCGGCGTCAATCGCGTGCGGGGCGCGGCTGTTCACCTCAACTGAGAAGTCCATGCAGCGGATTGCGACAATCCCGGCGATTATCGAGCAGCATGTCGAGGACGCCGCGTTCCTGTGGCACCGTCGTTCGCGCGAGATCGACGGCCCTATCATGGGCGCCTTCGACATCGGCCGCATCGACCAGCGGCTCGACGCTAATCTCGATGGGCTCTTCGCGGCAGGCCAGACGGCTTGGGACCTGGCGTCGGCGCGCTTCGCCGACTACCAGGAGCCGCCCGAACTGTTTCTGCTTGGGGCCCTAGCGTTTGAATGGCAATCCGCGTCAGCGATCAAGTTCGCGTTGGAGAGCGCGGGCCGGCTCGGGAAGTCCGGACTGTCAGCGCTGTCTGGCTCTGTTGCCCGCAGTTCGCCGGGTAAGTTGAAGCCCTTCGTGGCGCGCTGGCTAGATTCGACGGTCGCAATGGAGCGTGCGTTGGGAGTCGGCGCGCTCCACCACCATGGGGGCAATCCAGGGCCCAGGCTGACGGGATTGCTCTCTGATGGCGACGCTGAGGTACGCCGCAGAGCGCTCAAGCTCGCAGGAGCGCTGCGGCGTAGAGATGTGATCGCCAAGGTTTGGGTATGCCTGGAGGCACCCAGCGCGGAGGAGCGGCTGGAGGCGGCAGTGGCGGCCTGTCTGCTGGGGGAGGCGCCGCGGGTCCATCCCATGCTCGACAAGATGGTGGCTCGTAACCCGGAGCTTGCGGGAGCCGTATTCGAAATTCGGTTGCTCACCACGCCGTCGACTGCGGCGCGGACGTGGTGGGAGCATTTCGTATCCACCGCCGCAACGCGCGAGGCGGCTGTCGCGGCGAGCGGACTGGCGGGTGACATGGCGATTATGCCTTGGTTGATCGAGAGGATGCGGTCGCCGGAACTCGCTTATGCGGCGGGGCTCGCGCTGCGCGACCTGATTGAGATTGACTTTAATGACACCGACGTGTTCGTCACGGACCCAGCCAAACTCGGGCCGAAGTTCGAGATTATAGAGGCGACGCCGCTACCTTGCGCTTCGCGGGTACAGACTTGGTGGGACAATGGGAGGGGGCCAGCGAAGTTCGGCAAATTCCAATCGATGCGACGGCTGAGACTGGACGCTATGAGGGGCGCGCTCGCCAACGCGGAGATCGCCCTGACCAACTGGAGGCGTTCACGCTCAATTCCGGCGTGGATGTGAAGACTCCGTCCACGACGCAAAGACACGCGGTTAAGCTCTGATGACCTCACTCACAAGCGCAGCGGCGCGCATCCCGGCTTCCGATCTGGCTTCGCACATAGCGACGCGGCCCGGCGCATAGCCTTTGGTGAAGCTGTCGGCGGCAATAAGCAGTGTGAGTGCGCCGGCACCGGCACCGATGTCGCCCACCGTCATCGCGGGAAGAGCCATTGGAAGGATCTCGCGGCGCGTCCGGTAAAAGCGGGAGCGGCCGATTAGTCCCTCCCAGGCACTATAACGCTCGCCGTTGTCGTTGCTAACAATGAACTTGATGCCAGACTCAGTGGCGCCTTCACCCTCAATCGCCGCACGGCAGGCAGCGACCAATGCTCTGCCCTGACTGTAGTTTTCCGCTAGCACGGAGTTTTCCTCCAATGCAACGCCGACGCCGTGAATGGTGCATTGCGTCTGCACGTCGGGGCTTGGCGCGCGGCGCAGGCAGACGACGACGGCGCCTTCGCCTGGCACAAGGCCTTGCGCGTTGTCCTCCGCTTTCAGGCGGTTGGCCGCCTTCAGGCGAGCGAGGTCCTTGTCGTTCACCAGGCTGTCGACGCCACCCAGCAGCACTTGTTCGACTCCTGGCGTGACGAGCAGGTTAGCCGCCCGATCCAGCAGCCCTATGCACGCTGCCGCGCCTCCGTCGACAATGCGCGAGGTGGCATGGAAGGTTTCGCCCAGCGCGTCCTGCAGGCCGGTCAGGAACTCCGTGGCCGGGGTCTCCGCGAAGGCGGGGTGCTCGCGAAAAGCCTCGGGCGCTACCAAGAGCAGCGCACTTGCGCTGGCGGCAAGGCCGCCTGTCTCCAGCGCCTCAGCGACCGCTCGTGTGGCCATGCTGGTGAGCCAGACTTTCTCCGTGTGGCGCAGCGAATAGTGCGATGGAATGCGGGAGACGGTCTGTTCCGCGCCGAAGGGATCCGTGAGGGTACGCTGCTCGAAGGCGGAGAGGCTGGCCCGGATTGCCGCCAGTGTCTGGCGTGCATTGAGGCCGGCTGGCGTCACGGCACCGCCACCCACGACGTAGATCGGCGCCCTTAGGCTAGCCATGTCGCCCTCTCTGCAATGACGCCGCTGCCGCCGCGCGGGTTCAGATAGACCTTGCGTTTGCGCCGCGCGAGGAGGAAGGCCGGCGTCACATGGCCGAAAACGATCTCCCTGAGCGCTGGCGTGTTGCGCCTGGTCACTAGGAACAAACGCGATTTCAGCGTGAGGCGGCGCAAATCCGGCTCAATGACGACGGTGTCAATGTGGAACGGATGATCCTCCGCGCGGTCATCGTAAAGAAGGCGGATCGGAGCCACGACACGCGGTATGCGAAAGTTCCAGCGGCCCTCCGGCGTCATGCCGATGACGCTGACTCCCTCGCCTTCGTTCAGCCGCTGCAACTGCTGGTCGGCGGGCGCACAGAGATTGTGACGCGGATCAAAATCCCTTGGCGGAAGAGGCCACTGATTGTCGATCCACGCCTGATCGTAAGTACCTGCAAACTGTAGCCTCGGATGCCAGCCACGGCCGACCACCCCAAACCCAGCCGGGCTTGGCCGATCGGATGGGCTAAGGAACCGCTCACTCGCATAGGTGACGTTGGGTGCATGCGTCTTCACGGCCTTGTCCGCGGAGCGGGCATGATGGTAGCCGACGCCAAGCGGGTTGCGGGTGTCGGTCTTGCCGTTGTCATCGGTCCCCCCATACGCGCGTTCGTAGATTATCGGCATCTTGGCGAAGGGATGTGGTTGACTATAGCCGCCCGCGTCATACAGGCGATCGCCAGTCACGTTGAGCACCTTGCGGATATTGGCGAACCTCAACCCGACCTGCATTTCATGGACGCGCCCATCGCGCGGCGCATGTGCCTGGCCATTCAAGATCACGTCGACCCCCGGCTTCGTCCACGCGATTTCCCCCTCATAGCGGGTTGACGAATAGGCAGGATCCCCGAACGGCACGTCGCCAAAGCTTACCGGCAATTGCTCCGATGCCGGCTGAAACTGCGTCGCGTTTTTTAGCATATCAAAGCTGGCCGAGAAAACGGCGAGGAACACCTCATTGCCATCGGCATTCGTTTGCACAAACGTACCGGCAACGAACGGCGTGCGATTCTCGATCCAGACAGCGAATGTCATGGATCAGCACCAGGCCCCGTTCTCGTCCAGGCCGATCGGCCAATAAGGCATGCAGGCGATCAGCTTTGCTGGATTCGTCTCGCCAGCATCGATCAACCATTGCAGCAAAAAGGTCTCTGCCGCGACCCCTTCGGCTTCTCCGGCCTTGACATTCACCGTCACGCATTTCAGCCAGTAGCGACGCACGACCCAGACGACGTGTGGGTTGGAGGCCGCTCCAGCGACGCGAGCGTTGAAAGCTTCTTCCAGTGCCTTTTCGCGGCTACCGTGACGCTCTTCCTCCGAGACGATGATGCCTGCCCACCATGACGTGGCGATGTCGTAGGCGTCCTTAAGATCCGACAAATACTCGCCGAACAAGGTCTGATGCATGGTGCTTGCTTCGTCCAGCCCGCGGGCCACACGAATATCCCCAACTGGCGCGACATAACGCGGTTGCGTCAGCAAACGGCGCGTGCCGAGATCGTTGTCGTAAAGCGTAATCAGCGGAGCCATCAGACCACCTCGTCTTTCTCGTTGAGCGCGATCGGCAGAAAGCAGATGCCTTCCGTGACGTCGGTGAGATCAGGCGCGAATGACGGGAGATCGAAAAGAAGGACATCGGCGGGACGCACGAACCCAATTTCCTCACCCATGCTATCGATGCCCCATTTCTCAGCCGGCTCCTCTTCCGGCATTGATTGTTCGCGATTCATGTCGTCAATCTGGAGATAATATTTGCGGAAGATCCCCAGCACCCGCGGGTGCCCGGCCAGGCCGGTTGGCCAACGCTTCCAGACCACTTCGCCTTCATCGGCTTCCATCTTGTCCCACCATGCCTGCAGCGCGGGCAGCACCCGGCGAAGTTCTTCGATGTAGCGGTTACGAATATCGACAATGTCGGTCATTGTGGCGTCCCTTACAGAGCTGCTGCACTGCCGTTGAAGTTCTTCGCGTATTTACGGGCTTTCGAGCCTTGGCTGTTCGAACACTTATTGCAGTGAGGCATGACCGAATCAGCGGTGTCGAAGTGCTCCTGAAATTTTTCCAGTCCCATGTGACAACCACCCATGTGCCAAGCCAAGACCTGCGGCGGCTGATGGTCATGGGTCATGTACGGCTTGTCTTTCAACGGCTTGCCCGGCCCTGTCGGCTCTACCTTCCCGGGCTCTGAGGCTTTCCAAGTAGTGTTGCTCGTTCCACTGTCCTGCTTACACTGCCAACATTCCTGTCCGTTCACCTTGTCGCGCTGGGCAGCCGTTCGCTTTTCGGTCCGCTCAAACTTCGGATTTGGTGGGCATGGACCCAAAATGAAATTGTCCAATAGAAACGCGAGGAATTTGTTGAACGCAGCGACGTTGACGCAATTGGGCGGCGGGTCGCTCGCGGTGTTCTGGTCCATCATATCGCCATGACGGTCGACGCCCTTGCCTTCCGCCTTTACCGTGAAGGACCACAACTTGAAGACGCCCTTTCCCTTTATCTTGTGGGTCACGACCCCTGCGCCGAGGCCTTGCGTGGCGGGTTCGTCGCCGGTACTGGTCGAGATCTCCGATGCATTCTCGATAGCCGTCGGCTCGCCATCGATCTTGACACTCTTGGTGCCCTTAGTCAGATCCGACGACGACAGCATATTGACGTATGGTACCGGAACCGGGCCTGCGGGTGGGGATGGCGGCGAGAGACAGACATCGCCTGGTGCGATACCTTGGCCGTTGCTGCCCTTGTGAAAGAAGCCCATTTTCTCTGCGTAGACGCTGAGTGCCATGATCAGAATCCCCTCGGCATGGCACGCGCGGCGCGCATGGCCGGTAGGGCGTTGTTCGCGAGATCATGGATGTCGGCGAAGGCGAATTCTTGCACCTCCCAATCATCAGTCCAAAATGCAATGCGTTTGACCGTGGAGAACGAGGTGGGTGGATCGAGAGCCTGCAACGTTATGGCGACACGTTCCTGCTCCCAATAGTGCTCAACAGTCAACTTAGCGATCCGAGCCACACCCTCAAACCAAGGATCGGATGCATCGGGCGTCGCACCCAACCCCGTCACCACGAACGGATAGCGGCGGCCGATACGGTCCTGGCTCATGCGCCAGGCGCCAGCACAGGGTTGGTCGCCAAAGATCGCGTCCTGAACGACGAAGCGCCAGACTCGGTTGTCGAGGTCCTCACCTTCATCCGGCCGCGCGCGCAATTCCATCGACATCCAGCGGTCCCAGCGGTCGATAAAAGTCCGCGGCAGGTTCCAAGCGACGAAATCCCCCGTCGCCGGGATCTTGCCGTAGAAGCCGGGCGCGTTCATATCTGCGCGGGACATGTGAACTTCTTGAACATTTCGAGGTTGTAGGGGTTTTCGACGCTGGCGGCCTTGAGCTCGAAATCGGCGTACATGCCTTTCGTGCCCAGGCGCAGACTGTAGACATCCGAAAGCGAGGTTCCGGTGAATCGGCCGCTGCGCAACATCCTCAGCCATGCCCAGCTGCCGGTCTCGTTGAGCATGATTTCGGGCGATCCGTCGATCGGCTGGAAGGCGAGCGAAATGACCCCGGTGCCGTCCTTGCCGGGCCAGGTCATCGGTTGCGGCCGCGTTGCGTTGTTGTAGTAGACGAGGCTCTGGCCATCGAGATTGAGCGTGACGCGCGTGAGGTTGGGAGACAGATCCTTCGGTTCGAGCGTGAAGCTCATCACCGGTCCGGCACCCCCGGGGAAAAGATCGTCGCGGATGTGCCTGGCCTGCTCGAACGCCGCCAGCGCCGAAGGGTCGAGGCCGAAATCGGCGCGCCACTTCCAAGGCTCGCCGGTCGTGTCGACATAATTGATCAGGTGGTCGTTGATGAAACCGTCGATCAGCCCGGCCGGCCCGAACAGGCGGGCGAAATCGTGCACGTTGACGTCGACCGCACTGGCTTCGCTGAAGGGATAGCGATTGTTCAGCGCCGCTTGGCAGAAAGGCAGTATGTCGGCCCGCCAGATGGCGTTGAGTTCCGAAGTGACCGCCTTTTGAGTCAAATTGCTGGTGTCGCCGGCTATCCCGCCCAACCAGCTGTTGATGGGATCGGGCAGGATCTGGGCCTGCCTTGCCACCGCGCCCGTCAGTTCGGCAAGGCCCCCCTGTTTCTTGATGGCGTCCTGTGGATTGGGGTTCGCGGTGACCGTTTGCAGGACGTTCGAAAGCGCGGTCAGTGCGACAACGGCAGCATCCAGCGCCGGTGGCTGGCCGTCGACCTCTGCGATGGTGCTCTTCAGCGGTTTGAAATGTTCGGCCACCAGATTGCCGGTCAGGTCCACCTCACTGGCGGATCCGGCGCGGGGAAGTAGTTTCGCACCCGATGTCGCCAGTTTGCCCAGCTTGCCCAGCTTGCCGAGCAGTTTCGAAGCGCCCTTGGCTGCCGCCTTGTCGTCGGCAGGCGCTTCGTCGGAACGGGTCAGTTCTGTCTCCTGAACGACCGCCGTAAGCAGCCGCTTCAGCGCTGAATCCGCACTTGAGAGGTCTTTCAGGTTTTCGCCGGCGACATTGAGATCGGTCAATGGTGCAAGCCTCATGTCGCGCAGGAAGCTATCCCATTGCGCGATGTAGTCGTCGTAGTAGAGCTTCAGAATATCCTCGGACAGCGCCGAGACGGATGTCTCGGCATTTTCCGAGCAACCGCCGGCGAAAACCGCACGATCGAGCGCCGCCTGGGCGGCGACATCGTCGATGCGGTCGAGAATGACGTCGTGAAAGCCGGAATAGGTGAAAGCGCCCGAAATGCCGACGCGTAATGTCTTGCCCGAACGCCGTGCAAACACCTTGCCGCCGTTTGGGCCGGCGAAATTGGCCGGTATCCACTCCTTCAGCCCGGCCACTGCCGGATCGGCCAACAACTGCTTGTAGCCACGCGCCGGCAACGAAATCGTGCAGACCGTTTTCAGAGCTTCGGCAACCAGGGCCTGGTCCGGCGCGACATAGCTTTCGTCGACCGTCATCCGGCGGATCGCGGCAAGCTGATGCTCTTCGGCGTCGGCTGTCGGAAATGGCGCCGCGGCCGCGAATTCGGGCAGACTGTTCACCCACCAGTTCTGGGCGTAGTCTGGATCCATCTGCGACAGGCCCGTCATCATGCGGTAGGTCTTGAGCGCACCGAGCATGAAGTCGGGATCGCGGATCTGGCGCCACATCGTCGCCTCGAGCAGGGCCACCATCCGGGGCTCGAGCACGTTGCGGAGGGCGTGGTCATAAGTGTCGGCCTGTGCCCTGACCAGTTCCGCCGAGGCCGATGGGCCAAGCAGATCGTGGGCAGCGCCCGGCGGTGCTGTCCGGGCATTTGCGACCGCGTCCATCGCCTCGAGCGCGCCGTCCATGGCAGGCCGCTCCACCGATGCCGGGGTTGCGGCAGCGGAGGTCAGCGGCGTTTGCAGCGCTTCGAACTGGCCTGCCTGCGCCGAGATCGCATGGCGGTTGTCAAAATAGGACCAGGTGAACAGGCCGCCTGCCAGCAACGCCGCCGCAGCGCATGCGGCAGCGGCGCCGCGCCAGATCCAGGCTCGGCGGCGTTGCGCCAGTGGGTCAAATGTACCGAGGCCTGCTTCCTTGAAGATGACTTCAGTGAGGAGGTTCTTCAGGAAGAAGCTGCGTTTCTCGACCCGAGATGCGGGCAGGGCGCGCCGCGGCGGAAGACCGAAGGAGGAAGACAGCGCGGCGGTCAGCCGGTCGATAGGCGCCCCTTCCTGCGTCGCCGATGTCAGGTAGAGGCCGCGCAGCCAGGCAGCCTCCTCATACCGGCTTTCGCCGAACATGGCTTCGACCAGCACCTGAATCGGTTCGGACAAGCTTGTCAGTTGGGCGGGAAACCTGAAGATTTCGGCACGGGCGGCGAGTTTGTCCTCGTCCTCCAGGCGCGTCACCAAGCGCCGCTCGAGTTCGGTCGCCAGCGTCGCGATTTCTCGTTCGATGGTCTTGCCATCGACGCGCGCATCCAGCGCGAAGGTCGTCCCCCACACCTGTTCGCGCGAGGCGGTGGACAGACCGCCGAAGAAGGGCTCGAAGCCCTTGATCAGGTCGGCCTTGGTCAGCATCAGATAGACCGGCAGGCGGATTTCAAGGCGGTCGTTGAGCTCGGCCAACCGGCGGCGGATCTTGCGCCCGTGCGCCTTGATGGCCTCGTCGCCCTCCGAAAGGACGTCGATCGAAAGCGCGACGATCACGCCGTTCAGCGCACGGCGGCCGCGATGTTTCTTCAAGAGGTCGAGGAAACCGAGCCATTCGGCCGCGTCGACATCCGGCTGGCTCTCCTGCTGGACATAGCGGCCGGCAGTGTCGATCAGAACCGCGTTTTCGGAAAAGAACCAGTCGCAGTTGCGCGTGCCACCGACCCCCTGCAAGTCGTCGGTGAGATCGATCGGAAAATTCAGTCCGGACTGCCGCAAGGCGGTGGTCTTGCCGGTCGCCGGCGGCCCGACGATGACGTACCATGGCATCTCGCGCAGGAACTTGCGCCCGCCCAGCTTGCGGCGCCTCAGTTCGGTCATCACCTCGGCAAACTTGGCGCCCACGGCGGCGACGTTCTCCTCGCCTGGGCTGAGCGGCTTTTCCACCGCTGGCGCGGCAATCTCGGCCACGAACATCCGGTTGGCGCGGATCGCCCGACGCTGGGCAACGATCAGCCAGACCAGCCAGAAGATGACCAGCAGCGCGATGATGACGATGCGCACATTTTCGGAGGCGAAGGGCTCGTAGGGACCGACCCTGACGATCGGACCGAAGATCCAGATAACCAGGGATAGCAGCGTCAGGCCGATCAGCGTCCACAGCCAGCGCGATGTCAGGACCGCCCAGAGGAAGCGCAGGATGAACATCTCACAGCCTCTTTTCGACGAGCACCTCGACGCGGCGATTCAAGGCTCGCCCCTCGCGCGTGCTGTCGCTGGCCACAGGATCGGTGGCTGCCCGGCCCTCCGAATGGACGCGATCCTGCGGCACTCCGTTTTGAACCAGCATGTCGGCAATCGTCCGGGCGCGAGCCTCGGATAGGCGCTGGTTGGTCGACAGCGGGTTGGTCTTTTGCAAAGGAACGCTGTCAGTATGGCCGACCACCGTGATGTTTCCGATCAGCTCCTGATTGGCGAGGATCACCTTGGCGATCGAACCGATCAAGGGTTCGAAACCATCGGTCAGTTGTGGCCGCGATGACTGGAATAGTTCGGGGTTGGAGGCCTGGATGATCAGCTTGGCCAGTGAAACACTCTCGGTGCCGCTGAGAGCAGATTTGAGCTCGGCCGGCGCCCCCGCCTGGAATTCCGGCAACAGCGCAAAATCCACTTTTTGCGGTGGCGGGGCGTCGACTTTGGGCGACGCGCGGGTGATGTCGCCGCGGGCAGGCGGTGGCAGGGCACGAACAAGTGCGGAAAGCTCGACCGCCTGGCTGCTCAGTCCCATTGACAGCCCGATATGGATCGCCGCGGCTGCAACCGCAGCACCGAGCGCCATGACCCAGATCGGCACGATGAAGCGCTGCGGCTGGTCGGAGGCGATGACACCTTTCCAGTTTGGCGCTAAAGGCGCGCCTTCGGCGTCGGCATTGCGCAGGAAGCGGGCCGCCGCCACGCGAACCGCATTGAGCGAGCGGTCGCCTGAGCGGCCGGGCACGCGATATTTGCCACGGAAGCCGAGCGCCAGGCAATGGTACTGCAGTTCAAGCAATTCTCGGTCCCGGTTAGGATGTCGTTCCAGTTCGTCGAGTCGCGTGAAGAATTGCGTGCCGGCATCGACATCGCCGCGCAGCATGACGACGAGCGGCTGCCGCGGCCAGGCGCTGGCCCCGCCCCAAGGCGTGTTCAGGGCCAGATCGTCGAGCAACGCAGCCACCACCCAGGCTGCCTGGTCGGCTCGCTCCATCGAGGACCCCGTCGACATAGCCGTGTCGCGTGCCCGAACCAGTTCTTCGAGCAAACGGGTGCGCAAGACTTCCGGATTGTCTGGCGGCATTGCGCTTTCGAGCTCGGGGGCGAACTCGAGCAAGGGCGCAAAGGCGTTGACAAGCGCGTTCGGGTGGGTGCGAGAGCGTTTTACCAGTGCGCCCGGCGAAAGTGGCGCCATGGGCCTTGGCATCGGCGCGCCGCTCAATCGTATGCGAGTGCGTTCGCGATCCTCCGACAGTCCGAAAGGATCATCGCGGCTCATGATCTCACCTGTTCACCGAATAGCAGTCCACCTGCGGCTCGCTTGGCAACACGCCCGAAACACCGATGACGAAGCCTGGTGCGTCGAGCAGCGAGGCCCAGTGTTCGCTTTTCTGATCCAATTCGAGGCACAGTCGATCGCCGTCGTAGGGGATTTCGCGTGGCTGGGAATGAAGCGGCTTTAGCGGAATGCCCGGCAAGCGCGATTTCCACAGGCCCTCGAACTCGTCGGCCGAGCCGACGGTCGCCTGATTGACGAAGATCTTGCGCAGGGCATCCTCCGACAGCTCCGAGCCGACCCGGATGACGATGCGGCTGGCCACCAGCAGCTTTGGGTTGTCGATGCGAATTTTCCAGACATTGGTCGAGTGCCGCATGACAGGCAGCGCACGCGATTTCGGCTCGATGTAACGAAGGCTGAGAATGAGCGAGCGCAGCGCGTCCGCCAGCGCCGAATAGGCAGGGCCGGGCGCCATGTGATCGTAAGCGGGCAACTCGCCCAGCCGCCGCGCGCTCGATCCGTAAGTTGCCATCGAACCGGCGAGCCCGGCGAGTTCCAGGTAAAGCTCGGCCGGATGGAAGACATCCTGCGCCAGCATGTGAGCCAGACGCGGACGCGCCGCATTGGCGAGATTGAGCGTCAACAGATCTTCGACGCTGCGCCCAGGCCCGCCCATGACCATCTTGCCATGCGCCTCGGCGATCTGGTCGAGGCCGGTGACAACTTCCAGAAGCAATTGCCGATACCAGGCCACCGCGCCGGTAACCAGTGCCGGTGGCAGGAAGGTCTCGTCCAGAGAGACGCCGCCATCGGCTCGAACTCCGTTGAGGTCGGCTATCGGCAAGGCGGTGTAGCCACCAACCGACTTGCCAGGTGCAAGCAGCAGCGCCTGCGGACGGGCGATTTCTATTTCTTCAGGATCCGAACCGCCCTGGACAGCGTCGCGCACCGAAACGATCCGCCCGTGATATCGCGCTCCAGAGGCGGCGGCGTGTGCCGGATCGAAGCCGACACCACCGGGAGGCTCCAGCGGCAAGGCGACCAGCACCGGCCCTGCGCCCGTCTCGGGGGTGACCGGCAGCGGTCGCGGCGCGTCCATCCAATCCGGAATGGAAAAAGGTGTCCCATCCGGGAAGATGCCCCGGGCCGACAGGATCGCGACCTGGCCGGATTCCAGCAATGCCTGGTCCAGCGTCAGCTGTCGAAAGCCGAACGTATGCAGTTGTCCGGCCTGCAACGCGCCGCGCACCGTCGCCTCGAAGAAACGATCCTGCTGCTGGAAATGCTGGGTTCGCAGGAAAAGTCCTTCGGACCATAGCACCCTGTTTGCATCGCTCATGCCGCTACTCTCTGCATTGAGCTCCCTTACCTTGGCTGCTAGGCGGAGATGCCGCCGCTGCCCAACGTGACATTGATGGTGAATTTTGATCCCGGCGACACCGACTTGGTTGTCCGCCAGTTCCTGCCGCCAGGTTCGCGGATCAGTGCAACGAAGCCCAGAGCCGTCGCGTCCGGCTCGACAGTGATGGTCTTGGATGCGGATTTTCCGGGCCCGACGGCGATCTGGTCGGACCCGATAAGATCTCCTGCGAGTGCGCTGCCGGCATCCCCCTGCAGCGCAAAATAGTCGGCGGAATTGAATTTACCGGTGCTTTTTAACCGCATCACGAGAACCGTCACCGGCCGGTCGCCGCCACCTGGCCCCGGATTCATGCCGGCCCCGCCGGTCACGTTGACGGTGATCACCGACGGCTTTGGCGGACCGCTCTGGCACGCTGCAACCAGCCCGGCCGCGCCCAGGGCAATCATCAATTCACGTCGGTCGATCATGGCTTACTCCTCCTCATATGCATCTCGAAAATCAGTGCCGATTTCGCCAAGGAAGCTTTTTTCCGCGCTTTCGGCGATTTCGCGATGGCGTTTTTGATAGAGCTCCCACAGCTTGGCGCCGCGCCCGCCCGAAAGCAGGGTGCCGATCGCCGAATTCGATTTCAGCTCGTCCTCGATCGCTGCGGGATCGAAACGATCGATCATCCGTCGCAAAGCGGCCTGTATGCCTCGCCAAGCGCGCACGTGATGTTGCGCGAGATCGCGAACTGCATCGGCGATTGCCGCCTCCCCGGCGAGAAATCCGGGGCTGCGCTCAGCGACCAGCGTCACGATGGCGTCGTCAACCGTCGGAAGAAATTTGAGCGGATTGACTTCGGAAGCACCGACCATTGTCTGGGCGACGCGAGCATTTCCTTTCTCCTCGGTCCGCTTGCGCAGAAGCTGCATCAGTCCTTCCATCATCAGCCGGTACTCGCGGCCGAACTTCTCCATTTCCACGATGCTGTCGCGCCCGGGGAAATCGGCTTCCTCGACGCCCATGCCGCGCAAAAAGGCGGCGCGGAGCGCCATCTCGGCAGGCTGCGCGCTTGCCGGCGGCCGGGCAGGTTTGGAAGCAGCACCCATGCGCGCTGGAGGCAGGACATCGGCCGGTTGCGCGGGAATATCCCAGGGATTGGCGGATGGTGGCCGTTGGGCAATGCGCTCGCGCTGTCCGGTCGAGGCCGAGTTATTCGTCGAACTGGGCGAGGAGACCGGTCCGAAACCAAAATCGTCGTTGAAGTCGGACAGCTTTCCCGCTGCGGATTCGCCTCCGTGGCTGGGAGAGGGGGGCCGGTCGAAGCTGAATGGATCCGCCCGGCTGGCCACCCCGCCCTGCTCGACATAAGCGGCGGCGCTTTTTGACACCGGCGTTGAAACCGGATTGAGGCTGAACGGGTCGTCGAAAGCAGGCGAGTTGCGCTGGCCGGAAGACGCGCGTTCGAACGCCCCTGGGATCGGCTGCTCGAACGGGTTCGGCAGATCAGCAGGTCGAGGCCGTTGCGGCGCTTCTTCGACCTTGGCGGAAAAGAAGTCATCGCGGCCGATGCTTACCGGCGCCCGCGATGCCGCTGGCAGACGTTCTGGTACCGGCTGGATGACTGCGGGCGCTTGAGCGGCCGCGATCTGCAGGTCGACACAGACGACGTAATCGCCCAGCCTGAGCCGCATGCCGCTTTGAAGGCGTGCGGACTTGCCTGGACCAAGCGGGCTATCGGAATCGTTTATGAACAAACCGCTGCTCGATGTGTCGGTGACGAAATATCCATCTCGCCCGCCAGAGATTTTGCAGTGAGCACGTGAAACGAACATGTCGGGATCATCGATCTGCCAGCCTGCATCGGCGCTGCGGCCGATCACCAGCTCACCTTCGTCCAGGCGAGTTTGCCGCACCGCCTGGGCGCGTGGCCCTTGCTCTAGCGTTAGCAGCAGACTCATGCCGCGCCCCCCGCCATTTCCGGCCGCCATCCGACGATTGTGCGCAGCCGCATATCATCAGCATCTCCCCTTTCAGCGGGTCGCGCAAGCCAGGCGGTTCGGCCGAGCTGCACCGCTCCAATACGGGGCGGCGGCACTGCTTCACGCGCAAGCACGATACGCAGATCGACATCGAGAGATTCTCCGACCATGTCGCGAACCGCGTACTGGAACAGTTTGAGCCGCTGGCTGCCCGGCAGGAATGTCTTGAAATCATCATACTTCAAAGGGCCGAGCCGCAGTTCGATCCTGCTTTGGCGGGTGAAAACGCGTGGGCCGATCGTCGCCCCCCGACCGAGCACAGCAAAGGATTTTGCGAGGCGGGTCTGGAGGCCTGCTGGTATGGTTGTCCAGGCGGCGACGAATTCCTTGATCTTTACCGGCACCTTGAAGGCTTCCGCCAGGAACAGCGTCAGTCGTTCCGGGCCCTCGACCTGGCTGGCGAGCGAAGCCGCCTGGCGAAGCTTCACCATGTCGAGATCGATGTTTCGGGTGCCGGGAAGTCCGATACCGGCCATGGCCGCAAGCATGGCGCGAACCCGGCCACCGACCGCGCGTTCAACCTGAACGGCCGGATTCGCATCCGCCCACGCCCGATAGTAAAGGGCGATCATGCGGTGCTGCAGAATGTTGACGAAGTCGACGAAAGTAGTGTCGCTGGTCAGCTGTGCGTTGGCCCCGGCGAACCATCGCTGCGACAGCCGGTCGAGCACCCAGCGCGTCAGATGCAGCGGCATTGGACCCTCGGGGCCCAAGAGACCCAGATTTGCAATCGTGACCCGGGCCGGCTTGCCGTTGTCGGCTTCGCGGAACTGGACCAGGTCCCTGGCCGAGAAGGCGAGGCGCACATGCTGGCCAAGCCTTGCCGGCTCACGGTCGGGACGGCCGGAATGGCCGAACACGGCATTTTGCTGTTCGAGACGGCGCAGCAATTCGAAAAAGTCGAACCCTTCGGACAGACCTTCAGCGGGGTTTGGGCTGGGCTTGTCTAGATCAGGGAGCGATTGCCGGGCGTCATCGGCCATGGCACATCCTCCTGCTTCTGCAGCAGCCGCGTGCGGGTCCGCACGAAACCGTTTATTCCGGCATATCGGGCGAACAGCCGCGCCAGCAAAGCCGAAAGCAGCAAAGTGCTTTGGCCAGCCAGGATGGATTCATCGACATGCAACGTCACCTCGGTGCCGCGTCCGAAGCACATCGGCCCCTCGATCTGAAGCCGCTCCACGACGGGCCGCGAGTCGATGCGGGCGATCGAATGTACATTGCGAGCCAGGCTGGGATCGCCTCGGTCGGCATAGATATCGAGAAGCGCATGCAACGGGTCGACGCCGCGGCCCTCCTTGGCAAGGCTGAGGAAGTTGAGCATGAGCTGTGCCACCAGCCGCCAGGCGAGATCGTCGGCGCGCGATTCACCCTCGGCCCCTGTGGGCAGTGCTGCGGGGATCGCCGGCTGCGGTGGACGCAGGGCTCCAAGGAGCCTGACGATTTCGACCGGGTCGCCGGCCTCAAGCGTCAATGTGGGATTGTCATCGAGGATCGGCAGGTCACGATTGGTGCACAGTGCTACGACGTCGAGACGCTTCAGAGGTCGGTACGCCGGGCTTGCGAGCGGTCGCGATACGGCCAGGAAAACGTCGTCGCCGGTGTATGACGTGCGCGTTAGACCGTCGCGCCGTTCGTCTTCGGTCGCGCGCCGAGGGCGCCGCTCGGTTGAGTAGACCCACCCACTGCCGCTGTTCTGCCCCAGGCTGAACAGTTCCGGAATTTCGGCGTCGTTGCCTTCGGTGTCGGCGTCCTCAACACGAATGATCCGATAGATTTCAAAGTCGCGCGCCCTCGTGCGGTCTGCATGCAAAACCTGGCGTGTCTTACGCGCATCGATCTCGACGACGTTGCACTCACGTTCGAAAAGATTGATGATCGGCGTTGCGAAAAGTTCGAAGTCGGCCGATGTCAGATCGGCCAACTCTGGCACCGGACGCCTGAATTGGAAGACGATCTCAAGCCCTCCGTCGCATCGACGCACGACAGGCTGTAGCCCCGAAACCCGCACATAGTGGAAGCGCTCGGGCATTATGAAGTATTCTCGCAGGAGGCGATATCCTTCGAATGTCGGGCGGGTACGCGGCATCAAGGCTTCGTCGTCGCTGATGCCAACCATTTCGGGCGCTGGCAAGGGCGACAACGGGTTGCTCTTGCCCTCAGCGCGTGCGCCAACGGTTGAGCAAGTGCCGAAGATCGCGTCGAATAGCAGCGGCGCCTTGGTTCGCCCGGCAAAATAAATATCGAGCCGGTCGAGCGTCAATTCGTGGAGCTTGCCTTTTCCGGTCGGGGCCAGCGTGATGCGGAGCGCCGCCTCGCCGCGCACACCGCCGACCGTGGCCATCCCGGCCGCCGCCAACGCGCTGCGGTCCTGAAAATAGCTGACCGAAGTGATTGCTATCGGCCACAGGGTCGTCTCTTGCGCGGTCGAGAAAGTGCAGCGCGTCGAAAGGCCGGGCCGCAGGCTGGAAACCAGCCGGGTGTTGCGCCTGACGACGTGGCCGTCGAGCAGGGTCTGGACCTGCTGGCCTGGTTTGAGCACCACCATCGCCGTTGCCGGCGCCGGGGTGACCAGATCGGGATAAAGAACGTCGAGCACACTGCGCGAAAATCGCGAACGCTCGGCGTCGACCTTTAGCCGGGTGCGCGCCGCGAGGAAAGCCACGCCATCCAGCAGCCGCTCAACATAGGGGTCCGGACAGGGGACCGTGTCGAGGGAAAGGTTGCGCGCGACCGCTGGATGCATATCGGCAAATTCGGCCGCAAGGCCGCGGATGTGGGTCAACTCCTCCTCGTAATATTCGACGAAGACCCGATCCATCTCAGGCGTCCCTGATTTCGGTCCGCGCCGCGCCGTTATCGAGATTGATCGTAGTGCGCAGGCGCATGCGTTCCGGTGTCGGGGTTATGATCAGCACACCGTCAATCTCGATCTTGAGGCCGGCGGTCTTGTCGCCAAGCGTCACTGTGACCTTTGTTGCGCTTTCCTTGAGGCGGGGCTCGAAGGTGGCGAGCACCGCACGGATCTCACGCGCCAGCACATCGCGATCAAAGTCGCGCGAAGACCTGCCCGAGAAGGAGGGGACGCCGTAATTGACCACGCTCCGGCGCACCTCCGGGAAATCTGCGAGCGACGGTGGGTTGTCCGATACCTGTTCATTTTCCAGATCGGACAGGAGCGGCGTGGCCTCGAAGCGCTCGGTGTTGAAGAGCGCCTCGACGTCACGCCGCACTGCTTCTCTGAGCACGCGGGCTGACACCACAACGCCGCGACTTTCGATCTCGACCCGATGCTGGGTCTGAAAGGCCAATCGATGCAGACGCCGTTTTTGCTCGGCTGTGAGTTCGGCATCAGCGTCGATGGCCCGCGCGCTGGCGCCAACGAGGGCGTCGACACGGTCGGCGCCAAGCTCGTCGAGCAAGACATGGCGCAGCCCGTCTATCTCCGAGGTCAGACCAGGCAGGTCATTGACGAGGCGATCCCAAAGCGACGGCTGGACGGCCTCGCTTTTTGCCCGCAAGCTGCCGGTACTGTGCTGCTTGCCAGCGTCGGGTCGCCGACCCTCACTTGCCGACATAGACATCCATTTCGGCTTCATCATTGCCGTCATAGACGAACTTGATCTTCTTGTAGGCGAAGCTGACCTCTTCCTGGATCAGGTCTTCCTCATCCTCGGCCTGCGACATGTCGTATTCCATGATCGAGGCGTCGGTGAGGGTGACGACCAGATAATCCTTAGTCTCGCCATCGATCGTCCGACGTGCCGAGAACACCACTTCATCGAGGGCCTTGTTCTCGAACAAGGCTTTCTTGAGATAAGGCGAAGATTTGTCGTAGTGTTTGATGAACTTGATCATGCCCATGGACACGCGCCCCCGACGTGAGAGCGAATTCGGGTCATAGGGTGCGACCATCTTGTAGTCGACGCCATGGATTTCGATCTCATCATCGTGGCCGTCGCGGGTGCTGGGGCCCTTGATATCGGGAACCTTCAGAAAACCATCAATCTTTACTGGCATTGTCTCTCTCCACCATTGTCAAAAAAAAGATTGTTGTTGCTGCAATCAAGTCTTAACGGACGGCAGTTCCGACACCAGTCGAAGCGAGGCATTGATGCCCTCCAGCTGGTAATGCGGGCGCAGATAGAAGCGGGCGTTGTAGTAGCCCGGCCGCCCCTCCACGCTGTCCACTTGGACCTCGGCGGCGGCGAGCGGGCGCTTGGCGCGCGCCTTGTCGTCGGCAAAGGCCGGGTTGGCCAGCACGTAGCGGTTGATCCACTCGGTCAACCAGATCTGCATGTCGGAGCGTTCCTTAAACGACCCGACCTTGTCTCGCGCTATGGCTTTGAGATAGTGCGCAAAGCGCGAAACCGGGAACAAGTAGGGCAAGTTGGCGCTCAGCCGCTCATTAGACTGCGCATCGGGGTCCACCAGTCGGCCGGCGCGCGTTTCGTCGTCCTGTAACGAATGGGCACCGATGAAAGCCGCAAGATCCGTGTTCTTCCGGTGCAGGATCGGCATCAGGCCAAGCTTGGCGAGTTCCGCCTCACGCCGGTCATCAATGGCGACTTCCGTGGGGCATTTCATCGCTATCGACCCATCATCGGTCGGGAAGCTGTGCACCGGCAAATTAAGCACCGTTCCGCCGTTCTCGACGCCGCGGATCTGGGTACCCCAGCCAAACAACTTGTGGCTGCGGTTGATGTTGACGCCCATCGGGAAGGCGGCGTTCATCCAGACATACTTGTTGTGATCGCCCTGCACCTCTTCCTCGAAGGTGAAGCCCTTCACCGGAACGGTGTCCGTGCCATATGGCAGCCGGGCCAGGACGCGGGGCATGGTCAGCCCGATGTAGCGAGCATCCTCGCTTTCCCGCAGCGACTGCCAGGAGGCATAGGCCGGGTTGGAAACGATCTGCTGCAGATCCTGAGGGTTCGGCAATTCCTGCCAGCTATCCATACGAAACAGTCGAGGCGAGGCGGCCGCGATAAAAGGCGTGTGCGCAGAAGCGCAGATGCCGGAGATGTTGCGTAGCAGACCGACGTCGCGCGGGTGGTTGGAAAATTCGTAGGCGCCGATCACGCAGCCGATCGGCTCGCCGCCAAGCATCGAATATTCGTCTGTGTAGACTTTCTTGAAGATCGGACTCTGATCCCACATCTGGCCTTCGTAGTCTTCGAGCGTGTCGGCCAGCTGCTCCTTGGAAATGTTCATCACCCGGATTTTAAGCTTCTGGTCGGTCTCGGTGTTGTTGACGAGGTACCACAGGCCGCGCCATGTGCCTTCCATTTCGCGCACTTCCGGTGCGTGCAGGATCTCGTTGACCTGAGCCGTCAGCATCTTGTCTATACCGGCGATCAGCGACTTGATCGACTTGATGGCATTGGACGAGATGGTTGTGGTGTCGGAACGGGACTGCGCTGCGAGCGCGAGATTGCGCACGAGTTGCTGCAGCTTCTCGCTGTCGTCCTTCTTGACCTTGAAATCCTTCTCGAGGAGTCCACTGAATTCTCCAAGGTCTATGGCTTCGGCCTCGGCGGCGAGGGTGGCGGTCTTTTGCTGTTCGGCCATGGTTATTCTCCCGTCTTGTCGTCGTCAGCCAGCGCCTGGCTGGCGATCTTGCCAAGAAGTGGCTCGTTGTTCAGCAACTGCGCGATACGTTTTTCGGCGTCTACGCGGCCATCCATGAAGCCCAGCAATTCCTCGAGTTGACGACGCATCTTGAGGATCTCGGCCAGTTGCGGAACCTGCTCGGCGATCTTGTCGGGGGCGAAATCGCCCATTTTGGTGAAGGTGAGATCGAGTGCCAGTTCCTCGTCGCGCTCTTGGCCTTCGGCCTGCGGCAGCGTGTTCTTCACCCGCGCTTTGACGCGGGGTCCGAGCGCCTCCATGAACTTGGGGAAGCGGTTCGCGTCGGTCTCGACGAAGGAGCGGTCCAGAACCGACTTTGACGCTTCCTTAGTTTGCGAAGCACCGGAAAGGTCGGCCATCACGCCCATGACAAACGGCAGTTCGATCGTCGTCGGGCTGCCGTAGGTTTCCACGTCATAGGCGATCTGCACCCGTGGCGCGCGATTTCGTTCGATGACCTTGGCTTTGCTTTCGGCTGGCATGTGTCTTACCTTTCATCTTTCTGTGCCGTCTTCTTGATATCGGGAACGCCGGCAAGAAGCCGAAATTCCTTCAGTCCCGACGGGGCGAGATCTTCCATCAGTTCAACGAAATCCATATGCACCATTCGGCGCACGCGCCTTGCCAGGTGCGGGATCGGGCTGGACGGTTCGGTGCTGTCATAGAAGGCGACGACGAGATCGAGGCATTTGACGACGTCGTCGCGCGAGGAGATCCGGTCGGGCAGGCCGCTGTCGCCGGATTTTGCGTAGCTTGCCACGCTTGCCATCGTATCGGCTCCATGGCCGTTGCGAACACGTGCTGCCGGTTCTGCTGGCGTCGCGACCGGCTTTGCGAGGCCGTTCGCGGCAGTGGCACCGGTCGCGTTTCGTTCGAGGGTCGTCAGCAGACGCTGCAGAAACCGCTTTAACTCGGGAAGCGTGGCGCCAGCGCCTTCGAGGCGGGAGTTAAAGGCGGCTTCGACGCTCTCGAGAGCGGCGATCGCGGCGCGGGCGTCGGCTATGAGCAACGTCATTTCTGGCCCGGCCTGATCAATCAGCGCCGCGCATGCGCTGCGCACCCGGTTCACCAGTTGGCTGTGCTCGCTTGCCAGCTTCGCCTTCTCGGCCGCATTCAGTCCCGAAGCAGCCTCCTGCAGCATGACCCGCTCGTCAAGCGAACCCTTCTCCAGATCCGCGCCCAGGATCGGCCCAATGGCGCGCGGCGCAAAGAATGTCATTTTCCGCAAATCTTTGAGTAGACCGTCCTGGCTGTTCTGAAGGTCGGTAAGCGCATTGATGCGGCGCAAGGCTGCTTCGCGCGGCGTGGCACCGGACCGCAGGGCCGGATGCATGGTCGTCCAATGCTGATCGACGGTTTGCGCGATGAGGGTCAGGCCGGCAGCCAGGCCGGCCAACCCATGCTCGTTGGCCAGTCCACGCGTAACAATGACGAGAAGGCGCAGGTCCCGGCCGTGAGACCGCAGCTCTTCAGCCCTGGTAAGCACGGTAGGCCAGTCTATCGGAACGTCGACTTCAGTGTTTTTGCTGCCTTGGAACTCGACTTTCTTCTGCTGTTCCGTCAGTCGCTCCAGCTCATGGAAGGCCGGGTCGTTGCGCAAATCCTCCCCTGACGGATTTTCACCGTCGAGCGGAGTAAGCCAAAGTGCGACATCAATCACACAGACCCCCAGCGACCGGCCCTCAACGGCACCTGACCCAAGGTTACCACACTGATGTGCCGTACGCCAATTAAAGCCGCTGCTTAAAAGCTAACGAAAGCTGACCACCGCGTGTTCGCTATGGGATGGCTTGGCGAGACTGCCGAACCCAGTCGGCAAAATACACCACACGGATGCGCGAATTCTTCTGCCGCCAGTGGTTCGGGTTTCCAAAGGCTGACGGCCCCGCGAACGGCCTTGGCGACGCCGTCCATCAGGCGCTTTGTCAAGCGACGGCTTATGTGGCAGGTTGTCGACTGGCAGATTGCAGGAGCAGGTTCGATGGAACAGCGCCGGTCGTCACAGAGCTTCAAGCGTAAGGAACTGGTCGGCAAGCTCAATCCTGTCGGCGTGCGCGCCTTCAAGGCAGCCGCGGACACCGCCAAGCTGCGCGGCAACCCTTACGTCGAACTCGTCCACTTCATCGAGCAACTGGTGCTTTCCGATCGCTCGGACGTGCAAATGATCATCGCCGATGCGGGAGTGGATGCCAGCCGGCTCACGGCCGATATGACCCGCGCCGTGGACAAGCTGCCATACGGCGCCACATCGATCGAGGAATTTTCCGACCACATCTTTCATGCCATCCAGGAGGCCTGGAACTTGGCGACGCTTGAGTTCAGCGTCGAGGAAGTCCGCAGCGCGCATATTCTGCTCGCTTGCCTGAAGACCCCGGTCCTAGAAGGCCTGCTGTCGAAGATCAGCGGCGCATTCGACGAGATCGACGCCGACGCGGTGATCGCGCGGTTCGCCGATGTCATGGAGGGCTCACTCGAAGCTGGCACCTCGACCACGGTCTCCGCAACGGAGATGCCACGGCGGGCTCCGGGTGGGGATTCGGCGCTGGCGAAATACGCCACCGACCTGACCCAGCGCGCCCGCGACGGCAAGATCGATCCCGTCGTCGGCCGCGACCCCGAGATCAGGCAGATCGTTGATGTCCTGATGCGGCGGCGGCAGAACAACCCGATCCTGACGGGCGAAGCCGGGGTAGGCAAGACCGCGGTCGTCGAGGGCTTCGCCTTGCGTATTGCCCAGGGCGATGTACCGCCGATGCTACAGGGCGTCAGCGTGCGCATGCTCGATGTCGGTTTGATGCAGGCCGGGGCAAGCGTAAAGGGCGAGTTCGAAAAACGGCTTAAGGCTGTAATCGACGAGGTGCAGTCGTCCGAAACACCGGTTATCCTTTTTATCGATGAAGCTCACACCTTGATCGGCGCAGGCGGCCCTGCTGGAACCGGCGACGCGGCCAATCTCCTGAAGCCGGCGCTGGCACGCGGTGAACTGCGTACCGTCGCGGCAACGACCTGGGCTGAATACAAGCAGCACATAGAAAAAGACCCGGCGCTGACCCGTCGGTTTCAGGTGGTAAAGATCGACGAGCCTTCCGAAGCTGTGGCCGTTCTCATGTTGCGCGGGGTGGCCGGAGTTCTCGAGCAGCACCACCGGGTGCAGATACTGGATGAGGCGATCGAGGCGGCAGTGGGCCTGTCACACCGCTATATCCCGGCGCGGCAACTACCCGACAAGGCGGTAAGCCTTCTCGACACCGCTTGCGCCCGGGTCGCAATCTCGCAGCATGCCACGCCGGCCGAGCTCGAGGATATCATACGGCGGCGCCAGGCGCTGGAGGTCGAGCACGGCATCATCGATCGTGAGGCGGCGATCGGGATCGAGGTGACCGAACGGCAGGCACGGGTCGACACCGGACTTGCCGAAACAGGGGTCGCGCTGGCTGCCGCGCAACAACGTTGGGACCGCGAAAGAGTTTTAGTTGCCGAGATACTCGAATTGCGTGCCCGGCTGCGCGGCGACGGTATGCCGCTCGATGCGATGGAAACGCCAGCGGATGCCAACGCCTCTGAGTCTGAGTTGCCTGAGATCCAAACGCCCAAGGACAAGGCATCCGATCCCAAAGTGAAAACGGCTGTTGCCGATGGACTTCCACCTGATCCGGTCGCCGATCTTACCCGGTTGCGCGAACGCATGGCTGAACTGGCCGAGGCGCAAGGCGAGGCGCCGCTGATCCTGCCCTCGGTTGATCGAAATGCCGTGGCCGCGGTGGTCCAGGACTGGACCGGCATCCCCACGGGGCGCATGCTGTCGAGCCAGACCGAAAAAGCCCTCCGGCTCGCGGCCACTCTGTGCGAGCGCGTGGTTGGCCAAGAGCATGCCATGGAGATGATCGCCAAGCGTGTGCAGACCAGCCGCGCCGGGCTCGGCGCGCCGGAAAAGCCGGTGGGGGTGTTCCTGCTTTGTGGCCCCTCCGGCGTCGGCAAGACCGAAACCGCGCTGGCCTTGGCGGAGACGCTTTATGGTGGCGAACAGAACCTGATCTCGATCAACATGTCGGAGTTTCAGGAGGCGCATACTGTCTCGACTTTAAAGGGAGCGCCCCCCGGCTATGTCGGCTACGGCAAGGGTGGCATCCTGACAGAGGCGGTTCGGCGCAAACCCTATTCGGTGATCCTGCTGGACGAGGTCGAGAAGGCGCATCCGGACGTCCACGAAATCTTCTTCCAGGTTTTCGACAAGGGCATGATGGACGACAGCGAAGGGCGGCGCATCGATTTCAAGAACACATTGATCCTGCTCACCTCGAACGTCGGCTCCGAAGTCATCATGGACCGGACGAGGAACGGCACGGTTCGGACCGGCCTCGAAGATCTGGATACGGCCTTGCGCCGGCCGTTGCTGAAGGTTTTTCCGGCGGCGTTTCTTGGACGGGTGGTAACCATTCCTTACTACCCGCTGTCGGATTCGATGATCGAGGCGATCACCCGTCATCAGTTCGCCAGGATCGCTCGCCGGCTGCGTGCAACCAGTGGCGCGGAACTGGTGATCGGCGACGGCGTCATCGATCTGGTCAGGGCGCGCTGCACGGAAATCGAATCCGGCGGGCGGATGATCGATGCCATCTTAACCAACACGCTTCTGCCGGAATTAAGCCGCGGCGTGCTCAACCGGTCGCTTGACGGTGAAAAGATGACGAAGGTGACCGTCGGAGCCTCCGACGGGGGCTTTACTTATTTCTTCGAGTAATTTGGGCGGATGGTACCGGCGCATCAAACGGCTTTTGCGTCCCGCGGTGGATTGAAGGATGCCTTCCACGGCATGGCGCAAGAGCGCGGCGAGGCTTTTGTCCGCGCTAGCGTGCAAAAGGCAACCAAGCACGCAAATGAGTTCCTTTGGGCGGCTAGACCTCTCGCCGTCGCTTGCCGTCATAGTCCCCAGGTGTGCTCATTCTGGCCCCTGGATTATACTGAACGTGAATATGCGGAAACATAGGCCCTTGATCGTTCACCAGGACTAAATACTTGGCCTTGCCAAGTTCAGAGTTAAGTTCCTGCTGCAAAAAGTATCCTAAAAGGATTGACAACATACCGGTCCCGCGATCCGCCAGCTTTTTCGTCCTAATATCAACCGCATTGCCGGAATGATGCAGGGACCAGCGGGAATGATTATACCACTCTTTTCCAGCAGTAAGCTCAAGCTCAAGCCGCCTCGGCGCATGTTGTCTGAAAACGCGTCGAATTATCGGAATGGCCTCCTGCATTTGCGGGCTGAGGCCGCTTTCAATCGTTCTCTCCCTCATCGCAATCTCCATGAAAAGAATGCGTCATTTCCTTACCACAACTAACACACGTATGCCTCATCCATGAATATCGCAGGGCCGAGATTGAGCTCTTTGTGAGTGCAAACGTGACGCCTCAGGTCGTATACAAGCCGGTGCACCATGCCATGTTGCCGTCGTCACCCATTTTGGCGGGCGGTTCTCTGTCATGCATCGTGGCAGGATCATCGAGTTCGGCCCACCACCGGATCATTACTGACCCCCACTCAAACGCCGCCGAAAATACGCCAATCTGCAACGTAACACACTGAAAACAAAAGTAAAAAAATTCCATAGACAATCAGCGACAATCGGCGCGCAGATAGCTACTTCGTCGGCAGGTAGTCGTGCCGAAACCACGTCCCAATTCGCCAAGCGCCCGATGGGCTCACGGCAATTGGGGATTGCTGGTGGATTGCGGTAATTCGTTTGGTCGTGCTGGAATTTGATACGAGTGTCATTCCAAGTACCTGGCGACCATCGGCCACGCCGCAAGTTGGCGGCTATCTGCAGCCAGCTTTAAAAGCCAATGACCATCCACGGATCGGTGTCATATCCGAGGCGCGGCTTTTCCGGGGTTGCTCCATCCGGCATTTTGGCCGTGCCAGTCAAACCGCAGTCCAGATCTCTCACCTGCTTCTTGGTCGAGTGCTTCGTAGAGCACAGGGCCGCAGCATCACCGACCACCACTTTCTTTTCCTTGGCAATGGTGCCACCAGTCGCAGCGATCATGATAGCCGCGCAAAATATAGCAACTCTCATCGTACTCCCCCACGGTTGCGCATCCTCAAGATGCCGGACATTACGTTACGTCATTTTTATATTAGCACAAGCGAATATTTAATCCTCACGCCCGCCTCCTGCCAATGGCCTCGAGGCGGGCTGCTCCTCCATTTCGCGATGGCCTTCACGCCAAGCTCGTCCGCTGGATCATCGCCACGAGCGATGCCGACAACGTGATGACCGGCGGCGGCGAGCCGCGCCGAGAGCGCGCGGCCGATGCCCTTGCTGGCGCCGGTGACGAGAAATGTTCGCTTTGTCATGATGTTTCTGCCTGTAGTGAAAGAAGGGCGGTCAGGCGCACCCAGATCCAGGATCTGCGCGGGCACAGGGCGACTCCGCCGGAACCTATGGAGGTCGTCTCGACCGGCAGGAGTGCGTGGCGCTGCGCCGGACTCCTGCTCGGCCTATCGTCGTGTCAGGCGGCCCTGCTTGCGGCGCCATTCTTCGAATAGGTGGGGAAGTCCGTGTACCCCACGTCGCCATTGCGGGTGTAATAGACGGACCGGTCCGCTACGGCCAATGGCCAGCCGCTCCGAAGACGCTCGACGAGATCCGGGTTCGCGATATACGGCCTGCCATAGGCAATCAGGTCCACCAGCCCGGTATCGAGCGCTGCCTGGGCGCGCTCGACGTCATTGAAGCCGCCGCACCATATGAATGCGCCGGGGAACGACGCTCGCGCCTTGGCGAGCATGTCGTGGTCGAGATGGCGCGCCTCGAACGTGGCCGATTCCATGTTGCCGTCGGGCAGCAGCTCATACAGCAGATGGGCATAGGCCACGCCGCGGCGCCCGAGCTGCTCGACGATGTACAGGAACGTCTCCTCGACGAGCGGATCAGCGGGCATCGAACCATATTTGCCGAACGGTGAAAGGCGAACCCCCACGCGTCCCGCGCCGAATTCCGCCACGACCGCGTCGACGACTTCCATCAGGAAGCGCGCACGATCTTCCATGCTGCCGCCGCCGTAGCGGTCGGTGCGGGTGTTGAGCACCGAGTTCATGAACTGCTCGATCAGATAGCCGTTGGCGGCATGGATCTCGATGCCGTCAAACCCGACCTCCCGCGCATTGGCGGCGGCTTTGGCGAAGGTTCCCACCATGGCCGTCACTTCCTCGGTGCTGAGCGGCCTCGGCGTCTCTGCCGCCATGAAGCGCAACCGGCCGTCCGGGCCATGGGCGAACACCTCTGAGCCGACGGCCTGTTCCGCGGTCACGCCCACTGGCGCCTGGCCGTTCGGCAGAAGCGAGGAATGCGCCAGTCGGCCGACATGCCACAGCTGCATGAAGATGGTGCCGCCCTGACGATGAACCTCTTCGGTCACCGGGCGCCAGGCCTGCTTCTGGGCTTCGGAGTGAATCCCGGGAATCCGCGCGTAGCCGTGGCTGGACTGATCCACGTCGTTGACTTCGGAGATGATCAGGCCGGCGCTAGCTCGCTGACCGTAATATTTGACGGTCAGTTCGTTCGGGAGGTCGCCATCTGTCGGAAGAGCACCCTCGGAGGTGCGGGTGCGCGTCATCGGCGGCATGACGATGCGGCTCGTGAGGTGGACGGGACCTAGATCGAAGGAATCGAATAGAGAGGGCATGGGGCGGCTCCTGTGGAGAATTAAAGCTCCAGAAGATATAAAGGGATACTCCTCAGCAGATTAGTGCCGGACTGGTGGACTCACTATTGCGTCTGAAGCTACAATAGGCGGATGAACTCGCGTTTCGATGGCATCGCCGAATTCGTAGCCGTTATTCGGCTCGGTAGTTTCACCGCGGTTGCGGCGGAAATGGGCATGGCCAAGTCCGCGATCGGCCGGGCGGTGTCGCGTCTGGAGGCGCGCTTGGGCTCCAAGCTGCTCCACCGGACGACCCGCCGCCTGACCTTGACGCCTGCCGGAGAGGCCTGGCTGGAGCACTGCGTCGCGGCACTCGACGAACTTGAGCGTGGCGAGAGCGCCCTCGCGCTCGCGCGGGACACGCCTGGCGGCGAAGTCCGCATCGATCTCCCGACGGCCTTCGGTCGACTGCACGTCATGCCCGTACTGTTAGGGGTTGCGAAACGCTATCCGGCGCTGAACCTCAATGTCAGCTTAACCGACCGGCGGGTCGACCTGATCGGCGAAAACATCGACCTCGCCGTGCGTATCGGCAATCTTGAGGATTCGACCGACCTCGTCGCGCGACAGATTGGGGTCCAGCAGACGGTGATAGTCGGAGCACCTGGCTATCTCGCACGGCGGGGCGTTCCGCGATCCTGGAGCGATCTTGCCGGACACGATTGCATCGTCGGACGACGGCAAGGCAACCGCATCGCCTGGCTGATGAAGCAACCCGACGGCTCGACAGCGCGGCAGGCCGTCCCCGTCAAGCATGAACTGCAGGATTTCGAGACGGTGCTAATGGCCGCTAAGGCAGGACACGGTCTGACGCAACTTCCGTCATGGATGGTGGAAGGCGATCTTCAAGACGGGGCCCTTCAGATTGTCCTGGAGGGCCTGTCAGGCGGCGAACTGCCGATCAGCGTCCTGTGGCCGCAGACAAAGGCGCTACCGGCGAAGATTCGCGTTACCATAGACGGCCTCGTTCAGTGGTCGCTTGTTTCAACGAGTGTCGCTGCCTAGCAACGTCTTACTTGGAGCAGTCTCAAATCGGCTGTCCGCCGTCTATCTGCCTAATCGCCTCGAAGAGCCGATCACAGGATTTTGCCAGGTTCTTGCCCGGCGTGGTGGCGACCCCGAGCAAGAGGCCGGATTCGGCAGTGGCGGGCGACGCATACCACGCGGAGAGCGGTGCGGGCGACATCCCGAAGGCCGAAACCTCGCGCGCCACGGTAATGTCCGATATTTCCCTCGGCAGCTTCAGCAGCACGGCCAGGCCCGGCGTTGCAATCTGGTCGGCATTCACATTCGCCCAAAGCTGCTCGAGCAACGTCGCGCGCCTTGCGACATAGGCCCGCTTCGTGCGGCGGAGATGGCGAATATAGTGGCCCTCCCGCATGAATTCGGCGGTCGCGAGCTGCACTGCCGGTCCCGGGGCGGGCGCTAAGCACGCCGCGACTTCAGCGAAAGCGCATACGAGGCTGGCCGGCACGATCGCGAAACCCAGCCGAAGGGTCGGGCTGATTGTCTTGCTGAAGGACCCGATGTGAATGACGCGCCCGTCGCGGTCGAGCGACGCGAGCGCCGGCGCGGCCCTGCCGGTCAGCTGAAGCTCGCTCAGATAATCGTCTTCGATCACCCAGGCCTGGGTCGAAGCTGCCCATTCGAGCAGGCGCAGGCGCCGCTCGAGCGACAAGGTCGAGCCGAGCGGCGCATGTTGACCCGGTGTGACCAGGGCAAGCTTCGCGGTCGGATGCTGGCACAGTGCGTCATCGAGATCGATGCCGTTGCAATCGACCGGGACCGGAGCGAGAGACAAACCGGCGAGTTCGAGCCCCTTTCGGGTCCATGGGAAACTGGGCTCCTCGATCCAGGCGGTCTCCCCCGCCAGCTTCAGAACGGATAGCGCCAGGCCGAGCCCCGCACCGAAACCTCCAGTGATAATGACCTGCGACGGCAGACAGATGATGCCCCGTGCTACGGGGAGGTAGCCAGCGATTTCCCGCCTCAACTCGAGTTCGCCGCGAGGATCGGGGTAGAGGGCGGCGGCAGCGGCTTCGGCGCGGATGGCGTGCGCGCGTATCCGCGCGAACAAGGTGGCGGGGAAGATATCGCTTGCGGGGATGCCCATCTGGAAGATCCGGGGACCCTGCGTCATCTCCTGATAAATCCGCATGAAGGAGCCTTCATCCGGCACCGGCTCGGATTTCGCGACGGTGCGGGGGCGCTGTGCGACGCGCGTTCCCTCAGCTGGCGTTGCCTCGATCAACTGGGCGGCCGCGAGCTTCTCATAGGCGGTCCGGACGGTGCCGCGCGCGACACCCAGCTGCGCCGCCAAGTCCTGCCATGAGGGCAACCGTGCGCCTGATTCCAGCGCGCCTTCCTCGATTGCGACGGCCACGCCCTTGCGAATTTGCTCCGCAAGGGAAGTCTTGGCGGCGCGATCCAAATCCAGGTCCAGCGGCTTGCTCATGAAGCCTCAGTACACGATTTTTTTGCGTTCTTGGTGCTTTTTCCTGGCCCGATTCGCCGGCATCTATACGGGCAAGGAGATGCCAATGCGAATTCGTGCCATTTTCACCGCCGCCTGCGCCGCGATTGCCATCGTCGGGCCGGCCTGGGCGCAGGACGACCAATCGGAGACGGTCACGCCGAAGTTCGAGCAGGTGATCCCCAACATCCCCGGCAAATCGATGGTCGTCGTCGAGGTCGATTATGCGCCGGGCGCCGCTTCCCAGCCGCACCGGCATGCCAGGTCCGCCTTTATCTTCGCCTATGTCGTCTCGGGCGAGATCGAGTCCAAGGTGAACGATGGCGAGACCCGCATCTACAAAGCGGGCGAGAGTTGGTCGGAGCTGCCCAACGCAACCCATTCGGTCAGCCGCAACGCCAGCAAGACCAGGCCGGCGAAGCTGCTTGCGGTCTTCGTCGTCGATTCCGACGACAAGACCCTCACTACTCCCCTCAATTGAACGGATCGGAACGATGGCCAAGAGGCTCGACTACAACCAGATCGCCCCGAGCGGCGCCAAGGCGCTCGGCACCGTCTACGGCTATGTTCTCCAGAGCGGCTTGCCTGCCGAACTGGTCGATCTCGCCTATCTGCGGGTCTCTCAGATCAACAACTGCGCCTATTGCCTTGACATGCACACGCGTGACCTCGTCAAGACGGGCGTGAAGATCGAGAAGATCGCGCTGGTGCAAGCCTGGGAGGAAGGCGGCAGCCTGTTCAGCGAGAGAGAGCGCGCCGCGCTTCGCTGGGCCGAGAGCGTGACCAATGTTGCACAGACCGGGGTTCCGGACGCCGCCTATGAAGCCGTGCGTGCCGTCTTCGATGAAAAGCAGCTCGTCGACCTAACGATCGCGATCAGCCTGATGAACAGCTACAACCGAATGGCCATCAGCTTTCGGAATACGCCCCAGGCCGTTCTCGAGAATTGATGGAGCAGAATAATGAACGGTAACGTGATTTCCAGGATCAAGATCCCGGACAGCAAATTGGCGCGCGAGGCGACCGAGTTCGTTCGCGACAGCAAATCGAGTTCCTTTTCAATCACTCTGTTCGCTTGCGCCTTCTGGTGATCGTAACCTGACAGATGGCGGCCCTAAGGAGAGGCGGCTCAACTCGCAAGCCGGCAGCCCCATTGTCGTCGGTCAGGAGTGTGCACGGCGATTCCGAAACCGGCCGTTCCGTATGCGGCCTGAGAAGCGGTACACTCACGTTTCAGCTTGGACTTTGCAGCTATTCCCGCTTGCATCGCGACCGAACTCGCGACCGAAGCGCTCGGAGAGGACGGCTTGAAGGCTTACGGCTCAATGACTGCGTTTCAGCGCATGGGCGATCCGGCAGAGCTCGGGGCGGCGGCACCCTTCCTCGCCTCATCGGACAGCAGCTTCATGACAGCGAGGTAGAGGTCGACGGCGGCCTAGCCCAACTCTGACAGCCGTCTTCCAAGTTCATTGAGCAGGCCTTCTCAGGTGCAAACTGGTCAAGGGTTTCAATCATTTGATCGCTGCCATCCTTGACCAGGATCCGGCCGTAAAGGGCGGCAGGAGAGTCATATTCCTGGCGAGCGATGATGAAGACGCCGCGGCGCAGATTGGTACGCTCGCGGAAAATCTCGGCTTTGCGCCGATAAAGCTAGGCGGGCTTTCCGAAGGCGACTGCTCGTGCAGGCGCGCAGGAACAACTGGGGCTGGCTGGTCTTCGAGGACCTGGTCAAATTTGACTGATGAACATGACGTCCCCACCGGCAGGGACACGATGCACGCATCGGATCGAGCACTATCCGATGCGTGCGGCCGAGGTGATGCTTGGAAGCAAACGATGAAGTGCTCCGCCTCTCGTCAGCAGTATGACGAATACTTAGTTTTGACGGTCGAGCGCAGCAGAAGCCGATCCGGTCGACGGGTTCGCCAGGATGGCGCCCGTAATGATGCGAAAGAGATGATCGGCCCGCGGCGCGAATGAGGGTTGGTCGACCGCCCAGCCGAGCGCCGTCATCAGGGCGAACAGGTCATCCCCATTCATGTCGAGCCGCGCCGCGCCTTCGGCCTGTGCGCGGAGCAGCAGTCGCGCGCTCGCCGAGTGCACCGCTGCGCATGAAGCGTAAAGAGCGGAGTTCGGATTCGTGTGGGCGGCGGCCATCATGGCGACGACGCCCCTATAGCTTTGGGCGAACGCCAACCACTCCTGGAACCAGGAGATGAGCGCTTCGTCAGGCGAATCCGAGGTTTCGAGTTCATCTGCCCTCTGAGTCAGTGCGTCCAGATTCGTACACAGCAGCGCCTCGAACAGGGCTTCTCGCGTCGGGAAATGACGAAGCAGCGTGGCTAACCCGACCTCGGCCCGACGGGCGATATCGCGCATGGACGCATTGATACCGTGCTCGGCGACGACGTCACGCGCGACCGCGAGGATATGGCTGTAATTTTTTTTTGCGTCGGCTCGCATGAGATGCCTTGATAAGCGGATCAGTGATCCGTATATGTGGATCGATGATCCGGTTACTAAGCGGATCGGTGAACCACTAAATAGAGTGCGTCTGCACAAATGGCAACAAAGGCGCCGCCCGCCCCGCAAGGAAAATGAACATGAGCACTATCAGCATCATCGGGTCAGGCGGTATGACCGCAGCGATCGGCGACCTTGCCGCCAAGGCCGGACACACCGTCGAGGTGATGAGCCGCGACGGTGCCAAGTCGCGGGCGCTGGCCGAGCAGGTCGGAGCCGGCGCGACGACCGGAACGTTTGGCGCCGCTCCGGTCGGGGACATTGTCATCCTGGCGGTTCCCTATTCGGCCGTTCTCGACGTGGTGAAGCAGTACGGCGAAAAGCTGGCAGGCAAGCTCATTGTCGACATCACCAACCCCATCAAATCCGACTTCACGGGTTTCTTGACTCCTGAAGACAGTTTCGGCGCTCAGGAGATCGCCAAGGTTGCTCCTGCCAATGCCACTATCGTCAACGCGTTCAACACCCAGAACGCCCGGGTCTTGGCTGCCGGTCCAATCGGGGGCCATCCATTGGACGTGTTCATCGCCGGGGACGACTCTCAAGCGAAGGCGCGCGTCTCGGCGTTCATCGACAGCCTCGGACTACGTCCGATGGATACCGGGCGGCTGATTATGGCCCGAACGCTGGAGCACGCCTGCATGCTGTGGCTGGGCCTCATGACCCACTCCGTCAAACACACCAACTTCTCAATCCGCGTCAGCCTCCTCGGCTGAGCCCGCGGCACCACGTCTCGCATCACATTACCCAAGGAGCAGCAGCATGCGCGTTTTCGTTACTGGCGGGACCGGCCATATCGGTTCGTATGTCATCCCCGAGCTCATCGCGGCCGGACATGAGGTCATTGGCCTGGCCCGGTCGGACACGTCCGCGACTGCGGTATCGGCACTCGGCGCCAAGGTACGTCGCGGGGATATCACCGACCTCGATGGGCTCAAGGTCGCGGCGGCGGAGTCCGACGGCGTCATCCACGTCGCGCACCGGCAAGACCTGCTGCCCTCCGGCGGGATCGACGCCGTGGCAGCCGCGGAGCTCCAGATCATGCTCGCCTACGGCGAGGCGCTGGCGGGGACCGGAAAGCCGCTCGTCGTCTCAGGGAGCATCGGCTCGCCGGGGTGGGAAGGCCTGGGCCGGCCAGCCACCGAGGAAGATCCGGCTCTTCCCGGCGGCGAAGCATACAAGGGCACCCTGCGGGTTCGCAACGCCGTGGAACTCGCCGTGATCGGCTTAGCGGGACGGGGCGTGCGGTCTTCGGTCGTCCGAATTCCTCCCATCGCGCACAGCACGACCGATGCCGGCTTCCTCCAGCTGCTGATCGGTCTCGCGAAGGAGAAGGGCGTAATCGGTTACCCCGGAGACGGCGCGAACCTCTGGCCGGCTGTGCATGCCCGCGACCTGGCCTCCCTGTTCCGCCTGGCGCTGGAGAAGGGGCCGGCTGGCAAATATTGGCACGGGATTGAGGGCGAGGGCATCCGGTTCCGCGAGATCGCTGAGGCCATTGGCAGCCGTATGGGCACGCCTGCTGTGCCCATCCCTGCGGACGTACTGATGTTGCCGGGCTTCTTCGGCTTTCTCGCGAACTTGGTCACGCTGGACCTTCCGGCGTCCAACGCCGTCACCCGCCAGACGCTCGGCTGGGAGCCAGCTCAGCCGGGCCTGCTCGAGGACCTCGACAACGGCCATTACTTCCCGGCGGATCGTATCGCGATCCCGTGATCCGTCCACCCAACTCACAAGGAGACAACACATGAGCACTATCAGCATCATCGGCTCAGGAGCCATGGCCGCCGCGATCGCGGGCCGTGCCGCCAAGGCCGGACATACCGTCGAGGTTGTCAGCCGCGACCCCGCCAAGGCGCGGGTGCTCGTCGACCAACTTGGAGTCGGAGCGACCACCGGGACATACGGCGCCGCCCCCGCGGGCGACATCGTCATCCTCGCCGTGCCGTACAGCGGTGCCGCGGCGGCGGTAGCCGACTTTGGGAAAGCGCTCGATGGCAAGGTGATCGTCGACATCGCCAACCCGGTTGCCCCCGACCTCTCAGGCCTGGTCACGCCCCACGGCAGTTCCGGCGCGCAGGAGACCGCAAAGGGCCTCCCCGCCGGCGCGCATGTTGTGAAGGCATTCAACACGATCTTTGGTCACGTGCTTGCGAAGGGCGGACGCCTCGACGCGTTCATCGCAGCCGACGATGTGGAGGCGAAAGCGCGCGTCTCGACGTTTCTCGAAAGTCTCGGGCTGCGTCCGCTCGACGTGGGCGGCTTGCACATGGCCCAGACGCTGGAGGCGCTCGGTTTGATGATGATTGGCCTCGCCAAAAACGGCGCCGGCACCTGGGACTTCGCCATGAACGTCGATATCGGCTAAATCACCGACATCAGCCCTCCGCTGCACTACAGCCAAGGAATCGATCATGATCACTCCCTTCCAGATTCCCTATGATGCGGACCAGGCCGCTGACCTTCGTAGCCGCCTCGCACGGACGCGTTGGGCCGACGCGGTAACTGACGACTGGACCATGGGAACCGAGCGCGGCGTCCTCAACCAGTTCATCGATTTCTGGCGTGACGGCTATGACTGGGCGCAGCGACGAGACCGGCTTAACCAGCTTCCCCATTTCCGGACGACGGTCGACGGCCATGGCATACACTTTCTGCATTTTCGCAGCGGCCAAAGGGGATCGACCCCGCTACTGCTGATGAACGGCTGGCCGTCAAGCTTCGTGGAGTTTCAGCGTATAGCACCGCTGCTTACCCAGGGAACGCCGGCATTCGATGTCGTGATCCCCACCATGCCCGGCTTCGGCTACTCGGACAGGCCAACCCGGCCCTACGAGGCGGAGCCCAGCGACCTTTATCCGAAGCTAATGACGATGCTGGGTTATGGGCGATTCGTCGTGGCTGGGACTGACATCGGCTCCGGCCTTGCCACGCGAATGGCGCTTCGGCATCCGGCGCGTTTGCTGGCTCTCCATGTCTCGGCGGTCGCGCCGAAGCCGATTCCAGAAGATGCGTCGCCCCTGTCGAAAGCCGAGATCGACTATGACGAGCGCCTCCAACTGTGGAGCCGGGAGGAAGGGGGCTATCAGGCGATCCAGAGCTCGAAGCCACAAACGCTCGCCTTTGGGCTTGCCGACAGTCCTGTTGGCCTAGCCTCGTGGATTGTCGAGAAATTCCGGGCCTGGACGGACTGCGATGGCGACGTCTTCTCTGTCTGGCCCCTCGAAGCCTTGATTGACACCTTGATGATCTACTGGATGACCAACACGATCGGGTCGTCTGTCCGCTACTATTACGATGCCGCCCGGCTGCGGCCGCCGTTGCGGGCAGATGACTTTGTGCATGTTCCCACCGCCGTCGCGATGTGGCCACATGATCTGGCGCTCGCGCCGCGCGAGCGGGCCGAGCGGCTCTACAATGTGCGGAGTTACACCGTCTTTCCGCGTGGCGGGCATTTTCCGGCCTGGGAAACGCCGGAACTCTACGCCGACGATTTGCGAAAGATCGCGCTCGCCGCGATCTGAACGAACAAGCGTGTTCCGCTTCACCCACGAGCGGGCACGGCTCGTGGAGATTGCCCGCCAGCGGCGTGCCGAGCAGGCGGCTGGCCAAGCTCGAAGAACAGCGGGTGGAATATCTCGATCGCAAGCTCGCGCAGCCAGAGCAGCGTGATCGACTACGGACGTTTCTGATGACGCTTCCCGCTGACTCCATTTCCGAGGAAGCGTTCGGGCGAAGAAGGAAGGTTACCGCTAGAGTATCCGTGTTGGTCAAGGAAGGGATGGGGTCCAGTTTCGACCATCCCTGAGCAGAGCGTTTGCGAGGAGGATGAGCCTTCTCATGATTGCGGTGATTGCGACCTTTGCGGCTTTGCCGGCTGCTCTGAGCTGATCGTACTTGGTCTTGAGATTGGGATTGAAGCGCAGGGCGACGAGGGCGGGCATGTAGAGTGCCTGTCGGACATTGGCCCGCCCGCCGCGGATGAAGGCGCGGCCGGTCCACTGCCCGGACTGCCGGGTGAGCGGAGCGAGACCTGCGAGGGAAGCGGCCTGAGCCTGGCCGAGCGTACCGAGTTCGGGCATGTCGATGAGCAGTGCGAAGGCGGTGATTGCCGAGACGCCCGGGATCGAGACGAGGATGGCGAAGCGGCGGGAGAGATCGGAATCGGCCTGGATGAGCGCCATGATCGCCTTTTCGACAGCGGCCATTTGACGTTCGATCTGCCTGAGCTGCTGGGCATTGTGGCGCTTGAGGATGGGAAGGGTCAGCGTCTTGGCCCTGTTCCTCGCCGCTATCCGGTTCTTCACCAGCGCCTCGCGCGCCATGTGCAGGTCCTTGAGATCGTTGAGGAGCGGACTGCGCGGCTGCCGCGCCTCCAGATCGAGCAGCGCACCCATGCGGGCGAGCATGGCGGCGTCGAGCCGGTCGGTCTTGGCGCGCCTGCCGGTGGCCTCGGCGAAGCGCCGGGCCTGGCGCGGGTTGACCTTGACGGGCGCGAAGCTTGCCGCAGCCAGCCTGCCTTCAAGGGCGCGGTGATACGGGCCGGTCGGCTCGTAGACAATGTGAGCGTCGGGTTCTCCCAGCCACGTCACGAAGGCCCTGTGGCCGGGATTGTCGTTGGCAAAGCGGCGGCTCGCACCGTCGCTCAGCCTGTGGGCGTCGAGATGGTCTTTCGATATGTCGACCCCGATGGTATCGTTGGTCATCTTTCGCTTGTCCTGTGCTTGTCATCCGGAGCCGATCTCCGGGTATCCGTTCAGGCCTCAAGGAAAGACGAGGGCGATCCGACTCTAGCTCGACCCGTCAGACGGTCCGCAATTCCACCGATCCGACCCTCGCCGCTGAGGGAGGGCGGCTACCCTCTCCCGGCGGTTCCTTTCTGACCCGTTCGGCAGCAAATGTCATAAGACAAGCCATTCACGGTCCACGATCTTCGGCATACGGGATCAGTGTTTTGGTACATCTGCACCAGACGATTTTTCCATCTCGAAGCGAGCTAGCAAGTCGCTGTCGTCGCCAATTGCCGGCTTGACGCTGCTTTGGGCAGCCCGCTTCCAAGTTCGCGTTTCCGGCTCCTTTGGAAGTGTTCCGTTCACGAATTGCAGGCCCTTCCGGCCGTTCGCATCGCAATAGATCGTGAGGGCCATTTCTGATCACCAGATTGGCGCTTGGCGCATCGTCTCGGGCACGACCGGTTCGAATTCTCCGATAGATCTCCGTGCCTACATACCGCCGCGTCCGGCTGCCATGCAGCTGTATTTTCGGCGATTGCTTGCCTGTGGTCGATCACTCGGCATGGGGTTTCATCGATATCTCTATTTCCACAATGAATTTGCGAGCGAAGGAAAGAGAACGAAAATAAACGAAACAAAACGGATATGGGGAGGCGCATGGACACGCAGACTAATCCAGAAAGCAGGCAGTGGATCCAGGCGATCCGTGCCGACAGTCTTCCTGTCGACGATGCGACGCGCATCGAGCACCAGGGGGTATGTATCGCCATCTTCAATTTTGCCGGCAAGTTCTACGCCACTTCAGGCATTTGTACGCACGCCCACGCCTTCCTTTCGGAAGGCTATATCGACGGCCAGACGGTGGAGTGTCCTTTGCATCAGGGACTGTTCCACGTTCCCACCGGCACACCGCTTTCACCGCCCGTCACCGAGCGGCTGAAGACCTACGAAACCAAGGTGTCGGACGACGGTTTCCGGGACTATCTCGACGTCTATCCGGTCGGCGACCTCGCCGGCGGATTCGTCTGGAAGCCGGGCATGGGCGCCAGCTTCGTCGGCCCTTACAGCAAGCTGCAGATCAAGGCGCCTTTCACGGATTATCTGCCGTTGTCTGAAGGTCCGGTGCTCGACGCCAGCAAGAAATGTCGCATCGGCCTGGTCTTCCATGGCTTCAACCATCCCTGGCTGATCAGCCTCGCCGACACCGCCGCCTGGGAAGCCAAGCGCCATCCGAATATCGAACTGGAGGTCATCGACGCCGAGTTCGACGACAACAAGATGGGCCAGGTGATCGATACGTGATCGCCAAGCAATATGATGGCATCGTGCTGTGGCCGAACCGTGAAGCGCCGATGGGCCCGCCCGTCGACCGTGCCATCGCCGGCCTTGGCGCCGGTATTGTTTCCAGGACCGAGTACCTTCCGGACGATCGTTTGACGGCGCTTTCGATCTCGGATCACAAGCCGTTCACGCAATCCTTCGCGGCGTGTCTGAAGGTTCGCCAAACGCTACGTCCGATAGAGGCTTTCATGCAGCTGGTCAGGGATCATTAGACTGACCGCGGTACTTCCGCCCTTTTAGGGCGTTGCCCAGCAACCAAGTGCCTTTTCGCGCCGCCGCATGGCATTGCTGCCGGCGCAATCGGTCAGTCCGCAGCCCAAAGCTCTACGACCAATTGCGGCCGCCGCATGGCGCACGCTTGGCCGCTCCCCGCTCTTCGAACGGCGCCCATACGCAGTCAATCCCACGCCAGCCTTCGCGACCTTGTGGTCTTCAAATATTCGGTCGCGCGCTGCTCGAAGAAGTTAGCGCGCGACCAGGTCTCGGCGTTGATCACGCGGTCGTAGATTGACTACTGCTCCTTCTTGAACAAATCCTGGAAGATGAGGTGGCCCCAAGTGCGGCCGCGTGCGTGCACAAGCGCGCCACCCTCGTCGAGCTTTCCCAGCTTGACGGGTGCGAACCCGAGTTGTTTGGCCAAGGCCGCCACGGCGGCGGTCGCGTCCTCGTCGTCACCAGACAGAAAGACGACCCGGTGGCCGTCCTCGACGATCGGATCGGCAGCCAGGGTGGCCGCAGCCAGGTGATTGAACCCTTTGACGAGCTTGGCGCCGGTGAACGCCTTCGCGACGAAGGCGGAGGACGGCAGACCGTCCAGCTCTTCGGGGAGAACTCCAAAAGTGTTCATCGCGTCGATGACCGTCTTGCCTTCCCAGTTCGGCAGGGCTTTCGCGACCTCGCGATGCTCCCAGAACGGGACCGCCAAGATGATTGTGTCGGCCTCGAGCGCATCCCGCAGCGACTTGGCAATGACCGTGGGTCCAATCGCCCGAGCCTGCGGCGCCAATGCCTCGGGCGGCCGGCGGCTCGCGACGGCCACCTTGATTTTCTTACGGGCGAAGGCCTGGGCGAGGGCCTGGCCTATCTTGCCGAATCCTACAATTGCATAGCTCATAATACTTCTCCGATCCGTGTTGATGTCGATTCCCGGCCCTCAACGGCGCTGGTTAATTGAATGGAGTGCCGGCCGGGCGTGCATCAGAGTTGCGCAAGGCCGCCGTCGACGGCGACCTCGCTGGCGGTCATGAAGCTGCTGTCCGACGACGCGAGAAAGGCGGCGACGGCCCCGATCTCCGCCGGATCAGCCATTCGCTGGAGCGGTGTCATCGCGGCGAAGACCTTCTGGCCCTCCTCGCCCAGCGCTTCTTTTGCGAGTTCGGTCGCGGTCGCCCCGGGCGACAGCACGTTGACCCGGATGCCGGTGCCCTTCAGGTCCTCCGCCCAGGTTCGCGCGAGGTTGCGCACTGCCGCCTTGCTCGCGCTGTAGGCGCTCATTGCCGCGGCGCCCGTGGTGCCGGCGCTCGATCCGGTCAGGATTATCGAACCGCCTTGGCCCATCAGCGGCAGCGCCTTCTGGACAGTGAAGATCGTACCCTTCACATTGGTGTCGAAGGTTTCGTCGATATGCTCGGCGGTGATCTCGCCGAGCGCAAGCTGGCTTCCCGCCCCGGCATTGGCGAAGACGATGTCGAGGGTTCCGCGCTCGGCCTTCACCGTCGCGTAGAGTCGGTCGAGGTCGGCCTCATCCGAGACCGAGCCCGTCACCGCGCGGGCATTGGGCCCGAGCTCGGCCAGAGCCGCGTCGAGCGTTTCCTGCCGGCGGCCGAAGATGAAGACGAAGGCGCCCTCCTCGATGAAGCGCTTTGCCGCGGCGCGGCCGATGCCGGTAGCGCCGCCGGTGATGACTGCAACCTTACCGTTTAGCTTTCCCATGACTTTTCCTTCCAGGCTCTGCCTTTGATCGTTCGGGAAGAACCCCGAGAGCCTGGAAATAAGTCTGCAGGGGTCAGGCTTTGAGTGCGGAAGTGCGCACATCGGTGGTGCAAAATCGATCCGGTCGGACGACTGCCGCCAGCCGCGACGAATTGGTGTCCGTCGTTCGGAATTGGGCCGCGCTCGTCGACATAAGCTATGATAACCGCCCACACTGCTGTACGACTGCGTTGGATACGGGCTTTGGAAAGCGCACCGCGCGGTGCGGGATCGCGCCATGATCGACTGGGATGATGTTCGCTATTTTCTGGCCGTGGCGCGCGGAGGCTCGGTGCGGGCTGCCGGCGAGCGCCTCAGTGTGAACCACTCGACCGTGCTGCGACGCGTTGCACAGCTCGAGGAACGCCTCGGGACGCAGATGTTCGAAAAGCTGCCTTCGGGCTACCGCCTGACGGCTGCGGGCGAGGAGGTGCTCGAGCTCGCGAACCAGATGGAAGCGTCGTCGCACCAGTTGGAGACACGCGTCTTCGGGCGCGACCAGAGCGTGCGCGGGCTTCTGCGGGTGACATTGGCTCCGACCCTTGCGACACACCTGCTCATGCCTGATTTCGCCGAGTTCGCGCGTCTGCATCCCGACATCGAGATGGACGTCTTGTCGTCCGGGGAGCTGGCAAATCTGACCAACCGAGAGGCCGACGTGGCGATCCGCGTCGTCTATGACCGCAAAACCCTGCCGCTCAATCTTCACGGCCTGAAGGGGCCGGAGTTGTTCGGCGGCGTCTATATGTCCCGCGATCGACTGGCCGCCTGGCATGCGAGCGCGCCCGATCCCATCCGGTGGATCGTCATAAGCATTCATGGAATTCCGGGCTGGGCCCGCGAGGGCGAGGTTCGCACCACGGGGGTTCCATTCAGGACCACGGACGCCGAGGCGCAGATCGTTGCGGTACGGCAAGGGCTCGGGATCACGACACTGCCGTGCTTCGTCGGAGATGCCGACCCCCTGCTGGTGAGGGTGCCGGGCACCGACCTGCACATGTACGGAACGCTCTGGCTTCTCACGCAGGGGGAGACACGCAAGACGAAGCGCGTGCGGCTCTTCACCGAGTTCGTGTCCCGCAGGCTCGCGGCGTACGCTCCGCTTTTCGCGGGACTGTCCATATCGCGCGACTGACGCCTGGCGGGTTGACGGCCTGCCTTGCCGACGGCTTTCTGGTCGCCGCTTTCCGGCTATCATTGGCGCCGCCTCAGGTGGAAAATGCTTCGATGGAAACTGTCCGATTTCCCAAGCTCACGACACCAAGGCTCGTGCTTCGGGCGCCGAGAAAACGGGATATCCCGGCATGGTTTGCGCGCGCGACGGATGTCGAATCCGCCTCTCTTGCCGGCGATCCTGTTCCCGACGACATAAGCGCGGGCGAGCGATGGTTCGCCCGTTCGCGTCAGCGTTTCGCTGACGGTACGGCGATCCAGTGGTCCATAGATCAAGTAGGAGTTTCGGAAGCGATCGGGACAATAACCCTGTCCTTCGGCGCAACCGACGCCAAGGCAGCCGCATTGGGATTTGTGCTCGCGCGTGCGCATTGGGGGCACGGACTGGGCAGCGAGGCGGCGCGCGAAGTTCTCCGCTACGCTTTCGAAACTCTGGCGCTTGAACGGGTGACGGGCGAAGCGGCGGCGCGCAATTTTGCCTCGGTGCGGATATTTGCGAAGCTTGGATTCAAACATGTCGAAAGCTTCATCGACGAGTCCGACGGCGAGCGTTGCGAGCGCTTTACGCTCGACCGAGACATCGGGCCGTCACTGTTGGCAAGCTAGGGCTCTGAGCCATGGCAATAGCGTTGCTCCGGCGAGTCGATACTGACCTGCGCTTGCGCGCCTCTCTCGACAAGACCGACGGCTGGACGCGATCGAGCGCAGCCAGGTTCAGTTGGTGCTGGTTGTGGCTGTGAACCCGCACTGCTTCTGTTCCATATCGATCTGCTTCGTGATGCGGACGGCGTTCTGTGCGTAGGCTTCCGTCACGGAGCCACTATTCACGGTCTTGTCCTTTAGCGGACTCACGCCTGCGCAGAGGTGGAAAACATGCGGCTCGGTGGACTTCGCGGCTCCGTTTTCGGGCGCGATCCAGTAGACGACATCCTGACCTGCGGGGTGGCTCGCGTCCCGCGTCGCCGCCGTCACCGCGGCGGTGTCCGTGGCGATCGCCTGCGCCTGAGCGGCGACGTCGGGCGAACAGGCAGTGGTGGGCTGCCCCGACTTGATCTGGGCTGCGCATGCGTTCATATCCTGGGTGTATTGTTCGACCGACGGGGGTTTGAAGCTGATCCCCATGACCGTCGCGAGCACGGCCAGCGCAGCGCCGACGCCGCCGGCAACCTTCTTGGTCCGCGGGTCCATGTTTTTGTCGGTGAGGATGAGGAAAACCAGCGGGAGAAAGGCAATCAGCGTGATGATTGCGCCGAGTTGGTTTTGGAAGAAGAACCTGGCCGTGTCGGATGCACGGGCCGGATCATGCCTGTTCGCCGCCTTCCACAGCAAGTTGCCGGCGATTGCGAAAATCGCGATGCCGACCAGAAGGCCGATGATCAGCGGCAGGTGTGCCTGATCGAATTTGTTCTGGCGAAGCAGCATAATCCCGTAGATTTCGCCGCCAATGGCGACGATCCACGAGAGTGCGGCGAAAAGACGAAGACGCGTGGCGGAGGACTTCTGGCCCTGCGTCGCTTGCCAATCCTTGGTAACGTCTGACTTGTTGTCGGTCATTGACCAGATCCCCTGATATCGACACTTAGGCGGGCGGCGTTAGCAGCGTCATTGAACGAGCATTACTTGCCTTAGCGATGCGGGCAAAATGTGAGCGCCACGGCAGGCTTAATCCTCATACATATTGCGCATGAGTGAATCCGTCCATACTCATTGAGGCAGACACCTATGCAGCGATGGCTCCGTTAATCTCTGGCCCGAACTGACGACACCAGCCGAAAATCGAAATTGCCATTGCCATCTCCGTGGTTCCTTCCTCGGCGGCTTTCGCACACCCTGCGGCGCCCGAACATTCGCTTCTCGCACTGTGGGGTTATGATAGCCTGGGCGACCGAAAGATCGAATACGACGCGAATTCCACAATGACGATGACCACGACACCAACTGCGGTATTGCGTGGCATGGAGCTCAGCATCCCTCGCGAGAATGCACCCGGCAGACTATGTCCGAGCGATCACCAGGGAGGCGTGGCGTCGATGCTCGCCGCGCTCGCCCGATGAACCGTTGGCAACTTGCTCATGGACGGTATCTCGATCTTGGTGCGAGATCGTTGCTGATGGGGATCTTGAACGTTACGCCGGACAGTTTTTCCGACGGTGGAGAATTCGATCGGCCGGAGCGGGCACTCGAACAGGCACGGCGTATGATCGGCGAGGGCGCGGCGATCATTGATGTCGGGGGCGAGTCCACCAGGCCCGGCGCCGGCAGCGTTTCGGCGCTTGAGGAACAATCGCGTATCCTCCCGATCATCGAGGCGCTGTCGTCGGACGGCGACTGCATCGTTTCGGTTGACACCTATCGGGCCGAGACGGCGCGTCTCGCGGTCGCGGCGGGTGCACATATCGTCAACGACGTACACGGCCTGCAGCGCGAACCCGACATTGCGCACGTCGCAGCGGAAGCCGGCGCTGGCCTCGTCATCATGCACACCGGGCGCGACCGGGAAAAATTGGCCGATGTAATCGCCGACCAGTTCCTGTTCCTGAACAGATCGCTGGAGATCGCTCGCAACGCCGGCATTCCGGACGACTGCATCGTGCTGGACCCAGGCTTCGCTTTCGCCAAGAGCGGAGAGGAGAACCTTGAACTCATGGCTCGCTTCGGCGAACTGCGCGCTCTTGGTTTTCCATGGCTCGTCGGCACCTCGCGCAAGCGGCTTGCCCATCACCTGGTCGGCGAAAGCGACGAAGGGCGGGACGTTGGCACAGCTGCAACCAGCGTCATCCTGCGGTTGAAGGGTGCTTCGATTTTTCGTGTGCACAATGTCGGGATCAATCGCGATGCCCTGGCTTTCGCCGACGCAGTGCGCGAGCGCGAGAATACGGCGGAATGAAAGAACCTGTCAGGCGGGCTCGGTCACGACGCCGATACGCCGGTAGGTGAATGGTTCGTCCTCCGAAGGAACTGTCGCGGTACGCTTGGCTTCGTCGATCAGCATCGCCATGCGCGCGTGGATCGGCGACTTCGCGCAAGCCGGATCCGTTGCGGCGGCATCGCCGGCGATCACCATCGCCTGGCAGCGGCAACCGCCCCAGTCGATCTCGCGTCGTTCACAGCCGCGACAGGGTTCCTGCATCCAGTCCGTGCCGCGGAAGGCATTGAACGCCGGCGAATCGGCCCAGATCGAGGAGAGGGTGTGTGGTTTGAAACGCTCGAAGCTGAGCGACGGGATCGTCTGCGCGGCATGGCACGGCAGCACGGTGCCGTCAGGCGCCACCATGAACGCGTCACGCGCCCAGCCACCCATGCACGGTTTGGGGTAGATGGCGAAATAGTCTGGTGTCACGAAATCGATGTTGATAATGCCGGCCAGCCGCTCGCGTGCTTCCGCAACGATTTCCGCCTGCCGGTCGACTGCTGCACGCTCGGGCATCAGCTGATCGCGATTGATCAAAGCCCAGCCAGCGTACTGGACGTTGGCGATCTCGAGCCTCTCCGCGTCCAGCGAAAGGGCAAGATCGATGAACTCCGGTACCTCCTCGATGTTATGGCGATGGATCGGCGCGTTGATGGTGAGAGGCAAGCCGGCAGCTCGCGCGCGGCGTGCCGTCTCCAGCTTCTTGTCGTGGCTGCCTTTGTGGTTGCCGATGCGTTCGGTGGTCTCAGGCCGTGCGCCCTGAAAGCTCAATTGCAGATGGTCGAGCCCGGCTTCGGCAAATGCTTCGATGCGGCCTTCGGCGATGCCGACGCCCGCGGTAATCAGATTTGTATAGACGCCGCGCGCTGAAAGTCCGGCGATCAATTGCTCGAGGTCGCGGCGCAGCGTCGGCTCACCGCCTGACAGATGCACCTGCAGAACACCGAGATCGGCGGCCTCCGAGAACAGGCTGAGCCAGGTCTGTGTGTCGAGTTCGCGATTGGCCTTCTGCAATTCGAGCGGGTTGGAGCAATAAGGACATTGCAGCGGGCAGCGATGTGTCAGTTCCGCCAGCATGCCGATAGGAGGGAGGAGGGGCGTGTTCATAGCTTCACCAGCAGCTTGTCCGACCACTCTTGCAGGAAGGCGATGACGTCGGCCGCCACGGCCTCCTCCTCGGCCTCATAATCCGTGGCAAGGCCGGCGATGATTTCGCCGACCGTGGACCGTCCGTCGCAGCGCCGCAATATGTCGAGGCTGATATCGTTCGGCCAGAATATTCTCTCCGGTGAAAGCACGGCGAACGCCTGCCGCACGGAATCGTACTGTATGCGCACGTGCTTCGGCAGGAAGGGTATCGATCGCAGCGACACCAAGGCTCTTTCGCGCAGCATCATGGGGCTGCCTCGGGGCGGAAGGCGCCGGGCGGTATGTTTCCCGGCTCGCCATAGGCGTGTTGAAGCGCATCAAGCATGGCCCAGAGTATATCGCATTTGAACACCAGCGCATCTATTGCCTGCTGCTGGCGTTCCGCCGTATCAGCATGGCTGAGCACGTAGGTAAGGGCGAAGTCGGCGTCGCGCGAGGCTTGTTCGGGCCGTTGCTTGAAATAGGCCAGCGTATCCTCGGTGATATAATCGTATTTGGCCAGCATCGCCGGTACGCGCTCGCCGATGATAAGCGGTGAGAACATCTCGGTCAGCGACGACGCGACCGCCTCGAACAGCGTCCGGTTGGTGCAAAAGGAGAGGTAGGCCCCCACGGCGAACCGTGTCGCCGGCAGTGCCAGCGTTTCGCTCTTCACGGCCTCGGCGTCCAGACCGAGTGAGGTTGCCAGATGCAGCCAGCGCGCGATACCGCCGCTCCAGCCGTCCTCGCCATCATGGTCTTCGATACGTTTGCGCCAGGCGGCGCGAAACGCCGGATCCTCGGCATGTGCGAGGATCATGGCATCCTTGCGCGGGATGACAGCCTGGTAGCAATAACGGTTCAGCGCCCAGGCCTTCATCTCGGCCTTCGACAGCGCGCCGCTGGTCATCCTGTGATGGAAGGGATGATGATTGTGGTAGCGCTCGGCGCCGACCTGCCTCAGCACGGCTTCGAGATCGCTCGTGGACAGGCCGCCTTTGGCCGCATCGCGGAAATCGTTCAAAATTCCATCTCCATGCCGTCGCCTGCGACTTCCCAGCCTGCCGCCTTGACCGCCGCGTGTTCGGCCGAATTCTCGTCAAGGATCGGATTGGTGTTGTTGATATGGACGAAGACGCGGCGGCCCAGCCTCACATCGGCCAGGCTGGCGATCGAACCCGCGTCTCCCGAAATCGCCAGATGCCCCATGCGCGCGCCGGTTTTCTGACCGACGCCGGCGACGATCATCTCGTCGTCGGTGTAGACAGTGCCGTCGAACAGAAGACAGGCTGCATCGCAAAGACGCGCGCGCAGCGTCGCATCGATGCGCGCGCAGCCCGGGATGTAGAAGACAGAATCGCGGCTGCCGATACCCGCAATTCGGACTCCAATCGTGTCACCGGCGTCGGAGCTGAAATTGGCATCCGGATGGTCTTTGTCCTCCAGATAGAGTGCTATCTTTCCAGGCACCGGAAAGCTCTCGATCATCACGCCGGTCTCGCTGCCTTCCGCATCGCAGATGACCAATTCTTTCGCTGTCGGCAGGATGCGCCGCGGCACGACCGCCGGATCGAGAACGTTGAAAATCGAATTCGCCTCCAGCGTCGCCAGAACCTGCGCCGTTGCATAGATGGCGAAAGGCTGCCGCTCGCGCAGGCTGAGCAGTCCGGCGATATGATCGACATCGGCATTGGTCAGCACCACCGCGCGGATAGGCGTCGAACGCAGCGGCGCGTCGCGCGCAGGTTGCAACTCTGGCGTTGCCGCGATCTGCTGGCGAATGTCGGGTGAGGCATTGAAAAGAACCCAGCCGACGCCATCCGTCGAAGCGATGACACTTGATTGGGTTCGTGAATGCACGCCAGCCATCCCGGAGCGGGCCGCACGACTGAGACGATAATTACAATTCCATTGCGGAAAGCCGCCGCCTGCCGCCGATCCGATGATCCTCAAATGCATGAAAACGCCCGCCCCGCGGCTTCTCTGACCAGCAGGCAATTTGCAGCCCTGAAAAGTGCCGCGCGCGCCCTACACGCGTCAAAACCTTTCGCCAAAACCCTTGCGGGGATGCGTGCCCCTGTTGCCAGGGACACGCACCTCTGCGGCCTACCTCTTGGGAGTAATTTCGGCAGGCAGATACCGAGAAATTTCCATGCCCGCAGCAACCTGGCACATGGTCGGTTTTTTCCAGTTCTTCTTCATGACATTTCTCCTCTTATACCAGTCCGAAGGGACCGATCCCTGTTGTTAGCCAACCATTGCAGGGCACCGAAGCAATGGCTCGTCCATCACGTCTCAAAATGGACAAACGAAAAAGTAGGTTTTGAAAAATCGAAAAGCAAAACTACCGGGAATAATTGCATAACCTTCCTTCAATTGTTCGTTTCATATGGTCTTTTCACCTCCAGCGGAAGATTTGCACCTTCCCACCCATCGGCCCCGAGTGGATACCAGATTACCGAACTGTAGCCCCACTCGATCGCCCGTTTGGCGGCATTCCAGGACATCCAGCAATTCGTCATGCAATAGAACAGAATCGCTCGCGATTTGTCCGTGCCGGCCTTGGCTTCGAGGCCTTGGCGAAAATAGCTGGCGGTCTCTTGCGGAATAGCGCCGTATCCCACGTCGGCCAGCCATGTACTGCCTGGAATGTCCTTTCTAACCTTATCTCTCCATATCGTTCCTGCCGGCAAATTGGTCGGCTTGGGCGTGTTCGGCATCACGTCGAAGAAGACTGCTTTCTTCGCTCGCCACAGCGCTTCAGCTTCCGCCGTCGTCACCACCCTGGCGCCTTGCAGCGTCGGCGGCACCGGCGCCCGATAGTCGTCCATCCGATACCCCCTGGGTTCGGCGATCTCGCCAGCCCGCGTCGGTTCGGCCAGACCCATAAGGCTCGCAGCGACCAGCAAAAAAACAGCCTTTCCCTTCATTGGGTGATCGGATTGTCGTGTTCGTCGATCAGCGGCACGTTGTAACTCAGCAGGAGCCTGTTGATCTCCGCCTGGTTTTCCCTGATCACCCGGTTGAGCGTCCGCTTCCATTCCTGGTCGGACGGACGTACGCCCATGGTGATGCGGTAGGACATGCGCGAGCCGGTTTTTTCCTTTACCAGCGGAACAATCGCCACATCGGCTCCAAGTTGCTTGGCATAGTAGCCTGCCATCGGTCCCCACAGGACCGCCGCGTCGATCTTGTGGGCCAGCATGTCCTTGATCATGACCTCCCCCATGGAGGGGGTGACACGCGTATCCACCGCAAGCGGATAGATCTTGGCGGTCCGCAGAAGCTTGTTGGCGGCCATGTTGGCGGTTGGCGGCGTGCGCTCGACAACCCCGATCGTCTTGCCCGTGAGTTTGGGATCCTCGATCGTTTCGACGCCCTCCATATCGTTGCCCTTCGGGTAGACCAGCACATATGTGGAGCGATAATAGGCGTTGGTGTTCTGCACCAGTTCATCGCCTTGGGCATAGCCCATGATGATGTCGCATCGGTTCGCTCCCAGCGTGTTGCGAACGAAGCCGGTGACAAGTGGAAACCAGGTATAGGCGACGGACTTCCGTCCGGTTTTCGCGGCTACCAGTTCGGCGAGTTTGTTTTCGAAGCCTTCGCCGCTCTTGTCGGTGAAGGGCATATTCGAAGGATCGGCGCAGACGCGCAGAATGTCGGGATCGACCAGTTCTCCCGCCGCGCCGAGGCCGGCGCCTTGCGCCTGCGCGTTCGATGGCAACAAGGCCAGTGCGCCGAGAATCGGCAGAACGACGCGCAGCTTCAATGCACCGCAGCCGTTCATGTCATCCGCCCATGCAGGATGCTTCGGCATCCTTCGCCGCCTGCGGCTTGTCTTCGTGCTTGGGCGGCCTGCCGCGTGGCGCCGCACCATCGGCGCGCGCGCGCAGGTAGACATAGAGATCGTCCAGGTAGCAATAGACGTTCTTGTTGTCGCCAAAGGCAGGCATGACGTTTTCCTTGCCGCCGCCGACATTCTTGCGGCCCTCGGCGACGATCGAGAGGAACGTGGCGTAGTCCATGGTTTTCAAGCTGTTGACCAGGGCCGGCGCGTAGCTCGAACCTGTCGCATCCTGTCCGTGACAGACATGGCAATCGGAGTGATACCGGCGGTAGCCGCTGAACGTGTACCAGTCGACGGTTCCGTTCTCGATCTTGTAGGTCGGATTTCCATCCGCATCCAAATACTTGCCGCCTTCTTGCTTCACCGCCTTGGCTTTTTCCATGCTGTCCTCGGCCCACGCCACGCCTGAGCTTGCCAGAGGCAGCAGAGCCAGGACGAAAGCCGAAATTACAATGCGAACGGACATTCAAACGCTTCCTTCATTTGCCGTGGACACGGTTTTGCTGCCGTGGCCGGCATTGATCGGTGTGTCGGGGGTGCAACCGCATCGAGAGCCCGGCCATGGTTTCGGATGATCCGGGCTCTCGTTTTTCAAACCTCCGGTCCAACAAGACCTGAGGCGTGCTTAAGGTTCCCCGCCCGTCAGTCCGGGAGACCGAAGACGGTGAGCTGACCGCCCAGCGTCGTATAGTCGGCAAGTGCCGCGTAGCCGCCGACGGCACCCAGACCAGCGGTACCAACGACCGCGGACTGATCCCCTTGCGCACGGCCCTGATCGACGGCGCCATGCCAGGCAGCAGCGTTGTCAGGCGAAAGCAGACCGCCTGCCAGACCGATACCTGCCCACCCACCGACGCCGGACAGAACGGCGATGTACTGCTTGCCGTCATGCTCGTACGTGGTGATGTTGCCGATGATGCCGGACGGGGTCTTGAACTTGTAAAGTTCCTTGCCGTCCTTATCGACCGCCTTGATGTAGCCTTCGAGCGTGCCGTAGAAGACGACGTCGCCATCTGTCGCCAACGCGCCCGACCACACGGAGAACTTCTCAGGCTTCGACCAGACGATCTCGCCCTTGGCCGCATCCCAGGCAATGAAGTTGCCCATGCTGCCGTCGCCGCCAGGTGCCGGGTACATCGACACTGTGGCGCCAACATAAGGCTGACCGGCGGTGTAGCTTACCTTGTACGGCTCATAGTCCATGCAGACATGGTTGGTCGGAACATAGAACAGGCCGGTTTTCGGCGAATAGGCAGCTGGCTGTTGATCCTTCGTTCCAAGCGCCGCCGGGCAAATACCCGTCGAGTTGGTGTCTTCGCCGTTCTGCTGGGTCGAATATTTCGCCACGACCTGCGGGCGACCATACTGTTCGCTCTTTGGGTCCATGACGACTTCCGTCGCCCAGTTCACCGCTGGATCGTATTTCTTGGCGACGAGAAGCTCGCCGGTGGCGCGATCCATGGTGTAGGCGAAACCATTACGATCGAAATGCACCAGCACGTCGTGTTTGGCGCCATTGACCTCCATGCCATCGACGAGGATCATCTCGTTGATGCCGTCATAGTCCCATTCGTCATGCGGGGTCATCTGGTAGAGCCATTTGGCAACACCGGTATCGGCATCGCGGGCCATGATCGTCATTGACCAGCGGTTGTCGCCAGGCCGTTGGACCGGGTTCCATGTCGAGGGATTGCCGGTGCCGTAGTAGACCAGGTTCAGCTTGGGATCATAGGAATACCATCCCCATGTCGTGCCGCCGCCTGTCTTCCATTGCTCGCCTTCCCAGGTGTTGGTGCCGGAATCCTTGCCTACCGGCTTGCCCAGCTGGGTGGTTTTCTCGGGATCGATCAGGGTGTCGGCGTCGGGACCTTCCGAATAGGCTTTCCAGGCAAGTTTGCCGTCTTTCAGATTGTAGGCGGCCAGCCAGCCGCGAACGCCGAACTCGGCGCCGGACACGCCGATGAGTACCTTATCCTTGACCACGACGGGGGCAGCCGTGCCGGATTCGCCTTTGCCGCCGTCGGTCATGTCGCCATTCTTGACCGACCAGACGACCTTGCCGGTCTTTGCATCGAGGGCGACGACCGTGGTGTCGGCCTGATTGAGAATGATCTTGCCGTCACCATAGGCAACACCGCGATTGACCGTATCGCAACACATGATCGGAATGACATTCGGATCCTGCTTGGGCTCGTATTTCCAGAGGATCTTCCCGTCATTCTTGAGGTCGAGCGCAAAGACATTGTTTGGGAAGGGCGTATGGACATACATCACATCGCCGATGATCAGCGGTCCACCCTCATGCCCGCGCAGCACGCCGGTGGAAAAGGTCCATTTGACCTGCAGGTTCTTCACATTATCCGCAGTAATCTGGTTGAGTTTGGAATAGCGGGTGTTGGCGTAGTCACCCGTCTGCATCGCCCAGTTCTTCGCATCCGAAGCGAGCTTTGCAAGATCCTCGTTGGCCGACGCCGTATAGGCCGCGCCGAGCGACAGAAACGCCGCAGTGGTTAGAATATACGTAGCTTTCGTAAGTACACGCATCCGAATTCCTCCCGGGGTTCACAGTGATGAATCGACTGTCAGGCCCACAAGGGCTCGCCCAAGCGATTCACGGGGGGGAAATATTTCCGGCAGCGTGTCACGACCTAAGCCAGATGTGCAGAGGGCACCGTTACTGCCCACCTCACTTTGGCCTACGAAAGACTGTCGCCGCTCCCTAATGACGGTGACGCCCTTGAAGCCGGAAACAGGGAAAGGCTATGTCATCCCAAAAGGCTAGGCAAGCAAAAAAGGCCTAGTGCATTGTTGCACCGCAATATTCTAAATGATGCACTGCAATATACAGAAATGAACAGAACTACAAGATTAATATGAAGTGTTTTACGCTCCCGCGGTGACCGAGAACCGTACTAAAATAGTCTTACTGTCGGTCTTTTGATTTTAATATACACCGAGGTTATTTGCTAATGTTTATCGCTGCCCATCTTGGATGGCATGTAAAAAGTCTCGTCGTTCTCCGATATTGAGCGAGATACGAAGCGGTCGCGGGAGCCTGGGCGCGGAGCCGGTGATCAAGTCGTCATCCATAGCTATCGCTCGTGGACAGCCCTTTCCTCCTTTGGTCGTATACGGAACCCATGGGTGCTTGACTGGCTTTACGGCGCGTTGCCAACTGGCACGCCGATCTCGTCCGGGCGCATCGAACCCGGACCAACCGGAGGTTTCTCATGATCAGATATGTTGGATTTTCGACCTTGCCGCTGCTCTTCACGGCGACACTGGCCATCGCAAACCCGGCGGGTGCTGCCGGAGACTATCCCACAGTAACGGTTGTCGACTACGTGCTCGGCTGCATGCGAACGAACGGCCAGACGCGTCAGGCGCTGGAAAGCTGTTCCTGCTCGATCGACGTCATCGCCTCGATCCTTCCCTACGACCACTATGAGACGGCTGAGACCTTCAAGAGCATGTCTTTGACGACGGGGGAAAACGCGGGGCTGTTTCGCGAAAGCGCACCGGCGAAGGCAGCCCGTACAGAGCTGAAGCGTGCGCAGTCTGAAGCCGACGTGCGTTGCTTCTAAAGATCAAGCGTGCCCATCGCGGTGGCAGTGCGGCATACCGTATTTCGAGACTTCAGAGCCCCGTTTTCTCCAGCGGCCACTGATTGCGGAATACCTTGCCATCCGTGTCGATCGCTTCGACCTGGATTTCACCATTGCCGTGCGCCGTGAAATCGAATCGGAAATTGGGGTCTTCCGAAATCGATATTCCACCTTCCATCGAGAGGATCGGCCGGCCGGCCTGCGAGATCGACAGCTTCTGAACAAAATGCGCGGGAATGAAATACTGGGTCAGTGGATCCCGCTGCAGGCCCGAATTGTTCGGGTGGCGGATCATCAACTGCAACTCCTCTGCCTTGCTCATCGTCTCTTGGGGTGGGAACTGGCGCAACTTCATCTGCCCCATCGTCGCCATGGCCTCGTCCTGGTTCTTGACCGCAGGGGCGGAGCAGCCGCCTGACGCCTTGACGAAGGTCTGAGCCATGTGGAGTTGGCCGCCTTGAGTCTCCGCTATGGCACGCAAATAGGAATAATCGTTGACGCGCACGCGTGTCGACAGATGTGTCACCCCGGCGTCCTTGCCGATCTGGAACGTTGCCGCCACCGGCGCAGGATTGGCGTCGATGATCAAGGTCACGGATTTGATGCCGTCCGGCGCCTTGGCTGGGTCGACATAGATGTCGACAGGCACGATGGCGGCATCTTGCGCCCGCTTTGGCGCTTCGATCCTGACCACGCCGGTATCGACCAGAATAGCTCGGTCGCCGAACACGTCGCCTTTCAAGTCTTCCCAGATCTTCTCCGAAGAAGCCGTTGTTTGCTGTGCGTTGGCGGCTGAGGAGACGCCGAACAGCGTACCGATGGTCAAGATGATTGCGGCCAAGAATGGTGCAAGCGACAAGGCGAACTGCCTGCTCGCGTAAGCGTGATTTTGCATTTCGATGCCTCCACCAATGCAACAGAGGTGGTGCCCAGGCTGGCGTTTAGAATATGCCTTTGACGACGCGTTGGCAAATCGCCCCACTTCATGATCTCTGGCGCATGTCGGTGTGGTCTATTCCCATTCGAGTTCAGCAAAAGCAGCCGTTGCGTTGCGCTCATTGTAGTCGTCGAACAGGTGCCATTTGCCCCGTTCGCTTCCGGCGGCGGTTTTGACGGCCTCTCGGAGCGGCGTCCCGTCGGCGATCGCCTTGCGGATATCGCGCGCCAGAATCTCGAAATAGCGCCGTTCTCCTGCCAGCGCCTGCGGCCAGTCGGCCGGCACCGGACCATGACCCGGAACGACGCGCGCGGCGCTGATCGCGGCGAGCGCATCCATCTGGCGGAGCCAGCCAAGCAGCGATCCGTCGAGCGTCGGCAAGGAGCCCATGAACACGAGATCGCCGGCAAAGAGCGTGCTGGTCTCGGGGTCGAAGACGGTCAGGTCGTTGTCGGTGTGCGCAGCCTTCCATGCCCGCAGTTCGAGCATGCGCCCCCCGAGATCGAGTTCCAGGCGATCATCGACCAGCATCGCCGGCGAAACGATCTCGACTCCGTTCATAAGCGCTTCGCCGACCTGTTCGCGATAATTGTGCAGATAGAACGCACCACGCGCCTCGAGGGCACGCGGCAAATTGCGATGGCCAACAATGGTCGCGCCGATCTCCCGGAATGCCGCATTGCCGAAAATGTGATCGGGATGCATGTGGGTGTTGATCAGGAAGCGAACCGGTTTTGCGGTTATCTTTCCGATCGCGGCGAGCAAGGCGTGCGCCTCGGTCAGGCTGCCGCCACTGTCGATGACGGCAACCGCGTCGGTGCCGACGACGACGCCCAGATTGCAGATGGCACCGTCGTTTGTTGCGGTCATCAATTCATCCACGCCCTGAAAGGCGAAGACGCCGTCGGCGATTTGGCCAACCGAGAACCGCAGGCTGCCAGCCGCGGCCAAGGCGGCTCGTCCGAGGCAGCATGGCAGCAAGGCAGCGCTGACGGCGGTGCAGGCAAAGCCACTCATAACCCTGCGTCGTAGCCGATCAATCGACATGGGGTCCTCCGATATGCATTCGCCATCAGGGCGTTCAGGTGACGCCCGGGAACCTTTGCCGGAACGACCGCAGAAGGTCACTCATCACCTGTGAATTGCGATGTTGCCGAGGCAACCGCACGTCGAACACGCCGAGCACATGTGCTGGTCGCGGCGCGAGCACGATGATGCGATCCGACAGCATCAGCGCCTCGCGTAGATCGTGCGTTATCATCAAGGCGGTCGTGGGTCGTGCCGACCATACCGACAGAAGCAGGTGACGAAGCCGCTCGGCGGTCTGGTGGTCGAGCGAGACAAAGGGTTCGTCCAGGACAAGCATCGCCGGCTCGGTAGCGAAGGCCCTGGCAAGTGCTGCCCTGCGCGCAAGGCCGAGCGACAGTTCCGCAGGATAGAGAGAACGCATGCCGGCGAGGCCGAGAGTTTCAAAGAGCCCGTCAAGATTCTTCGTTCTCAAGCTTTTCGGCAAGGCCAACCTGACATTTTGCTCCACCGTTCGCCACGGCAGCAAGATCGGCTCCTGGAACACGGCCGCAATGCGGTTGGAGCCTCCTTGCGGCAACTGGAAGGATCCGGAAAAATCCTTGTCCAATCCAAGCAGGATACGCAGTGTCGTGGTCTTGCCGCAGCCCGACGGTCCCAGCAAGCAGGCGAACTCGCCTTGCCGGACCTCGAAGGAAAGGTCCTGAAGCGCCGTGATCGAGACGCCTTGCGCGGACCTGAAAGTCTTTTCAGCGATATCGACCCTAAGCGGGACGACGGCGCCAACGGGTTGCATGTCGTTCAACGGGTTGCACCAAAAGAAGTTCGATGACGAGCATCACCGCCACGAAAGCCAGTGTGTAGGCAAGAATGGCGGCGACGTCGAAGAGCTGGAAATAGAGATGGATTTGGAAGCCGACGCCGTTCGACCGGCCGAGCAGTTCGACGACCAGGACGATCTTCCAGATGAGGGCGATGCCGGATCGTGACGCGGCGGCAAGATAGGGTTGCAATTGCGGCAGCAGGATGTGGCGGATGCGATCGAGAGGACCGAAGCGATAGACAGTGGCCATTTCGGCGTAGCTCGGATCAAGCGCCCTGGCGCCCTCACGCATCGTCACCACGACATTCGGGATTTTGTTCACCGCCACCGCGCCGATCGCCGCCGCCTCGTTGAGGCCGAACCATATGTAGCCGAGGACGATGACCACCAGCGCCGGGATGTTGAGGAATAGAATTACCCATGGGTTGAAAAAGCGGTCGGCGCGACGATAGCTGCCGAGCAGAACGCCGATCACCGATCCTATGATCATCGCGACGATATATGCCGCGGCGACCCGGCCGAGGGTCGCGCCGAGATGATAGAAGAGGTCGCCGCTCGCAGCCTCCCTGAGGAGCACCTGCCAGACCTGTCCCGGCCCCGGGAGGGCACGGCTCCGCCAGACACTCGCCGCAAGGCTCCACAGCAGGCAAAGCCCGAGCAAGGAAACCGCCACGGTCAGCGCGGGCATCAGCGTTGTCGCCAAGCTGGATCGCCCGGACATGCTCGTCGGGGCACCTCGCGTGCCGTTGCTGGTTTCCGGTGCGGTCATTCCGTGCGGTCCTGCCAGAATGTGCCGGGCGCCATCTCGGGCGCGCTGCCGACCAGCTTCGCGCCACCGATCGCCGCCAGCACGTGATAGAGCTTGCCGGCGTCGGCCGCTTCCTCGGCGACCGCCCGCCTGGGGATGCCTTGGCGGTAGCGGTCGCGCAGTTTTTCCAGCTCTTTGCCTTCCGCGCGAATGATCGGCGCCAGGCGCAGCCACTCCTCGTCGGATCTGGCCAGCAGGTCCTTGGCTTGCGCGGAGGCCCTGACGAAGCCCCTGGCGGCCTCCGGGTTCTCGTTCGCCCATTGGTCGTGGAAGACGTAACCGAGTGCCGACACAGGTCCCAAGGCGCCGAGCTCACGCGTCGCATCGTTCACGCCCATCAATCGACGAAAGCCGTTGGCCTCGAGACGGGCGCAGAAATGCCAGAAATTCAGCACCGCATCGAGTTCGCCCTGCATGGCCTTTTCCGAAATCAGCGGTGGCGCGCCAAAGATGATGTCGCTGGTTGCCAACAGGTCGATCCCGTAGTCGCGTCTGGTCAGAGCCTGTATCAGGAGCCAGCTCTTGTCGAGCGGGCCGCCGGCGACGCCGATCTTCCTGTGCTTGAGGTCGGCGACCGTCTGGATCGGCGACCCCTCCTTCACCATGATCGCCCCCACGGCGGTCGAATAGGGGGCTAATGTGAGGTCGCCGCCTTCCGACCGTTGGCGCGAGACCCACAGCCAGTCGGAGACGATCATGTCGATCGCACCGGCCAGCAAGGCGACGTTGGTCGCGTCCTCCCCGGCGAAATCGATGATCTCCAGATCGATCCCGTTCGCCACATCGAATTTGTGTTCCGTCAACGTGTCGAGTTCCCAACTCACGGTTCCAAACTTCAGGACACCGATGCGAATCCTGGCTGCTGCAAAGGCAGGCCTGGCGGCGAGAGCAGCAACTGTGCCGAGAACCGCCAGACGCAGCGTGTTGCGCCGTGAAATCATCATGACACCTTCTCCCTGGGCTCCAGGACGTCAATCAGATCGATCGTTCCTTGCTCGGAAATGCGCATTTCCAGCGCATGACCTTGAGGGTCGGGTGTTCCTGAGACCATTTCGCGATCTCGCTGGGTGCAAGGAACATGCATTGGAGCAGAGAGCCGCGGCTCTCGAAATAGAGGTGTTCGTCTCGGCAATTGCCCGGATTGGTGCTGAGGCACACCGTTAATATGAGATCGACCATATCCATTTAGCACCTCTTGCGCTCCGGGACGCCTGTCTCGACTGGTCCGGCCCAATGAGGAGCCTGGACAAAATCGCCAGTTGCCGGATTCCCGAGGTGCCAGTGGAGAAACCGGATGTCTTGAAGCTACGCATTCGCCCGATAGCCGTCAACAAAGACGAATACCGGTACCCTGGGTACCCAAGCCTCTATACCTTTATACGATTGACTTTCACCCCACGCCAACTAGCTTTTCGATTCGCGCGGCGCCGCTTCACAAAGGGAAAGCGGATACTCCACCCCACCGCGTAAGGTGCATGCCAATGGATGAAAGATCGGCATGCGCAAAATCGTCCAGGGCACCCAGACGATCCATGAGGAAATGCCATGCGCGCAATCGCATTTTTCGCAGTCGTGTTTGCTGTGTCCTTCATCACAAGCCAATCCCAGGCACAGGATGCCGCGGCGGGTGAGAAGGTCTTCGCCAAATGCAAGGTCTGCCATGTCGCCGACCAGGACAAGAACAAGGTCGGCCCGTCGTTGAACGGCGTCATCGGCCGGACGGCTGGCACACACCCGGGGTTCAGTTACTCCCAAGCGATGGTCGCGGCAGGCAAGTCCGGCGTCAAATGGGACGAACCCACGCTGACGACTTACCTTCGCGATCCCAAGGCCATGGTCAAAGGAACGAAGATGGCGTTCGTCGGCCTCAAGCAGGACCAAGACATCGCCAACGTCATCGCCTATTTGAAGCAATTCTCTAAATAGCGGCGCCGCCGGCCGTTCGAACTTGCGTCCGGCCGGCGTTCGCCCCGATCAAGCACCGGCTTGCAGCCCCTGCATCGCCGCAGGCAGGTCGAAAAGGCTGTCGCAAACCTGGTCGGCGCCAAGCTCTTCAACCGGAAAATGGGTGTATCCGCCGCGCAGCAGAATGACGGGCATGCCGGCGGCGCGTGCGGCGCCTGCATCGGCGCCACTGTCTCCGATCAGCAGCGCGTCACAGGGGTCGACTCCAAGCTGGGCTAGCGCCAGCAGCAGGGCATCGGGCGCGGGTTTCAGGCATGTCACCGCGTCTCCGCCAATGATCGCACGGAAATATTCCGTCAGTCCGAAATGCAGCAGGATCTCGCGAGTCGCCAACTGCGGTTTGTTGGTCGCCACGCCCATGGCCATTCCCTTCGCGTAGAAGTGTGTGAGAACCTCCCTGACGCCAGGCATCAGTCTTGTCAGGCCGGTCAGATGTCGGCTGTAGATCGGTGCCATGACGCGGTTGGCCTCATCGAGCGCGTTGCCGACGAGCGGCGCTCCCGACGCCGCGAAGGCCCGCTCGACCAATTTCCTGACGCCGCCACCGATCATGGCCTTGACCTGGTCCAGGCGCAACGGCGGCAGATCGCGGCTGGCCAGCAACTCGTTGACGGCGGCCGTTATATCAGGCGCCGAATCGACCAGTGTGCCGTCGAGGTCGAACAGGATCGCCTTCGGCGGTCGAAGCGACCTACCTGCGCCGACATTCATGCAGCATCCTTCCACTTGATCGAGCAGCCGATCGAGGCGATCTGGTCGAACGGACCATCCCCGGTTCGAGCAACCTGCTTCATCGCCTCGAACAGATCGCGTCGCAGCCCGAGCGGTCCGGATTCGCGTCGCGACGCGTCCAGCCGGCCGCGATATTGCAGTCTCAGTTCGCTGTTGAACCCGAAGAAATCGGGAGTGCACACCGCTGCGTAGTCGCGCGCTACGGTCTGCGCCTCGTCGTGCAGGTAAGGGAAGCTGAAGCCGTTCGTCATGGCGAAGCGCTTCATGTGGTCGAAGGAATCGTCCGGGTAGGTGTCGGCATCGTTGGAGTTGATCGCGACGAAGCCGATGCCTTCGGCCTTGAGGTCATTGGCGTCGCGCACGATGCGAGAGATCACGGCCTTCACATAAGGGCAGTGATTGCAGATGAAGGCCACGACCAGGCCATTCGGGCCGGCGTGACCGAAGATGGAATGCGACGTGCCGTCGACGCCGGGCAAAACGGCATCGATGGCGGGCCAGCCGAAATCGCATACAGGTGGGACCGCAGCCATGTTCGTCTCCCCGACAACGGTTTACGCGGCTTTCCGGATCGCGCCATCGGCCGCCTGTCTGATGGCGCCGATATTGGCACGATAGGCTGCCTCGGTGCCTCCCTTGAATACAGCCGAACCGGCGACCAGTACGTTGGCGCCAGCCGCGGTGACCAGCGGGGCGGTTTCGGCCGTGACTCCGCCGTCGATCTCGATGTCAATCGGGCGATGGCCAACCAAAGCCTTGATCCGTCTGACTTTCTCGATGACCGCTGAAATGAAGGCCTGGCCGCCGAAGCCTGGATTGACCGTCATCAGCAGCACCAGATCGAGCCGGTCGAGCACATACTCGATGACGCTCTCCGGCGTCGACGGATTGAGCGACACCCCGGCCTTCTTGCCAAGATTCCTGATCGCCTGCAATGAGCGGTCGAGATGCGGTCCAGTCTCGGCATGCACCGTGATGATGTCGCAACCGGCATCGGCGAAGGCGGCCAGATAGGGGTCGGCCGGCGCGATCATCAGATGGCAGTCGAAGATCTTGTCCGTTCGGCCACGGATCGCCTTGATGACCGGCGGACCGAAGGTGATGTTGGGCACGAAATGCCCGTCCATCACGTCGAGATGGATCCAGTCGGCGCCCGCCTGAACGACAGCTTCGACCTCGTCGCCGAGCCGCGAGAAATCCGCGGAAAGCACGGAGGGCGCGATGATTGTCCTGGTGACCATGGTCGTCGTCTCCAATTTCTGTCTTCCGTGTCGGGTCGCCGCCCGCCAGCCGGCTTCGCCTCAGCGCGTCTTCGTCTCCGGTTCGCCTTCGAGCTTCCCTTCCGCGAATACGCGGCTGCCGCGGATATCGGATTCCTCGATGGTGATAAGGTCTGCCTTGGTCAGGGCACGGTTTCGCGATGCGAAAAGCCGGTTGGCCTGACGAAGCCGCGCCCGGTCCAGCCCATTGCGCACCGAGCGCGCGTTGGAGAAATGCGGCAGCCTCATGCGGATCGGAAGATACTCTTCGAGCGCCTGAGCGGCCGCCTCGCTGAGGCGGTAATTCTGCTCCGCCAGCATGATCTCGGCGATCGATTTCAGCTCACTGACGCCGTAGTCGGGAAAATCGAGGTGGTGGGCGATGCGCGAACGCATGCCGGGATTGCTGTCGAAGAAACGATCCATCTTGTCCTTGTAGCCGGCAAGGATCACGACCAGGTCGTCACGGTTGTTTTCCATGCATTGCAGCAGGATCTCGATCGATTCCTGGCCGTAGTCGCGTTCGTTCTCGGGCTTGTAGAGATAATAGGCCTCGTCGATGAAAAGCACGCCGCCCATGGCACGCTTGATCACGTCGCGCGTCTTGGGTGCGGTGTGGCCCACATACTGGCCGACGAGATCGTCGCGCGTCACCGCGACCAGGTGGCCTTCGCGGACATAGCCGAGTCGATGCAGGATTTCGGCCATCCTCAGCGCCACGGTGGTCTTGCCCGTGCCGGGATTTCCCGTAAAGTTCATATGCAGTGTCGGTGCGCCCGAGGTCAGTCCGAACTTGCGGCGAAGCCGGTCGACCAGGAGAAGGGCCGCGATCTCGCGGATGCGGTTCTTGATCGGCTTCAGTCCAACGAGTTCGCGGTCAAGCTTATCCATCACCTCGTCGATGCTGGACGCTTCGAACTCGGCCTGCAGATCAACCAATTCGTCCTGCGCGGCTGCGCCTTTTGCTATCGTGTCCAGCATGGCTCAGCTAGCTCCGCTCGCCCTCGGGCCTGTCGGTGGCATAAGGCACGATCGAATAGCCCTGGCTGCGGCCGTCACGCTCCTGGCGCAGCAGCCGGAACCCGGGTTCGCTGGGTGGCCGGTTGACGATGAACGACATGCGCGGCGCTTCCCATCCCTTGGTCGAATCGAAGGCGGTTACCCGGACATACATGTTCGGACAGGCTTTCCGGCAAGCGTTGACTTCAAGCAGGATGCCCGCCGGGTCTCTCAAGTCGAACATCGGGTTGCCGTACATTTCCCAGTAGGTGTTTCGCGGGTGCGGATCATCCGTGTACTCGACGCTGACGGCCCAGTGGTTCTTCAGCGCATATTTGATCTGCGCCGAAATCTGCTCATCAGTGAGATCGGGCAGGAACGAGAACTGTCCCTGCGTGACCTTGTTTCCCGGATTGGTCATCATGGCGACGGTTCCTTTCTTCTAAAAGCTGGGCGTTGCGGTTGGCACGAAGTCGGCCGTGTCGGTCGATTCATAGTTGAAGGTGACATCCTTCCAGGTCTCCAGGGCAGCCTTCAGCGGGGCGCACCATTTGGCCGCCTGTTCGAGGATTTTGGTTCCTTCGCGCAGATAATCGCGTCCCTCGTTGCGGGCCAGGATCATCGCTTCCAATGCAACGCGATTGGCCGTCGCGCCTGCCTGGATGCCGTCGGGATGGCCGATCGTGCCGCCACCGAACTGCAGGATGACGTCCTCGCCGAGATAATGGATCAACTGGTGCATCTGGCCGGCATGGATACCGCCCGAGGCGACGGGCATCACCTTGTTTAGTGAGGCCCAGTCCTGATCGAAGAACAGCCCGGTCTCGAGGTTCTGCGGCGTGCGCTCCTCGCGCAGCGTGTCATAAAACCCCTTGATCATGAGCGGGTCGCCTTCCAGCTTGCCGACCACAGTGCCGGCGTGGATATGGTCGACGCCGGCCATGCGCATCCATTTGCAGATGACGCGAAAATTCATGCCGTGGTTCTTCTGGCGCGAATAGGTTGAGTTGCCGGCGCGGTGCAGGTGCAGGATCATGTCGTTGCGGCGTGCCCACTTGGCCATCGACTGGATCGCCGTGTAGCCGATGACGAGGTCGATCATGATGATGCAGGAGCCAAGCTGTTTGGCGAATTCGGCGCGCTCGTACATCTCCTCCATCGTGCCGGCGGTGACGTTGAGATAATGGCCCTTGACCTCGCCGGTGGCAGCTGAAGCCTTGTTCACCGCCTCCATGCAGTAGAGGAAGCGGTCGCGCCAGTGCATGAAGGGTTGCGAGTTGATGTTCTCGTCGTCCTTGACGAAGTCGAGGCCACCCTTCAGCGCCTCGTAAACGACGCGGCCATAGTTGCGGCCTGACAGCCCCAGCTTCGGCTTCGTCGTCGCGCCGAGCAGCGGACGGCCAAACTTGTCGAGCCGCTCACGCTCCACCACGATGCCGGTTGCGGGTCCCTGGAAAGTTTTGAGATACGCGACCGGGATACGCATGTCTTCCAGTCGCAGCGCCTTGACCGCCTTGAAGCCGAACACGTTGCCGATGATCGATGCGGTCAGGTTGGCGATCGAGCCCGGCTCGAACAGGTCGAGGTCGTAGGCAATGTAGGCGAAGTACTGTTGCTCGGTCTTGGTGCCGGGACCGGTGTTTGGAACCGGCTCGGATCTGAACGCCTTGGCGCGGTAGAGCTCGCAGGCTGTCAGCCTGTCGGTCCACACCACGGTCCAAGTCGCGGTTGAGGATTCACCGGCGATGGCGGCCGCTGCCTCCTCGTGGTCGACGCCGGGTTGCGGCGTGATCCGGAACATCGCGATCAGATCGGTCTCCTTGGGCCTGTAGTCCGGCTCCCAGTAGCCCATCTTCTTGTAAGGGATGACCCCCGACTTGTAGCGTTCCTTGCCTTCCTTGAGCGTACCCGCTGGCAGCATATCGATCTTGTTCATGACAGGTCTCCTGTTTGTTGCTCAGGCGGCTTTCGCGGTTGCGATATGGGGCGCGAGTTTTCCCGCGGCATAACGTTTGGCCATCTCGTCCATGGCGATGACCTTGATCTTCGAGGCGTTGGACGCCGTGCCGAAACGCTCGAAGCGGTCTCGGCAAAGATCGTGCAAGGCGTCCATGGCGGGCTTCAGGAATTTTCGGGGATCGAACTCGCGCGGATTCTCCGTCGCGACGCGGCGGAACTGCCCGGCCATGGCCATGCGGCAATCGGTGTCGATGTTGACCTTGCGCACGCCGTAGCGGATGCCGCGCTCGATCTCCTCCACCGGGACGCCAAAGGTCTGGGGCATCTCGCCGCCATATTTGTTGATGATGTCCTGCAGTTCCTGTGGCACGGAGGAAGAGCCATGCATGACCAGATGCGTGTTGGGCAGCTTCTCGTGGATCGCCTCGATCACCTGCATGGCCAGTATGTCGCCGTCCGGCTTGCGGGTGAATTTGTAAGCGCCGTGCGAGGTGCCGCAGGCGATCGCCAGCGCGTCCACCTGGGTTGCGGCCACGAAGTCGACCGCCTGATCGGGATCGGTCAAGAGTTGGTCGTGGGAGAGCGCGCCCTCGGCGCCGTGGCCATCCTCGGCCTCGCCCTGGCCGGTTTCCAGCGATCCGAGCACGCCCAGTTCGCCTTCGACGGAAGCCCCGACCAAATGCGCCATGCGTGTGACTCGTTCGGTTACGGCGACGTTGTAGGCATAGCTTGCCGGCGTCTTGGCATCTGCCATCAGGGATCCGTCCATCATCACCGAGGTGAAGCCGTGGCGGATCGCGGAAAGGCAGGTGGCCTCGTCGTTGCCGTGGTCCTGATGGATGCACAGCGGAATGGTCGGATGCATTTCAGTCAATGCCTCCATCATTTTGGCCAGCATGACGTCGTTGGCGTAGGACCGGGCCCCACGTGAGGCCTGGATGATGACAGGCGCGTCGCAGGCTTTGGCCGCTTCCATGATTGCGAGGCCCTGTTCCATGTTGTTGATGTTGAATGCAGGGACGCCGTAGCCGTGCTCGGCGGCATGGTCGAGAAGCTGGCGAAGGGTGATGCGGGCCATTGTGGGTCCTCCTAGATGATGAGCTTCAGCGCCGCCGCAGCAACCGCTTCGGACGTTATGTTGAAATGCCGGTACAGATCGGGGGCAGGGGCGCTGGCGCCGAAACCGGCCATGCCGACGACAGCGCCCGTCTCGCCGACCCAGCGGTCCCAGCCCAGCCGGGCCGCCGCTTCGACCGCGACGCGCGGCGCGGAGCCGAGAACGGCCTTGCGGGTGGCGCTTTCCTGCTCCTCGAAAAGCTCCCAGCATGGCATCGAGACGACCGCGGCGGCGACGCCATGCTCGGTCTCCAGCCTTTCGGCGGCGGCAACCGCGATCTCGACCTCCGAGCCGGTTGCGATCAGGGTGACGGCGCGGTGCCTGGCTGGCTCGCGCAGGATGTATGCGCCCTGGCTGGAGCGGTTCGCGTCGCTGTGCGCCTCACGCAGCATCGGCAGGTTCTGGCGCGACAGCACCAGCACGCTCGGCCGATCCCTGCTCTTCAGCGCAAGTTCCCAGCATTCCGCCGTTTCGATGATATCCGCTGGGCGAAAGACATTGAGGTTCGGCGTGGCACGCAGCATCGCCAGGTGCTCGACCGGCTGATGCGTCGGGCCATCCTCGCCGAGGCCGATGGAATCATGCGTCATCACGTAGATGACGCGCTGGCCCATGAGCGATGAGAGCCGTATCGCACCACGCGCATAGTCCGCGAAGCAGAGGAACGTACCGCCATAGGGCACGAAGCCTCCATGCAGTGCGATGCCGTTCATGGCGGCGGCCATGCCGTGTTCACGAATGCCGTAGTGAATATAGCGGCCGGCATAGTCGCTCGGCGCAATGCGGTTCATGCCCTTGGTGATCGTCAGATTCGAGTGCGTCAGATCGGCCGAGCCGCCGACGGTCAATTCCGTGGCGCCGTTGATGACCTCCAGCGCCATTTCGGAAGCTTTTCGCGTTGCCACCTTGGTTGCCTTCTCGACATGCCCTCGCCGAAAGGCATCGAGCGCTTCGAAGACCGCGTCGGGCAGTCTGGCGGCGACCGCGTTCTCGAAGGCCCCTCGCTGCGGCGAGGCGGCAAGCCGCTGCTCCCAGGCGCCCCGCATCGCTTCGCCGCGGCCGGCAATTTCGCGCCAGGCGAAAAGCACGTCGTCAGGCACCTCGAACGGCGCGAAGGTCCAGCCAATGTTCTCGCGGGTCGCGGCGATCTCTGCTTCGCCCAGCGGCGCGCCATGCGTCTTCTCCGAACCGCCGAGATTGGGGGAACCCTTGCCAATTACAGTGCGGCAGGCAATCAGCGACGGTCGATCCGACTGCCGCGCCGCCTCGATAGCCGCGGCGACAGCTTCCATGTCGTGGCCGGAGACCGTTTGGACATCCCAGCCGGCGGCTTTGAAGCGCGCCGGCTGGTCCATCGACGTGGACAGGGAGGTTGGCCCGTCAATGGAGATCGCATTGTCGTCCCAGAACACGATCAGGCGGGAAAGCTTCAGGTGGCCGGCGAGGTCGATCGCCTCGTGGCTGATGCCTTCCTGCAGGCAGCCATCGCCTGCAATCACATAGGTATGATGGTTGACCAGATCGGCACCGTAGCGGGCAGCAAGCATGCGCTCCGCCAGCGCCATTCCGACCGCCGTGGAAATGCCTTGTCCGAGCGGGCCGGTGGTGGTCTCGACACCAAGCGCGTGGCCATATTCGGGATGTCCGGCCGTGCGGCTGCCCAGTTGCCGAAACCGCTGCAACTCCTCGATCTGCATGTCTTCATAGCCGAGCAGGTAGTGCAGCGCGTATTGCAGCATCGAGCCATGGCCGGCTGAAAGTACGAAACGGTCACGGTCGGGCCAGCCCGGCCTGGAAGGATCGATATTAATGAAGCGGTTGAACAGCACCGTTGCGACATCGGCCATGCCCATCGGCATGCCGGGGTGTCCCGAATTCGCTTTTTGGACGCTGTCTATCGCCAGCACGCGAATGGCGTTCGCCATGTCGAGCTCCGAGACGACGGCGGCGGCGGCGGCAGGCTTTAGTGCTGTTTGGCTGGTCATGGCGTCCTCCTCACGACACACGGCTCTTGCGTTCGATCAATTGCAGGATGAGCGGCGTCAGGATCAGCTGCATGGCAAGGTCGAGCTTGTTGCCTGGCACCACGATGGAATTTGGCCGCGACATGAACGAGTCGTGGATCATCGACAGCAGATAGGGAAAATCGATGCCGCGCGGATTGGCGAAGCGGATAACCAGCATCGATTCGTCAGGCGTCGGAATCCAGCGCGCGATGAAGGGGTTGGACGTATCGACGATCGGCACGCGCTGGAAATTGATGGCGGTCTGCGAGAATTGCGGGACAATGTAGCGGACATAGTCGGGCATCCGGCGCAGGATCACGTCCATCACCGCCTCGGTGGAATAGCCGCGTGTCGAACGGTCGCGATGGATCTTCTGGATCCATTCGAGATTGATGACCGGCACGACGCCGATCTTGAGATCCGCATGCTTCGCCAAATTGATCGTGTCGGTGACGACACAGCCGTGCAGCCCCTCGTAGAAGAGCAGGTCGCTGGGACCGAACTCGCGCCATTCGGTAAAGCTTCCCGGTGGCGTGCCGTACTGCTTTTCCTCTTCCTCGTCATGGATGTAGGTGCGGGTTCTTCCGGATCCCCGGCGGCCGTATTCCGCGAACACCTCTTCGAGAATCCCGAGTTCGTTGGCCGCGGCATGGAAGTGGGTGAAGTTCGGATTGCCGGCCTTCTCCTCTTCGGCCACCTTTGCCTTCATCGCGGCGCGGTCGTAGCGGTGGAATGCGTCGCCTTCGATGAACGCGGCCTCGATGTTCTCGCGCCGGAAGATCAGCTCGAAGATACGCTTGACCGAAGTGGTGCCGGCGCCCGACGAGCCGGTGATGGTGATGATGGGGTGCTTGGCTGACATGGTGCTGCTCAGGCTCTGAAGAGGCCACGGCGGCTGAACAGCGGCGCTCGTTCGCCGATGTTGCTCGGCTCGGTGTGGTAGCGGGTGACGCGCGCGACCTCCCGCGCCGACCCGAAGACCATCGGCACGCGCTGGTGCAGGCTGTCGGGTTCGATGTCCAGGATGCGGTTGATCGTATCGGTGGCCGCACCGGCAGCCTGTTCTATGAGATAGGCAATCGGGTTGGCCTCGTAGACCAGGCGCAGCCGTCCCTGACCGTAGCCCTTGCGCCGGTCGCCGGGGTAGAGAAACACGCCGCCGCGCATCAATATGCGGTAGCAGTCGGCGACCAGGGAGGCGATCCAGCGCATGTTGAAATCCTTCTCTCGCGGTCCTTCGGTGCCCTCCAGGCAGTCGTCGACATAGAGCCGCACGGCCTCGTCCCAGTGCCGGTAGTTGGCGGCGTTGATGGCGAACTCCTGGGTGCGTTGCGGAATGATCCGGCTCTCGTATGCCTGGACGAAGGTGCCGAGCCTGGCCGACAGGACGAAGATATGCGTACCGCTGCCGAGCGACAGGACGAGCGCCAACTGCGGCCCATAGATGAAGAAACCGGCGCCTAGCTGATTCACGCCCGCCTGCAAAAAAGAGGCGGCCGGATCGGCATCCGGCGCGCCAGTTGCGGGCAGGAGCGAGAAGATCGTTCCGATCGACACGTTGGTGTCGATGTTGGAAGAGCCGTCGAGCGGGTCGATGGCAATGGCGAGTGGTGCTTGCCTGTCGAGTAGGACCGGCTGCTCCAGCTCCTCGGAAGCGTAGAGCGCGACCGGAGCGTGGCGCATGGCGTCGAGGAAGATGTCGTCGGAGAAGACGTCGAGATCCTTCTGGACATCGCCGTCGGCGTTGGCGCCACGGGTCCCGGCAAAGGCGGCGCCGAGCACACCTTGATTGATGGTATTGCGGATCTTGCTGGCGGCCTGTGTCAGCTGACGGACAGTCGTTACGACCGCGGAGCGAAGTTCGTCCGGCTGGCCGAGATAGGAGTTCAGAAAAGCGTCGAGCGTTGCCGCTGGCATCGTAACCTCCCGATCCAGCCGCGTCTCCTCGGATCGGCTGGATCGGGGGAATGAAAACAAACGACACTTGATAAGTAAAATTCAATAACTTTACGTTGGTACTAAAAATAATTTAGCATGAGACATGAGAAACCTCACGCTCAAGCATTTCAAGACCATCCAGGCCATCATCAGGCACGGAAAAATTGTGAGTGCGGCCAAGGCGTTAGGTCTGTCTCCTTCAGCACTGACAATTCAGTTGCGGCAAATGGAGGAAGAATTCCAACTGGCTCTGTTCGACCGGACGTCGGACGGCATGCGTCCCACTGCCGCAGGTTTGGCCGTCGTTGAGGCAGCGCAAGCTATCGAGGAGCATCTCGGTCTGCTCGAAGACAAGATCGACGCCATCAAGGGCGTTCGTACGGGTAGCTTGAGGCTCGGCGTCGTTTCCACCGCCAAGTATTTCGCGCCGCGGTTGATGGCTGCGTTCATGAAGGAACATCCCGACATCGACATGCGGCTTGCCATCGGCAATCGTGCCCAGACAATCGACAACCTCAAGAATCACGACATCGACATCGCGCTGATGGGGCGCCCGGCGAAAGAGGTACCGGTGCGTGCTTCGGTCTTCGGCGACCACCCGCTGGTCATCATCGCGCCGCCCGAACACCCGCTGGCGGCGGCGCGCGATATCTCCAAAGAGCGCATTGCCGAGGAGCATTTCCTTATTCGCGAGCCCGGCTCCGGAACCCGCATCTCGCTGGAAATATTCCTGAGCGACGTGCCTGGCCGCATCGACGAACTCGGTGTCGAGATGGGCTCGAACGAAACGATCAAGCAGGCGGTGATGGCTGGTCTGGGCATCGCCTTCATTTCTGCCCACACCATCGCCGCGGAAACGGAAGCTGGCCGGCTCGTCATCCTCGACGTTGTCGGCATGCCGATCCGCCGACAATGGTTCTCGGTGATACGAACCGATCACGCAATCTCGCCGGCCATGGCTACGTTCAACGATTTCCTGATGCGCAAGGGCGCGATGTATCTGCCCCTGTTCGGTAAGCTTTATCCCGATTCCTGAGCGGGATGACCGACGGATGGCGTTCGGAATCGACCGGAGCGAGACGCCGGACGTGTCGCCTGCCAAGAGACGTGAAATCCGTCGCAAGGTCGACTGAAGGTCTATTTCTTCCGACCGAGCGTTTCCGAGACGGTCCTGGACAATTGATAGAGCCGCTGCTCGATTATCGTCGGCACGTCGCAGACATAGGTCAGCGACTGGACACGTTCGTTGAAAATGCGCGTCGCGAAATTCAACTGGTCGGTTCGCCGTTCGACTTCGTCCGGATCGGCGTCGGCTTTGGCACGTAGGGCGTCGACGTCGGATGCTTCCTTGCGCAATTCAGCCGCCATTTCGAGCTGTTTGTGGGCATAGCGGGAAATGCCGGAAATCACGTGCGAACGCTCGGCGTCCATGTGATCGAACATTCCCTGCACCAGCATCGCCATCTTTGGTGCGACCTGCTCCGCCGGCAGAGAAGCCACGAAGTCCTTGATCTCCTTCTGGGCTTCGGCAATCGGCGTCCGTCGGGCCGCCACCGCCTCGACCAGCGCGGAGACGCCCGAATCCTTCGACCAATCCTTCGCCGCCGGGGGAAGCTCCGGCCCATTCCAGATCTGGCCGAGCGAGAGCTGCGGCACCTTGCGCTGCATGCAAGGCCAGTCGGGATCGGTGTTTGCCGCCCTGGCGTCCATCGGGACAAGCATGGCGACCAGAACCAGGGTGTGCACAAGTCTCATTCGCGCCATCAGCCGTTTCCTCCCGTGTCCTGTTTGCGGGTCATCAGGCCGCGCGAAGGATCGTACGCAATGATGGCGCCGCCCAGAAACAACAGCGTGCAACCGGCGACGACGCCCAGCGACAGCCAGTCGATCTGCCCATAGAAGGCGAAGCGGATCAGTTCGACGGCATAGGTGAACGGATTGGCGAGGCAGATCTTGTAGAGCAGGGGGCTTGCCTCCTGGATACGCCACAAAGGATACAGCGCCGGAGACGCGAAATAGCCTGGAAAGATAACGAAGTTCATGATGCCGGCGAAGTTTTCGAGTTGCTTGATCATGGACGACAAAAGCATGCCGAGCGCGCAAAGCATCATGCCCGACAGAAACAGTGCCGGCAGCACGTAGAGATAGCCGAGCGGCGGCGCCCTGACGCCCCACAACCAGGCGACGATCAGAAATGCGTAGACTTGCACGATCGATACGGCCACGCCGGCCAACATCTTCGACACCAGCAGGAACCAGCGCGGAAATGGGCTGACCAGCAGGATGCGCATGTTGCCCATCTCGCGGTCGTAGACCATCGACAGTGAAGACTGCATGCCGGAAAACAGCAGGATCATGCCGCACAGACCCGGAGTGATGTAGACCTCGTAGAGCACATAGGTCTTGTAAGGAGGGATGATCGACACGCCGAGCACCTGGCGGAAGCCGGCGGCGAAGATGAACAGCCAGACGAGCGGCCGCACCAGTGAGGAAATGAACCGTTCGCGTTGGTGCAGGAAGCGCAGGCACTCGCGCAGGACGATGCCTTTCAGGCAAATGAGATAGTGGCGGAGGCCGAATGGTTCAGACCCTACCGGTTTGATGCCGACAACTTTTCCGGGCATCGCAGGAGCGCTCATGACGATGTCTCCGCCATGCCTGCCGCGTCGATGCGGCTGAGCTTCGAAAAGGCATCGCGAATGGAATTTCCTCCATTTGCCTGGACGACATCCGACACCTTGCCCCTGGCGACCAGGTCACCCCGCCGCAGCACGACGACATGATCGGTATCGTCGACTTCATCGATCAGATGCGTGGCCCAGAGCACGCCGATACCATCGGTTTCGACGAGCTTGCGGATGGTGGCGAGGATGCCAGCACGCGACTCGATGTCGAGGCCGACGGTCGCTTCGTCAAGCAGGAGCAGGGAAGGTCGGTGAAGCAGCGCCCGGGCGATCTCGATGCGCCGCATCTGACCGCCGGAGAGGCTGCGTGCCTTGTCATGCTGGCGGCCCTGCATGTCGACTGTGTCAAGCAGCGCGGCGATGCGCTGCCGGGCTTCGCGTCCGCCAATGCCATGCAGCGAGGCATGGTAGGAAAGATTCTGATAGACGCTGAGATCGAGGTCGAGCGTGCGCGCCTGGAACACGATGCCGACCCGTCTGAGAGCTTCGCCCGAAGCGCTGCGGATGTCGTGGCCGAAGATGCGGATCGACCCGTGACGCGTGTCATAGAGGTGGCTGATCAGGGAGAACAGCGTTGTCTTGCCGGCCCCGTTGAGGCCGAGCAGGACGGTGAACGTCGCCGGCAAGATCGAGAACGAGACCTCGTTGAGTGCCCGCTTCGGTCCATAGGAGTGGCTGACGGCACTGACGTCGAGCGCCGCCGCCTCGTCTCCCGGTCCGCTTGTCCTCACATGCTGCATGCCCGGATCGCTCCTTCAGGACGCGTTGGCAGGACGCACTGCTATCTAGAGCGCCTGATTTCCTTTGGTCTCACTTGATCGTGATCTTGCCCTTCAGGCCCTTGTCGGCGAGGTCGGGAACCGACCAGGTATACTCGCCGGGGCGAACTGTGTGGAATTGCACCTGGATCGTTCCCGCGTCGTCGAATTCCAGCCAGGCCGGTCCGCCGTCCATATGCACCTCCAGATCGTCGATGACGATCTGGTCCATCCACACATTGCGGAACAGGTCGGTCACGAATTTGTATTCGAAACCGCCCTTGGAGGTGATCTTCCAGCGATAGCCTTGGCCGGCGATCAGCTCGAAATCCTTCTGATTGACGGCATAGGTGGAATCGGCCGAGCCGATAATCAATTCCGGCAGGTTCTTGCTGGCACGCGATGGTTTTGGCGTTGCGTCATCCGCGCTTGCGCCGATCGGAGCAAGCACAAATCCGGCGAGCGCGGCGAAGATAAATCTATGGCGAAATTTCATGTCGCGATCCTCCCCATGATCAATGTCTGCTATTTGGGCGAAATGGCCACACCCCAAGGCTGCTGGCCCACGGTGAGCGATTGGACCGGCTCGTCGGTCGCCGTATCGATGAACGTGATGTCGTTGGAGTTGCCATTCGTGGTGATCAGCGTTTTCTGGTCGGGTGTGAAGGCCAGGTGCCAGACGCGTTGGCCGACGAGGATGTATTTCTCGACCTCGAAGGTGTCGGTATTGACCACGGCGACATGGTTCGCCGGGCCGAGCGCGACATAGGCTTTCTTGCCGTCGGCGCTGATGGCGATGCCTACCGGCTGGATGGTCTCAGCCCGCAATCCCTGAATCGCGAACTGGATCTTCTTCACCACTTCGCGTTTGGCGTTATCGATGACGCTGACGGTGCCGCCCACTTCGGCGCTGACCCAGACCTGCGAGCCGTCCGGCTTGAATTCGGCAAAGCGCGGGCGCGTGTCGACCAGCACGTTATCGGTTACATCGTGGGTGCCAGTGTCGATGAAATGCGCCATGCTGGTGGTTTCCGAGGTGTTGACCATGGTCTTGCCATCAGGGCTGATACCCATGCCTTCCGGTTCCACGCCGACTGGAATCTCGGCCATGACCTGCTTGCTCTCGACGTCGATGGCGGTGACGAGGTTGTCGTCCTCATTGGCGACATAGAGCGTCTTGCCGTCAGGCGAGAGCACGAACAATTCGGGATCGGGGCCAGATGGCAGCGTGCCGACGATTTGCAGCGTCGCGGTGTCGATGATTTCGACCGTGTCGTCATCACTGGCGCAAAGATAAACGAATTTGCCGTCATGCGAGATGGTGATGCCGCGTGGCCTCTGGCCGACCTCGACGGTCTTCACCACTTGCATGGTGGCCGTGTCGACGACTGTCATCGTGTTGTCCTTCTCGTTGGAAACGTAGGCCGTATAGGCCGATGCCGGGCTGGCCGTGAGGCCGGCCGCGAGAATGGCGAATGCACAAGCTCGTGTCTGCACGCAAATTCCTCCCCTTTGGCCCTACTTGAGAACGCATTTCGTTTCCGGCTGATCGATACCAAGCGTATCGAGTTCGGAGAATTGGTGGAGATAGCCCTCCTGCGGTGATGTCGACACGACCGACTTGGTGTCGCCAAGCAGGATCGGCTGGCGAAGCTGGAGGTTCCATTTGCGGAAGGTGAGCTTCTGTCCCTTGAAGGCGGCAACCGAGAAATCGCCCGATCGGATGTAGTCACTGATCTTTTTGGCATCGTCGCCTTTGGTGCGCGTGGTGGCTTCGCCGACGGCACGCACTGCTGTCCACGCCGACATGTCCTTGGAAAGCATCCGTCGGCTCGTCGTCTTCAGGAAGCGGCTCTGCATCTGGATGCCGCCCCATTGCTCGCTGGCGGGATGCCACGACGATGCAACAAGCCCGGCCGTGCCGGCGACCAGCCGCGGCGTCCAGGTGCGGTAGGGCACGTAGGTGCCAAACACCTGGCTTTCGTCGGCGACAAGCACAATGTCGTGCTCCGGCAGATCCTGCGTGAATACGGAAATCTGCTGCTGTATCTGCGTGGCGCCGGTGTCGGTACGCCTGGCCGTGCCGGTGTCCTTGAATTCCTTCTCGGCGACGATCTGGCCGCCGAAACGGGTTGCCGCGCGGCGCAACGCGTCGGCGTAGAGATGGTCCTGCTCATGCGAGCCGTAGAGCAGCACCCAATTCGGCCACTTCTTCACCATGAGATACTGCGCCAGCGCATCGGCAAGCATGCTGCGCGTCGGCGCGATATGAAAAACATTGATGCGGCAGTCCTCCTCGCGCAGGCTATCGTCGGTGGCACCGATGTTGAAGATCAGCACGCCCTTGTCGCGGGCTATATCGGCGATCGACAGCAATTGTTTGGCCGAGAGGTCTGCGACGACATAGTGGTCACCTTTGGCGATCAGGTCCTCGAATGCCTGAACCGCGTCGGCTTCGGGTTTGATCTCGGTCACGTCGAGGCTGAATTTCTGGTCGGTGAATTTTCCGGTGGTGTTGTTATCGCCGATTGCCACAGTGGCGCCGGCGACACCTTCATCACGCGGCGGCAGGTCGAGCATGGAAAGCGTCAATTGCGGCGCGTAGGCCCGCAAATACCCTATCTTGATTTCAGTGACCTTTTTTTCCGGCTTCGCCGCCGCTTCCTGGGCTATCGCGCCCGGAGCGTTGACGGTCAGGGAAAAAAAGCACAAAAAGGCGGCGAGAGTGCCCGGCACCGCGCTCGTCATCGATAGTAATTACCCATTCTTGCGCTGAGGTCCGACGGGTGTCGGAGCAGCGCTAAGTCCAGGTGCCCATGGTCAACTTAGCCGACCCGCAAAATTTATCAAACCCTATCGGACGACTTTTCGCGTCTGCCCTGGCTCGCTGTCTTTTTGACAAACATGCCATGGCGGCTGAAAAGATTGCCATCTTCGATTTCGAGGTCGTTCGCAGCTATGTCATCCGCGACGTGCGTGAGAATCGAGCGGACGAAATCTTGTCCTCCAAACTGGAGAAACTGTTCAAATGACCAGAATGCTGGCCAGCGTCACCGGCATCGAAGAGGCGGAGATCGTTCTTTCGGGCGGCGCCGACATCGTCGATCTGAAGGATCCGAAGGCGGGAGCGTTGGGCGCGGTACCCATGGAAACCATCCGCCGAACGATTTCGTTCATCGCTGGTCGGGCTCCGGTCAGCGCGGTCTGCGGCGACCTGCCGATGGAACCCGAAACGATCCGCGCCAAGGCTGAAGAGATCGCGGCGACCGGCGTCGATTATGTCAAGATCGGGTTTTTCCCATCGGCTCACATCCCTGCCTGCGCGGAGGCGCTCGAACCGCTCGCCGCGCGAACGAAGTTGATCGCTGTGCTCTTTGCCGATATGGCGCCGGACTTCGAGCTCCTGCCGGTATTCGGCAGGCACCGCTTCCACGGCGTGATGGTTGATACCGCGCAGAAGGGAAAGGGCCGGCTGCTCGACCATTTGCCACCGGAGCGGATTCCGGGATTCGTCGATCGAGCCAAGTCGCTCGGTCTGATGGTTGGCCTGAGCGGATCGCTCGAAGCCCCGGATATTCCACGTCTATTGCCTTTCGCTCCCGATTTCCTCGGCTTTCGCGGCGCGCTGTGTGGCCATGCCGACCGCGCGGGTTCAATCAGCGCCGAGGCGGTCTCGCAGATTCGCGAATTGGTCCCGGCAGAGCCTGGGACGGGCGGTAAATCGAGCATCGACTATCGCCTGTTGGCAGCGAGAGGCTATTCGCCGGGCACCGATCCGACACTGGGCACGGACAGGATTTTCGTGCGGGATTTTGTTCTGCCGGTCCAGATCGGTGCCTACAGCTTCGAGCATGGTCATACTCAAAAGGTGCGCTTTGATGTGATCGCCGACGTGCTGCAAGTCACCGACCATCCCGAGGACATGCGCCATGTGTTCTCCTATGACATCATCATGGATGGCATTCGCACCATCGTCGCGCGGGGGCACATTCAGCTCAGCGAGGCTTTGGCCGAGCAAGTGGCGGCGCACGTTCTGGAGAACCAGCGCGTCGTGCGCGTCACGGTAAGGGTGGAAAAACTCGAGCTCGGGCCTGGCGGTGTCGGCGTCGAGATCGAACGCAAGCGCCAATCGGCAGGACGCGGTGTCGCCTCCGGCTCTGCCGGCCGAAAAAACCGAAGTAGTGTTTCCCGGCCGCGCCAGCAAGGCTCCGACGTCCTCGGGCGGGCCGTCGTCAAGCTTGGCGGCAGCACTGCCCATGCGGCGGAAATGACGAGCTGGATCGCGGCGCTGGCGGGTTCCAGGCTACCGATCGTCATCGTGCCCGGCGGCGGCCTGTTTGCCGACCAGGTGCGCGAGACGCAGACCCGCATGGATTTTTCCGACACCGCCGCACATGCCATGGCGATCCTCGCCATGGAGCAGTTCGGCCAAGTCATCCTCGATCGGGACGAAAGACTGACGCCGGCACGATCGCTGGAGGAGATTGTGCGAGCATTGGACGAAGGCAAGGTTCCGGTGTGGCTGCCGTCGTCACTTGCGTTGCCGGCACCGGACGTTCCGGCCTCTTGGGACATTACCTCCGATTCCCTGGCTGCCTGGCTTGCCGGGAAGCTTGGCGCGAACGCGCTGTTGCTTATCAAGCAGACCGATGCATTCTTCGACAACGATACCCCTGACAGCCTGAAGGCCAGGGGCATTGTCGACCCAGGCTTTGCCGCCATGCTGCCCGACGGCATCGATTTCCGTCTCGCCGGTCCGAAGGATGCCGCCGAGGCGGGCGCGCTACTCGCATCGGGCAAGCTGCCCGGCATCGGGATCGTGGCTTCGACCCGCTCGGCAAAGAAGGCAGGATAGCCGATGGTGAAGCTGCACGTGCCGCGCTGGGCGTGGGTTTTGACGGGGTCCGGGCATTTTTTCACGGAGAGCTTCGCACTTGTTCGCCAACTCGAACATTGCGATGTCTTCGTGTCGAAAGCCGCCAATGAAGTGCTGCGCATGTACAAGCTCAAACTCGATTTTCCGGAGACGACGCGCGTGCTGCACGACAAGACGGCGAGCGCCATTCCCGTCGGCGAATTTTACCACGGCGTCTACCACACGGTCGTGGTGGCGCCTGCCTCGTCCAACACGGTTGCCAAATGCGTCTGGGGTATATCCGATACGCTTGCCACCAACGTCTTTGCGCAAGCCGGAAAGTGCCGCGTGCCGATCATCGTCTTTGCCTGCGACACCGCACCCGAACTCGAAACCATGGCGCCGCATGGCCTGGTCAAAGTCTATCCGCGTAGGATTGACCTGGAAAACACCCAGCGGCTGAAGGGGTTCGAACGAACCCAGGTCGTCGAGTCGCTCGCGGACCTCAACGCGGCGGTTCAGCAACGCCGGGCCGAGCTGTCCGGCCATGGCTGAGCGGCTGGTCTTTCTCACGGGACATTTGGCCAGGGCACGGTTGGAAAAGCTGCTATCCGGTCTGGGCGAGACGGAGTTTTCGTGGGAGGTGGTCGATATAGGTGTCAAGGTCGCCGCACTGATGACCGAAGACATCATAAAGCGGCGTCTCATCGCGCCCAACGCCGTTGACCGCTTTATCCTGCCAGGGCGCTATCGCGGCGATATCGAGCAATTGTCGAACCATTTCGGCGTGCCCTTTGCGCGCGGTCCTGACGAGATCGCGGACCTGCCGGCCTTTCTCGGCCGTGTCGGCGAGCCGCCGGATCTTACGCGTCATGATATGCGCATTTTCGCCGAGATCGTCGATGCGCCAATGCTGTCGATCGAAGCGCTCATGCTGCGGGCGGGGACGCTAGCTGCGGCCGGCGCCGATGTCATCGATCTTGGCTGCCTGCCTGAAACGCCATTTCCGTTGCTGTCGGAGGCTGTGCGCGAGCTCAAGGCACAAGGGTTTCAGGTCAGCGTCGATTCGGCCAGCGCGGACGAACTGTCGATCGGTGCACGCGCCGGTGCGGACTATCTTCTCAGCCTCGACGAGAACACGCTGCCGATAATCTTCGGCCATGGGGGTACGGCAGTGTTGATCCCGTCCGCCCCTGGCGATCTGGATTCGCTTGGCCGCGCTATCGATACGGCGCAAAGGGCTGGCATTTCCTTTATCGCCGATCCCGTGTTGGATCCGATCCACTTCGGCTTCGCCCAATCGCTCGGCCGCTTCATCGAGGCGCGCCGCCGCTGGCCGGAGATCGAATTGCTGATGGGCACCGGCAATCTCACCGAGCTTACCGATGCCGATAGTTCCGGCGTTACGGCCGTTCTAACGGGCCTCTGCTCGGAGCTCGGGGTTCGAAACGTGCTAGCCGTGCATGTCAGCCCGCACACGGTGCGGACGATCGAGGAGCACGACATTGCCCGCCGCGTGATGTTTGCCGCCCGCAATGACGGTGCACTGCCGCGAAGCTATCACCCAGGCTTGCTGCAGATCCACGATCGCAAGCCTTTCACGGCCTCGACCGATGATATCGCTGCATTGGCGGCCGAGGTGCGCGACGCCAACTACCGTATCGCGGCAGCGGAGGACGGCATTCATATTTTCAATGGCAAAGGGCACGCGGTTGCCACGGGTGCGTTCGAATTCTTCGCCGCACTTGGCGTGGAGACCGACGGTGCGCATGCTTTCTATCTGGGCGCGGAACTGACGAAGGCCGAGATCGCGTGGCGCCTCGGCAAGCGCTATGTTCAGGACGAGCCGCTCGCATGGGGCGTTGCCGCACCGGCTCTCGAAACCGACCGTACCCGTCTTGCCGAACCGGGCGAGACGCTTCGCGCGAAGAAGGAGGGTTAGGTGCCTTACATTCGCGAGACAATCATCACCACTGTCGACAAGACAGGAAAGGTCCATATCGCGCCGATCGGCATCATCTCCGAAAAAGACGGCTGGGTTATCGCGCCGTTTCGCCCCTCGGTTACGCTCGACAATCTGGCGGCGGTGCCGTTCGCCATCGCCAACTACACCGACGACGTGCGCGTCTTCGCTGGATGCCTGACCGGGCGCAAGGACTGGCCGACCGTTCCCCTTGAAGATTTTCTGGTTCCCCGGTTGGCGACTGCGCTGGCGCATTCGGTTCTCGAAGTCGAGAGCGTTGACGATGATGGCGTGCGCCCTCGCCATTTCTGCCGCGTGCTTCGAGAGGAAATGCATGCGCCCTTCACCGGCCTTAACCGTGCCAAGGCGGCTGTTCTGGAACTGGCCATCCTGGTCAGCCGGCTTGGCATGCTACCCCGCGACAAGATCGAGGCCGAGATCGCGTATCTTTCGATCTCTATCGAAAAGACAGCCGGCGCCGACGAACGGGAAGCCTGGGGTTGGCTGATGCAGCGTGTCAGCGATCACCTAGCCGCCAAAGGGTCCAGCAGCGGGGACGCGTGAGCGTGACGGCGCGAGCGCCGCTACGCTGCTTGTGATCGATATCCAGCCAGCAGCGCCACCGCCGATGCTGGTGCGGCGCGGCTGGCCTCGCCGCGAACAGCTTCATGAGCGGGGACGATGTCGGCGAAATCGACAAAGCGACGTTCCATGCGCTCGGCCAGCCGCCTGATCTGCCAGCGGCCCGTTCCGGCGCCGACGATCGGAACATCTTGAGCAAGACCCCAGGCAACCAGGGATGCTGCGTCGTGGATTTTCCGCAATTGCTGCTCGCTGAACCAGCGTGCGACTTCACCCCATTCCGGCGGCGAAAGTTCAGCGGCGTCGCGCCCGACCATGCGCGCCAGTCGCGCGATTGAGCCGTGGACCGTCTTTTCCTTGCCGTCGGCGGAAGGGTGCATGTCGTCCTCCTCATCGAGCACGCCCAGGATCCGGTGCGCGTCGGCGATCGAGGCGAAATACTCGTTCATCAATGGCGTCAGTCTTCGATGGACAGGAGCAGACGAGGCTACGCCGAACAGAAATGTCCTGGTAAATCCCGTATAGACCAGTTCGCCAGTCAGAAGCCGTCCTGCATCGGTGTACCCCTCATTGACGACGGCGCCATTCTTGATTGCGATAATGTCGGTGGTGGTGGAGCCCATGTCGACGAACAGGGCATCGCCGGCCAATTTTGCCACCAAAGAGGCTGTCGCGTGCCAGTTGGCGGAGGCGACATCGGTGCTCAGCCGCGCTGCCTGCTCGACCTCGACAAAGCCGGATGATCCGGCATAGATCAGCTTTTCGCCTGTGGGAAAACGGTTGGAAATCTGATCCAGCAGCGTCGTCACGCCGATATCGCGGGACGCAAAGATGTCCGACAGTTCGCCCGTCATGGTGAACGCGTTGAGATCGGCTTCCGCATAGATCGGAGCTGTTTCGTCGAGGGCCGAGGTCAGGCTGTGCAACCCTTGCCAGAGCGGCGTGGCGATCGTTACCGCGCCGACGATGCGGCCGCCTTGCGCGCGCGTCACCTTCAGATGCGCGCCGCCAATGTCGAAGCCCGCAATGATGCTCTTTCTTTTTTCCACACTTCAAGCTTTCATGACAGCAGTTGGTCGGCGAGAAAAGCGTTGCGCATCATTCCGGTTCTCGACTTGAAAGGCGGCGAGGTCGTTCGCGCCCAGCAAGGAAAACGCGATCGCTACCGGCCGATCGTTACCCCGCTCAGCCGAAGTTCCGATGTCCTCGCCGTCGCCGAAGGGTTGCGCACGCTTTATCCCTTTTCGACCTTCTACATCGCCGATCTGGACGCCATCGGAGGCGGTACTCCAAACAGCGACGCACTTGCCCGGCTGAGGGCGATGACGCAGCCGCCTGAGCTCTGGGTCGATGCCGGCGTAGCAGACAGGAAAACACTTTCGGCGGCGCTTGCTGAACGTTCGGTGCACCCCGTGTTGGGCTCCGAATCGCAGCAGGACGATGTGCTGCTCCGGCATTTTCGCGATCATCCCGATCTCATCCTGTCCCTTGATTTCCTTGGCGATGATTTTTGCGGACCGCGTTCTCTTCTCGATGAGCCCGAGCTTTGGCCGCAAAAGGTGATCGTCATGACGCTGGCCAAAGTCGGTGCGGCCGCCGGCCCGGATTTCAGGCGGCTGGAGGAGGTCAAGGCCAAGGCGGGAAATCGGGCGGTCATCGCCGCAGGCGGCGTCCGCGATGACAATGATATCCACGCATTGTCAGCGATGGGCATCGCCGCAGCGCTGGTCGCAACCTCACTGCACAACGCCACGCTCACACCTGGTCACCTGGCGTCGCTCGGCGCCTGATCATAGTTGCTCCTCACTCCCGAAAGGCGGGCGCCCTTCGGGAGTGTCGCTTCAAAAGCCCAGAACCCTTTTCAGCCGGCGCAACAGACCATCCGTTTCGGAAGATGGCTTTTCCTGTGCGGGGCTGTCTCTTGTCTAGGCCGCGAACGGATGCTTGACGTTGTCGCGCTGAGCGGTGGCTTCGGCGGCGGTCGGGGTTCCTGCGATAGCGCGCTGGATGGCCTCCTTTGTCGCCTCGTAGTTGTATTTCTGGATCTTGGCGTCGTCGGCCGCGTCCCAATGGATGAATACGCCAACGCAAATGAACACGTCGTCCGCTTCGTTTGCCGGAATTGTCCCGTCCGCGACGCTGTCCTGCACTGCCTTTGCAACGGCGTGCTGCGCCGGGCCGAACATCTGTACAGCCTGCTTGGCGCCCTTGATCGTGACCTTGTTGAACATCACCGTATTGGGCTTGCATTGAAGATTGGGCGCGATCACCGCCAAAAGCGAGGTAAAACCGTCCTTGTTGTTGGTAAGCGCGTTGCAAAATGCCGTTTCGACTGCGCTCCCTCGCGGCCCGATGAGCAGGTCGACATGCGCGACTTCGTTGCCGTCCCCGACCAGCGATTCACCGACCATTACCTTCGAGATTTTTGCCATGCCAATTTCCTCCAAGACACAATTATGATGTCCACGGACGCTGCAACCGAGCAGGCGCTCGATGGACAGCTATCCTTGTTGGCAGCGCCCGGATTGCCCGGACCGGTTGGCTAGATAGCCGCGGAAGCACAGCTCCCGCTTTTGGAAGTCAAGCACCAACGCCGCGATTATGCAAGCGAGTGCCTAGAGTGTGGACTAAAAGAGTAGCCACGGTCAGATCGGCCGAGGTGCCGGGGTTTACTTTGTCCGCCTTCAGCCGGCGGTCGAACTCCATGAGCAGGCGAATGCGTGACGGCTCGTCGCCGTTGGCATGGAGCGTCGCCTGAACGGAAAGAGCGTCCTGTCGCGCCTGATTTGCGACTTCAATTCCGTGATTGCGCACCACGTGACTGTCGGGGAAGCCTGCGAGAAACGCCATATAGGCGAACACGGTCGGCCACATGCCGCTTTCTCCGCGAGCTAGCGCCCCTACCAGCGCGGCCAGCCCTACCCCGAACACGTCGCCGAAACAGGTGTCATACTGGCGGGCGATCATATCGCGGTCGGCAGCCTCCCGCATTGCTTCCAAGAGATGAACCTTCGGCTCCTGCCGCACATCATTCGCGGCATCTCCCAGGCCGCCTGGCGCTGCCATGGCGATCGCCTCGAACACTGCCCTGGTATCGTCCATGCTCAACGCGCGCAGCAGCGAGTCGAGATTGTCCTGCAAGCTGCCACTCCTCATTTCGGCGGCGCCTATCAGAGGCCCCGCCAGGAGGACGATGCCGAGATTGGTGTTGGTTGCTACCGCCAGGCGTGTCGCACGCACCGCCTCCAGCATGCGCTGCCCGACCGAGAGGCGAGGATCGGTCAGCGGCTCGGACGAAACCTCGGCACTCATCATGAACTGGGCGGCGGACATGCCGTGTCCGTCGGCGAACAGGTGGACGTTGCCCGGCTTCAGAGCTTCGATCTCCATCCGGCAGGCATCCTTGTAGCTAGCCCGGAGGCGTTCACGCGATAACGCCATCCTGCCGCTCCGTTACGAATTCGCCGGCGCGGTGAAACGGAAGGGCCGCGGCGCGGCGGTCGCTTCGGTGCGGTCGGCCAGGAATTTCAGCAGGGCATCGGCGATCGCTTCGGCGATGTTCACAGCGACCACCGATTGCAGTCCTGACCAGGCGGGCATGCTGTTCACCTCGAGTACGAACAAGCTGCCATCGTCGGCTCGCACGATGTCCACGCCGGCGAAATCCGCGCCGACGGCGGCTGACGCGGCGACAGCCAGCGATGCCAGCTCAGCCTTGCCAGGTCCCGAAACCGGCTCCGGCACGCCACCCCGGTTGACGTTCGTGATCCAGTCGTCGCTGCTGCGGCTCATCATCGCGACGGTTTCGCCGGCGCAGACAAAAACGCGGAAATCCCGGAAGGGCGGGCCGGCGCGCGACACATAGTGCTGGAGATAGTAGACGCTGTTCACCTCGTCTGCGGCGGGAAGGTCGGAGAGCGTACGGATCAGCCTTATCCCGCGGCCTTGCGCCCCGAACAATGGTTTCAGCACCAGCGGTCCCTCCCGAAGCTCCTGCGCCGCGATCTCCTTGGCGGCGGCAAGTCCTTCGACGGCGAATGTCGGTGGCGTTGGCAGGCCAGCATTTTTCAAGAGGAAAGTCGTCATCGACTTGTCGACGCAGCGTTCGACCGCCTGCGCCGAATTCCACACGGGAACCGACAGCCGGCTCAGCGCGTGCAGTACCCCGAGGCGCCGGGTGATCGCTTCGAACGATCCTGCGGCGATCGAACGGACGAGCACAGCATCGGGCAGCGCACCGCCGAAACCGGGGATCGAAAGTCCGCCCGGGCTGCCGGTGTCGAACGCGATCGCCGCCAGCGGCACGGTTGCAACAATAGCGCCCCGTCGACCAAGCCTTGCCGCGAGGCCACTTGAGCCGGTGTCCGAATTGTCGCTGACGATCAGGATGCGAGGGATCATGTGGTGCCTCGGATGTGGCGGATGACGGACGGGTCTCTTTGTGCCGCCATGCTAACCGAGGCTCCGTTCGAGCATCTTTGGATCACGCCGGCCAGCGCGAAACGTGTCGCCGGTTTCGATCGCCGTCACGATCACTTCGGCCGGGCTGAACAACAGTGGATCGATGGCATAGAAATCCCCCTTGAACCGCTTGAAGATCTCGGCAAAGGGTTGACCGTAGTCCCGTGAGGCGCGGCTCGGAAGTTTCTCCGCGAGGTTGCTGGCCTCTTTTGCCGACCCTTTTACGAAGAGCTGGACGCTGCCGCCATAGATGATGGCATCGTTCGTTCTGCCCATGGCGGTCAGGAAATCCGGGTGGGGGGCGGGGATTGGCGCCGCTCCGATGCCGTCGACAACGTTCTCCAGCGGAAATTTGAGATCGTTGGCCTTGTGCAGGGCAACCTCGAGCGCGCGCGCAACGATCTGCAGGCTGCCGGCAAGGCTTTGCGTCGGCGCGTAGAGGAAGGTGAGCTTGTCGGTTGCCAGTCCGGTTGCCTTGCTCACTTTCTCGACGATTGCTGGGGGAGGCGGTTTGGCAGTCTCCAGGATAAGCACGGCGGACGATGCGGTGTCTCGATAGGAAAGCGCGTCGAACAGGGGTTCGACGCGGGCGAGTGCCCGCGCCGGTCCCGATCCCATGGCGAAATAGTCCTGCGCAGACAGGTTCCAGCCCGCATATTGACTGCCTAGGCAGGCCAGTACGGGCTGCGACGAGCGCACCTCGACGGTGAACGGCCATTTCCGCTCCGTGCGGTCCATAAACACCGAAACGCTGCCGAGACCGCCCATCGCCGCCTCCGCCATGCGCAGCCCGGCCTCGATGCTGCCGGGCGCCTTGGCGCCGACATCGATAAGGAGCTCGCCCAAGGTTCCCTTGGAAGCGGCGATCCGCAGCCGTTCGGCGTCGCTGATCATGCCGTCAGCGATGCGCTGTGCATTGTCGTTCAGGAATGCCGAACCGTCTTTCATGTCCGGTCTCCCTCCCATTGGAGTTGCAACCGGCGGGCTTGCCCCTTGATGAGCCGCCTGGTCAAATCGGCGTTCGGACCGCGCGCGAAGACGGTGCAGACGGGGTCGCCGGCAATCAGAGGGGTGCCGGGCGACTGATGGTCAGCGGTCCATTCGGGCCACGCAATCGACGGAAACCGCGCGATTGGCGTCGCGGCGTAGATCACCATTGAAGCCATCGAATCGACGAAGCGTGGCAAACGGTAAGTTCCGCCGGTTGCAGCTCGCAGATGTGCTTCGATCAGCGGCGCGTCGGCCTCGTCAAAAATGTCCAGCGTGGCGCCTGGCCGCGGATTGATCTCGATGAGCTTGTAGCCATCCGATCCGCGAATGAGATCGGCGCTGCACAATCCAACCAGGCCGGCACGGCGCGTCAGGGCTGAAAGCCAGCCGCCGATGACCGCCGCCTGCCTGCGGTCGAAGCGTCTCAGCCGCACGGCCCCGCCATAGCGGTAGGGCGCCGTGGAGACGGGGGAAGTCCATTGTTGGCTGAAGCCGACGATGCGCGCGGCCTGGCCGTCGCCGACGAACAGGGCCGAGATGCTGCGTCCGGCGACGAAACGCTGGAAATAGCGGCCGGTGGTCTGGCTTTCTCCGGCCGCCTGTCTGATATGCCCACCCCCGGCGCCGCCCACGGTCTTGGCCACCCAGCTGTCTGGCTCAGGCGGTCGATCCCACCGGAATTCCGGATGTGGGATGGCGAGTTCGGCACAATCCGCGGCCAGCAATTGCGGGTCCTTGATCCTGCTGATCGCCGCGCCGCGATTGCCGGCAAGCGGAAAATGGCGAGCGACGGCGTCGACAGTCTCCGTCATCCGCTCAAAACCCGAGCCCAGGACGACGGCGACCGGCTGGTCTTCGCCGACCAGGTCCCGAAGCGTCTCGATGATGCGCTCGCCGTCGATGCCGTCCTGTAGGTTACCCGGCAGCTTGGTCGTTCGTTCTGCCAGCGCAACCGTATCGGTATCGCAGAAGAAATCAGCGACCAACGGACGGTAGCCCGCACGCCGCGCAGCCATGGCCAATGCCCGGCCTGAAATCGCCGCGATCAGCAGAGATCTGGCGCTATTTGGCAATCTCGCGTGCAAGGGAAAACGCTTCCTGGAAATCGAGCGCGATCGTTTTTTCGGATTCGATCATTCTTTTGAAAAGGCCAGACTCGACCTTATATTTGACGTTGCCGATGGCAAGGGGGCCAATTCCGACGGCCTTTGCCGCTTCTAGCGGGTCGCCATTGGCATTGACGGCCAATCCTTCGATGCCTGCGGGCCGGACCGCGTTGACGTCGGCGGCGATAAGCAAGCCGCTGCCTCTCAACTGGGCCTTTGAAACCACCTGGACGCCGGCTTTCGCACAAGCCAGTATGACCTCACTTGCTTCGACCAGATCGGTTTTCCGGGCATCGCTCGATCCGTCAGCCGCATCGACACCGATCTTGAATCGGCTTTTGATCTCGGCAGCGATCTGTTTCACCCTTTCGATGCCGTCATGGCCGACAAGCGTGACGCGGGCGCCCTCCCTTGCCGCGATGACGGCGGTGCAGAAGCCAACCACGCCGGTGGCGCCGAAAACAGCCACCCTCGTGTCCTTCAGCCCGCGCTCGAATTTCTTCTCCAACGCCTTTTCGACCTTGGCCACCATCGCCGCGGCCGTGGTGAACGAGCCGGCTGGATCGGCAAATACCGAAACCTGGAAAGGCGGCACCATCGCCTTTTTCGCGGCATCGAACATGTCGAGCGCCAACGAAGCATCCTTCCCGGCGATAAAGATGCCGGTATCGACGCCGGCATCCGGCGGACGCGAAAAGATCGCGTCCTGAACCAGGCCTGTCACCTCGCCAAGGCCAACATCGACATAGGGGACTACACTGTCGAAGCCCGTGTCGAGCGCCATGTTCACGTCGAACGGGCTCATGTGCTTCAACGGCGTCAGCATATGCAGGATATGTTTGCGGGCCATTTCTCGCCTTTCTGCTTGGAATCTGAGCGTCAGCTGCCGACGAGACCGAGTCCGGTCGAACTGATCTTCGCGCCGGAGTTCCTGCCTTTGACGATCTTGATCTGAAGGCCGTCTTCAACGGCTGTCTTCTGAACCGCGCCGACGAATTTGAGCGCGGCGTCATGCGACGGCGCGAAGGCAAAGCCTGTGGGTCCCCAGGAACTCTGGCCGATCCCGACGGCGCCCGCTTTATTGAGACGGTGAGCGACCATCTCGACCCGCTTTGAGGTGAACACACCGCCCTGCGCCGGAGCGAAATGGCTGCCGATCAGCATCTGTATCGCGGTGACGGCAGCGCCGAATGCCGCAAGATCGCGCTCGACCAAGGCCGGCATGATACCCATCAGTACCCTCCGGCAGATCTCGCCGCTGCCCGCCGTCGGGAAGGGTGGCAGTGAACGGAACGCCGCGACCTCTGCCTCGCCATGCAGTCCATGCCCGGCATGGTCGAGGATGAGGATGACGCGCCATTCTTCGGGAAACGGCAGCCGCGCCACGACCGGAGGCGGTCCGCCACGCTCGTCCTTGCCCGCGTCGACAATCACGCCGCCGTCTTCGAAACTTGCGATGCCGATTCCAGATCGGCCGCCTCGTTCGAGCAGGGTCGCGTCGCCGGCGACATCGAGAGGCAGGTTGTGGAGCGTTCGCAATGCAGAGGCGACGGCAAGGGCGATCTGCGTGCCGGACCCAAGGCCGGCGTGACTCGGGATCGACTGTTCGATCACCAAATGGTGCTGGCCGCGAATGCCGAGATGCCTGCAGAGCGTCGACAAGTGCTCACCGGCGCGAACGCTCTCGGAACCTTCGACTATGGTCTCGCCGGACCGCGACAGGGTGACAACGGTTTCGGGTTCACTCAACGGAAGCCCAACGCTGCCAAAGCGACGTCCGGCATCGCCATTGAGATCGAGGAAGCCAAGGTGAAGGCGAGCGGGCACTCGTACGGTAACAAAATTCGACATCTGCCCCCCGATGGGTGCATCATGGATGCATCATGGAAGTTTAGGTGCCCGCCACGATGATAACTGTTTTCGTCGAGGGAGCAAGCCAAAGAGAGTGCATTCATGTTTCTGCTTTGGCCTGTCGTGTTGACGGACCGAGCAATTCGGGGAGGTCGAGATGAGCGAAACGGTCAAGGAGAAGGTCTATTCGGACGCCGAGATTGCCGACCGGCTTGAGAAGGAGCTGCCGAAATGGCGCTACGAAAACGGCTGGATCCGGCGCAAATACAAGACCCACAGTTGGAAGTCGACGCTGATGGTCGTCAACACGGTTGGCCATCTCGCCGAGGCGGCGTGGCACCATCCCGATATCACCGCTTCCTATGCCTGGGTCGAGGTACGCCTGATGAACCACGCGGCGAAGGGTATCACCGACAAGGACTTCGACTTGGCGAGAAAGATCGAGGACGTTGTCCAGTGGCAGCCGGCCAAGGAAGGCGGAGCGCTGGAGGGAACTCCGGCGACTGATCAACGCTTCGCTTACATCAAATATGATTAAGCGCGGTCGGAGTTTGTTGATAGCGTATGAAAACATTCGTTAATCTGCTGGCAAGCGGGGTTCACGGCCAATCCAGTTTCGTCTAGGATCGGGCCGGCACCAGAAAGTAGTGTAGCGAATGGCGGTTGCTTGGATAGGCAACCGGGAAGCGCTGGTCGAGCGCGCGGCTGCGCATGCCGCGTCGCTGTTATCGTCAAGCCGGTGCCCGGTTTTCAGCTTTGATACGGACATACACGGCACGAGGGCGGCGATCGCGCTGGCCGAGCGGCTTGGCGCGGCATACGATCACACCGACGGCGCGGCACTTGCCCGAGAGACCATGCTTTTTACCGACAGGGGCGCGATGACCGTCGCCCCTGGGGAGACGCGCCGGCGTGCCGATATCGTGGTGATCGTGGGCGAACTCGCACAAACCCATCATGATCTTGTTACCGAACTCGCTGGCACGGTTCCCGATCTCTCGACCAGGCCCGATCTCTCGACCGGGATTGAGCGCGAGTTCTTCCTGGTGGGATCGAACGGGGTGTCCGCGCCGCCGTTGAAAAACGGGCGCAAGGCAACGCTCCTTTCCTGTGGCCAGGCTAGCCTCGGCGCCACGCTGGCGGCGCTGAGGGCGCAGTACAAGGGGCGGCAAACATCGCGACCGGTGTCGAACTTCAACGATTTCGCCAAGGCTCTGGCGGCTGCGCACTTTCCCGTGTTCCTGTTTTCAGGCCACGCCACCGATGGGTTGGCGTTGGAGATGCTGCAGGGGCTGATCGCCGATCTCAATCGCAAATCACGTGCATCTGGCCTTCATCTGCCCGCGAGCGAAAACGGGTGGGGAAGCGTGCTCGCCTCGACCTGGATGACAGGTTTTCCATTGCGCACGGGCTTTGCGCGGGGCTTCCCGGAATTCGATCCCTGGCGTTACGATGTGGCGCGCATGATCGCCGCCGGCGAAGCCGACCTGCACCTGCGGATCTCCGCCACGGTTGCCCAACTCCCGAGAAAAACGGGACGCATGGCACTGATTGCGCTGGCTAAAACGGAAGAGCCGGTCACAGGCGCCGCGGTCACCATCGCCATTGGCGAAGCTGGAGTCGATCACGATGCGGTTGTCTATTCCAGCCGTACCGGCTCGCTGAAGTCGACTGATACCCGCGCTGCTTCGAAATTGCCCTCCGCCGCGACGATCATTCGCTTGGTCGCCAGTCGGGTTTTCGCCGAGGCATTGCCATGCTGACGAAAATTGCCAACGGCGACATCGTCGACCCCGTCAACAGCCGTCTCGGCAAGGGCGACCTGTGGATCAAGGACGGCAAGATCGTCGCGGCGCCGGCTGAGGGGGTGGCCGACCGGACCATCGAAGCCGCCGGCTGCATCGTGATGGCGGGCGCCATCGACATCCACTCCCACATTGGCGGCGGTAACGTGAATACCGCGCGGCTTCTCTTGCCCGAACAGCATGCCGCCCATCAGGCCCGACCGGCGACCACGCCGCTCTCCAATGCCGGCTGGTCGACCTTCCAGACCGGCTGTCTCTACGCCAAGATGGGCTTCACGACGGTCGTCGAACCGGCGATGTCGCCGGGATCTGCACTCCACACCCATCTCGAGCTGGCCGACATCCCGATCATCGACAAGGCGACGCTCGCCATTCTCGGCAACGACGACTTCCTGCTGTCAATGATCCGTGACGCCGCCACACCTCAAATGATCGAGGACTATGTCGCCTGGACGGTCGCCTCGACGCGAGCGCTCGGGGTCAAGGTGATCAACGCCGGTGCAGCGGCCGCCTTCAAGGAAAACGCACGCACGTTCGCGCTGGACGATGTGGTGCCTTCCTACGGCGTCAGCTCGCGCAACATCGTCAAGACGCTGCAGGCCGCCGTCGACAATCTTGGCCTGCCGCATCCTTTGCATGTCCATTGCAACAATCTGGGCATTCCCGGATCTTCGGACACGGCGGCCGCGACGATTGCGGCGGCGGATGGGCAGCCGCTGCACCTTGCCCACCTCCAGTTCTATGGCTATGGCACGGAAGGAAAGCGAAGATTTTCCTCCGCTGCCGCGCGGCTTGCCGAACTGGTCAACACGACGCCGGAAGTCACCATCGATATCGGTCAGGTGATGTTCGGCCAGACGGTCACGGTCTCCTCCGACGTCATGCGGCAGTTCTCGGCGCGGGGCAGCGCGCATCCGAAAAAGACCGTCATTCATGACGGGGATGGCAATGGCGGCGGCATCGTGCCCTACAGCTATGGCAAGGACTTTTATGGCACGATGCAGTGGGCGATCGGGCTCGAGCTTTTTCTCCTGATCGACGATCCCTGGCGTGTGTTCTTCACCACCGATCACCCCAACGGTGCACCCTTTACCGCTTATCCGGCTCTGTTCGAGCTGCTGATGAGGCGGGAAGCACGCACCGAAATGGCCGCTGGACTTTCACGATCCGCCTTAGCGCACTCTACCCTGTCCGCAATCGATCGCGAATACACGTTCGAGGAAATAGCCATCATGACGCGCGCAGCGCCGGCCAGGCTGCTTGGGTTGACGGATCGAGGCCATCTCGGCGCCGGCGCGATAGCCGATATTGCTGTCTATCGCAGGAACGAAAGTATCGCGAAAATGCTCGGACAGGCGGCATATGTTTTCAAGGATGGCGATCTCGTCGTGCAGGACGGGGAGATCATCCATTACCGCTGGGGCAAGGCCCTCAGGCTTAATCCACCTGTGGACAAGGCGATGGTGCGGCGTCTGGAGGACTATCACCAGCAGCGCTACGGCCTGTCCTTGGATTGGTTCAATTTCCCGGATTCCGCGATTGCGCGTGAACAGCCATTCGGCGAGGTGCCATGCCGAACGTGAGCGTAAATGGCGTAACGATCGACGATACTTTTGCCGAAGCCTTCGGGATGCGGGCGACCGCCATCATCATCACCGCGCCGAACCGGAAATGGGCACGGCAGGCGGCGATCACGATGACCGGCTTCGCCACCTCGGTAATCGGTTGCGGCTGCGAAGCGGCAATCGATGCCGACCTGCCGCCGTCAGCCACCCCGGATGGCCGGCCCGGCTGCCGCGTGATGATCTTCGCGATGGGAACCGATGAATTGCAGAAGCAACTGCTCAATCGCGTCGGGCAGTGTGTTTTGACTTCGCCGGGCTCCGCCTGCTTTGCCGGGCTGGAGGGCAGCGCTAAGCTCAAGCTCGGTTCGGCACTGCGTTATTTCGGCGACGGCTGGCAAATCTCCAAGAAGATCGGCGACAGGCATTTCTGGCGCATTCCCGTCATGGATGGTGAATTCCTCTGCGAGGCAACAACCGGACTGACGAAGGAAGCCGTCGGCGGCGGCAATTTCTTTGTCATGGCCGAAAGCAGCGCCAACGCATTGGTCGCGGCCGAGGCCGCGGTCGCCGCGATCGGAATGGTGCCCGGTGCCATCGTGCCGTTCCCGGGCGGCATCGCCCGTTCGGGTTCCAAGATAGGTGGCAAATACAAGGGCATGATCGCCTCGGCCAACGAAGCCTACGCGCCGACACTGCGCGGTGTGGTTGCGAGTGAGCTCGGCCCCGACATCAACGCCGTCCTGGAAATCGTCATTGATGGTGAGACCAATGATGCCGTTGCCGCGGCGATGAAGGCCGGCATCAAGGCCGTCATCCAGATCGGACCGAAGAAAGGCGCGGTTCGCATCGGCGCCGGCAATTACGGCGGCAAGCTCGGTAAGTTCATCTATTCGCTGAAGGATATGTTGCCATGAAGGCGCTGACCTTCACTCTTGTTGCCGAACCGCCTGAGCGCCTCGACCTGTCGCCGCTGACGCCGGAGCGGCTTGCTGGGAGCGAAAGACGGGATATCGAAAAAATCCGGATCGGCATGTCGAAGCACGGATCGAAGGTGGGCGACATTTTTCGCCTCGCCGGCAGCGATCCGCTTAGCATCGTGTTCGAAGGTGGAAGCACACGCCTCGACCGGGTGGCGCAAGGCATGGGAGGTGGATCGGTTCGCGTGATCGGCAATACTGGCGCGCAGGCCGGGCGCGCCATGCGCAGCGGCAAGCTGACGATCGAAGGCAATGCGGGGCCGCACGCCGGCTCTGGCATGCGCGGCGGCAGGCTGGAGATAACAGGTAATGCCGGCGATCACCTTGGTGCGCCGCTCGTCGGCGAACTGGCCGGCATGAATGGCGGCGTGCTGATCGTCAGGGGCAGGGCGGGCGCCTTCGCCGCGGACCGGATGCGGCGCGGTCTGATCTCGGTGCTGAAAGGCTCGGGCGACTATGCCGGCAGCCGCATGATCGCAGGCACGCTGGTGGTAGCCGGTGGCATAGGTGAAATGCCCGGCTACCTGATGCGTCGCGGTTCGATCCTTCTTGATCGCGCGCCGGGACATCTGTCGCCGAGCTTCGTCGAGTGTGGCGCGCCCGAGAGCGTTTTTGCCACCATCATCGATCGTCATCTGATCGCCGAAGGCATTTTGAAACGGCCGCTGCTGGGGAGCGCACCACATAAATATGGCGGCGACAACGCGGTGCTTGGAATGGGCGAGGTTCTCTTTCCGCGCCGATGAGGTTTCCGGCAACGAGATCGATCAAGTGCTTGTGCCTGTCGAGCGGCCCTGCTCGTTGAGCTTTAGGAATGTGTCCAAACGTCGATTTGCCGCCAGTTATTGGCTTCGCCAAGGTTAAAGCGGCCTACTGGAGACCTGTAGGGCGCGTTTCGGCGGATGCGCGGGCGGATAATTGCGCTTCCGCTGAGCGAAACATGTCCTCGAATCCAAGCTCGGTTTCAAACACGGTGCTTCCCAGGCTGATCGCCAGAACGTCCTCGGTCCCCTTGGGCGCGAAATAGACCCGCGCGACGCTTGCCCGAATGCGCTCGCCAATTTCCGCGGCCTCCGCTTCGGTCGTACCTGGAAGAAAGACTCCGAACATCGATGTTCCTATGCGACCTACCATATCCTCCTTGCGGACCGAAGACTGAATGGCCGATGCGACGAGCCGCAAGGCCTCATCGCCCCAATCTGGGCCGAAGCGAAGATTTATGGAGCGAAGGTGTTCGGCATGAATCACCAGGAAGGCGCCCGAGCGCGGCCCTGGCGCTGACGGCCTGGCCGCGCGCCGCTCGACCATCGAGGTGAAAACCGGGCCGTTCAGGCAGCCTGTCACCCTGTCATAGGTCTCGGCCCTGTTGAGCTCCCGCCGGTAGCCGCGGATCTGGGCCTGCTTCAAGCCGATCAATACGAAAAGCGGCAGACCGATGATCAGAGGCAGCAGCACCGCAGTGACCATGCTGCGCCCGAACGGCGTCAGGACATCGCTGAACAACAGCAGATAATTGAGGCCCACGGAGAGGGCAAGGCTGCCAACGGTCCCCAGGACGGCGAGCCACGCGACACCCTTCCATACCGGCTCGGTGGCGGTCGTTTCGGCTTGTGCCATTACCAATCTCCTGTCAGATCGGCGAGCATAGCGCCGGCATGCGCAATTTCAGTTGCGGCAAACCATACAATTTGATCGATGTGCGAATCGTGAATCGATTTCGCCTATCGCGGCGGGCCGAAAACTCCCACCTCCGCGTCCTCGGCGACTGCTTGCGCCTTGCCATAGATGCCGGTGGGCAGCGCGATCGCCCAGCCGTTGGACACAAGCCAGGCGCCGACATCCTGCTTGCCAAGGCTACACGGCGCGGCAATGGCAAAACGTTCGATCTCCGGCGGCATGAAGCACTTCAGCGCGCGCCCACGCAGCCAGGAGTTGAAGGCGGCGCGTGCGCGCTGGCCGCAGGACCAAGCGACATCGTGAAACGAGCAGGTGGCTTCCGGTTCTATGCTGGCCACACCACTGACGGCCACTTTGCGTCCCATGGATTCGAAAGTCGCCGATGACGTTGCCATTGGCCGGAAGAGCAGGGTTTCGCGCCAGTCATCTGGCATGGGCGTTTTAGGGGGCACGGCGAGGCCGAGGTCGCCGAGCGGCGGCCGGGCTTCGATCCGCTCGATCTCGGGCAGGTCAATCGACGGCAGCGCGACAATGCCCTCGGCAACCCTGCGCGCTTCTCGCCATCTTCCGTCGAGAACAGTCGTCTGCGACCGGGCTGGTTGCCCGGCATTCTCGACACGAGTCCCAAGGGCAGGCCTGTCGGTCGCAAGCAAGGCTCCGGCATGCATGATCAGGGCAATCCCGAACAGCAGCTCGAGGCCTCCGACCGTAATGACCAGGCGGGCCAGCACAGCGTTCGTTACCGGACGGTCAGAACCCCGAGGTCGATTTGGCAACCAGTTTGAGCGCACCCTTTTCTATCCGATAGAATGGCATCGATCTTTGGCTGGATCCATCGGCGCGAAAGCGGAACAGGCCGGTCGATCCGCGAAATCCACTCGGATTTTCGAGCACCTGTTTGCTGAAACCGTCAGGTCCGACCGCGCTGGCAATTCCTGCAGTCAGCGCAACCATATCATAAGCGTAGGCTACGTTGACGTCGGCGGGATAATTGTATGTCGTCCTGAAGCGATCGGCGATCGGCCCGGTTTCGCCCGGATCGAGCGTTGCGATATAGGCTCCCTCGAACGATGGTTCCATGGGATGCTCCAGCCAACGGCTGGTTCCGACGACGGAGGTCGCCTTGCCCGCAATGCCCTTTGATTTGAGAGCGGCAAGTATCGGCGACGGGCTGGCATCGCCGCTGGCAATGATGACCGCGTCGGGAGTGTCCACGAGCGAGGCCATTTCGTCGACCGCCTTGGCGGCGCCGTCGCCGGCCGAATATGGAACGGTGACGGCGAGCGTCGCGCCATAGATGCTGAGACTGTTGGCGACCCGCTTCTCGACCGTGCTGGCATTCGAGCCACCCGCGACAAACAATACGAATTTTTTTCCGCCTTTTGCGGCGATGCCCGCAGCGCCCGCCGCCGCACTGTCCGCTTCGCTGAGGCGCACGGCATAAACACCGGCGCCGCCCGCGAAATTGTCGGCAAGCGCCAGCACGGGCGGCCGCTTCGATCCCGACAATGTGGCGATATGCTGGGCTGCCGGCAGTTCGGTCGGCCCGATGACGACTTTCGTGCCGGTCGTCAGGGCTTGCAGCGCCAATTTGCCGGCCTGTGCGTTGTCGCCCCTGGTGTCCTCCACCGTCAGCGTAAGCAATCCATTGCCGATATCGGTCATCGCGAGCTTGGCGCCATCGAGCATCTTGCGGCCATTTTCCCCCGCCGTTCCCGGGGCGGATAATGGCAATAGCATGGTAATTTTCGTCGAACCGGCACCCATCGACTGGGTTGCCTGGGCCGGGCCGGCGGCCGGGGCGCCGTCCTGCCCGGCAGGCGCGGCAATCGCCGCCGGATCGAGCGCTTCGGTAACGCCCCCCTTCGACTGGCAGCCCGACAATACCGCGGCGAGCGCGAAGGCGGTTGCCCAAATCTTCAGCCCACGGACCCGTCGGCCAGCTTCCATGATTGTCCCACCCTGTTCACCGCCGGCTTATTATTCCCGGTCTGGTCTCCGACGCATGTTACGGCGAACTGGTCGTGCCGTCCTGTTTTTCTTCAGCCGCCGAAGAGCCGGGCCCTCAGCGCCCCGACCCGTCGCGCTTGCCCTGAGAAGGTATCGCGGTCCGACGAAAACGCGGAAACGCCGAACGTCGCCATCGGCAACGGCACGGTCGGCTGATAGCTCGCGAACGCCTTGAATGTCTGTCGCATACCACACTGCGGTTGCGTCACAATGGGATCGGCTGCGCCGAGCCGGACGACGGAGGTTGTGCCATGGGAGGCTGCTCCAGCCGGTCGGCGCAAGCCAGCGTGACGACTTGGCCAATGCCGGACAGGGCGATCGTTGCGGCGATCGCCTTCAGGAGTTGATCCGTCCGCTGCCATGGTGGCCAACAGGCGCAGGTTGCCTATCCGGTCAGTGCATGTACTCGACCATGCGATCGTGGAAACACTCGCATTTGTTGAGCGTGTCTTCGTCCTTGTAGTTCGTCTTCAGATAGCCGTAAGCCATGCCGCAGGCGACCTTGGCTTCCGAGGCCCAGACGAAAACCGGCCGGGACGAATTGATCCATTCCGAGCTGTTTGCGACGGCGACCGACTCGTCCATCAGCTTCACCACCTGATCCCTGAGATCGACGATGTTGTCGTTCAGCACCAGGTTGGAGGTGCCGACGACACCGCAATAATCGCCCGTGGGTCCTTCGATGATGTCGGCGGCATTGAGGCCCGTCGACAAGATCGACAGCAGACCGGCCCCAAAAGCCACCCGCAAGATTCTGTTCATGTTGCTCACCCCGTTTCCTTTTGCCCTTAGGCCACGTCCTGCTTGGTACCATGGCTGTCGTCATAGAGTATTTTGACTGCTTCGGCCGCACTGTGGAACGTATAGTTCTCCAGCACCGCCACCGTGTGATAGTTGTCGCCGCCGCCATTGGTGTCGACCTTGACCTCGGCGTTCGCCGCGTTGGCCGAGGACTGCGCGATCTCCACGAAGCCGCCGGCCTCGAGATCGGTGACGCCGGCCAGGCCCTTCAGCAGTGCCGTAAGATCGATCTGGTCGCCCTTGGCCCCGTCATGGAAGTCGGCGATCAGGTCGGTCACCTCGAGAGAGCCGATGGCGAAGGTCTTCGTGCCGTCGGAGGCGACGGTCGGCTGTGCGGGGGCACCGAGCGAGGTGTCGAGTTCGACCTCGACATAGTTGCCGGTGGTGCCGTCGGCCATCTGGAACGTGCCGTTGCCTGTCACGGTCTGCCCGTCGATTTCGCCCACGGCCGGACTGGCCGCCGTGCTGATGGAGACGATACCGTTATCCGCGAGGTGCGACAATTCCCCGGCATCGCTGGCGCCGTTGGTATTGGCGTCCTTCCAGATCAGCAGGCTGCTGAAGGCCGCGTCATTGTGATCGATGACGCCGTCATGATTGCCGTCGAGCGAGGCCAGTGCCGCCGCCCCGCTGGCGAACTTGCCGCCGCCGAAGCTCGGCGTGAACAGCTCGGTGCCGTCGTCGATCTTGCCGTCATGGTTGAGATCGACCGCCAGCATGCCGTCATTCGAGGTGTTCCAGGCAAGCTGGTCCTTCGCCCCGTCGCCATTGATGTCGAACTGGACGCCGTGGCTGAGGTCCGAGAAGGCGAAGCCGTTGTGGTTCAGGTCGAGGATGATGGGGTCGGTGGCGCTCGTGAAATTGGCGGCAGTCAGGTTCCCGAACCCGACGCCGTTTAGCGTCATGATGTGTTCGACGGTCATGCCGCTTTGATTTGGGTTTGTACTGTCAGTGATGTTCACCGAATAGATGCCCGCATTCGCTGTTACCGACGTACCCGAGTAAACGATGAAAGTGTAACTGCCTGTCGCAGGGAAATTCTGGATCGCCGCCTGAATGAACCCCTCGATGGTGGAGTTGTCACCGTCATTGGCAAGCGGCCCGGTCCACGAATTGTTGACCAATTCAATCACCTCAGCGCCCGCCGAAACATTGGTATTGGCAGCGGTGATTGTCTGGAACGTGCCATCAGCTATGTTCGCAGCGCCTAGCACCACCGCTAACTTGTCGTCGGCAACATCGAAGTTGGAAACGGTCGCGAGTGTATCTTGGCTGGCGCTAATCGACGCATGGTTGAAGACAACCTTGTCCGTTGCTGAGTCGTTCCCTAGGTCGATGTTCCATGAAGTCGCGCTGGTACCGGCATTGATCGTTACGCTATCGCCGCCCGTTCCCGCAGTGATGGTGTTGCCGCCCGAAAAGGCCGTGATCTTGAACCCTTCCGTTTGATCTCCGAGGTTCAATGTTACGGCTGCCGTTAGCGTGACATTTTCGATGCCCGTGATTTGGCCGTTGCCAGTATCATTGAAATCCGCGCCGATCTGCAGCGTGTCCGTACCGCTGCCACCCGCAAGCAGCGTGTCGTTCTGAGCGCCGACAATGGTGTCATTGCCCGCGCCGCCAGTAATCGAGTCGGCGCCGGATGAACCCGTTATGACGAAGCCTTCCGTCTGGCTGGACAGATTGAGGATGGCCGCCGCCGTTAGCGTCACATTCTCTACGTTGGCGATTTGCGCGTCGCTTACGGAGGTGAAGTTGCCGTTTACCTGCAGCATGTCCGTACCGCTGCCACCGTCGATGACATAGTCGTTCTGGTCGGCAATGATGGTGTCGTTGCCGCTACCTCCCACCACGATGTCGCTTCCGGCTCCGCCACTCAGCGTTGCGGCGCCGACCGCAAGGAGAATGTCGTTGCCGCTGCCTCCGGTTATTGTCGCGTCGTCATCTCCCCTATACACGGTTACAGTCGTGCTCGCGGACGACAGCGATCCGTCGGTCACAGTGTAGGTGAAGTTACCGGTATCTCCCTTAGCAATATCAACCCTGATGCTGGTCGTCGAAATACCAACGGAAACTTTGTCGACGTCCGTTCCGTTCGACCCGGCGCCGACATTGAGCGCGTTGCCTTCCGGGTCCATGTCATTTCGCACCAACCATGCATTCTGTAATGTGATTGTGGTGCCTTGGCCCGAATTGGACGTGTTGGTATAGAAATTGTCGGCAACGCCGGTTGGCGCGTCGTTGGCATTAGTCACATTCACCGTGATCTGCTGCGTGTCAGTGCCGCCATGGCCGTCCGAGACCTGGACGTTGACGATGTAGGAATTGTTGGTGCCAACATCGGTCGGTGCCTCGAAGTTCGGCGCGGAGACAAAGGCCAGAACGCCTGTCGTCGGATTGATCGTAAACTTGCTGGAGTCAGTACCTGGAGTATTTACGATCGAATAGGTCAGCGCGTCGCCATTGGCGTCGGTCGCGTTGATGTCAGTCACCGCAGTCGTGTTTTCCGGCACGCTGATGGTGAAATCACTGCCGCCATTGGGTGCGGTGATGACGGGTGCGGCGTTCGGGATATCCAGAACCGTTACCTGCAGATCCGCTCCGGCCGTGTCGCCGTCGCCATCCACCAGGACATAGTGGAATGTCTCGATCTTGTCCGCATTGACGTTCACCGGTGCGGTGTAGTCGTAGTCGCCCGCATGATGGATACCCTCGTCGGCGAAATAGAATGTCAGCTTGCCGCCGGCGCTCGTGCTCACCTCGATCGACTTGCCGTCGTTCGCAAGCAGATGCGCGCCGGGTAATGCGCCGGAAAGGCTGATGGCGTTCGTTCCATTGAACGTATAGGTCGTACCGTCGATCGCAATCGACTGGATGTGGCCGCCGTCAGCGCCAAACGCATCGACGCCAAGGCCATGATCGGCAAGAATGCTGCCCGAGGCGGACGATGGCAGCGCACCCGCCAGCGTCGATGAGAGCTCGGTCGGATCCGTCACCGCTTCGGCAATATCGCCTGGGCGCGAGGCGATCTGCGCCAGGAAATTTGTATTGGCGATATCGCTGAAGCCAAGCGCGAAGACCTGGTTCACTTGGCTGCTGGCGAGGAAATTACTCCAGCTGCTCTGCTCGATCGCATCCAGGCTCGCTCCCGATTGCGGGTCGCCGTCGCTCAGGAAGTAGATGTTGGTGGCGTCGGCCGTGGGATGCGGCAAATTCGCGTAGCGATCGGCACTACTGCTTCTGCCGTCGATCAGGTTGGCGGCGGAGTCATATTGCGTGCCAGCCGAGAGACTATTCGAATTGAACCCGTTTACAGTGTTGATGGCACTCTGGATGTAGTTGCTTTCACCGATCGTGTACTGGCCGACGAGCTCGGCTCCTACTCCGAAAGAATAGATTGTGATCTGGTTGAAGATCACTGTCGAACTGCTCAGGAAATTCTGGACCGCTGCCTGCATGAGTGCAAGCCGGGTAGTGAAACCGCCCGCGCCATCCGGATCGCTGTTCATGCTGAGCGAAAGATCGAGCACGAGGATCGCATTGAGCGTCGGCTTGCTGCCTTCGTCTACTTGCACGGTGTCCGGCCTCGCCACCGGCATATCGTCGTCGATCTTGATGCCGACCGTGCCGTTGGCGTGGTCGCCGTTGGAGTCGGTGATGGTGTACCCAAGCGAAAGATTGATGTCGTTCTCGCCGCCGCCTTGCGGGTGATCGACCTCCTGCAGCAGCGTGAAGTTATAGGTCGCCGCTGTCTGGTTAACCTCAATCTTGAAGGCGGCGTGGTTGGCTGCGGCCGTCGCGCCGGACGTGTCGGTCGTGCCGTACAAGGTGTGTGAGGCCGTGTCGTAGTAATAGTGGAGCGCGACGCCGTCATGCTTCACTGTGAAAGCGCCGTCCATGACGGTGTCGCCATTGGCAACGTCGAAGCTGAGCGAGCCATGCCCGTCTGGCCCATAGCTGCCAAGCGACATGTTCGCAGGGTTCGAAGTCGTATCGTCGCCCGGGCTGTTGGTGTTGTGGACGCCCGCTGCAAGATCGTCCTCGTCGACCACGATGCTCGACGAGGTGGCGGTCGGCTGACCGGTGCTGTCGAGCCCGACGGTCAGCGTCGCGGTCGAGCTGTCGCCGTCGCCGTCCTTCAGCGTGTAGGTGAACACGTCGCTGCCGGCCAGGCCGGAGACACGGGTATAGACGTAGCTGCCGTTCTCCTGCAGAGCCAGCGTGCCGAACTGGCCGCTGACGACGAAGCCGCCGCCAGCCACATCGGTGTCCGATCCGCCAGCGCCCGTAACGCCGCTGATCTTGGCGCCGTCGGCACCCAGGGTGTCGATACCGGTGCCGTGCAGACCTTCGTTGGTGCCGGCGCCGTCTGTCACATTGCCGAGGATCGAGCTGCCTATGATGCCAGTGCCGAAGGAATCGGTGTCATTGTGGGCCGTTGGGCCATCATCGCGTATCGCGATGTCCAGCGAAGAGGTGGTGCTGCTGCCGTCGGTGTCTGTAACGACAACACCGTAGTTCGCAAACACCTGATCCTCGAGGCCACGGTCACCGGGCGTCGCATCCGCCGTTGTATTCGGATGAGTGACATTGTCGAGCAAGGTGAACTTGTAGGTCACCGTGCCGCCGGTCGCGTCTCCGACAAAGCTTGTCACCTGGAGCAATCCGTAGGCCGGGCCGCCCAAGATGGTCACCGGCGCTCCGGGCGAGGCGGCCTGTAACTCCGCCAAGCTCAGCGCTGTGGTCCCGATCGTCAGCGTGACCAGGCCGTCGGGCGATGTGAAACCGAAGGCGCCGGTGTTGCTTTCCGACGGATCGACATTGGTAGCCGGATTGTTGTCGTTTTCGCCAGATCCCGCAGGTTCGCCGCTACGGATATCCAGGCCTTTTTCGTCCACGAATGTGTCGCCGCCGGAAGCTTGCAGCGTCAGACCAGTGAGCGTTGTCAAGTAGTTGACGTCAACGGTGGTCGAGCCCGCCGTGACCAGATGCTCATATTCGCTGCCCCCCGACTGCACCGACGCAATCGAATTGGAAATATTCGCCTGGTTGGTGATCTCGGCATCCGTGTAGGTGTGGCTTACGGATCCGGACGTCGCACCGGCGGCGATCGTCACCGTCTCGCCATTGGCCAGCGTGAAGGTCAGTGGCGCGGTCGGTGCGACCGAACCAGGAGTGCCGGTCAGCGTCACCGTGTAGAGGATCGAGCCGCCATTTTCCGACACTGGGATTGTTGAGGACGTGAGCGTCGCCGTCACCGTGTTTGTGGTGTCGGTGACCTGCGCCGTCGCCGTTGCGGCGCCGACCACGAGATGCTCGAAATTGCCACCGCTGGTGTTGATGATGGTCGCGGTCCGGCTCGACGCGTCGAGATAGACGTCCTCGTCATTGCCCGAGGCAATCGTCAGCGTGCCGGTGGTCTGGCCGTTCGCGATCGTGATGTCGCCCTGGTCGGTTGTGATCGTGGTCACGCCCTGGGAGGCGTTCGACAGTGTTGCCGTGAAGACGTAGTTGGCCACCGCTCCTTCCGACACCGTCGAGGCGCTAAGGTTGACCGTCGTGTCGTTGGTGGTGTCGTTTATCGCAAAGCCGAAGTTGGCGGTCGACGTGTCGCCGTCGCCATCCTTTACGGTGAAGGTGCCGGTTGCGGTGCCTCCGGTAAGATAGACGTCGTCGCCTTGCGCGGTGAATGTGTAGCTGCCATTCGCCATGACCGCCATCGTGCCGTGCTCGAAGACGATTGGCTGCGAGTAGCCATCGGCGCCGAACACCAGGGTCTTGCCGTTGATCTGCGTCACCGTGGCACCATCGGCGCCGGCGACGAAGTCCAGCACGCCGGTGACCGTTGTGCCCTCGGCGACGTTTTGCGAGGCACTCACACTCGCCGTCGGCGTGTCGTCGTCGACATCGATCGACAGCGTGCCGGTGGCCGTGTCGTGGTCGCCGTCCGTGACGGTGTAGTTGACCCCGAACTGCAGATTGTTCTCGTCGTCGCCGGCAGGGTGCTCGATCGCATGAAGCTGCGTGACCGTGTAGGCGCCGGATGTGGTGTCGGCCAGATGCACCTTCAGCACATCGACGACGACGTTGTTCTGCATCTGGCTGATGATCAGGTCGGTTCCCGAGTTCGAGGTCACCGAGAACCCGCCCGCAACCGGCAGCGTTGCGCCGGTGAGCAGCGTCGTACCGGCGCCGTCGGCGCCGTAGGTGTGACCGAGCGTACCGGATGTGTGGGCGGTGTCGGGATCGACATCGCCGGTGCCATCGGGATTGCCGCCCAGCGCGTCGTCATCGAGCTGGACCTGTGCATTCATCGCTGCCGCCGGCACGTCGTCCGCGACATTGACCGTAAAGCTCTGGGTGACGGAGTCGCCGTCGCCGTCGACGGCCTTGATGGTGAAGCCGAGCGGCAGCGAGGCGTCGCTGCCGCCGGTGTGGTCGTGGTCAAGCGGCTGCCAGAGGGTGAAGACAAAGGTCGGCGTGCCCACGCCGTTCAGGGTCACCATGAAGACGGGATTGGATACGGTGTCGCCTTGCTTGAAGGCGACGAGTTCCTCATCGACGCCGTTGGCGGCAAGACGGACTGTGTAGTCCAGCGAAACGCCGCCCGAGGTCAGCTCTTCGGGCGCCATGAGAGTGTTGCCGGGACCGCGCGCGAATTCGAGGTGGCTCGATCCCTTGTCGTCCGCATTCCAGTCGATGTTGAGATCGCCGGATGTCGGCTGTACCAGGGGCAGCAGGCTCTCCGACACATTGCCCGTACCCGCGGGGCTGGTGACGACCGGAATGTCGTCGGTGACATGCACGGTGAAGGTGGACGACGTGCTGTCGCCATCCGAATCCGTCGCGGTGAAGTCGAAGGACAGGGCCTTGTCGTTGTGGTCGGCTCCAGCCGGATGGTCGATATTGTCTTGCAGGTTGAACGAATAGTTGCCGTTAGTCTGATCGTTGATCGACACGGTGAAGATGGTGCGGATGACCGAGTTGTGCGTGGCGGTCGCCGTCAGCACGGTGTCGTTGCTGGACAGAGTGTAGGTGATGGCATCGCCATTGGACGTCAGGCCAGCCTGGACGCCGGCCAACGCCGGATTGAAGGTAACCGAGCGGTCGTGAATGCCGCTGTTGGGATTGGCGTCGTCGGCTCCCCACGAGATTCCCAGCGAGCCGGTCGCGGAGGCCGCGTTGAATGCGTTTGTGGAACCCGCTGCGGTGCTTTCCGCCACGGTGGCCTCCGCCGCAGCGATCACTGGCCTGTCATTTTCGACCACAATGTTCAACGTGCCGGCCAGGTTGACGCTGTCGCCGTCGAAGTCGGTCGCCTTGAAGAGCGAGCCGATGTCGATCGCCATCGTCCCGCTGTCGCCGGAATTGAGGCTATGGTCGAGGTGATCGAGCAGCGTCAGCGTAAAGGTGCCGTTGTTGTTGTCCGCAATCGTGAATACGGTGCGACCGTCCGCCGCGACACCATCGACGGCATCGACACCCACAACGAAATGAACCGCCGATCCCCCCGACGACACGCCCGCCTGAGTTCCATTCTTTTCGACGTTGAAGGAGAAAGTCGCGTCGTCATCAGCGCCGATCGAAAGCAGTGGGACGAAGGCCGATGCCCCAAACGTAACCGAGGTTGGCTGGCTGCCGCCTTCCGAATTTCCGCTCGACAGGCCGGTCAGCGTGTCTTCGTAGACGGTCGGAAGATTGGCGCTGCCGTTCAGCGCTACCGGAATGTCGTCCTCGATGCCAATGGTGAAGACGCCGCCGCTGGTGGTGGTGGTCGACGTATAGAGGAAATTTTCGGCGCGGATCTTGTCGCCGCTGTCGAGATCGAAGCGGATCACCAGATGGTCGAACGTGCCCGCCGGGTCGATCGTGACGACTGAGCCGTTGGCCGGCACAGTCATCGTTCCTATCTGGAAACCGGAGCTCCCGGAAACCGGCACGCCGGCGCCATTGTAGGCTTCCCAGGAAATTGTGCCCGAACCGTTGCCGTTGATGGTGAAGCTCACCGCGTCGGTGCCGGGCCGCGAGAAGATGAAGCCCTCATTGTCATGGATATGATTGTCGCCGATGCCGACGCCCTGACCCGAAACGTTGAAGGAATCGCTCCCGGCGCCATTGTTGAAATCGTGAGCCAAGGCTCCATTGAACGTTAGTCCGTCGAACGTAACGCCGCCCACGGTATAGGTGCCGTAATGGCCGGAATGCAGGCTCATGCCTGTTGTGGCTGTCGTGGTCGTCGTCTCGCCGGTGATCGCGATCGTGTCGCCGTCGGCGTCGGTGAACTGGAGCGCATGTGTGAAGTCGAGCACCAGCTTCTGGTTGTCATCGTTGGCGGGGGAGTTCGGCAGGTGGTCGATCTGGTCCAGCAAGGTGAAGGTGTAGGTGCCGTTCGGCTGGACATCGAGGGTGAAGACTTTGCGGTCGCCCGCATCGAGGCCGGGTGTTCCGCTCTCGACATAGCCGGTCAGCACCGTGCCGTCGACGTGGTAGACGATCGCCTCGCCCTTCGATGTCGCCGCCGGCAAGCCAGCGGGGTTCTGGATCAGCGAGAAGGAACCGGGTTCGTCCGCCCCGGCGGAGACCAGCGAGCTCAGCGAACCGGTCGCGACCGTGCCGAGGCCATCTCCGTCGGGATTGCCGACGGAATGACCATTCGAGTTCGCCAGCAAAAGCGCGTCCTCGCCGACATTGCCGGAGACGGTGGCGCTGGTCTGCACCGGAATGTCGTCGAGGACCTGGATCAGGAAGGTCCCGGCGCCAAGGGAGATGGAGTCGCCGTCACCGTCGGTCGCGACGATATACGAGGAAAGATCGATCGGGCTCGTCAGCTGGTTTTCGCCATTGTCTCCGGCCTGGCCGTCCAGCGTGGGATGATCGATCTGATCCTTGAGCGTGAAGACGTAGGAGCCGTCGGCACTCACGGTCAGCCGGAAGACCTCGCGGTCGCCGTCCGAGAATCCGGCGCCGTTTCCTGCCTCGGCATAACCATGCAAGGTGCTCCCATCGGATACGATGAGCACATGCGCGCCCTGCGACGTAAGGCCGGAATCCGCCGGCACGGCCGTCGAGGCAAGATGAAACGCCTGGGCGCCCGGGCCGTCGGCGCCGAAGTCGACGAGCGCGGTCAGCGCGCCGGCAGCGCCCGTGACGGTCGCGGAAAGGCCGATCGCTCCCGTCTCACCCGGCCTGCCGGCATCTGGGTTGTGTCCGGCAAGCCCGTCTTCGTCGACATTCGCCGTGATCGAGGCGGTTCCGACGGCCTTCGGCCCGTCATCCTCGAAGACGATGGTCTGGGAGATGTCGGCGCTTTGTGTGACGTGGTCGCCGTCGCCATCGGTCGCCGTGACGGTGACCGAGACCGAGCCGGCGCCGAGCGCGATGCCCTCGTCGTTGCTGCTGGTGTCGGGATGCTGGAGCGAGACGTATTGCGCAACCGCGACCTGGCCGGTGGCGGCATCGACATGCAGGGCGAAGGCGACCTTGTCGGTGGCGGTAACGCCGTTGTTGTTGGCGTCATAGACGCCGATGATGTGGCCGTTGCCGTCGTTGAACAGCGAGATTGCGTGGCCATCGGTGGTCTTCAGGCCGGAATCCACGCCCGTATTGCTGGCAAGGGTGAGCGCATAGACGAGCGAAGCTTTCGCTGCCGGTCCGTCGGCGCCGAACAGCGCCGTGGCGTTCACGACGCCGCCGCTGCCTTGCGCATATTGGTGCAGCGGCATGTCGGGATCGGTCCCGGCATTGACGCCGGCAAACAGGGCCGCCACGGCAGGATCGGTGGTGTCGTCGGAATCGGCATCGACACCTGCGGTCTCGTCGATAACGATGATGTCGCCGACCTTGATGTTGGCAAGGAAGGTGCCGGTATTGTCGCCCTTTTCGCCGATTTCACGGAACGTCAGTGAGTTGTCGCCGGCCGTCGCCGTGACGTCGATGGCGATGGTCTGCATGACGCCCGACGTGGGATCATAGGTTCCGACCGAGACGCCGTTCCACAGCACTTCGAGCTTGGCGCTGTGTGGGAGGCTGGTGTCGTTGGCGGCGCCGATCTCGAAGGAGATGCGGTATTCGCCGGCGCTGAGCAGCATGGTCTGCGAGATCTGGATGTTGCCGGGGCTGGCCTCGAGGTCGACCATAACGCTGTTGGTCGGGCTGTCTGCACCGCGATAGCCGTCACCGACCTTCTGCAATTCGATGCTGCTGGCGCCCTCGTAAGGCGAGGCCGTGACGGTCCAGGCGCCGGCGGGACCGGTCGTGGTGCCGCTGCCCGCACCCCAGGCGTCGCCATTGGGGACGAAGCCGTCCAGGAACAGGCCGTTCAAGGCACCGTTCGGCTGCGAGATGGTCAGGCTCGGACCATCGTCGTCGAAGCTGATCTGGCCCGAGACATCGGCGCTGGCGCTGGCGGTGTCGCCGTCGCCATCCGTGACGGTCACGCTCACCGCGACCGAATGCAGGTCCAGCACCACCGTGTCGTCCGGATTGGAGGCGTCCGAATGATGAAGCGACAGATATTGCTCGACGGTCACCTTGCCGGTGGCCGGATCGATCGACAGCGCGAACGCCGCATCGCCACTGAACATGCCGCCCTGGACGACGCCGACGACGACGCCGTTGGCCAGCGTCTGCAAGGTGATCAGCGAGCCGTCGGTGACGGCAAGGCCGGAGACCGCATTGGTGACGCTTAGCGCATAGACGGTGCTGCCCGAAACGGCCGGACCGTCGGCGCCGAACAGCGCCGTGATGTTGACGAAGGCACTGTCGCTGGTGCCGTGCGCGATCGCGCCGGTGCCGCCGACATCGGGATCCTCGCCCTTGGTGACCGTACCAGTGTCGATCCCAGCCGGGGTGCTCGTGGTCGCCGTCTCGTCAAGCGCTACCGTAACGCCGGTGGCGGCGACAGCCGTCACCTTCGGCCCGTCGTCGTCGAAGACGATCTTGGCGCCGATGGCGAGCGACTGGCTGACTGTGTCGCCGTCGAAGTCGGTGACGGTGACCACCGCATTGATCTTGCCGGACAGGTTGACCGGCTCGTCATAAGAGCCGGCCGAACCGTTGCCGGCCAGCGGATGCTGCAGCGACAGATATTGTGCCGTCGAGATATGGCCGGTCTGGTCGACCGAGACCGCGAAGGCAATGGCGCCGCCGGGATTGGCCGTACCGTTCGCGTTGTCGACGCGGCCGACGATCAGATTGCCTTGCTTGAACAGCGAGATCTCGTGCCCGTCGGTCGTCTTCAGGCCCGAATCGGTGCCTGGCTCTGCAACCGAAAGGCTGAGCACGGCCGCGCGCGGCTCGTCCGTGCCGGGCAGCGAGCCGAACAGCACCACCGGCAGGTTGCCATGCGCATAGCCCAGGCTTGCCGGGCCCAGTCCAAGCGAATCGAACTGGTGCGCGACCGAGGCGCTGCTGGTGTCGTCGTTCTGGTTGCCCGCCGTCTCGTCATGCACGACCGACACGCCGGTCGCGGTGATGAACACCTGCGGCACGTCGTCGACCACGGTGACCGTCGCCTTGCCGGTCAGCGTGACCGTATCGCCGTCGCCGTCCTTGGCCTGGAACACCGAGCCGAGGTCGATGCCGGCCACGCTGCCGCCGCCCAGATGCGTCTGCAGCGTGGTGTTCTGGTCCGATGTTCCGGCCGCCGGTGCGACATGGTCGAGCTGGTCGAACTGGCGCACCACGAAGGCGCCGCTCGAGGCGTTCAGCGTCACCGTCATCACGGTGCGGTCGCTAAGCCCGTTGTAAGCGCCGTTATGGTTGCTGTCGACAAAGCCGACCAGCGTGTTGCCCTGGATCGCCCAGCTCAGCTCGACGCCCTTCGACGACAGCCCGATGGCCGTCAGGTCTGCGGCCGCCGTGCCGGTGAAGCCGAAACCGCCGCCGGCGGCCGGGCCGTCGGCGCCGAAGTCGACAAGCCCGTTCAGCGAGCCGGATGCGATCGCCGCACCCAGCGGGAACTCCGTGCCCGAACCGTCGCCGGACCCGTCATAGGGCGAGGTTCCCTGCGACAGCAGGCTGGCAATGTCGTCCTCGTCGATCGTCACCGGCGCGGCATGGCCGCTCAGGACCTTCGGCCCGTCATCCTCGAAGACGATGGTCTGGGAGATGTCGGCGCTTTGTGTGACGTGGTCGCCGTCGCCATCGGTCGCCGTGACGGTGACCGAGACCGAGCCGGCGCCGAGCGCGATGCCCTCGTCGTTGCTGCTGGTGTCGGGATGCTGGAGCGAGACGTATTGCGCAACCGCGACCTGGCCGGTGGCGGCATCGACATGCAGGGCGAAGGCGACCTTGTCGGTGGCGGTAACGCCGTTGTTGTTGGCGTCATAGACGCCGATGATGTGGCCGTTGCCGTCGTTGAACAGCGAGATTGCGTGGCCATCGGTGGTCTTCAGGCCGGAATCCACGCCCGTATTGCTGGCAAGGGTGAGCGCATAGACGAGCGAAGCTTTCGCTGCCGGTCCGTCGGCGCCGAACAGCGCCGTGGCGTTCACGACGCCGCCGCTGCCTTGCGCATATTGGTGCAGCGGCATGTCGGGATCGGTCCCGGCATTGACGCCGGCAAACAGGGCCGCCACGGCAGGATCGGTGGTGTCGTCGGAATCGGCATCGACACCTGCGGTCTCGTCGATAACGATGATGTCGCCGACCTTGATGTTGGCAAGGAAGGTGCCGGTGTTGTCGCCCTGTTCGCCGATTTCACGGAACGTCAGTGAGTTGTCGCCGGCCGTCGCCGTGACGTCGATGGCGATGGTCTGCATGACGCCCGACGTGGGATTGTAGGTTCCGACCGAGACGCCGTTCCACAGCACTTCGAGCTTGGCGCTGTGTAGGAGGCTGGTGTCGTTGGCGGCGCCGATCTCGAAGGAGATGCGGTATTCGCCGGCGCTGAGGCCATGCAGCGTCTGCGAGATCTGGATGTTGCCGGGGCTGGCCTCGAGGTCGACCATAACGCTGTTGGTCGGGCTGTCTGCACCGCGATAGCCGTCACCGACCTTCTGCAATTCGATGCTGCTGGCGCCCTCGTAAGGCGAGGCCGTGACGGTCCAGGCGCCGGCGGGACCGGTCGTGGTGCCGCTGCCCGCACCCCAGGCGTCGCCATTGGGGACGAAGCCGTCCAGGAACAGGCCGTTCAAGGCACCGTTCGGCTGCGAGATGGTCAGGCTCGGACCATCGTCGTCGAAGCTGATCTGGCCCGAGACATCGGCGCTGGCGCTGGCGGTGTCGCCGTCGCCATCCGTGACGGTCACGCTCACTGCGACCGAATGCGAGCCCAGCACCACCGTGTCGTCCGGATTGGAGGCGTTCGAATGATGAAGCGACAGATATTGCTCGACGGTCACCTTGCCGGTGGCCGGATCGATCGACAGCGCGAACGCCGCATCGCCATTGAACGTTCCGCCCTGGACGACGCCGACGACGACGCCGTTGGCCAGCGTCTGCAAGGTGATCAGCGAGCCGTCGGTGACGGCAAGGCCGGAGACCGCATTGGTGACGCTTAGCGCATAGACGGTGCTGCCCGAAACGGCCGGACCGTCGGCGCCGAACAGCGCCGTGATGTTGACGAAGGCACTGTCGCTGGTGCCGTGCGCGATCGCGCCGGTGCCGCCGACATCGGGATCCTCGCCCTTGGTGACCGTACCAGTGTCGATCCCAGCCGGGGTGCTCGTGGTCGCCGTCTCGTCAAGCGCTACCGTAACGCCGGTGGCGGCGACAGCCGTCACCTTCGGCCCGTCATCGTCGAAACTGATCTGGCCCGAGACGTCGGCGCTGGCGCTGGCGGAGTCGCCATCGCTATCCGTGATCGTGACCTTCACGGCCAGCGAGCCGGCGGTGAGTGCAACCGTGTCGTCGGGATTACCGGTGTCGGAATGGTGGAGCGACAGATATTGCTCGACGGTCACCTTGCCGGTGGCCGGATCGATCGACAGCGCGAACGCGGCCTCGCCCTTGAACGCGCCGCCCTGCACGACTCCGACAACCACTCCGTTCGCAAGCGTCTGCAAGGTGATCGTTGAGCCGTCGGTGACGGTCAGGCCGGAAACGGCGTTCGTGACGCTCAGCTGATAGACGGTGGCGGTGCTTGCCGCCGGGCCGTCGCCGCCGAACAGCGCCGTCACATTGACCAGGGCGCCGTTGCTGGTGCCGGAGGTGATCGCCCCGGTACCGCCGATATCGGGATCATCGCCCTTGACGATGGTTCCTGTGTTGATCGCAGCCGCCATGCTCAAGGCCTGCGTTTCGTCGAGTGAGACCACGGCGCCGGCGTCGGCGACGACTGTCACCAAAGGTCCATCGTCGTGGAACTGGATCGCGCCGCCGATCTGGGCACCGCCGAATGCGCTGTCGCCATCGAAGTCGGTGACGGTCACCGAGGCTGTGATCTTGCCCGAGAGAGTCAGCACGTCGTCATGGGCAGCAGCGCTCGATCCATCGACAGTGTGCTCCAGCGGAGCGTATTGGGTGACCTTAAGCGTGCCATTGCCGTTGATGACGATGGTAAAGGCGGTGTGGGTGCCGCCGTTCTGATAAGTGCCGGTGACCGTCGTCGCATTGGTCTGCTGCAGCGTGATCGCAAAATCGCCAATGGCCGTCTTCAGGCCCGAATCGAGCGATGCGACATTGCCGGTCAGGCCCAGCGCATAGGCGATGCCGCCGCCGGCGGCGGCGCCGTCGGCACCGAAATTGGATGCAACGGAAATAATCGGGTTGGCGCTCGTCACATCGATCGGAAAGCCAGCCGGCGAACCAGCGTTGCTTTCATCGAGCACCGCGGAACTGGCTGCCGTGTTGCCCACCGTCAGGGCAGGGCTGTCGTCCTCGACGATCACGGTCATGTTGGCCGTTGCCGAGCCGCCGAACGGGTCCTGCACGGTAACCGGGACGACGATGGAGAGGTCATCCTCGAAGCCGGCCAGCGGGTGGTCGAGGGGACCGAGCAGGGCGATCTGGAAGGTTCCCGTGCTCGCATCCGTGATGGTGACGCTGATCACAACGTCCGATCCGACCCTGCCGACGAGATGCGTCGAATCGACCAGTTCCCACACGACGTCGGTGCCGTGCGAGGTAAGTGTCGTGGCAGGCACTCCGAGGCCGTAGGTCAGCGGATCGCCATTGGGATCCGTAGCGCCGAAGCTGCCGTTGATCACCGAAAGATTCGATTCGTCGAAGGGTGAGCCGGGATCGCCGTCCGGGTTTGCGCCGGAAAGCCCTTCTTCCGACACGCGGACGGTGAGATCGCCAAATTCCGGGTTCGCATTGGGAAGGAACAGTTCCCGCCTCTCGGCCTGCCCGAACTGCAGATCGGTCGGCGGCAAGAGCGCCGAAAGATCAAATCCATCGCCGATGCCGCCAGGAGGAATTTCAAAATTTCCACCGGCGCTCGAGGTCGAACCTCCAGGGCCAGCCGACATCGAACCATCGGCGCCGAAGGCGACATCCACATGGCTCGCCTCGAGCGCGGCGATCAAGGCGACGCGCGGCACCTCGACATCGCCAAGGACGAAGGTCGGCACGTTGAGCGCGCCGTCCTTGATCACGATAACCGAGCCGTCGGCCTGTTCGAGCACGAGATTGTGGCCGTCGACCTTGATGTTGTCGATCGAGACGTTCGCCGGAAGCTTCACGACGTTGCCGGCGTCGGCGACGTATTCGTGCGGCGCGGCTGCCGCCTGGGCCTTCGCCTCCGCGGGTGCTTCCGCCGGCGCGCCACTGCCCACATCGACCGGCACTGGTTCGGCCGCTGCCGGCGCGGCCTGTTGCGTCGAAGCCGCCTGTGCGACCTGGAACTCTGCCGGCGAGGTCTGGTCGTGACGTTCACTGGCCATGGAATGCTCGTCCCACGAACCCGAAACGGCGTCCAATTCGTTATTGATGGTCATTGCTTGTACCCCTCCGGCATTTCCCCGAAAGAGACAGCGGCAACCATTACTTTGCAACCGTCCGTCAATCTACTTTATATACCATTATATGCCTACAATGGCATTTTTTACGCGTGGTAAACTGGGAGCATATATTCTGTTATATAAGTCGATATGTGCCGGTGCGGATGAGGCTTCGCCCCCTGTTGTATGGTAAATAGAAGTATAAATTCAAATAAAATTTTACGAAAAATAGCGGAAACAAGTTTCGTCGCCATTATCTACCTTCATTGCCAATAATTTGAGACAAGATCGGTACCGTCCACAGTCAAAAGGTGGGCGTTATGAAAAAAGAAAAAACCGCGCCGGGAACAGCCGGCCTCAAGCTACTCTTGCTGACGATCAGCCTCGCAGGCCTGCCGCAGCCATCGCTCGCGAGCGTCCATTTAGAGGGCACCGCTTCGGTCGGCGGGCTTGTTGAAGACGTGCGGATGCCGCCCAGCCTGGGCGGCGTTTCCCTGGAAAGATTCCAGCCTTGGCGACCGGCGGTAGGATACCAGCCCGACCTGGTTTCCATGAGTTACACGATCGACGATGCCCAAGCGGGCGTTGCGCCGGCGCCTGCGAATGTCGGAATTGATCCCATCAAGACGGCAACGATTATCCCCGGCGTGTTCGGCTCGGTCGCGTTGTCCATGCATAACTTTCCCGTCGCCGCGCGGTGGGCACCGGTCTACCAGGCAATTGTCGGCTGCTCGGCGGGCAGTGCCTGCGAGCAGAAGAGTGCGGCTTTTGCCAGGCTGATCTCGTCGGCACAGGGCAAAGGGTTCAGCGAGAAACTGTCATTCGTCAACAGCGGCATCAATCACCTGATCGCCTACAGGAAGGACAGCGTCATCTATGGCAAGCTCGATTACTGGGCAAAGCCCACCGAGGTGCTCGATAAGCGCGCCGGCGACTGCGAGGATTTCGTCATACTGAAGATGACGGCGCTGCTGAGGGCCGGCATCCCCGCGCAAAGCATGGCGTTGGTTGTTCTCCAGGATCGCAGGCGGGGATTCTTCCATGCGGTCCTGTCGGTAAGCACGGCAAGTGGCGTGTTCATTCTCGACAGCCTCAACAACACCGTGCTGCGCGACAGCGATCTCCCCGATTATGTGCCGCTTTATTCCTTCAGCACGGACCGAGCCTGGATCCATGGTTCGAGATCGGGCAGCGCGCAGGTCGCGGAGATCAAGGGCGGTTTTGCAGGCGTCGCGCCCGGCGAGGGATTGCAGCCCGACACGGCTTCTGGAGCGCTTGCCCGTCGGTGAGCAACCGCGGTTCGCCGGCTTTTATGGAAAACGCCGAACCGCTCTATCTCTTTGTTTTGCGCAATTCCCAAGGGAAAGCGCTACACGCTTTTCCCGGGAAGCGTTTTGCACTTTTCCTGGAACTGCTGCTAGCCGCTGACGAATGCCATCAGCAGGTCCTGCCCGACCAGCGGTGCTCGCACGGCATTCAATTGGCCACGATATCGGCGTTCGCCGGCGCCGATGACGAACCCGCTGGCGACCGGAATCTCGCCATTGGCATCCAGCCGCGCGAAGATGTCCGCCACGTTGAGATCGAGCGCCAGCCTGAGATCCTGACGGCCGTCATCGCTCGGCGCCGTCGGCAATTGGCGCTTTACCAATTGTTGGAACGGAGCGTTGAAGGTCAGGATCTTTTTCGATGATGAAAGGGCGAAGGCGGGCGAGGGGCAGGCGACCAGTATCGCGGTGATCGTCCTGATCGATGCAAGCCTCTTCAACGTCAGGTTTTCTTCCGCCAGATCACGAATGCAAGCAACCCTGATCGCCGATGTCAGATTGCCGGCCGGAGGCTGGCTCTCGGCGATCTCATCGACAAGCATGCCGATCGTGCATTTCCGGTTTTCCGCCATCTGCCTGAGCGACGTCCAGAACGTCCGCTCCAGGCGGATGCCGCGGCGGATGCCGCGGCGCGCGACAACCCGGAACTCCATGCCGAGGTCTTCCGCGGCCATCGGCACGAGCAACCGCTCGAGAACAGCGGGAGGCGTGGCGCTATCGTTCACTCATCGCCTCCTCTCGTGCCTTGTTGATGGGTTTCAGCAGGTAGGTCAGGATCGTCTTGCGGCCGGTCTTGATGTCGACGGAGCAGATCATGCCCGGGATGATGGAATAGGTCTTGCCATCCCGCGTCAGCGTCGACCTGTCGGTCGCGACGCGCACCTGATAATAGGGCTCGCCTGTCTTCTGGTCGACGAGACTGTCGGCGGTGATGTTCGAGACCTTGCCTTCGATGCCGCCGAAGATCGAGAAATCATAGGCGGTGACCTTGATCAGCGCCTCCTGATCCGGCCGGATGAAGGCAACGTCGCGGGGCGAAACCCGCGCTTCGACCAGCAAGGTCTCCGAAGTCGGAACGATGCCGGCCACGACCGCGCCGGGCTGCACGAAGGCGCCAACCGTATTGATGTCAAGCGTGTTGACGATACCGTCGACTGGAGAACGGATGTCGGTGCGGGCCACCTTGTCGGTCGCGCCGCGTATGGTTTCATCGACCACCGAGAGATCGGCCAGCGCCTGCGTCAGGTCGCTCAGCGCTTCCTGTTGCAGCTGCAGACCGAGCTCATCGACCTGAAGCTGGGCCTCGGTGATGGCCGATTTGGCTTTCTTGGTGGTTTCTCCAGCAAGCGTCAGCTGCCCGTTGAGCTCTGTCTGCTCGCGTTCAACCCGGAGTTGCTCGGTTCGCGCCATCAGGCCTTTCTTGACCATGGCTTCGACCAGCTTTGCCTCCTGGTCGCTGACGACCAGATTCTTCGTGAGGCGATCGGAATTGGCCGTCGCCTCGTCCAATTCCTTCTCGCGCTGATCGAGGCGCGACTTGAGAACCGACAGCTTGACTTCGAAGTTGTCGCGGCGGGCGACGAGCAGCTTCTGCTCGTTGTCGCAGATTTCCGGGGCGACTTTCTGGATTTCGGCGGGACATGGAAATTCGCCTTGCAGATCGCCGCTCTGCTCGAACTTCAGCCGTGCAATGCGGGTCTGTAATGCCCGTGCCTTGGCCTGTTGCTCGCCAAGGCTGGAGGTGTTGAACGTATTGTCGAGGCGGATGATGAGGTCGTTCTTCTTCACGACCTGCCCGATCTTGACGGCAATTTCCTGGACGACGCCCGGCTCGCTGGCCTGGATGATCTGCGTTTTGGAAGCAGGTATGACCTTGCCGTCGCCGCGTGCGATTTCATCCACCTCGGCAAAGGACGCCCAAGCAACGGAAGACACGAAGAGTGCACCTATGATAAATATGGACGCCGACGCAAAGAGCGGCGGCCGGTCTTCTCTTGCAAGCATTTCCCACGGCCCCAACGCATTGAATACTTTGATAGTTTTCGTTCTTCAGGTGCTTTTTTTCTGCAGCGCCTGTATCACTTGGTCCTTTGGTCCATCGGCAACGATCCTGCCTTGCTCGATGACGATAAGCCGGTCGGCAAGTTCGAGCATGCTGAAGCGGTGCGTCGAGACGATCAGCGTGGTGTTTCGATCGAAAGCCACTTTGAGCTGCTTGATCAGTTGACGCTCGGAAGCCAGATCCATCGAGCCGGACGGCTCGTCCAGGAAGACGACTTTCGGTTTCGTCAGCAACAGCCGGGCGATCGCCATCGTCTGTCTCTGGCCGCCCGAGAGATTGGTGCCGCGCTCGCCGACATTCATGTCATAGCCACGCGGGTGGCGGGAGACGAAATCGTCGACGCCGGCGGCCTTGGCCGCTTCGACGATCTGCTCATCGGTCGCCTCCGGACAGGCCATCAAAAGATTTTCCTTGATGGTGCCTGAAAACAGATCGTTCGCCTGCGCGACGATGCCGACGGCGGCGCGAACCTCGGAGGGGTGGTATTGACGGATGTCGATGCCGTCCAGCAGCAGTTCGCCGGAACTCGGCAAGAAAAGCCTGCCGATCAGCCGCCCCATCGTCGTCTTTCCCGATCCTATGCGGCCGATGATGCCGATCCGCTCCCCCGGCTTCACGGAGAAATTCAGGCCGGTCAGGACTTCGTTCTCGGAGCCGGGATAGGTAAAGCCGACGTTCCGGAACACCATGGCGCCGTTGCGGATGGGCCGGTTGACGAAGCCCACAGTGTCCGGACGATCCTCCGGCTGAGCCATGATCGAATTCACCATCCGCAAAGAGAGCATGGCCTGGCGCAATCTGGACAAGGTGATGGCGATCTGCCCGAGCGGGGCCACAGCCCGGCTGGCCAGCATGACGGTGCCGATGATGGCTCCGGTGGAGACATGTCCTTCGGAGAAGGCGTAGGCGCCGGCCACCACCAGCGCGACGGTGACCAGCTGCTGGATGGCCTGCGTTATATTGCCGGCGGCGGCCGAAAGCTGCTTGATCTTCTCGGAGGTGTTGGAGGCGTTTTTGGAATGCTCTCCCCATTTTCGCAACAGGTAGGCTTCGGCGCGCAGCGACTTGATCGTCTCCAGCGTGGAAATGGATTCGACCAGCAGCGCCTGGCGCTGCGAGGCCTCGTTCATGGAGGCCGCCACACGCTTGCCGATGCGCCGCTGCGTGACCAGTCCGACGATCACCGACGCGACGAAGGCCAGCGCGGGTATCATGACCAGCCAGCCGCCTATCGCATAGATGACGAGGAGAAAAACAAACACGAAAGCCGTGTCGATGAACACGCTGATGGTGTTGGACGTGAAGAATTCGCGCACGAATTCATATTGGGTCACGCGATTTGCGTATTCGCCCGTCGAGCCCGGCCGTGCCGCCAGAGACGAGTTCAGCACCTTCTCGAACAGCATGTATGAAATGCGCAGATCCGCCTTGCGCCCGGCATAGTCGATGAGCGATGCCCGGGAGGTCTTTAGCAGCAGATCGAACAGGATGACCGCGCCGATGCCGATGGCCAGCACCCAGAGCGTCGATATCGCTTTGTTCGGCAGGATCCTGTCGTACACGTTCATGGTGAAGATCGGCGAGGCGATGGCGAGCAGATTGATGAACACCGCCGACAGGACAACCTTCGAATAGGTGCGCCAGAACGGCCCCATCGTTCCCGTCAGCCAATGTCGCCGCTCGATTTTCGGCGCCGAGCCGACGCTCATGGCCTCCGTCGCGTTGGCGTAGGTGATCGAGAAGGACGCACCGCCGCTGATATAGCTGTTGGCCAGTTCCGACCGGCTGATCCTGGTGCGCCCGTCCTCCTGGGGAGCTGTAAAATATTCCCCGGCTTCACCATCGGCCAGCAGCGCGACAGGCAGCTGGCTGACGCGAAAGACGATCGCGGGGAGGTCGATGCGCCCCCGAACAAAGTCGCGCTGGCTGAATTCGGTGATTTCAAGGCCGACGCGCTCGGCAAGATGCCGGATTGCGTCGATATCGATGCGCGTCTCGGCCAGCGGCACGCCGGCAAAGAGCACGGTTTCGGCGCTGGGGCGGCCGAGATATGCGGCGACGGCCGAAAAGCAGGCCTTGAAAGCCTCTTTCGGTGACAGGATGTTGGGTTGCTGGTTCACGATCCGCCCGCGGGGACTCTCGATCGATCCTTAGGCCCGCCTATTTTTTCCTGACCGGTGCCAGAATATCGAACGGCACGTCATTTTTCTGTTCCGAAGGCGTGCGCGCATAGGTCTCGGTGTCGGCTATTTCCGGTGCGGCGAACTCGGTTCGCGCGTAAGCCGTGGCCTGTTTTGGCGGGTGGATATCCATCGTTTTCAACAACTGCCCGGTCGCCGCCAGAAGCCGATATTGCGCGAAAAGGGATGCGTAGGACGCGGTGTCGGCCAGTGTCGCGGTGTTGAATCGCGTGTTCTGCGCATCGAGCACGTCGAGCAACGAGCGCTGACCGACCTTAAACTGTTCGCGATAGGACGCGACCAGCTTTTCGTTGGAGACTGCTTGTAGCTTCAGGGTCTTGGCCAGATCGGCCTGCCGGAAGCGACGATCCCATGACGTGCGAACGGCTTCCTCGATCTCTCGGAGAACCTGGTGCATCGCGAGCCGCTGCTCGCTGGTGCGGCGGATCTGCTCCTGCTCATTGGCCTTGTCGATGCCGCCCCGATAGAGATTCCAGCGCAACACCAGACGTGCCTGCAGATCGGATGCGTCTCCATTGTCGCCGTCAATGTCGTAGCCCGCCCGGGCAGAGCCTTCGGCAATGATCGAGGGACCATATTTCGCCCGCGCCGCGTCCACCAGCGAGGCCGCCGCGGCAATATCGCTGTTGGCCATGTGGACGCGCGGGTTACTCTCGCGCGCAAGGCCCAACGCATCGTCCAGCGACCTTGGCAGCGTGCCGGACACGTCGGCCGGCCTCGCTGCATTGGTCAGCGGCTTGCCGACGGTCTTGAAAAACCGTATCCGCGCGGCCTCCAGTTCCTCCGACGCTTCCTGCATGCGGGCCTTGGCCGCGAACAGCCGCTCCTCGGCCTGTTGCCGGTCGGCTTCGTTCAACCCGCCGCCGGCAATGCCTTCCTGGATGTCGTGGAGGATTGCTTGATGGAAGCCCAGGTTTTTCTTTGCCTCGGCAACAATCGAAGCCTGGAGCATGTATTCGAGGTAGTCCTGGACAACAGAGAGGCCGATGAATTCCGACCGTTCCAGCACTCGAAACGACGCGCCATCGACGCGGGAGGCCTGGCGGTTCAATTCTGCGCGCCTTGCGCCGCTGTCATAGAGCGTCTGCGAAACGGTCAGGTCGGTTTCTGCCGGATAAAGCGCGTCGTCCTCTATCGAGAGTGCGCGCCGTGACGAATTGTCGAGACGGCGAGCGCCAGCCGACGCCTGCAGGTCGACGCTGGGCAAATAGAGGCCCTTTGCCTGACGCAATTCGAACTCGATCGCTTCGCGATTTTCTATCGCCTGGCCGATCTCCGGATTGGATTCGACCGCTACCGCCACGGCCTCCTTGAGCGTGAGGGCGTTCGCCCCCCCGCAAGTCAGCATCGTAGCCGCCATCAAAAGACCAAGGCGCTTGCCTATGGCCGACATGCCAGTTCTATTCATTTAGCCCACCCGTTTCCCCAACGCCTTCCTCAAGGCGCTTAAGCGGGCCAACCCCAGGCCCACCATTGCCGAATTACCCGATATATTCAGAAAATACGTGAGCGAATATTAATTTAGGCGACTCTAAATGGGTTTTCCCAGTCATGAGCAGCGACATGTAGCAAAAATAACACATAACAGCGGGACCGATGGGGGTGGGAGAATGCCGATCGGCTGCAACGAAAAAATGCCTTGGTTGGAGCGGCTAGGGCACTTTTTTGAAAAAACCGCACAATGGTCCCGAAAGTTGCCTGGGCCGAGACGGTGGCGCTGTTGCCGAACGGGGATGCCGGACGCGGACTATAACGGATGTAGCCTCCGATAACTGCCGATAACGCGTCAATGGAGTGCTGCCCATCCAGTCACAAGAATAAGGGCAAGCGTAACCAGCGCTCCCGAAACGTACAGAACCGTCCTGACACTGCCTCCCTTTGCGGCGTTTCCGCCACGTAGGTAGATTCCCAGATGAATCAGGCGTATCGCCAGGTGCAGCCCCACAAGCGTCGCCAAAGTGGTCGGTCCAACACCAACCATCATCGCCAGCACCGCGGGCACGACAAAGGGCGCCAGCGCCTCAACCGAGTTCATGTGGACGCGGTCGATCCTGTAGAGCGGGTTGTGGTCGTCCGCCGGGACTACCGGTCCTGAAAGCACCCCTGCAAATCCCTTGGACGAACCGGAATAGACTGCCAACACCACCGACAGCAAACAAAGCATAAGCACGCCGAGGATGCTTAACCAATAGACTTCCATATTGTCTCTGCTCCTGGAATCCCAGTGGGCGATACGGTGCTTGCGAGTCATACCCCATGAACTGCAACGCGGTTGTCAGGCTGTCCGATGGTTGAACAAGTCGTGGAACCGTTGCAGGTAGAGCGGCCAGCCCTGATCGCTATCAACTGCACCCCTCACGCCTACCCAGCCTTCCCCATGGCGCTCGAAATGCCGGTGCTCGATCTCAACTCGGGTTCTGTTCTCGGTCTCGGCCGTGAACCGGACCTCCCATTCGCTCGTCTTGTTCGGGTCGGTCTCGATCTGCCACCGAGGGCTGATGTCCCAGCTCAGAACCAGCCGGCTGGGCGGATCGTAGGCCAACACACGAGCCCAGCGGCACTCGCTGCCATCCACACCTCGGTCGTAAACGTGCCCTCCGACCCGGGGTTCGAAGATCGTTTCTGCGATCGGAACGGCAAGAAGATTGTGCTCTCGAGGTTTGAATCTCCCGAAATCCTCGGTGAAAACCTTGAAGGCACGCGCAATGGATGCCTCGACAACGACGAAATGCCTTACGGGCGCGAGTGCAGGGTCCTTACTCATACTTGGTCCTTTTTTGGATACTCGACGGCTAATTTGTAGCCCGCCAGGGTCTTGCTCCAGAACTGGTCGATTTCCGCGCGCAGGCCTGCCAGCCCATCCTGATCGATACGGTATATGCGTTCTTTGCCCGAGCGCGTGTCGGCCACAAGCCCGGCAGCCTTGAGTATCTTCAAGTGCTGAGAGACGGCCGGCCGGGTTACAGGCAGGGCACGAGCAAGTCCGCTGACCGAACAGGGCTGTTCGACCAGCAGTTCGAAGATCGTGCGCCTTGTCGGATCTCCGAGCGCTGTCCAGTAGTTCGCGTTAGTAGCCACTAACGCGAACTTAAATCGATGGCCGCGACCTGTCAATATCGGGAGGTCAACGATGCGTCGTCCAAGCCCCCGTCCGGCTCCGCGGGATTAAAGGAAACCATTCAGCGACCTGCGCCGTCTCGTGGCGTGAATCATGCGGCCGTCGCAGGGAGTGCCAGTTGCGCTTTGACGGTATCGGCATACCGAATTGCATTTTTTGAATTGGTCTTTGCCGACCTGCCTTGGCATTTATCGAGCAGTCAGTTGATGCTGGGATCGAGGATGGCCAAAGTGGCGCAAGTCTATTGCAATCGGCGTTACATGCCCGAAGACGAGGCGCGCATCGGTCTCTTCGATCGGGGGTTCCTCTTTGCAGACGCGGTCTACGAGGTGACCGCCGTGATCGGCGGCAGGCTGATAGACAATGATTTCCATCTCAATCGTCTCCAGCGGTCGCTTGCCGAGATATGTATTCCCATGCCCGTGACGCTGCCTGAGATAGAAGCCATTCAATTGGAACTGATCTCGCTCAACGGATTGGATGAAGGAACGGTCTATCTCCAGATTTCGCGCGGCGAAGCCAAGCGCAATTTCCTGTTTCCCGATGATCTTGAGCCGACCATGGTCGCCTTCACAAGCGCCCGCAAACTCGTAGGAACCAAGGCTCAGGCCGAAGGCGTCGCCGTCGACTTGGCGCCTGATCCGCGCTGGGCGCGGCGCGACATAAAGACTGTCATGCTGCTGGGGCAGGTTCTGGCAAAGCATGCTGCAAGCGAGAAAGGCTTCGATGATGTCTGGTTTGTCGAGGGTGGACAGGTGACCGAGGGCGCATCGGCGACGGCTTTCATCGTTACGCACGACGGCCGTGTCATTACTCGCGCCAATTCTCAAGCCATCCTGCCCGGCTGTACGCGGCGAGCAGTGGCGCGTCTATGTGAAGACCAGGGCATTTTGTTTGAAGAGCGTGCGTTCTCGCCAGAGGAGGCGTTTTCGGCGGCGGAAGCGTTCCTGACCTCCGCCTCGAGCCTGGTCACCCCCGTCGTCCGTATTGCCGGCCACAGGATCGGAAACGGCCAACCTGGTCCATTGACACGCCGCCTGCAGGAAATTTACGTCCAGACAGCTTTTGCAGAGATGAACGGGCATGCGGCCGGAAGAGCGGCCCTTGCTTGATGAGTGGGATGTGAAAATGGGCGCGGCACGGCGTTTAGGCCTTTGCATGGGGCGGCTGCCGCCCGGCCCGAACAATGCGATCACGGACGTGCCGGGTGTCCTGGTCGGCCATAAGACGATCATCGCCGACGGACTTGCGACAGGCGTCACCGCCGTCTTGCCCCATGGCGGCGACCTGTTCAGATCCAAGGTCAGGGCGGCGGTCGATATCATCAACGGTTTCGGCAAGTCCGTCGGGCTCATGCAATTGTCCGAACTGTGCACGATCGAAACGCCGATCCTTCTGACCAACACGTTCTCGGTCGCACCATGTGCGGAGGCGCTGATCAAGCGTGCCATTGCCGCCAACCCGGAGATCGGGCGCAAGACCAGCACGGTCAATCCCGTCGTTTGCGAATGCAACGACGGCGGCATCAATGATATTCAGGCAATGGCGGTCACCCGGCATGACGCCGAAGCGGCGCTGGATGCCGCGAGCGCCGGTCCGGTCGAACAGGGCAGCATCGGCGCCGGCACCGGAATGACGTCGTTTGGCTTCAAGGCGGGTATCGGCAGCGCGTCCAGGTCTGTCGAGATCGGGTCTCGCGCCTTCACGCTTGGCGCTCTGGTGTTGTCCAACTTCGGCAGGGCAGGGGATCTTGTCCTCCCGGATGGCCGCAGAGCCGATCCCAAAGGGCTCGGCGAGCCTGAAAGCGGGTCGATCATCATCATTCTCGGCACGGATATTCCTCTTGACGACCGGCAATTGAACCGTGCCGCCAGCCGGGCCGGCGCCGGCATTGCCCGCCTCGGTTCGTATTGGGGACACGGCAGTGGCGATATCGCCATCGCCTTCACGACCGCCGATCCTCTGCCGCACGTCTCGCCCTCACCGTTCATTTCGATTTCGCGTGTCGATGACAGATACATCGACCTCATTTTCGAAGCGGTTGTGGAAACCACGGTCGAGGCCGTTCTGAACGCCCTGTGCGCCGCGCAAGGCGTGGTTGGACGAAATAGACGCAGGATTCCGGCGTTGACCGACTGGCTGAAGGAGCCCCTTTGAGCATGAAGATTTTCATTTCGGCCGATATCGAAGGCACCGCGGGCATTCAATCCTGGGACGAGGCGGAAAGAACGCATGCCGACCACAGGGAATTCCGCGAACTGATGACCGGGGAGGTCCTGGCCGCCTGCGAAGGAGCGCGAGCCGCTGGCGCCACCGAAATCATGATCAAGGATGCGCATGACAGCGGGCGCAACCTTATTCTCGAACGCATGCCGCCTTTCGCGCGCATCGTGAGGGGCTGGTCGGGACATCCGGACGCAATGATGTTCGGGATCGATGAAAGCTTCGATGCCGCGCTTTATACCGGCTACCATTCCAAGGCCGGCGTCGAGGACAACCCGCTTGCACACACATCGACATTGCGAATATCGCGGCTGATCCTGAATGGCGAAACAGCGTCCGAATTCACATTGAATGCGTTGTGCGCCGCGCGCTATGGCGTGCGCTCGGTATTTCTTTCCGGCGACGAAGGCATTTGCGCCGACGCCAGAGCCCTCGTCCCGGGGATAGCCACTGTCGAAACCCTCAAAGGCATCGGCGCGGCCACCATCTCCCTGGCGCCTGCGGCGGCGCGCGGCGCAATATGCGAGGGCGTTGAAAGGGCGTTGCGCGACAGGGCGCGGCAAGCTTTGCCGTCAATGCCGGAAAGGGTCGAGATCATCATCGAATTCAGCAACCCCGTCGATGCCTATCGCGCCTCCTGGTATCCCGGAGTGCGCCGGCACGGGCCACGTGCCGTCGCCTTTGCATCGAACGACTATTTCGAGGTGCTGCGCGCCTTCCGCTTCATGAAGAGCTGAAGGTCGCCGTGCCCGCGGCTGGCGCGGCGGGCTTCAACGTTTGCGCCAGCGCCTTGGATGATTGCCAAAGAGCCTCTACCATGGTGCTTCGCGTCTTCTCCGAGCTGCGATACAATCGTATCTCGAGATCGAGCGTCCATGTGCTGTCATTCGAACAGATGACAAGGGCTCCATTGGAGATGTCGTTCTCGACGAGGCTTTCTGGCAGCCAGCAGATGCCCGCGCCGGTCAGCGCAAGTTCCTTGAGTCCGGCGCTTATTGTGCTTTCATGCACTGTCTGACGCCGGAACGGCGAGTGCTTCGAGAACAGTTTTCCGAGGGCGACACCAAAGAAAGAGCTGTAACCATAGCCCAGATAGGGCAAAGCTCGCTTTGCCGTTTCCGGACTGTCCAGAATGCCCGCCGCGGGCACGGTCGACTTGTCGAAGCGCAGTTCCGGCGCCGCGACCGGGATGAGCCGATCCGATCCGATAGCCAGATGAGAAAACTTGTCGCGATCCAGGTGAAACGGCACTTCACGGTGCGCATAGGTCAGGAAGAAGTCGGTTTCGCCATCGGTCAGTGCAGCCAGGTTCGCCTCGATGCCACCCCTGTCAGCCATGAAGGATGTGCCGAAGGTGCGAGTGTTCCGCTGCACCTCCCGCAGCCAAACCGGAAAGAACGTGATGGTCAATGTGTGAAGGGCCGCAAAGCGTACAAGCCCCTGTTCCGCAGGCGGGCGCAGAGACTCGCGCACCGAATAGAACATCCTGATGGCGTCTTGCGCCATCGGAAGAAAATTGCGTCCGGCCGATGTCAGTTCGGCCGGCATGGTGGCACGACTGATGAGCGGTGCTCCGAGCCACGTCTCAAGCTGCTTGATGCGCCGACTGAAGGCCGACTGGGTGACATTGCGGATTTCGGCTGCCCGCGAAAAGCTCGATGTTTCTGCAAGTGTCACGAAATCTTCGAGCCATTTGATTTCCACGCGGCCTCTCCTCCACTGCGTTCGAGCATTGATCGAACCGCAATGGGGAACATATTTCATTATAATTGCTATGTTATGCAAATTTTGCATGCTTGATTGCGAAAACCGAATTGGCCTTGTGATCGCCGACGCCCCAACGTCTGCAAAACGAAAAAGCTGGCAACTGGAGCCGGTGGCAGGGGGAACGTGACGTCGAGCGCGGGAGAAGAATCTGACCGCGCGCGAAACGGAATGCCACTCAAAGTCAAATCTATGTCGGCGACGTCCGTGAACGCCGGGGAGAAGAAAAGGCAGCATGAATTCGCAGAACCAAGCCGATCTCGTTTTGCATGGCGGCAAGATTTGGACCGGTTACGGAAATCCGATCGCGGAGGCGATTGCGGTCTTGGGCAACCAGGTCGTGGCCAGTGGCTCCAACGCCGAAATCAAGGCCCTGATCGGAAAGGGCACGAGGGCCGTGGATCTGGCCGGGCGCTTCGCAATGCCCGGTCTGAACGATGCGCACCTGCATCTGATCTCGACGGGGCTCCTGCGCGGCAAGGTCGATGCGACGCCCGATGCCGCGCCGACCCGCGGCGCGCTGATGGCTGCGTTGCAGGCGCGGGCCGCCGAAACGCCCAAGGGCGCATGGGTGACCGCGCGGGGTTTTGACCAGACCCGATATCCCGACGCACTGATGCCGACCGTGAAGGAACTGGACGCCGCCCTGCCCGATCATCCCGTTTCGGTCACGCGCGCCTGCGGCCATGTCACTGTCGTGAATTCGCTGGCGCTGGCGCTGGCGGGAATCGATATCGACACGCCCGATCCGGATGGTGGCGTCATTGGGCGCGAGGCCGGGCAACTGACCGGAATGCTGGCTGAGAACGCCCAGAACTTCGTCTACGACGTCCAGCCGACACCCTCTTTCGCCGAGATACTCGATGCTATCGAAGCGGGGGGCCGTGACCTCCTGCGGTTCGGCATGACGTCCTGCATGGACGCGGCCACTGGCCAGATCGACGGTATGACCGAGATCGAGGCTTATCATGAGGCCGAGCGCAGCGGCCGGCTCCCGGTACGGGTCTGGGCAACACTTCTGGGCGACCCCGGTTCGTCCATCGTCGAGCCTTGCCATGCCGCGGGTCTCGTTACCGGGGTCGGCAGCGACATGTTCCGCATAGGCGGCGTAAAGATATTCACGGACGGCTCGGCCGGCGGACGCACGGCCTGGATGCGCCAGCCATATATTGACCAGCCTGACAATTTCGGTGTCCGGATGCTGCCAGACGCTCAATTGTTCGAACTGGTCGACCGCTACACCGCAATGGGCTACACCATGGTCTGCCATGGCATTGGCGATGCCGCCATCGACCAGCTCGTGCGCGCTTATGAACGTGTGCGCGCCGCCAGGCCGGATCACAAGCACCGGCACCGGATCGAGCATTGCGGCTATGCCGATGATGCCATCAATCAGCGGATGTTGAAGGCAGACATCCTGCCTGCGCCGCAGCAGGCCTTCATCTATGATTTCGGCGACGCCTACGTCTCTGTTCTCGGGCCGGAGCGCGGGTTGCGCTCCTATCCGATCGGAACCTGGGATCGCCTCGGCATGAAGCCGTCCACCGGCAGCGACTCGCCGGTCTGTTCGCCCAATCCCTTCCCGGACCTCTACGCCATGCTGACGCGCAAGACGCACAAGGGCACGGTAATGGACGCTTCCGAGATACTGACGCCCGAGCAGGCGTTGCGCGCCTATACCGAACATGGTGCCTACTCCCAGGGCGCGGAAATGGTGAAGGGCCGGCTGGAGCCTGGAATGCTCGCGGACATCGCCGTGTTCTCCAACGACCTCCTGACGGCCACACCGGAGACAATCCTGCGTGAAACGCGCTGTGAGATGACAATTCTGGATGGGCGCATCGTCCATGAAGGAAGTTGAGGCGGAATGCCGGCTGGGCCCGTCTCTGACAGGAAATCACCAACGAACCACAGGGAGGAATTGAGGGATGTTGAACAGACTTGGCTTGATCGCGGCGCTTGCGCTTGGAACGGCGACCGCCGCGCTGGCGCAGGACGCCACACCGAAGGATGGGGGGAAATTGGTGTTCACCGCGCCCTATGGCAACTCCATCACATCGCTGGACATCACGGCGACACCGCATACGCAAGACGAGATCGTGGCCAAAGCGATCAACCGCTCCCTCTACAAATGGAACCCGGAAAGCGGCAAGCCTGAGCTCGACCTCGCCGGAACGGTAGAGAAGTCGGCGGATGGCAAGACCTATACCTACAAGCTCCGGGAAGCGACCTTTCACAATGGCGACAAGCTCGACGCCGATGACGTGATCTGGTCCTACAACCGTCTGGCCGATCCCAAGAAGGCCCTGCCGGGCGCCGAGCAGATGTTGCAGATCGCCGGCGTCGCCGAATTTCAGGCAGGCAAGGCCGATCATATTTCCGGGTTGAAGAAGATCGACGACAGGACCATCGAAATCACCTTCATCAACCTGGCCGATCCGGGCTGGAACCTGATGTCCAACTATGCGCCGATCTACTCCAAGGACTATCCGGAGGATCAGCTCGCCTCCAAGCCGAACGGCCTTGGCCCGTTCAAGCTCGCCAATTACGTCGCGGGCTCGAAGGTCGAACTGGAGAAGTTCGACGGCTATTATGAGAAGGGCAAGCCGCATCTCGACAAGCTCGACATCATGCTGATGGGCGAAGCTTCGGCTCGCGACGTCGCCTTCCGCAACGCGGAGATCGATACCAACGTTCTCGGCCCTGTGCAGTATGAGGCCTACAGCCAGGATCCGGCGCTGAAGGATCACATCCTTGAGGTGGCCGAAGTCTACACCCGCAATATCGGCTTCAATCCGAAGGTCGAGGCATTCAAGGACAAGCGCGTCCGGCAGGCGATCAATTATGCGATCAACAAGGACCTGATTGTCGAGAAGCTCTTGAAGAACAAGGCTTATCCCGCGGTCTCCTGGCTGCCGATTTCATCGCCGGCCTTCGACAAGGACGCCAAGCCCTATGCCTATGATCCGGAAAAGGCCAAGGAACTGCTGAAGGAGGCAGGGTTCGAGACCGGTCTGAAGTTCTCGGTCACCGCGACCTCGAACGAAAGCTGGGGCCTGCCGATCGTCGAGGCGATCATCCCGATGCTGGCCAAGGTGGGCGTCACCGTGACGACCGACCCGGTGGAAAGCTCGGTCCTGTCCGACAAGATCCTGTCCGACAATTTTGATGCCTTTATCTGGTCGAACTCGTCGGGCCCGGATCCGCTGAAATATCTGAACTGCTTCTATTCGAAGACATCGCAAACCGCCTGCAACTACGTCAAGTTCAACAATGCCGACTTCGACAAGCTGATCGAGCAGGCAGGCAACGAAACCGATCCGGCCAAACAGAACGATCTTCTGAGGCAAGCCAACAACCTGCTGCAGGACGAGGCTCCGGTCTGGTTCTTCAATTACAACAAGGCCGTCATGGCCTACCAGCCATGGGTCCACGGGCTGAAGCCGAACGGCGCGGAACTGGCTATCCAGGATTACGAGGACATCTGGATCGACGACAGCGCACCCGCATCACGCAAGTAGCGCGATGGCATGGCTGGCGGGCGGGACCGGTTTGTACGGCCCCGCCCACCGCATGGCGCCCACTCCTCGCCCGCCGCGTGGCGCCCAGTTGTTGAAAGGCAGGATTCGCGGATGTCGCGCTTCATCTTTCGTCGCACGCTGCAGATGATCCCGACCCTGCTGGCGGTCGTGCTGATCATTTTCGTGATATTCAGCGTCGTCCCCGGCAGCTTCATATCGAGCCTGATGTCGGAGGGGCGCAACGCCACGAATGCCGATGTGATGGCGCATCTGAACGAGCAGTTCGGGCTGGACAAGCCTCTGCCGGTCCGCCTGTGGGACTATCTGTGGGGGCTGGCGCATTTCGACCTTGGAATTTCCTACCGCACCCGCGAACCGGTGTGGAACGTGATCGAGCCGCGGCTCTGGCCTTCGATCAAACTGGCGCTGGCGGCGATGGGCTTTGCCGCGGCAGTCGGTATTCCTCTGGGATTTCTGGCCGCGCTGAAGCCCGGCAGCGTGTTGGACACCGGCACGATGATGCTGGCGGTTTCCGGCCTGTCGGTTCCCGAATTCTGGCTAGGTTTGCTGCTAATGTACGTCTTTGCGCTGCAGCTCGGTCTGCTGCCGAGCTTCGGCTACCAGCCCGGCGGCATCCGCTACATCATATTGCCTGCCATCGCGCTCGGCGTATCGCCGATGGCGCTCCTGGCGCGAACCACCCGCGCTGGCGTTCTGGACGTGATGAACGCGGATTTCGTGCGAACGGCGCGAGCCAAAGGGTTGACCGAACCGCGTCTGGTGCGCAGTCACGTCACCCGCAACGTGCTGGTGTTGATCCTGACCACGCTTGGCCTTCAGATCGGTTCGCTCATGGGGCAGGCGATCGTGATCGAGAAACTGTTTTCCTGGCCAGGGATCGGGTCGCTTCTGGTCGACAGCGTGTCGGCACGCGACATTCCCGTGGTTCAGGGTACGGTCATCGTGATCGTGTTGTGGTTCCTTGTCATCAACATGCTGGTCGATATCGCCTATGCCATGATCGACCCGCGCATCAAGGTGGCCTGATCCATGCGGTTGCGTTTCAATTTCGCCCTTGGCCTGGCGCTGGCGTTGCTCGTGGTCGCCGCAGCCGTCAGCGCCGGCTGGATTGCCCCGTACAACCCGATATTCGACGCCGACCTGATGAATTCTGAAATGCCGCCGAGCTGGGACCATCTTTTGGGCACGGACGGGCAGGGTCGCGACGTCTTTTCCCGTATCCTCTACGGCGCCAGGGTGTCGCTGACCGTCGGCCTCGTTTCGCAGTTGATCAACTCGTGCATCGGTATGGCGCTTGGGGTTTCGGCCGGTTATTTCGGAGGCTGGTGGGACGACCTGGTGAACGGGCTGACCAACGTCATGCTGGCGATCCCATCCCTGGTCTTCGCGCTCGCCATCATGGCGGTGTTGGGACCCGGCTTGCCAAGCCTCCTGATCGCATTGGGCCTGACCAACTGGTCCTGGACCTGCCGCATCGCCCGCAGCTCCACCTTGTCGCTCAAGAATCAGGGCTTCGTGCAGGCCGCCAGGGCGGCCGGCTTCAGCGACGCCAACATCATGCGCACGCAGATACTGCCGAATATCGTCGGTCCGGTGCTGGTCATCGCGACACTTGGCATCGGCGGCGCGGTTCTGGCGGAAGCTGCACTGTCTTTCCTCGGCGTCGGCATCCGGCCACCACAGCCGAGCTGGGGGAACATGCTGACCGACGCGCGCGAACTGATCCGCACCGCCCCCTGGGCCTCGCTGTTCCCCGGCCTCGCAATCTTCGCCACGGTCCTTGGCTTCAATCTGCTCGGTGACGGGCTGCGCGACATGCTGGATCCGCATATGAGGATAAGGCAGGCATGAGCGGCATTCTTCCCGACCCTGTTCTGTCCATCCGCGACTTGCGCATCGGCGTCGGCAAGCGGAACGAAATCCTTCACGGCGTGTCTTTCGATATCCTGCCTGGGGAAACTTACGGACTTGTCGGCGAATCCGGTTCGGGCAAAAGCATCACCGGCCTTTCGGTGATGGGGTTGCTTAAACGCCCGCTGGAGGTGACCGGCGGCTCGATCTTCTTCCGGAGCCAGGACGTGTTGAAGCTTGGCAGCCGCGCCAGGCGCCGTCTGCGCGGCGACCGTATGGCGATGGTGTTTCAAGAGCCCATGACGGCGCTCAATCCGCTGATGGCGATTGGCCGTCAGATCGCGGAAATGTTCGTCGTTCACAGGGGCTTCGGGTGGTCGGATGCGCGCAGGAAAGCCGTCGAGGCACTGGAAAGCGTTCGTGTGCCGGCGCCCGAGGAACGCGCCCTGTCCTACCCCCATCAACTGTCGGGAGGGATGCGCCAGCGCGTCATGGTCGCCATTGCACTGGCCTGCCGTCCCGACCTGCTGATTGCGGACGAGCCGACCACCGCACTTGATGTGACGGTCCAGGCAGGCGTCCTGGAATTGCTTGCCGAACTTTGCACGGCTGAAGGAACGGCCGTGCTGCTGGTCAGTCACGATTTGGGCGTGATCGCCAATATGTGCCGGCGCGTCGGGGTCATGGACCGGGGGCGGCTCGTCGAGGAGCAGGACACCAAGGCTTTGTTCGAAAATCCGCTGCATCCCTATACCCGAGGCCTGCTCGCGGCGCGCCCGCGCCTGGGGTCGCGAACGCTGGTGGGACGAGCCCGCCTGACCGAACTGGACCAGGTCGTGACCAGCGAGGAGCGTGGACATGACGCACCGACGCTGACCACGCCGCGCGGCTTTGGCCTGGAGGCGATCGCATGAACCAGCCTCTTCTGGAAATCCGCGACCTCAACGTCCATTTCCCGCTGCCGCGTCGCTCGCTGCTGGGGCCAAAGCGGACGCTTCGTGCCGTTCAGGGCGTGAATCTGACCCTGAACGAGGGAGAGTGCCTGTCCATCGTCGGTGAATCCGGCTGCGGAAAATCCACCACCGCGCTGACCGTGATGGGCCTGCAGGAGCCGACTTCGGGAAAAATCCTGTTCCAGGGCAAGCCGTTGACAGGCCCTGGCGCTCCCGCCCGCAAGGAGCGCGCGCGCATCGCTCAGATGGTGTTTCAGGACCCGTATGCGTCGCTGAATCCGCGCCAGACCATCGGCCGCATGCTGTCCTCGCAGCTTTCCCTTCATGGAATCGCCAAGGGAAGCGAGGCCAGCCACCGCGTCGCCGAGATGCTGACCCGTGTCGGCCTGACGCCCGATCACGCCGACCGTTATCCGCATGAATTCTCCGGTGGGCAGCGCCAGCGGATCGGCATCGCGCGGGCGTTGATGCTCGATCCGAAGATCCTGGTGCTGGACGAGCCGGTGTCGGCGTTGGACGTGTCCATCCAGGCGCAGATCATCAACCTGCTGATGGACCTGCAGGAAACGCTGGGCTTGAGCTACATCATGATTTCCCATGATCTGAGCGTGGTCGAGCATGTCAGTGACCGGGTTGCCGTCATGTATTTCGGCCGCGTGGTGGAAGAGGGTGACTGGCATTCGATTTTCAGCCGCCCAACGCATCCCTACACGCGTCGCCTGATCGGTTCGGTTCCCGATCCCGACGCGATCCTGACCGGGGCACGCGCCTTGCCAGATGCTGCCTTCGTCCCAGACGCCGCCCGCTTTTCGCCCGACATTTCGCGCCGTCCGGACCCCGACGAAGAACCCGAGTCAAGCGAGCTTGTCGAGATCGGCCGCGGTCATCGCGTCCGCCTCGCGCAATAGGAATTGCCGATGACCTTCACCGTCCTTACCTGCGAATTCATGCACGAGAGCAATACGTTCTCGCGCTTCCGCACCGATTTGCCGCAGTTTCAGGTGGACACGCTTCTCCTTGGCGACGACGCGATCCGCGCCCGCCGCAACGCCAACACCGAACTTGCTGGGTTCATGGATGTGGCGGAACCGGCGGGCTGGAACGTGATCCACGCGATTTCGGCACATGCCGTGCCCGGGGGGCGGGTGACGAAAGCTGCCTATGACCACATCGCGGGTATTGTCCTGGAGGCAGCGCGTTCGAACAAGAGCCGCCTCGACGGAGTGCTGCTTGGACTTCATGGCTCGATGGTGCCTGAGTTTTGCCCGGACGGGGAAGGGTATCTGCTAGGCCTTCTGCGGGCCGAACTTGGAGCGGACATTCCTGTTGCGGTAACGCTCGACCTTCATGCGATGGTGTCCGAAGACATGGTTCGGGACGCGCAGATCCTTGTTTCCTACAAGACCTATCCGCATGTGGACATGCGCGAAATCGGCGCGCATGCCGCCCGTATCCTGGATCGCGCAATGAAAGGTGAAATCGCGCCCCGGACCGTCAGGGCGCATGTGCCGATGCTGGACGAAGCGAATTCCGGCCGCACCGACATTCCCGAGACGCTGGCCCTTTATGACCGCGCCCGCGAGGCCGAGGCCGAGGGCTTGCTCGCGGTTTCCGTCAATGCAGCCTTCACGGGCGCCGACGTGTCCTGCGTCGGTCCCACCGTGCTCGCAACCTATGACAGCCGTGATCCCGGCGCCAAGCCAGCCGCCATGCGTGTGACAGAGGAACTTGCGGACAGGATCTGGCAGGGCCGGACCAAGAAGCGCAATGTTTTCATCGAGGTCGACGAGGCGGCTGCCGAGGCGCATGCCTGGCGCGGCGACAAGCCACTTGTCATCGCCGATTACGCCGACAATCCCGGCGCCGGTTCCTACGGCGACTCGACCGCGCTGTTGAAGGGCCTGCTTGATGCGGGAGTAAAGGGTGCGGTACTCGCGCCGATGATCGATCCTCAAGCGGCAAATGAATTGCACCGTCACCGGCAAGGCGAGACTGTCACGGTGACGATTGGCGGCAGGGGCGACCCCAATTTCGGCGGTGGCCCGCTAACAGTGACGGGTGTGCTGACCAGGCTTTCGGAGGGCAGCTATGTCGGTGACGGACCGATTCAAGGCGGGCTCACCCATAGTTTCGGACCCACCGCCGTAATCGATGTCGACGGGATCGAAGTCCTGGTCGTTTCAGAAGCGCAGCAGATGGTCGACCTTCAGCAATTGCGGGCCTTCGGAATAGAACCGACGGCTCGCCGCGTGTTGGTCCTGAAATCGATGCAGCATTTCCGGGCGGCATTCGAGCCGATATCGGGCAAGGTCATCGTCTGCGATGCGGGCGCGCTGGCAACGCCGCGGGCAGAGCGGCGCCCCTATATCCACGCGCCGCGCCCGCTCTGGCCGCTCGACAAGGATTTCGAGCGCTTCGTTCGTCCCTTGGTCGACACATTCTAAATTACCAAAGCGGGCCAGTGCAGACGGCCCCTTCCTGGATGCGAATGCTGACAGCGAGCGCACTCTTCGCAGGCCCTGCATGTCGACCGGATTTGACCTCGCCATCCTCCTCCTCAGCGCGCCCTCGATACCGTCCAGTACGATGCCGCGCACACGCGTGGCGACGCGGTGCTATCGATCACCGACCGTCAAGACATCGCCACGTTTGCGATACGCTTCAGCTCATCTATTCGCTCCGGCCCGCGGGCCTGCCCCGGCCGTTCTTCGAGGCTGGGAAAACGGCGGCGTCCGCGCTGCATCGTGACGCGGGTCGTCCCGGTACCAGAAGTCGAGAACGGCTGCGGTGATAGCCTCTGGCGCGTCCTCCTGAACAAGATGCTTCGCATCCGGTACGACAATGAATGGAGCGTTTGGGATGCGCCGCGCGAGTTCTTCACCATCTTTCAACGGGATAAATTCATCCTCGGAGCCCCAAAGAATGCTCACGGGGCAGCGGATTTCACCGTAGCGGTCCTCGACCTCTTCGCTGTACTTGTCGTCCATCTGCGCCACCTGGCGCCAGAACGCCTTCTTGCCCTCCTCGCTAAGCCAAGGCTGGAGGTAAAGCCGCATCTCCTCTTCGCGCAATTTGTGCTTCGCTGCGGCACCGATATACGCGCGCAGGACGGCTTCATGGATATAGGCTGGTAGACCGGCAAAAACGTCTTGGTGCACCTTGGCCGCCTGCACCAGCGCGGATCCCTGCGGGCTGATTGCGACAGGATCGATCAGCATCAGGCTGCTGTAGTCGATGCCGTCCATGAGATGGGCGCGCAGCGCGGCAGACCCGCCAAAGTCATGCGCGACGACGTCCGGGCGCTCTATACCCCAGTGCTTTACCAGCGCCGCGAAAAGTCCATTCTGAAGACCATGCAGGACGTCGGCGTCCGGCTTGTCGGACTGCCCGAAACCCAGCAAATCATAATAGAAAACCCGACGGTGCCGCGCGAGCCACGGTGCAATTCGCCGCCACACCAGCGAGGAAAATGGCGAGCCGTGCAGGAGGATCGCAGCCTGTCCCTCGCCGAGCGTGCCCCAGGCGATCGCATGACCGCGGTAGATGAAGCGTTCAGGCAGAGTCCAGTTCGCAATCATCTCGTCCTCCGTATCCAGAGACTTGTCGAGGAATCCGACAGGAAGCGGGTCGGACCGAAACTCTCAGCCATGGTGCGATGGTGCGAATTCCGGCCCTGGACAATCTCTCGGCGACAGAAACCCAGGTGGTAGCGTCGTCAGGCCAGCCGTGCAGCAGCAAAGCCGCTGTGTCATGCTTCGCGCCTTCCTCCAGAAAGGCGATGTCGAGCATTTGTGGCCGCGGTTGACGGCATGATGAAGCGCGCGTGGGTCTGCATCCCTGCCCAACGAGGACGGCGCGATCGGGTTCCTTGGCATGCGACCATCAGGCCGCTCTTGTCGACCTCCGTCCGAGGCAGCCCGTTCACGGAAAGCCTTCCCCTATCCGAGCCGGACTTGCTTCATGATCCTGTTCCTCAGATGACCCCGCCATTCGCTCGGACGATCTGGCCGTTGATCCAGCCGCTGTCCGGTCCAACCAGCAGGGAGACGACGCGCGCGATGTCGTCGACCTCGCCCAGACGGCCGAGCGGGTTCATCTGTTTGATACGATCGAGCGTAGCCTGATCCTTGCCTTCGAGAAAAAGCTCGGTGGCCACCGGCCCCGGCGCAACCGCGTTGACCGTGATGGCGCGGGATCCCAACTCCTTCGCCAGAATGTGGGTGAGCGCTTCGACCGCGGCCTTGGTGGCCGCATAAACGCCATAGGTCGGCTGGTAGAGTCCGACGACGCTGGTCGAGAAGTTCACGATGCGGCCGCCGTCGCGCAGGCGCCTCGCCGCCTCGCGAAGGCCGTTGAACGTGCCCTTGAGATTGATCGCGATGGTCTGATCGAAAGTCGCATCATCAAATTGAGCGACCGGTGCGAGCTTCATGATGCCGGCATTGTTCACCAGCACGTCGACGCCGCCATGGGCCGCTTCGGCGGAATCGAACATCCGTCTCACAGCTTGGGGGTCGCTGACATCGGCCTGGAAGGAGGTGGCCCGACCGCCGGCCTTTTCGATCTCGTCCACCAGCTTGGCGGCCGCTTTGGTGCTACCTGCATAGTTGATGACGACCGTGAGGCCGTCGCTCGCCAGTCGGCGGGCGATGGCCGCTCCAATGCCACGAGACGCTCCCGTGACGATCGCAACTTTGTTCGTTGAGGTGGTCATTGTCGTTGTTCCTTTGCCGTGTTGTTGCCGACATCAATCCTTCGCTCGATATTCCTGCGGGATCACGAAGACCTCGTCGGCGCGGGCGTAACCGCCGTCCTTGACCTCCTCGATCAGGACCATGGTATGCGGCCGAGCGGCCTCGGAAAATATTCCACGAGCATCGCGGTGGCCCGATGGACGATCTCTTCTTTCTGGGCCCGGTTCAGCGCCGCCTCGGGGACCTTGAAATTGACGAAAGGCATGATCTTCACTCCTGTCGATCTGAGGACTTGAATGGTGTGAAGATAGCCGTTTTTAAAACCAGCACTAGAAAGCCGATTTCAACATCACCATTTCAAAAGCCATAACAATCGACTACGAGATGGTCATGGATCGTATCGACGTCATGCGGCTCTTCGTCAGGATCGTCGAGCGTGGGAGCTTTGCCCAGGCCTCGCGGGACCTGCAGGTTCCGCGGCCCACTGCCACCCATGCGATCCAGCGCCTGGAAGCGGATCTCGGCGTTCGGCTCCTCGAACGGACAACCCGAAATGTGAGGCCGACGCTCGATGGCGCACTCTACCATGAACGCTGCATCCGGCTCCTTGCGGACCTGGATGAGGTGGAGAGCGTCTTCAGGAATGCGGAACCCAAGGGTCCGCTTCGTGTGGATATGCAGGGGACCATCGCGCGGTTTTTCGTCATGCCCGCCTTGCCCGAGTTCATCACGCGCTATCCCGGCATCTCGCTCAGCCTCAGCGAAGGCGACCGGATGGTCGACCTCATCACTGAAGGCGTCGATTGCGTCGTGCGAGCCGGCGAACTGTCCGACTCGTCTCTGGTCGGTCGCCACATAACCGCATTCGAGCAACTCACCCTGGCGAGCCCAGCCTATCTTGAACGTCACGGCGTCCCTTCAACACCGGATGATCTCGGCGGCCATCGCATGGTTGCCTATACCGCCTCCGCGACAGGGCAGCCGTACGCGCTGGAATTCGAGATGGACGGCGCGGCAAGGGAAATTCCACTGCCCTACGATATCGTCGTCCGGGGCGCCGAAATCTACACGGCCTCCGGCGTCGCCGGGCTCGGGTTGATACAGGTCCCGCGCTATCGCGTAGAGCATCAGATCGCCACCGGGGAATTGGTTCCGATACTGGAAACCTTCCCACCACCGCCGATACCCGTATCCGTGCTCTATCCCCAGAGCCGCCATCTGTCTTCGCGGATCAGGGTGTTCATCGATTGGCTGGCGGACGTCTTTCGCGCCCCTCGCGGCGCTGCCGGGAGTTCCTCTCAGAAGGGCTCGGTCGAGATATCAAGCTGAGGCAGTTCATCGTTGCACGGAAAGGCGGAACAGGTACACCACGCTTCGGCACACCGTCTCATGGCCTGCCCCTCGACACGAATATGAGATGCCTCTGGTGCATTCTCAGGCGAAGGCGTCTGGCGAGCAGAAGCGCCAGACCAAGCGCAAATACGATGCCGCCCGCCACCAGCGCCTGGGCCGCCAGAACCAGCACCGTCTGCTCTGTCGTCGAGCCTGCCCGCATCTGGCGCACATCGGCTGCCGTGACGCTGACTTGCGGGTTTCCGAAGCGCGCTGTCACATAGTTTGCAAGGGCCGCCACCTGGCCGTCGTCCAGCCAGCCGTCAAAGGCCGCCATCGATTTGCGGCCCGCGACGCCGCCTGCCTTGACGCCTTCAAGGATGGTCATGACGACATTCTCAGGCGAGGTTACGCCGAGAGTGCTGTTGTTGGTCAGTGATGGATAGGTGCCATCCGCCGATCCGCCTCCATTCAGGCCATGACATCCCGAGCAGAGCGACCGGTAGAGATCGTCGCCCACCGCGACCCCGCTGCCCTCCACGCTGGTCTTCGTCCCGGCATCGCGGGCGGCTGCGGGCGGATTGGTCCACGCGAAGCGCGGCCGCTTCTCGTCTCCCGATTGGGCGGGCACGGTCCTGAGATAGGCGACGATGGCATGAATGTCGTCGTCCGAAAGATATTGCAGGCTGTTCATGACCGTTTCCGCCATCGGACCGCCCGCATATGCCTTTCCAGGCATGGCGCCGGTCTTGAGAAACCGAAACAGCTCCTCATCGCTCCAGCCGCCTATGCCCGCGATCTTGTCGCCGCTGATGTTGAACGCCTGCCAGATACCGGCGCTGCCGCCGGCAAGCTTGCGATCTTCATCCATGCCGAACGTCGTATTCCTTGGAGTGTGGCAGGCGCCGCAGTGGCCAAGCACCTCCACCAAGTAGGCGCCCCTGTTCCATGCGCCGGTTCGGCTTGGATCTGGTCCGAAGCCGCCGGCGTGGAGGTTGGCAAGTTTCCACAACCAGAGCGTCCAGCGCTGGTTAAATGGAAAGGGCAGTATGTTTGGCGGCGACGGCTGAGAAATCGGCGCGGTCGTGAGCAGGTAGGCTCGGATCGCGAGCACATCCTCGCGGTTCATCCCGACGAAGCTGTCATATGGCATGGCGGGATAGAGATCGGCCCCGTCGCGTCTGACGCCTTTCTGCACGGCTCGCACGAATTCGTCGGCGGAATAGCGCCCGATGCCTGTGTCGGGGTCCGGTGTGATGTTGGTGGAATAGACATCGCCGAACGGCGTCGGCACCCGATAGCCTCCGGCGAAAGGCCGGCTCGGATTGGACGTGTGGCAGCCGACGCAATCGGCGGCTCGGGCAAGATATTCGCCTTTCTGGATCTCGTTCGCCCGCAGCGGCGTGCCAGGCGCCAGCGACGCCATGACGGCCGCGATTCGTAGGAGAACGGCGAGGAACGGAACGCTTGCAGCAGGCCAACGCAAACGCTGCCCAGGGCGGATGACCGCTCGTCGGCTCCGCTGCACAGTCACAGTTCGCATCCGCTGAAGATCAATCCGGCCGCCATTTGCGCCAGCATGACGAGCGTGAACAGGGCCCCGATGCCTACCGAAGTCCTGGCCAGAAACGCGCGCGTGCGCGCCTTCAGGGGCGGGCTCGTGCCGTGCCCTGGATCATGAACGGCGCGCCATGACAACAGGACGCCCAGCGCCGCGACGGCGGCGCCTGTCAGCGAGAACAGAACAGTGGGCTGAAACCCGGCGTCGCATTGCCAATATGCGATTGAATAGTCGAGCTGCAGCGATATCGCCCACGCCGTTGGTCCGGTGGCCATGCCTGCCCAGGAAACGCCCGTGCGGATCGCCTGCATGTTACATCCTCGGAACCCAGTAGATTACGAGATAGAGCACGACCCATGAGACGACCACGAAGTCCCAGTAGAAGGCATTGTCCGACACGTCGCTGAAGTGGCGTCCGGTGTTGCCTTTCTTGGTGAACATGAGAACGGCGAGCACGATCGTGTCCCCGACATCGGTGAGGAGGTGTGTCGTGTGCAGGCCGAGCAGGAACCAGACGATCGACCCGTAGGCGTTCTGGTCCCAGGAGATCCGGAGCGCGGGAAATTCCCAGATGCGCACGATCAGGGGAAGAATTCCGGCGATCGACATGACGACGATGCCGATGCGCACCTTCACAAGGTCCTGCCGCCGCGCCCAAAGATCGATCAGACGGTTGGGGACGGCGCTGGCAAGCAGAATGATCAATATTGCCGTGCCCGGCAGGAGATCGGGTGCCGGCGCTCCGATCGGCCAATGCCGCGCCTGCACAGCCAGGTAGAAATAGGTGCCGATCGCCAGGGCAAAACCGGTTGCTTCAAGGGTGATGAAGGCCACCGTTCCCCACCAGATCGGGCTTGCCGATCCAAAATCATAGGTGGGCAGGTGGCTGACGTCGACGGTTGGCCGGTGTCTCATTCTTCGTCCTCCGGCTCGCCTTTCGGCCAGAACCAGCAGATAAAGCCGATCGAGACCGGTATCGCGCCCCAGACCACCGCCCATGGCGTGTAAATCGAGCCCAGAAACGCGCCACCCACGGCGACGGCCGAGAGCAGCGGCCAGATCGAGTTGTCGGCCGATGGCACGCGCAGTTGCGGCACCGCATCGGCGACCGTGCCGGCAAGCACTTCGCGCGCATCGACGCGCAGGCCCTCGACCACCGGGAGTATGTCGGGTTCGGCCCAAAGCGGCTCGCGATGGGTCACCACTGGCAGGCGCGAAAAATCGTAGGAAGGTGGCGGCGACGTCGTTGCCCATTCCAGTGTGCTCGCCCCCCAGGGATTGTCTCCCGCGAGGCGACCGTTGCGAAGGCTGAGCAGCATGTTCAGGACGAGAAGCGCGAAGCCGGCGAACACCACCAGCGACGAGATGCTGATGAACAGGTTCGTGCCGCCCCAGCCGCTCGCCGGCGGATAGGTGTAGACGCGCCGCGGCATGCCTTGCAAGCCAAGGATGTGCATCGGGAAGAAGGTGAGATTGAAGCCGATGAAGACAAGCCAGAAATTCCAGCGGCCGAGCCTTTCGGACAGCATGCGGCCAGTGATCTTGGGAAACCAGTAGTAGACGGCGCCGAGCAGGGGGAAGACGGCGCCGCCGACCAGCACATAGTGGAAATGCGCGACGACGAAATAGGTGTCGTGCACCTGCAGGTCGAGCGGCACCGAGGCGACCATGACTCCGGTCAGCCCGCCAATCACGAAGGTGAAAATGAAGCCGAGCACGAAAAGCAGCGGCGTGGCAAAAATCGGCCGGCCGCCCCAGATCGTCGCGATCCAGCAGAAGATCTGGATGCCGCTCGGAATGGCGATCATCATCGAGGAGGCGGTGAAGAAGCTTTCGCCGAGCTGCGGCAGGCCCGTGGCGAACATATGGTGCACCCACAGGCCGAAGGAAAGAAAGCCGATCGCGATCAGCGACAGCACGATCCCGAGATAGCCGAAGACCGGACGGCGCACGAAGCTCGGCAGGATAGCCGAGACGAAGCCGGTCGCGGGAATGAAGATGATATAGACCTCCGGGTGGCCGAAGAACCAGAACAGGTGCTGCCAGAGCAGTGCGTCGCCCCCCGCCGCCGGGTCGAAGAACCTGGTGCCGACCAGCCGGTCGAGGATCAGCATGGTGCTCGACACCATCACCGCGGGCATGGCGAACAATATGATGAAAGCCATGACGAGGACTGACCAGACATAGAGCGGGATGCGATCGAGCGACATGCCAGGGGCGCGCTGCTTGAACACAGTCGCGATGATCTCGACGGCGACCGCGAGTGCGGACACTTCGGTGTAGGTCACCATCTGCGCCCAGAAATCGGGGCGCTTGCCGATCCCATATTCAGGTCCGGCGAGCGGCACGTAGGAAAACCAGCCGGCATCCGCGCCGGTGTCGAAAGCGAAGGCGATCCAGATCATCAACCCACCGGAGAGATAGACCCAGTAGCTGAAGGCGTTGAGCCGCGGGAAGGCGACGTTTCGGGTGCCGATCATCAGCGGCACCAGGTAGATGGCGAACGCTTCCATGACCGGTACGGCGAACAGGAACATCATCGTCGTGCCATGCATGGTGAAGAGCTGGTTGTAGAGATCGGGGCCGATATGGCGTGCCTCCGGCGTGGCAAGCTGGAACCGCATGGCAAGTGCCGACAGGCCTGCAAGGGCGAGGAACAGGAAGGCCGTCACCATATAGCGCCGGGCGATCAGCTTGTGGTCGACCGTGACCAGCCAACCATAGAGGCCGTTCGGCGTCCGCCAGGCATGCGCCAGATAGTCGTGCAGTCTTGCCTCGTCGAGCCCGGTGTCGCGGATGCCTTTCAGGGCCGCTTCCTGTTTTCGCCTAGCCGTCTTCCCGGCAACGCCACTCATTCAAGACTTCCAAGATAGGTGACGACCGCACGAAGATCGTCGGCGCTGAGAGCAATGCGCGGCATCTTCGCGCCGGGTTTTGTGGATTGCGGATCGGCGATCCACGCGGCGAGCGCGCCGGGTGTCATGGCCAGCGTGTCGGCGGCCAATGCACGCCGGTTTGCGAGATGGGTAAGGTCGGGCCCGACCGCTCCCTTGGCCGGCGTCCCCCTTATCGTGTGGCAGAGCGCGCAACCGGTGGAAAGAAAAGCCCGCTGGCCGCGGCGTTCCTCCTCGCTGGCAGGCGCGATGGCGGCGGCGTCTTGTCTGGACCGCCATGCCTCGAACGCTTCGCGGCTTTCCGCGATGACGGTGACGGCCATGTGAGCATGCTGGTAGCCGCAGAACTCGGCGCACTGGCCGCGATAGATACCAGGCCTGTCGGCAATGAGGGTGATCTCGCTCGGCCGGCCCGGAATGAGGTCCCTTTTACCGGCCAGGCTTGGCACCCATAAGCTGTGAATGACATCGGTCGAATCGAGTTCCACCTTTACCCGTTCGCCGACGGGAAGATGGATCTCGTTCGCCGTGACAATCATGCGCGACCGATCATCGTTGGGATAGCGTATTTCCCACCACCATTGATGCCCTGTGATGCGGATGGTGAGCGTCTCCTTTCCGCCCAGCGAGGCGATGGATTTGCCGGCGAAGAAGCTCGTTATCGTCAGCGCGGCGAGAACCAGCACGGTCGCCGCGACGGCGCTTCCGACCGCGCGGTTAAACCTGTGCTCCTGATGGCTGTCGATGACCAGCGGCGGGGGTCCTGCTTGTGCCCGGCGCTGATGGAAGAGCGCCATTGCCAGGGCCAGCATGACGAGCAGCCAGGTGATGGTCGCCACTGCGCCAAAAGACCAGATGAGATCGAGAATCGCACGGGCATTCGCACCATGTGCGTGGAGTGCGGATTGCCAGCCGCTGCACCCGCTCAGGACCGGTGCCGAGACCACTGTAGACGCGAGGCCGAGCCATTTCAGGACGCCTGGAAGACGGCTGCCGGACGTGCTTCGAGCTGGACGTGCAAAGGCGGACGCAATGGGCCATTGCCGCCGTTGCCGCAGGCGGATGGACGGGCCCGTGCATCTTGCCATGTGAAATCCCCATGGATGCCAAGGCGATAACGCGAATCGCTGTAAAAGGATGCTGGCAACGATGGCCGGCTTTTCTCCGCCATGCGATTGGCGCCGGGCCGATGCTTGCGCGCCGGGAGCGCAACCAAATGGCGGATATGTCCGTTTCTCCAGGCAAAGGCGCGGGACGCGCATCGGACGGTTCCACGCCGCGAAAGCTTAGGAACTAGCCATGAGCAACACAGACAAAACGGCCGGCGGAAATCGAAGCGTCGCAGGCAAGGACGATCGCAGCCAGGACGCGACGCGCAACGACCGCCGAGGCAGGGAAGAGACGCGGCAGGAACAGGCTGCGGACAGCCATCCGGAAGAGGATCCGGCGGAGGGCTCTCGCCAAACGGTCGAGCACGAGTTGGACAGGCTGGATCGGTCGGGGCGCAGCGCCTCGCAATCCGCGGACGAGGGCCAGGTGGAACGCGCGCGTGAGGAGTTGCGGAAGCAGGTCAGCGAAGAGACGCAATTACCGGGACGAGGTTCCGCCTGACAGCGGCTGTGGATCGCCCCGCGGTTGGCTTTTTGTTTCGATTCTTCGGTGTCAGACGGCACGCAGGTCGTGTCGGGCCTGCCGCCTTCCGCTTTCCCGGATCCAGAGGGTCGCCATGAGCAGCGCCGCCCCGCCATAGATCGGGCCGGCGAGGGGAAGGTGCGGGTGAAGAGCCTCACCGCACTCTTTTCGACCGTCGGTCCCAGGCATATCCATGTCGATCTTCAAGGCGATGCGGCTCCAGCCGCATCAACGGCCAAGGCGGGCGCTGCGTTTCATTGGCGGTTGGCTTCCACAGGAACAAAAAGCTTGACCGGAGGTTCGAACCTCAATCTCGGCATCGGCACTTGGTCGGAACAATCGACATGATTTTTTCCCGTGTGGTCTCGTTGGACACGCATCTCCCATGAGTGGAGCAGCTGACGATGCCGGCCGAAGCGAGGGAGAGCGAAAAGACGGCGGCATCACACGCGCTCTCGGGCTCGGACTGATCACTGGGGCGGCTGACGACGATTGCTCGGCCATTGGCACCTATGCGAGTGCCGGAGCCCGGTTCGGGCCCGACCTTTTGTGGACGGCTCCTGTCACTCTCCCGATGATGTACATCGTCGTCTATCTCTCGTCCAAACTTGGCCAGGTGTCGGGCCGTGGTCTTTTCAAGGTCATTTCCGATTTCTATCCGCGTTGGCTGCTGTGGTCCGTGCTGGTGGGCGTGCTGATCGGCAACACGATCGAGGCAGCCGCCGACCTTGGCGCGATGTCGGCGGCTGTCGTGCTGTTCGTTCCGCTGCCTTCAAACTCGGTCGTCATCGGTGTCGCGATGATTATTTTTGCCTTGCAGATGTTCGGATCCTACAAGCTAATCCGCAACATATTCCGATGGTTGGCACTGGCCCTGCTCGCCTATGTGGTCTCCGCTGTGCTCGCCAAGCCGGATGTGGTCTCGGTGCTGCGCGGCACCTTGCTGCCGAAAATCGAGTTCAGCCGCGAATATCTGTCCATCATCGTCGCCATCATCGGCACGACGCTGTCCGCCTATCTCTACACCTGGCAGTCCAATCAGGAGGTGGAGGAGGAGATCGCCAAGGGCAGGACGAGCCTCGAAGAGCGCAAGGGAGCCACCGAGGGTGAACTCCGCCGGTCCCGGCGCGATATCCTGATCGGCATGATCTTTTCCAACCTGATCATGTATTTCATCATCCTTTCGACCGGATCGACGCTGTACGAGGCGGGGCATACCCAGATCGAAACGGCGGCGCAGGCGGCCGAAGCGCTGCGGCCGCTTGCCGGCGACGCGGCCGGAATTCTCTTTGCGGCCGGGGTGATCGGCGTCGGCTTCCTGGCGGTGCCGGTCATGACTGCCGGCGCCGCTTTCGATTTCGCGCAGGCCATGGGGTGGAAGAATGGCCTGAACGCCAAGCCCCGGCATGCGCCCAAATTCTACATCGCGACGGGAGTGATCACCCTGGTGGCGGTGGGTCTCAATTTCTTTGGCTTCAACCCGATGAAAGCCTTGGTCTGGTCCGGCATCGTGCAGGGTTTTTCGACGCCACCTCTGCTGCTTCTCATGCTCATCATGACCAACAATCGCAAGATCATGGGCGACAAGGTCAACAGCAGGGCCACCAACATTCTGGGCGGCGTGACGACCATAGCGGTCTTTGCGGCGTCCGCGGGACTGGTGGCGACCTGGTTCATGTAGTTCGCCGGCGCGGAAGGACGTTCAGGCGCAGTGGAACATCCACGGTCAACTCTCGTTGAAATGCGTGTGAGAGAAAGGGCTGTCCATGTCAAAGCTCCAAGCCGTCACTCAAGAGCATTTAGAGCAACTGAGACTCGAGGCTTCGGCTCGTTTCGCCCCGATGATGCTGCATGAGGCATTGTTGCGTCTTTCCCGGGCCTGCGGGGGTGATAGCCTTGCCCGGTTCGAGAAAGCCATGGTCGATCAGATCGAGGCGACCAAGGACGATCGAGCCGATTTCGAGGCAATCAAGGAATTCGCGATCGAACAGCTTTATGCCTGGATCAGGAACGCGAACGAATCGCCGGATAAGAAGCAACCGCTGGAAAAGATAGAGGACCGCAGAACCCCCGGCCGCTCGGAAGAGCCGCAAACGCTGGAGGATCAGCTGCAGGCCGGTCTGGAAGATTCCTTTCCCGCAAGCGACCCGCCAGCGGTGGTGTCCACCTCCATTCCAGGCGGAGCCAAGAAGCTGGTCGGAACCGACGAAGTGCTGAGAAAACAGCGGGAGGCCAAGGAGCAAGACCGCCCCTAGCCCGCACCGACTGGAATCCCGCTGGCCGAACCGCCGCTCACGGACGGGAATCCGTGCCGGTCGATAGCGTCACAGCTTGACGGCCGCTTCCCGGGCCCACAGCCGCAGCTTGCGGCAAGCCTGCACGAATGTGTTGGCGGAGGCTGCGGAGTCCAGCCGCATCAATCCCTCATCGGCATCGGCTGCGACGCCTGCCTTGGCCAGGAGAGGCGCGGCTCCCGGTGTGAAGCCGATGAATTTGCAATGCGCAAAGGCATCCGACACGAAGTCCTTCGCGGCTGCCTCCTTGACCAACAACTCGGCGCCCGGCTCGGACAGGAGCAGTACCACGGCGTCGAACAGGACCGACGGACCGCCGTCGATCATGTGTCTGGCTTCGATGTGGGTGCCGTCTGCGGCCTCGACGCCGCCCACCTTGGGCGCTATCACCTCCATGACCGCGCCTTCCGTTTCGATGGCCGAGCGAAGTTGTTCGAAAAGGGCCGTGTCGGCCCCGTCGCTCAGCAAGACGCCGACCTTGCGGCCTTTGAAACTGTCGGGGCCGTTCTCGATGATACTGAGAGCCGGAGACGGCGGCAGGTCGTCGCGCGGCGGGATGGCGGTCTCGGCGGGGTCGGGCATGTTCCGAATGCCAAGCTTGTCGGCGACTTGAGTCGCCAGCGTTTCGTCTATGTTCAGCAGATGCGCCACCATGCGTTCGCGGATCGCCGGTGCCTGCACCTTGCTCAATTCGAATGTCAGCGCCATGGCGATATGGCGTTGCTCCGGCGCTGTCTGGCTGTTGAAGAATTGCCGCGCCTGGCTGTAGTGGTCGGCGAAGCTCTCCGCCCGCAGACGCACCTTCTGCCCCTCTTCGGCGTCGGCGAAAGAGCGGAAGCCGCGTTGCGGATCCTCGCGGGGACCCGAGCCCCACGAATTCGGCTCATAGTTGGCGCGGCCGACCGGGTTGTGCATGGCCATGTGCCCGTCCTGCTGAAAATGTGCGAAGGGGCATTTCGGAGCGTTGATCGGAATATGGGTGAAGTTCGGGCTGCCCAGCCGCTTCAACTGGGTGTCGAGATAGGAGAAGTTGCGGCCCTGCAGAAGCGGGTCGTTGGAGAAGTCGATCCCGGGCGGCACGTTCTGGGTCATGAATGCAACCTGCTCGGTCTCGGCGAAGAAATTCTCCGGCATGCGGTCGAGCACCAGCCGCCCGACCGGGATTGGCTCGATGATCTCTTCAGGTATGATCTTCGTGGCGTCCAAGATGTCGAAGTCGAAGCTGTCGGCAAAATCCTGGTCGAACAATTGCACCGTCAGCTCCCATTCCGGGAAGTTTCCTGACTGGATCGCTTCCCACAGGTCGCGGCGGTGGAAGTCGGGATCGGCGCCATTGATCTTGACCGCTTCGTTCCAGATCACCGACTGCATGCCGAGTTTCGGCTTCCAGATGAATTTGACGAATGTGGATTCGTCGTCGGCATTGACGAGGCGGAACGTATGGACGCCAAAGCCTTGCATGAAACGGAAGGAGCGCGGTATCGCTCGATCCGACATGATCCACATGACCATGTGCATCGATTCCGGCATCAGGCTGATGAAATCCCAGAAATTGTCATGTGCGGTCTGGGCCTGCGGGAAAGCCCGGTCTGGCTCCTGCTTGGCAGCATGGATGAGGTCCGGAAATTTGATGGCGTCCTGGATGAAGAACACGGGAATATTGTTGCCGACGAGGTCCCAATTGCCTTCTTTGGTGTAGAGCTTGACGGCAAAGCCGCGCACGTCTCGGGCGAGGTCGAACGAGCCCTTGTTGCCGGCAACCGTCGAGAACCGCACGAAGGCAGGCGTCTTTTCGCCGGCGCGCTGGAAAATGTCGGCACGCGTGTATTTGGCCAGCGATTCATAAGTCTCGAAATAGCCATGAGCGCCGTAACCACGGGCATGCACCACCCTTTCCGGGATGCGTTCGTGATCGAAGTGGAAGATCTTGTCGCGAAAGTGGGAGTCCTCGATCAGAGACGGTCCGCGCTCGCCAATCCGCAATGTGTTCTGGTCGTCGGAGACAGGCGTCCCCAGGGCAGTCGTGAGAACAGGCGTGTCGGCTTCCGCGATCTGGTGCAATTCGCCGCCATTTCCGCGCGCGGCATTCTGATCGTGCATAGGCGCCGATTTGGGAACTGAACGGTGTGCGGATTTGGCCATGATTTTTTCCTCGATTGACGCCCGTGGGCTGACTTGGCTCAAGGCGCCGAACTGCCGGTGCATGGCTTTGTTCCCGCACAACGGCGCGTCGCGCCTATCCTAAGCCAGCGCGAACACGCTGGTGGACGGCGCGCAAGGGGGGCGCGGCCGCAGCAGGATCGTTCGGCCGCATCAGAATTTTCTGGAGAGTTGTCTTCAACGCCCGGAACGATACAAACGTCCATGCATTTAGCTGGGGTCTGCATTCATACTTCTTTCTGGGAGCTGGACCATTGTCAGGCGAAGGCTATCTTTTGGCCGACCAGGAAACCCATGAAGTTTCCATCGTTGACCTGATACCCGCGCTACGGGCTTTCGCGCGCACCTTCTGCCGTATCCCCGACGATGCCGACGATCTGGTGCAGGAAACGTTGACGAAGGGCCTTGCCAACATCGACAAGTTCGAACCCGGCACGCGCATGAAGTCGTGGCTCTTCACGATCATGCGCAACACCTACTACACCCGGGTCAAGGTCGCGGCCAGGGAAGCGCCTGGCCTGCTCGACTGCGCGTCCTCGAGGCCGATTTCGGAAGCCACACAGGAATGGACCGTTCAGAGCAAGGAAGTTCACGGCGCCATCCAGAGGCTCCCTGAACACCAGCGCGAGGTGCTGATGCTGATCGGCGTCCTAGGTGTCAGCTATGAGGAGACGGCCGAGATATGTGGCTGTGCGGTGGGAACGGTCAAAAGCCGGCTCAACCGTGCCCGCGCCGCCGTTCTTGAGTTCCTGGGGGAGAGTTCGCTGCAGACGCTGATGGAAAGACGAAATCATCTGTCGGACGGGCAGATCGATATCGATGCCGACAGCCGAAGATAGTCAGTTCTTTATGTCGCGCCGGCGTTTCGCAAGGAGCGCGTTTTGCAGTTCGATCGCCAGTCTGGTCAAGCGATCAGGAACCTTTTCCTGCTCGATCGCGATCAGCAGAGAGGCAATCTCCTGATCCATCGCCATTCCTGCGCGCGGGTCCATTCTATCATCGCTCGAACGAGACATCGTATTCCCTGGCTGGATGGATGGCAGTCCGTCATCCTATTGTGATGACAAGCAACCGCCATTACAAGGAGATGCCCGGTGCCGAAACCGTTGCCGGCAGCCCTTGCACAGGTTTTTCTTCCACTCTCGATTGCCGAGGTCACAGATCCACTGCGGCGCTTTCAGTCCTTCGGCAATCGATTTGCGGCATGATCCTGATATTGATCGGACTTGATCTGATTGCCGTCCAGGCCGCGTTCCTCGCTGTGCTGCTTCTTGTCCCTGTTGGATAAAACGGCATTCTCTTCGATCTTGTCCTTGGCCAGTTCGGTCATTGCTCCGGCGCCGGCCCCTTTGCCGTGGCTGCCACGGCCGATATGTTTCTTGCTGCCGGATGCCATGCTGTCCTCCTTCGAATTGGCGCCGCTCTTCAGCGTCGCTGTGTTCGACGCCCGAACTGGCATTGGCTGGTAATGTTCCGTCACGCCGGCAAGCAGGAAGGCGTCGCCGTCCCACAGCCGAAACGGCTTTTCGCCATCGATGACGACCTGCAATCCGTGACGTTGCGCCAGGCGACATATATCGGAGCGGTCCAAAAACAGTGATTCGCGATATGAGTAGTTCAGCAAGGCCAGCCTGCCCGGCCTTTTGAGGACGCGCGCAATTTCGCCGAAATGCCGCTCCGCCACGCCGGCTAGCACCAGATAGGGGAAACTGTCGACCGCCAGAACGCAGTCGAAACTCGCGTCGCCGAACTCCGCCAGATCCAGGCCTGAGGTCCGCCGCAACTCTACATTGCCAAGCGCTGCGCATTGCTCACGGGCGATCGATATCATCCTCGACGATATGTCGATACCGACGACCCGCCCACAGGACGCCGACAGCGCGCGTTCGAAACGCCCGATGCCGCAACCGATGTCCAGAATGCTGCGTCCAGCGCCGGTGAAGTCTTGCGCTGTCAGCCATGCAACGATTTCGTCGGTCGTGGCTGCCAGCCTTTCCTCATCGCCAAGGGAAGCCAACTGGACACTCGCCACCCGGGAAATCGCTGCCGCGGCATCAAAGCCCGAGGCCAGCCGCGTCACGACATCTGCATCCGTCTCGTCGTCGTCGCGTTCGTGACGAACGGCAGAACCCGTTTTCTGCAACGTGGCAAAAACCTCCGATCCGCGGCGAAGCAGCCCGGCTATCTGCTGGAGCCTTTCCCTGTCTCGAGTATCGACCGGATCGATCTCCGCCACGATCTCCGCCAATTCGACTGCCCCGATGCCTGGGTGGAGATGCAACGCCAGCCTGGCGATGACGGCCTCGGCACTGACAGCGTCCGCCATACAGTCCTCGACCGCCAGCCTGACCGCTATCCGGCGGCGCACGGATGTTGGTTCCATCGAAACCATGGTCTCATTTCCGCGTCCAAGTCCTTCGCATCGTCCACCTGTCGCCAGCGCCCCAGCCATATTTGTACGGCTCCTGGCCGCGCAGGAAGTCGAACTCGCGCGCACCTTCGCGGATCGATTCGGCGATTGCGTGGCCGACCAGGATCGCGCCTGGACTTTCCTCGGCATAGGCAGGATCGAAACCGCCAAGATAGGCATAGGCACGGCCGCGATGGTGAAATCCGTAGTAGACGCCGATTGGCTTGCCGTCGATGGCGAGCACCCAGCATCGGGTCAGGTCTCGAGCGTCGAGCAGGGGAAGCGAGCACCTGTGGAATTGCTCGACGGCGGGGTCGGCCAGCACGCCGCCTCCGTTTCCGGCCCAGCGCGCCCCGTGCAGGCCTATCAGGTGGTCGAGGAACAGTTGAGGATCGCCTCGTGCCGGCGACAACTCGACCCGGCCGCGTCTGGATGCGGCGCGGCGCGCCCGGCGCAACTGGCGTCTGCGCCGGGCAGGGACGCAGCCCGCCAGCGTTTCATCGCCGTCGGTGGCAAGCACGGGACAAACGGCGTGGCCGACCAGTCCATCGGCTTTCAATTCGGGATGTTCGATCGCCAGACCGGCACTGCCTTGCGGCAGATCCGGCAGGATCCACTGCGACCACTCGATCGAGAGTATCTTCTCTGCAAGGGCAGCGGCGACCTGGGCCTCGCTGCCGGGCACACACAGCACGTCCAGATAGTCGCTGAGGGAAATGCCGATCGGAAGCAGTTTCGAGCCTTCCGTGCCAGGTTCGAGATAGAGCGGCGCCAGGCCCACCAGATCGTTGCCGCGCCAGATGGCGACCGTCGCCAGCTCCCCCGGAGCGAATGTGCGCCACCACGGCAGCAGCCAGGCGGGACATTGAAAGGGCGTCGCCGACGAACTCTGCTCCCACAGGTTCCACCAGTGCGGCGCCAGTGCATGCAATTGCTCTGGATCACCGATGATCTCGCTGCGCAGCATCTGCTCTTTCACCGCACCGCGGCGAGACGCCTGCGGTCGGCGCCGAGCCGGGCCAGCGCCAGATAGGCGCTCATGTAGGACGAGACCATGCGCTCGAGCGAAAACCGCCGGCGCGCCTCGCTTCGGCACGTCTCGGCATCAAGGCTGGGTGCCGCGACAATTGCTTGCGCCATCTCGTCGACATTGTTGACGATAAAGCCGGTCTTGCCGTGCTCGACCACTTCGGGAAGCGCACCATTTGGAAAGGCGATCACCGGTGTGCCGCAGGCGAGTGCTTCCATCGCGACCAGCGAACTGGTCTCGGCGGCGAGGCTCGGAACGACCAGGCAGCGTGCTGCATTGAGCAAGCGCCGCTTGGCGGCGAAGCCGAGCGGACCGAGGAAGCAGCGCCGACGATCGAGGCGAGGTTCGACCTCATCGCGAAAGTACTGGGTATGCGTCTCGTAAGGATAGACCCGCCCGCCGATGACCAGCGGCACATCAGCCTGCCTGGCGGCATCCAATGCCAGGTGTATGCCCTTTTCCGGGCAGATGCGGCTGAGCACGACGGCGAAGTCGCCCCTGGGCCGCGGCTGGTTCAGCGCGTCGATATCGACACCATTCGGGATCGGGGCAACCAAGCTTGCGTCCGGCGGTGCGGTTCTTTGCTGGGCTGACGAGACGGCGTGAAGCCAGAGATCGTCGCGCCCTGGGCGCAGCGCCCCGGCCGGGTACCAGTCGAGCGGCAGGTGAAGCGTCACCAGGGTCGGACCGTCGGCAGGCAGGTAGGCGTCGAAGTCGATGCCATGCAGGTGAACCACGTCGATCGGCCATTGGGCGCGGGCAGCGGCGATCGCGGCGCGATGGGACTCCTGTGCCCGGTTTTTTGCTGACTGGTCGAGCACGCCGGCTTCGGCGGGCGTTTCCACCAGAATGCCGCTTGCACTGGAACCCTGGCAGCCGATGACGATGGACCGGTGACCGGCGCGGGTCAGGGCCTGATCGAGCATTGACAGCACCTGCTCGGCGCCGCCAACGGCGTTCGGTCCCACCGGCGCGAGAGGATAGGCAACATTGAGCACTGTGAGCGTCATGGCTGGTCGAGCCGGAGCGCCTCGTGAGCACGGGCGCTTGCATGCAGCCAGGTGCCGGGCTCGAAACCCAGCGGCAGCGATTCATAGTAGAGCCTGCCATCGTTGGGCAGCTTCAGGAAATCATAGGTCGGCGCCAGCCGGAAACGCTCGGTGTGGGTCGAGAACGGCGCCAGCGTCCGCTGCTGCGTCAGGTGGCTGGCCAGCATGCGCTGCTTTTGCTGAAAGGCCGCTTCGGTCAGGCAGACCTCTATGCAATCACTGCCGGTGCCGCTGGCGAAATCCTGAAATACCGGGCCGTCCGGGCCAGCCGAATAAAAGGCCATTTCGATGATGGTGGGCACGGGCCGGCGGTCACGGCGCAGAAGATGGCAGGCCGCGTGAACGGCAAAAGCGGTCGCGTCGTGGTCGGGATGGCCTCCCTCGAAAGGATGTGTGCAGACGAAGCGGATGTCGGGTTCGCAAACAAGGCAGGCGAGTTCCTGCGCGAGCGCCACGAGATTCGCCGCAGCCTCCTTGTCGGGATAGCCAAGAGCGGTCAGGCCCGATGGCGATATGCCGGCCGCGGCCAAGGCTTCCGTCAGTTCCGCACGGCGGGCATCGGCATAGTCCTGCCATGTCTCGAAACCATGCGCTTGCGCGTCGGCAAGATCGCGTGGTGCTCCGTCCGTGACATGGACGATGCGGCATGACCGCAGTCCGGCAAGATGCCCGCCGATGCCGATCGTCTCGTCGTCCGGATGCGCGACGACGACCATGATGGCGGAGCCATGTGCTGCGTCACTGCCCGTCAACAGGGCCGCGAATTCGCCCAGGGTTGCCGACGGTTGATGCATGGGGGCCTCACGCTGCCGAGGCTCGCCGCTTCGACGTGGAAGCCACGCCGGGCGCGTAGCGGCGGATCATGGTTGCACAGAATTCGGCGAATTCCTCCGGCACCAGCGGCGGACTGGTGTGGTGAGGCATCATCCCGCGATGCTCTGGCGTGAAGCAGAAGGTGACGGTCACGTCGAAATCGGCGAGCGCTTCCATCTGTCGGTCGAACCAGTTCAATGCATTCGGCCTGAAACTGTCGGCCCAGGAAAGTCCGGTCCGCATATTGGTGACCCCGAGCCGCTTCATCCAGGCGACGGCGTCGTCCAGCCGCGGGTCCTCGAAATGAAACCACTGCACCAGCCCCATCTCGGGCGTATGGCGCAGGAATTCCTCCAGTGCCGGTTTTGGCGTGCCGTCCTGGCGCAGCAGCCCCATATGGAAGTGACGATAGTAGGAGGAGCCTTCCGCTTCGCGATGGCGCGTTGTTGCTTCCCATTCGCGCGGAAGATCATAAAGGCTGTACCACTGGATGCGCGGAGCGTTGCCGAGCAGCAATTCAGCGGTGCGCCTGAGGCCCCAGACCTGGATCTCGTCGGCGCCGAAGGTCGATACGCCAACTTCGCTGACCCAGATCGGGAGATCGGTGACGGCCGCGATCTCACCGATCTTCTGTGGCCATTCCTGGATCTGCCACAGGTTCCAGTCGAGCGGAAAGCCATGCACCGCGACGGCATCGACGTGGTCCAGCAATCTGAGTTCCTTCATGCGCGTGACGAAGCCGGGGTCGATCGGAGAGATGCCGCCGAGCACCTTGGTCAGGGCCGGGTTCTCGGACGCTATCGCATCCGCCGACAACATTGCCATGGCGGCGAAGCGGCTCCAATCGGGGTCGAGCTCGGGATCCCAATGCGATTTGTTGTTGGGCTCGTTCCAGATCATCGCGGCTTCAATCATGGATCTGTCCTTTCGACGGGTAGACGGCGCCGCCGCCGGCCGGATCGCCGGCGGAACGGCAAAAATAAACCTCCTGCTCGGGGTGCAAAAAAATCTCGAAGCCGGCGCTGCGCAACATCGCTTCGGTGCAGGCGCGGTTGGGAATCCACCAATTGGTCGGATCGTCGGCATATCGATGTTCGATGAAATGCAGTTTCGGAAATTCCGGCCGATCGAACAGGTCGTGCGTCCAGAAATGATAATTCTGCTCAAGCGCAGGCAGATCGGCGCTGCCGCGTTGCATGGACTGGAAGATCATCAGGTCGCCGGCGACATGCCCGCGGATCAGGTCGAGCGCGAGCAGGGGATGGCGCAGGTGGTAAAGAACCCCCATGAACAGCACGATGTCGAATGTCTCGCGCAGGGCGCCGACGTCATAAACCGAAAGCTTCTGGAACTCGATGTCGCAGTCCGCGATCTCGGCGGCAAAGCGCGCCTGTGCCAGATAGGCCTCGTCGAAATCGATGCCGAGGACGCGACCGGCGCCGCGCCGTTTCATTTCGATGGAATAAAAACCGGCATTGCAGCCGATATCGAGCACGGACTTGCCGGACAGGTCGGCTGGAATGGCATAGGCGAACTTGCGCCATTTGACCAGCGGGTAGTTACCGAGAAAATGGTCCGGAGCAGTTTCGACGCCGGCTAGTTCCATGTTGTGGAACCATGGGCCGAGGGCATCGATACGGCGTTGGATTTCAGCATGGGAATGCAGCATGGCTAAGCTCCTTCGCCCGGAACGGCATGCGAATGTGCAGTAGGCGCGATCATCGTGGGCCGGTGCTGTTTGGACGCAGCATCGTCGTCGAGCAGCCGAAGGGCCGCGCGATAACCGTTGAAAGTGCCGACATCGACGTAGGCGGCCCCTGCCTTCACCCCATACGCCTGACCGCCCGCCGTCAGGTAGGCGTTGATCAACGTGCCGATATATTCGTCATAGCAATCCCGCTCGCGCCAGAGTGCCGCGAGCTGGTGCAGGACATGGCCCGGCATCTTGAACGCGCCCCATATCCAGTTCGTCGCCGCGTCCTGCCGCTTGACCTGGATTTCCCGCACCCGGCCCTCCTCGTCGAGAACCACGGCATCGAAGAATTCCGGCCGATCCACCGGGAAGAGCAGGAATGACAGCCGGTCGTCCGGCAGACGGCAGAAGCCGTCTTCGGGAAACCAGATCGTATCGGGAAGCCCGATCAACACCGTCTCGTCCGGTGCGACGAGGGGTGCTGCCCGGAAGATGGCGTCGCAAAGGCCAACGGGGTTGGGTTGTACCACGAACAGAGCGGTCGCCGCTCCGTAGCCCGCGGCATAGTATTCGAGAATGTCGGATTTACCCGATCCGATGATGAAACAGACCTTGTCGACGCCGGCGCGCACCATCCGCCGCACCAGGTACTCGCTTACGGCACATGGGCGCTCTGTCTGTCCATCGATCCGGCTCCCGACCGGCAGCAGCTCTTTCGAGAAGCCGAGCGGTTGAATGCGGCTGCCGCGTCCGGCAGCGGGCACGATGCCCAACATCAGACTGCTTCCTTCATCGGTTCGCCGGCCGACCTCTGCAAGGCTTCGTTCAGGATGCGATCCAGTTCCGCCGCGCGCCGCGTGGATGTGTGTTCGTCCAGAACCCGTTCACGCGCACGGCTTCGAATTGCATCGAGCTCGTGCGATGGCAGTTTGAGCGCCGCGATCACGTCGTCTGTGTCGTACGCCAGCAGGATCTCGCTACCGGGTTCGAAGAAACTGCTGAGGCCCGGCCAGGTGTCGGTGACGATCGGCACGCCGCATGCCGCTGCTTCGAACAGCCGGCCCGAAGGGCACCACCCCTTTTGCGCCATCGCCTCGCGCGTCACATTCAGCGTCAGGCGGGACGACGAAAAGAAGGCTGGATGATCTGCCGGCGGAAGATGCCTGACGAAGAAGATGTTGTCGCTCCACGGGAATTCCTGTGGATATTGTGCACCGCCGATGATGAAGCGGTGGTCAGGCAGGAGTGCGGCCGGACGGACCAGCAGTTTCTCGACGCCGGCCTGGCGATCTGCCGCATAGGTCCCGAGATAGGACAGATCGCCCGCAAATTCCGGCCTAGGTGCTGCCGGCCGGTGTTGGTCGGGATCGACATGGCCATAGAGCGGCACCACGTGGCGTGCACCGAGGACCGACTTGAGTGCATCGATTGCCGAGCCGCCCGTGTAACTCAGGACGAGATCGAAATCGGCAAGGCCCTCGGGCCCGAAATAGGGTGGGCGTTCACCTTGATCGAGGCGCGCCAGAGTGACCGGAGTGTCCAAGTCGTAAAAGACGCGCAGCCCGCGGCATGCCTGCTGCGCCAGGCGCGAAGCGTCCACGGCGTCGGGACAGTAGGAGGTAATGATGACGACGTCGGATTGCTTGATCGTCTGCTCCGCGACCCTCCGGATGTCCTCCCAGTCGGGGTAGAGCACGATATTGCCGCCATCCAGTTGATCGAGGTCCCGCGCACCGGCATAGTAGGGGGTGTTGCGCTCGAAAAAGGTGATGGACCAGCCGTGCCGGGCCAGCGCGCGGATCAGGCCACGCCACAGGGTGGCGTGGCCGTTTCCCCATGAAGACGTGACGGTGAGACCGAAAATGACCATCTGCATCCGGCAAGTCCTCGTCAGGCAAGTTCGTTCAGACGGATGAGCTTTGCTCCCCAGTCTCCGGACACGATCGTCGTGATTGAGGCGGGGTCGATATCGAAGCGAAAACTGTCGCCGACGGGCAGACCAAGCACATGGCAGATGGCTGCCTTGATCACGTCGGCATGGCTGATCAGCGCGACGCATTGATTCTGATGCCGCTCGCGAGCCTGATCCATCAGCGAGACGATACGCTGTTGGACATCCAGCATGGTTTCGCCGCTTGGGGTGCTTGCTTCCTGCCGCCGGCTGTTCCACGCCTGCCAGCCGGCATCGCCGTTCAGCTCCTCGAACGTCTTTCCCGACCAGATGCCGAAGTCGATCTCGTCGAGTTCGGCGCAGATCGCGATTTCGCCGACATTACAGGCAGTCGCGATCGGCTTGGCGGTTTCCTGCGTGCGCTCGCGTGGGCTGCACCAGATAGCGGCAATCGGCTCGCGGGCCATGCGGCGGCCAAGATGCGCCGCCTGAGCCCTGCCGGATTCGCCAAGGCGAACTCCGCCCATCCGTCCGGCCAGATAGGAGCCGACATTGTCGTGTGCCGCGTGCCGGATCAGGAAGAAGGTCGTCGTCATTCCGCGGCATCGAGCATAGGCTCGTCCCTGCCTGTGATGAATGCGAGCGTGCGCTGCCGAGCTTCGGCATCGGTGAACTGCTCAGGCGGAGACTTCATGAAATAGCTGCACGGACCGGTCAGCGCGCCGGCGATGCCGCGGTCAAGCGCCAGCTTGGCGCAGCGCACGGCGTCGATGACCACGCCGGCCGAATTGGGCGAATCCCAGACTTCCAGCTTGAGTTCGGCGTTGAGCGGCACTCCACCGAAGGTCGTGCCTTCAACCCGGATGTAGGCCCATTTGCGATCGGTGAGCCATGGCACATGGTCACTGGGGCCGACATGAATGTTGCCCGGCTCCAGGGGAACATCGAACTGGCTGGTCACGGACTGCGTCTTCGAGATCTTCTTCGATTCCAGCCGCTCGCGTTCCAGCATGTTGAGGAAATCGGTGTTGCCGCCGAAGTTCAACTGATAAGTGCGGTCGATGCGGACGCCGCGCTCGCGGAAGAGATTGGCCAGCAACCGATGCACGATTGTCGCGCCGACCTGGCTCTTGATATCGTCGCCGACCAGCGGCAGCCCGCGTTCCTCGAAACGCAGGCGCCATTCGGGCCGTGACGCGATGAAAACCGGTATGCAGTTGACGAAGGCGCAGCCGGCCTCGAGGGCGCATTCGGCATAAAAGCGCGTCGCTTCCTCCGACCCCACCGGCAGGTACGAGACGAGCACATCGGCACCGCTGTTCCGCAGGATTTCGCTGACATTGGCAACCGGCTCCGGCGCTTCCTCGATTTCCGTGCGCAGATATTTGCCGATGCCGTCCAACGTGGGGCCACGCTCCACGCGAACCCCGGTTGCAACCGCATCGGCAAAACGGAACGTGTTGTTCGGGGCGCTGTAGATCGCTTCGGCCACGTCGCACCCGACCTTGCCCTTGGCGACGTCGAACGCACAGACGACCTCGATGTCATCGACGTGGTACCCGCCGAGATCGGCGTGCATCAGCCCGGGGATCGGCTCGTTGCCTTTTGCGTCTCGGTAATAGGAAAGGCCTTGCACCAGGGAGGATGCGCAATTGCCTACACCGACGATACCGACACGAACTTTCTTCGATCCCACGAAATTGCCGTCCTGTGCTGTCCAAGGTAAGTTCCTGGGCCCGAACCGTCAGCTTGCCGGAATGTTCCTTGGCATGTGGAAAAATTGCGCGCGGCAGGATGGATCAAAGCCGCGCATGCCGCGTTGGCGCACGGCGAGCTTGGAATCGGTGGATGATCGTCTACGGCGACCACAAACGAACGGAAGACGCGCGACAGCTTCGCGAGGCTGCAAGCGAAATGGCTGAAAGCCTCGATTGCAGGCCCTGCGGCATTCAACGCCACGCTGCGCTGGTAGGGTTGTTCGTCAAGGTCTCGGAACTGGTCCAGGCACTGGCCGACGTCGAGTTCGAGGCCCGCGGCGGGGACACCCCTTCGCCGAGGCAGCGGCAAGGTGCCAAGCTGCTGGTCGGCCTTGCGGCGGAAGTGGCGAGGTCCTGGCGAAGCGGCTTCACAGTGACCGGCGCCGTCGATCCCATGCTGAGGCATATGCTGGCCGCGCTCGACTGCCGGGGCAAGGTTCTTACCGGCACGGCCGAGGGATACGCGCATTATGCGCTCTATCCTGAAAGCTATCTCGGCGCGGCGCGGGCATCAGGCCTCGACGCGAATACATGCGTCATCGGCATCCGCAGCATTGGCCTCGGGCTTGCCGCCCTGGTCGCCGCGGCGATCGACGCGCCGGGACCCATCAGCGTGCGCCCGATCGGCCATCCTTTCCGCAGGTATGTCAACGCCGACCCGGAATTGATCAGCGCCTGGAGGGACAAGCCCTCGGCTTGCTTCGCTGTCGTCGACGAGGGCCCCGGCCTGTCGGGCAGTTCGATGCATGCCGTCGTCGCATGGCTGCGGCGGCTGGGCATCGATAGGGATCGCATTCACCTGTTCCCCAGCCATTCCGGCGGCCCAGGTGCCGAAGCCTCTAAGGAGGTTCGTGAGACATGGTCGGGTTGCCGCAAACATGTGGCGCGGGCCTTCGAACGCACCTTCCCGGGCGGCGCGCAAATGCCGACGCTACGCGATTGGGTGGCGGAGGCTGCCGGCAGCCCGCAATTGGCCCTGACCGAAATATCCGCTGGAGAGTGGCGAAACCTCCACTACGCCGAGGAGAGGCTCTGGCCGCCGATTCAACGCGGCATCGAGCGGCGAAAATTCCTGGCGTCCGCGGGACGCGATCGGTGGCTCGTCAAATTTGCCGGCCTCGGTCAAACCGGGCAGCGCAAGATGCAAACCGCGGAGATGCTGCACGAAGCCGGCTTCGGACCGCAGATCGTCGGGCTTTGTCACGGTTTTCTGGTTGAACGGTGGATCGAGGGAAAGACAATGGATCAGGCAAACCTGTCCAGAGACAGGCTTGTCGCGGAGCTCGCACACTATCTCGCTTGGCGTGCGGCCAATCTCAGAACTCCGGAACTGGGTGCTGGATTGCCGGAACTCGCTGAGATGGCCGTCCACAATGGCGCCGAAGCCCTGGGTGAGCGGCGCGCGGCGGAACTGCGGAACTGGTTCTCGAAGCGTGCCCCTGCGCAAGCGCTGCCACGGGTCGAGATCGACGGAAGGCTTCACCCGTGGGAGTTTCTCGTTTGTGACGACGGGACGTTGATCAAGACGGATGCCGTCGATCACTGCCGGGGACATGATTTGATCGGCTGCCAGCCCATAGAGTGGGATATTGCCGGCGCTCGCGTCGAATATGGATTTTCCGACAGCGAGCTAGCGACGTTGGTCCACCGCATGGAAGCCGGGGAGCGGCTCAATATCGATACCGGCCTCATTGACTGTCTCGAACCTTGCTACCTGGCGTTTCAACTGGGACTCTGGGACGTTGCTGCCCGATCCGAGCATGGCCCGGAGAAGCCAAGGCTGGTAGCTGCGGCAACGCGGTACAAGAAAGGGCTGCTACGGTTCCTGGAGAGGTCCGGGCCGTGACGATCAGTCCAGTCTCCGCAGCATGTCCGCTTCGCGTTCGAGAATGGTGGCCACTTCCTCGCGCTGCAGATGCGTCATCATTAGGCTGACGCAGCACTCGAGATAGGTGATGGAGGCCCGTCGCAGAAAGGCAGCCGTCTCTCTTTCCGCAATCTGCTCGATATCCTTTGCGGATCGTTTGGGTTGCACAGGTCCGTTCTCCATAGCGGGATCTCATCGTCAAACCCCGAGCTTGCCAGGATGTTCCGCGCAATCCGCAAAAGTGCGACAGGAGGCATGACCGTGCTTGAGCGGTCATGCCGGAACACGTGGCTGCGGCGGCCTGGCCTCAGGCCGGAAGGTCCTGCAACCTGCCCGATCTTGCGTTTGTCGCAATAGCTGTCATCCGGCCGTCGATCTCGCTGGTTTCGAGATTGGAGAAGTATCCGATCGTCTGCATCAGCCCTTGCCTGAGGGGCACTTTCGGCGTCCAGCCGAGCAGCGCCTTCGCACGCGAGATGTCGGGCTGCCTGCGGCGGGGATCGTCTTGCGGCAAGGGCAGGAATTTCAGATCCGATTTGGTTCCGGTCATGTCTCTCACCATGGATGCCAGTCGCATGATGGTGAATTCTCCGGGATTGCCCAGGTTGACAGGTTTTCCGGGATTGGGGTCGAGATCCATCAGGCGCATCATACCTTCGATCAGATCGGAGACGTAGCAGAAGGACCTTGTCTGCAACCCATCACCGAATATCGTCATCGAGCGCTTCTCAAGCGCCTGCATGATCAGGTTCGAGACGATGCGGCCGTCGGCGGGGTCCATCCTGGGACCGTAGGTATTGAAGATGCGAGCCACGCGAATATCGGCTTTTGCTGCTCTCAGATAATCGAAGCAAAGCGTTTCGGCGGTGCGCTTGCCTTCGTCGTAGCAGGCGCGCGGGCCGGTGAAGTTCACATGGCCAACATAGTCTTCCCGTTGCGGATGTTGTTCCGGGTCGCCATAAACTTCACTTGTCGACGCCTGCAGGAATCGCGCATTGTTGCGGGCGGCGAGTTCGAGCAGGTTGAGCGTTCCGATGACGCAGGTGCGTGTCGTGTGTATCGGATCGGCCTGGTAGCGCGGCGGCGAAGCAGCGCATGCCAGGTTGAAAACGCGATCGACCGGCTCGCCGAGGTTCAGCGGCCGGCAGATATCCTGCTCGATCAGCCGGAAGCGCGGCTGGTCCATGATCGAGACGATGTTGTCCATGCGGCCGGTAAGGAAATTGTCGACGCAGATCACACGCCAGCCGTTGCGGAACAACGTTTCGCAAAGATGCGAGCCGAGGAAACCCGCGCCGCCGGCGACAAGCACTGTCTTCGCCCTTCGCGCTTTTCTTGTTTGCCGCATCGCTGTTTTCTCCTGTCTTTCAGTCATGCTGCGGTTCCGATATCGAGATCGATCATCGCCGCTCTCGGTCGTGTCAGCAGCGACACGAATTCGCGGGCCCTGGCCGCACCGGTATGTGCTGCCAGGACGAGTTCGCGCGCCCGGCCGGCCATGGCGAGCCGGGCGCGCTCGGATTCCCTGAGCAGGATATCGACGATGTCATCCGCCTTGTCGGCCGTGCGGATCGCCGAAGCAGGAAAGAAGCTGTCGAGACCCGGCCAGCGATCGCTGATAATCGGCGTGCCGCAAGCGGCAGCCTCGAAAAGCCGTACGCTGGGCGACCATCCGGCGGCGATCATCGATCTGCGCGTGACGTTCAGCGTGTAGCGCTGGCGGCTATAGAATGCGGCATGGTCGGCCGGCGGCAAATGTTCGATTCGTTCGACATTCTCAGGCCAGACGATGTCGGACGGATATTGCGAGCCGGCGACGACGAAACGGCGCTCCGGCATGCGCCGTGCGGGCTCGAGCAACAGCGCGTTGAGCGTTGCCTGCCGGTCGGTGCTGTAGGTGCCGAGATAACCGAGGTCCCAGCCGACTGGGTCGGCGGTTCGGTGATGCCGTTGCGGATCGACCGAACAGTAGAGCGGTTCGGCACGGCGCGCACCGAAATCCTGCGCCAGTCGGCCAAGCGTCGGCCCGCCGGTGAAGGAGAAATAGACATCGAAATACGGAATCTGCCGCCGACTAAGATAGTCGCATTCATCCGTCGAAAGCTTTGCCAGGGTCACCGGCGTGTCGATGTCATAAAAGCAGAGCGCCCCTTTGCAGAGCGCCACGGCAATGTCGATGACCGCGCGCCCCTCCGGAACGAAGGACCCCACGACCACGACATCGGCCTGTTGCAGGCATCGTGCCCAGTCCTGTTGCAACTCCTGCGTCGTTTCGTAGTAGCGCAGAGTGCAGAAATCGGGATCGCGCAAGTCGCGGTGATTGGCATACCACGGCACGTTGCGCTCCAGAAAGGTCACGCGGTGACCGAGTTCATGCAGGCCTTTCAGCAGGCCTCGAAATGTCGTGGCGTGGCCGTTTCCCCAGGACGAGGAGAGGGACAGGCCGAGAAAGACGATGTTGAGCCGCTTGGTCATTACGCCGCCTCCACGGTCCCGCGCTCGAAGTGCCGCCTCAAGACCGTATCGGTCACGGCCGCTCTCATGGCGTAGGTATGTTCACCGCGGACGCGGCGCAGCGCGGACGCGCCGATCGCCTTTGCCCGGTTGGGGGTCAAGGTGCGCATGATTTCGGCGACATCGCCGCCGTCGCGCGCGACCAGGATCTCCTCGCCGGGTTTCAGGAACAGTTCGACGCCCAGCCACGCATCCGTGATGAGGCAGGCACCGGCGCCCGCCGCCTCGAAAACCCGGGTGGCGGGCGAAAAGCCGTTTGCGGCCATGCTGTCGCGGCTGATGTTCAACACGGCCTTCGGGGTGACGTTGAAGGCGTTGTGGTCGCGGGTGCCGACGTGGCCGAGCCAACTGAGATTGGCGGGAAGCGGCTTGTCGCCCCAGCCCGATCCGCCAAGCAGGAAACGCTGCTCCTGCAAACGGCTGGCCGGATCGAGAAAAAACGCCTCGACGCGCGCCTCACGGTCCGGCAGCCGGTTTCCGAGGAAAGCGAGGTCGCAAGCAAAACGCGCCTGACTGGAGACTGGATGATGCGTTTCAGGATCGAGCGCATTGTAGATCGGCACGCATTCCTTCGCTCCCATGGCGCGATAGGCCCAGACCACGGGGTCGCCGCCGCCATAGGTCAGCACAAGATCGATTTGCCGCAGCGCGGCATGCAGCGGATGGTCCGGTTCATCGCGCAATTGGCCGAGCGTCGCCGGAGCATCCACGTCCCAGAACACGACGAGCGCGTCAGGACGCGCGTGATCGAGCACGGCGCGCAGCAGCGCCTCATCCTCGAAACCGACGCCGCTCGCCTTGACGACGATATCCGCCTCGGCGGCGCACGCCGCCACCTGCATCAGCGCGTGCTGGGTCGCCTCGTACACGACGACGGCGCACCAATCCGGCGCCTCGATGTCGCGGTTGTTCCGGCGGTCATAGACGTCAGGTTCATAGAAGGTGATTTCGTAGCCGAGTTGGGAAAGCGCCTTGAGCAACCCACGGTAATAGGTAGCGGCGCCGTTCCAGTAGGACGACAACAGGCTCGATCCATAAAAAGCGATCTTCATTCAGCAGCTTCCTTTGCGGCGGTCGGATTGGTGATGTGTTGAGGTCCGCATTCGGCGAGCACGCCGAACAACTCGTCCACGCGGTGCCGGCATGTGTGCCGCAGGCGGATGGTCTCGAGACCAGACGCCGCCAGGGAGGCAGCGAAATCCGCGTCGCCGAGTACGGCCCGGAGGTGTCGCCGCATCTGGGAGCCATTGTCCGCAAACAGGAAATCGACGCCTGGCCTGAACAGTTGCTCGGTGTCGGACCACGGGGCCGAAATCAGCGGAATGCCGCAGGCGAGCGCCTCGAACACGCGGATGGTCGGAATGCCGGGCAGGCCTTCCCGATAGGGGCGGCGCGGAACATGCACCGTGACACGATGCGTTGCGAACGCCTTCGGCACGTCGGCATTGGCGATCCAGCCTTCATGGCGCAGGCCGGCGGCTGCGAGATCGGCGAGCGCCTGCCTGGGGTAGCGCACGCCATGAACGGTGGCATCGAGGCCGAGTTCGTGCACCGGCTCGATCAGAAATTCCTTGAGCTCCGCGGTACGCTCGTCGTCGCCCCAGTTTCCAATCCAGATCAGATCGGAGGTCGGGCGGATCTCAGGATGCGGTCTGAACAGGCGGTCGTCAGCCGCCTCGTGCCAGGTGAAGACGCGTTTGCCCCACCCGGCGCGCAGGTAGCTCTCGCGCAGGGCTTCGCCAAAGGCGAGGACGCCGTCGTAATGCTCCAGCCGGAGCGCCGAGATCGCCTCGGTCGCCGACACGGCGCGGTGGTGGGTGTCGTGAAACAGGAGGATAAAGTTGCCGCCGTTGGCCCTGGCGCGACCAAGGCGCGCGACGAGGTCCGGCTCGGTCCATTCATGGACGACCACCACGTCCGCATCGGCGATCCAGGCCTCGTGGTCGAAGCCGGCATCGTAGGTCACCGGCATCAGCTCGGGGAAATCGTTCCTGAAGCGCTCGATGGCGAAGGAGCCCTTCTCGGCCAGCAGATTCGAGCGGCTCCAGCCGTCCGCCGGCTCCAGCGCGATCGCCTGATGCTGGCGTGCGACCAGCTCCCGCATGACGCCGCGCACGAAATGTGCGTTGCCGTGGTTCCAGTCGGAAACGACCGAATGGGTATAGAACAGAAAGCGCATGATCAGCGCTCCGCCATCGCTAGGGCCGCTTTGTCGTAGACGTCGCGCATGGCCGCTGCCTGCCTCGCCAACGAAAACCTGCGGCTCCGGCGCAGGGCTGCCCGTCCGAGCTCCCGCCTGTGCTGCGCATCCGCGGAGAGACGGTTGATGCAGGCGGCGAGATCATGCGGATCGCGCGCGTCGTAGAATAACGCGGCCCCGTCCCATAACTCGCGGTAGGTGGCGATGTCGGATAGAACCAGCGGCGTCGCCGACATGGCCGCTTCCAGCGTCGCCAGGCCGAACGGCTCGTAGAGCGATGGCGACACGAAGATTCCGGCGCGCGCCATCAGGGAGCGCATCTCATCATGCGGTAGCGCTCCGAGAGCGACGGCATGGCTGAAGCCGGCGCGCTGGCCGTCCGGACCTTGCGTGGAACCGGCTGCAAAGACGGGCCATTGCGTTATCGACGCGGCCTGGTCGATCACCATCGCGTTCTTGGCTTCGTCCCACCAGCGGGCGGCGGCGAAGACGAGCGGTTGACGCTTTTCGGCTTTCGCTACCGGGCGGGCGCCGTTGGCGACGACATTAAGACGCGCGATTTGTCCATAGCAGGTTTCGAGCATGCCGGCGTGGCTGTGGCTCGGCGCGATGACGGCGTCGGCCGTGTCGAAGCCGCGCCTGTTGCGCTGCTTCTGCCAATCCCATGCGCTGTCCACCGCCTGTCCCTTGACGGCATGGAACCATGTGACCACGCAGGAATGCGAGACCACCACGATAGGGCAGGGCGCATCGAGCCCCACTGCCTGCGTCGGGGCATTGAGATGAACAAGGTCGATGGCGTGGTCACGAATGGGCGCATGCAACTCCCCCGGCAACGCATCGAGGTCGCTGGCATTGCGGGTCATCCAATCCGGCGGCGTGTTCAGCCAGGTCAGTGTCGCCAAGGACTGTGCTTCTTCGGCCTGTTGCGTGGATGGTTCCGGGCCGAGACCGGCGAGCAAAACGCTGTCCCCGCCGTCCACGAATTCCCGCGCCAGATCAAGCGCGTACCGCCACACGCCGCCCACGGCATCGACCGTCATCAGGATGCGCCGCGAACGCGGGGTCAGTGTCCGCAACATGTCGCCTCCAGTTCCGCCAGCGGACGCGGGCGCTTCTCCTGGATGTCGCTGAATTTTTGGAACGAGGCGAGATAGTGTTCATGCGCGCGCTCCCACGCGATGTCATCGGGCTCGCCCCAAAGCTCGCGATAGCTGGGCGAACTCGGGTAGGGATAGAGCGGTACCGGCTCATTGGCCCATACCCCGTTGTCGATCAGGTGGTTTCGCCAGTAGTCGACCAGGGCAGGGTCATCTTCGACCACGCCGATCAGATTGGCCTGGACGAACGGAACATGGCGTCTTGCATCGACGAGCAGCGCGGCGAGTTCCTCCGTGCCCAACCGGCAGCGCTTGGCCAGCATGGCCCGACCCTCCACCGTTAGGCTTTCGAGGCCCGCTTCGATTGACACGCAACCGGCCGCGCCAAGCAATTCCAGCAGTTCGGGCTTCCACAGGTCGATGCGGGTCTGTACGCCGAATTTCACATCACGGTCGACCAGTGCCTCCAGCAAGGCTTTCTGCGGCAGGAAAATCTCGTCGATGAAGTAGATATAGCCGACACCTTGGGCGATCAGCCGGTCTATTTCCGTCACGACCGCCTCGTGGTTTCGGCGGCGATAGGCATCGCGGAAATCCATCTTGGCGCAGAAGCTGCAATTGTAAGGGCAGCCGCGCGACGCCTCGACTTCCGCGCCGAACCCCACCTGGTGGTCGTCGAACCTGTGATGGTGGTGCGCGTGCGCGGCGATCCAGTCCGATGGCCATTCGAGCGGTGGATGGTCGATGAACGAACTGGCGTGGACGCCGCCGTTGGAGACCAGCCTTGCTTCGCTAAAGTAGGCGGTTGACGACACCGCACTCCAATCATCGCGCCGTGCAAGGTCGGCCACGACCTCCTCGCATTCGCCGCGCACGATGATGTCGACGCCGAGCTTGCGCAGCGTTGGCGCCGGTGTCGCCGAGCCATGCGGCCCGACCGCGACGGTGCGCCCGCCCCGCCCGGCAAGGCGGTTGAGAAAATCGGCCGGCACGCGCAATTCCGGCGGCGCGCAGCGCCAGAACAGATAGGTCGGCGCTGTGGTGACGACCGTCATTGCCGGCGCGAACTCGGCCACCCGTTCGGAAAGGCTGGAATTGTCAAGCTTCTGAAGCTGTCCGTCCAGCATCAGCACCTCATGGCCAGCCCGTTCGAGCAAGGCTTTCGAGTAGCCGAGTTCCAGGGGTAGATGCGGTTGGCGGCAGCCGAAATAGATGCTGTCGTCGTAGGTCCAGAATGGGTTGACCAACGCGATTTTCATGCGACGTACCTCTCGGCTTCGGCGTGGGGTTCGAGCCGGTGACGCTGCAACCATTCGGCGAGGTCGCGGATGCCTTCTCGCCACGAAACATGCGCCGTCCAGCCAAGCGTGGTTTGCATCTTTCTCGTATCGGCGACGAAGAAGGGCTGGTCGCCCGTCCGCTCTGCCTCATAGCGGATCGACAGTGCTCGATCCGTCAGGCTGCCGATCTCGCTCAACAGCATGCGCAGGCTGAGCGCATTTTTCGGTCCGCCGCCGAGATTGAACGCCTGGCCCGTGATCGTCTCGATCCGGTCGAGCACGGCCCTGTAGGCTGCAACTGCATCGGAGACGTGCAGGATGTCGCGCACCTGCCTGCCGTCGCCGTAAATGGTTATCGGCCGCCCCGAAAGCGCGCAAAGGAGGAAGTGCGCAACCCAGCCCTGGTCCTCCGTTCCGAACTGGCGCGGGCCGTAGATGCAGCTCATCCGCAGGACCGCCGTCGGCAAGCCATAGGACTTGGCGTAGTCGAGCACGTACTGGTCGGCCGCGCCTTTGGAGCAGCCATAGGGTGTGCAAAAGTCCAGGCTGCGGCCCTCGCCGATGCCCTCGGTGCGGATCGCAGGGTCGCAGGGCACATAGCGCTCGCCCTCCGGGCGAACCGCAATGTCGGGGAGGCTGCCGTACACCTTGTTGGTGCTGGCGAAGATCACCGGGATTCGTTCGCCGCTCTGTCGCGCCGCCTCCAGGACGTTGAAAGTTCCTCTAAGGTTAATGTCGAAATCCTCGCCCGGCCGAACCAGGCTGGTGGTAACGGCGGTCTGCGCGGCCAGGTGGAATATGGCTTTCGACCCCGTGAGGGCCGAAGCCAAGGCGTTGGCGTCGCGCACATCGACGGTTTCCACGGTGAGGCGGCTTCCATGCTTGTGCGACAACCATTCAAGGTTCTGTTCGACACCAGCGCGACTGAGATTGTCGATCACCAGCACCGGCTCGCCGTCCGACAACAGGCTGTCGGCAAGATTGGACCCGATGAAGCCGCTGCCGCCGACGATGGCGACAGGTGCTTCGCGACGGTTGCGCCTACCCGGCTTCATGACACCAGCCCGCGTTCTTCGAGTTCGCGTTTCATGTCGGCGCCGCGATCGATGGCAATCGTGTTGCGCACCCAGGAAACGAAGTCGCCGAGGGAATTCTCCAACTGCCGCCCTGGTTCGAAACCCAGCAGTTCGCGCGCCTTGGAAATGTCGGCGAAGCAGTTGCGAATGTCACCGGAACGCGCTTTGCCGAGCAGCTCGGGCGAGCGGTCCGGCGTTCCCATGGCCTCGGCCAGCAGGCGCGCGACATCGCGGATCGCATAAGCCCGGCCGCTTCCGATGTTGATGACGTGGCCTTTTGCCTGGCGTTGCTCCAGTGCCAGGCGAAAGGCGCGGGCGACGTCACGTACATGAACGAAATCGCGCTTCTGCTGGCCATCTTCGAAGATCATCGGCCGCTTGCCGTTGGCCAGACGCGAGGCGAAGTTGGCCAGCACGCCGGTATAGGGGTTTGAAAGCGCCTGTCCGGCGCCGAAAACGTTGAACAGGCGCAGCGCCACCGCATCGACGCCATAGGCTTCGCCGAAGATCAGCACGGCGCGTTCCTGGGCATATTTCGTCAATGCATAGATGGAGGCGAGATCGATCGGCTTTTCTTCGTCTGTCGGCAACGGCGAGAGAGGTTCACCGTCCGCCGACAAGGGATCCCACTGTCCGCCTTTGAGGTCGTTGGCCTTGCGCCGGGCGTTGCCGACGCGCCGGCCGTCGGGCGTGGCATACAGACCTTCGCCGTAGACGCTCATCGAAGACGCGACGACGATCCGCTCGACCGGGTGCTTGATCAACACCTCGAGCAGTGTTGCAGTGCCGAGATCGTTGGCGCCGACATAGCGGGCGATCTCGTACATGGATTGGCCGACGCCGACTTCCGCAGCCAGGTGAACCACCCCGTCGACGCCCTTCAGCGCCTTGGTGACGGCTTCGCGATCGCGCACGTCGCCCTTGATCAGTTCGGCTCCAGCGGGAAGGTTGACCGCTTCGCCGGCATGCACCTGATCCAGCAATGCATCTAGGATGCAAACCGAATAACCGTGATCGGCGAATTCTTGTGCGACGTGGCGACCAATGAAACCACAGCCCCCTGTGACCAGTATACGTTTCACGACAACTCCTCGGACTGGTGACCTCGGCGCCCCCAACTTCTCGGCAAAAGCTTTGTTCCCTGCGCATCAACAAAGTTCTCCTGGCGGTTTCATTCGACAGCAGGCGCATCGCACCACGCGACGGGTGCTGGAACATTGCCTGCCGTGTGCTGTTAGGACGCTCAACAGTTGCCGCGGTGCGTGCGCGGCGAGAGAGCTGGCTGAAAGGAGATTTCAATGTCGCAATCGCAGACGACCACCAATCACGAGGAGATTCGCAAATGGGCCGAGGAGCGGAACGGCCGGCCGGCAGTGGTGCGAACCAAGGGCGAGGGCGGCATCCTGCGGATCGATTTCGGCGAGCCCGAGGAGGCATTCGAACCAGTCGAATGGGATGAGTTCTTTCGGATATTCGATGAGAACCGTCTGGCTTTTCTTTACCAGGCCAACACCGGCGGCGGGCAAACCAGCCGTTTCAACAAGTTCGTCGAGCGTGACCAAAAGGGCTGACCGAGGGCCGGCTGGCGATCAATCGGAAACCTGGTTCGGCTCAGTTCAGAAGCCTTGCGCCGCCGGACTTTGCCAAATCGCGCATGATGGCGTTAAGCCAGTCTTCGGTGGACTGGCCGATCCGCCTTTGGTCGATGTCACGGATCGCTCGCTCGAGCGTCCTTTCGACAAGCCGGTCGGAGGCTTCCACATCCCCCAGCAACAGACGTGCCGCAAGCCTGAGCTTGGGCAGGAGCGAAAACACGTCATCCGGCGAACTTGGCACAAAGCCGCTCGCCTCAGCCGGGCCTTGCGGCGGGAAAAGGGCGTTGAATACAGCCCCGCTGCCCGAGGATTTTCGCAGGTTGCTGGCATGCCGGAGATGTTCGGGAATGGCGATATCGCTGTCACCGCTGAAAAACACGAACGGCACGCCGCGGCGCATCAGTTCGTCCGCGATCGGAAAGACACGTCGCCCGTTGAGGTTGACGTCGAGGATGGCAGCCTCGGCCGATTCAGTGTGCAATGATGCTTGTTCGACCGTCGCTGCCGGTCCCAGGATGATCGCACCCATATTGCTGAAATAGCGGGCGAGATCTCCGGCTACCATCCATTCGTCTTCGACGATCAGAAGATGCACCCCTTGCAGATCGCGCACCTCGTCATCCTTTCTCGACCGGTATCTCGTGGAAACAGTCTCCCTGGCCGAGCCTGCCGGCGTTTCGGCACGAGCCCGGCCGAAATCGTCGAGCAATTCCACGCCGTTGACTCCATGTGCGTCGGGAGCTTTGTTTCAGAATGGACGTTTGGTCATTGAACACGTGAACTCTAAATTCAACGCCATCCGTCGCGACTTGTTCCGTATCTCCGCCGCGCCTATGCTTACCTGCTGTCCAGCCTGCTTCATAAGTGATTTCGCACACAGGTGCCGAAAGGGGAACTTCCAGTGACAGCCCAGGCGAAAAGATTTCCCATCGTGGGCGTCGGCGCGTCCGCCGGCGGGATTCCGGCGATGGAAGGGCTGTTCAAGGGCATGGCCGATCAGCCCGGCATGGCGTTCGTCGTCATCACTCATCTCAGCCCTAAGCGAGAGAGCCTGTTGCACGAGGTCGTCGGCCGCTACACCGAAATGGCGGTCGAAATCGCGGCGGACGGCATGATCGTTCAACCGAACCACGTCTATGTCATGCCGCAGAACGTGACCATGACCATCGACAAGGGAATGCTGCGCCTGCGCCGGCCCAATGGGTTCAGCCAGGAGCGCAAACCCATAGACATCTTCTTCAGCGCACTTGCCGAAGACCAGGGCGAACATGCCGTCGGCGTCATCCTGTCGGGCGGAGATTCCGATGGAACCTTGGGCGCCAAGGCGATCAAGGAGCATGGCGGGCTCACCGTCGCGCAGATCTCCGACGGCTACGGCCCGCGCAACCCCGATATGCCGCAGAGCGCCATCACCAGCGGACTTATCGATATAGCCGCGCCCGCCGAGGACATCGGCACGAAACTGGAAGCCTTCACGCGCGGCTTCGACGCGTTGAATGGGTTGACGGAGGAGGATAGCGTCCGCACGGCGGGTATGGAAAAGCTCCTGTCCCAGATCTACGGCATCCTGCGCAGCCACTCAGGCCATGATTTCTCGGGCTACAAGACCAAGACGTTCCTGCGACGCATCAAGCGGCGCATGCAGATCGCGCAGATGCAATCCATTGGCGCATACGTGGAATGGCTGCAGAAGGACCCTCGCGAGGTGATGAACCTTTTTCGCGACCTGCTGATCAACGTCACCAACTTCTTTCGCGATCCCGAGGCCTTCGAACTGCTCGAGCGAAAGATCGTACCGCAACTCTTCGAAGGCAAGACCGCCAACGACATCATCAGGGTGTGGATTCCCGGCTGCGCCACAGGCGAAGAGGTGTTCTCCATCGGCATCCTGCTACGCGAACATGTGGAAAAGCTCCCGGTCGTTCCGCGAATCCAGATATTCGCGACCGATATCGACGAACCGGCGCTGGCGGTGGCGCGGGCAGGGCGCTATCCCGAAGCCTTGCTGCAGGGACTTTCCCCCGAACGCCGCCAACGGTTTTTCAATGGCGACGGCGACACCTATGTCATCAGCAACGAGATACGGGAGCTGTGCATCTTCTCGCCGCACAGCGTCGTTCGCGACCCGCCTTTCTCACGCATGGACCTGGTCTCGTGCCGCAACCTGCTGATCTATTTCGGCCCAGCCATTCAGAGCCGGGTCATTCCTATTTTTCATTACGCCCTGAAGCCTGGCGGTTACCTTTTCCTCGGCACCTCGGAGAGCGTCGGACAGAACGACGATCTGTTCGCTACCGTCGACAAGAAACATCGCATCTTCCAGGCGCGGGAGCATGCCTCGCCGCATGTCAGGCTGCCGGCCCTGATCGGCGATGGCCGTTCAGGCGCATTCCCGTCCGAGAGCACTGGCTTGAGGAAGGGAGCCGCCGGTTATCCCCTACGCCAGGCGGTCGAGGCGCAGGTGCTGGAGCGCTTCGCCCCCCCGCATGTGCTGGTCAACGCCGAGGGCGATGTCGTCTACTACTCAGCTCGCACCGGCAAATATCTCGAAGCGCCGCAAGGCATTCCCAGCCGGCAACTGTTGACAATGGCGCGCCGTGGGCTGCGACTCGACTTGCGCGCCGCGCTGCGGGAAGCGACGTCGACGCGCCGGACCGTCATACGGGAAAATCTCACGGTCGAGGAGGATGATGAGCGGATCCAGCCGATCAAGCTCACCATTGAGCCGCTGGCGGAACGCGACAATGGCGAGCCGCTCTATCTCGTCCTGTTCGAACCGTCGGGACCTACGCAGATCCGCACAGACCAAGGCGGCAGCCATGACACCGACAGCACCGCCGATCTGGAGCGAGAACTGCGCGATGCGAGGGAGCGCCTGCAATCGACGATCGAGGAATATGAGACCGCACTGGAAGAGGTGAAATCGTCCAACGAGGAACTCGTCTCTGTCAACGAGGAGGCCCAGTCGACCAATGAGGAACTTGAGGCCTCGAAGGAGGAAATGCAGTCGCTCAATGAGGAACTGAACACTATCAATGCCGAGTTGACGAACAAGATCGAGGAACTCGATCACGCCAACAGCGATCTGCGCAACCTGTTCGAAAGCACGGAGATCGCGACCATTTTCCTCGATCGCAATCTGGTGGTGCGGACCTTCACGCCCGCGGCTTCGTCGTTCTTCAGTCTGCGACCCTCCGACGTCGGCCGGCCGCTGACGGACCTGTCGAGCCAGTTGGAGTATCCCGAGTTGAAGCAGCATATCGCCGAGGTGTTCGAGACAGGCGAGACCCTGAACCACCACCTTGCGCGCGACAGCGCCGGGCGGTTTCACATGGTCCATATCAATCCCTATCGGGACAAGAGCAACCGCGTTCAGGGTGTGGTCGTGACACTGGTCGACGTCACCACTCTGGCTCAGGCGGAAGAACATCAGCAGGTTCTCATCTCTGAGCTCAACCACCGGGTCAAGAACATGTTGGCGGTGATCGTCAGCATTGCGAGCCGCACGCGGGAGAAATCCGTGTCGAAGGATGAATTCGCGGAAGCCTTGATCGGGCGCTTGCATGCGATGTCGCGGGCCTATGGGTTATTGAGCCGGAAAAGCTGGAAGGAAGCTTCGGTCAGCGAGCTGCTTCACCAGGAGCTCGAGCCGTTTGGCATTGAACGGTTCGAACTGAACGGCCAGGAGATAGAACTTGGACCGCAACAGGGCCTTTCCCTTAGCATGGCCGTCCACGAACTGGCCACCAACGCGGCCAAATATGGCGGTCTTTCCAAACCTCGTGGCAAGGTGGTGGTGATGTGGTCGATCGCTGACGACATGTTTACGCTTACCTGGCGCGAGAAGGACGGTCCCCCTGTCAATGAACCCGTCGGCAGCGGCTTCGGCCTCACGCTGCTGCAGGGAGAGATCGGCTACAGGCTTGGCGGCCATGTCGAAACCGTTTTTCGCAAGGAAGGCCTCAACGTTCAGATCGCATTTCCCGTTAACCGGAAGGAGGGGTCGTGAACGACGGACCGCGCGTCCTGGTTGTCGAGGATGAATGGCTAATCGCGGAAGACACCGCGTTAGTCCTGCGTAGCGCCGGTTACCAGGTGGTCGGTCCCGCGCCTTCGGTAGCCGCGGCGCTTCGTCTCGTCGGCTCGGACAAGATCGACATGGCGTTGCTGGACATTCAGTTGAACGGTGAAACGAGCCTGCCCCTCGCGGAGACATTGCAGGCGCAGGGTGTTCCCTTCGCCCTCATGACGGGATTTGGCGCGCGCGACCTACCGGCATCCTTTCGCGACTGCAAATTCGTGCCCAAGCCGGCGACTGAAGCAGCTATCCTGGCTGCGCTGGCCGACCTGGGGTCGCTGCGCGACGTTTCGCGTTGACGGGCACTCGAAGGGCGCCACAGGATCAGTCCAAGGGCTTGTCCGTCGGTCGCGGAGTCGTGCTGGGCTGACGGGGACGACCGGCATTTCGATTGGCTGTGGGATTGTCCAGGGGAGGGGCTGAAGGGTGAGATCCTCCGGCAGTCTTCGGCGTCGGCGATTTCGCCCCTGCGTCCGTATCACCGGCGTCTCGCCTCGGGTGTGGCAAACCATCGGTGTTCGGAGACCGAATAACGGGTTTCGAGCGAGAATTCTCGTTGGCCATGGCGGCACCCTTCTTCTGAACCGAACTCAGCGGGTCAATCGCCGACACAGCAGAAGGTTCCGAACTGCCAATGCCGATCGGGCGGGCGTCCAACGGATGCCGGGAATGAGACAGCTCTTGCCTCTGGAATTGCGACATCTCAGCCATGCGGCCGCATAACCACCTTGATGCAACCATCCTGCTTGTCTCGGAAGGTCTTGTAGAGGTCCGGCCCGGCTTCGAGCTCGGCTCTGTGGGTGATGACGAAAGACGGGTCGATCTCGCCATTCTGGACCTTGGCCAGAAGTGGTTCGAGATAGCGCTGGGTATGGGTTTGGCCCATTCGGAAGGTCAGCCCCTTGTTCATCGCGGCGCCGAACGGGATGTGATCGACCAGGCCGATATAGACGCCGGGAACCGAGATGGTGCCGCCCTTGCGGCAGCAATAGATCGCCTCTCGCAGCACATGCGGCCGATCGGTGCCGAGATAGACGGCGGCCTTCACCTTGTCGAGCATGGCGTCGGCGCTGGCGCCGGGGTCGGATTCAGTGCCGACGCAGTCGATGCAGCGATCCGGGCCGCGGCCGTCGGTCATCGCCATCAGTGCGTCGTAGATATTGGAATTGCTGAAGTCGAGCGTCTCTGCTTTGCCGTGTTCACGCGCCATGGCCAGCCGCTCCGGCACCTTGTCGATGGCGATGACGCGGCCGGCGCCGAGCATCCACGCGCTCTGGATGGCGAATTGGCCAACCGGGCCGCAACCCCATATCGCGACCGTATCGCCCGGCTCGATGCCGGCGTTCTCTGCCGCCATGTAGCCGGTCGGGAAGATGTCGGAGAGAAACAGCACCTGTTCATCTTCCATTCCCTCCGGCACCTTGATCGGACCGACATCGGCGAACGGAACCCGCAGATATTCCGCTTGTCCGCCCCAATAGCCGCCGACAAGATGCGAATATCCGAAAAGGCCGGCCGGCGATTGACCCATCGCTTCGGCGGCCTGTTTTGCGTTGGGATTCGAGCGGTCGCAAAGCGAAAACAGCCCGTTCTGGCAAAACCAGCACTCGCCGCAGGAAATGTTGAACGGCACCACCACCCGGTCACCCTTCTTGAATTTCGAATGGCCCTGACCAACCTCCACCACTTCGCCCATCGTCTCGTGGCCAAGCACGTCGCCCGATTTCATCGTCGGCATGTAACCGTTCATCAGGTGGAGGTCGGAGCCGCATATGGCGCAGCAGGTAACCTTGATGATCACGTCGCGGTCATCCTCGATGACGGGATCGGCCACTTGGTCGCAGCGTATGTCGCCTTTGCCGTGCCATGTAAGGGCTTTCACGATGTTGCTCCTGAGTTTCGAGGGTGCGTTTCATTGGTGAGACGCGCGTTTCTCGTGCGTGGCGCCGGAGATGCCGCCGGTCAGTCCTGGGACGCCGAGCCCGGCGCAGCCATCTCGCGGTGCTGTTCGGCCAGCGTACCCGCTGGCGTGACATGCGCAGCGGCGACCTGCAGCTTGTTCTTCCAGCCGCTGACCACCTGTTCTTCGCCAGTCATCATCGCTTCGTAGCCGGCCTTGGCAACGTCGGCCGGATTGTCCTTCTCGTCGGTGCCGACCTTGGTGTCCATCATCTCGGCGCGTTCGAAGAAGCGTGTCTGCGTGGCGCCGGGCATCAACACGGTCACCGTGACGCCGGTGTCCTGCAATTCGTGACGCAAGGCGATCGCGAAGGAATCGATGAATGCCTTGGTGCCGTTGTAGACGGCTTGGAAAGTCCCGGGCATGAAACCGGCGATCGACCCGGTGAAAAGAATGCGCCCGCGCCCGCGGCGAGCCATCTTGGCGCCGAGTTCATGCGCGAGATACACCGTTCCGGTGATATTGGTGTCGATGATGCGCCGGATCTTCCCCCAGTCCTGGTCGACGAAGCCATTGCCGAGCCCGCGTCCAGCGTTGAGAAACAGCAGGTCGATGTCACGCTCGCTAATTCGGGAGATCAGCCGATCCACGCCTTCGACGGTCGCGAGATCGGCCTCGACGGCTTCGACTGCGATGTTATGTGAGCCGAGTGCCTCGGCGGCCTGCTGGATTGCCGGTTCATCAGCCGCAACGACGAGATTGTAGCCATCCTTCGCGCAGAGTTTCGCAAGTTCCTTGCCTATGCCGCTCGAGGCGCCGGTGACCACTGCGAGTTTTGCATCCGTCATGATTTCCTCCGTCGTGCCGGCCGAACCAGCAGAGGAGATGATTGTTCCGTGGATCGGTATCGTCCGGTCGGCGCCTGTCGGGAGTCTGACTTCTGCTCTTGGCCGGGCGATGGATTTTCGGAATTCGGGCGGGAACAACCGGATGGTCCCGCAGTTCGGCGCGTGCAGGAGGAACATGATGCAACATGCTGATAAGATCGCGCTCCGGCGTGTGAAAATGCTGGTCGAGCAATATGTGCTGACCAGGAGCAGGCGATATGATTTCGTGTCGACGGAGTTGGCTTGCAGGGCCATTCGTGAGGTGATGCGCAGCCCGATCGAAGATGCCGAACTGGATCGCATGTTGGCCAGAAGCGCGGCCAGGCAGGGGCTTTCGGTGCGATTCGACCGGATGGAAGCTTGGCAGGCTGCTTCGCCATCTCCCACCGAAGGAGTATCGATATGAGAGCCGTGTTGCTGATGCTGGCACTGGTCTGTCTGGCCGGGTGCAACAATCCCGATCCCGACAAATCCAAAGCGGATACGAACAGTCAGCCGGTCGACAAAAACCCCACAACCGACACGAACCCCACCCCACAAACCACCACCGGCGGAGATCAGCAAGGCACCCAACCGGCCCAGCCGGCATCCCCTAAGCCGGCTGGCGGCTAGCTACCGGCCTAGCCCACCAGACTGGGACCGCCATAGAGCAGTTCATCGTCTGCGGAAACGGCTAACCACTCTGTGTTGTTGTTTTTGCGCAATTCCTAAGGGAAAGCGCACCGCGCTTTTCCCCGGAAAGCCGTACACACTTTTCCTGGATTGCTTTAGTGGCGCGCCGAGCTTCTCGTTCTGGGTTCCCTGGCAACAATTCTGACGGGTACCGATTTGACGGCGGGGACGTGAGCCTTCTTGGCCCGGTGCCACAGAGGAACCAGGGGATTGAGTTCCGGATAATAACCGGCGCAGTTGCCTTCGGGCACGGAGTAGGGGGTGATGCGCAAACCTCGAACCCGCCGCTCCACGCCATCATCGGCATGGGTTTCCAGATCGATTTCCTGCCCGGCGCTCAATCCGAACCGCTGAATGTCGGCCTCGTTCATCAACAGGACCATGCGTGTGCCGTGTATGCCGCGCAGTCTGTCATTGTACCCATAGACGGTGGTATTGAACTGGTCATTGGAGCGCACCGTTATCAGCGTCAGCACATTGTGACCCGAAACATCGATGTCCGGGTCTGTTTCAAGCGTCGTCGGCAGCTTGAAATTGGCTTTCTTGTTCGGCGTCTCCCAGACCCGTTTCGAGGCCTTGATATCGCGGTGAAAGCCTCCCGGCGTCAGGAACCGCTTGTTGAACTCACGAAAATGCTGCGGGTAACAACGCTCGATCTCATCGCGGATAAGGGAATAATCGGCGACCCATTTATCCCACGGGATCGAACTCACCCCCGATACGGTGGCCTTGGCCAGTTCCGCCACGATCTTCGGTTCGGAAAGCAGATGCGGTGAAGCCGGCGGACGCGAACCGAAGGAGCCGTGGATACAGGCGGTGGAGTCCTCCATTGAAACGGTCTGGTCACCGCTCGCCTGATGGTCCCTTTCCAGCCGCGACAGGCAGGGCAGCAGATAGGTCACCGCCCCTGGCAGGAGATGGCTGCGGTTGAGCTTGGTGGCGACTTCGACATGCAGCCCAAGCCGACGCCATGCTTTCTCGATCAGGCCGGTTTCGGGAACGGCGCGAACGAAATTGCCGCCGAGTCCGATGAAGCCGTTCACCGAGCCGGCGATGACGCCCTCGCAGGCCTCGACCGTGTCGAGACCCTTCTCGCGTGGCGGCTCGAAATCATAGAACCGGGCGAACTTGTCGAGCGGGACGAGCTCGGGCTTTTCGGATATGCCGACAGTGCGCTGGCCCTGGACATTGGAATGGCCACGCAGCGGTGAAATGCCGGCGCCGGGCTTTCCCATGTTGCCGCGCATGAGCAGCAGGTTGCATAGCATCTGCACGTTCTCGGTACCGTGCCGGTGCTGTGTCAAACCCATGCCGTAATTGCCGATCACCGCATTGGAGCGGCTGTAGACCTCGGCAACATGTTCGAGATCCGCCTGCGCTATTCCCGAGCGCCTGACGACTTCGTCCCACCTGGCTGCCCGCAGGTAAGCCTCGAATTCGGCAAAACCATCCGTGTGCTCGGCAATGAAATCGACGTCGAGGACGCGCGGATTCCCGTGTTCCCGTGCCGCGTCGTCGAGCGCCAGCACCGCCTTGGCGATGCCGGTCATGGCGGCGATATCGCCGCCGCTGCGGACCTGGAAGAAGTCGCTGGACATCTTCGTGCCGGGCCCCGGCGACAGCATCTCAAGGGGATCTTGCGGATTCTTGAAGCGCTTCAGCCCCCTTTCCGGCAAGGGATTGAAGGTGAACACCGGCACCCCGCGTTGACGAGCCTCTTGCAGCGGATGCAGCAGCCGCGGCGCCGTCACCCCGGTGTTGTGGCCAAAAAAGAACATCATGTCGCACTGGGAGAAGTCCTCGAGCTGCACGGTTCCAACCGGCGAGCCGATCGATTCGGGCAGCCCGACCGAGGTCGATTCGTGGCACATGTTGGAAGAATCGGGCAGGTTCGATGAGCCATAGATACGCGCAAAGAGCTGATACATGAACGAAGCCTCCAACGAGGCCCGGCCGGATGTGTAGAAGACGACCGATTTCGGATCGAGCCGCCGAAGCTCCATCCCGATCTCGAGGAACGCGTCATCCCAGGAAACCGGTTCATAGCGGTCGGTTACGGCATTGTAGCGCAGGGGATCCGTAAGCCTGCCCTGTTTTTCGAGGTCACGATCCGGCCAGTCGAGCAGTTCGGTGACCGTATGTCGTGCGAAGAAATCGGGGCCGCAACGCAGCTTCGTCTGATCCCACATGGTCGCCTTCGCGCCATTTTCGCAGAACTCGAAGGGCCGCGGATCGGCCGGCTTGGCCCATGAACAGGAAACGCACATGTAGCCATCGGCTTTGTTCTGCTTGAGCAGCGTGCTCCATATGCCCGACATCAGCAGGCCTTCGCCGTATGCCTTGCGGACCAATGACCTCAGGGATCCCCATCCGCCTGTGGGATGGTTGTATTTTTTTGTTTCAATACGGTCGGTTACGGCAGGTTTCATCGAGATCGTCCTTGAAGAACCGATACCGAACCTCGCCCGTCACCGATTGTTCCCGCGGCTCCGTGCAGAGTTGGGGTCGAATCTTGCGGGTCGAAGCCGACGCGACCGAGGAGTGATCGCGGCCGGTCGTGGAACTATTTTCGTGATCGGCTGTTCGGCTTGGGAAGGGAGCCTGGCAATGGTGCGACGCAATGCAGTGCTTTCGCTCGTGATAGCCGCCATCATCATCATCGGCTTCCTCATAGGATTTCTCTATGCCGACATGGGCTGGCATACCTCGCCACTGAAGCGGGCGCCTGAACAGAACCGGGGCGGTAACGCGCCGACGGATACTTCGCCAGCCGCGGGTGTCCGGAAAAATCCCCAGGAAAACACCGAAATGCCGGGGCAGCAGTAGCGACCTCGAACGGGATCCCGCGCGAAAGGATGTCATGCTGTCAGATCCTACCGTGCTGATCTTGATGTATTTCCTGCTGCCGGTCTGGTTGGCCGCCGGATTTGCCGACTGGATCTGCCATCGCGCCTCTCACATCGAATCGACGACAGGCGCCAAGGAGTCGTTGATCCACCTTCTGATGTTCGCCGAGGTCGGAATACCTTTGCTGGCCGCCATGTTTCTTGACGTGAATGCTCTCATCATTCTCATCATGATCGTCACCTTCTTCGTCCACGAGGCGACAGCGATGTGGGACGTCAGCTACGCCACCACCGCCCGCACCGTCACGCCGATCGAGCAGCACGTTCACAGCTTCCTGGAGATGATCCCGCTGATGGGGCTGGTCAGCGTCATTTCCCTCCACTGGGGACAGTTCCTCGCCTTGTTCGGGGCGGGGACGGAAACCGCGCGCTTCGAACTTGTCTGGAAATCGGAGCAGCTGCCGGTGACCTACATTGCCTGCGTGATGGCCGTGATCCTGATTTTCGAACTGCTTCCCTATCTGGAAGAGCTCGTCAGGGGATTGCGGGCCAATGCCGGGAAACTGATCCCGTCGAAGGCCAGGCGAGGGGATCCGGGCCAGACGACATTGCGTTGACGTGATCGCGCAGCGACACTCCTCCGGCCACTGGCATCGGAATCCAGCCGGTCTGCAATGCCAGGATCGTTGTGCGGAACATTTCTGTCGGGCGAGCCATTGAGAGAGCGGGCATGGCAGCGATGGGGAGTGCGACGATGGGATTTCTATCCGACCTCGACAAGAAATTGACGGACAATGTCTACGAACATGGCAGCCAGCTCACCGATTCCGCCGCGGATCTCCCGCAGACGGTCGGCGAAATTGTCGAACGGCTGATGCCTTTCGTCCAACCTGAGGCGCGCGAGACGGTCAAGGCTCAGATTCTGGGCCTGATCCACGAGTACAAAGCCGAGCGCACCCGGAGCGCCGCCGAGCAGGATCATCCAGACTGAACTACCCGTTCTGGTCTATCGCGTGAGGCGCCGGCTGGCTGCCGCCCCCGCTGCCCGATGTATCGCGCCCGAACCATATCCAAGCCGCGACAAGCACAATCACCACGATGGCTATCCAGGCAATGAGACGGGGCATCGAGGGGTCCTTCCCTGCCAGTCGATCGTTCGGGCGGCGCGGCGATCAGGATGGAAGTCGAACCGCCCGACTCCTCGTTAATCCGATTGCCGATCCTTTGTTCCGCTCGAGCTGGTCCCCGTCGCTGCCGCTTGGCACCTGCCGCGGCCGACAGACTTGCACTCCGTGCTGGGCTCGATCGTGGCCTCGGTTGACGGGGAGGGCGGGCGCGCTAGATCAAAACTTACGCCGAACATGGTTTTCGTTGGTGGGGGAGGTCATTCGTGTGGCGGGTCCAACGCCGGATCTAATTCTTAGCGGCCGTCGCCTTGGCCGCAACAGCGCATGCCTGCTGTTGCTCATGGCCATGTCGACCGCGTGCTCGTCCTCGGACCAGATCGAACAGCAATCCCGAACTGCCGCCTCGACGGCGCAGACCGTATCAATGACGCTTGATGCCTGGGCGGCGGGAGCTGCCCCTTCCAAATATGCTTCGGGCACGCTGCAATCGGCCGGCACGACACTGGCCGATATCGACGCGAAGATCCGATCGGCCACTACGGCTGAACCTGCCGAGCAGGCTGCGTTGGCGGAGGCGGTCAAGGACCTGTCGATCGCGGTGAACCGCGCCCAGGCGGGAGTGCAAGCGGACCGCCGCCCGCAAGTGCAGGAGGCTCAGGAAGATATTCGGACGGCCACGCGCTCCCTGGCCGCCGCTTACTTCAGATATTTCGCGCCGAAGCCATGAAGAAGCTCCTGGAAATATCGCTGGGCATCGTCACCAGTGTTGGCGGCTTCCTGGAAGTCGGATCGATGGCGACGGCAGCCCAGGCAGGTGCGACCTTCGGGTTTCAGCTGATCTGGGCGGTGGTTCTCGGCACCATCTGCATCATTTTTCTGGTCGAGATGGCCGGCCGGTTTGCCGCCGTGAGCCATCACACGATCTCTGACGGGATCCGGGAACGATTTGGCTTCAACGTTTCGCTATGGCCATTGCTTGCCGCCCTGCTGGTCAATTTCATGGTGCTGTCCGCCGAGATCGGTGGTGTTGCCATCGCGCTCGAACTTGCCACCGGCATTGGCTTTCAATGGTGGGCTTTACCCGTGGCTTTGATGGCATGGCTGTTGCTGTGGAAAGGCACGTTCGGGCTGATCGAGAAAGGCGTGTCGATACTCGGCCTCGTGACGCTGTGCTTCGTGGTCGCAGCGATGATGCTGAAGCCCGATTGGACAGCTGTCGCGTCCGGCGCGGTGCCTACACTGCCGACCCATGATGCGGCGAGTTACTGGTTCATGGCGGTCAGCATCCTTGGCGCTTCGATATCGCCTTACCTGTTCATGTTCTATTCCTCGGGGGCGATCGAGGACCAGTGGGACAGAAGCTATCTCGGAACCAATCGGGCCATCGCCGGACTGGGCATGGCCTTTGGCGGCACCATTTCGATCGGCGTCTTGATGGTGGCCGCGCTCGTGCTTGCAACGCACGGCATCGATCAGGTCGACGACTATCATCAATTACCGTTGATGCTGATCCCGATATTCGGCTTCTGGGGGTTCGTCCTGTTCGTTGCCTCGCTCGCCATCGCTTGCTTCGGCGCCGCACTCGAGGTTGGGCTGCAACAGGCTTATCTGGTGGCGCAAGGGTTTGGATGGAACTGGGGCGAAAACCTCAAGCCACGCGACGATCCTGGCTTCAGTGCCGTCTACACGGTATCATTGTTTCTGGCCGCCATCCCCATCATGCTTGGGCTCGATCCGCTGAAGCTCACCATTTTTTCCATGGCGCTGACCGCCGCCAGCCTGCCGCTGACGGTAATTCCTTTCCTTTTCCTGCTGAACGACAAGCGCTATGTCGGCGAGCACCGCAACGGCATTGTCTCGAATGCCGCGGTGATCTTCATCATCGGGCTTGGTTTCGTGCTCGCCGTGGTGACCATTCCCCTGCAGATATTCGGAGGCACGTGATGGATTTGCTGCGCGACATCCTCGACAAGCAGATCGTCGACCGCGAACAGGTCAAGATCGGCAAGATCGACGGGCTGGTGGCGGAGTTGCGGCCGGGCAAGCCGCCGAGGATCATCGCGGTCGAGCTCGGCTCCGTCACCTTGGCGCGTCGCCTCGGCGTACGGCCAGGGCGTTGGATGACGCAGCTCGCGGCAGCGTGGGGCGGCAAACGCCATCGCAAGCCGCACCGGATCGCCTGGAAGAAGGTCCAGGACATAGGCGTCGACATCCAGTTCGATATCGATGTGCGCGAAACCTCGATCTTCGCCTGGCAGGACTGGCTGCGCGACCATGTCATCGGACGCATTCCGGGAGCTTGATGATGTCCACCGTCAACCTCGAACATCTGGCCGGACGACGCGTTCTCTCGCGGCAAGGCGAAAGCATCGGCTATATCGAGGAGATACGAGCCGAACCGGCCGGCGACGACTTCGTCGTTACCGAATTCCATGTCGGTATCTACGCCGCTTTCGAGCGTCTCTCGGCCTCGACCATCGGTACGGCGGTGCTGGATTTCTTCCGGCTGCGCCGTCGCGACGGCCTGTACCGTATTCCCTGGGACAAGCTCGACATCTCCGATCCTGCACGGCCGAGGCTGCTGTGTTCGACAACGGAACTTTCCGGCATGAAGGGCGCGCCCGAATTTCATCCACGAGCGAGGCAGGATCGATGACGACCCAGGCGGACGGCCGCGCGAAAAGTGCTCGAACTCAGCCAAGGGTTATCTGATGCTGTCTGCACTCAGGATGATGCGCCTTACCGCAGCAGGCTGGCTGCCAGGAACACCGCGGCCGCTATCAGTACGACGGCCGCAATCACCATTAGCGGCCAGTTGCTGCGGGGCTGCAGTTCGGGCTCGTTCTCCACCGGCCGCATCGCGTTGGCGAAGCTGGCATCGTTTTCGAATTTTGGCCGGAGAGAACGCTGCGGACCTGCTTCAGTGACCGGGTTCTGCGTGTCCGCCGCCTCGGCGTCGGTCTCGAACGGGGCAACTGCAGGATCGAATCCGGGCGTTTTGTCCCGTGTGGCTCCGGCCTGAACTTCTCCCCTGGCTGCGGCAGGTGTGGAATTTGAAATCTTGGCCATGAACTCTCCTCGGAACCCAATTCGGCAAGTTCGCTCGGTCGACAGATTGACGCTCATGGGTCGCATTTAAAATCAAATCTCGCAGCCGCCGATTTGTTCCGCGCCGCGGTCCCGATGTTGAAGGTCTCCTGGCCGGCTGTGGGGCCTGTCCGAAGGCGCTTGCAGCGCATCGCACGGCGCCGGAACAAAGCCCATCCTGGCTTGTTAGGGCGCATCGTAAGTTCGCGCATCGACAAGGACAAAGCCAATGAAAACGCGACACCTTCTTGCCTCGCTCGCCGCTGCTTCCATGCTTATCGCAATGCCTGCTTTGGCTGCTGCCGACAGCGCCCAGGATTTCGTCGACAAGGCCGCCGTCGGCGGCAAGTTCGAAGTCGACTCAAGCAAGATTGCCCAGGACAAGGCCCAGGATCAAAGCATCAAGAATTTCGCGCAGACGATGATCCGGGACCACGGCGCGGCCAACGCCAAGCTGGAAACGATTGCCGGCGAACAGAAGTTGAAGATGCCGACGGCGCTCGATGCGCAGCATCAGGCCGATCTGGATAAGCTCCAGAACGCACAGCCGCCAATCGATCCGGCCTATGTGGACATGCAGCGCAAGGCGCACGCCGATGCCGTCAATCTGTTTGAAAGCTACGCCCGCGACGGCGACAACGCGGCCCTCAAGACGTTCGCCCAGCAGACGGTCGATACGTTGAAGATGCATCGGCAGATGATCGAAAAGATCGCCGCCGGCCAGGACTCCATCACGGGAGCGACAACGCCCGCTGTGAAAACCACGAACACGCCCAATGCCGCGGCCCTGGTGCCCGGCGCAAACAGTTTCACCGAGACCCAGGCAAAGAGCCGCATCGAGGATGCCGGCTATTCCAATGTGTCGAAGCTTGCCAAGGACGATCAAGGCATCTGGCGCGGCCAGGCGACCAAGTCAGGCCAAAGTGTCGCCGTCGGGCTCGACTATCAGGGCAACGTCGTCGCCGACAGCAAATGAGCCCGATCAGGAGATATCAAAATGAAAACCGTAACTGCACTGTTCGACAACTATGACGACGCAGCCGACGCGGTCGGCGAACTGGAAGCGTCCGGAGTGCCACATTCCGATATCAGCATCATCGCCAACAACTCGGATGGCTGGTACGAGAGAGATCGTTCCGAAGCCGCTGAAGATGCCGCGAGCGGTGCAGGGATAGGGGCCGTGGTCGGTGGCGCCGGCGGTTTGCTGACAGGGTTGGGCGTCATGGCCGTTCCGGGCGTCGGACCTGTGGTTGCGGCCGGATGGCTTGCCGCTACCGCCACCGGGGCGGTTGCCGGCGCGGTGGCTGGTGGTGCGGCGGGCGGTATCATTGGCGCTCTGACGGATTCGGGCGTTTCCGAAAACGATGCAAATGTCTATGCAGAGGGCGTACGTCGTGGCGGTACGCTGGTGACGGCCAAGGTGGACGATGGGCTTGTTCCGGAAGCCGAGGACATTCTGGGTCAGTCCAGCTCGGTTGACGTGATGGAACGCCGCAGGGCTTACGAGGCGGATGGCTGGACCGGCTTTGACGTCAACGCGGGCGACTATGTCCCTGAGCGCGACGGCGGCAGGGCAATAAACCGGCCCTGAAGAACAAGCCTGCCAGGGCGGCGGGGCACTTTGCAGCCAGGCCGGCGTGGGTGCCTCGCCCGAAATTTGATCTTCGGGACATGTGCGAGGGATGTTTGGACCGCTGATCGAGTTTGCTGTGGGCCACAGTAGCTACAATCAATCCTTGTCCTGATGATAGAGCCGATCGGTGGCTCGATCGCTTTCTCTGCGTTCTGCGGGACCGCGGCGACGTCGAGTGACAATGACGTAGGCCAGCAATACGAGCAGTAGCAATGGCCCGCCGGCGACGACGATCAACCACATGACGCTTTCAAACATGGGAGGTCTCCTTTCCCTCACAACCGGCAAGGAGAAGAACCGTTCCGCGCGTGGACGACGGCACCTGGATCAATCTGCCTTCAATTGCCGGCCACGTTCGTAGGTTCCGACGAGTTCCGCCTGCTCCAGCAAATGTTTTTGCGCCTCCTGCCAGATACGCTCCACGCCCGTGCTTGCGGGGATAGCAAGGTTCGGCGTGTCGAGCGCCGCCAGCCGGAAGTGGTAGTGATGGACACCGTGGCCCACAGGCGGTTCAGGGCCGTCGTAATAGGCGTTACCGAAATCGTTCCGCGCTTGCCTGAGGGCCTGTGGACCCGGTCTGCCGCTTTCCGCTTCGGGCAACTCCTGCACCTCCGGCGATATGTTGAACACCCCCCAATGGCCGAACATTCCGCTCGGCGCGTCGGGATCCTGGACGACAAGGACGAGGCTCTTTGTGCCGTCCGGTACCCCGGCCCACTTCAGAGGCGGAGATACGTTCTTGCCGTCACGAGTATAGGCTTCGGGGATCTCTCCGCCGTCGGCAAAGGCGGGGCTGCTGAGCGTCAGGGGCATGGTTGGCACTCCTTTCGAGGAACATTCGATCGCATCACCGCCGCGTCGCAAAGCGTGCCGGAATTGTTGCGGTCATCGAATTGCTTGCGAGCACGTTCCGGCGCGGCTCAAGCGCGCTGCGGCTCGAAAGGATTCTAAGATCCCGTCATAAGCGGCTTGAGGACGAATATGGCCAAGAGGCCAATAAAAAACACGGCGGCGATCACGACACCCCAGGTGATGAGCTTTCCGGTACCGCGTTGCTCTTCCTCGCGAGACAGGTCTTCCGGCATTGCGCGGATCCTCCTGTAAGGTTCGATGATTTTAACAACCTGTTTTGTCGAGGTCCCGGCAGCCAAATCCAGAGCAGGACCCGCAGTTCAACTCGAACGCACCCCGCTCTGGACAGGAAGGCTGCCGGGCGCTTAGCGCCGGGCTGCCCCGCGGCTAAGCGGCTTTCTCAAGAGCCCGCTCATTGACCCCGCCTTCGCCTAAGCCTGTAAGCGCTTCATCGGTTGCCACTTCCTCTTTGAGCGTCTCGTTGAGGAGCTTGACCGCGTCGCTCTTGCCAAGCTGTTCAGCCCACGCGATCAACGTGCCGTAGCGTGCGATTTCATAGTGCTCGACCGCCTGTGCCGCTCCGACCAGTCCTGCATCCAATGCTGGGTCGCCCTTATAGTCGTCGAGAATCTCCGAACCCTCTTCGAGAATGCCGTCGATTGCCGGACAGGTCTTGCCGCGGGCTGGCTTGTCCATCAGGTCGAACACCTGTTCGAGGCGGTCGACCTGGCCTTCGGTTTCCACGCGATGTTTCTCGAACGCCGCCGCGACCTCCTCGGACTCGGCACCCTTGGCCATCTTGGGCAGCGCCTTTAGTATTTTCTTTTCGGCGTAATAAATATCCTTCAGCCCGTCGAGGAACAGGGCTTCCAGCCCTTTCGTCGCCGCCTTCTTCGCAGTCGCCATGTCTTCGTCTCCCTAAGGTTGTCATGAAAGCTCCACCACCGGTGTAGCTTTCCATAACCTTGAACACGGGCCGTTGTTCCCGCCGGATCGAGACAAAGACAAGGACGGCCGTATCTCACACGATCGCACTGTCCCAGCTGACATAGTGCGCATCGCTTGACGCTGGCTGCGGTCCAGCTACCTCTCACCAGCCGGCTGGAGAGAGTGCGCAGCGGGTTTTCGACCTTCTAGTCTAGGTTCGGCCCGCACGCGTGCTGGCGGCCTTCTGCGCTGCTTTCTTTCTTCCGGCAGCACCCTTGGTGCGGACCGCCTTGCGTGCGGCGGCGGACCGGCCTGCAGTGCCCTTCGTCGCCGAGGCTTTCTTGGCTGCGGCCGAGCGCTCCTCGGCCGTCCGGCGCGACGCCGCCTGCTTGGTCTGTCTTGAAAGCGCCTCATGGGATGCCGTGTTCTTCGGCTCGTGCTCGAGAACCTCGGAAACGGCCTTCGAGACCTTGGGGCTGCGTTTTGGCTTACGTTCGCCCTGGCCAACTTCATAGGCGTATTCGGCGCTCTTGCGGGTGCTCTCCTTGACGCTTCGTTTCTTGGGCGGAGGCAGGTCGACGCCTGCGCGGCGCGCCTCCGAAAGACCGATGGCGATCGCCTGCTTGGTCGAGCGCGCGCCGTGCTTGCCGCGACGGACCTTCTCGATCTCCTCATGCACGAATTCGCCGGCCTGCGTGGTGGGCGATTTACCTTCGCGCTTGTCTTTTTTCGCTTTCTCGATGGTTTTCTTATCCGGCATCGCTTTCTCCTCGTTGGATACAGCGGGACAGATGGCGGTGCGACGTCGCGACCTCCAGAAAACCTAACGCATCGATGGCGCGAATGATCCGGAGGAAAAGAGACTTTCTCCGGCGACAATCTACAGATCGGCCGGACGCCACGAGAGCGCCGACAGCGTCGCGAGACAGAGTGCTGCAAATACAATCGCGGTATTTACCGCATGAGAATATTCCCATTGCTGCCTGAGCGCTTCCCAGTTTGCGGGAATTGTCGTCCAGTTCTGCGTCGCCTGGTTGGCAGGGAGCGTCCAGACAACGAAGATCGCGAGCATGATCGCGAAACACAGCGCCGCAAGCAGGGCGAGCCAAAAGGGCCAAGCCTGTGAGCGCACGGAGATCGCCAACAATGCGTTCACGATCAGCGCGGCAGGCCAGAGCAATCCAAGGATCGCCCATCCGTAATAGATGCCTTGGACGGTGAAATATTCCGGCTGCGGCAGAGATATCTTGTTGGGGAGAGCTGCGAGATGGGCCCCTGCCGGGATGAGCGCGAGGGCCGAAATGACAATGGCGAGAAATTGCAGAACCCTGACTGTCATGGAAGCTTCTCCGCGGAATGATTTTTAACGCGCCGACGACCCAATCGATCTGGCTCTCTGATGAGGCGTTGGCGCCGGCGTCACGCGGGCAGTTGGCGCAGGAACCATTGGATCGCGAGGTCCGCCACTTCTTCCAGCGCGCCGGGCTCCTCGAACAGGTGCGTCGCAGCCGGAACGATGGCCAGCTCCTTTTCACACCGCAGCGCCGCGAACGCCGAACGGTTGAGCGCAATCACCTGCGTGTCTGCGCCGCCGACCACGAGCAGCGTTGGTGCCCGGACGCGGGGCAGGGCAGGTGCCGCAAGATCCGGACGCCCGCCGCGCGAGACGACGGCGGCCGCCCGATCCGGACGTTCGGCCGCAGCTATCAGCGCCGCGGCAGCCCCTGTGCTCGCGCCGAAATAACCGACGCGCAGCGCCGACGTTTCCTCGGACATGTGCAGCCAGTCGGTAACCTGAACCAGTCGATCGGCGAGCAAGCGGATGTCGAACCGCAACTCGGCGGTAATCTGGTCGATACGCTCCTCTTCGGTCGTCAACAGGTCGATGAGCAACGTGGCGAGTTCCGCCTCGTTCAACCGTCCGGCCGCATAGCGGTTGCGCGGGCTGTGCCGGCTGCTGCCGCTGCCGTGAGCGAAGAGGACGAGCCCACGGGCTTCCTGCGGCAGCGACAGGTTGCCCGCGAGCATTGCGCCGCCGGCGGGAACCTGCACGGCCTTCTCGTTTGTCTTCAGGACTGAGACCATGGCGATCTCCATCTCAACTGGATCGGTCCCTAAACCCCGAACGGATAGGTCTCCGCGAGCTCGCCGGCGTCCCATTGCGAGCTGCGCTCCAGCGGCTCAACCGCCCGCGTCTCGTCGAAATGCAGCAGCATGTCGAATTGCGCGGCAAGGTCGGCATGGAAGTAGTGGCTGGCCCGTTCGGTCTCAGGCCGGTAGATGACGCCGATCGCGCGCTCCAGGAGCCGTCGCGGCAGGGCTTCGCCGTCGCCGCGCAGATCGAGCTGGAAGCGATCGGCCGGGACAGCATGCAGTAGCGCCTCATAGCTGCGCGCCAGGGCAGGTCGGACAGCCTTGCGCTCCGCCGGACCGTCCCAGTTCGACGCGGCCGTCACCGTTCCTTGATACGTCGTGAAGCCGACGAGGAAGGCCTCGCGCTCATGCTTTTCGCGGATAAGCTGTCCGAGGTTGATTTCGCCATGCAGGCTCCTGTCTGTCGCCCTGGCGTCGCCAAGATGGGAGTTATGCGCCCAAACCACGATCTTCGGCGATCGCCCGAGCCGGCCGAGATGAGCGGTGAGAGCTTCGAACGTCTCGGCCATGTGCCGGTCACGCAGGTTCCAGGTCGATTCAGGCGCCAGGAACATGGCCCGATAATAGGCCTCCGCATTTTTTACGAGGCGGGCGTTTTGCTGCGCCGCGAAGAGTTCGTCCGCGACGGCGCCTTCGCGCGGCTCGGCCTTCGCCGGGCGCCGCTTCAGCATCTCGACCAGCTGTGCGACCACAGCCTCCTGGCAGGATTTGTCGACCTCATTGCCGGCTATGAAGCCATAAGCCTGCGGGTCAGGGCCGAAATGGTCGAAACAGGCATAGCGGCGACGCGCGATCTCCGCCGCGGCCGGGTCGGCCTTTTCGAGATAGCGTAGCACCGCCTTCATCGCGCCATGCAAGGCATAGAGGTCGAGCCCGTAGAACCCGGCTTTCGGATTGCCCTTGCCGGGCGCTTCATTGTGCCGGCGCAGCCATTCGACAAAATCGACGACGACCCTGTTCCGCCACATCCAGGTGGGGAAGCGTCGGAAATCGGCGAGCGCCTCTTCCGCGTCGATATCCTCGCCTGTTCCCTGAACATAGCGGTTGACCCGGTATGTGTCGGGCCAGTCGGCTTCGACAGCAACGGCGGCAAAATCCTGCTCCTCGATTAGCCGCCGCGTGATCCGCGCGCGCTCCTCATAGAACTCGTGTGTGCCGTGCGAAGCTTCACCGAGCAACACGAAGCGCGCCTCGCCGATCGCCGCCAAGAGCTCGTCGTAGTCTCGCGCGTCTCCGGAGAGCCGAACGACGTGCTTGTGCAATCGACTTGCCGTATTCTGCGGCGCATCGCGGCCGGACGGTGCGGTTGGTCGCCCCGCCTTGGCGAGAAGGGCGCGGACCTCGTCGTCGCTCGTTTGGGAGAAGTCTTCATACCAGCGCCCGACGCCGATGAGCGGCTGCGGCGTCGTCGCACAGACGACCTCGTCGGCCTCGCTCTCCATCGCCTCGCAGGTGTCGGGACTGCCGACCGGAACGGCCGCGACGATGCGGGCCGGCCGCTTTTCCCGCAGCGCCCTGACTGCCGCGCGCATGGTCGACCCAGTGGCGAGCCCATCATCCACGAGAATGACGGTGCGTTCCTCCACAAGGAGTGGCACCCGCTCGCCGCGATAGAGGTGCTCGCGGCGTAAAAGCTCCCTCTCCTCGCTGGCCGTGACCGCGTCGATGACATGGGGCGGCACGGCGAGGCCTTCGACGATCTCGTCGTTCAGGACGCGTACGCCGGAGGTCGCGATCGCGCCCATGGCCAATTCTTCGTAACCGGGAACGCCGAGCTTGCGCACGACGAAAACGTCGAGCGGTGCCTTCAATGCCTGTGCGACTTCGTAGGCGACAGGCACGCCGCCGCGCGGCAGCGCCAGCACGGTGACATCATCGCGCGCTGCGAAGTGGCCGAGCTTATCAGCGAGAACGCGTCCTGCCTCGCGACGATCCGAAAAGACAATAGTCATGATCTCAAGCCCAATATTTGCGCCGCGCCCACCCTTTGGGGTCCCGCTGCAAGGCTTTGATTGGCCGAGGCCACACGGGGCGGCAAGGCGTGGCGCAGGCACATCATTGGCGTGTTCGTCGCCAAGAGTTCGAGCGGCGGGCATTCCCAAGTCATCCACCACTGCGCCGATGCTCGGAAACGGCCTAATCCCCCAAGGGTTCCGTGTCGCTCCGGTGCGGCTAGTCCGGATCGCTCCAAAAGCGTTGCCTTTGTTTCCGGAGGGAACAAAGCGGCCTGCCGGAGATTGGGGCACGCAGGAGGAGTTTCCAATGGACAAGGAAGAACTCATAAAGCGACGAGCCTACGAGATCTGGGAGCGCGAAGGCCGCCCGCCGGGCCGAGAGCAGGAGCATTGGGACCAGGCCGTGCAGGAAATAGAGGCGGAAGGATCGGAAGCCGAGCGCGGTCCGGTGGTGCCCGATCCGACCATCGGCAGCGGGTCAGAGCCTCGAAGCTCCTGAAGCGACGTCACTTGCCGCCAAGGAGGAAAAATGCGTCGACCGACTGTTCATTCCGTCGACGCATTCGAGATGGCGTCTCGGTCAACGTCCGAGCAGCGCCCTGAGCCTGGCGAAGATATTGAAACCTTCGCCCATGGCGGCGCGCACGCGAACGGCGACCCACCCGGCTTTCATGGTCGCACCGACGTGGCAATCGCAGACGATGTTGTGCAACTGCCAGTTGGACAGTTCGAAAAAGCGCTTTGCCTCGCCATAGGTGTCGCCTTCCAGACCCTGCGCCCGCAGTATCGGATCTTCGAACGCGACGCTGATGGGGGATTGCACGCAGTAGGCGTTTTCGCGCATGTCGGGGCTCATATATTCGGTGCCCGGAAGCGCTCCGAGGCGCCGTTCAGGATGACGCTCAAGAAGACTTGCCCAGCGCTCCAGGCGTTGGTTCCGCGTCATTGTCGGGCACACCGTATCAACTTCCGCGATTGCGTGTAGTTGTTCGAGTGTATGGGACTTCATGGTCAGCTCCTGTTGATCCAGGTTCCTCCCGCTTCAAGGTGAGTCGCGAGATCACGACAGCGCGCTCGCCGTCGCCGCGCTCCGAACTCTTTGTTGTCGCTGAAGTTCCATCATTTTGAGAATTTGAAGGCTGGTGCGGCGGCAACTCGGCAAACCCCAGGGCCGTTGCGCCACCTCGGTCGGTGCTGGGTCAGCCCCTTCCAACTCCACGCTCCTGGCCCCGGCCGCCTTTCGGCGCAGGAGTGTCGGTGTTCAATGCTGGAGATCGTCGGGCGGGTCCTCCAGGCTCCTGCTGGGGTGAATTTCGTTCGAGAGGGGGATATCCATCGTGCAGATCACCTCGGCATCGGTGAAGCGCAGCGAGCCAGCTCCGCCGATCTCATAGGGCACCACCTTTTCGATCAGCTCGGATCCGAAGCCGCGTCGCGCAGGTATTGCTGCCGGACCATGCAGGTCCTCGATCCAGCGGATCTTCAGCTCCTGTCTGGCGGGCGTGCCACCCACTTTCCAGCTTACGCTGATTGATTTGTCGGCTGCCGACAGCGCGCCATATTTCATCGAGTTGGTGGCGAGTTCGTGGAACGCCAGGCCCAAGGTCTCCGCCGTCTTTCCGGACAAGGAAATATCCGGGCCATCTATGGTGAACTGATCTTCCGTCCGGCCGCCTTGGGACGCAAGCTCGTCAAGGACAAGCATGTCAAGCTGCACGGTGGCCGAGGCCGATCGCATCAGCACATTGTGCGTGCGTGCAAGCGCATTGATGCGGCCCTCGAGGTGAAAGGCATAGTCCTCGACATTGTTGCTGTTTTCAACCGACCGGCGAGCGATCGAACGGACAATGCTCAACGTGTTGCGAACGCGGTGCTGCAATTCGGCGGCAAATGCCTTCGTCGCCTGGAGGCGGTCGCGTGTGACCTGGAGTTCGGCTTCGAGCCGGGCGATATGATCGTCACGTTCGTCCATCTGTTCATCGACATGGCTGAGCCGCATCGACGCGGAAGCATCGCGTTCTTCGGCGGACACACCTTGCGGACGGGAGAATGTACCCGTGACGTCTTTCTTGGGAGGTCTTTTTCCAGCCACCTGTCAGTCCTTCAACCGTTCATCGATCATGCGCGGTGCCAAGCGCATCGTCTCGTCGGCCTTTGGCTCGCGTTCACGCGCCCAGGATTGGCTTTCGTGCCGCCGCGCGGGGTTTTCAGCCGGCGAAAATGATACCGTCGAGCCGGCAGGAGCATTAATGCCGCCGCTGTCGGCGGAAATATGGAGGGCGATCGCAGCGGCCCAGCGGATCGATCGTACCTGCCGATCCGCCGATCAAATCGCGCTTGGCCATCGCTCGCTACCGCCTCCGGTCACGCCGAACCGGCAGAAGCAGGCCAGGTTCCCTATGATGTTTCATTTTTGCGCTCCACTCGATGAGGCCGTGCCTGATCATGCAAAAGGCTCCCTGACGTCCAACAGATGAAGGTAATCAGGATTGAAAAAGGCCGCCGCCTCCAGTTTCGCCAGGTTCTTGATCGTTACAGTGCCGTTGTTGAACGAAATGAGGCCGTCGCGCCTGAGATCCTGAAGCGTACGGTTGATGTGCACGTTCGAAAGACCGAGCGTATCGCCCAGGGTCGCCTGGGTTACCGGTAGGGGATAGCTCTTGCCGGCCGTTTCACCAATTGCGTGAAGCCTGTGGAACAGCTCGCAAAAAAGGTGAGCCATCCGCTCATAAGCAGTCCGCTGGCCGATGTTGACGACCCATTCGCGGGTGATCGCCTCGTCGAGCAGCGTGGTCCACCAGAGCGCACGCGTAAGATTGGGATAGCTGTTGGTGAAGCCGAGGATGGCGCTCTGCGGGATCGCCGCAACCTTGGAGCGGCTGAGAGCACCGATCGAGTGGTCCATGCGCCGCAGCAGGAACACGTGAAGATCGCAAAGGTCGCCCGGCACCAAATAGGCAAGGATCTGTCGCCGACCGTCTTCGAGAATCTTGTAGCGGCAGGCAAATCCTTCGAGCAGCAGGTTGACCCCGCCTGTCCTGTCGCCCCTTTGGATGACGTCATCGCCGGCGGCGAATTCGGCGACCTTTGTTGTCGCGCTCTCGATGGCGTCGCATTCTTCCACGGACAGGACCGTGAAATTGGACAGCTTGCGGATAAGCGGGTGCCGCGCGGTCTTCGCTCTCAGGCCAACCGCCGGCTCGCTTCTCTCGTTCATCGCGTATCGTGTGCCGTCGCGGCAACGAACTCGACAATGCTGCCGAATTCCAGAGGCTTTTCAAATCGCCTGATCCCGCCGAGCTCTGCTGGTATGGCCGTCTGATCATAGCCGGTGGCGAAGGCGATCGGAACGCCTTTCGCCAACGACTCGCGGGCAATCTCGAATGTCTGCTCGCCGCGCAAGTTGATATCGAGAATCGCAAAATCGCATTGACCGCTGTTCAGCAATTCGATTGCGGGCTCGACCGTGGCGACCGGGCCGAGCACTATCGCCCCTTGTGTGACGAGAGCCTTACGCAGGTCATCGGCGAGAAAATATTCGTCTTCCACGATCAAAACGCGAATCCCGCCCAGAAAGGCTGATTTCGCCGCTTCCCCGTCCATGGTGCAAGAGCTCTCCCTTTGCAGCGGCCATCACTTGGGACACTACACCGCAACCCGCTGCACTCCCAGTTATATTTCCACCGATGCAGCGGAGGTGAACTCCAAAGCCACCGCCAGCCCCTATTTTCCTGAATCGACATCTTTTTCGTCTGCCGTTTTAACAATTGTGATGGCAGGTTTCGGTGTCCGTCAACACAGTGAGAAAAACGGGGAAATAAGGAGGAGGAACCGATGCCTGTGATCGATATGACCTCGAAGGAACTGATCCGGGCCATCGATCACTACATCAATTCCCGCAGAAATCTCGAATGGCCAATTTCCACGGCGCAGGCGGTGTCAGCCATCCGTTACGAACTGCCAGAATGCACTCTCTCCGACAAAGAACTGGCGGACATTGTTGCCAGCTCAGCAATTCAAAAGCATCGCAACATCGCATTTGACCTGCAGTCGTAGCCATGCTCATGCATGTCGCCCAAAACGCCTCGGTTTGGAACAAAGACATGCATGAAAACAGAAACCTGACACAGGTCGCTCGCCTCGACGCATGCCGGGGCGGGCGCTTTGGAACATGCGGTCATTGAAGGACCTGGACGATTTTCCGGGTTTCCGGGTCGACCAGAACTGTTCGATTGTCGACCACGACGTAGCGGTATTTCACATCGGGAACTTCATGAAGTTCGACCGTATCAGGCACGGTGGATCCGACATTGAGTTCCACACCGGGCAGTTGGACCGAGGCCAGCGGCTGCTTCTTCACATACTCCTTGATAACGGTTTCTTGCTCCGGCTGGATGACCACATCTTGCGCCGCGGCCGCTCCGGCCCCCGCAAGAAACAGGATGCCCACTGCCGTTCCCAGTAGATATTTTTCCACTTCTGTCTCCATCAGATGTTGGGCAGGGCGCCAAGCCGACGACGCCACCGGCGTTTCGGCAGGTGCGCCCCATGCGCCGAACTTCGCAAAATGCCGGCAGTTCCATCCGCTCCGGAATATATTAGCCTTCGGTGGAACAATCACGGGGTGGCAAAGTTTTGCCGCGAAGGGACTGCCATCCTAGGAGATTTCCCATGAGAACCACTCTGATCACCAGCATGTTAGCGCTTACCCTCGGATGTGGGGCGGCAATCGCGCAGACCCAGCAGCAGTCGGGCGAAGCGGCCCAATCGGGTGGGGCAGACACTTGCGCAGCCGGCTCGGCCAATTGCCAGAAGGGCGGCAGCACCGAGCAGCAGACGCAAGGCAAGGCCGGCATGAAGACCGACGAGCAGGCGCAAGGCAAAGCCGGAGCGAAGACCGATGAGCAGGCGCAGGGCAAGGCGGGCGTAAAGACCGACGAGCAGGCGCAAGGCAAGGCCGGCATGAAGACCGATGAGCAGGCGCAAGGCAAGGCCGGCATGAAGACCGACGAGCAGGCGCAAGGCAAGGCCGGCATGAAGACCGACGAGCAGGCGCAAGGCAAAGCCGGAGCGAAGACCGACGAGCAGGCGCAAGGCAAGGCGGGCGTGAAGACCGATCAGCAGGCGCAAGGCAAGCCCCGCATGAAGACCGACGAGCAGGCGCAGGGCAAGGCCGGTACGACTACCGGTCAGCAAGCGCAGGGCAAGGCCGGTACGACGACCGATCAGCAAGCGCAGGGCAAGGCCGGTATGACGACCGACCAGCAGGCGCAGGGCAAGGCCGGTACGACTACCGATCAGCAAGCGCAGGGCAAGGCCGGTACGACTACCGACCAGAGTTCAACCGCTTCAATCAACAATATATCCGTCGAGCAGAAGACCGAAATCACCAACGTCATCCGCGAGACGAAGGTGGAACCGGTCTCGAACCTCGACGTGGACATTTCGGTCGGCGTGAAAGTGCCGAAGCAGAAGGTGCGGCTGCATCGACTTCCGCACCGGATCGTCGAAATCGTTCCTGCCTATGAGAGCTATGAATATTTCCTCCTGGCCGATGGCAGGATTGTTATTGTCGATCCGAACTCATATGAGATCGTCGCTATCCTGAGTTAGGAACCGAGCCGACTAACAAAAGCCCGCTCTCCATCGAAAGCGGGCTTTTGCGGCGCCTTCGGGCTCGAAAAATGTCAGTCGTGCGTCCCCTATTCACTCCGCTGCCATGTCGGGTGCCCGGCTTCGTACCGGGCCTAGCGCGTCGGCGTTCTGCACCAGTGCGCGCATGTAGCCCAATGCGAAGGCCTTGCCGGCGTGCCATGGCGCGTCGCAGGCCATCTCAGGCGTGTGATCGGGTATCATGACGCCTTGATAATTCTCGTCGCGCAGAATGCGCACGATCTCGGCCATGTCGATGTCGCCGTCGTCGACGAAGGTTTCGTGATATTTCGGCACTTTGCCCCGCACATTGCGGAAATGGATATAGCCGATGCGGCCACGCCGCGCGAAACGGCGCACATGGCTGTAGATCTCCTCGGTCTGCGGCATCTCCTGCAGCGAGCCGAGGCAGAGCTCCAGCCCGTTGGCGGGCGAGTCGACGATATCCATCAGCCGATCATATTTCTGCGGCCGGTTGACGAGGCGCGCCGTGCCGCGCAGCGCCTCGGCGGGTGGATCGTCCGGATGCGCAGCCATCACGACGCCGGCCTCTTCGGCCACCGGTACGATTTCGCGCAGAAAGACGCCAAGCCGTTCCCACAGTTCTTCTTGCGAGACCCTGACAGGCGCGGCGCCGGCTCGGCCCGGCCGGTAGCGCATATTCCAGACCACTCCGTCGGGCAGCGGCAGGTCGGGATCGATATTGGACAAATCGAGCCCCACGGACATGGCGTCGCCGCGCGCGAATGGCCCGCGCTGCCAGCCCCACACGCCCGCGATCGAGAAGTTGTAGCCTATGCAGGGAATGCCGGCCCGGCCGGCGTCACGCACCAGGCGCTTGAGGCCGTCGAGCTGCCTCGACCGATCGGGGCCGCCGAGCAGCACGTCGGACCAGAAGCGCGGCGACAGGTTTTCGATGCCGGCGATCTCCAGGCCGTTGTCGCGTACGGTTTTCACCAGTCCGGTGAAATCCTCGTAGCTCCACAATCCATCCGTCGAACAATCGCCCCAGCCATCCGTTTCGGTGCCGGCCGACAGCGAGGGATCGCGGCCGCGAAAATAGTTGGTGAGATGCGCAACGACATGCGTTGCGCCGGCCTGCCGGGCAAAACGGAAATTCTCCGGCGTCAGCGAATCGCGATAGAGGCCAAGTCCGATCTTCATGTCGCCCTACTTGACGCCGATGCCAGCGGTGAGGCCGCCATCGATCTTGTAGTCAGCGCCTGTGCAGAAGCCGGCTTTCGATGAACACAGGAAAGCAATGAGTTCCGCCACTTCCTCCGGCTCGCCGATGCGGCCGAGCGGATGGGCGGCGCCGAAGCGCTTGTAGGCTTCTTCGACATCGGCGTCGCTTCCATTGTCGCCACGCGCTGCCTTCTCGAGGATTGGCGTGCGGATCGAGCCCGGGCTGACCGAATTGACCCGGATGCCGGCCGCGGCATAGTCGAGCGCCAGCGAACGCGTCAGCGTGTGGATGGCGCCCTTGGTCGTGGCATAGGCGGCGACGTTCTGCTGGCAGGCGAACCCCTGCACCGAGGCGACATTGACGATGGCACCGCCGCCTCGGCGGATCATTTCGGGAATGCCGAAATGCGCGGTCAGGTAGATCGACCCGACATTGACCGTCATCGCCCGGTTCCAGGTTTCCCAGTCGGTGGTGGTCGCCGTGCCGTAGGGGTGGACCGCCGCCGAATTGACGATGATGTCGATGCCGCCGAACCTCGCGACGCCCGCTGCGACCGCGTCGCGCACCTGGTCGGAAACGGAGACATCCACCGTTTGCACCAGCGCATTCGCTCCGGCCTTGGCGAGGCTCTCCTGCATGGCGGCATTGGCCGCCCGGTCGATGCCGCAGGCGATGATCGCAGCGCCGCCTTGCGCCAGGCGACTCGCAGTGGCGAGCGCGATGCCGGTCGTGCCGGTGATCAGCGCCACCTTGTTCTCAAAATCAGACATGATGCAAATCCTTGGAAGATGCCGGACCCGGATGCACCGGGTTTGCCGCCGACATACGGGCGTTTTCGAGGTCGTCGGGAACGAAGCGCAAGCCGAAATCGAGATGCCGGCTCATCAGGTAGCAGTAGGCAATGCGGTCGCGCGCGCGCAGCGCCGCGATGATCTCGCCATGCGCGTGGCGTGTTTCGCTCAGCACCGGCCGGATGGATTTGCCGACGGTCATGATGTGCAGGATGACCGGCGACAGGAACTGATAAGTCTGCACCAGCATGCGGTTGCCGGCGAGCTTCATCAGCGCCAGATGGAAATCGAAATCGCGTTGCGCGGCTTCCTGGACATCCTTGCTGGTCTCGATCAGGCCATTGACCTCGTCCAGGGCTTCAAGTTCGGCGGCGCTGGCATTGAGGATGATGTGGTCGCCGACGCTCACTTCGATGATGCGGCGAAATCCTTGTATGTCGTGAAAGGACGTTTTCGATATGTCCATTTGCGCGGCGAAAAAATTCTGGATCGCGACATTCTGGCGATCGGCGAGCACCGCGCCGACGCGCGGCTTGGGATCGATCAGCCCATAGGTTCGGATGGTGCGCAGCGCCTCGCGTATCGTGTTGCGGCTGGCGCCGAACAGTTCGCCAAGCTCCCGTTCGGTGGGCAGCACATCGCCGATGGACATGGCGCGATTGCGGATGAGGTCGAGGATCTGCCGCACGGTCTGGTCGACGGCGGAACTGCTGATCCCGGCTTCGTCTGCCGCCTCCATCGAATCGTGGCTCGCCTGTTCCACCGCAGAACTCCTTGCTATTTGTTGGACCACCCTAGGGCTCGATCCACAGGAAATCAACTGTATGGCGACGGAAAGGTTCTGTTGACAGGCTTGTGGTCCGACAATATGGTCGCCGCCAACCCTGAGGAGGCTTCATGGAACAGTGCTGGCGCTGGTATGGTCCCGATGATCCGGTGACGCTTGAACATGTCAGGCAGGCCGGCGCCACCGGCGTTGTCTCCGCGTTGCACCAGATCTATGACGGCCGCGCCTGGCCTGAGGCCGATGTGCTCGAGCGCAAGCGGATCATCGAGGCGGCTGGCCTGAAATGGTCGGTCGTCGAGAGCATTCCGGTGCACAATTCCTTCAAGATCGGCGCGCCCGAGCGCGAGCGCTATGCCGGCTACTACCGCGACAGCATCCGGGCGCTCGCCAAGGCCGGCATCGAGACGATCTGCTACAATTTCATGCCGGTGGTGGACTGGACCCGCACCGACCTGATGTATCGCCTGCCGACAACCGGCTATGCGCTGCGCTTCGATGCGATCGATTTCGCGGCCTACGATCTTTTCGTGCTGCAGCGCAAGAACGGTGCGGCAAGCTATACGCCGGCGCGTATCGCCGAGGCCGAGAAGCGGCTGAAGATGCTGACGCCAGAGCAGATCGACCGCATCGAGCGCAACCTCATTGCCGGCCTGCCGGCGACCGAACGCAGCTATAACAGGGACAGTTTTCGCGAAGCCCTGGCTGAATACGATTCGATCGGGCCGAAGGAGTTGCGCGACAACCTCGCCTGGTTCCTGCGCGAGATCATTCCGGCGGCCGAAGAGGAGGGGGTGCGCATGTGCATCCATCCCGACGACCCGCCATTCTCGCTCTACGGCCTGCCGCGCGTGGTTTCGACGGCACAGGACGCGCGTTTCATCCTCAACGCCGTCGACAGTCCCGCCAATGGACTGACCTTCTGCACCGGCTCCTATGGCACGCGCGCCGACAACGACATCGTCGCCATGGTCAAGGAATTCGCCGACCGCATCCATTTCGTCCACCTGCGCAACATCACCATCGAGGAGGACGGCTCGTTCTATGAAGCCGAGCATCTCGAAGGCGGCACCGACATGGCGCACGTCATCCTCGCTCTGATGCAGGAAGAAAAGCGCCGTCGCGAGCAAGGCCGGGCCGACTGGCAAATCCCGATGCGGCCGGACCATGGGCATCTGCTTGCCGACGACATCGGCAAGAAAAAGATCAACCCCGGCTATTCGCTTATCGGACGGCTCAAGGGGTTGGCTGAACTGCGCGGCATCATGCGCGCCGTGGAGCGTTTCGATCTGGCTTGAACCCTGCATCGGCCAGTCGGGAGGATGTGTGCGCTTTTTGCGCAAATGAAAACAAGTTGCGCATATGAAAAATGGTGCTAGTGTCGATGGCGAGCCGGCTATTGCCGGTGCCGGGAGGATTTGAGTGGCATGACGAAGCTGCGCGGACTGGCGTGGGATCATAGACGATGCTGGGGTCCGCTGGACGCCAGCATCGAGTCCTATTGCGCCGCGCATCCCGGCCTGGAGATCCAATGGGACCGCCGCAGCCTCTATGAATTCGGTGAGGGCGCCCTCGGTCCGGTGCTCGGCACTTACGATCTGGTCGTGTTCGACCATCCCTTCATCGGCGATATCGCCCAGGATGAACTGATGGTCCCGTTCGACGCTTATCTGTCGGCCGAACAGATCCGTTTCTTCGAACGTGACTCAGTCGGGGCGTCCTGGCGCTCTTACCAGAAGAACAGCCGTCAGTGGGCGCTGCCGATCGATGCCGCCTGCCAGGTCGCCTCCTATCGGCCGGATTTGCTGGAGCGCTACGGGCCGGTGCCTAGCACGCACCAGGAAGTGCTGGAGCTTGGCCGGCGCGCGCGCAGCGACGGCAAGTGGCTCGGCCTGCCCTTCGTGCCGACCGACGCCATGTGTCTGCTTCTGACGCTTGGCCGTCCCCAGGAAGATGGCGAGCAATTCATCGCGAAGGAAATGGTCGAGCAGGCGATTGCGCAATTGCGCGAGCTTGTCGCGCTTTCGCACCCGGACTCGTCGAAGTGGAATCCGATCCGCTGCTACGACCACATGATCGCGCATGACGACGTTGTCTACGTGCCGTTCGCCTTCGGCTATGTGAATTACGCCTCGAAACCCGACAGGCCCCATCTGCGCTTCGCCGAAGTGCCCACCCCGCAAGCCGCCGGCGCCTTGCTCGGCGGTGCCGGCATCGGCGTCAGCGCCCAATCGAAGCACAAGCAGGCCGCGATCGACTACGCACTGTTCCTGTGCTCGCCCGAATACCAGCGCGGCGACTATGTGAAATCTGGCGGACAACCGGGTTCGCTGGCTGCCTGGAAGGATGCCGGGGTCAATGGTCTTTCCGGCGATTTCTTCGGCTCGACGCTGCGGACGATCGCCTCGTCCTATCTGCGTCCGACCCATCCGGGCTTCATCGCCTTCTTCCGCGAATGCGCGCCGCATGCCGCCGCAGCCATAGCCGGTGACATGTCGGCGACCGAACTCGCAGGCCACGTCAACAGCCTCTACCGCGAAACCAGGCAAGTCCAGCCGGAACGGAGCGTCGCCTGATGGCCGCCAGCGTTGCCGAGACGCTCGACGAGGGCGAAAGCGGCCGCAACGGCTATCGCGTGCCGGCGGTGGAGAAGGCGCTCGACGTTCTGGAATTCATGGCCTCCAGCGCCGAAACGCTGACCCAGACCGAGATCGCGACCGGCCTCGGCCGCTCCATTCACGAGATCTACCGCATCCTGCTTCTGCTGGAGAAACGGGGCTATATCTTTCGCACGCAATCGGACCGTTTCCGGCTGTCGCTGAAGCTGTTCGAATTGGCGCACATGCATCCGCCGGTAAACCGGCTGGTGGAATGCGCTCTGCCGGTGATGCGCGAATTGACCGCCAATGCCGACCAGAGCTGCCATCTCGTGGTGCGCGAGGGCCAGAACGCACTGGTGGTTTTGCAGATCGATTCGCCGCTGCCGATGCGCTACTCGGTAGCACTTGGGTCGCATTTCCCGATCCTCGAAACAAGTTCGGGTGCCGTGCTGCTCGCCCATTCGAACCGGGCCGAGCGCGACCGCATCGTCGAGCGCATCGTGGCCGCCGGTGAGGGCCAGGGCACGCGGGCCGAAATCGAGGCGCGGCTGAACGAGGTCGCCAGGCTCGGCTACGAGATGCGCGCTTCCTTGGCCGTTGCGGCCTGCACCAACATCTCCATGCCTGTGCACGATCACACCGGTGCCGTCATCGCCGCGCTAACCGTGCCGCTGCTGCCGCAGAAGGCGGCGCGGTTCGACAGCGAAACCGTCTTCGAACGCACCCGCGCCGCCGCCGAGAAGATATCGGCGGCACTCGGCTGGGGCGAAGCCACCAACTCCTTACGTGCCGACCCGGAACGGCGGGACTATCCGTTCAGCGACTAACAAAAGCGATAAATCTGGGAGAAGAAAATGCTCTGGTCCAAGTCAATCCTGTTTGCGTCCGCCGCCGTGCTGGCGCTCGGCGCCGCCGCCGCGCATGCCGAGAACATGCCCAAGCGCATCGGCTACGTCACCAACTACGCCACCCATGAGTGGTATCAGAACGTCATCAAGGGCATGAAGGCTCACGGCAAGGAACTCGGCATCGAGGTCGAGGTGCAGGATGCCAATCTCGACATAGCCAAGCAGGTCGCCGCGGCCGAAGACTTCATCGCCAAGGGCGTCGACGTGCTGATCATCACCCCGGTGAACGAAGAAGGCGTGGTGCCGCTGCTGCGCCAGGCCAAGGCCGCCAACGTGCCGGTCGTGCTGGAAGGCAATCCGGTCAAGGGCATGACGACCATGGTCGCCATCTGCGACTACGACACCGGCTATTTCTCCGGCGTCGAGGCCGGCAAATACGCGAAGGAAAAGCTCGGCGGCGTTGCCAAGGTGATGAATGTCGGCCTGCCGCTGCTTTCCGCCACCGTGCTGCGCTCGCACGGCTTCATGGACGGGCTGAAGACCATCATCCCCGATGCGGTCATGGTCCACGATCTCGACGGCGGCGGCAATCCGGACCGCGCTCTCGAAGTGTCCTCCGCGGCACTGGCCAAGAACGCCGATATCAACATCATCTACGGCATCAATGATTCGTCTTCGTTGGGTGGCCTGCAGGCCTGGAAAGCGGCGGGCAAGTCGCAGGATGGCCTGTTGACGGTCGGCACGGGCGGCGAAGGGCTTGCCTTCATCAACGCGATGCAGAACGAGCCTTCCTACCGCATCGAAGCCGCGATGTTCCCCGAGAAGGAAGGCTTTACCGCCATCGATGCCGCGGTGAAGCTTTTCAACAATGAGGAAGTGCCGGAGCACATCGTCAGCCCGACCGCGCCGATGAACGGCGACGATTGGAAGAAGTTCTATGACTATGACGGCACCACCCGCACCATCAAATGGGATGCCGTCAACGCGCTGCAGCCGCCGGCAAAGTGCATGAAGACCTCCGCCGACCTGAAGAAATAAGGCCGGCCGATATCGCCCTTCCCGTGTTGCGGGAAGGGCAGGCGGCCAGGACCTTTCGGTGGGCAAGACAAATGCCGGGTTCGACACGACAGGTTCCAGAGGGACCAGGCAAACGGCCGGGAATGGACTGAAATGAGCGAGCTTACACAGGCCTCCGCGTCGAAGCGTTTCATCGGCGGCAACCTTCTGGGCAGCAGCCAGCTCGTGCTGGGCGCAATCCTGGCCGTGCTGTGCATCGCCATCTCGATCGCGGCGCCGCAATTCTATTCGGAGGCCAACATCATCGCCATCCTGCGCCAATGCGCTCTGGTGCTGATCGTCGCCTCGGGCATGACCATGCTCATCATCACCGCCGAGGTCGACTTGTCGGTCGGCGCGTCGCTCGCCTTCGTCGGCTGCATCGGCATGGCAGTGCTCAATTCCACCCATAGTCTTACGCTCGGCATGCTGGCGGCGCTCGCCTTTGCCGGCGGGGTCGGCCTGTTCAACGGGCTGGTCGTCACCAGGCTCAGGGTGAATTCGCTGATCGCCACCATCGGCACGATGATGATGCTGCAGGGCGGCGTCTATCTCTTCACGCGCGAGGCGGTGCAGAACCACAACCAATTGGCAAACTTCACCGATCTCGGCGCCGGTTATGTCGGCCCCGTGCCGGTTCCCGTCATCCTGGCGGCGCTGATCTTCGTGGTTGCCTATGTGACGCTGCGCTTCACCACGCTCGGCCGCTACCTCTACGCGGTCGGCGCCAACGAAAAGGCGGTGCGCCTGTCAGGCATTCGCTCGGAACGGCTCAAGCTGTTGGCCTTCGTCGTCACCGGCCTGTGCGTCGGTGTTGCCGGCATGATCCTGTCGTCGCTGATGAATGCCGGCCAGCCTACCGCCGGCCGTGGCTTCGAGCTGACGGTGATTGCCGCCGTCATCCTCGGCGGCACCAGCCTGCTTGGTGGCCGCGGTTCGCTGTTCGGTACCTTGCTTGGCGTTCTGGTGCTGAAGGTGATCGACAACGGCATCATCATCCTCGGCTGGAACCAGGATTTGCAGATGGTGGTGCCGGGCATCGTCATCATCCTGGCAACCTATCTCGACATCATCCGGAACAGAGCCAATGTCCGTTGATTTCCTGCATCCTGGCGAAGGCGCGGCCATCGATACCGATGTGCCGGCGCTGGAACTGCGCGGCATCGGCAAGCGCTTTCCCGGCGTCGTGGCGCTCGACAATGTCGACTTCACCCTGGAGCCCGGCAAGATCCATGCGCTGATGGGCGAGAACGGCGCCGGCAAGTCGACGCTGATCAAGATCATGGCCGGCGTCTACGGCAAGGATGCCGGCTCCATCCGCATGCACGGACGCGAGGTCGACATCAAGTCGCCGCGCGACAGCTTGAAGCAAGGCATCAAGGTCGTGTTCCAGGAGATCGCGCTGATCTCCGAATTCACCGTTGCCGAGAACATCTTCCTGGAAGGCTATCCGACCGGCAGAAGCGGCTCCATCGACTGGAAGAAGATCCGCGCCGATTCAGCCGCGCTCTTCGACCGCATCGGCTTCAACGTCGATCCGGCGGCGCGAACCGGCTCGTTGCCGGTCAGCCAGCAGCAAATGGTCGAGATCGCCCGCGCGCTCGCTCATGAAGCCCGCGTGGTGGTGATGGACGAGCCGACATCCTCGCTGACGCCGAACGAGGTTTCGCTGCTGTTCACCGTCATCCGCCGGCTTGCCGACCTCGGCATCGCGGTGGTCTATGTCAGCCATAAGCTCGACGAAGTGTTCGAGATCGCCGACACGGTGACGGTGCTGCGCGACGGGCGCCACATCTCGACCAAGCCGATCGGCGAGCACACCAACGACACGCTGATCCAGGACATGATCGGCCGGCGCATCGAAAATCTGTTTCCCCGCAAGCGTGGCGCACCGGCTAGCAAGGTAGCCCTGTCAGTGGACAAGCTCAGCACGGCGAAGAAGCTCAACGGCGTGTCCTTCGAGGCGCGCGCCGGCGAGGTGCTCGGCTTCTTCGGGCTGATGGGCGCCGGTCGCACCGAACTCGCCAAGGCGATCGTCGGTTACGATCCGATTACTTCGGGCACGATCACCGTCGACGGCCAGCGCCTCTCGCCGCACGATACGCGCACCGGCGTCAGGTTAGGCATCGGTCTGCTCACCGAGGACCGCAAGAGCGAAGGGCTGATGGGCGAGCTGCCTGTCTACCAGAATGCCAGCCTCGCCTCGCTCGGCGCCTTCGCCCGCATGGGCTTCGTCGATAAGGCCAGGGAACACAAAGCAGTGCAGGATTACGTCGACCGCTTCCGCATCAAGACGCCCAGCCTGTTCCAAGAGGTGAAAAACCTCTCAGGCGGTAACCAGCAGAAGGTGCTGATCTCGCGCTGGCTGATGCGTGGCCTCAAGGTCATCGTCGTCGACGAGCCGACCCGCGGCATCGATGTCGGCGCCAAGTCGGAGATATTCGCCTTGATCGACCGGCTCGCCGGCGAAGGCCTGGCGGTCATCATGATGACGTCGGAAATGCCGGAACTGCTCGGTCTTGCCGACCGGGTCGCGGTGATGTGCGAAGGCCGCCTGACCGCGATCATGCCGCGCGACGAAGCCACGCAGGAGAAGATCCTCAATGCGGCGATCGGATAAGACATGAGCGTTGTGAATACAGTCTCCGCGAAAGCCCGGCCGTCCATGCTGGCGCGGCTCTTTGCCCGGCAGGAATTGGCGCTGCTGGTCTGCCTCGTGCTGGTGCTGGCTTTCTTCTCCGTTACCGTCGAGAATTTCTTCTCCGTGCGCAACATGACCAATGTGCTCGGCCAGGCCTCGCTCGCGCTCACCGCCGGCATTGGCTGCGCCATCGTCTTCATTTCCGGCGAGGTCGATATTTCGATCGGATCGCTGCTGGCGACCATTGCACTGCCGCTGATCATCATCATGAACGACACCAATTCGCTGCTGCTCGGCGTCGGCGGCGCGCTGTTGTTCGGGCTGATCATCGGTGTCGTCAACGGCTATCTCACCGCCTATGCCGGCATCAACTCGCTGATCGTGACGCTGGGCACGATGTTCATCATGCGCGGCGGCGTCTATCTCTACACTGGTCAGCGGGCGATCCCTGACGATGCCAGCCTCGACAGCTTCATCGCGCTGTCGGATGGCCGCCTGTTCAACGTCATCCCCTATTCGGCCGTCATCGCCATCGTCCTGCTCGCCGCCTTCGCCTACATGATGCGGCACCGGCCGTTCGGACGGCAAATCTATGCCGTCGGCGGCAATCAGGAAGTGGCCCGCCTTGCAGGCTACGACGTGCGGCGGGTCAAGTTCATCTGCTTCATCATCAGCGCGCTGCTGGCGACGGTCGCCGGCATCATCCTGGCTGCGCGGGTCGGCTCGGCACAGCATACGGCGGGGCTCAATTTCGAATTCCAGGTGGTTGCCGCCACCGTGCTCGGCGGGGTCAGCCTTGCGGGGGGCATCGGCAGCCTGACCGGCATGGCGCTGGGCGTGCTGATCCTGCAATTCCTGTCCAACGGCCTGCGCGGGCTTGGCCTGCCGACCGAGTGGCAGCTGGTCATCACCGGCATGATCATCATTGCCGCGGTCGCCCTTGATGAAGCGAAACGCCGGCGTGCGAATGGAGGCTGAAGATGGCTCGTCTTGAAGCAAAAATCGCCGTCATCACTGGTGCGGCCGACGGGATCGGCCACGCGATCACGCAAGCGATGGCGCGCGAAGGGGCGCATGTCTTCCTGGGCGACATCGCCGACAGCGCTGGTGAGGATTTCGCGGCCGCACTTCGCGCCGCCGGCCACCGCGCCGACTACCTGCATTGCGACGTTTCGCAGGAGGCCGACATTTCAGGCCTCATCGACAGTGCCGTCAAAAAGACGGGACGCCTCGACATCCTCGTCAACAACGCGGCCATTGCCATTGGCGGCATGCCGGTGCACGAGATGACCGACGAGCAGTGGCACCGGCTGATAGCAGTCAACCTGACCAGCGTGTTTCGCGGCTGTAAATACGCGCTGCCGCACATGATCGCGCAGAAATCGGGCTCGATCATCAACATGGCCTCCGCGCAAGGCCACATCGGACTTGATGGCTGGACCGCCTATGCCGGTGCCAAGGGCGCGGTCATGGCGATGACACGCCAGATGGCGGTTGAATTCGGGCCGCTGAACATCCGCGTCAATTCGATCTCGCCGGGCACCATCAACACGCCGATGAACGACAAACTCATCAAGGAGATCGGCGGCAATCTTGCCAAGGCCTGGGTCAAGATGCATCCGCTCGGCCGTATCGGCGAGCCTTCGGAGGTGGCCGAGGCCGCCGTCTATCTTGCCTCCGATGCCGCCGGCTTCACCACCGGCACCGACCTGCGCGTCGATGGCGGGCTGACGGCGGCGCCGCGCTACGTTCCCGAACTGCTTTGAAAATTTTGAAACGAGACATGACATGAACAAGGCCCTCGAAGGCGTCCGCATCCTCGATTTCAGCCATCTGCTGCAGGGGCCGTTCGCTACCCAGCTGCTCGGCGACATGGGCGCCGATGTCATCAAGATCGAGCGCGCCGGCGCCGGCGACATGTTCCGTGGCATGACCTTCTTCGCCAAATGGGTCGGCGGCTCGGAGAGCCCGAACTTCCTCGCCTGGAACCGCAACAAGCGTTCGATCGCGCTCAACCTGAAGAGCCGCAAGGTGCATGCCATCATCATGGAAATGGCGAAAAGCGCCGACGTGGTGGTGCAGAACTTCCGCCCAGGCGTGCTGGCCAAGCTCGGCTATGGTTATGAGGATTTCAAGACTGTCAATCCCCGCATCATCTATTGCTCGGGCTCGGGCTATGGCGAGGAAGGGCCTTATGTCGAGCGCCCCGGCCAGGACATGCTGATCCAGGGGCTCGCAGGGCTGATCGCCAACACCGGCCGCGGCGATCAAGCCCCGGTTCCCGCCGGCGCCGGCCTCGCCGACCAGATCGGCGCCATGAACATGGTCTACGGCATCCTGTCGGCGCTCTATTATCGCGAGAAGACCGGCAAGGGCCAGAAGATCGAGGTCAACCTGCTGGCCGGCCTCTTGGCGCACCTCAACCAGGAATATGTCGCGGTGCTCAACCTTGGTGAGGACTTCGTGCGGCCGAATTCCGGGATCGGCCATCCCGGCATGCAGGCGCCGTTTGGCATCTACGAGACCAGCGACGGCGGCTACGTGTCGATCGCCATGAGCCCGTTCAAGACGCTCTACGAGGTGCTGGAGGCGCCGCAGCTTGCCGTCTACGACGATCTCAAGACTTTGTTCGACAAGCGCGATGAAGTCTTCGAGAAGGTGAATGCCGAGACCAGGAAATTCGCCACGCAGGATTTGTTGGCGCGGCTGCTGGCAGCCGACATCTGGTGCGCCGAGGTGAAGGATATCCGCCGCGCCGCTGAGGACCCGCAGGTCAAGCACATGGGCATGATCACCAGCTACGACCATCCGCGCGGCGGCAAGGTGCGGGTGGTCGCTCCGGCGGTCAAGATGAGCGAGACGCCCGCGACCATAGAACGGCCGGCGCCGCTGGTCGGCCAGCACGGCCGCGAGATCCTGGCCGAGTTCGGCCTCTCCAAGGACGAGATCGCCGCATTGGAGGCGTCCGGTGACATGACCGTGGACGCCGCCTGACGATGCGCACCTACCAGACACTCACGGTCGAAACCGCGGGCCGCGTCGCGATCGTCACCTTCCGCCGCGCCGATCAGCTCAACGCCATGAACCGGCTGATGCAAGGCGAGATCACTGAAAGCTTCGAGTCGCTATCCGGCGATGCAAGCATCGGGGCGATCGTGGTGACAGGGGAAGGGCGCGGCTTCATGGCCGGCGCCGACATCAAGGAATACGCCGCCCAGACCGGACCGGAATTCGACATTTTCCAGGCTGCCGGCATGCGCATGTACGCGGCCATCGAGAACAACCGCAAACCGGTGATCGCGGCGGTCAACGGCTTCGCGCTGGGCGGCGGCATGGAGCTGGTGCTGTGCTGCGACCTCGTCATCGCCAACCAATTCGCCAAGCTCGGCCTGCCGGAAATCAAGCTCGGGCTGATCCCCGGCGGCGGCGGCACGCAACGCAGCGTGGCCAAGCTCGGCCGCAACCGCGCCAATTTCCTGCTGATGACCGGCGCCATCGTCCCGGCCTCGGAATTCGTCGCTGCCGGTCTGGTCAACGAGATCGTCGAGGTCGACCGGCTGATGCCACGCGCGCTGGAACTGGCCGAAATGATCGCCGCCGAGCCTGCTGCCGCAATCGACGGACTGAAGGCGCTGACGGCGCATGCCGTGTCCGGCGATCTGGACGATGGGCTCACCATGGAGCGCGACATATTGGGTGAGCTCTATCGCAGCGAGATCGGCCAGCAGCGCGTCAAGGAGTTCGCCGAGCGGAGCACGACAAAGGCAAAGAAGGGCGGGCCGTGAACGCGGGCGACGATTATCGCGGATTGGGCTGGGCGCATGGCGCGCTGACTGTCCAGCGGCTTGGCGCGATGCTGGCGCCGGTTACGTTCATTCTGGAGGACGGTCGGCAGGTTTCGCCGATGCACATTGCGCCGTGGTCGAACGAGCCGCAGGCGCAAGCGCTGCCAGGCATCCTGCGCAGGTTGCGCGGCGAATGGCCCTGCGTGCCCTTCGGCTATTCGGTGCCGGCCGATGGATGGCCCGAGGACTGGGCTCGGGTGATGGGCTCGCCGGAGGAGGGCGAGGAAGCCCATGGCCATAGCTCCAACCATGACTGGCAATGGCGCGAGAGCGCCAAAGGATCGTTGTCACTGACACTCGCCTATCCAGCCGGAAGCCCGGTCGGGCGTGTCGAGCGGACGGTGACGCCCGACTCGTCGATGCCAGCCGTCGACGTTGAATTCAAGATCGTCGTTCGCCATGCCTGCCGATTGCCGATCGGCTTGCATCCGGTGTTCCGGCTGCCAGCGGAGATCGGCGCCGCCGCGCTGGAACTTGGTTCCTTCGATCACGGTCGCACCTATCCACACGATGTCGAAACTGGCGCTGAACTGTTCGTCCGGAACGCGTCCTTCACTGACTTGTCGAGCGTACCGGCCCGCGCGGGTGGCATGGCTGATGCTTCGCGACCGCCGCTGGTGCCCGACACGGAGGAATTGTTGCAGATCGAGGGCCTGGATGGCACGGTGGCGCTCGCCAATCATGCGGACGGGTACCGCGTGAAACTTTCCTGGCAGAAGGAGCATTTCCCGAGCCTTTTGCTCTGGTACTCCAATCGTGGCCGCAAAGCAGCACCCTGGAACGGGCGCCATGTCGCCATCGGCATCGAGCCGATCTGCTCGCCCTTCGGGCTCGGCCCGGCGACAGCGTTGGCCGACAATCCGATCGCGCAATCCGGCATTGCGACGGCGCAGGAATTCTCGCCTGAAAAACAGTTCGTGACCCGCTATCGCATCGAGGCATCCGCGCTGTGACGAACCATGCCGCAATGTCCCTGGTCAAGCCGAACCGGCCGCGCTTCACGGATGTCGAAGGACTGGCCGCGATGGTCGGCCATGGCGAATCGTTTGGTGTCGGCGGCCACCATTTCGCCCGGCTGCCGATCGCATTGCTGCGTGCGATAGCCCGGTCGGGCGTCAAGGATCTGCATTACATCTGCTGGGCCGGCGGCTTGCCCCTCGAACTGCTGCTCGAAGCGCATGCCGTGGCTGAGATCGACCTCTGTTTCTCCAGCCTCGACATTTTCGGCTTGCCGCCAAAATTCCGCGCAGCCGCCGAAAGCGGCGCGATACCGGTTCGCGATTGGACGGCGCTGGCCATGATCCAGGCGCTGCGGGCGGCGCAGCAGAACCTGCCCTCGATGCCGTTCCAGCTTCCGCTGGGATCGGGCATGCTGGCGCGCGTGCCGGGTGCGAGCGCCAGACCTGATCCGATTGCCGGTACCGAAAACGGATTCGTCCCGCCGCTGCGGCTCGACACATTCGTCGTCCATGCCCAGCGCGCCGATGAAAGCGGCAATGTGCAGATCATCGGGCCCCGCGCGCTGGACTTCGCCATGGCGGGTGCGGCGCGCAAGGTGCTGGTCACGGTCGAGGAAATCGTGCCGGGCGGGACGCTGCGCCAGGACGGCCGCCAGAGCGTGCTGACCCGCAACCAGGTTTCGGCGATTGCGCTGGCGCCGGCCGGCGCCTATCCGGCCTCGTGCCTGCCGTTTTACGTCACGGATTATCAGCGATTGTCGGAGGCGTTCGCCGACCGGCAAACGCCTTTGGCGGACAATCTGCGCCCGCCTTCCGAGGGCGTGCCGAAGCCGTTGCAAACAGCCGCGAAGGTTCGAGCTGACACAGTGCTTGCCATGCCGGCGCTTGCGCGCGCCGAAGAGAAAGCATCCGTTGACGAGATCATCGCCGCCCGCATCGCCGCCGAACTCACCAATGAGAGCTTCGCCAGCGCGGGTGCGGTCTCGCCGCTGGCCAACGTCGCCTACCGGCTGGCCAAGGCAACGCACGCGCCGGACATGATCATCGCGACGACGAGCTGCGGCCATCTCGACATCGCGCCAAGCCCGATGATCCTCTCGCTGATCGAAAGCCTCGATTGCGAAACGGCTGTCGCGCATGCCGGCGGCGACGACACCTACTCGACCTATTACCAGGCCGGCGCGGTGACGCACGAGATCGTCGGCGCGGCACAGGTCGACCGGCGCGGCCGCGTCAACACGATCGCACTGCGCAAACCAAGCGGCGGCCTCATCCGGTTGCCGGGGCAAGGCGGCATGGCCGATGTCGCCAACATGCACCGCGATTACCTGCTCTACATCCCCCGCCACTCGATCCAGTCGCTGGTGAATGAGGTCGAAATCGTCAGCTCGGCTCGCGGGCTGCTGACGGCGGCCGAACGCGAGCCGATGGGCTATCGCACCGGCAGGGCGCTGGTCTTCACCGATCTCTGCGTCTTCCGGCTCGACGAGACTTCGAGGGAATTGATCGTCATCGAAACCATGCCGGGCGTCACGCAGCAGCAGATCCGTGACGCCACCGGATTTGCGGTGTCGTTCGACGCCTGTTGCCGCGAGGTCTCGCTGCCTTCCGACAGCACGCTCGCCATCTTGCGAAACCGCATCGACCCGCTCGGTCTGCGCCGTCTGGAGTTCGTCAGCGCCAAGGAGCGCGGCGCGCTGATCGCCGAGATTCTTGAAGCCGACCGCGCGATGGTCGAACGCTGCATCGCCGTGCAGACGGCGCTTGTCGAAAGCTGAGATCCCATGGCCAAGCCGTTGCTCGACATGTCAGCCGCGCGCGTTTTCTTCGACGGCATCTTCACCAGCCCGCGCGTCGCGCATCCGGAGGGCGTGGCCGTTCACCGCGATGGCTCGATCTGGTGTGGCACCGAAACCGGCGACCTGCTGCGGCTGGCCGCCGATGGCGGCTCGGTCGGGCGCATGGGCGGCACCGACGGTTTTCTGCTCGGCATCGCTTTCGACAGCGCGGGAAACTGCTTTGCCTGCGACCTCAGGCATGCCGCGATTTTCCGCTGGGATGCCGCGACAGCGCGCATGGAGCGCTTCGCGTCGGCCGGCATTCGCGTGCCGAACTACCCGATCGTCGACGAGGCGAGGGGTTGGCTCTTCGTTTCGGACAGCGTTGGCCAGGACAATCGCTCGGGCATCTTCCGCTACGATCTCAAGACGGGCGAGGGCGGCCTGTGGTGCCGGGAGGCGATGTCGTTCGCCAACGGCATGGCGATGGCGCCGGACGGCAACGGCCTCTATGTCGTGGAAAGCGACGCACCCTGCATCAGCTATGTGCCGATCCTTGCTGACGGATCGGCGGGGGCTCGTGAGATCGTCGTCGAAGGCGTGCACAATGTTCCGGACGGAGTGGCCTTTGCGCCTGACGGCTCATTGTTCATCTCATGTTATGAGCCCAGCCGTATTTATCGCTGGCAAAAGGACAAAGGTCTCGAAGTGCTGATCGAGGATCCCGCCGCAACCACGCTGGCGCACCCCACCAACATCGCCTTCAAGGGCGACAAGCTCTATACCGCCAATCTGGGTCGCTGGCATATTACCGAGATCGACTTGAGCCTTCTCCAGCAAGGGAAGTAGCATTTCGCAGAAGGTCAACTCGTCGGGCGAAAGGGTTTTGCCAGCGAGGCCGGGAAGTGCAGGGCCAGCATCTGGCGGTTTCGTGAGATCAGCACCAGAACGATGATGGTGGCGAGATAAGGCAGGGCCGAGAGCAGTTCGGATGGCACGTCCAGCCCCAGCGCCTGACCTTGCAACTGAAGGATCGTCATCCCGCCGAACAGCCACGCGCCAAGCAGGATACGCAGCGGCCGCCAGGTGGCGAAGACCACCAGCGCAAGCGCGATCCAACCCTTGCCGGCAGTCATGTTCTCGACCCAGAGCGGCGTGTAGGCGACCGACAAATAGGCGCCTGCCAGGCCTGCCATCAGCCCGCCGAACAGCACGGCCATGTAGCGGATCCTGATCACGGGATAGCCGATCGCATGCGACGTCTGCGGCGACTCGCCGATCGTGCGCAGCACCAGGCCAGCTTTCGTGCGGTAGAGAAACCAACTGATGGCGACGAACATCAGCAGGGCCAGATAGACCATCGGATCGAAGCGGAACAGTAGCGGACCGATCAGCGGCAGATCGGACAGAACGGGGATGTCGAGGCGGCGCAGTGCCTCGATCGGCTCGCTGCCGAAGCCGCGCCCGAGGAAGGCGGAGACGCCCGAACCGAAGATCGCCAGCGCCAGGCCGGCTGCATATTGGTTGGTCAGGAACGTCAGCGCCAGAACGCCGAACAGCAGCGAGGCGGCCGCACCCGCCAACGCGCCGGCCAGGATCGCCACAGGCATCGGATAGCCCGCGGTGACGGCCCAGAATGCCAATGCGGCGCCCATCAGCATCATGCCTTCGATGCCGAGATTGAGGACACCCGACTTCTCTACCACGAGCTCGCCGAGCGCGGCGAATATCAGCGGTGTGGCGGCAATGACGGTGCCGGTGAAGATGGCGATGAACAGATCCATCAGGCTGTCTCCCGCACGATCCGAAACCCGCTCATCGTGCCGTCTCCAGCGCATGCGTGTCCCGGACGGGTCGCACCAGGCGAACGCGATAGAAGATGAAGAAGTCGGCGGCGAGCAGGAAGAACAGCAGGATGCCCTGGAAGATCCGCGTCAGGGCCGAAGGCAGGCCGAGCGTCATCTGCACACCTTCGCCGCCGAGGAAAAGCAGCGACATCAACAGCCCGCCAAGCACGATGCCGAAGGCGTTCAGCCGTCCGACGAAGGCAACGATGATGGCCGCGAAGCCGTAGCCTGGCGAAATCTGCGGCGAGAGCTGCCCGAGCGGCCCGGCGGCTTCCGCCATTCCGGCGATGCCGGCCGCGGCACCTCCCGCCAGCAGTCCGATCCAGACCGCAGCCGATTCGCGAAAGCCGGCATAGCGGGCGGCAAGCGGTGCAGCCCCGCTCACCGACATCTTGTAGCCGAGAAAGCTGCGGTCGGTGAACAGCCACATCAGGAGCACGGCGACGACCGTGATGAATATCGACGGGTTGAGGCGATAGGCGGGGTCAAAGGATTCGAACAGGGCCGCCGTCGGCAGAAGTGCCGTCTGCGGATAGTTGAAGCCGGCCGGATCGCGCCACGGTCCGTGCACGAGATAGGACAGGAACAGCGTCGCGATATAGGTCATCATCAGCGTGACGAGGATCTCGTTGGTGTTCATGCGGGCGCGCAGAAAGGCGGGGATTGCCGCCCAGGCCATGCCGGCGCCCATGCCGGCGATGAACATCAGCGGCAACAGCAGCACGCTTTCGGGGTTCGGCCAGAAAAGCCCCACGCCGCTGGCCGCGATTGCCCCCATGGTGAACTGGCCCTCGGCGCCGATATTCCAGACATTGGCGCGGAAGCCGACCGCCAGCCCGCAAGCGATGAGGATCAGCGGCGAGGCCTTGAGCAGCCATTCGGACAGGCCGTTCATGGAAGAGAGCGGCTCGATGAAGAAGGCATGGAGGGTCGCCAGCGGATCATGTCCGAGGGAGGCGAAGAAAATCGATCCGACGATGACGGTCAACAGGGTCGCCAGTGCGGGCGCGGCGACGCGCATCAGCGAGGAGGGCTCCGGCCTTTGTTCAATCCTGAAGCGCATTGTTGCCACCTCCGTTCGCCAATGCGCCGTCGCTCATGCCGCGGCCCGTCATCAGAAGTCCGATCTCCTCGCGATCGGTCGTCTTGCGCTCCAGCGGCGGGGAAACCTTCCCTTGGCAAATGACCAGCAGCCGGTCGCAGATCTCGAACAACTCGTCGAGTTCCTCGGAGACGACGAGCACCGCCGCGCCGGCGCGGCTGAGATCGACGATGGTCTGCCGGATGAAGGCGCTCGCGCCGACGTCAACCCCCCAGGTCGGCTGAGACACCAGGAGGAGCTTCGGCTGGAGCGCGATCTCACGCCCGACGATGAATTTCTGCAGATTGCCGCCGGACAGGCTTTGCGCGGTCGCCTGCGGCCCGTTGGCCTTGACCTTGAACCTATCGATTATGCCGGCGGCGAACGCCTTGGCCCGGCGCCGGTCGACCAGCCCGTTGCGCACCGTGCCGAAGCGGTGCGCGGTCAGCACCGCATTCTCCCACAGCGTGTGCGAGGGCACGGCGCCGCGCCCGAGCCGCTCTTCGGGAACGAAGGCGACGCCGAGCTTGCGGCGCTCGTGCGGGCGAAGGCGGGCTGCGCCGGTTCCGCAAATCCGGATGGCGTCGCTGCGCTCATGCGTGCGCTCGCCGCTGAGCAAGGCGATCAGCTCGGCCTGGCCATTGCCGGAAACCCCGGCCAGGCCGACAATCTCGCCGCCATGCACCTTGAAAGAAATGTCCTTCAGGTCGACGCCGAAATGATCCCGGGACTTCACCGTAAGTCTGTTGACCTCGAGCACCGGTCTGTCGCTTGGCGTCGGCGGGCCGACATGCATTTCAGGCAGCTTCGAACCCACCATCATGCGGGCAAGCTCCAGCGACGTCGTCTCCTTCGGACGCGCGGTGCCGGTGACCTTGCCGTTGCGCAGCACGGTGGCGGTGTCGCAGAGCTCCTGGACCTCGTCGAGCTTGTGGCTGATATAGACGATGCTGCAGCCCTCGGCGGCAAGTTGGCGGAGCGTCTCGAACAGCTTCACCACCGCCTGCGGCGTCAGTACCGAGGTCGGCTCGTCGAGGATCAGCAGTTTCGGCGCCTGCAGCAGGCAGCGCACGATCTCGACGCGCTGGCGCTCGCCGACCGACAGGTCGTGCACCTGGCGATGCGGGTCGATGGGCATGCCGTAGCGGCGTGACAGATCGCGGATATTCTCGGCGAGCGAGGGCAGGTCGTACGCGCTGCTGGCCGAGAGCGCTATGTTCTCGACCACCGAAACGGATTCGAACAGCGCGAAATGCTGGTAGACCATTTCGATGCCGAGCGCGCGCGACATCGCCGGGGTGTGCGTGGCGATCGGATTGCCATCGCAAAAGATCTCGCCGGAATCGGCTTGCGTCGCCCCATAGATGATTTTCATCAGAGTGGATTTGCCGGCGCCGTTTTCGCCCAGCACGGCATGGATCTCGCCGGGTTGAATCGACAGCGACACATCGTCATTGGCGATGACGCCGGGATAGCGCTTGCAGATGTTGCGCAGTTCTAGTCGCGGATGCATGGCGGGTCCTGCCGTGGCGTGAAGCGAGGTTGGACGGGAACCAGGCAAGGAGACGCCGAAGGTATGGACTTGGGCGTCTCCCGGCACTTTTACGGCGATCAGCTCAGCCTGCCGATCATCCCCTTCACGAACCAGTTCATGCCGCGAATGTCGTCATCGGCCAGAACCGAACCGGCGGCAACCTTGACGTTGCCGTCCTGATCCTTCAGCTCCCCGGCGTAGGGATGAAGCTTGCCGCTGCCGATGTCGGCCTCGAGCTGCTTGAGCTTGGCGCGGGCATCGACGGGGATACCCTCATTGTAGGGGGCCATTTTCACCACGCCGGCCGCCAATCCGTCCCAGCGGACTTCCGGCTTCCAGGTACCGGCGGCCACGGCCTTGGCTGCGCCGACATAGTCGCTGGTCCAATCGAGAACGAAAGAGGTCAGCTGCTTGCCCGAGGCGAATTTCGACATGTCGCTGGCATAGCCGATCGACCAGGCGCCACCTTCGCCGGCGACCTGTACGCCGGTCGCGGTGTCCGTCATCGAGCAGACCACGTCGCAGCCTTGAGAGATCAGCGTCTTGGCCGCCTCCTTCTCCTTGCCCGGGTCGAACCAGGAATTCAGGAAGATGGTGTTGCAGGTCGCGTTTGGATTGACGCTCCGCGCGCCAAGCAGCAGCGCATTTGCCGGACCGACGATGTCGGGGATCGGAAAGCCGCCGATGAAACCGATCTTGCCCGATTTGGACATGTAGCCGCCCGCCGCGCCGGCGACGAAGGTGCCTTCGTAATATTTCGCTTCGAAGGTTCCCAGATTGGCTAGGTGGACGATGCCTGAGCAGTGTTCGAACGCCACCTTGGGAAAGCGCGGCGCCACCTTCTGCATCGGCGTTCCATGCGAAAAGCTTGTGCCGAAGATCAGCCTGTTGCCGGCGCTGGCCAGTTCGCGGAAGACACGCTCGGCGTCCTGCGGCATGAAGATGTTGTCGATGACGGTGAGCTCGACCTTGTCGCCGAATTCGGCCTTGATGGCCTCGACGCCGAGGCTGTGCTGCTTGGTCCAGCCGATCTCGGCGACCGGCGAGACGTAGACGGCACCGATCTTCAGCACCTCCTGCGCCTGTGCGATGGTGCTCAGCGCTCCCGCGCCAAGAGCCGCGCCGGCCGCGCCGCTGTGTTTCAGGAATTCACGTCTCGTCAGTTTCTTCATGATGGTAGCCCTCTGTTGGTCTTTTTTGTTGATGCCCGGCTTGTCGGTGCCCGGTCTGTTCTGGGGATATGGAGGTGGAGATGCGTTGCCGCGTCGCCGCCGCCGGATGCATTCGACAATCTTCGCAGCGGCACAGTCGCGCCGTCGGCCTTGCCGTCGAGATAGGGCGCTAGCGCTTCGGCAGGCGTCATCTCTGGAAACACTGCGCGATCCATGATGTAGCCGCGCACCACCGCGCGGTGGTGGGTGTCGATCAGGTCCATGGCCGGTTTCAGCCGGCCCTTCTCCAGCAGGTCGACGACCCGCGAGTGGTCGTCCAGCAGATTGCAATAGTCGAAATCGGCTGAAATGAGGGAGCGCAGCAGCGTCGTGCGGCGCACCAGCTGCGCGTGGATTTCCTGCATGACCTTGTTGCGGCTGAGGCGTACGAACACGGTATGGAACTCTTGGCCCAGCACGTCGGCCAGCGCATCGTTGCCGGCGGCAACAGCTTGGCGCTGGCGCTCGACATGCTGGCGCAGTTCGGCCCAGCCGGCCGGCCCAAGGCGATCGCTGAGCTGTGCTGCGACGCCCTGTTCGACGAGCGTCAACGCGTCGTAGATCTCCATCGCCTCCTGCATGCTCGGCTTGGCGACGAAGGCACCGCGGTTGCGTTCGATCTGGGCCAGCCCGTCATCGGCGAGCCGGATCAGGGCCTGGCGCACCACGATGCGGCTCACGTTGAATATTTCGGAGAGTTCGCGTTCGCCGAGCTTGCAGCCGGGCACGAGGCGATGGTCGATGATGGCGCGGGTCAGCGTATCCGCGATGGTCTGGGAACGGCTGCTCAAGGCATGGTTCTCCGCCATTTCGACGACATGATCAGCGGGCTTTCGTGATGGCGACATGCCTCGTCAGGACACGACATATCCCAGGTTCAGCTTTCTCATATCGGAATTCAATCATCATAATCTGTCAACACAAAAAAGGATTTTGGACGACAAAAAAATGTTGATTGGTATCCAATCTTGTGGTTTCGTCATCCCGAAACGTCGGGCTAGGTTCATGGTGAAGGGCTAGCCGAGTTGGGAGGGAAGCCGATGGCAACCCGTTGCGTTGACCGCGAGCTTTTGAACGATTGGCACATCGTCGCGGATCAGGAATCGCTAAGCCAGGATACGCGGTTTGCCACATGCCTGCTTGGGGTCGCTCTCACCGTTCACAAGTGTTCAAACAAGATCGAAGTCGTTCGCAGCGATACGGGCGCCACGCTGAAAAGCGCCGAGCGTTATGGCTTCATCTGGACCTGTCTGGAAAAGCCCTCGCGCGACATCATCTATATCCCCGAGGCCAGTGAGGCAGACCGGCATCTTGTCGGCGGCGGTTCGATCGCGGTCAAGGTGTCGGGCCTCCGCGCGGTCGAGAATTTTCTCGATATGGGGCATTTCCCCTTCATTCATACCGGCTGGCTCGGCGAGGAGCCGCATACCGAGGTCGCGCCCTACAAGGTTGAGATCACAGCGCAGGACGAGGTGCTGGCGACCGAATGCAAATTCTATCAGCCGGTGGCTTCGCCGACCGCCAAGGAAGGCTTTGTCGTCGACTACATCTACAAGGTGATTCGGCCCTACACGGTGGCTCTCTACAAGAGCAACCCGATCCAGAAGGACCGGCTCGATGTCATTACCCTGTTCGTGCAGCCGGTGGACGAGGAAAACTGCATCGCGCATCCTTACCTCTGCTATCTTAAGGAAGGCATGGAGGCGGCAACGGTGCGCAGCTTCATGCAATTGATCTTCGCCCAGGACAAACCGATCCTGGAGAACCAGGTACCTAAGCGCCTGCCGCTCGATCCGCGTGCCGAGACCCCGATCCGTGCCGATGCCGTGTCGGTTTCCTACCGGCGCTGGTTGCGTGATCGGGCCGTCACCTATGGCGCGATACCGGCACAAGCCTGATGACGTTCGAGGGCATCCAGAGGATAAAACGATGACAAAATGCTCGGATCCCGTGATCCTCAATCTCTGGCATCCCGTAGGGGCGATCGCCGAGACCGTTCCCGGCGGTGTCCAGGACACCGTTCTGCTCGAGGAGCGCCTCAGTTTTGCGGTCGATATGGATGGTGAGCCCGTCGTCTGGCGCTCACGTCCCGATGTAGAAGGGGTGGATCGTGTTCCAGGCGCCGACAGGCTGCCGGCAAGAAGCGCCTACGGCTATGTCTGGACTTCGCTCGGCTCGCCACCGGCCGAGCTGTTCCCGATCCCGGAATATGAAGAGCCGGACCGCCGCAAGCTCAACGCGGCCACGTTTGGCGTCAACGTCTCGGCACCGCGCGCCATCGAGAACTTTCTCGACATGGGCCACTTTCCCTATGTGCATACCGACATACTCGGCGTCGAGCCGCATACCGAAGTCAAGGAATACGACGTCGAGATATCCGTCGACCGTGACGAGATACTGGCCACGCGCTGCCGCTTCTTCCAGCCAATGGCTTCGACCGCTTCCGGTGGCGGTGCCGACGTGGACTATGTCTATCGCGTGCCGCACCCCTATTGCTCCGTGCTCTATAAATCGAGCCCGGTCGACGAGGCACGGCGCGACGTCATCGCCATCTTCCTGCAGCCGGTCGACCAGGAGCATGTGCGCGCCCACATGCTGCTTTGCGTGCTCGACGAAGACAATGAAGACAAGGTGATCAAGCGCTTCCAGCAGACGATCTTCGGCCAGGACAAGCCGATCCTGGAAAACCAGGTGCCCAAACGCCTGCCGCTCGATCCGCGCGCCGAAACGCCCATCCGGGCCGATAAGTCGGCCATCGCCTACCGGCGCTGGCTCAGCCAGAAGGGAGTGACCTACGGTGTCATTCCGGTTGCGGCCTGACGAGATTCTTGGAGACGATTGATGTTGGAAGAAGCCAGAAGCCAGTGGCATCCGATCGCCGCTTCCCATGATTTGCCGTACCGCCACGTTTTCCATGGTCAATTGCTCGGCCGGGAATTCGCCGTCTGGCGGGCCGATGACGGCTACATCAACATCTGGGAAAACCGCTGCCTGCATCGCGGCGTCAGGCTGTCGATAGGCATCAATGACGGGCGCGAGCTGAAGTGCCAATATCACGGCTGGCGTTATTCGAACCGCACCGCCGGCTGCACCTACATTCCAGCGCATCCTGCCGACGCGCCGGCCCGCACCATCACCAACCGCACCTTCCCCGGGGTCGAGCGCTACGGCTTGGTCTGGTCCTCCGAGGAGCCTCGCGGCGAGGTGCCGGATGTTGCCGCGCTGACCGAAGGCAAGCTGCTCGCCTTGCGCGGCATCGCGGTCAACGCGCCGGCCGACAAGGTCGTCGAAAGGCTGAAGGCCTATCGCTTTCAGCCCAACGCAGCGATCGAAGGCGAGGGCGCGGAAACCATCATCGAGGCCGCGCGGGATTTTGCCGTGGCGCTGCACTCGCGCGATGGTGGTGCCGAGACGCGCGGCGTGTTCTTCGTGCAGCCGGTTGATTCAAACCGTTCGGTGATCCGTGGCGTGCTCGATCAGGAGGTCGAAGCAGCCGCCCGCATCGCCATCCTGCGCCACCACAATGAGCGGCTTTCCAAGCTGCGCGACGAGGTCGAGCGCGACGTCGCGAACGCACCGGCGCCCGCGCCGATCGAGCCGATCTACGAAAGGGTGTCGGCCGAACTCGCCGAAATGCCCGAGGTGACCGCGCATGGCCGCAAGGCGGCGCTGCGCGTCAGCGTGGCCAGGAAATGGCAGGCGGCCGACGGCGTTGCCGGTTTCGAGCTCCGCCCGATCAAGGGCATCCTGCCGACGTTCCAGCCTGGGGCCCATATCGACGTCCATATGCCCAATGGCGAGATCAGGCAGTATTCGATCACCAACGGCCCTGGTGAAACCGACAGCTTCATCATCGGCGTCAAGCTGGAGCGGGATTCGAAGGGCGGCTCCAAATGCATGCATGAGACAGTCCGCGAGGGCGACGTGCTGGCGATCTCCGAGCCGCGCAACAATTTCCCGCTGCGCCGTGACGCGATCAAGACGCTGTTCGTCGCCGGCGGCATCGGCATCACGCCGCTGCTCGCAATGGCGCAGGCGCTGAAGAACCAGGAGCTGGCGCACGAGCTGCACTATTTTGCGCAAGGGGAGGAACACCTCGCTTTCGCCGATCGGCTGAAGCATCTCGGCGATGCGCTGAAGCCGCATCTCGGGCTGTCGCCGGACGCGACCGGCGCCGAGCTTCGGGGGATTCTCGCCGGTTACCGGGACGGCATGCATCTCTACATCTGCGGTCCCGGACCGATGCTGGAAGCCGCCCGCAAGATCGCCGCCGAGCAGGGCTGGCCGGATACCGCCATCCATTTCGAATATTTCAAGAACACCAACAAGATCGACGACAGTTCGAGCTTCGAAGTAGCGCTGGCGCGCTCCTGCGTCACGCTGCAGGTGCCGGGCGGCAAGACGATCATGCAGGTCATGCGCGAGAATGGCATCGATGTTCCGTCGTCCTGCGAGCAGGGCGCATGCGGTACCTGCGTCGCGACAGTGATCGAGGGCGAGCCGGACCATCAGGACGTCTACCTCAACGATGCCGAGCGCAAGGCCGGAACCAGGATCATGACCTGCGTCTCGCGCGCCAAATCGGCACGCCTCGTGCTCGACGTTTAGGAACTCCCGATGATCACGCTTTACGATTACGAACTTTCGGGCAATTGCTACAAGCTGCGGCTGCTGATGAGTTTTCTCGGCATCGACTACAAGACAGTGCCGGTCGACTTCTACCCCGGCCGCGAACACAAGTCGGAATGGTTCCTGAAGCTCAATCCGCTCGGCCAACTGCCGGTTATCGAGGATGGAGGGCTGATCCTGCGCGACGCCCAGGCGATCCTGGTCTACCTCGCGTCGAAATACGATCCGTCGAGCACATGGTATCCCCGGAACAGACCGGCCCTGCTCGGCGAGATCAGCCAGTGGCTGGCCTTCGCCGACGGCATCACTTCGACGGCGTCGGCCGCCCGCCTGCACGACGCGCTGTTCTACGATTTCGACATCGATGCCGCACGCGCCGGCGCGCACCGGCTGTTCCGTATCCTCGACGAGCATCTGTGGTTCGGCGAGCAGCAGGGCCGCGGCTGGATCTGCTCGGCCGATCATCCGACCATCGCCGATATTGCCTGCTTTCCCTACATCATGCTGTCGGAGGAGGGCGGCATTACGCGCCAGGACTATCCCGCCATCCGGCGTTGGTGCGATCGTGTCAAACGCATCAAAGGCTTTACCGTGATGTCGGGCGTGTTCCCGGCGGGGCCGGCCAAGGCCGCATGATTTCTATCGCAACGCCGGGCGATCGATCGTCCCGGCAAGCAAGTTTGGGAGAAAGAAATGAAAACCCGCGCCGCTGTTGCCGTTGCCGCCGGAAAGCCGCTTGAGATCATGGAGGTCGACCTCGACGGCCCGCGCGAGGGCGAGGTGCTGGTCGAGATCAAGGCGACCGGCATCTGCCACACCGACGAGTTCACGCTGTCGGGTGCCGATCCCGAGGGCCTGTTTCCCGCCATTCTCGGCCATGAGGGCGCCGGCGTGGTAGTCGATGTCGGCAAGGGCGTCACCTCGGTCAAAAAGGGCGACCATGTGATCCCGCTCTATACGCCCGAATGCCGGCAGTGCCCGTCGTGTTTGTCGCGCAAGACCAATCTGTGCACCGCCATCCGCGCCACGCAGGGGCAAGGCCTGATGCCGGACGGCACCTCGCGCTTCTCGATCGGGGGCGAAAAACTGTTTCACTATATGGGCTGCTCGACCTTCTCCAACTTCACCGTGCTGCCGGAGATCGCCGTTGCCAAGGTCAATCCCGACGCGCCCTTCGACAAGATCTGCTACATCGGCTGCGGGGTGACCACCGGCGTGGGCGCGGTCATCAACACCGCCAAGGTCGAGCAAGGCGCGACCGCGGTGGTCTTCGGCCTCGGCGGCATCGGGCTGAACGTCATCCAGGGCCTAAGACTTGCCGGCGCCGACATGATCATCGGCGTCGATCTCAACAACGACAGACGAGCCTGGGGCGAGCGCTTCGGCATGACGCATTTCGTCAATCCGAAGGAGATCGACGGCGACATCGTTCCCCATCTCGTCAACATGACCAAGCGCGGCGCCGACCAGATCGGCGGCGCCGACTACACGTTCGACTGCACCGGCAACACCAAGGTGATGCGCCAGGCGCTGGAGGCTTCGCATCGCGGCTGGGGCAAGTCGGTGGTCATCGGCGTGGCGGGCGCCGGCCAGGAGATCTCGACGCGGCCCTTCCAGCTGGTCACCGGGCGGACCTGGATGGGCACCGCCTTCGGCGGCGCGCGCGGCCGCACCGACGTGCCCAGGATCGTCGACTGGTACATGGACGGCAAGATCGAGATCGACCCGATGATCACCCACACGCTGAAGCTCGAGGACATCAACAAGGGGTTCGACCTCATGCATGAGGGCAAGTCGATCAGGGGTGTCGTGGTTTACTGAGGGCGGCCCACACGCCGCGGGCCCGAGGACATCCCCGCTTGGACCGACAGGAGCCCTGTCGGCTTGAGAAGGCGGGCCACAGAAATGCCCGGACTTTTCGCTACCTCCAGCCTCCCGGCCAGGTCGGCGTGTTCCCAAAGTCCGGCGTCGACCGGCGGCGTGACCAAGGTGCACCTCGGTTACGCCGCCGGTGCTGTTTGCAGGGCTGAAGGTTGCGGGTGCGGCGGCCGGCAGCTATGTCGGACCGAAAGGTCATGACGAAAGGCAGAGTTGATGAAAGTCGTTTCCACGTCCAAGTCGCATGGCGGCGTCCAGGGTGTTTATTCGCACGCTTCAGAGGTCTGCGCCTGCGACATGACCTTTGCCGTCTTCGTGCCGCCGCAGGCCAAGGATGGGCCGGTGCCGGTGCTGTGGTATCTTTCGGGTCTCACCTGCACTCATGCCAATGTCATGGACAAGGGCGAGTACCGGCGCCTGGCGGCCGAGCTTGGTCTCATCGTGGTCTGCCCCGACACCAGCCCGCGCGGTGCCGATGTGCCGGACGAGAAGGATAATTGGCAGTTCGGCTGCGGCGCCGGTTTCTATGTCGATGCGACGCAGCAGCCTTACGCCAGGAACTACCGTATGTATTCCTACGTCCTCGACGAGCTGCCGGGATTGATCGCCGCGAACTTCCCTGCCGACATGGCGCGCCAGGGCATATCGGGGCATTCGATGGGCGGACACGGCGCGTTGACGATCGCGCTGAAGAACCCCGACCGCTTCAGGAGTTGCTCGGCCTTCGCGCCGATCGTTCAGCCGACGACTGCTGGCTGGTCGCGGCCTGCGCTCGAGAAATATCTCGGCGCCGACGACAGGGACTGGCGCGCCTATGACGCCACGCTGCTTATCGAGGACGGCCGCCGTTTTGGCGAGTTCCTGGTTGACCAGGGCACGGCCGATGGGTTCCTTGACGAAGGCCTCCGTCCGTGGCTGCTCGATGAAGCCTGCAAGAAGGCCGGCATCGACCTCACCTTGCGCATGCAGGAAGGCTACGATCATTCCTACAACTTCATCTCGACCTTCATGGACGATCACCTGAAGTGGCATGCCGCTCGGCTAGGCTGAAGAACCGCCGGGCATCATCAGCGGTAGGGTCTGTGCATCGGCGAAGGCGACATAGCCACGGCGCAGGCGGCGCACGGGTCCGCGCCCGATATCGCCGGCAAGGGCATCGTCAATCCCTATGCGATGATCGAATCCACCCGCATGCTGCTGCAATGACTTGGCCACAACCGCGGCGCCATCGTCGCTGCCATCGAGAAGGAAACTGAAAATGTCCTCGCATAGGATCGCCGTCATCGGCGGTGACGGTATCGGGCCGGAGGTCGTCGAAGCCGGCGTGAAGGTGCTGGAAGCCCTGACCGCTGTCGAGCCGGGTCTGGCCTTCGACTTCAAGCGCTTCGACTGGGGTTCCGATTATTACCGCCGCAACGGCCGCATGATGCCGCAGGACGGCCTCGGGCAATTGGAGGGTTTCGATGCGATCTATTTCGGCTCGGTCGGCGATCCGGACCTTCCCGACGACGTCACCCTCTGGGGGCTGCGCCTGGCCATCTGCCAGGGGTTCGACCAATACGCCAACGTGCGGCCGACGCGCCTCTTGCCCGGGCTGACCGGCCCGTTGCGGCCCGATCTCGGCAAGCAGATTGACTGGGTGATCGTGCGCGAAAACAGCGAAGGCGAATATGCCGGCGTCGGTGGTCGCGCCCATCGCGGACTGCCTATCGAGGTCGGCATGGATGTCGCCGTCTTTACCCGCGCCGGGATAGAACGCATCGCACGTTTCGCCTGCGAGCTTGCGCTGTCGCGCCCCCGCAAGCTTCTGACGGTTGTCACCAAGTCGAATGCGCAGCGTCACGGCATGGTTCTGTGGGACGAAGTCGTGCGCGGCGTGCTTCGCGACTATCCCGGTCTCAGCGTCGACTGGATGCTGGTGGACGCCATGACCCAGCGCATGGTCAACAAGCCCGGCAGCATCGACACGGTTTTGGCGACCAACCTGCATGCCGACATCCTCTCCGACCTGGCCGCCGCGCTGGGTGGATCACTCGGCATCGGCTCGACGTCGAACATCGATCCCTCGCGCAGCCGGCCGTCCATGTTCGAACCCATCCACGGTTCGGCCTTCGACATTACCGGCAAGGGCGTCGCCAATCCGCTCGGATCGTTCTGGACGGCGAGCCTGATGCTTGAGCATCTCGGCGAGCAGGCCGCCGCGCGGCGCCTCATGGTTGCGATCGAGCTTGTCACGGACCGGGCGGAATATCTCAGCCCCGATCTCGGCGGCACCGCGAGCACCGCCGAGGTTACCGCCGCGATGATCGCGGCCCTTCGCGCCAATTAGAGTAATTCCAGGAAAAGCGTGTACGGTTTTCCCGGGAAAAGCGCGTAGCGCTTTCCCTTGGGAATTGCGACAAAAACAAAGAGATAGCGCGGCACGAACAGGCAAGCATGTCATCGAGGGCGTGGCCTCAGGAAGTTCGCGCGCCTTCGGCGTCCGTTCCCCGATATTTAACATGCTCTATGAAAGCGCGCAGCTTGGGCAGGACCTGGCGTCTGTCGGGAATACAGAAAAACGCCCGGCGTCGTGACGGCGAAGGGCGTGAGCAACGCTTGCAACCGGCCATCGGCAATCGGGGCTTCGGTGAGAGGGCCGGGCACCTGTGCAAGTCCGACACCTTGGATCGCCGCGCCAAGCAGTGTCGGGTAATCATGCGCGACCAGCGGCCCGGAGACGATTGCCTCGACCGTCTTGTTGCCGTCGATGAAGGGCCAGGGCGCGATCGATCCGTTGGAGCGGCGCATGCGCAGGCAGGCATGGCCGCGCAGATCGTCGATGCGCTCCGGCCGCTTCTGCCGGCGCAGATAGCCAGGGCTGCCGACGACCACGAGCGGGAACGGCGGCGTCAGCCGAACCGCGACCATGTCGGCGGCGATGAACTGGCCGAGCCGGATGCCGGCGTCGAACCCCTCGGCCGCCAGGTCGACCAGTTCACCGCTTGCGGCGATCTCCACCTCTACTTCGGGATAGGCCTGGCAAAAGGATGCCACCAGCGGCTCCAGCAGGATCGGCACCACGGCGCGCGGCACAGAGAGGCGCAACAGCCCAGTCGGCCGCTGCCCAAGTTCACGTGCGACTTCGCTTGCGGCGACCAGTTCCTCGAAAGCGGGCTTTGCGCGCGAAAGGAACCGTTCGCCGGCTTCGGTCAGGCCGACGCTGCGCGTCGTGCGCATGAAGAGCGCCGCACCGACGCGCACCTCGAGCGCGCGCACCGCCTGGCTGATCGCCGATGGCGTGACGCCGAGCTCCGCGGCCGCTTTTCGGAAGCTGCGGTGTTGCGCGACGCCGAGGAACGCCTCCACGCCGTCGAGCGCACCTTTCCGGATTGTGAAGTTCTGCTTCATGCCCCGTCAACATTATCGCGAATAGTCGACCGCTGGAAGCGGGCGTAAATTGCGCCTTGCATCTCTCGGGAGGCCATATGTCGCCTGCAACCATTTTCCTGTTACATCTCGCTCTAGGCTACGTGCCTTGGCTGCTCTGCGTCGGCGTGTATGTCTTGCCCCGGCTCAGATCCGTCAACCTGGTCGAGGCGCAACGTGCCATCGCCACGCTGCACAGCTTCCGCTTCTTCGGGCTTGTCTTCATCGTTCCAGGCGTCGTCGGGCGCGATTTGCCGGCTGATTTCGCCACCTTCGCCGCCTATGGCGACTTCGCAACCGGAGTGTTGGCCATGCTGGCGCTTTTGACGACGAGGATACGTCCGCTGTTCTGGTTGTCCGTCGTCGCGTTCAATCTCGTGGGGACGATCGATATCGCCGTCGACTACTATCACGGCAGCCAAGCCGGTCTTCCTGAGCTGGCGGGGCAGTTGGGCGCTGCATACGCGATCCCCGTAATCTATGTCCCACTGCTGATGATCACGCACGTCGTCGCGTTCTACCTGATGGTGCGCCCCCAGATCCAGGCAGCTCGAGTCTTCGCAGGCGACGCGGCCGCATCTCCGTGAGGCAGCAAGTGCCGGTGTACCGGCGCGCCGCGGCGCAGACGCTTCGCGGCGCGCGGGTATTCGACTAATAGGTCGTGCGCCCGCCCGACAGGTCGAAGGTCGAGGCGGTGGTGAAGCTGTTTTCCTTTGAGACGAGCCAAGCGACCATGGCGGCGGCCTCGTCGACCTCCAGCAGACGGCCGCGTGGAATGCGCGAGCGCATGTATTCGATGTGCTCGGGCGTGAGTTGTTCGAGGATTCGGGTCTGCGCGGTGGCCGGCGAGATGCAGTTGACCGCAATGTCATACTGCGCGAGCTCCTTGCCGAGCGATTTGGTCATGCCGATGACCGCCGCCTTCGAAGCGGAATAGGCGGCGGCGTTGGGATTGCCTTCCTTGCCAGCGACGGAAGCGATGTTGACGATCCGCCCGTAATTGCGCGCCTTCATCCCGGGCACCACGGCGCGGTTGACGTAGAAGGTGCCGTTGACGTTGATGTCGATGATCTTCTTCCACGTCTCTATGTCGTAGCTGTCGAGCGGGGCGGCGGGACCGGCAATGCCGGCAGAATTGACCAGGATGGAGATTTTGCCGGCGCTCTCCTCGGTTTTCGCCCGCGCGGCGTCCACCGTCTCCCAATTCGCAATATCGACGACCAGCGTCGTGGCGGCCTTGCCAAGGTCGCGCTTGGCCGTTTCGAGGCGCGCCTCGTCGACGTCCCATAAGGTGACCGTCGCGCCGGAGGCGACGAAACGTTTGGCCATCGCGAAGCCGAGGCCTTGCGCGCCTCCAGTGATCACGGCGTGTTGGCCGTCAAGATCGATCCTGTTCATGCCGGGCGTTCTTTCTGGTTGAGTGAATTGAGGTTGCCTGTTGCGGGCGGGCGATGTCGCTACATGGTAGCGCCGAGGTTCCAAGGCACGAACTCATTGTCGCCGTAGCCCAGCGATTCCGATTTGGTACGCGCGCCCGATGCCACGCGCAGGATCTCTGCGAAGATCTCCTGGCCTTTGTCGTCCAGCGTGACGCCGTCGAGGATGTCCCCGCAATTGATGTCCATGTCCTCGCGCATCTGCTCGAAAATGAAGGAATTGGAGGCAAGCTTGATCGAGGGCGTCGGCTTGCAGCCGAAGGCCGAACCGCGCCCGGTGGTGAAGCACAATATGTTCGCGCCGCCGGCGACCTGGCCGGTTGCCGAAACCGGATCGTAGCCGGGCGTGTCCATGAAGACGAGGCCGCGTTCGTTGATCGGTTCGGCATATTCCAGCACCGCGCGCAGATTGGTCGTCCCGCCCTTGGCGGACGCGCCGAGCGACTTCTCCAGGATCGTCGTCAACCCGCCGAGCTTGTTGCCGGGAGACGGGTTGTTGTTCATCTCCATGTCGTGCTTGGCTGTGTAGTCCTCCCACCAGCGGATACGCTCGATCAGCTTCTCGCCGACCGCGCGGTTTTCCGCACGCATGGTGAGCAGATGTTCGGCGCCGTAGATCTCCGGCGTCTCGGACAGCACCGCCGTGCCGCCTTGCGCGACAAGCAGGTCCACGGCGGCGCCAAGCGCCGGATTGGCGCTGATGCCGGAATAGCCGTCCGACCCGCCGCATTGCAGCGCGAGCACCAGTTCGGAGGCCGGTTGTGGCGTCCTTTGCGCGGCGTTGACCATGGGCAGCATATCGACGATCGCCTTGACCCCTGCCTCGACCGTCTTGCGTGTGCCGCCAGTCTCCTGGATCGTCATCGTGCGGAAGGTCGTGCTCTCCTCGATATTGTAGGACTGCATCCAGCGCGGAATCTGGAACGCCTCGCAGCCGAGCCCAACCATCAGCACGCCGCCGACATTGGGGTTCGTGGCAAAACCCCACTGCGTGCGCTTCAAGAGGTCGTAAGCGGGGCCTTTGGTGTCAATGCCGCAGCCAGTGCCATGGACGAGCGAGATCACGCCGTCGACATTGGGATAGTCGCGCAGGATGCCGCAGCGGTTGACCTCTTCTACGATGAAGCGGGCGACGCTGGCCGAACAATTTACCGAGGTCAGGACAGCGATGAAGTTGCGCGTCCCGACCTTGCCGCTCGGCCTGCGGTAACCCATGAAGCTCGCGCGCTCGGCTTCAGGGACGACAGGCGTTTGCCTGGCGTTGGTGCCGAACAGATAGTCGCGTTCGAAATTGCGCAGATATACATTGTGCTCGTGAACCCAATCGCCGGCGGCGATCGGTCCGCGGGCGAATCCGATGGTCTGCCCATATTTCACGACCGGCTCGTCCGAAGCGATGTCGCGGATCGCCATCTTGTGGCCGCGCGGTATGCGCGCCTTCGCGGGCATGTCGCCTGCCTTGTCGCCGATCATCAACGGATCGATCGCCAGAAGGATGTTGTCGGCATGCGAAAGCTGGATGAACCGCGCCATTACAAACTCTGAAAAAGCCCCCGTCGGCACAATGCCGCCGAATGGATCGGAATACTAATATAATAGATTGTCAACGGTCAAGCTGCGAACACGGCTCACCAGGCATCGGCAAGCCGGTCGGATGCCAGGTTCGGGACCTCAAACCTGCGCCGCCCGTCTCAGCGCTCAGTCGAGGTCGTCAGTCGAGAAGCTCGGCGGCGACTTCGAGCGTGTTGCGAAATGACGTCTCGAGGTGATGCTCCATTGCCTGTGCGGCGCCCTCGGCGTCGTGACGCTTCAGCGCGTCCAGAATGGCCTCGTGCTGCTCGATCGTCTGCTCGCCATAGCCGGGCTTCGGAATGGCGAGATAGCGGCCGCGATCCATCTGCGCCTTTGAGATGTCGACGGCGCGCCAGATCATCGGCAAGCCGCATATTTCAGCAATGGTGCGGTGAAAGACGTCGTCGAGCTGAATCGCTGTGGCGTACCTGCCGCGCGCAATGGCGAGCTTATGCGCGGCCATGTTGTCTTCCAGCAATTCACAGGCAGCCGGCGTCAGCTTGGCGGCGGCGCGCCTGGCGCTCTCCATCTCCAATGCACGCCGGATGACATAGGCTTCCTCGAGGTCGGCCCGGCTGATGGGAGCAACGTAGGTGCCGGTCTGCGCCAGGATCTTGACGAGCCCTTCGTCGCTGATGCGTTTGACCGCTTCGCGCACGGGCGTGCGCGAGACGCCCAGCGCTTCGGCAATTGCGATCTCATTGATGACCTCACCCGGTTTCAGCCGTCCGACGACGATCATGTTGCGGATCTTGTTGTAGATCTGGTCGCGCAGCGGGAGGGCTCGATTGAGGGTCGAAGGATCTAGATCCATGGAAAATCCCATCGTTCGTCCACCTGAAATGGCAAAATTATTCGAATGTCAAACGGAATGCACCTGCTTGCGACGCGGGGTTCGTTGCGATCCGACGCCAGTGACGGAGCGGTCAGATCCAGCTTGCCAGAACTATTATATTAGTGCAATAGTGCCGCCCGTTGCGTGATTTTCAGCCTATGGTGAAGTGCCTGGTGCGGATGCGCTGAAAGGGGCCTTCGGGCGGGCTCGAGGTGGGCCGAACCGTGCCTTGAAGTGCATTATACTAACATAACGCTGCCCGCATGCTACCAGGGAGGACCAAGCCTAGATGAGTGCCGCCGCCGATTGTGCCCTGGACATGAGAGGCATCTCCAAGAGTTTTCCCGGCGTGAAGGCCCTGTCGAACGTCAATTTCGCCGTCCGGTTCGGCACCGTCCATGCGGTCGTCGGCGAGAATGGCGCCGGCAAATCGACGCTGATGAAGGTGCTCAACGGATCCTACGCTCCGACCGCCGGCACGATCCTCGTCGGCGGCGCCGAAGTGCGCATGCGGCGTCCCGCCGACGCCCAGGCGCTCGGCATCCGCATGGTGCACCAGGAGATCAATCTTGTTCCCGACCTGACCGTCGCGGAGAACGTCTATCTCGGCCGCATGCCCGGCAAATGGAGCTGGCTGCACAAGGGCGAAATGGTCAGGAAGGCCGCCGCCGTCCTCCACGAGCTGGGCGCGGCCATCAACCCGCGCGCGCGGCTCGGCGACCTGTCCATCAGCCAGCAGCAACTGGTCGAGATCGCCAAGGCCTATGCGGCGCAGCCCAGGATCATCGTGCTGGACGAGCCGACATCGAGCCTGAGCGAGCACGAAACCGCGGCGCTGTTCCGGATCCTTCGCAAGATGCGCGATGACGGCATCGCCATCGTCTACATCAGCCATAGGCTGAAGGAGGTTCTCGAGATCGCCGACGAGGTGACCGTGCTGCGCGACGGCTCAATGATCGAAACCCGTCCGATCGACGGCATAACCGCGGCCGAGATGATCAGGCTGATGGTTGGCCGCGAGGTCGCCAACGTGTTCCCGAAAAGCCCGGCCGCGATCGGCAAGTCCGTGCTGCGTGTCGAACGCATCGGCGACGGGGCGCATTTCAGTGATGTCAGCTTCGATGTGCGCGCCGGGGAGATACTGGGCTTGACCGGACTGGTCGGGGCGGGTCGCACCGAGGTAGCACGCGCCATCTTCGGCCTGTCGCGGCTGGTGGAGGGAACGGTCAGCGTCTACGGGCGCAAGGTCGCCATCAACTCTCCTTCCGAGGCGGTGCGAGCCGGGATCGCCTACGTCCCCGAGGACCGCAAGGGCGACGGCATCATTCCGGGCATGTCGGTCCGCGAGAACATCAGCCTGTCGATATTGCGGCGTCTGACCAGCTTCGGCCGTATCAGGCGCAGCGCCGACCGTTCGCTGGCGACGACCTATGTGAAGCAGTTTTCCATTTCGCCGCCCGACGGGGAGCGGCGCATCAACCTGTTGTCGGGAGGCAACCAGCAGAAGGCGGTCATCGCCAAATGGCTCGCGGCCAAGCCCTCCGTGCTCATTCTCGACGAGCCGACGCGCGGCGTCGACGTCGGCGCCAAGGCCGAGATCCACAGCATCATCGGCCGGCTTGTCGCCGACGGCATGGCGGTGGTGATGATCTCGTCGGAACTGCCCGAAATCCTCGGCGTCTGCGATCGCGTCGTTGTGATGCGCGACGGCCGCGCATCGGAGGCGCTCGCCCGCGCCGAACTGAGCGAGGAGCGCATCATGGCGCTGGCGACGGGGGAGGCTGCATGACTGATGCGGCCATGGAGACCAGCGGGGCGAACCGCAATGACCGCTTCACGCGCGGCAGCAGGCTTGCCGATGTCCTGTCCAAGGCGGGGCTTGGCTTCGCTATCCTTGCAGTGGTGCTCTACGGCTCATTCGTCAGCCCCGCCTTCTTCACCACAGGCAATCTGCTCAACGTCCTGACCTCGATGTCCATTGTCGGCATCGTCGTCGTCGGCATGACTTTCGTGCTTGTGGCAGGCGGCTTGGCGGACCTGTCGGTGCCGGCCACCATCGCCTGCGGGGCCATCCTCTCGCTCGGGCTGCAGCCAATGATCGGGCCGGTTCCTGCCTTCGTCCTGGCGGTGGCGCTTGCGGGCCTTATCGGCCTGCTCAACGGCGTGCTGGTCGGCTATGTCGGTATCAATCCCATCATCGCCACGCTCGGCATCGGCACCATCGGGCTGGGCATCGTGCAGGCGGCCGTCGGCGGCGTCATCGTCTATGGCAACAATCCCGCTTCGGCCGAATTCGCCAAGGGCCGGCTCTTCGGCGTCCCGGTCGTGGTGCTGATTTTCCTGCTGATCGCCCTCATAGGCCATATCGTCCTCTCGCGCTCCTTCTGGGGCAGGTGGACGCTCGCCACGGGCGGCAATTACAGCGCCGCCGAGGCGAGCGCGGTGCCGGTGGAGGCGGTGAAGGCCGGTGCGTTCGTGATCACGGCGTTGGCTTCGGGCGTCAGCGGCGGCCTGCTGGGCCTGACCTTGCAAAGCGCGCGGCCGCTGATCGGCGCCGGCTACGAGTTCAGCGCCATCACCGCGGTCGTGGTCGGCGGCGTGTCGATCATCGGCGGTTTCGGCTCGGTGCCGAGGGCGATCGCGGGCCTGATCTTCGTGCAGCTTCTGACCAACGTCATGGTGCTCGACGGCGTGCGCACGGCGATCCAGGGTTTTGTCCTCGGCATCCTGATCGTCGGCGCCGTCGGCATGGACGCGGCATTGCGCAAGAGGGGGGTGGCGTGATGAGGTTCCTGGCGCTTGCCTCGCGGCACAGGGTGATGATCATCCTCGGCCTGACGCTGATCATTTCCGCCCTGGCGGTTCCGGGTTATTTCTCCGCATCGACCCTCGGACTCGGCCTCGACCGGGCGGCGACGATCGGCCTGATCGCCATTGGACTTACGGTGCTTCTGGTCGCCGGCCAGATCGACCTCTCCGGCGGCGCGGTGTTCGCGCTGGCGGGGATCATGTCGGTCATCCTGCAGCGCGAGATCGGCATCCTGCCTGCCGCATTTGTCGGTATCCTGGTCGGCATGCTGGCAGGCGCCATCAACGGCGCGCTGGTCGTCGGGCTGAAGGTGAACTCGCTGGTGCTGACGCTGGCGACGATGCTGATCTTCCGCTCGCTCGCGCATTGGATCACCAACAGCCAGCCGGTGACCGGCACCGACATCATGCTTTCGCTGGCGTTCGCCAAGATTCATCTCGAAATCTTCACCATCCGCAGTGCGCTGTTCATCGTTCTAATCGTGCTGCTGCATGTCTGGCTGACGCGTACCATACCGGGCCGAAATGTCTTTGCGGTCGGGTCCAATCCGGCGGCGGCCAAGGAGAGCGGTATCGCCTCCGATCGCATCGTTTTTCTGGGCTTCGTCTTCGCCGGGACGCTCGCCGGTCTCGCAGGCGTTCTCCAGAGCCTCGTCACCAACACCGGTTCGCCCGTCTTCGGCTCGGAACTGACAGTCGCCGTCATTGCCGCGGTCGTGGTCGGCGGAACCCGCCTCGAAGGCGGCAAGGGATCCGCGCTCGGCACGCTTGGCGGCGTGCTGACGATCGGCTCGCTGACCATCGCGATGGAGTTCCAATCCGTTCCCGCATACGTCCAGCAGGTCGTGTCGGGGCTTATCCTGATCCTGCTCGTCGTGCTCGATCGGGCCGTGACTACCAAGGGGAGGGCGCCGGGCACAGGCCCCGCGCTCATTCGCGACAATCCAATCACTCAAGGAGGAAATACATGATCGGGAGGAAACCTATGATTGGCAAGAAAAGCATGCTCCACATTACCGCCATGGCGGTAATATTGGCCTCGACGGGCTGGGCCAGTGCAAAGACGGTCTGCTACGTCACGGCCGCGGATTCGCATGCCTATGCGACGCCGGCCAACAAGGCGCTCCAGGCGCGCGCTGGCGAACTCGGCATCGAGATCCTGAGCCTCAGCCAGGATTTCGACGTCCAGAAGGGCACGGAGCAGCTCAACACCTGCGTCGCGCGCAAGGTTGACGGCATCATCCTGTGGCCGCTCGACCCGCAGGCCTACATACCGGGCCTCGCCCGCGCACAGCAGGCGAACATTCCCGCGATCCTCATCAACTCGCCGATGAGCGACGATGCCAAGCCGTTCATCAAGTCGTTCACCGGGCCCGACGTTTACGAGGAAGGCAAGCTTGCGGCCGACTCGCTCAGCAAGGCGCTTGGCGGCAAGGGTTCCGTCGTCATCATCGCCGGCCAGGCCGGCAACGGCACGACGATCGGCCGCGTCGGCGGCTTCACCGATCGTCTCAAGGAAACCAGCGCCGACATCAAGGTGCTCGATACGGTCAATGCCGATTTCGACCAGCAGAAGGCGCTGGTGGTCAGCCGCGACCTGATCACCCGTTTCGGCGACCAGATCAGCGGCGTCTACGCCAATGACGACACCATGGCGCGCGGCTTCATCGACGCCTGGAAGGAGGCCAATCCGTCCAAGGCGGCACCGCCGATCGTCGGCATCAACGGCCAGAAGGACGCGTTCGAATCGATCCGCACCAACGAAATGTACTCCACCATCGTGCAGTCGCCGGTCGAGGACGGCCGCCTGGCGATCGACACCATGGCGGAGATCATGGACGGCAAGGAGGTCAAGGACCGTTTGCCGATCCCGCTGACGGTCGTCACCAAGGACAATGTCAACGCGGTCGAGCCGGCGTTCTGATCCCTTGGGGCCGGCTCGGCAGAACCGGGCCGGCTCCTTCGTCTTCTGGCGCGGACGGACGATCCGGCTGCGCTGCTCACTATAGGAAGGCCTGCCAGCCAAGGCTGCGCGGCACAGTTGGAACTTCCGTTTGCGCCCCGGATTATCCATCCGGGAGAACGCCAATGCCTTCTACGGCCATCCGCAGCACACAGTACCATCCCGCCACCAGGGTGCTTTCGGTCTGGTTCGTACCGAGCGGAAACCGCTATGACTACGAAGACGTGGAGCCCGAGACCTACGCTGCCTTCAAAGCCGCCTCTTCCAAGGGACGCTTCTTCAATGAATTCATACGGGATCGCTACAGGTTTCGTCTGGTCGAACGCGCCCCTGAACGCTGATGCACGCCAGCAACAAAGCGTGGGATCGCGGGACTGTTCGTCGGTCACGAATTCGTGCCGACAGGCATACGCCGAACAAGATCAGCAACTTAATTGCCGGATATTCGTTTCATGATGTCCTCGAGGCCATGAAATGTCTCAAGTTTACGATCTTGCATCCGGTCTGGTGCGGCGGATCTACGAAAAGCGCATCGACGCGCCGGCGATCCTCGATACCGCCAGCGAATTTCCAAACGCCACCAAGTTCACGGCCGCCTGGCAGGCCATCCGCGACGAAGCGCTTGCCGTGGGCAAGGCGCCCCGCTTCCACGACATCATGCCTGAACAGGCCGACATCTCGGCCAATGACGGTCGCGACTGGCGTATGTTCGTGCTCAAGGCCTACGATGTCGCGGTTCCGCAAAACCTCGCGCGAATGCCGGTCCTCGACCGGCTGCTTGCAGAATGCCCTGAGGTGAAGTCGGCGGCGATCTCTTTCCTGGCTCCGGGCAAGCACATTCCCAGCCATCGCGGCCCTTTCAGGGGCATAATGAGGTTCCATCTCGGCCTGGTAATCCCTCGACAGGCAGATGGTCGTCCGGCGACGGTCATGATGATCAATCATCAGGAGAGGCGGATCGCCGACGGCGAGTGTCTGTTGTGGGACGACACGTTCCCTCACGAAGTGACAAACAACGCCGACAAGCCTCGCGTGGCCCTGCTTTTGGATATCTGGCGTCCACGAATGCCGCGCGACATGGAAATCCTGTCACGCCTGATCGTCCACGGCGTGCAGGCAGGCATGCGCCGCAGAGGCGTGTCCTTTTCTGCGTGAGGAGAGGCTCGCGGGCCATGGGCTCGCCGAGCGCCTTGGCGCGTCAGTCGCGTGGGCCCGCCACCATCCGTGCGATCCGTGTCATGTCCGTGCTCATTTCGCGGTCGTCGTCAAGCGGGCTGACAAGGGAGCGCACGGCGGCGAAGGTGCGCTGCGGTCCGTCGCCCATGCCGTCGACGACACCGCGCAATTCCACCCCCGTAGCCGCAAAGATCAGTTCCATCGCAACGAGATAACGCAGCCGCTCGACGATTTCGGCTGTCTTGGCCACCACGCGCGGGGCCATCGACGACTGATCCTCGATGCCGTCCGAAACGGCAAGCGGGCTGAGCGACATCGGGTTGGCGAGGTGCCGGATCTCGACTTCCAGCGCGGCAAGCGGTTTCTGCAGCTCCGCGTAGCCCTGGCGGCTCCCACCCCTGGCCGACAGGAAGCGCGGCAGCTCCGCCGTTATCGGCGACATCAGCTTCATGCAACGGTTGGCGGTGCCGACCGCGCAATGCGCAAGCGCCTGGCCGAGCTGTTCCCAGGCCAGCGTCATCGCCGTCAGGTCGAAGTTGCCGTTCGAGACGACCCGCTCGATCTCCGGCAGGATAACCGGGTTGTCGCCCGAATGAGCCAGTTCGATCTCCGTCGCCAGCTTCGCCTGTTCGAACGCATGCAGCAGGCCGCCCCACACCTGCGGCACGCAGCGATAGCTGAGCGGGTCCTGGAGACGCCGCGCGGCGTTGTCCTCCCACAGGCCGCTTCCCGCCAGTTCCGCCCGCAGACGCGCGCCGATCTCGCGCTGGCCGAATGCCGGGCGGGCTGACAGCGCCTCCTCGCTGATTGCGCTGACGGATGAGCGGAATGCCTCATAATTGAGGGCCACGGCAGCCAGCGACCAGTCGATGAGATGGGCGACGTCTTCCAGGCACAGGCATGCCGTTCCGGTCGAAAGGCTGTTCGCGACGATGATGGCGTGGCCGTCCTTTTCGCGCAGGTTGAGTGGTTCGAGCCCGGCGAGAGCCAGCGCCTCGGCGGACGGCATGATCTTGCCCTGGAACTCCGCTTCGCCGTCGCCGCGCAGCGCCCTTGCCATATGCCCGAGGGCGGCAAGGTCCGCCGCCCCGATCGATCCCCAACTGGGGATCACCGGATGAACCCCGGCGTTAAGTGCCGCCACAAGGCCCATGACCACATGTTCGGAGGTGCCGGTGCCGCCGGCCGCCATGCCTGAAATCCTTGCGGCCATAAGCGCCCGCACGGCCTCTGTCGGAAGGGCGGGGCCGATGCCCATACTGTGGCTGAGCGGTACGCTATGCTGGAACGCGACCAGGTCGGCCTGCGCAAGCGGAGTATCCACGCACGCACCGAGACCGGTGGTGACGCCATACATGGGCTTGCCAAGTTGCGTGAGATGCTCGATGAGCGCACGGCTCTCGCGGATGCGGCGCATCGCCTGACCACCCAACTCGAGGCGGGCATTGCGTCGTGCGACCTCGGCCACATCAGCCGCACTGGGCGGCTTGCCGTCAAGCACTACCATTCTGAGTGTCATATCCTGCCCCCATGATCGCTGCCGCCAATGCCGCGCCGGCCTGGCCGCATGCGGCTTGCGGCTGCCAGTTTTGCTGTTTCCGCGGGCCAAACTGCAAGCCATTCCCGTTCCGAAGGTTTCGCCGCGGCGATCTCGCGTCCATGCCGGGTGCATCGCCGCCGGCTTGCAACTCTTCTCGTACACATGGATACCTATATCCGAGAATGAAGCTTTCCCCTAAGCTGACGATACGTGAAATGGGAGCATGGATTGCGCGGATTTGGCGAAGGCTTGATCGAGAGGCCGCAAACGGTTGCCGAGCAGGTCGCCAATGTCTTGCGCGAGGCCATTGCCAGCGGGACCCTGAAGGCCGGCACGACGTTGCGCCAGGATGATCTGGCCGAGCAGTTTGGCTTCAGCCGGATGCCGATCCGGGACGCGCTTCGTCAGCTCGAGGCCGAAGGCATCGTGTCCATCCACCCGACAAAGGGTGCGCACGTCGCCAGAATGGACGGCGACGAGATCCGAGAGATCTATGCCGTGCGCGAACTGCTCGAGTGCGAGGCACTGCGGCTCTCCATTCCCGGCCTGCCCGGCGGCAAGCTGGACGAGGCCGAACAGGTGCTCGATCAGATCGATGCCGAGCGCAATGTCGGCAGGTGGGGCGTGCTGAACCGGGCCTTTCATCTGACGCTTTATGACGCCTGCGGCAATCGCCGATTGCTCGGCCTGATCGAGGCGCACCATAATGCAGCCGACCGCTACGTCCGTATCCTGTTGTCGAACCTCGACTACCGCGCCCGCTCGCAGACGGAGCATCGCGACCTCTTGGCCACTTGCCGGCGACGCGACGCCGGCGAGGCCGTCAGCGTTTTGACGCAGCATCTGCGCCAAGGCAGCGAGACACTGGTCAACGCCATAGAAGGCGACGGTCTGTCGCGAAAATCTTAGAATCTTTGTCCAATTCCGATGGGCGCGCGTGACGGGCTGTACGCCTTCGTCTAGCCGCTGCCGTCAGGGACGCTGCTTTTCAGCCTGCCTGATTTGATCAAATGGAAGAATTGGTTCTGGATTTCTCCCTGAAAATGCGTTTTGAAGAGCACTCCAAATAAAAGTGTGATCAAATTGGAAAGGCTGGGCTATTGACGGTGCAAAAGGAAGAGATCGACATCCAGAATGCGCTGGCTCTTGCCGAGCGCTTCACGATGGCTGGCCGGCGCGCCTTGGTGACCGGCGGCAGCGTCAGCATCGGCCGTGAGATCGTGCGGGTTTTTGCCGAGGCGGGCGCCGATGTGGCCGTCCATTTCGCTCGCGACGCCGACGTGGCATTCGGGCAGCCGGATGCGGCCGCCGAAGCTGTCCGTGAAATTCGCGGGAAGGGCAGGCGCGGCGTCGCCATCGATGCTGATTTCGCTCGGGCCGGAGAGGCGGCTCGCTGTGTCCAGGCGGCGATCGAGGCGTTGGGCGGTGTCGACGTGCTTGTCGTCTGCGCCTCGATCCAGTACCGCACGCCTTTCCTCCATCTACCCGCCGAGCAGATCGAGCACCAGATCCAGATCAACTTCAAGGCGACGATCGAATTGCTGCAGGCCGCCTTGCCCGGCATGAAGGACAATGGCTGGGGCCGTGTGCTGACGATCGGCAGCATCAACCAGACGCGGCCCGAATCCGATCTCGCCGTCTATGCCGCGCTGAAGAGCGCGCAGCACAATCTGTCATTCAACCTTGCCAAGGATTATGCGCCACACGGGGTGACGATCAACAACCTGTCGCCCGGGCTTGTCGTTACCGAGCGCAATCGCTGGCGCCGCGAGGACGCGGCCAAATGGGCGGAGATCCAGAAGGGGTCCGCGCCGATGCAGCGGGCCGGCGAGGCGCGCGAGATGGCGGGAGCGGCGTTGCTGCTTTGCTCCGACGCCGGCAGCTTCATCACCGGGGCGGACCTGCAGGCGACGGGTGGCCGCCATCTCGGCTGGCAATAGCCGAGATTAACCGGCAAAAGCCGGCTCCGGCAGTCCCGCCACGCCGACGTCGAGTGCAAGCAGGCAACCCGCCAGGGGCTCGTTGGCCAGTTGATCCTCCGTCAGCTTCTGCGTTGCGGTCGTCACGTACAGTGTCTTCAGGCCTGGACCGCCGAAGGCGCAGGAGGTCGGCTGAGTGACTGGCAGAGGGACCAGCCTGTCGAGCCGGCCATCGGGCGCGAACCGCGCCAGCGAGCCGCCTTGGTAGCGCGCATTCCAGAGGAAGCCGTCCGCATCGACGGTGGCGCCGTCGGGCTTTCCAGGCGCCGCGTGCCGGTCGGCGAACAGAGACCACGGCCCCACAAATCCGCTCGCCGGGTCGAAATCCGCCCGCTCTATGTCGCCTTGCCGCGTATCCGTGAAGTAGACGGTACGGCCATCCGGGGCAAAGGCGATCGCATTGGGCACGGCGATCCCGTCGCGGATCCGGCTCGAACTTCCGGCGGCGTCGATCCGGTAAAGCGCCCCGGACGCATGCAGCCCATAGTCCCACATGCTGCCGCAGATTATGCCGCCGCCGGGATCGCACTTCATGTCGTTCAGCCGATGCTCGGGCGGCCCATCCTCCACGCGCGCCAGCAGGCTCAGTGCGCCGCTGGCGGGATCAAATGCGTGGAGACCTTGCCGCAAGGCCACGACGACACCGCCCGATGCTCGTGGAACCACCGAGCCGATGACCTCAGGCATCGGCCACGATGTCACCGCTCCTGTCTCGGGCCGCAGCCTGTGCAGGCAAGGACGCCGCAGATCGACCCAGAACAGCTCTCCGCCCCGCGCCAGCCATGTCGGCGATTCGCCCAGCGTATCGCCCGTCGACGCCGCGACCTCGAACCCGGCCGTCATTGCCGGCCGATATCGGGTTTGGGATCGACGGCGATGCGCGCCAGGAGGTCGTGTTTGGCCTTTTCGATATGCGCGCCCATCAAGGTCGCCGCCGAGCCGGCATCCTGGCGCTCTATGGCCCGGATGATGTGGCGATGATCGTCGATGACGCCATGGAAGCGCCCCTCGTCATAGCCGTAGCGTTGCCAGATCGCCGCCACCAGCAGCCAGTTGCGATCCACCATCGACAGCGCGCCCGGATTGCCGGCCGCCTCGTTTATGACGCCGTGAAAGATGTTGTTGGCATGTGGGACGGCAAGGAAGTCGTCGCTGGCCACTCTTTGCTCAAGCATGTCCTGCGCGGCCTTCAGATCGCGCAGGTGCTCGGCGGTGCGCCTTTCGCTGGCGCGCCGTGCCAGCATCGTTTCGACGGCGCTGCGGATATCGAACAGGTCGATCACAAACGACATGTGGACCGTCCTGACGCTGGCACCGCGATTGGGTTCCAGCACGACCAGTCCCGTGCCGCTCAAGGCGCGCAAGGCCTCGCGGACCGGCATGTGGCTTACGCCATAGCGGCCGGCGAGATCGTCGATCCTCAGCCTTGCCCCGAATGGAATGGCTCCGGAAACGATGTCGTCTCGAAGAAGCTTCTGAACGTCGGGAATACGCGCCATGCATCCAAGCCTACCCTGATTTGAGCAAATATTGCTCGCACGGCGATCGAAAGAAGTCAATTTTGCCCTTGCCAAGGCGACATTTGATCAAATATTGAGATTTGAAGAGATTGCCACGCTCGCGACCGTTTGGAAACGCCAATGCCACTGCCTGCCTCCGGTGCCGACAAAATCGACGGCCTGCCGCCATTCAGTGGCTACAGGCGGGTCGATGGCCGCGCCGGAATCCGCAATTATGTGCTGATCCTGTGCATCAATGGTTTGGCGCTGCGTGTCAGCGAGCGAATCGCGGCGGGTCTCGAAGGCGCGCTTCTGGCCGCGACGAGCGCGGGCAGGGGGCACATCGAGCCGGACCTCGGCCTGCACCTTGATCAACTTGTCGGTCTCGGCCGCAATCCGAACGCCGCCGCCGTTCTGGTGGTCGGAGTGGATTCGGCGACGACCGAGATGGTCGCGGCCCGCATTTCGGCTTGCGGCAAGCCGGTCGCCAGCGTTTCCTTCGCCGAGCAGCATGAGGACATGCTGTCGGTCATGGGCGAGGGCATCAGGCGCGGTGCGGCGTTGCTGCGCGAGGCTTCGCGGATCCGGCGCGAGACCTTGCCCGGCGCGCAGCTGGTGGTCGGCATCGAATGCGGCCATTCCGACGCGACGTCGGGTCTGGTCAGCAATCCGGTCGTGGGGGCCGCGGTCGATCTTCTGGTTTCGCATGGCGGCACCGTCATTGTCGGTGAGACCGTCGAGTGGCTGGGGGCAGAACATATACTCGCGGCGCGCGCTCGCGATGCAACGGTGGCACGACAGATCCTGCAGGCCGTGGAGCGCAAGGAAGGCTTCGCCGCCGCTTCCGGCCACAGCCTGACCGGCAACAATCCGGGCGAGGAGAATATACGCGGCGGGTTGAGCACGATCGAGGAGAAGTCGCTCGGCGCCCTGGCCAAGACGGGAACTTGCCGCATCGACGGCGTGCTCGGCATGGCCGAACCGGTCACCGCCGGCGGCCTTTACCTCATGGACGGCCCGTCCTTCTCGCCGGAATCGATGACAGGCTTCGCCGCGGCCGGTGCCCAGATCATGCTGTTCACAACCGGGCCAGGCAACAGCACCGCGAGCGCGCTCGCGCCGACGATCAAGATCACGGCGCGGCGCGAGACGGCTCGCCGGCTGCCTGAGCAGATCGATTTCGACGCCAGCCCGGTTTCGGAGGGGATCGAAACCGTCGCCGAAGCGGCGAACCGGCTGCTGGCGACCATCCTCGATGTCGCCGGCGGCACCCTCACCTTCGGCGAGATTTTGGGGGAAGGGCTCGAAGTTCCGACCCGCGTGCGGGGCTCGTTGTGACGGCTATCTCCTCGAACGATGCCGGCCAAAGGACAATGCGCTTTGCGCGCCTGACCAGCCTGTTCGTGTATTTGCGCACGATGGGCCTGTTCGTCCTTGCCTGGTATGTCGGCTCGTTCTTCGTGCCTTCGAAGCTGCTCTTGCCGTCGCCGGTCGCGGTTGCGCTTGCGCTGCGCGATACGGCCCTCAACGGCGAACTGCTCGGCAATGCAGGGATCAGTCTGGCCCGTCTGCTGGTAAGCGTCGCGGCTGCCGCGGCGGTGGCGGTGCCGCTCGGGCTGCTGATGGGCCGCAGCCGGCTCTGGAACGATCTGCTCGAACTGCCGGTGGAGATCCTGCGGCCGATAGCCGGCATCGCATGGATACCGCTTGCGCTATACATGTTCGGCATCGGCCATCGGCTGCCGCTGTTCATCATGTTCTATACCGCCTTCTTCCCGCTGCTGATCGGCACCGCCGCGGGCGCCGCCGCCGTCGACAGGCGGCTCGTCGCGGCGGCCAGCACGATGGGCCTGTCTGGGCGGGCGATCATGCGGCGCGTCATCGTTCCGGCGGCGCTGCCGGCGATCCTGGTCTCGGCACGGCTTGCGGTGGCGGCCTCGTGGACCGCCGTCGTCGCTGCCGAACTGGTAGGAGCGCCGAACGGCCTCGGCTACGCCATCGAATACTACCGCAGCATGCTGTCGACGCCGACGGTGATGGCTTTCATCGTCGCCATCGGCCTGCTCGGCTTCCTGACGGACAAGGGGTTGCGCTGGCTCTCTGATGTCTTGACTCCGTGGGCGCGGACGGAGGTGGCGCGATGAACAGGTTTGCGCTTCGCCTCATCGTTCCCGTGCTGCTGCTGGTCGTCTGGGAAGCTCTCGCGTCCGGCTCCGCCCAGGCGCCACGCCCCAGCACGGTGGCCGAAACGGCCATTTCCATGCTGCGCGACGGCGATCTGGCGGCCGGTCTCGCCACCAGCCTCGGACGGGTCTTCGCCGGCTTCGCGGCGGCGGCCCTGTTGGCGATCCCGCTTGGCATCGCCATGGGCAGCATGCCGGCCGTCGAGCGCAATCTCGATCCGCTGGTCGAGACCTTCCGGCCGATAGCGGCACTTGCCATCCTGCCCCTGGTTATCCTCTGGTTGGGCTCGGGCTCCGGGGCAGCTGTCGCCATCGTTGCCTATGCCGCCTTCTTCCCGATCCTGATCAACACCATCTCGGGCGTGAAGCGTATCGAGCCCAGTCTGATGCGCGCCGCGCTGACCATGGGGCTGGCGCCGCTGACGCGGATGCGGGTGGTGCTGCTGCCGGCCGCCTTGCCGTCCATTCTGGTCGGCATGCGCATCGGCCTCGGCATCGCCTGGACGGCAATCATTGCCGCCGAGCTCGCGGTCGGCGCCAAGTCCGGCAGCAGCGGCGGCATCGGCCAGATGATGTTCGTCTTCTACGCCTACTCGATCAATCTCAACGGCATGGTGGTCTGCATGATCGCGGTCGGCATCGTGGCCTTCGCGCTCGACCGCATCCTGCGTGCCGCACTCGCCTTCGCCGTGCCGTGGAGCCAGCCATGAGCGATGCCAAGATACGCCTCGACGGCGTCAGCAAGTCCTTCGGGGAATCTGCCTCAGTGGTGGCGGTCGACAGCCTGTCGCTGGACATCAAGGCCGGCGAGTTCATGGCCATCGTCGGCCCGTCCGGTTGCGGCAAGACGACCGTTCTCAACATGCTCGCCGGCCTCGACAGGCCAACGTCGGGCACGATGAGCCTGAACGGCAGGCCGATCGAAGGACCGGGGGCCGAACGCGGCGTGATGTTCCAGGACTATGCCCTGTTTCCCTGGCGCACCGTGCGCGGCAATGTCGAGTTCGGATTGATCTATGGGCCGGCCGGGGCGAGGCTTTCGCCCGCGCAGCGTGCCGACCGCGTCAGCCGTACCGTCGAAATGGTCGGCCTGACCGGCTCCGAGGACAAGTACCCGCACCAGCTATCGGGCGGCATGCGCCAGCGCGTGGCACTGGCGCGCCTGATGGCGAACGAGCCGGAAATCCTGCTGATGGACGAGCCGCTAGCGGCGCTGGACGCGCAGACCCGCGTCATCCTGCAAGACGAATTGCTGCGCATCTGGGGGCAGGACCGCCCCGCTGCCGAGCGGCGGACGGTCGTCTTCATCACGCACGCCATAGACGAGGCGGTGTTCCTGGCCGACCGGGTCGCGGTGCTAAGCAGCCATCCGGGCCGCCTGAAGCAGGTCATCGACATCGACCTGCCCAGGCCACGCGGCGACGAGACGCGGCGCTCCGGCGATTTCGCCAGGCTCAGCCAATCGATCTGGGAACTGATCCGCGAAGAGGCTTACCGCGCAACGATGAACTGAAACGACAACAGGGAGAGGATTGTCATGAGGAAACTTCTGGAAACCGCATTCAACCGACGCGCAGTCCTGAGTGGTGCCGCGGCTGCCGCGCTGGCCATGCCATCGATCGTGCGGGCGCAGGACCGCAAGCCGGCCAAGGTCTCAATCGGCCGCCAGCCCTACGCGGCTGGCAACTCGCCGCTGACGCAACGCATGATCAACGAAAAGCTGCTCGAGAAGGCGGCCGCCGAACTCGGCTACGACCTGACAGTCGACTGGCGCGACTATCCTTCCGCGCTGCCGATGGTGGAGGCTTTCGTCTCCGGCGATCTCGACATCGGCATGTGGGGCAACACCCCGATCGTGCGGCTGCTTTCGCAGGCGCAGCCGATCAACATTCTCACCGTCGGTGAGGGCCACATGCGCATGGTGCTGGCGACCCGCAAGGGCTCCGCCATCAAGAACATCGGCGACCTCAAGGGCAAGACCGTCGGCGCGCTTGTCGGCGGCGACCCCTACAACGCGCTCTCGCAAATGCTGCTGCAGGAACTGGGCGACGCCGACCCGCGCGCCTTCGGCATCAACATCGTCAACACGCCGACCCAGGCCGTTGCCGCGTCCCTCCCGGAGGGCATGGACGCGTCGGTGGTGATCTACCCGGCCTTCCTCAAGGCGAATGCCGAAACCGGCCTCACCGGGATCATGAATTCGTTCGGCTATACCGAGGCCGGCTACAGCGGACCCGCGGGCGAGGGCGAAGGCCACATGCTGCCCGGCGTCAAGAAGTCGAAATTCTACCCCGACGGCTACTATTTGCACCGTTCCTTCTGGATCTGCAGCGACCGCATCGTCGGCGACGATGCCGCGCTCGGCCAGGCCTTCCTGACGGCCGCGCAACGCGCGCTTGCCGATCTCCAGAAGATCGACCCGCGGGAGATCTCGCAGTCGGTTGTCAAATATTGGGGGCTCGATCCTGCGCTGGGCGCCAAGGTCATCGGCGACGAGGTGCTTTTCCAGCGCGGCTGGATCTGGCCGACCGAAGGCGATGCGGCGGCAATCAGCCAAATCTCCCAGTTCATGGTTGCCGGCAAGATGATTCCTGAGGCGCTGAGCTGGGACCAGGTCAAGGCCGCCTTCGGCAAGGCGGCGCCGCTGCTTCAGAAAGCGTATGAGGGCACGGGCAAGGTGCCGGACGAAAGCGGCTTCACCGACAAGAATGCCAAGGATCTGCGTGGCCTGCCGGCATGGCAGCTCGACCAGTGGAAAGTGCCGTCCTGAGGAGTTCGGGCGGCACGCGCATTCGCAGCAGAGTCATTCAGGGAAGGAAGTTGATCCATGACGTCAGTCGGTTTTGTCGGACTTGGAACCATGGGCGCACCCATGGCCCGCAACGTGCTCAAGGCAGGACATGCGCTGACGGTCTTCGACCTCAACCCCGTGGCGGTGAAAAAACTCGTCGAGGCCGGCGCTCGGGCGGCGGCGTCGCCGCGCGAGGTTGCGCAGCAATCGGAAATCGTCATCACCATGCTGCCGGATGCGCCTGATGTGGAGGCGGCCGTGCTCGGTGCCGACGGCATCGGCCATGGCCTCAGGGCCGGCAGCCTCTATATCGACATGAGCACGATCGACCCGCAGACCACCCAGCGCATCGGCGCATGGCTGGCGCAACGCGGCGTCGACATGATCGACAGCCCGGTCGGCAAGACGGTAGAGCACGCCATCGCCGGAACCTCGACGCTTATGATCGGCGGCGATGCCGCCGTGCTGGAGCGCGCGCGCCCGATCCTGTCGAGCATGGGGGCCGACCTCATCCATTGTGGCGGGCTCGGCATGGGGCAGGCAATGAAGCTCACCAACAACCTGCTCGCCAGCGTGCTGATCACGGCCAGCTCCGAGGCGCTGGTCGCCGGCGCCAAGGCGGGCCTGACGCTCGACACCATGATCAGCGTGCTGAAGACGACGATGGCCTGGAACCAGCAATTGGCGGTGGCGATGCACAACCGCGCGCTCAAGGGCGACTTCGAACCAGGCTTCATGGTCAAGCTTGCCCACAAGGATTGCCGGCTTGCCCTGGCGATGAACGACGCGCTCGGCGTCGAGACGCCGGTCGGGGGCGCCACGCTCGCCGTGCTCAGGGAGGCGATGGATGCTGGCATGGCGGGCAAGGATGTCGGCGCCGTGCTGAAGCTGCGCGAAGACGCGACCGGCGTCCAGGTCCGGCTTGCCGGCGCATGACCAAGCCTGGAGCCATAGTGCTGCACGCTGACGACGACGTGGCTGTCCTCGTGGAACCGGTCGAGGCAGGCGCCGAAGTGACGACGCGAGGCGCCCGCGAGGGGGTTGTCCTCAAGGCCGGCGCCGCGTTGCAAGCCGGTCATAAGCTGGCGTTGCACGACCTGGCCGCCGGCTCCACCATACGCAAATACGGCGAGGCGATCGGCCGCCTGACGGCTGCCGTGGCGGCCGGCGACCACGTCCACGTGCACAATCTGCAAAGCCTGCGCGGACGCTGACGCCGGGTCAGCACCCGAACAGGGCCAGACCTTATCGATCGACTATGGCCACGCCGTCCTCGCGGTTGCCTCCCGGCCGGTTCACTGCCACATATTGCAACATCATTCGTTCGATATGAGGTTCTTCATGTCCCCCGACAGCCGTCTGCCGGCACGTGCCCTTGCTCCTCGCCGCCATGACGAGATCCTGAGGCGCCTGGGTGCCCAGGGCTCGGTCAGCGTCGCCGAACTGGCCGGTTTCTTCGACGTCTCGCGCGAGACCATCCGCCGCGACCTGAAGCTGCTTTCTGACCAGGGACGGCTCGGCATCGTGCACGGCGGCGCCGCTCGCTTCGAGCCGAGCGAGCCGGCAATGGGCCTGCGCAGCCGGGAGAATGCGCCTGGCAAGGCGGCCATCGGCAGGGCGGCGGCCGGCCTCGTTAGCAGCGGTATGGTGGTCTTCCTCGATTCCGGCACCACCACCTTGGCCGTCGCGCAGGCCATGAATGATCTGCGCGATCTCACCATATGCACGGCCAGCCTGAAGATTGCACTGCATCTGTGCCATGTGCCCGGCATGCGTGTGCACATACTGGGCGGTGAAGTCGACCCGGGCGAGGAGGCCGCTTCCGGCATCGATGCGCTGGATGCAATGGCGCGCTTTCGCGTCGACATCGCCTTTCTCGGCGGCGGCGCGCTATCGCCGGATGGCGAAGTGACCGATTTCACCAGGGCCGGCGCCGAGCAGCGCGGCCGCATGATCGCGCTCGCCGGCAAGACCTATTTCGTCCTCGACAGCAGCAAGTTCGGCAAGCTGACGCCGCTGAGGATTCCGAACTTCGACCGCACCGCCGGCGTTATCGTCGACGCCCGGCCGCAACCTGCGCTTGCCGACGCGCTTTTACAAAAAGGGCCGGAACTGATCATCGCATCTTGATGTGATATTTTGTGGCTTTTTGACTTGATATTTGACTTTCCTGTGTTAGCTTGCCGACCATCCCTCAAGATGGCGGAACCCTCATGGCACATGAATTTCCAACGCAGGCACGCGTCGTGATCGTCGGCGGCGGCATCATCGGCTGCTCCGTCGCCTATCACCTGACGAAGCTCGGCTGGGCCGACGTTGTCCTTCTCGAGCAGGGTCAGCTCAGCGGCGGCACCACCTGGCATGCGGCGGGTCTGGTCGGGCAATTGCGCAGCCATTCCAACATGACCAGCCTGATCAGGTACTCCACTCAGCTCTATGGCGAACTGGAGGCCGAGACCGGTCTCGCGACCGGCTGGAAGAATTGCGGCTCGCTGTCGGTGGCGCGCACCGCCGACCGCATGACGGTGCTGAAGCGTACGGCTGCGTCGGCGCGCGCCCAAGGCGTTGAGATCGACGTCATCTCGCCGAGCGAAGCCGGCGATCTGTGGCCGGTCATGGTGACGGACGATCTGGTCGGCGCGGTCTGGCTGCCTGGCGACGGCAAGGCCAATCCGACCGATCTCACGCAATCGCTCGCCAAGGGCGCGCGCAATCGCGGCGCGAGGATATTCGAGCGGGTAAAGGTCACCGGCATCATGGTGAGAAACGGCGTCGCCTGCGGTGTCGAGACCGACCGCGGCGACATCGCCGCCGAGATCGTCGTCAACTGCGCCGGCCAGTGGGCGCGTAAGGTCGGGCTGATGTGCGGCGTCTCGGTGCCGCTGCATTCGGCCGAGCACATGTACATCGTCACGGGCCGGATCGAGGGTGTGCATCCGGACCTGCCCGTCATGCGCGATCCGGACGGCTTCGTCTATTTCAAGGAAGAGGTCGGCGGGCTGGTCATGGGCGGCTTCGAACCGCATGCCAAGCCGTGGGGCATGAACGGCATCCCCGAGAATTTCGAGTTCGCGCTGCTGCCGGACGATTGGGATCAGTTCGAGATTCTGATGGAAAACGCGCTGGTGCGCGTGCCGCAACTGGCGCAAGCCGAGGTCAAGAAGTTCTACAACGGTCCCGAAAGCTTTACGCCCGACAACAATTTTCTCCTCGGCGAGGCGCCGGAGCTGAAGAATTTCTATGTTGGCGCCGGCTTTAACTCGATGGGCATCGCCAGCGCCGGCGGTGCCGGCAAGGCGCTGGCCGAGTGGATCGTCAACGGCGCGCCGACCATGGATTTGTGGCCTGTCGATATCAGGCGCTTCGCCGCCTTCAACAACAATCCGCGCTGGCTGCATGATCGCGTCAAGGAGACGCTCGGTTTGCATTACGCCATGCCGTGGCCGAACCGCGAGCTGGACACCGCCCGACCCTTCCGCCGCTCGCCGCTCTACGACCGGCTGGCCGCCAGGGGCGCCTGCTTCGGTTCCAAGATGGGCTGGGAGCGCGCCAACTGGTTCGCGGCCCCGGGAGAGAGGGCCGGGAACGATTATGCCTTCGGCCGCCAGAACTGGCATGAGGCAGTCAAGCGCGAAATGAAGGCGACGCGCGAGGCTGTTGCCGTATTCGACCAGACCTCTTTCGCCAAGCTTCTCGTGCAGGGCCGCGACGCCTGTGCCCTGCTCAACCGCATCTGCGCCGGCAATGTCGATGTACCGGTCGGTACATCCGTTTACACGGGCGTGCTCAACGCGCGCGGCGGGTACGAAAGCGATCTCACCGTAATGCGACTTGGTGCGCAAAAATTCCTCATCGTCACCGGTTCGGCGCAAGCGGTCCACGACGCCGACTGGATCGCCAGGAACATCCCACCGGACGCACATGCCATCGTGACCGACGTCACCTCGTCCTACGCGGTGCTGGCGCTGATGGGGCCGCGCTCGCGCGATCTCCTGGGCAAATTGTCGTCGGCCGATCTTTCCAACGCCGGCTTCCCCTTCGCCACCATCCGCGAGATCGATATCGGCGACGCTACCGCCTACGCCAACCGCATGACCTATGTCGGCGAGCTCGGCTGGGAGCTGATCGTGCCGACGGAATTCGCCGTCGGCGTCTACGAGGCGCTGCACGAGGCTGGCGGCGAATTCGGCCTCCTGGACGCCGGCTACTACGCGCTTGATGCCTTGCGCATCGAAAAGGGTTTTCGCGCCTGGGGCCGTGAGTTGACGCCTGACATTACCCCCTGGCAGGCGGGGCTTGGCTTCGCCGTCGCCATGGACAAATCGGGTGGCTTCATCGGCCGTGACGCGCTGGTCGAGGCCAAGCCGTCGACGGCGCCAGCAAAACGCATCGTACTGTTCACGCTCGACCATGCCGAGCCGATGCTGTGGGGCGGCGAGCTGATCCTGCGCGACGGCAAGCCCGTCGGCGAGGTCCGCTCGGCCGCCTACGGTCACACGCTTGGCCGCTCGGTGGCGCTCGGGCTGATCGAGAACGAGACGGGCGTCGACGCTGCGTTTCTGGCTAGCGGCCGTTTCGAGATCGATCTTGCCGGCGTTCGCCACGCGGCCACGGCACATTTGCGCACCCCTTACGATCCGAAGTCGGAACGGGTGAAAGCGGATGTGGAGGAGATCAGGGCCGCCGCCTAATCCGCCGACATCGAACGCGCCATGTCGAGGAAGGCGCGCACCAGCTTGCCGCCGCTGCGTTCGCGCAGGCAGATCAGCGCTTCGTCCATCAACGTCTCAGGCGCGTCGAGCGCGATCGCTACCAGCCGCGAATCCTGGCCGAATTCGGCCGCCGAGACAAAGCCGATGCCGGCACCCGAGGCGACGATCTCGCGGACGGCTTCACGGCCTTCCGCCTCGATCACCGGCCTGAGTTCGACCTTCGATGCCGCGGCCAGATCCTCGAGCTTCTGGCGCGTCTTGGAGCCGCGCTCCCGCATGACCAGCGATTCCTGCGCGAGTTGCTTGAGGCTCAATGATTTCTTGCCCGACAGCGGATGATCGACGGACGCAAAAGCGATGATCGGCGTCGAATTGAGTTTCAGCACCTCGAAGTCGCGTCCGGTCGGCACCTCGCCCAGCACGCCGATGTCGGCATCATAGCTGTAGAGGCTGCTGATTACCGTCTCGGTGTTGCCGGCGCGCAGCGAAACCTGGACGCCGGGATAGCGCGCGCGAAAACTGCCGAGGATGTGAAGCAGATGATGCGCGGCGTCGGCGACGATGCGCAGCGTGCCGGAGCGCAGGGCGCGCGATTCCGTCAGAAGCTCGAGCGCCTGCTGCTCGGTGTCGAACATGCGGTGGGTAATTTCGAGCAGCTTCTGGCCCGAATGGGTCAGCGTGACCTGCTTCTTGTTCCGGTTGAACAGCAGCACGTCATATTCTTCCTCGAGCTTGCGCACCTGGTCCGAAATTGCTGGCTGCGTCAGGAACAGCGCTTCCGCGGCACGTGAAAACCCGCCTGATATCGCCACCTGGTGAAAGGCTCGCAATTGAACGTAGCGCATGTTCTCAGCTTTCTAGATCCGAGTTCCGGCCGCCACCCTATCATAAGCCTCGCAGGCAAAAAGGCATGAAGGAACGATTCTTCTTATATCTGGGGATGATCGCCCACGGTCACGCACACGTCATGGATACCACGCAGGCTGCGCTCGGCTGGAGGCGCGATTATCCCGCCGGGCAATAATTCGACTGCAAGCCAGATCATCGGGTGAGCTTATACATCAATACAAAATAACGATTTTACAAATACGTCGTTCCAGCCAAGAATGGCCCCACATAAAAAGCAGCGGAGGACACTATGCTCGCCGAGACGAAATTTGCCGCGGAGCCGTTGGCCGGTCCGGCGCTGGGCGAGCCATACCTGCTGACGCCCGGGCCGCTCACCACCTCCTATCCGGTCAAGCAGGCGATGCTGCGCGACTGGGGATCCTGGGACGGCGATTTCCGCGCCATGACGTCAGACCTGCGCCGCCGCCTGCTGGCGCTGACCGGCGATGCGAAAGGCGAATTCGACTGTGTGCCGATGCAAGGCAGCGGCTCCTTCTGCGTCGAGGCGATGCTGGGTTCGTTCGTGCCGAAGGACGGCAAGGTTCTGGTCCTGGCCAATGGCGCCTACGGCCTGCGCGCGGCCCAGACCATGCAGTATCTCGGCCGCGCCTATACGCTGATCGACAAGGGCGACTACCTGCCGCCGCGCGGCGACGAGGTGGCCGCCGCCCTCGAGGCCGATCCTGCCATCACGCATGTGATCGCCATCCATTGCGAGACCAGTTCCGGCATCCTCAACCCCGTCGCCGAGATTGCCGAAGCCGTCCATGCCAAGGGCCGCAAGCTGCTGGTCGATTCCATGAGCGCCTTCGGCGCCATCGCGCTCGACGTGAACGAGATCCGCTACGAGGCGATGGTCTCGTCCGCCAACAAGTGCATCGAGGGCGTGCCGGGCTTCGGCTTCATCATCGCCCGCAAGAGCGAATTGGAAGCCGCCAAGAGCCGCAGCCATTCGCTGTCGCTCGACGTCCATGCGCAGTGGGCGCATATGAACAAGACCGGGCAGTGGCGCTACACTCCGCCGACCCATGTCGTCGCCGCCTTCCTTGAAGCGCTTCGCCAGCACGAGGCCGAGGGCGGTGTTGCCGGCCGCGGCGCCCGCTACACCAGGAACCGCGACGTGATGGTGGCCGGCATGCGCGAGCTCGGCTTCGAGACTTTGCTCAGGGATCGCTGGCTGTCGCCGATCATCGTCACCTTCTTCAACCCGGCCCACGCCAACTTCGCCTTCGACCGCTTCTACGAGCTGATGAAGGACAAGGGCTTCATCATCTATCCGGGCAAGCTGACCGTCGTCGATAGCTTCCGTATCGGCTGCATCGGCCAGATGGACGAACATGTCATGCGCCGCGTCGTAGAGGCGGCGGCGCAGTCGCTGAAGGAGATGAACGTCGACACCGCCGCTCCTCCCGCCGCGGCAATCGCCGAGCGCGCCAAACTCGCCGCCTGAAGCGGCAGAATTTTTGAGGATTTCGATGAACCAGATGTCTCCCATCAACGTCGCGGTCAACGGCCGCACCTACGCCTGGCCACGTGTGCCGGCCATCGCCATCTGCCTCGATGGCTGCGAGCCGGCCTATCTCGACGAAGCCATCAAGGCCGGGCTGATGCCGGCGCTGGAGAAGGTCAAGCAGAAAGGCACGGTGCGTTTTGCGCATTCTGTCATTCCGAGCTTCACCAACCCCAACAATCTGTCGATCGCCACAGGCCGCCCGCCGTCGGTGCACGGCATTTGCGGCAACTACCTCTACGAGCGCGAAACCGGCAAGGAAGTGATGATGAACGACCCGCGCTTCCTGCGCGCGCCCACCATTTTTCAAGCCTTCTACGACGCCGGCGCCAAGGTCGCCGTGGTCACCGCCAAGGACAAATTGCGTGCACTGCTCGGCAAGGGCCTCGCCTTCGACGACGGCCGCGCGCTGTGCTTCTCGGCGGAAAAATCCGACACCACCACCAAGGCCGAGCACGGCATCGACAATGCCTCGAAGCATTTTGGACTGCCGGTACCGGAAGTCTATTCGGCCGAACTGTCGGAATTCGTCTTCGCCGCCGGCGTCCAGCTGCTGAAGGAATTCCGCCCCGACATCATGTATCTGACCACCACCGACTATGTGCAGCACAAATACGCACCCGGCGTGCCGCAGGCCAACGCCTTCTACGAGATGTTCGACAAGTACCTGGCCGAGCTTGATGCGCTGGGCGCGGCAATCGTGGTGACCGCCGACCACGGCATGAAGCCCAAGCACAAGCAGGATGGTTCGCCTGACGTCGTCTATGTCCAGGACCTGCTCGACGAATGGCTGGGCAAGGATGCCGCGCGCGTCATCCTGCCGATCACAGATCCCTATGTCGTGCATCACGGCGCGCTCGGCTCGTTCGCCACCGCCTACCTTCCTGACGGCGCCGATCAGGCCGACATCATGGCGCGGCTGGCGAAGATCGACGGCATCATGTTGGTTGTCGACAGCCCGACCGCCTGCGAGCGTTTCGAACTGCCGGCCGACCGCATCGGCGACATCGTGCTGATCTCGACGCAGAACAAGACGATCGGCACCTCGGAACACCGCCACGACCTGGCAGCCCTCAACGAGCCGCTGCGCTCGCATGGCGGGCTGACCGAGCAGGAGGTGCCGTTCATCGTCAACCGCGTGCTGCCCGATTTGCCTGATGAGCCCGTGCTGAGGAACTTCGACGCGTTCTACTACGCGACGATGGCGGCCGCGCAGGCTTGATATCGAGCGTGATTGTCGACCCCCACTCCGCCGAGCTTCGCTCGGCACCTCTCCCCCGATCGACGGGGGAGAGGAAAGGCGCCAGGGCTAGCGGCGGCTTAGCCCGGAAACGTGGTGGCGCCGACCTCACCTGATTTCCTCTCCCCCGTCGATCGGGGGAGAGGTGGCCCGAAGGGCCGGAGTGGGGGTCGACAATCCGTTGCACCACTTTCTCCTTCGAATTGCTGGAACGGAACCGATGACCAAGCTCGATACTTCGATCAAAGTCCGCCACGAACCGATGCGCATAGCTGGTCGCAAGGTCGACGCCGACGGCGTCGTTCCTGTCCACTACCCCTATACCAATGCGGTTATCGGCACCGTGCCCGCCGGCCGCGCCGAGCATGCCCGCCAGGCCTTCGAGATCGCCGCCGGCTACAGGTCGAAGCTGACGCGCTACGAGCGTCAGCAGATCCTGTTCCGCACGGCGGAAAAACTGGCGTCGCGCCGGGAAGAAATATCTGATCTCATTACGCTCGAGCTCGGCATCTCCAAGACGGATTCGCTCTATGAGGTCGGCCGCGCCTATGACGTGTTCACATTGTCGGCGCAGATGTGCATCCAGGATGACGGCCAGATCTTCTCCTGCGATCTCACCCCGCACGGCAAGGCGCGCAAGATCTTCACCACGCGCGAGCCGCTGAAGGCGATCTCGGCGATCACCCCGTTCAACCATCCGCTCAACATGGTCTCGCACAAGGTGGCGCCGGCGATCGCCACCAACAATTGCGTGGTGGTCAAACCGACCGAACTGACGCCGATGACGGCGCTGCTTTTGGCCGACATCCTCTACGAAGCCGGCCTGCCGCCGGAAATGCTCTCGGTGGTGACCGGCTGGCCGGCCGACATTGGCAACGAGATGATCACCAACGACAACATCGACCTGGTCACCTTTACCGGCGGCGTGCCGGTCGGCAAGATGATCGCCCGCACAGCCGGCTACAAGCGCCAGGTGCTGGAGCTCGGCGGCAACGATCCGCTGATCATCCTCAACGATCTCTCGGACGACGATCTGGCCAGGGCCGCCGATCTCGCCGTCGCCGGCGCCACGAAGAACTCCGGCCAGCGCTGCACGGCGGTCAAGCGCATCCTCGTCCAGGAAAGCATCGCCGACCGCTTCGTGCCGCTGGTGCTGGAGCGGGCCAGAAAGATCCGCTTCGGCGACCCGATGGACCGTACGACCGATCTCGGCACCGTCGTGCACGAGAAGGCGGCGGCACTCTTCGAAGCTCGTGTCCACATGGCCGCCGGGCAGGGCGCCGAAATCCTCTACAATCCGGGCCGGCAAGGCGCGCTGCTGCCGCCGATCGTCGTCGATCGCGTGCCGCACACATCCGAACTGGTGATGGAAGAGACGTTTGGGCCGATCATCCCGATCGTGCGCGCACCGGACGATGACGAGGCGCTGATCAGGCTGTCCAACTCGACCGCCTTCGGCTTGTCCTCGGGCGTCTGCACCAACTCGTTCCCCCGCATGCAGAAATACATTGCCGGCCTTCAGGTCGGCACCGTCAACATCTGGGAAGTGCCGGGCTATCGCATCGAGATGTCGCCCTTCGGCGGCATCAAGGACAGTGGCAATGGCTACAAGGAAGGCGTCATCGAGGCGATGAAGAGCTACACCAATGTGAAGACGTTTTCGCTGCCCTGGTCCTGACCGGACCACTCGGCTGACAGAACAACAGAGAGGGAGCGTTCCACGCTCCCTCATTCGCGTTTCGGAGAGGGTTATGGTCGCGATCAAAGAGCTTGTGCATACCGAGGGTGATTCCAACACCACGGCGGCCCGCAGCCGCTGGGATTCCGGCCAGGACGATCCGCGCATCCGCGGACTGCTTGACCGCGACGCTTCGGCCTTCATGCACCAGAGCCTGTCCAGCCCCTGTCTTTCGACGATCGCCAAGGCCGAAGGCATCTGGATCGAGGACACCGCCGGCCGCCGTTTCATGGATTTCCACGGCAACAGCGTGCACCATCTCGGCTATGGCCATCCGAAGCTGGTCGCCGCGATCAAGAAACAGCTCGACGATCTCTGTTTTGCGCCGCGCCGCTTCACCTGCGAACCCGCTGTCGAACTGGCCGAGAAATTGGCCGAGCTGGCGCCCGGCGATCTCGGCAAGGTGCTGTTCACGACAGGCGGTTCCGACGCCATCGAGGTGGCGCTGAAGATCGCGCGCGCCGCGACCGGTCGCTTCAAGACGGTTTCGTTCTGGGATGCCTTTCATGGCGCCGGCTTCGGTGCCGCAAGCGTCGGCGGCGAAGCGACCTTCCGTTCCCATATCGCCGGCCCGATGATGACCGGCACCGAACATGTCGCGCCTTGGGACGGCTACCGCTGTCCTTACGGCCACGGCACCCTGGAAGCCTCCGGGCTCGCCTGCGCCAACATGATCGCCTATGTGCTCGGTCGCGAACAGGATGTGGCCGCGGTCGTCGCCGAGCCGATGCGGGCAACGCCCAACCCGCCGCCGCCCGGTTTCTGGAATCGGGTGCGCGAGGCCTGCGACCGGCACGGCACGCTGCTGATCTTCGACGAGATCCCGACCGGCCTTGGCAAGACCGGAAAATTCTTCGCCCATGAGCATGACGGCGTGACGCCGGACATAGTCGTTCTCGGCAAGTCGCTCGGCGGCGGCATCCTGCCGATCGCCGCTGTCATCGCCCGCCGCGATCTCGACGTCACCGGCGGTTTTGCCATCGGTCACTACACCCACGAGAAGAACCCGGTGACGACGCGCGCGGCGCTGACGACGATCGATATCATCCTGGAGGAAGGACTGGTCGAGCGTGCGGCCGAGCTTGGCCGGCATATGCTGGGACGCATGCAGGATCTGATGGGGCGCTCGCCTCATATCGGAGATGTCAGGGGCAGGGGATTGATGGTCGGCGTCGAACTCGTCGAGGACCGTACCTCGCGCCAGCCCGCGCGCGATCTTGCCGAACGCGTCTTCTATGCCTGCCTGGAACGGGGGCTGAGCTTCAAGGTCAGCCACGGCAACGTGCTGACGCTGTCGCCGCCGCTGGTGATTTCGAAAGCCGATCTCGACCGTGCGCTCGATATCGTCGAACGCGCCGTGCTGACGGCCTTACCGTGAAGGCCGTCCGTACCGACCGCGAGCTCGAATGCCCGGGCATCGATGCCGGCTTGCGGGCAAGGGGTGTCGAGCTGGTGACGCTGCCGGACGGCATTTCCGAGGCGGAGCTCAAAGCCGCGGTCGCCGACGCCGATCTGCTCTTGATGTGCTACACGCCAGTCACTGCGGAGGTGATCGACGCGGCGCCGAGGTTGAAGGGCATCATCAAATATGGCGTCGGTATCGACGCCATCGATATCCCCGCTGCCATGCGGCGCAGTATCCCCGTCGTCAACGTGCCCGAATATGCCGAGGAAACCGTCGCCGAAGGTGCTTTCGCCATGATGGTCGCGCTGGCCAAGCGGCTGCCCGCCATCACCGCGGCGGTATCGCGCGATGGCTGGATCTGGCCCGAGCCGCGCTGGCTGGGACGCGACATTTCAGGCGCCACGCTTGGGATCGTCGGTTGTGGCAAAATTGGCCGCAGCATGGCGCGCATGGCCGGCCAGGGATTTCGTGCGCGGCTTCTTGGCTTCGATCCCGGTGTCGACGCCGAAACGATGCGCGCCGCCGGCATCGAAAAAGCCGACGACCTCCAGGCAATGCTTCGCGCCTGCGACTTCGTCTCAATCCATTGCGTGCTGAACGACAGCACGCGCGGCCTGATCGGCAAGGCTGAACTCGCCTGCCTCAAGCCTTCCGCCATCATCGTCAACGTCTCGCGCGGCGCGCTCATCGACGAGGCGGCCCTTGTCGAGGCGATCGTTTCCGAGCGCATCGGCGGCGCCGGGCTCGACGTCTATTCGGTCGAGCCGCTGGCCAAGTCGGGCCATCCGATGGGCGCGCTTTTCGGCCGCGACGACGTCATCCTGTTCCCGCACCTCACCTTCTTTACGCATCAGGCGATGCGCCGGCTCGAGGACGACACGCTCGCGCGCTGCTTTGAGATTCTCGACGGCCGGCCGGTGATCGTGCGCTCGTCCGACCCGCGGTTGCGGGCGCAGACTTCTGGCGTTTCATTCGTCTGATCATCACCTGCTCAAACGCTTCGACGGCCTGCCCTGAGCAGGCCGAAATATGTTCGCGACATGACTGCGACGGTTCCATGACAACTATCAGATGAAGTTTGCCTGTCATAAAATAAATAGATTTTACTTATCGATTCCCAATCCCCAGAGTTGTCCTAACGACGACGCTGCCGGTACTAATCGAAGCAGAAGCAGAAGCAGAAGCAGAAGCAGAAGCAGCCGGCGCCGTCGCCACAGTGCATCGCAGAATGTGCCATCAATCAAAAAGGGGAACTGGACATGAAATCACGCAACGCAACCACGGTCGCGGCTTTCGCCGCGTTGCTGGCGTCGGCTGCCCTCATCGGACCGGCGATGGCAGATGGCGTCGTCACCATCTACTCCGCCGATGGCCTGCATGACGGCAACGGCAGCTGGTTCGAAACCGAGTTCGCCGCCTTCACCAAGGCCACCGGCATAAAAGTGCAGTATATCGAGGCTGGTTCGGGCGGTGTCGTTGAGCGTGTCGCCAAGGAGAAGTCGAACCCGCAAGCGGACGTGCTGGTGACATTGCCGCCCTTCGTGCAGCGCGCCGCCGCCGGCGGCCTGCTGCAGGATTACAAGCCCGAAGGGGCGGACCAGATCGACGGCGGCACCGACAAATACCGGCCGCTGGTCAACAACTACATGAACTTCATCTACAACAGCGCCGTGCTTTCGGAAGCGCCGAAGAGCTACGACGATCTGCTGGACCCGAAATTCAAGGGCAAGATCCAATACTCGACGCCCGGCCAGGCCGGCGACGGCACCGCTGTCATGCTGCAGATCATCCATGCCTTCGGCGGCGAGGATGCAGGTTTCGAGTTCATGAGGAAATTGCAGGACAACAATGTCGGCCCCTCCGCTTCGACCGGCAAGCTGACGGCGCTGGTCAACAAGGGCGAGCTGCATGTCGCCAACGGCGATTTGCAGATGAACATGTCGCAAATGGCCGACAATCCCAACATCAAGGTGTTCTGGCCGGCGGGGCCTGACGGCGTGCGCTCCACCTTTGCGCTGCCCTATGAGATCGGCCTGGTAACCGGCGCGCCCAATGCCGACAACGGCAAGAAGCTGATCGACTTCCTGCTCTCAAAGGAAGCTCAGTCGAAGGTCAGTTCCGTGGCTCTTGGTCTGCCGGCCCGCAAGGATGTGACGCCGAACGACGCCAATTTCGCGAAGGCGCAAGAGGCGATGAAGGGCCTGACCATCTGGTCGCCGAACTGGGATGACGCTCTGGCCAAGCTGCCTGACTACGTCAAGCGGTGGAACGAAGCGACCGGAAGTTGATCCCTGCCAATCCGGAGGACCATGCCATGTCGGCCGCCGCTTTTACTGGGACCAGTGTCATGGACATCGACGCCGCGAAGGTTCGCGGCGCCGGCTCCAACGTCCATTTCGACAAGGTTGTTGTCGCCTATGGCGCTCACGTCGTCCTGCATCCGCTGACCCTGGATATTGCTCCCGGCGAGATCCTGGCGATGATCGGCCCATCCGGCTCCGGCAAGACCACCGCCTTGCGGGCGGTGGCCGGCTTCGTGCGGCCGAGAAGCGGACGAATCCGCATTGGCGCGACGGATGTGACCGATCTGCCGCCTTATGAGCGCGGGCTCGGCATGGTGGTCCAGAACTACGCGCTGTTTCCGCATATGCGGGTCGAGGACAACGTCGCCTTCGGCCTCAGGGCTCAGGGCGCCGACAAGGCGCTGATCGCCGAGCGGGTCAAGGATGCGCTCGGTACCGTCGGCATGGCTGCCTATGCAGGACGTTATCCGCGCGAGCTTTCCGGCGGCCAGCAGCAGCGTGTCGCGATTGCGCGCGCTCTTGCCGTGCGGCCCCGCGTGCTGCTGCTTGACGAGCCGCTTTCGGCGCTGGACGCACAGATCCGCCGCAATATGGTCGAGGAGATCGCCAGGCTGCACCGCAGCCTGCCGGGCCTGACGATCCTCTATGTCACTCACGACCAGACAGAGGCGCTCACCCTCGCCGACAAGATCGCCATCATGCGCGACGGCTCGGTCTGTTCGCATGGACCGACGACCGAGCTCTACCGCCGTCCGCCCAACCGCTTCACCGCCGAGTTCCTCGGCCGCGCCAATCTACTGCCGGTCACCATTGCCGAGGCTGCCGGCTCCAAGGGTTTTGCCGCGGCAAGGCATGGCGACGCGGTGCTGATGGGCACCGGCCGTGACGAGAAGGTCGGCGACAAGAGCCTGCTTTGTATTAGGCCCCAGCACCTCAGCCTGACGGCCGATGGCGACCATACCAACCGCATTGTCGGCACGCTCCTGGAGGTGCACTGGCAAGGCGAACTCACCCATCTCGTGCTCGATGTCGACGGCACGACGGTGCGCGTCTCGGCGACGAGACTGCCGATGGCCCTGCCGGAACCCGGCGCCAAGGTGCCGCTGTTCTTCGCGCCCACCGACACCTCGCTCGTTCCGGAAGACGCCGGTGTCTGAGGCTGTCGCTATCGCCTCGCCAGCGGTCAGGAGAGAGCCTGGCAGATTCTGGATCGTGCCGCCGGCCGCACTCTTGGCCCTGCTGTTCTTCTATCCGCTGGCGCTCATCGCCCGGCAGGCCTTCCTGGACGACAGCGGCGTTGCCAATGTCGCCGAAGTGATCCGCGTCCTGCATTCGCGCTTCTTCCTCAACGCGCTGATCAACACGGTGACGATTTCGGTTACCGCGACTGCCGGGTGCCTGATCGTCGGTCTCGTGCTGGCACTGATCCTGGCCTTCGTTCCGTTCCCCGGCAGCGGCTTCATCGCCAGGCTGATCGACACCTTCATCGCATTGCCGACCTTCCTGGTGACGCTCGCCTTCACCTTCCTCTACGGCTCCGCAGGCATGCTCAACGCAGGGCTGATGGAGACCTTTTCACTGCCGTCGCCGCCCGTCGATTTTCTCTATTCGAGCTGGGGCGTGGTGCTGGCCGAGGTCACTGTCTACACGCCGTTCATCCTGCGGCCGCTGCTTGCCGCCTTCTCGCTGGTGGACCGCGGCCAGATCGAAGCGGCAAGCGTGCTCGGCGCGCGGTCGTTCCGCATCGTGCGCCAAATCATCCTGCCGGCCGCCATCCCGGCGCTCATTGCCGGCGGGAGCCTCTGCCTGCTGCTCACCGTCAACGAGTTCGGCATCGTGCTGTTCATCGGCGCCAAGGGGGTCATCACGCTGCCGCTGCTGATCTATGGCAAGGCGATCCAGGAATCGGCCTATCAGGTCGCCTGCATCATCGCCCTGATCAACATCGCGCTGTCGCTCGGCCTGTTCGGGCTCTATCGTTTCGCAGCCGGCCGGCTGGGGGTCTAGCCATGCTGGTCTGGTCCCGCTCCGGTCGCCTCGTTCTGTGGCTCCTCTTCGCGCTGATCTTCGGTGTGCTGTTCCTGGCGCCGCTTGCGGTCATTCTCCTGTCCAGCCTTGCCGGCCAGTGGAACGGGGTGCTGCCGAGCAGCCTGACGACGGAACACTACAGCGACGTCTTGCATGGCGCGGCCGGCGATGCGGTCAAGGCGAGCCTTCTCACCGGTTTTGCAGCCAGCGCGCTGGCGCTGGTCAGCGGCACCTGGGCGGCGCTGTCGCTGCGGGTCCAGGGGCATGCGCTGCGGCGCCTGCTCGGCCTGTTGTTCTTCATCCCCAGCGCCGTGCCTTCGGTCTCCGTCGGCCTTGGCCTGCTGGTCGCCTTCAGCCATCCGCCGCTGCTGCTCAACGGTACGATCGCGATCGTCATGATCGCCCATTTCGTGCTGATCTCAGCCTTCACCTTCGGCAATGTGTCGGCCGGACTGGCGCGACTCTCGCCCGATTTCGAGCAGGTGGCATCGAGCCTCGGCGCGCGGCCGGCCTACCGCCTCTGGCACGTCACCTTGCCTCTGCTCGCACCCTATCTGGTCGCGGCGTTCGGGCTCAGCTTCGCACTGTCGATGGGTGAACTCGGCGCCACCGTGATGGTCTATCCGCCGGGTTGGGTGACGCTGCCGGTGTCGATCTTCAGCCTCACCGACCGAGGCGACATCTTTGCGGGAGCAGCGCTCACCATGATCCTGGTGGTGGCGACCCTGGCGCTGCTGCTCGGTCTGGAGCGCATCACCGCCCGCGCCACGGGATCGTAGCGCTGCCTCAGCCGGGTTTGCGTTCGACGATGTAGATGTGATCCGCGGCCAACACCACTTCGTCGCGCTGGTTGATCACCTCGCAGCGTTCGATCACCCGGCCCGCGGCCGGCCGCTTCGGATCGTCCTCCTTGGCCGCGATGGTGGTGCGCGTGCGGATCGTGTCGCCGATGAACACCGGCTTGATGAAACGCAGCCGATCATAGCCATAGGAGAAGGCAACGGGATTGACGACGCTTGCCGTCAGTCCGATGCCGACCGAGAACACCAGCGTGCCGTGCGCGATGCGCTGACCGAACGGCGTCGTCTTCATGAACTCGGCGTCCATGTGGTGTGGGAAGAAATCGCCGGTGTGTCCGGCATGGACGATGAAGTCGGTCTCGGTAATGGTGCGGCCGCTGGTCAGCCGCGAAGAGCCGATCTCGTAGTCCTCGAAATAGGTGATCTGTTCCATGTCCCGCCTATGGCTTTTCGGCCAGCGGCGTCGCCGGCGCCGCACTCGATTTATAGGCGGCTTCCACCAGCGCCATGGTGTTCCAGGCGTCCTCGACCGAACTGACCAATTCGTCGTCTTCGCCCGCGGCAAAGCGCTGCACATTTGCCATGCGTCCGACGAAAGCGTCGGGGAACCATTCACCGGCGAGCGGCACACTGATCCAGTCCGTTCCGCCTCTTGGATAGATTTCCAGGACGTCGGGTTCGCCGCGCGGATAGTCGAGATTGAGGCCGAGCTTGAGATAGGCGGCCCCTTCGGTGCCGCAGATGCGAAACTCGCAAGCCTGGTGCCGGCGGCCGAACTTGTGGTCGTGGTTGATCGACAGTGCGCAGCGAACCGTGTCTCCATAGTCGAGAATGGCGCTAGTGCGAGTCTGCGCCACCTCGTGGTTGGGATGGCCAAGCGTCTTGGCGTGGACGCCCTTGGGGTCGCCGAGCAGTTGCCGGATCAGGTCTAGATAGTGGATCGAATGCATGGCGATCTCGACACGCGGCGCCTTGAGCAGGAATTCCCACAGTTCCCAAGGTGTCGCCAGCGCCAGCCAGGCGTCGAAGTCGACGATCTCGCCGAGCCAGCCCCTGGCGATGGCGTCCTTGAGGCCCAGCATCATCGGCGCGAAGCGCAGCTGGAAATTCACGGCTGCCTTGAGTTTTCTGGCGCGGCAGATTTCGAGGATTTCGGTTGCCTCGCCGAGGTAGTTGCCCATCGGCTTCTGGATCAGCGCGACCGAACCGTCGGGCAGAGCCTTCAGGATCTCGGCGTGCCGTCCTGGCGGCGTCGCCAGATCGAAGATCGCATCCTTGACGGCCGCCGCTTCCTCGACGGAGTGGAAGGCCGTCACATTCCATTTCTCGGCCAGGGCCTTCGCCTTGGCCTGGTCCGGATCATAAAGGCCGGTAATCGGGAACCCCGCTTTTCGGTAGGCGGGAAAATGGGCATCGCCGACAATCGAACCTGCGCCGAAGGTGACGATCGGCCGGGGCTTTGTAGGCTTGGGCCAGGACTGGATGAGTGAGGCAGGGTCGAAACCGCCTTCAGTCATGATGGAAGACCTCGTCCATCGAAGCCCACCATTCGCCCTCCTTGCGGGTCGCCAGCGGCTCCTGGCAAGGCATGCAGAGGGCCCACCATTCCTGTGTTTTCGGGTCTGCCGCCATCTTGGCCATGTCGGCGGCATAGTCGGTGCCGTGGTATTCGAAATAGGCAAACAGCAGGTTCTCCGGCCGCTTCAGGTAGATCGAATAGTTCTCGATGTTGCAAGCCGAGATCATGGTCAGCACGTCGGGCCAGACGGCGGCATGGAGGCGCACATATTCCTCGACCTTTTCCGGCTTCAGTCCCAGAACCATTCCCATCCGCTGCATGTTCGTTCCCCTATTTCGTGATCGCCGTGGTGAATTCGGCGATGCTCATGGCCTTGACCGCGTCCCAGTCCCAATCGATGCCGATGCCGGGCTCCTCGGGTGCCAGAGCGTGCCCATCCTCGATGCGCATGCGCTTGCCGGTCAACTGGTCAAGCTGCGGAATGTACTCGACATAGCGGCCGTTCTGAACAGCGCAGGTGAGGCTGACATGCAATTCCATCAGGAAATGCGGACAGACCGGAATGTCGAAGGCCTCCGCCGCATGCGCCACCTTTAGCCAGGGCGTGATACCGCCAATGCGACCGACATCGACTTGCACGATCGAAGAGGCGCCTTTCTGCATGTATTCGCGGAAATGCCTGATGGAATAGAGCGACTCGCCGATGGCAATCGGCGTCTGCGTCGAATTCGACAGCCTGACATGGCCATCGATGTCGTCGGCCGGCAGCGGCTCCTCGATCCAGGCGAGATCGAGTTCACGCAGCCTCGCTGCGCGGCGGATCGCTTCGTCGACGGAGAATCCCTGATTGGCGTCGGTCATGATCTCGTAGCCGTCGCCCACCGCCTTGCGCACCGCCGCCAGCCGCGCCAGATCTTCCGATCCGTGCGGTTTGCCGATCTTCACCTTCGAGCCGCGAAATCCCTTGGCCTTCGCGGCCAGCGCGTCATCGACCAGCGCCTGCGTCTCGATGTGCAGCCAGCCGCCCTCCGTCGTGTAGAGCGGGCAGCGGTCCTTGGCGCCGCCCGCCAGCTTCCACAGAGGCAGGCCCTGCTTCTTCGCCCGCAGGTCCCAAAGCGCGGTGTCGATCGCCGCGATCGCGATGGCCGTGATCGCGCCGATCGTGGTGGCGTGTGTGGCGAATTCGAGATCGTGCCAGATCGCCTCGATCATGTCGGGGTCGCGGCCGATCAGGCGCGGCGCCAGATGGTCGGACAAGAGCCGCATCACAGACGAGCCGCCGGTGCCGATCGTGTAGCTGTAGCCGGTGCCGACGGCGCCGTCGGAATCGGTGATCGTGACGAGAGGCGTTTCCTGGCTGACGAAACTCTGGATCGCGTCCGTGCGCTTGACCTTGGGCACAAGGTCCACCATCCGCAGTTCTATCTTTTCGATCGTGGCCATGTCGTCAGCTCCGCAATGACTTTCCCGTGTCGGCGGCAAACAGATGCGCCTGCGACAGGTCGAGGCTCATGGCCACCCGCTCGCCCGATCTCAAAGCTCTTGGGTTCAGCATGCGCGAAACCCAGTCTGCGCCATTGAACTCGACGAACACCAGCGTCTCGTTGCCGAGTGGTTCGGTGACCGTGATCGGCAATTCGATCTGGTGGACGTCGGCCGCACCACCGGAACTGATACCATGGCCGGTCGGGTAGATGTCGTCGGGCCGCAACCCGAACACCACCTTGTTACCCCTGGCGACATTGGCTTTGAATTGGCTAGGCAATGGCAGCTTTTCGCCGCTGGCGAAAACCAAGTGGCCGTCATCGATCGTCGCCTCGTGCAGATTCATCGGCGGCGAGCCGATGAAGCCCGCGACGAACCGCGTCGCCGGCCGTCGGAACACCTCGTCTGGGGTGCCGACCTGTTCGATATGGCCGTCGCGCATGATGACGATGCGGTCGGCAAGCGTCATCGCCTCGACCTGGTCATGGGTGACATAGATCACCGTCGACCGCACCTTGGCGTGCAGCTTCTTGATTTCGGTCCGCATCTGCGTGCGCAGTTTGGCGTCGAGATTTGAAAGCGGCTCGTCGAACAGGAACACGTCGGGATCGCGTACGATGGCGCGGCCCATGGCGACGCGCTGGCGCTGGCCGCCGGAAAGTTGCGACGGGCGACGGTCGAGCAGCGTGTCGAGGCCGAGGATGGCCGAGGCTTCGGCGACGCGGCGCTCCATATCCTCCTTGGCGGCCCCGGCAATCTTCAGGGAGAAGCCGAGGTTCTCGCGCACCGTCATGTGGGGATAAAGCGCGTAGGACTGGAACACCATCGAGATGTTGCGCGAACGCGGCGGCAAATCGTTGACGACGCGGCCGCCGATCTCGATCGAGCCGGCACTGATCTCTTCCAGCCCTGCGATCATCCTGAGCGTCGTCGACTTGCCGCAGCCGGAGGGGCCGACCAGCGCGATGAATTCGCGGTCCGCGATGTCGAGGTCGATGCCGTGCACGATCCCGACATTGCCGTAGCGCTTGGTCAGCTTTTGGAGGGAAACCGTTGCCATGGGATCAGCCTTTCACCGCGCCGGAGGTCAAGCCGCCGACAAGGTGTTTCTGGACGATGTAGGTGAGGGTGAGCGCCGGGATGATCATCACCACGGCGAGCGCGCACATGCCGCGCCAGTCGATGGTGAATTCGGCCGTGTAGTCGAGCAGGCCGACCGGCAGGGTCTTGGCGCTGACCGAGCGGGTAAGCTGCGAGGCCAGCGCGAACTCGTTCCAGCAGGTCAGGAAAGCAAAGATCGCGGCGGAGGCGATGCCGGGCCCGGCAAGCGGGAACTCGACCTGCCAGAAGGCCTGCCAGCGGGTGCAGCCGTCGATCTGGGCGGCTTCCGCGAGGTCCTTCGGCACCTGGCGGAAGAAGCCGTCGATCAGCCAAATGGTGAACGGCACGTTGAGCGCGACATAGGCCAGGATCAGTCCGAAATGCGTGTCGATGATGCCGAGCCTGACATAAAGGAAGAACAGCGGCAGCGAGAGCGCGATACCCGGCACCGTGCGCGTCAGCATCAGGCCGAGGAAGACGCCCGACTTGCCGCGGAAACGGTAGCGCGCGAAGGCATAGCCGCCGGCCATGCCGATGGCCACCGCGATCATCGTCGAGGTCACCGAGATGATCAGCGAGTTGCGGAAATATTCTATGACCGGGATGCCGCCCTTGCCGATCCCTGAGAACATCGCAACATAGGCGTCGAACGAGATCTGCTGCGGGATCCACACCGGCGGCTTGGCCATGATCTCCACCGTCGGCCGCAGCGACGAAAGCACGATCCACAGGCCGGGCAGGCAGATGGTCAGCATCGCCAGGAACAGGCCGATGCGATAGGCGATGCCCAGCAGCCGGCGCTTGAGGCGGGCGGAAGAATTCTCGTCCATCACCACTCCGCACCGATCTGCGTGCGCGCCGCGGCGAGCTTGTTGAAGAAATAGACGGTGAAGGCGATCGACAGCAGGATCGAGAAATAGGCCATGGCGTTGGCCATGCCCATGCGCCCGTCGCTGTAGGCGGTGCGCGCCACCAGCGTCCATAAAAGCTCGGTGCGGCCCGCCGGCCCGCCATCGGTCATGATCTTGACGATGTCATAGGCGCGCGCGACGTCGAGCGAACGGATGGTCATGGCGATGTAGGCGAAAGGCATGACGAACGGCCAGGTCACATAGCGGAATGTCTGCCACGGCGTGCAGCCGTCGACGCGCGCCGCCTCGATCGGCTCCTTGGGCATGGCGAGCAGCCCGGCGAGGATCAGGATGGCGAAGATCGCCGTCGACGACCAGATCTCGGCGATCGAGATGGCGATGAAGGCGAGATGGCCTTCGATCAGCCACGCAATGGCATCCCTGGTGATGCCGAGCGATTGCAGGGCGTTGTTCACCAGGCCGATATTGTCGTTGAACATGAACTTGAACTGGAAGCCGACGAGGATCGGCGAGAACATCATCGGAAACATCATCAGCGTGCGCAGGATGCGCTGGCCGCGCGTCGCCTTTTCGACCAGCATGGCGAGGCCGAGGCCCAGCAGCATTTCGAGATTGAGCGCGATGGTCAGCAACAGAACCGTGCGGCCGAACGCCCACCAGAAATCGGCGTTCGCCAGGATCGAGAGATAATTGCGGAAGCCGACAAAGACGAAGAACGTTTCGGGCTTGGTCAGGCGGAACGGCGTGAAGCTGGAATAGAGCGACAAAAGCAACGGCACCACGACGACCGCCGCCAGCACGATCATCGCCGGAAGCAGCAGCAGGAATGGCGCGGATGGCTTGAAGCCCTTCATTGGGACCCTGTGAGTTGCATTCGATTGCCGCCTGTCGAGCCGGGCGGGGCAGGCATCGTCATCGTGGAACACCCGAGGCAGTGCGCGCCTTAAGACGCGAGCGCCTCCCCCATGACTGATGGGGGAGGCGGCCTTGGGAGCGGTTCTACAGCTTGCCGGCGTCTTCGAGGATTTGCGTCGCCTTGGCGGCGGCTTCGTCGAGCGCCTGCTTGGACGTCTTGTCGCCGAGGATCGCCGCCTGCAATTCGGGATAGACGGCGTTCGAGATCTCGATCCATTCAGGCGTCTGCGGCACCGCGAAGGCGTGCTTGGCTTCTTCCTGGAAGGCGGAGAGGACCTCCTTCTTGTAAGGATCGTTTTCGGCCTGCTTCAGGTCCCAGTCCCAGACCGCGGTGCGGGTCGGCAGCGGGCCCGCGGCGGCTTCCAGCTTCTGGCTGTCCTCGTTGGTCAGCCACCACACCAGCGATGCCGCGGCCTCCTTGTTCGGGCAGTTCTCGGTCACCGAGAAGCCATGGAAACCGGACCAGCCGGTGTGCTTGCCGGACGAGCCTTTCGGCGCGACCTTGACGCCGACATTGCCGGCGACCTTCGACGACTTCGGATCGTTGAAGAAGCCGGCCCAGCCCGGCCAGTCCAAGTTGATGGCGACGGTGCCCGAGGCAAAACCCTGGCCCAGATCGTCCCAGAGATAGTTGGTGGTTCCGGCCGGCACGGCCTTGGCCTTGTAGAGGTTGACGAACCAGTCGAGCGCCCGCACGCCGGCTTCGGAGTTGAAGACCGGCTTGCCGTCCTTGTCGAGATACTCGCCGCCCTCGGCCACCACCATCTCGTAGAAGCGGCCGTTGATCGCCTCTTCTTTACCGGCGAACTGCGTGCCGTAGAAGTTGGGCGGGTTGGCGAAGAACTCGGCCTGGTCGGTGACTTCCTTCCAGGTGTCCGGCGGCACCAGATCATAGCCGTATTTCGCCTTGAACTTGGCCTTGTTGTCGGCGTTCTCGTAGAGGCTCTTCTGGTAGTAGAGGGCAGAGACGTCGAACTGCGCGCGCGGCAGCATCTCCAGCTTGCCATCTATGGTCGCCGCCTTGATCGTCGATGGCACGAAGGCGTCGATCTCTTCCTTGGGCAGCAATTTGCTGAGGTCGGTATAGAGGCCGGTATACTGCGGCGCGAAGGAGGAATGGTTCCAGCCGACGCACCAGTTGGTGCTGCCCGAGGCGATGTCGGACTTCAACTCCTTGTCGATGTCGAAGCCGTTCTTCTTGGTCAGGATGTTGACCTTGGCGCCGGTCGCCTTCTCCCATTCGGGGATGCGCTCGTAGAGCTTTTCATATTGCTGGCCGCCGATCAGCTTCACGTCGACGGTAACGCCTTCGAACTTGCCGGGCAGGTCGCCGGCAAGGGCCGCGCCTGCGCCTGACGCAAGCAACAATGCGCCGGCGCACACGCCGGAAAGCAGTCTGTTCATTGGTATCCTCCCTGGGTGCGCCTTGGCGGCGACCGCAACTCGTCTGATGACAAGAAGTGTTACATTCATATACAAACAAAACATTCATGGATACGTCAAGGCGAATTTTGTTTCCGCCGGCAGCATTCCTGCGTATATGAAGAATCGATTTCACTGGAGGGAAAGCCCATGGATGATAGCGAAGACGAGCGGTATCGCGCGCCTGCGCTCGACAAGGGGCTCGACATCCTGGAACTGCTGGCCGGCGTCGACGGCGGCCTGACGCAGGCGGAAATCGCCAAGAAGCTCGACCGCAGCCCCAACGAGTTCTACCGCATGCTGGACCGGCTGGTGCGACGCGGTTATGTCACGCGGCTCGACGGTGACCGCTATTCACTGACGCTCAAGCTGTTCGGCCTGGCGCAACTGCACGCGCCGGTGCGGCGGCTGGTTTCCTATGCGACGCCGTTGATGCGGGAGCTGGCGGAGACGTCGCAGCAGGCCAACCAACTCGTTGTTTTTGATCGCGGTTCCGCCGTGGTCATCGGCCAGCAGGAGGCGCCGAACTACTGGGGCATCTCGATCCGGGTCGGCGCCCACATCAGCCTGTTCGACACCGGTTCGGGACATGTGCTGCTCGCTTTCCGTTCGCAGGAGGAGCGCCAGATGATGATCTCCGAACATGTCCGCAGCACCGACAATACGGCGCAGCCGCCCGAGTTCTTTGCCCGTCTCGACCAGATCAGGGAACGGGGATATGAGATGATGGCCTCGATGCAGACTGCCGGCGTCTACAATCTGTCGGCACCGGTGCGCGGCTCCGACGGCAAGGCGATCGCGGCGCTTTCGATTCCTTACATCACCGTCGTCAACGCACCGTCCGCGCCGGACATGACCCGCACCATCGAACTGCTGCTGGCCACATGTGAAAAGCTGTCGCGTCTGGCCGGGTCGGCCGTCGGTTCATCGGTGTAATTCTTATTTGAATGAAGAATTCCTCCGTGAGATGATGTGAAAGATACGGGAGGAGCCCTGCCATGATCATCGACACCCACCTGCACCTCATCGACCGCTCGGCCTTGCGCTACCCGTGGCTTGCCGGCGTGCCCGCTCTCAACCGCGACTTCTCCTACGAGGAGTACGGCGTGGAAGCTCAACGTGTCGGCGTCGAGCGTGTGCTGCATATGGAGGTCGATGTCGACCCTGCCGATATCGAGGCCGAGACCGAACGTGTCGAAGGCCTGTCGAGACAGGCCGGCAGCATGCTGGCCGGGGCGATCGCCGCCTGCCGTCCGGAAGAGGCCAATTTTGCGGCCTATCTCGAGCGCCAGCGAGCAAAGCCGTTCGTCAAGGGTTTTCGCCGCGTCCTCCACGTCATGCCCGATGAACTCTCGGAAGGCGCGCTATTCCGGGACAGCATCCGGCGGCTCGGCGGCACCGGGCTCACCTTCGATCTCGTCGTGCTACCGCATCAGATTCCCAAGGCGATCGCGCTCGCCGATCTGGCGCCCGACGTCCAGTTCGTGCTCGACCATTGCGGCGTCCCCGACATCAAGGGCAATGGCGAGCATCCGTGGCGCGAACACATGAGCGAAATCGCGCGGCGTCCCAACGTCGTGGCCAAGATTTCCGGCGTCGTCGCCTATGCCGATCCCGGCAGTTGGACGGTCGAGACGCTGCGGCCCTATGTCGAACACACGATCGGTTCGTTCGGCTGGGACCGCGTCGTCTGGGGCAGCGACTGGCCGGTCTGCACGCTAGGCGGCGGTCTGTCGACCTGGGTGGCGGCGACCCATGCGTTGCTTGCGGGTTGCAGTGTTGCGGAACGCGACAAGCTCTTGTCGGCGAACGCCCGCAAGCTCTGGCGGCTTTAACCGGCTCCGCTTGGGGTTCTTCAGATCGTCGCCGAAACGTGCCGTTCGCGGCCGTAGAGCGACACCAGCAGCACGATGATGAAGCCGAGTGCTGCCTGCACCGCCGAGGGCTGGAAACCGAGCCCGATCAGCAGTGTGTTGATCTCGGTCAGCACCAGCACGCCGGCGATCGTGCCGAGATAGCTGCCGCGGCCGCCGACCAGCGCGGCGCCGCCGACGACCACGGCCGCGATGGTCTGGAACAGGTAGGGCTGCCCGACGTCGCCATAGGCTGAGCCGGTGAAGCCGAGCAGCAGAACGCCCGCCACCGCGGCGAAGAAGGCGCTTGCCGCATAGGTGATCATCCACATACGGACGGGATCGATCAGCGCCAGAGGCGCGGCACCCGGATTGCTGCCGAGTGCGTAAAGCCGGCGTCCATAGGGCGTCCGCTCCAGCACCAGGACGACGAGCGCCGCCAGCACGACGAGACAGGGCACCAGCCATGGAACCGGCAGCGGTCCGGCCGATCCGCCGATAGACACGAAGCTCGAAACCGCCTGCGGTGCGGAGCCTGAAGGAAAGCCCGCGGTCCACAAAAGCACCAGCCCTTGCACGACCATGCCGATGCCGAGCGTGACGATAAGCGGCTGGATGTCGAGGCTGCGCGCGATCAGCCCGTTCAGGCCACCGATAAGGATCGCCAGCACGCCGACGAGGCCGCAGACGAGGACAAAATTCCAGCCATCGCCGTAGAGTTGCGCGGCCACGACATTGGCAAAGCCGATGACGAACGGGATCGACAGGTCGATGCCGCCCATGATGACGACCAGCGTCTGCCCGATCGAGGCGACGGCGAGCAGCGAGGCAAGCACCAGCATGGCGCGCACCGCAAACGGGCTGGAGTAGCCCGGAATGAGGATGATGCCGGCAAGATGCAGAAGGGCGGCAACACAGAAGGCGCCGACGACACGGGCATTGGTTGTCGCGAATAGATTTCGGCCAGCCATGTCAGCGCCTCCCGATGGCAAAGCGTTCCTGCAGCGCGGTCAGCATCACCGCCAGCACCAGTATGGCGCCGTAGGCGATCTGCAGCACGAAGGTCGAGACGTTGAACGTCGTCAGCACGCTTTGCAGCAGGAAGATGTCGACAGCGCCGATCGCGGCACCCGCGACGCCACCACGGCCGCCGGCAAGACTGACACCGCCGAGCGCCACGGCGGCGATGGCGATCAGCGTGTAGGTCGGGCCGATGTTGGGATCGGCCGACCCGATCAGCGCAGTCAGCATCAGTCCGGCGCAGCCGCCCAGGATGCCGGTCATGACATAGGCGATGAAGCGCACGAGCGTGACGTCGACGCCGGCCGTATAGGCGGCGCGATCGTCGCTGCCGACCGCCATCAGCTGGTCGTAATAAGGGCTGCGCCGCACCAGCCACCAGAAAAGGAACATCAAGGCCAGCGGCAGAAGCGAGAGTGGGCCCGCCAGGGCTTTCAGCCAGGCCGGCGCCGGGCCGATCGGCGCCGGCAGGATGGTCAGCGTCACCCCCGTCAGGATCAGATAGGTGCCGAGCGTGGCCACGATCGGCTGGATGCGCACGATGGTCGCCAGGAAACCGTTCGCCGCCCCGACCAGCGCACCGATGAGCAGCGCCGCCGGAACAAGCGCCAGCGGCGAGGATATTCCGGCGCGCAGGAAAAGCACCTGGATCACGATGGCGTTGACGAAGCCCATCAGCGGCCCGACCGAAATATCGATGCCGCCGCGCCCGGCGAGGATCACCGGCGTCGAGGCGATGGCCGCACCGATCAGCGGCGCCGCCAGACCAACCAGCGCACCCCAGGAGCCCGGCTGGAACCGTGCCGGGCTCAGCATCAGATTGATCGCCAGCAGGGCGATCAGCAGTACGACGGCGAAGCCGACGCTTCGGCCGAGGGACAGGATGCGTGCGAAGGGTCTCATGCCGCGCGTCCGAACATGGCTGCGATCACGTTCCCGGTGGTCATCGCCTGGCCGGCGATTTCCGCCACGACTTCATTTTCGCGGAACACCAGCACGCGATGGCAGAGAAGAAGGATCTCCTCGATCTCGCTGGACAGGATGACGAGCCCCATGCCGTCGGAAGCCAGCCCGCGAAAGACGTCGTAGAGAACATGCCGGGTCGCTACGTCGACGCCGCGCGTCGGGTCGTTGAGAAGCAACATTGCGGGGTCCAGCGCCAGGGCCCGCGCCAACAGCACCTTCTGCTGGTTGCCGCCGGACAGGGTGGTGATCGGCGCGTCGGGCCGAGGCGCCGATATCGACAGCCTTTCGCGATAGGCCTCGTAGCGCGCCTTGCGCGCCGCCGGGCTGATCAGGCCGAGGCGGGTATCGCGAGACAGCGTCGAGACGGCGAAATTGTCGAGCACCGATTGCGTCGGGAAAATGCCTTTGGCACGCCCGCGCGGAAGATAGGCGATGCCGCTCGATACGGCCTTGCGGAAGCCGGTGATGGCGCGGGATGCGCCGGGCAGATCGAGGGTTATCGAACCGCCAAGCGGCGCGACTAGGCCGGCGAGCATCTCGAGGAAAAGCTCCTGGCCGTGGCCATCCAGGCCGGCGAGCCCAACGATCTCGCCGGCGGCGACCGCCTGCATGATCGGGCTGGCGTCCGGTGCGATGACGAGGTCGCGGATAGTGAGGGCGGCGCGATCAGCCATGCGCCAGCTCCGCGGCGGTGCGTGGCGCCATCGCCTTGAGAAGCTCCGCCGGCGTCGAAGCGCCGCGCTCCTCGGTGCGCACCACGCTGCCGCCGCGCAGGATCGAGATGCGATCCGAAAGCGACGTCACCTCATCCATGCGGTGGGTGATGAACAGGATCAGGCAGCCTTCGCCGGCAAGCGTGCGCATCAGCGAAAAAACGGACTCGCGGTCGGCGAAGTCGAGTGCTGCGGTCACTTCGTCGAGGATCAGGATCTTTGGATCGCGCACGACCGCACGAGCAAGAACGACGAGTTGCTGTGCTGCGAGCGGCAACTGCCCGGCGGGCATGTCGAGCGGAACGTTGGTGACGGCGAAACGTTTGAGGGCGGCGGCTGCCCTGTCGCGCCGCTCGTTGCGGGGAACCGCGCGCCGGACCAGGCCGTCGAGGCCAAGCAGGATATTGTCGGTCACGCTGCGGTCCGGCGCGATCAGCACTTCCTGAAAGACCGTGGCGAAGCCTTGCGCCTGGAAGGCCGAGGGGGTTCCGCCCGAAAACGGCCTGCCTTGCAGCAGGACCGTGCCGCTGTCGGGCTGAACGATGCCGGACAGCAGCTTGACCATGGTGCTCTTGCCCGAACCATTCTCGCCCAGGATGGTGTGGATGGTTCCTGCCCGGAACGCGATCGAGGCGTCCGCAAGCGCGACCGTCTCGCCATAGCGTTTGGATATGTTTCTGATTTCAAGCATGTCGCGTTTCGAAGCTGGCAAGCCGGCCCTCCGAAAGGAGCCGGCTTGTCGAGGTCTTATCTGGCCCAGGCGTCACTTCGCGCAGGCGTCTGGCACCTTCGAATAGTCCCATCCCTTGGTCGGCGCCGGGTTGGAGAAATAGGCGTCGAGCCATTCTTCCGGCATCGGATCCTTGGGCGGCACCGGGAAGATCGATACGGCATCCGTCGTCATGCAGTCCTTGTACCAGGCGCCGAGATCGGCATTGTGGACCGGCGGAATCGGAATGAGCAGCGTGTTCAGCTTCGGCTTCTGGCCGTCGAGCATGCGTTCGCCGACGCGAAACAGCGTTTCGGCGGTCCAGTGCGGCAGCACGGCATGGCCCTCGAAGCGGTACTTGTCGGGATTGGCCTTCCAGTAGCCCAGGGCATCGCCGGTGATCGAACCGGTGATCAGCGGCGCCGGCCGGCCGGCTTCGGCGAACGCCTCCGCGACGACGCGGCTTTCGCTGCCTGTCGTCCACACCGCATCGATCGGCGCCGGGTTGGTGGCGATCGCCTGCAGCACCACCGTCTTGGTGACATTGGCCGTCCAATTGCCGTTGACCGTGCGCGAGATCTTCAGCTTGGGGTTTTCCGCCAGCGCCTTGTCGGCGCCCTGGCGCTCCTGAACCACGATCGGGTGGCCGGCGATGCCCTCGACCAGCAGGATGCTGGCGCCATCAGGCTTGGCCTTGCCGATCGCCGTCATCATGTCGTAGCCCCAGCGCGCATAGTTGGAATCGACATTGATCGCGTTCGGGCTGGTCACCGAACCGGCGGCGGTGATGAACGGGATGCCTGCCTTGGCGGCCGCATCGATGGCGTCATCGAGCGCTGTTGCCGAGCCCGGGATCGAGGTGATGATCGAGCACTTCTTGTCGATGAAGGCGCGGATCTGGTTGATCTGCTGGCTGGCGTCGTTGTTGGAATCCGACACTTCGAAGCTGGAGACGGTGCCGTCGGCGATCAGCCCGTCGACCAGGCGCTTCAGCTCCTTGGTGACGGTGACCCGCCAGGGGTTGCCCTGGTAGGATTCCGAATGGCACCATTTCCATGGCTTGGACGGCGGGTTGAAATTGTCCCAGGCCGATGGCAGCACGTTCTGCGGCGCGCCGTCATATTGCGCCTTGAGTTCATCGGGCAGCCCGCTGATGACGCCTTGCACGTCTTCGGCAAAAGCTGTCGTTGCGAGTGAGGCGAAGGCGGTTGCGGCCACAAGGCCGCGGATCAGGCTGTTCATTTGTCTCCTCCGTTCGATTTTTTCAGGCTCCTCCACCGGCAGTGCCGGTCGCCTGCGCCGGGGCGCTCTGCCGAAACAGGCGATTGAGATCGGCAATAACCTGGCTGGAACGATGCCCTGAGGTCATGCCGGAATTGACGCGGTCGGACGCGGCCTGCTGGAACGCCATGTAACCATCATGGCGAGGCCGCACCCATGCGCCCTCCAGGGTCGCGCGCGTATCGCGATAGAAATTGCCGGTCGCCGCATTGACGGCCTGATCCTCCCAGGCCGCGGCATGGCCGGGCTGTCCGCCGGCCGCGGCATAGGGGCCACGCTGGACCTCGCCGCTGGCGAGCCAGTAGGCGAAATCGGTTGCCGCCTCTTTCGCCTTCGAGAAGGCCGACACCGCTATGCCTGTGCCGCCAAGCGCCGTGCCAATCGGGCCGCTGGATCCGACAACAGGGATGTCGCCAAATGCCAGGCGATGTGGGCGAAACCCGGCCATCGCGTAGGAAACATAGCCGTAGATCAGCGGTGCGCAGACGATCGGGGATCCGGCCTGCGCCATCCGCTCCGAAACGGCGATCGGATCCATCTCGAAGCAGGCCGGGTCGACCAGCGCGGCAATCTCGCGCATTGTCTCGAAGACTTCGCTGCCGGCCTCGCCGTCGATGAGATCGTTGGACGGGTCGGTCGCGCAAGCATGCCCGAGATTGCCTGCGAGCGTGAAGAACACCATCATCGAATGCGGTGGCCGCAACGGCAGCAGCACGCGTGCCTGCCGGGCGAGATCGAGCACTTCGCTCCATCGCGATGGCGGTGCGCCAAGCGCATCGGGCCGCCATGCCTGGACCTGCGTCGCGGCATCGATGGGAAACGCCCAGTGCCGTCCCTGCCATGTGTAACTCGGATAGGACTGGCCGACGCTGCCGGAGGAAAGTGCCGCGCGCTCCGCCTCGCGGCCGGCGACATCGAGCGGCTCCAGGCAGCGTTCGGCGGTGATCTGGCCGACATGCGGATGGTCGATGACGATCAGATCATAGGCGCGCGCCAGTTCCTCGACCGGGAAGGACTCGAAGTCCTGCAGCGAACGCTTGTCCCATTCGACGGCAATGCCGGTTTTCTGCTTCCACAGCGACGAGCAGGCGACCATCGGATCATAGCCGCGCGGATGGTTCCAGGTCATGCCCCTGAGCGTGGGCTTTAGGAAGCGCGTGGTCACAGGCCGAACTCCTCGCGGATCGCGGCGCTATGCTCGCCGATGCGCGGTGCTGCCCGGTCGACCTTGGCCCTGATGCCGTCGACCCTGAGCGGCGAACTGGTGGTAAGGATCGAGACATCGTCCTCGCGCGTCACCGTCTGCAGCATGTCGAGCGACTGGAAGCCCCCGCTTGCCAGCATTTCCGGCCAGGTCAGCACCTTGGCGCACCAGATGTCGGCGGGTTCGAGAACATCAAGCCACTCGTCGACCGTCCTGGTCGCGATCCGCTGCGCGACGATCGCCTTGATGTCGTCGCGCGCGGTGAACCAGGATGCCGGCTTGTCGCGGTAGGGCGCCAGTTCCTCCAGCGACAGCAGGTCGGCGAGTTTCGGGATCGGTGTCATGGCGATGGCGAGATAGCCGTCCTTGGCGGGATAGACGCCGTAAGGTGCCGACAGATAGGCATGCGCGCTGCGGAAGCTGGAGCGGCGCGGCAAACGGCGGCCGTCATTGAGATGCGTGGTCAGTACCTCGAACTGGAAGTCGACCAGCGCTTCCAGCAGGCTGGTTTCGATATGGCTGCCCTGGCCGGTGATGCCGCGCCGCACAAGGGCGGCCAGTATGCCTTGCGCGCATGCCGCGCCCGCCAGCATGTCGCCGATAGCAAGCCCGAACGGCACCGGCCCCTGGTCCTCGTCGCCGTTCAGCCACATCACCCCGGAGCGCGCCTGCGCCAGGAGGTCCTGGCCGGGCCGCTTGACCCATGGGCCGTCCTCGCCATAGCCGCTGATCGAGGCATAGACCAGGCGCGGGTTGATCTTGCGGACCGCCTCGTAGTCGAGGCCGAGCCGTTCGATGACACCCGGCCTGAAATTCTGGATCAGCACGTCGGCCTTCGCCAGCAGGCCGCGCAGCGCCTTGAGATCCGCCTCGTCCTTCAGGTCGATGGCGAGGCTTTCCTTGGCCCGGTTGATGGCATGGAAGATGGTGGAATCACCGCCGATCTCGGTGTCGCTGAGATAGAGCCGGCGCGACAGGTCGCCGCCGTCCGGACGCTCGATCTTGATGACGCGGGCGCCGAGATCCAGCAGCCTGAGCGAGCAGTAGGGCCCGGACAGGAACTGGCTCATGTCGACGACGACGAGACCGGCAAGCGGCAATTCGGCTGCTGCCGGCATTTCTACTTCTCCGTCTTGCCGAGGAAATCGGCAGGGTTGCGGTACTTCACCGTCTGCAGATGCTCGCAATAGAGTACGAGTTCGCCTTCGCCCTTGAACACCTCGTAGCTGGCGCGGATCAGCCCCATGTCCTTGTAGCGCGGCGTCTTGTCGAGGTTGGAGCGGATCGAATAGATCGTGTCGCCGATGAAGACGGGCTTTATGAAGCGGAGCTTGTCGTAGCCATAGGAAAACGCATTGACGCAATTGGTGGCGACGAGCCCCAGGCCAGCCGAGAAGACGAAGGCGCCGGCCACCAGCCGCTTGCCGAAAATGCCCTCCGTCTCGGCAAACATCTGGTCCTGCACGTAAGGATGGATGTCGAGCACCAGCGTGTTGAACAGGTGGCTGTCCCCTTCGGCCATGGTGCGGCGCAACGAGCGGATCTTCTGGCCGACCGGCCAGTCCTCGTAGAACCAGTTCTCGGCGTTCCAAACCGGCAAGGCGGCATGTTCCGCGGGCATGTTGGCCGGATGCGTCGAGGCGACGCCGACGGTCGGTGCGAAGTCGTTCATCGCTGGCTCCGCTGGCACTGCGCGAGGCACGGCACAAGTTTCGGAACACGCGTCAAGGCGCCAGATTGCACGACGTCTCCTCCCGTCAATCTTCTTTTGTAAATACTATTTTCACATATGGGGTTGCGTTGCAAGCGAGGACGGGCGAAATTTTGGCTGTTTCCGCTGCGCTCGAGCCCGGCGGAACAGGGAGGAAAACATGCGCGATGCCTGTCTGGTCTTTGTCGGCAGCCTGAACCGGGAGGCGCCCTATTTTCAGGGCGCACGCGGCGTCGGCCTCGGCGTCTACAGCTTCGACGAGGAGACGCTGGAAACACGAAAGCTGGCCGAGACCAGTGACATCGACAATCCGACCTTCCTGTCGGTGACGCCGGACGGTTCGCGCCTCTACGCCAATTCGGAAGTCTTCGCCTGGCGCGAAGGAACGGTTTCGGCCTACGGCTTCGACCGCGCCTCGGGCACGCTCACTTACCTGAACAAGCAGCCGTCACTCGGCAGCATCACCGCGCATAACACCATCATCCATGATGGCACGAAGCTGCTGGTCGCCAACTACGGCATGGGCGAGGGCGGTCCAGATCGCGCAGTCGCGGTCTATGGCTTCGACAGCGATGGCGCCTTGTCGGCTCCTCTGGCCAGCGTTTCGCACAAGGGCACTGGCCCGAACGCAATCCGGCAAGAGCGCTCGCATGCCCATAGCGTCACCGAAACCATCACCGGCGGAACGGCCATTGTCGCCGATCTCGGCATCGACCGGCTGGTGTCCTACCGGATCGAGCACGATGGCAATCTGACCAAACTGGCCGAATCCGCTTTGCCGCCGGGCGCCGGTCCACGCCATCTCGCCTTGCATCCGAACGGCCGTTTTGTCTTCGTCATGAACGAGCTGGATTCGACCATCGTGTCGATGGCGCTGGACGAGGCAAGCGGCAAGCTCTCGACCATCGACGCCAGGCCGGCCGTGCCGGCCGAGGCGCGCCAGGCCAATCACTGCGCCGATATCCAGATCTCGCCCGACGGCCGCTTCCTCTACGGCTCCAACCGAGGCCATGACAGTGTGGTCGTCATGGCCGTCGACCAGCAAAGTGGCGCGCTGAGCCTCGTCGGCCATGTCCCTTGCGGCGGCGCCACGCCGCGCAACCTGGCGCTGACGCCGTCCGGCGGCCACCTGTTCTCGGCCAACCAGAATGCCGACCGCATCTCGATCTTCGCGCGCGACGCCGAGAGTGGCCGGCTGACCGACACCGGCCGTGCCATCGAGATCGGCACGCCGATGTGCGTCAAGATCGTGCGGTGAACCGTGCGCGACATCGGCATCGAGCTTCGGACGGAAACGGACCGGAGCTCAGGCCGGGCGATCCGGGTTGACGGGTGCCTTCGCCGGAGCTGTTGACGGAGTATTGAACGAAAAAACCCGCCTGCGCGGCGGGTTCCTGGCGCGACTCAGCACCATAGATAAAAATCTACCATAGCTGCCTTCACCCAGTCAAGAAAAAATTCCTATCTTGAGAAGCTGCCGGCCATGGAAGGCTGCTGACACAGCCGGACCGGCCGTCGTCGGGCCGCCTTTGTCAACGCGAGTTCCCCGTCTGGAGCTCAGGCCTGTTGGATTGCCGAGAGCTTCCAACTCGAGCCATTCTGACGCGTGAAGGTCCACAGCTCCGTCGTCTCCGTGGGATGATCCTCGTCGCCCTCGACGACCTTGCCGCTGGCCCGTTCGCGCATCACGTCGCGCGATTCATAACGCAGGGCCGCCGTGGCATAGTCGCGGTCATCCTCGCGCCAGCTTTCCGCGATGTCGGCCTGCAGGAGGGTGACGTCGGATACCTCGTTCCTGAGGCCCTTCTTCGCATTGTCGGCCAGCTCTTCAGAGAGATAGGACACCATTTCGGGAGTCGTCGTCTTGCGCAACGCGGCATGATCCTCACGCCCGAACGCTTCCTGGACATCGCTCAACAGCTGCTGGAATGCGTCGAGGTCGGTCTGGGCGAGCCGGATTTCATCGGAACCGGTGGCCGCCGCGGAGCCTCGGCCTGAACCGCCGCCAAAGCCGGGAATGGCGAAAGAACGCGCATTGTTGGCATCGCTCTGTCCGGCTGCGCGGTTTTCAAATCGCGAGGCATTGCCGGCGCCGGCGAGCGCAGGGGCGGGGCCACGCGCGGATTGCGACCGGAAGAACCTGATTGCCAGCATGATGGCGCCACCGATCAGCACGGCCTGCAGCAGGAAACCGAACATGCCCGCCAGCCCACCGAAGCCCTGGCCCAGGAGCAGCCCGATCAGGCCGCCGATCAGCAGGCCGCGCATCATCGTTCCACCGAAGCCGCTCATGAAGCCGGGCCTCTGCGGGCCGGCCTGCGGCTGCCGGGCCGCGGTGTTCACGCCGGTATTGGGCGTCATCGAACGCTCGACCGGAGCGGTCGGCGCCGGAGCGGTCCTAGTCGGCGGCGCTGATTGGAACGTGCGCATGCCGCGGCTGCCGAAACTGCCGCCGCGACGGGCCTCGGCATGGTCTACCGCGACCATGGAGAATGCCAGGAACAGTCCGGCAAACAGGGCGGCAAATCGGCTTGTGCGGGAAATCATCTGGACGGACCTTTATCGATGGGTTTCGGAAATTCTCGACAGACGTCGGGCCGGCTACCGGCGTGCGGTCAATCGAACAGCTCTTCGAAGAACGATTTCTTCCGTTTCGGATAGCGGTGGCCCTGCGAGCGCGCATAGTCGTCATCGCGGTCCCGGCCATGCTGGGGCTGGGAGAACGCTGCCGGCTGTGGCGCGGGCGAGGCCTCCTTGGCCGATCGCTCGATGATCTTGTCGAGTTCGCCTCGGTCAAGCCACACGCCACGGCACTGCGGGCAATAATCGATCTCGATACCCTGGCGTTCGCTCATCACGAGCGCGACGCGGCAGGAGGGGCAAACCAAACCAAGAAGGGAAGAAGATGTCATATGGGGCTCCAAACCAAAAGAGATGAGCCCGCTTGACCGAAAGGATGGAAACGGGCCCGTTAAAGCGGTCCGACATCACGGTCGCGAGATGCGACAGTCAGAGGGGCCCGGCCCGCATGCGAGAATTAGGAACGCAGAGCGGCGCCTTCAAGAGCGACATTGTCCGCGAGGATCGAATTTGTTCGTCATTGCGCTTCGAGCGCTGGGTACCGCGCCTGCGCCAACGACCCCGGCGTCCCTGCTCAGACCGTCACCACGATCTTGCCGAACTGCTCGTTCGATTCGAGATAGCGATGCGCCTCGACGATCTGCTCGAACGGGAAGGTCCTGTCGATCATCGGCTTCAGCGCGCCGGCCTCCAGCCCTTTGAGGATGAACGCCTTGGCGGCTTCCAGCTTCGCCGGGTCGCCGGTGATCTCGTGGACGAGGTAGCCGCGCAGCGTCAATGTCTTGCCAAGCACGGCGGGCAAGGGAAACGGCGTCGGCTCGGGGCTCAACCCGCCATATTCAATGAGAATGCCGCCCCGGGACATCGCCGCCGCGAGCGGCTCGAAAATCGGGCCGCCGATCGCCTCCAACACGATGCGCACGCCTCGCGGCCCGGCGATCCGGCGTAGCCGCGCCTCCAGATCCTCCTCGGCCAGGACCACGACTTCAGCCGCGCCGGCGTCGAGCAGGGCCTGCTTCTTCGTCGAGGTCCGTGTCACCGCGATCGCCGTCGCGCCGACGCTGTTGGCGATCTGGATCGCGGCAAGCCCGACGCTGCTCGAGGCTGCCGTGATGACGACGAAGTCCTCGTTGCGCAGTCTGGCGATGTCTATCAGCGCGCCATAGGCGGTGAGGTACGGCATCCACATCGCGGCCGCGGTCCGCCAGTCGAGTGATATCGGATTTTTGACGACGAGCCCGGCAGGATAGGTAACAAGCTCTCCGTAAGCCGGCCAGCGGATCATCGATTGCGGCGGGATGACGCTGACGGCATCACCCGGAGCCAGACCCGTCACGGCTTCGCCGACCGCTTCGATGAGGCCTGCGGCCTCCAGGCCAAGCCCGGAGGGCAGGGTGGGCGTCTCGATATAGGTGCCCGCGCGCAGCAGCGCCTCGGCGCGATTGAGGCCGAGCGCCTTGACGCGGATCTGAACCTCGCCCGGGCCGGGTAGGGGAAGATCCACATTTTCGATCCGCAGGACCTCGGGGCCACCATGCCGATGAAAGCGAACGACGCGCGCCATTCGGTCTACTCCTAATTGTCTGAACCGAAAGGAGCTATGCCGGTAAGATGAAGTCGGATAAATGGCCTTCGGAGCAGAACAGTAGAAACCAGGAGTTTCGAATATGGATCGGCTTGAGAGCATGGCCGTGTTCGTCAGGGCGGTCGACCTCGGCTCGTTCGCGGCGGCCGCGGCCGCACTCGATCTGTCCGGACCGATGGTCGGCAAACACGTCCGGTTTCTGGAGGAGCGTCTCGGCATGCGCCTGCTCAACCGCACCACGCGCCGGCAGAACCTCACCGAGTTCGGACGCGCCTACTACGACCGCTGTCGGCTGGTGCTGGCCGAGGCCGAAGCTGCCGATCAACTTGCCGCCGGCCAAATCTCGGAGCCGCGGGGCAAGCTGCGCGTCACCATGCCGGCGCATTTCGGCCGCCACTGCGTAACACCCGTGCTGCTGAAACTGGCGCGGCAATATCCGATGCTGGAACTCGATCTGTCGCTCAGCGACCGCTTCGCCGATCTTGCCGAGGACGGCTACGATCTTGCCATCCGAACCGGTGATCTGGAGGACAGGGCAGGCGTGATCGCGCGCCGCGTCGCGAGCCAGGACATGATTGTCTGTGCGGCGCCGTCCTATCTGAAAATTCAGGGCGAGCCACGGCGGATCGAAGATCTCGCCAATCATCATGCCATCGTATATCGCCGGCTCGGCCAAGCCGTTCAGCCTTGGCTGTTCCCGCGCGAAGGACAACCAGCACAGGAGATCATGCCCGGCGGCCGGCTGCGGCTCGACGATCTCGATGCCATCGCCGATGCTTCGGCCGAGGGCATGGGGCTCGCCTGGTTGCCATGGTGGCTGGTTCGCGAGCGCATTCAGGCAGGCGCGCTGGTCGAGCTCTTGCCGGACCAGCCGCGATATCTTTATGACTGCCACGCCCTTTGGCTGCAGACGCCTCACTTGCCGCTGAAAGTTCGGCTGGCCGTCGATGCGCTGGCGGCCGCCTTGCCGAAACGGATGGCGTGATCGCCAGCGCTCGCGGCCACTCTCGTTTTGGATCGCGCGGACATTCCGTGGAGAGGCGCCTCCGGCTCTTTGAGGCATCGCTTTCCAATGTGATATGGGGCAAAGCTGGCGGCATGCACGCGCATTGCGGGAGAGACGGTTGATGACCAAAGGTTCGGATCTGTTCGTGGCGGCCCTCGAGAACGAAGGGGTCGACCGGATATTCGGCATTCCGGGCGAGGAGAATCTCGACATCGTCGAATCCATCCGCCGCTCCTCGATCCAGCTCATCCTGACCCGTCACGAGCAGGCGGCCGCCTTCATGGCCGCCACGTATGGCCGGCTCACCGGCAAGCCAGGTGTGTGCATCACCACACTCGGCCCCGGCGCGCTCAATCTGACGACCGGCTCGGCCTATGCGCTGCTCGGCGCCATGCCGATGATCATGATCACCGGCCAGAAGGGAATCCTGTCGTCCAGGCAGGCGCGGTTCCAGATCGTCGACATCGTCGCGGCGATGAAACCGCTGACCAAGCTGTCGCGCCAGATCGTCTCGCCCAAAATGATCCCCTCGCTGGTGCGCGAAGCCTTCCGCGTCGCGCAGGAAGAGCGGCCGGGTCCCGTACATCTGGAACTGCCGGAAGACATTGCGGCGGCTGAGTGTGAGGATGTCCCGCTGGTGCCGACGCATCCGGTCGAACTGCCGCTGGCCGGTGCGGGCGCGCTCGACCGCGCCGCCCGCATGATCATCGAGGCCAAACGTCCGCTGCTGATGTTCGGCGCCGCGGCGTCGCGGCCGCGCGTCACGCCCGATGTCGCCCAGTTCGTGCTGCGCACCCAAATTCCCTATTTCACCACGCAGATGGGCAAGGGCACCGTGCCCGGCGGCACCGAACTCTACATGGGAACGGCGGCCCTTTCGGAACGCGACTACGTGCACGAGGCCATCGAACAGGCCGACCTGATCATCACCATCGGTCACGACACGGTCGAGAAGCCGCCCTTCATCATGGGCGTCAACGGGCCGAAGGTCATTCATGTCGGCTATCAAACCGCCGATGTCGAGCAGGTCTATTTCCCACAGACCGAGATCGTCGGCGACCTCGGCCCTTCGCTGGCGCTGCTGGCGGATCGCATCGAGGGCAAGATCCCCAACGCGCAGGCCCTGTTGCCGTTGCGCGAAGGCATTCTGAGCCGCATCGCCGCGCGCGCCACGGAAGACCGCTTCACGCCGCAACGCATCGTGCATGACGTGCGCGCCGTGATGCCCGCCGACGGGATCCTTGCCCTCGACAACGGCATGTACAAGATCTGGTTCGCGCGCAACTACCGCACGCGCATGGCCAACACGCTGCTGCTCGACAATGCGCTGGCCACCATGGGCGCGGGGCTGCCGTCGGCGATGATGGCGGCACTGCTCCATCCGCAGCGCCGCGTCATGGCCATCTGCGGCGATGGCGGCTTCATGATGAACAGCCAGGAACTGGAGACCGCCGTCCGGCTCAAGCTCAATCTTGTCGTCCTGCTGCTCGAGGACCACGCCTATGGCATGATCCGCTGGAAACAGGCGGTCGACGACTTTCCGGATTTCGGCATGACCTTCGGCAATCCCGATTTCGTCAAATACGCCGAGGCTTATGGCGCCAAGGGAACCAGGGTCGGCGCGATCGCCGAATTCCGGCCGGCGCTGGAACAGGCTTTTGCCGGCGGCGGCGTGCATCTCGTCGTCGTGCCCATCGACTATTCCGAAAACATCAGGGTGCTCGTCGACGAATTGCGTGAGCGGCTGCCAGCGGTGCAGGCGACCTGACGGCGGCCGGCGCCAAGGCCGTCGATGCCGCGATGCCTGGCTGGCTGGTTGCGAAGGCGTTTTCATCTGGCGTCGGGGGACCATTCCGTCTCGATCAGGGGAATCTGCGGCGCGGCGTCACGCGGCAGTGTTCCCTTGATCCTGGGATCGTCGGCGATTTCGAAGCCGGTCGCAAAGGGCTCAAATCCGCAGGCCCTGTAGAAACCGATGACACTGTGATGGTCGAAGCTGCTGGTATGCAGCCAAATGCGGCTTGGCCGGAGACGCCATGCCTGGTCGAGCGCGCCGGCCATCAGCCGCTTGCCGAAGCCGCGGCCGGTCAGGGAAGGGAACAGGCCGAAATAGGTGATCTCGATCTCGTTGTCCTCGGCCGCCGAGAACTCGACCATGCCGACATGGGCGCCGCTTTCATCATGGCCGTGATAGAGATGCTGGCGCGGATCGGCGAAATGCGCGGCGATCTCGGCATCCGACATTTCGGCGGCGCGATCCCAGAGCCAGGGAGCGCCGATCTCCAGGAAGATTGCACGGTAGGAAGCACTGTCGGGTTTCGCGATCCTTGTCATGGTCAACGGCCGCGCGAGACCCGGCACCGGCGCGCGCGCTTCCATCCATGTCACCGCATTGACGATCTTGCCGGCCGGCACCCGCCGATAGCCAACCGTTAGATGGGTGATTTCATCAGGCAATCTGCCTTCGGTGACCAACATCTGTCCTCGACCTCCCCACCGGCGCGCAAGAAGCTGATGCCAACTCTGCGCTCGCCTGCCAAGAGGCTCCCGAGGTGGGTCAAGATTTTTGGCCCGCCTGTCCCTTGCGTTTCACAGTGATGGCATATGAGATATGATACACCATCGAACGGAAAGCGGAATATCATGCCTGAGCGAATTGCCGACGAGGCCATTTTGAACGCGGTCGACGACGGCTTCGCGCGGCAGGTGGAATTCCTCGCGAACCTCGTGCGCTTCCCCTCGCAACGCGGCGAAGAACACGCGGCGCAATCCTTCATGGCAGCCGCGTATGAAACGGATGGCTATATGGTGGACATGTGGCGTGTCGATGTCGATGCGATTCGCGACCTGCCGGGCTTTTCGCCCGTGGCCGTCTCTTATGACGACGCCTTCAACGTCGTCGCCACCCACACGCCGCGAAACGCGACCGGCCGCTCGCTGATCCTCAACGGCCATATCGACGTCGTGCCGACGGGCCCGCTCGATCGCTGGCTGCGCGATCCCTATGATCCGGTCATCGAGGACGGCTGGATGCATGGTCGCGGCGCCGGCGACATGAAGGCTGGGCTCTCGGCCTGCCTCTACGCGCTGGCCGCACTGCGCCGCCTCGGCTATCAGCCGGCCGCGAAGGTCTTCCTGCAATCGGTGGTCGAGGAAGAGTGCACCGGCAATGGCGCGCTCGCTTGCCTGCTGCGCGGCTACCGCGCCGACGCAGCCTTCATCCCCGAACCCCTGGAGCCGAAGCTGATGCGGGCGCAGGTCGGCCCGATCTGGTTTAGGGTCGAGGTCGACGGCGACCCCCAGCATGCGTCGGGCGCTTTCTCGGCCGGCGCCAACGCCATCGAAAAGGCTTTCCTCATCATCCAGGCGTTGAAGCAGCTCGAAATCGTCTGGAACGCGCGCAAGGTCGACGACAGGCATTTCTGCGATCACCCGCATCCGATCCGTTTCAATCTCGGCAAGATCGAAGGTGGCGAGTGGACATCGAGCGTCCCCGCACGCTGTGTGTTCGAGATGCGTGTCGCCACCTATCCCGGCCAGAAGCTGGAGGATGCCAGGACCGAGCTCGAGGCCTGCATCGCCGACGCGGCCCGCGCCGATCCGTTCATGGCCAACCGCCCGCCCAGGATGACCTACAATGGCTTCATGGCCGAGGGCTATGTGCTGGAGGGCGCCGACGAGATGGAAGCCGTGCTGCGTCGTAGCCATACCGCCGTCTGGGGCGAGCCGCTGCAGGAACACGTTACCTCTGCCACCACCGATGCGCGCTTCTTCGGCCTCTACGCCGACACGCCGGCCATCGTCTACGGTCCGATCTGCCGCATGCCGCATGGCTATGACGAAGCGGTGGACCTTGATTCCGTACGCAAGGTCACCCAGACGATCGCGCTGTTCATCGCCGACTGGTGTGGGCTGGAGCCTGTCGACCCCGAGGCAAGGCCATGACCGGCGCCGTGACCAATGCATTCGGCGAGACGCTGGCCGAGGACGCGCCCGATGTCCCGATTGCCGATGCGCTTGCCATCCTGCGCCAGCACTACGGCCTTGCCGGAACCGCTCAGCCCTTGCCCGGGGAGCGCGACCACAATTTTCACATCCGCACCGATGGCGAGGGCGAATTTGTCCTGAAAATCTCACATCCGGCGGAAGAGGCCGGCTTCACCGATTTCCAGAACAAGGCGCTGGACCACATCCTTGCTGTCGATCCCGCCTTGCCGGTTCCCTCGGTGCGCAAAAGCCTCGATCGCGATGCGCAGTTTACGGTCAGCATCGGCGGTTCGCAGCCGCGTATCGTCCGGCTGGTCACCTATCTGCCCGGCCAGTTGCTTTCGCGCTCGCCGGTGTCGGCTGGGCAAGATCGCAATCTCGGCATCTTCCTCGCTCGGCTTGGCCGGGCACTGCGCGGCTTTTTCCACCCGGCCGCCGGCAGCGACCTTTTGTGGGATATCCGCAAGGTCGCCAAGACGCGGCCCATGCTGGCGCATATCGTCGATGCCGGGCGCCGCGCCATGGTCGAGCGCGTCATCGATGCCTTCGAGGAACATGCCGCACCCATTATTCCCAGCCTGCGCGCCCAGATCGTCCACAACGACATGAATTCCTACAATGTGGTGATGGACGCATCGCGGCCGGAGATCGTCAGCGGCATCCTCGATTTCGGCGACATGATCCATTCGCCGCTGATCTGCGATCTCGCCATCGGCGCCGTCTACCGCTGGCCGGCCGACGGTCACCCGCTGGCGCCCGCCGCGCGCTTCGTCGCCGGTTATCAGTCGGTGCAGCCGCTCGAGGCCGAGGAGATCGGCATCCTGTTCGACCTGATCCGTGCCCGCCTTGCTCTCATCGCCAACATTGCCACCTGGCAGGCGGAGCGCTTCCCGGCCAAGCGCGATTATGTGCTACGCCTCATCACCGAGGTCTGGGCCTCGCTCGAGCGGCTGGACGGACTGTCACACAGCGATGCCCGCCGTTATTTCCTCGATCATTCCAATCCGGAGTAGACGCTCGTGTCCCAATCCTCGCCCGCAAATGCCTCCGCCGATGCCGGTGCATCAGCATCCGCGCTGCTCGAGCGCCGTGCCAGGCTGCTCGGCCCGACCTATCGCGCCTTCTACCGCAACCCGATCCATCTCGTGCGTGGCAGCGGCGTCTGGCTCTACGATGCCCAGGGTCGCAAGTATCTCGATGCCTACAACAACGTCGCTTCGGTCGGGCATTGCCATCCACGTGTCGTCGAGGCGCTGTCGGGGCAGGCGGCCACGCTCAACACCCACACGCGTTATCTCAGCGAAATCATCCTCGACTACGCGGAAAGACTTCTCGGCACGCTTCCGCCTCATCTCGGCCATGCCATGTTCACCTGCACCGGCAGCGAGGCCAACGATCTCGCCATCCGCATCGCCCAGCATTCCAGCGGCAATACCGGCGTGATCATCACCGATTTCGCCTATCATGGCGCCACCATCGCCACCGCGCAGCTGTCGCCGGCCGCGGTCGGGGCGAAGGGCGTGCCCGCGCAGCACAGGACCGTGGCAGCGCCGGATACGTTTCGCGACCAGGGCCGGGCCGCGCGCGATTTCGCCAGGAATGTCGCCGCCGCCATCGAGGACATGCGCGCACAGAACGTGAGGCCGGCGGCGCTGCTGCTCGACTCGGCATTTTCCAGCGACGGGATTTTCTTCCCCGATGCATCGGTGATGCGCGAGGCGGCCGATCACGTCAGGAAGGCGGGCGGCATCGTCATTGCCGACGAAGTCCAGTCCGGCTTCGGCAGGCTCGGCCAGGGCATGTGGGGTTTCGCCAATTACGGCCTCGAGCCCGACGTCGTCACCATGGGCAAGCCGATCGGCGACGGGCATCCGATGGCCGCGGTCATCGTGCGGCCGCAGCTTGTTGCCTCCTTCGGTTCCAACACCGGCTACTTCAACACGTTCGGCGGCAATCCCGTCGCCGCCGCCGTCGGCATCGCGGTGCTCGACGTGATCGAAGGCGAGGGACTGGTCGAGAACGCGCGCACGGTTGGGACCTATACTGGCGAGCTGCTGCGCGCCTTGCAGGGTCGCCACGACATGGTCGCCGATGTCAGGCACAACGGCCTTTATTTCGGCGTCGAGTTGACGGCGGAGGGGGACGACGCGCTGGCCCCCACCAGGGCGTCGGCGGTCGTCGAAGCCATGCGCGAGGACGGCGTGCTGATCTCGTCGTGCGGTCCGCGCGGCAACGTGCTGAAGATCAGGCCGCCGCTGCCGTTCGCCAGGGACAATGCCGAGCAACTTGCCGAAACGCTCGACCGCACCCTGTCGCGCTGGTGAGGGGATAGGAAAGGGGCGGCAATCGACATGCTGAAGCTCGAACATCAGACCCTGAACGACCGCGCCTATGGCGCGCTCAAGCAGGAGCTGATTTCGGGCGGCTTCAGCCCGGGCCAGACATTGGTCATCCGCAAGCTGGCCGAGACGTTCGGCATTTCGACGACGCCGATCCGCGAGGCGCTGCAACGGCTCGTCGCCGAGCGGCTTCTGGAGTTGCAGAACAACCGCTCGATCATCGTGCCCTTGCTGTCTGCGCCGGCCTTCGAGGAACTGACCCGCATCCGCGTCGCCGTGGAGGGGCTGGCGGGTGAGATGGCCGCGTCGCGCATCACCGAAGACGGGCTGGTTGAAATACAGGCCGCGCTGGCGGGCATGCAGCGCGCGATCGAGGCGGGCGACGCCAGGGCCTATCTCTCGCTCAACGAGGCCTTCCACTTCGCCATCTACCGGCATGCCGGCGCCCCGATCCTCCTCAACATGATCGGTGACCTGTGGGGGCGGGTTGGGCCCTATCTGAAGCTCCTGATGCAGGCCGAGCGCTACATACCTCAGTCGAACGAGGCGCATCGCAAGATCGTCGCGGCATTGGCGCAGCGCAACGGCGCCGACGTCAGGACCTCCATAGAACAGGACATCGCCACGGCGGCGGCGGTGCTGGCGGGGAACCTTCGCGCGGCCGAATGACGACGCGATGCCGTCGCGCCCCGGCGATCGGCCTATGCGGTCTTGTCCAGCCGGTCGCGAAGCATGCTCCACGGCAGCAGCGCGTTTGGCGCGAAGCGCAGCAGGCTGTGGAACGGCATCGGCGACGGCGGCGCAAAGGGCAGTGGCAGATCGCGGGCGTCGGTTCCGCTAGCCCAGTCCGCAAGCACCTTGCCCATGGCCGTGGTCATGGCGATGCCGCGACCGTTGCAGGCGCGACCCGCGATCAGCCCCGGTCCGAGATCGATGAGGTGGGGCAGGAAATCGGGTTCGACCGCAGCCATGCCCGACCAGCCATAGGCGAGCGGCGGCAGGTCCGGGAGCTCGAGATGCCGGGCCAGCCGCCGCTGGATCGTCTGCGGCAGGCGTCGGTCCGCACCGGGGCCGAAGACATGCATGCCGCCGCTGATCAGCCTGTTTTCGGCATCGAAGCGGTAGGTGAAGAGATTGCGTCTCGTGTCGCCGATGCCTTGCCCGCCGGGCAACAGGCGGCTGCGCACCTCGCGCGGCAGCGGCGCTGTCGCGATCTGGAAGATTTTCAGCGGGAAAAAGCTTTTCCGAAGCCCCGGATTGAGCTGTCCGCCATAGGCATTGGTGGCGATCAGCACCTTTCCGGTGCGCACCGAACCCGTTTGCGTCTTCAGCGACCAGCCGTCCGCGATGGGGTCGATCGCGACGACGCGCGTGTGCTCGAACAGGCGCGCGCCGGCTTTTTCCGCCACGTCGGCCAGGCCGCGCGCATAGGCGACCGGATTGAGTACGCCTCCTGAACGATCCATCCAACCGCCGACATAACCGCGGGCGCCGGTCAGCGCCTCGATTTCTTGCCGGTCCAACACGACGGCCGGTCGGCCGCGCTCCGCCCATTGCCCCGCGCGTGATTTGACCTTTTCGAGCGCGACAGGGGAATGTGCCGGCTGGATCCAACCGTTCTGCACCGCGTCGCACTTGATGTCGTGCCGCCTGATCAGGCCGAAGACCAGATCGGCGCTGCCGGCCGCGAAGTCGATCAGCCTCTCGCCGCGCGCGGGGCCTAGATGGGCCTTTATCGCATCCGGATCCATTTTGGCGAAGTTAGGCACGATGAAGCCGGCATTCCTGCCGGTAGCACCCCAGGCGATGGTTTCGGCTTCAAGGACCGCGACCGAAAGACCTCTGGCCGCGGCATGCAAGGCCGTCGAAAGGCCGGTGAAGCCGCCGCCGACGATGGCAAGGTCGACTTCGAGCTCGCCTTCCAGCGCCGGGCGGAGGCGGGTCTCACGGCTGACCGCGTGCCAAAGCGAAAGCGCTTCCTGCCGGGCCATTGCGGTCACGAGCCGCTCTCGCTGGCGGCCACCTTCGCCCGCTTGCCGAGCCGTGCCCGCCGCGGCCGTTCCCCGAACAGTCCGTTGGGGCGGACCAGGAGGATGATGCACAGCATGACGCCGATTGCGACGATCTGCAGGGATGCGGCGCGGGCCTGTTGCTCCGGCGGGAACAGCGCGCTGGTGAGCGTGCCCGACCCGGCCCATATCCCCCAGACCAGGATGCTGCCGATGACGGCACCGGCATTGCTGCCCGAGCCGCCGACGATCAGCATCACCCAGACCTGGAAGGTCAGGATCGGCAGGTAATTGTCCGGCGCAATGAAGCCGGTGAAATGCGCCTGCAAGGCGCCCGCTAGGGCCATGATGGCACCGCCGACCGCGAAGGCCTGGACACGGTAGAAGCGCGCGCTCTTGCCGAGCGAGATCGCCGCCCGCTCGTCCTCCCGCAGCGCCTTCAGCACCCGGCCCCACGGGCTGCGAGACAGGTGCTCCAGCGCCAGATAGGCGACCAGCGTGACCGCCGAGACGACGGCAAGGTTCGACAGGTTGAACAGCAGCGGCGTCTCGGCGAGGCTGCCGAAGGGGCGCGGGATGAAGCCGATGCCGAACGGACCGCCGGTCAGTTTCTGCGCATTGAGCGCGACCAGTTGCACGACCACGGCGACGCCGAAGGTGGTGATGGCAAGATAGTCGGATCTGAGCCGCAGCGTGGCGATGCCGGTCAGTGCCGCGGCGATGCCGCCGACGACCATGGCGCCGACCCAGCCGGCCAGGATCGGTAGCCCAAAACCACCCAGGCGCGCGGCGTCGTCCGGCGTCGTCAGCAACGCCGAGGTATAGGCGCCGATGGCGACGAAGCCGGCGAGCCCGACATTGAAGAGCCCGGTCAGCCCCCATTGCAGATTGAGCCCCAGCGTGACCAACGAAAAGATCAGCGCCGTGGTCAGGAAGAAAGCGCCATAACCGAGCAGGTCCATCAGCGTTCCCTCACACCAAAGAGGCCGATCGGCCGCACGAACAGCACCGCCATCAGGATGATGAAGGAGACCGCGGCGCGCCATTCGGCGCCGATCAGTTGCACCGCGCCCGCTTCGGCGAGCCCGATGATCAGCCCGCCGAGCACCGCGCCCGGGATGCTGCCGATGCCGCCGAGAATGGCGGCGGCGAACATCGGCAGCAGCATGTCGAAGCCCATGAACGGGCGGATCTGCACCAGGATGCCGATCATCACGCCGGCGACGCAGGCAAGCGCTGCGCCGAGGATCCAGGTGACGCGCACCACCTTGGCGACATCGATGCCGACGACGCGGGCAAGGGCCGCATTCTGGCTCAGGGCCTGCATGGACCGGCCGGTCTGCGTGCGCGTCATCAACAGGTGTACGCCCAACACCAGAACCGCGGTCAGCAGCAAAAGCGCGATCTGGTCGGGCGTGATGCGGATGCCGAAGCCGACCGGCATGGCGATCTGGATGGCGCGGCTGAAATAGGTCGGGCGTGAGGTGAAGGTGAACTCGAGCAGGCTTCGCAGCGCCATCGAGGCGCCGAAACTTGCCATCACCACGATGATGGCCTGGCCCTGAGAGCGCAGCCGCGCGAACAGCACCTTGTCGAGCAGCAGCGCCAGCAGGGCGGTGAATGCCATGCCGACGACCAGCGCGACGATGAGCGGCCAGCCGAAGGAAAGCGGGGCGATCGGCGCCACCTTGCCGATCGTCGCGCCGATGGCGCCTACGACGGCCAGCGTCGCATAGGTGCCCCAGGCCATGAAGTCGCCATGGGCGAAGTTCGAGAAGCGCAGGATCGAATAGGTCAGCGTCACGCCGATGGCGCCGAGGCCGATCATCGAGCCCGTCAGCAATCCGTCGACGATGAATTGCAGGTTCATGCCGCACTTCCCTTGCCTGAAGGCGCGGCCTTGCCGGCGCTGTCCGGGCGCTGGCCAAGATAGAGCTCGGCGACCACCGGATCGCTCCACAGTTCAGAGGCGATGCCCTCGTGCCGGTCCTTGCCTTCGACCAGCACATAGGCGCGGTCACCGATGGCGAGCGCCGCCTTGGCGTTCTGTTCGACCAGCAGGATGGTGACGCCGGACTTGCGGATGCCGGCCAGCATCTCGAACACCATCGAGACGAATTTCGGCGACAGGCCGGCCGACGGCTCGTCCAGCACCAGCACCTTGGGATGGACGATCAGCGCCCGCGCCACGGCCAGCATCTGGCGCTGCCCGCCCGACAGATTGCCGGCGGCGATACGGCGCTGGCGCGCCAGGTCCGGGAAGGTCGCGTACATCTCGTCGATGCGGGCGGGAACCTCGCGGCGCTCGATAATGCCGCAGGCAACCCTGAGATTGTCGTCGACCGACATCAGTGGAAACACGTTCTCGGTCTGAGGCACGAAGGCGAGCCCAAGCCGCACCATGGTGTGGGCCGGTGCGGTGGTGATATCCTTGCCGTCGAGGAGAACGGTGCCGCCGGTGACCGGGACGAGACCGGCAATTGCCTTGATCAGGCTCGACTTGCCGGCACCGTTGGGGCCGAGAACGACGACGATTTCGCCCTTCCTCACCGTGATCGAGGCACCACGCACGATCGGCACGCCGGGTTCGTAGCCGGCTTCGAGGTTGCGGACGTCAAGCACGGTGCCGGTCACGCCGCGCCCCCGAGATAAGCCTCTATCACGCGCGGATCGCGCGCCACCTCGTCGGCCGTGCCCTCGCACAGAAGCTCGCCGCCCGCCATCACCAGAACGCGATGGCAAAGCCGGGTCACCATGTCGATGTTGTGCTCGATCAGAAGAAAGGTGATGCCGCTTCTGTTGATGTCGCGGATGCGGTCGATGATGACTTCGAGCAGCGTGGCGTTGACGCCGGCCGCGGGCTCGTCGAGCAGGATGATGGCCGGGTCGGCCATCATCACACGGGCAAGTTCGAGCAGTTTGCGCTGGCCGCCGGAAAGCACCCGCGCCGGTTCGTGCGCCAGCCGGGTGAGCGAGACGAGTTCAAGCAGTTCGGCAGCCTTCTCGGCGGCTGCCTTCTCTTCGGCGGCGACCCGCCACGGGATCAGGAAATTGGCGAGCAGCCGCTCCCCTGCCTGACGTTGCGCGGCGAGCATGACGTTTTCGATCAGCGTGAGATTGGGCAAGGGCCGGGGAATCTGAAAGGTGCGCCCAAGACCGCGGCCAATGCGCAGGTGCGCTGCTTCGCCGGAGACGAGCGCCCCGTTGAGACGTATCTCGCCGCTTGTAGGCAGGATGCTGCCGGCGAGCAGGTCGAACATCGTCGTCTTGCCGGCGCCGTTGGGGCCGATCAGGCCGAGGATCTCGCCCGGGCGGACCTCGAACGAGACATCGTTGACGGCGACAAGGCCGCCGAAACGCCGCACGACGTTCTTTGCCGCCAGAACCGGCGCCTGGGTCTCCGTCCCATGCCGTTTCGCCGTGTCGTTCATCAAGCCCTCTGGCCGAAGCGATCTTTGCCGCTTTCTGATTTTTTGATTTGTGATCACACTTGCTTTGATCACGCTAATCAGCTTTAATTTTCTCCGCAAGCCGAAAACAGGCCAGGCCGCCGAAAAGGCCAAGATCGGGAACGCCATGCAAAGGGCTGCTGTCGAGCGCACCAACGAGGTCATCGCCGCGCAACTCGCGCCGGTCGGCCGCGAGACGGTGCAGGACCGCGTCTATTCCGAATTGCGCCGGGCGCTGATTGGCGGTCTCTTCGAGCCGAGCCAGGTTCTGACCATACGCGGCCTTGCCGATGCGCTGGTCACGTCTACCATGCCGGTGCGCGAGGCGCTTGGGCGGCTGATCACGGAAAAGGCGCTGGAAGCGCTTCCAAACCGCTCGGTGCGGGTGCCGCCGATCACGCTGGAACGCATCGACGACCTCCTGCGCGCCCGTGCCCTGATCGAAGGCGAGGCAATCGCGCTTGCCGCCGCGCGCATGGATCCGCGTCAGATCGCCACCATCGAAACCATTCTCGGTGAATGGGACGAGATGCGGGCGCTGAAGCACAAGAAGGATGTCGACCGCGAGGTGACGCTCAATCAGAGCTTTCATTTCGAAATCTATCGCGCCTGCGGTTCCGCCGTGCTCATCCCGATGATCGAGAGCCTCTGGCTGCAGTCGGGACCATGCATCCGCGTTGCAATCTATGCCTTTTCCGAGGCCGGCGAGGTCGACACCGCCCATTATCATCGCAGCATCGTCGCCGCGCTTGCGGCGCAGGATGCCCAGGCCGCACGCGAGGCGCTGGTGGCCGACATCAGCCGCCCTTTCGCTTTCCTGCGCGACAAGCTGAAGTTGACGGCAAAAGCGGAGTGAATGCCTGATATGACCAGACGCATCATCAGGATCACCGAGCCGCATTCCGAGTTGTCGGTGACGGCGCAGTTGCTGCCGGAAAAAGCGCCAGAGAACGCAACGTTCCTGTGGTCTTACCTGGCCGAGCCGCGCGTCGTCGCGGGCATTCATGCCATGTGGACCGGCCCGGAAATCTCCTGTCCGATCCCCGCGGCGCATCTGGACGGCGAGGCCTTTGCCCAGGCCTTGCCGGCGGAGAACGCGACGCTGACGCCGCAGCCCGGCGACATCGTGCTTTCCTATGTGCCGCCGCGCATGTGGGGCGGCAACCCGCATGCGATCTTCGACATCGGCCTGTTCTACGGGCAAGGCGCGCGCCTGCTGTTTCCGATCGGCTGGCTGGCGGGGAGCGTCGTTGCGCAGGTGCTGCCTGAGCAACGCGATCAGTTCGCATCTGCCTGCGGCATCATTCGCCGCAATGGCGCCTGCGACGTCACCTTCGCGCGGCTGGAGAGCTGAAATGGCTGAACGCGACGACAGCTTCGAACTTTTCGACCTCCGCGTCGAGGCTGTCGTCCCCGAGGGCAAGCCGGTGTATTGCGGCGCCAAGCCCGGCGACTATTTCGAGCTGAAGGGCGAGATGCTGTCGATGCCGGCGGGCCAGGGATTTTCGATCTATTCCATAGCGGCCGTGCTGCCGCTGCTGGCGGCGAAGCAGCGCCCCACCCATGCCAATGACTGGATGACCTCGGATGCCGAGATCGCCTGTCCCGATCCCAATTGCGCCAGCAGGCTCAGGATCGTCAGGACCGGCAAACGGCGGTTCAGCCACGCCGAGACCACGGCGGTGCCGCTGCCGAAGGAGAGTGAGCAGAGATGACCGCCAAGACTTTCGAACTCAGCCCCGGCTACACAATCTCGCGCGTCATTCGCGGTGGCTGGCAGTTGGCCGGCGGCCACGGCGCGGTCGACCGTCAGCAGGCGGTGTCCGACCTGATCGCCACGTTCGACGCCGGCATCTGGACCTATGACTGCGCCGATATCTACACCGGCGTCGAGGAGCTGATCGGAGCGGCGCGGCTGCGTCTGGCCAACGAACGCGGTCTCGATGCCGCCGCCAGGATGAGGGTGCACACCAAGCTGGTGCCGGACCTCGAGCGGCTCGCCGGCATCAGCCGCGATTACATCAGAGGCATAGTCGACCAGTCTCTGCGGCGGCTGAAGACCGAGCGGCTCGACCTCGTGCAGTTCCACTGGTGGGACTATTCAGTGCCTCGCTATGTCGACGCGATGGGTTGGCTCGACGAGCTCCGGCTGGAAGGCAAGGTGCGCAATGTCGGCACCACCAATTTCGATACGCAGCGCCTGGGCGAAATTCTATCGGCCGGCGTGCCAGTCGTCAGCCAGCAACTGCAATACTCCGTCCTCGACCAGCGTCCGGCGGCGAGCCTCGCCGCGCTCGCCGCGCGCAATGGCGTCAGCTTTCTCTGCTACGGTTCGGTGGCCGGCGGCTTTCTCGGCGACAGATGGCTCGGCGTCGCCGAGCCGGACATGCCGCTCGAAAACCGCTCGCTGGTCAAATACAAGCTGATCATAGACGATTTCGGCGGCTGGGAGCTCTTCCAAGCCCTGCTCAGGGTGCTGAAGCGGATCGGCGACCGCCACGGCGTCGACATCGCCACTGTCGCCAGTGCCTGGGTGCTCGAGCAGCCGCAAGTGGCGGCCGTCATCGTCGGCGCCCGCAACCAGGCGCATGCGCTGGCCAATGCGAAGGTCATGGATGTCGCGCTCGGGACTGAGGATCGGGCAGAGATCGGCGCCGTGATCGCCCAGAGCCGCGGTCCCCTCGGCGACGTCTACACGCTGGAGCGCGATCGTCACGGCCGCCACGGCTCGATCATGCACTACAATCTCAACGCGGCCCGGCCATGAGCGCCACCACCGAAAGGCTGTTTTCGCGGGCCAGCACCGAAATCGTCGAGTTGCATCGCTTCTTCGTCGACTGGTTCGTCGCATCGCGCGCCGGCAAGGCCGATTTCAGCCGCTTCGAACGCGTCATGGGCGAAGGCCTGGCCATGGTCACGCCTGACGGCACGGTCTTCGATCGCGATGCGGTGGTCGACCATGTCCGCGCAAGCCGCGCTTCCTGCGACGAAGCCTTCGCCATCTCGATCGAGGACATCCGGCCGGGCTGGCAAACCGGCGACGCGATCGTCGTGCTCTATGTCGAGGCGGCAGTTGCGAGGCGGCAAGCATAGCCGCCGTCAGTCGAGTGCGCTCTTCACCACCAATCCATCGGCGCCCAACGGCGTCGAATGGCGACATCTGCATGAAACCTGGCTGCAGATGCCGGAAAGCTGAACAGGCTCCAGGCGTGAAATTTGGTTCGTGTAACTCGATTCGTGTAGCTCAAGGGGAACAACAATGAGAAAGACGATACTCCAACTCACCACCGCGCTCGCTCTCGTGACGATCGCCGGCGCGGCCCATGCCGCCGACTGCAAGATCACGGTCGGCCTCGTCATGGAATTGACCGGACCGGCCGGTGAATACGGCCAGGCCGGCGCGAAATCGGTCGAGATGGCCTTCCGCGACATCAACGACGCCGGCGGCGTTCGCGGCTGCGATCTGGTGACCGACACGCGTGATAGTCAGAGCCAGGGCAATATCGCCGTCGATGCGGCGACCCAGTTGGTTCAGGTCAAGAAGGTGCCGGTGATCATCGGCGGCATCATCTCCTCGGTGTCGATCCCGATCCTGACCTCGGTCACCGCCCCGGCCAAGATCGTGCAGGTCTCGCCGGCTTCGTCCTCGCCGACGCTGACCGCACTCGGGCGCGACGGCAAGACCAACGGCATCTTCTTCCGCACCATCACCTCCGATGCGCTGCAAGGCGTGGCCGCCGCGAAATACGCCATCGACAAGGGCTTCAAGAAGCTGTCGATCATCCATGTCAACAATGATTTCGGGGTCAACATGGTGGCCGAATTCTCCCGCGCCTACAAAGCGCTCGGCGGCACCGTCGTCTCCGACACGCCCTACAATGAGAAGCAGTCGAGCTATGCCTCGGAAGTCACGGCGGCCATGGCCGGCGAGCCTGACGGGCTTTATCTCGTCAGCACGCCGGTTGACGGCGCCACCGTCGCCCGCACCTGGATTTCGCAAGGGGGCGTGCAGAAATTCCTGCTCAATGACGGCATGAACAGCCCGGACTTCATCGAGTCCGTCGGCGCCGACTATCTCAAGGAGGCCTATGGCACCTCGTCCGGCACCAGCCCGACCGCCTCCACCGACTACTTCACCAAGAACTACAAGGCGTTTTCGGGCATCGAACCGTCCAATCCCGCGGCCGACCGTTCCTATGATGCCGGCGCCATCGTCGGCCTGGCAATCGCCATCGCTGGCTCGGAGGATCCGGCCAAGATCAAGGACGCCATGTACAAGGCGGTCGATCCGGCCGGCGCGCCCATCTTTGCTGGCAAGGAAGAATTCGCCAAGGCGCTCGGATTGATCAAGGACGGCAAGCCGATCCGCTACGAAGGTGTAATCGGCCCGGTCGCCTTCGACAAATATGGCGACATCACCGGTCCGTTCCGCTTATGGAAGATCGTCGACGGCAAGGTAACGACCGACGGTGAAATGACCACGGACGACGTCAACGCCCTGCAGGCGAAGCTCCAATAGGCCGCCACATCAGGCAGTCCGGCACCGATCGCTCGATGCCGGACTGCTCGCAACCTGCCTTGGCCTTGCGCTCTGAAATTCATGTCGTCCACAACAAGGGCTGCGGGCTTCATTCTCCCGACCCGCGTGACAGCCAGCGCCTGCGTCTTTCGCGCTGTTCGGCGAGCTCGGCCTCGTCCCAGTAGCCGATCAGCACGCCGGGCTCGATCAACGGATCGAAGTGCCGCAGCTTGTCGTCGTTTCCCGTCAGCCATTCCTCGGCGGCGGTGATGCGGTTGTTGGGCAGCGCCAGCCAGCGGAACAGCGCCTGCCGCAGTCGTTCGATGTCGGCCGCCGCCGATGCTTCGGTGCCGAGGTCGCGCAGCTCGTCCGGATCGCCGTGCAGATCGAAGAACATCGGCGCCAGGCCCTCGCCATGGACCAGTTTGAAGCGGCCGTCGGTGATCATGTAGAGCTTGCAGTCGGCGACCGGCATAGCGAGCTTCAGCCGCGCGGCATCGCCGCCATAATCGTACTCGCTCACCGCGTGCCGCCGCCAGTTCACGTCCTGGCCTGCCAGCAGCGGCAGCAGCGACCGGCCCTCGAGAACATGCGGCTTCGCCTTGCCGCCGAAGAAGTCGAGGAAGGTGGGCGCGAGGTCGATCATCTCCACCAGCGCATCGGACGTCGTGCCGCGCGTCGCGTCGGCCTGCCGGCGCGGATCGCAGACGATCATCGGCACCTTGGCCGCGACGTCGTGGAACAGGTATTTTTCGCCCAGCCAATGGTCGCCGAGATAGTCGCCGTGGTCGGAGGTGAACACGATCATCGTGTTGTCGAACAGGGCGCGCTGCTCCATGAACTCGAACAATCCGCCCAACTGATCGTCGATCTGCCTGATCAGGCCCATATAGCAGGGAACGACCCTTTCGCGGACCTCGTCGCGGGAGAAGTTCCTGGAATAGCGCTCCTGCTGGAAGGCTTCGAAGATCGGGTGAGGCGAGACGCGTTCTGCTTCGCTGCGCACGACCGGCTTTATGTCGGCCTTGCCGTACATGTCGTGATAGGGCGCCGGCACGATGTAGGGCCAGTGCGGCTTGATGTAGGAGAGATGCGCGCACCAGGCTTCGCCCTTTGCCTCGGCCTCCTCGATGAAGCGCATGGCGCGGCGCGTCATGTAGGGCGTTTCCGAATGCTCCTCGGGAATGCGCGCCGGCTTGTCGGCATGGACGAGCAGCCAGCCGTTGAAATTTTCGCCATCCTCGCCTTCACCGGAATTGGCCCAGTGCTCCCACGGATTGGCGGCGTCGAAGCCGTGCTCGCGCAGATATTGGTCATAGGCCGGATCGGGATCGTAGGCGGATGACGGATGCAACCCGTCGTCGCGCTCGAACGGTTCGAAGCCGCATTCGGCGACGCGCACGCCGATGATGGACGTCTTGTCGATGCCGAGGCGCTCCATGCCTTCCTCGTCGGCCCTCATATGCGTCTTGCCGATCAGCGCGCAGCGCACGCCGATCTCGCGCAGATGCTCGCCGAGCGTAGGCTCGCCGACCCTGAGCGGCACGCCGTTAAGCGTCGATCCGTGCGAGCGGACATAGCGGCCTGTATAGGCACTCATGCGCGAGGGCCCGCACACGGTCGATTGCACATAGGCGTTGGTGAAGCGCACGCCGCGGCTGGCCAGCCGGTCGATATTCGGCGTGTGCAGGGTCTGGTGTCCGGCGCAGCTCAAATAGTCGAAGCGCAGCTGGTCGCACATGATGAAAAGGACGTTGCGGCGGTCTGTCATTGGTCGTCCGTCATTGTGGTTCGCGCAAGACCGGTGTGCCAGAACGGCCGATGTCCTACAACGATGCCTCAAAATATCATTTTACCCAACCAGATGCCTCATGCACTGTGGGAGCCGGGAGGGTCGAAATCGTGCCGTTCGTCACCATTGGCGGCCTTGCGCTGCACCACCGCTATGTCGAGGCGACCGGCACCGCGCGGCCGGTGATCTTCATCAATTCGCTGGGTACCGATTTGCGCATCTGGGACGATGTCATCTCGCAATTAAGCGGTGACATGCCTCTGCTGGTCTACGACAAGCGCGGCCACGGACTTTCCGATATCGGCAGCGGCATCCGGTCGATCGATGATCATGTCGACGATCTCCTGGGCCTCATCGATCATTTCGATCTCGGCAGGGTCGTGCTGTTCGGCCTGTCGGTCGGTGGCTTGATCGCGCAGCGGCTCTATACCCGTCATCCCAGCTGCGTTGAGGCTCTGATCCTGTCCGACACGGCGCACAAGATCGGCACGGACGAGAGCTGGAATAAGCGTATCGCCACCGTCGAGCGCGACGGGATCGAGGCGATAGCCGACGGTGTGATGGAAGCATGGTTCACGCCCGGCTTCCATGCCGCGCGTGCGGCCGACCTTGCCGGTTGCCGCAATATGCTGACCAGGCAGGCGCTGCCGGGTTACATCGGGACATGCATGGCGGTCCGCGACGCCGACCTCACCGAGGCCGCGCGGCGTATCGCGGTGCCGACACTTTGCATGGTCGGCGACCAGGACGGCTCGACACCGCCCGATCTCGTCCGCTCGCTGGCAGCGCTGATCCCCGGCGCCCGCTTTGAAATCATTCCTAATGCCGGCCATATTCCCTGCATCGAACAGCCGGAGGCGGTGGTCGCGCTGATCCGCGATTTTGTCGCGTCGCCTCCTCCGGGGCAGAAACCTTTGAGCGCGGCTACCCCTTGATCGCCGAGCCGACGATGGAATCGACGAAAAAGCGCTGCAGCAGGACGAAGAGGATGAGCGGCGGCAGCACGGCAAGCGTCGCGCCGGCCATCACCAACCCGGTGTTGACGGCGCCTCTGTTGTAACTCAACAGCCGGCTGAGGCTGATGACGATCGGATAGGCGTCGGCGTTGCCTTGCAGCACGGTCAGCGGCCACAGATAGCTGTTCCAGTGATAGACGAAGGCAAACAGCGCCAATGCCGCGATCGCCGGCGCCACGCTGGGCGCCACGATCTTGAACAGGATCAGCAGTTCGGAGGCGCCGTCCATGCGCGCAGCGTCGATCAGATCGTCAGGCACGCTTGCAATGAACTGGCGCATCAGGAAGATACCGAAGGCATTGGCGAGGTTGGGCACGATGATGCCGGCGAGGCTGGCATTGAGGCCGATCGAGCCGACGAGGCGATAGAGCGGGATCAGCGTCACGATCGGCGGCAGGAACATGGTCGCGATCAGCACCGAGAACAAAAGCGAGCGGCCGGGGAAGTGGTATTTGGCGAAGGCGTAGCCGGCCATCATGCTGGTGATGAGGATACCGGCTGTGGTGATCGAGGCGATGACCAGGGAATTCCACATAGAACGGCCGACATTGACCACGCCCGAAACTTTCCCGTAGGCGTCGAGGCTCGGCGTGTGCGGGATCCACACCGGCGGCACCTGCATGCTCTCGGCCGGAGTCTTGAGACTGGACAGAACCATCCAAACCAGCGGAAAGGCCGACGCCACGGCCACGAGCAGCATGAGCGTGGCCAGCAGCGCCTTGCGGCCGGCGGGGCGTCTGCGCGGCAACCGGCTCGACGATCCCGCGCTCATTCCTGATCCTTCCGGTTGGCAAAGGCGAACAGAGCGCAGACCACGACGATCAGCGACAGCATCAGCATGACGGCCATGGCCGAACCCAGTCCGCCCTGCGCGCGCTCGATGCCGACGCGGCGTATGTGATAGGTCAAGACATTGGTCGAGCCGACCGGCCCGCCCTGCGTGATCAGCGCCACCGGCTCGAACACCTGCACGGCGTTGATGATGGCGATCACCGCGCTGAACAGGAGTGTGCGCCGCAGCAACGGCAAGGTGATGAAGCGGAACTGCTCGAACCGGTTGGCGCCGTCGAGTTTTGCCGCCTCGTAGAGGCTGCCGGAAATCTGGGTCAGCCCCGCAATCGCCAGCACCGTGAAATAGCCGACCTGCTGCCACACATTGAGCAGGACGATCGAGATCAGCGCCGAGCGCGGGGACGACAGAAAGGGCTGCGGGCCGACGCCGATCAGGCCGAGCATCTGATTCAGCGGCCCTTCACCAGGCGAATAGAGTTTCGACCACACCAGCGCCACCGCGATCATCGGTACCATATAGGTGGAAAACAGCACGGTCCGCAGCGCCGTGCCGCCGCCAACATCGTGCTGGTGGACCATCAGCCCGAAGGCGACCGAGAGCGGCAGGATGAGGATGACGGAAAGCGCGGTGTAGATGGAGGTGTTGATCAACGCGCCCTTGAAGTCGCGTCCGACCGATGAGGCGCCGAAAATCTCGCGAAAATTGTCGAAGCCAATGAAGGCCGCATTGGAAAAAGGCGTCTGCGTCGACCAGTCCTGGAAGGATAGCCAGACGGTGAGCAGCATCGGCAACAGGATGAAGATGCCGATCAGCGTCACGGCGGGCGCCAGCATGATGCCCGCCGAGGCACGGTACCTGTTGATCATGGTTCAGTCTACTTGGCGGCGCGCTCCAGGATCGAGGCGGCGTCCGCTTGCGCCGTCGCCTGCGCATCCTTGGCCGAGACCTGGCCATACTGCAACGCCTCCAGCGTCTGCTGCAGGGATTCCGAGAACTCCTGTCCGCCCGGCACGACCGGGAAGGGCTTGGCGTCGGCCAGCACGCTGACATAGCCCGACAGGAATTCCGAGCCGAGCTTGTCCTTGTGGGCCTCGATATCGGAGCTGCGCGAGGGCAGGATGCCCATCGACATCAATATGTCGGACATCGCCGAGGCGCCGTTCTTGCCGGATTTCGGATTGTTGAGCCAGGCCAGGAATTCCCATGCGGCCTTCCGCTCGGCCTCGCCGGCATTGCCGTTGACCACGGTCATCCAGGAATAGGAGATCGAATGCGGCTTGTCGCCGCTCGGGCCGACGGGGATTGGTGCGGTGGCGATATCCGCGAACCTGTCGCCCATGCCTGCCTTCAGCGCGCTTTCCCACCAATTGGCCATGATGATCATGCCGGTCTTGCCGGAGACGAAATTGTCGAGGAAGGGGCCGGTGGTGTTGGCGTCTGCCGTCGCCATGGCCGGCACGCTGGCGCCCGATTTGATGAGATCCTCATAGAGCTGGAAGGTCTGCGCGGCCTGCGGAGTGTCCAGCGCCGGCTTGCCGTCCTTGACCAGGTCGCCGCCATTGGAGACCAGCAGCGAGGCGAAGGGGTGGACGACGCCCGCCGCCCAGGAATTGATCATGCCGAAACCCTGCTGGCCGGCATCCTTGTTGGTCAGCTTCTTCGCCGCCTCCTTGAACTCGTCCCAGGTCTTCGGCGCAGCAGTAATGCCGGCCTGCTTGAACAGTGCCTTGTTGTAGTTCAGCGCGTAGACGTCGATCTCGTTGGGAATGCCGTAGAGCTTGCCGCCGACCGACGCGGCGCTCACCACGCCAGCGGGCCATGCTCCCTTGACCTCTTCGGCGACAGGGTCGGGGGCGGGCGCGACGAGCTTGTCGCGGGCGAGCTCAGGCAACCAGAGATCGTAGATGCCGCCGATCGTGGGACCGTCCGCGCCGCCGCCCTGGGAGCGCAGCGTGGTCAGGAGATCGCCGAAGGGAACGGCGCGCACGGTGACGCTGACATCTGGATTTGTCTTCGCATAGTCCTTGGCCGCCGCTTCCAGCAATGCGACCGTCTCCGGCGACCAATGGGTGAGATAGGAGATGTTGACCGACTGCGCCCAGCCGCTGGCGGGCAGGATGGCCAGGCTCGCGGCCAGAGCCAGTTTCGAAGTCCAGGCAAGAGACATCCTCATCCTCCCTCAGGCTAGCGATCACGATGACGTTATGACAACATGAAGCATTGGCGCAAGGGCCCGATTGCGAAAAAGCTGCGCATGGCGCTGTCCCTGATTTCTCTGCTGTCCGTTCACATACGAAATTTACGGTGGAAATACAGTTAGCTGTGAAGGAATCATGGTTGATTGGCTTAGCCCAGCCGTTCCCGGAGGGAGTGTCAGACCTCTTGCGGAGGCTGCTATGTCGTTATAATGACTTTCCTGAGGAATGACTCTCCGCGGCGTCGATAGGGCCGCGGGACGCCAAGGACAGATAAAAATGGGAGACTGGCAATGAGCATGCTTTCAATTCACCGACGCGCAGCCCTTGGCCTGATCGGCGGCCTTGCCGCCTGCGCTGGCCTGTTCACCAGCCTGCCGGCGCGGGCCGACAGCACGGTGACGCTGTGGAGCTGGCGCACCGAGGACGAAGCCGCGATGCGCCGCATCTTCGATGCCTTCGAGGCCAAGAACCCAGGCATCAAGGTCAACATCCAGTTCACGCCGGATGCCGACTACCAGAACCGCCTGAGCACGGCGTTGCGTGGCGGGCGCGGGCCCGACATCGCCCAGCTCAAGGCCTATGGCGAATTGCAGCCTTTCGTCGAGGCGGGCTATCTCGACGCGCTCGACGAGAGCGTGCCGGAACTGAAGAGCATGCCGGACGCAGCCCTTGGCGGCGCGCGCGGCCGCGCCGACGGCAAGCTCTACGGCGTGCCCTATTCGGTGCCGATGATGGGCGTCTTCTACAACAAGGATATCTTTGCCGCGCAGGGCATCGAGGTCCCCAAGACCTACAAGGATTTCGTCGCCGCCTGCGACAAGCTGAAGGCGGCCGGCATCACGCCGATCGCCACCGGCGGCGCCAACGGCTCGGCGTGGGAGCTGGAGATCGGCGTCGGCGTCATCGGCCCGACCGTCTACGGCCCCGGCTTTTACGACGAGATGATGACCGGCAAGGCGACCTTCGAGGATCCGCGCTATGTCGCGGCGCTGAAGCGCTTCGCCGAGCTGAAGCCTTATTTCCCCGACGGCTTCGCCGGGATCGACTACACCACCGCCACGCAGCAGTTCATTGGTGGCAAGGCCGCGATGTTCCTTGGCGGTTCGTTCGAGAATGGCAGCTTCAAATCGCAGAACCCGAAGCTGAAATTCTCGATCTTCCCGTTCCCCGCCGACGATGCGGGGGCAAAGCTCTACACCTCGGCCTTCTCGGACGGCTCCTACGGCCTCGTCTCCGAAAGCGCGAACAAGGAAGCCGCGATCAAGGTGCTGGACTTCATGGCCTCGGCCGAATTCGCGCAAATGTTCGCCGACGAACTCGGCTGGCCGCCGGCCCGCACCGATGTCACGGTGAAGGACCCGGTATTGGCCGAGATGATGGAGATGTCGAAGAACTCGACGCCTTACCTGACGCTGGTCGGCTTCCGCTGGCAGTCGCCGACCGCCTCTTCCGTCCTGCAAGCGGAGATCATCGACATGGTCGAAGGCAACATCGCACCGGAGAAGCTGGCGGCCGACATGCAGGCCGCCGTCGCCACCTGGTTCAAGCCGAAGCAGTAAGGAGCCGGGCCGGCCGCAATGCGGCCGGCCTCCCACCGGGCAAGCCACGCATGATCGATCGTCGCCGCAAAAGCAGCCTGAAGCGAACGCAGCAGCGCATGGCCGTGCTTTTCATCCTGCCGGCGCTGGCCGTCTACGCCCTGTTCGTCCTCTATCCCTTGGCGATGTCGCTGTGGGGCAGCTTCTTCATCTGGAAGGGGCTGCGCATCACCGAGTTCGCCGGCCTGTCGAATTTTTCGCGCCTGTTCGTTTTCCCCAGTAGCGCCAGGCTCTACGGCGCGCTCTGGCACAACACCGCCTGGTTCTTCGGCATCATGGTCTTCCAGAACGGCATCGGACTGCTGTTCGCCTGGCTGCTGTTCCTGCGTGATCGAGGTGCGGCCTTCTTCCAGTCGGTTTTTTTCTTCCCCGCGGTGCTGAGCCCGGTCATCGTCGGTGCGCTGTGGCGCCTGCTCCTGGCGCCGGGCGGCGTGGTCGAATGGGCGCTGAACGGGCTTGGCCTGCACCAGGGCAGCCTGACCGTGCTTGGCAACAGCCACACCGCGCTGGCCATGCTGGTCGCCGTCGACGCCTGGAACTGGATGGGCCTGCCGGTGCTGATCTACACGGCGGGCCTGCGGCAGATTTCGGGCCAGATCTTCGAGGCGGCGAAACTCGACGGCGCCGGCAATGCGCGCATGCTGTTCTCCGTCGCGCTGCCCTTGCTGATGCCGGCGCTGGGCACGCTGACGACTTTGTCCTTTATCAACACCTTCAACCAGTTCGACATCGTCTATGTGATGCAAGGCGTGCAGGGCAATCCGAGCTATTCGACCGACACGCTGGTGACCTATTTCTACAGGCTGGCCTTCGGCGCGGAGGGCGCCGTCGGCATCACCGACATCGGCCTAGCGCTGGCGTTGGGCACCATGCTGTTCCTCATCCTCAGCGTCGGCACGCTGTTGATGCTGCGTTTCTTCGACCGCCGCACGGTGCAGCTATGAGCGCGCTGACCATGGCAGGCAATCCCGTGATCTCGCGCCGGCTTTCGCGGCTGCCCGGCTGGACGGTGCTTGCCCTGTGGACGGCGGCCGTGCTGCTGCCGCTCTACATCCTCGTCGTCTCCTGCTTCAAGTCGACGGCCGAAATCTACGACAACCGGCTCGGCCTGCCGGCAAGCTGGGCCTTCGACAATTTCGTCAACGCCTGGACGCGCGCCGACCTCGGCCACAATTTCATCAACAGCCTGATCGTCACCGCCGGCGCGGTCATCCTCACCATCGTCGTCTCGGCCATGGCCGCCTATCCGCTCAGCCGCTATCGGCTGGGCTGGAACGCCATCATGCTCGGCCTGTTCCTGTCCGGCATCATGCTGCCGATAAGGCTCGCCTCGGTCGAGCTGTTCACGCTGATGCGCAATCTCGGCCTGCTGGATTCCCTGACCGGACTGATCCTCGTCTATTCGGCGATCCGCATTCCCTTCGCCGTCTTCATCTTCGCCAATTTCATGCGCGTTCTGCCCTCCGAACTCGACGAGGCGGCACGCATGGACGGCGCCGGCGAGGTCCGCATCCTGTTCCAGATCATCCTGCCGATGGTGAAGCCAGCGGTGTCGATCGTCGCCATCTTCACGGCAATCGCCGTGTGGAACGACTTCTTCTTCCCGCTGATCTTCATCTTCGACGACCGCTACAAGACCGTGCCGCTGGCCATCAGCGTCTTCGTCGGCCAGTACCGCACCGATTGGGGCCTGGTGTTCGCCTCGCTGGCGATCTCCATGGCGCCGATCCTGATCATGTATTGTCTGCTCGCCCGCCAGATTCGAGAGGGCGTAGGCGCCGGGGGAGGCATGAAATGATCGAGGACAGGATCTATGCCGCCAAATCCATCCTGGTCGTCGGCGCGCATGCCTTCGATGCCGAGGTGATCGCCGGACCGCTGGCGGCGGCCGCCGTAATGAGGGGCGCCACGGTGACGTTCCTGCACCTGAGCATGGGCGAGCAGGGCCATCCGTGCCTGATCCCCGAGCATTATTGCGCCCAGAAGGAAGAGGAAGCGGGCAGGGCCGCCGCTCGCCTCGGCGTCGCCATGCGCAATCTAGGCCTGCATGACGCCTTCCTGCCTTCCGATGACGAGACGGCGCTGAAACTGTGCGATGTCATTCGCGAGCTGAAGCCGGAAGTGGTCATAACCCATTGGCACGGCAGCTGGCACAAGGACCATCGCGCCGCAGCCAAGCTGACGCAGACCGGCATCTTCTTCGCCGCCTTGCCGACCGTTGCGCGCGACCATGCCGCCTTTACGCCGGGCTTGCTGCTGTTCGGCGAGAACTGGGAGGACGATGACGGTTTCCGCCCCGAGCATTTGGTCGACGTCAGCGACGGCTTCGAGGCGTGGAGCGAGGCGGTGCATGAATACGAGCTGGCGCGGGGCCTGAGCAGCTTCCCCTATGTCGATTACTACAGCGCCCTCTACCGTCTGCGCGGCTGCCTGCGCGGCACGCGCCATGCGCAGGCCTTCGCGGCGGCCTCGCATTCCTGGAACGCCGGCAGCGGTCTGTTCGCGCCGCCGGCTGCCGGAGGGCGTCGATGACGCGGGTTCTGGCCATCGATCTCGGCGGCACCAATCTGCGCGCCGCCGTCCAGTCCGGCAATGTCAGCGCGCTGGAGAGGCCGAGCCGCGAACCGGCGCCGGCAAGCCTTGATGCCTTCGTCGCCCGTATCACGGCGCTTTGCGCCGAGGCTGGCGCGGTCAAGGCGTTGGGCCTGGCGGTGCCAGGTCTCGTCGAGGGGTCAGTCTGCCGCTGGATCCCGAATCTCCCTTGGCTCGACGGTGTCGACATCGCGGCGCTGTTCCCGCGGTTGCGCGTCGCCGTTGGCAACGACGCGCAGATCGCCCTGCTGGCGGAAGCCGTTGAAGGCAGCGCGAAAGGCATGTCGGATGCGATCCTGCTGGCAATCGGCACGGGCATAGGCTCGGCGGTGCTCGCCAACCACCGCATCGTCGCCGGCACGCATGGCGGCGCCTGCTCGTTCGGCTGGGCCTGCGCCGACATCAAGGACCATGGCGAGGAGCGCAGCGGCTGGCTGGAGCGCGTTGCATCGGGCCGCGCGCTTGATGCGCTTGCCGGCCAGGTCGGCCTTGCCAGCGGCCGCCAGCTGATCGCGGCTGCCCAGGCGGGCGAACTCGCGGCACAGACCCTGCTCGAGTTGCCGGCGCGCCGGCTGGGCACCGCGCTTGCCGGCGCCGTCGCGCTGCTCGACCCCCAGGTGATCCTGGTTTCCGGCGGCCTTGCCGATGCGCTTGACGTCATCGGACCGCCGCTGCTTGCCGCGCTGCGGCGCCAACTGCCGCCGCATCTCCGCGGCATTTCTCTCAAGGCTGGCGCGTTCGGCCCCGGCGCCGGCCTGGTCGGTGCGGCAGTGGCCGGACAGGCCGGAAGCGGGTGGAGACAGATCCGATGAGTGAAGCCAGTTTTCAGCAGCCGGATCGCAGAAGGCCCGAGCCGCTCTGGTATCAGGTCGAGGAGGCCATCCGCGCCATCGTCAAGAGCGGCGAATGGGCGACGGGCGACCAGATCCCGGCCGAAGACCGGCTGGGCGCGCTTTTCGGGGTCAGCCGCATCACGCTGCGCCACGCTTTGCGCAATCTGGAGGAAAGCGGATTGCTGCGCCGCGAACACGGACGCGGCACCTTCGTGCGCTCCACCACGCTCGTCGCCGGCACCCGCGAACTGACGAGCTTCACCCAGGAGATGGGCAATATCGGCGTCGTTGCCGGCTCGCGCCTGCTCGATTGCAGCCTCACCATCGCCAATGCGGCGGCGGCCGGCGCGCTGGAGATTGAGGAGGGTGACCCGGTGGTGCGCATCCGGCGGCTGCGGCTCGGCAACAACGAACCGATCGGCATCCAGACGGCGCAGCTCTCAGCCGCACGTGTGCCGGGCTTCCTCGACGCCGGCCTGCTGCAGGGATCGCTGTACGAGGCGCTGGAGCGCCACTACGGCATCGTGCCGGTGGCGGCGCGCGAGAATTATCGCGTCGGCGCGGTTGGCGCGGCGGATGCCGAGCTGCTCGATCTGCCGGTCGGCAGTCCGGCTTTCGTGGTCGAGCGTATCGCCACCGACGAGCGCGGTCCGTTCGAGTTCACCGTCTCCATCATGCGCGGCGACCGCTACGAGATACGCTCGACGCTGCGCGCCGGGCGCGTCCCGTCAAATCCGCGAAGCTGATCCATCATCACCCAAGCAGACACTTAACAGGAGTACCCACGTGTCCGACCTCTACATTCACCGTCTCGCCGCCCTCATCGACCAGGCAGCGAAAACCAATGAAGCGGCCTTTGGCCAGGCAGCCAGCCGCTTTGCCGACTCGCTTGAAGGCGGCGGTCTGATCCATCTCTACGGTTCAGGCCATTCGGTGCTGCCGGTGCAGGAAGTGTTTCCGCGTTACGGCAGCTATGTCGGTTTCAACCCGCTGACGGACCCGCGCGTGATGTGGCACAATGTGCTCGGCGCCGGCGGCGTGCGTGAGCTGCTGTGGCTGGAGCGCACCGAGAAATACGCCGAAAAATTCCTGGATCATCAGCCGCTCAACAAGGGTGACTCCATCATCATCTTCGGCCACAGCGGCCGCAACTCTTCCGGCATCGATACGGCGCTCTATGCCAGGAAGCGCGGCATCTTCGTCGTTGCGGTCACCAGCAAGAACAATCTCGACAAGCCCGCGACGCACTCCTCCGGCAAGCGACTGGCCGACGCGGCCGATCTCGTCATCGACACCTGCTCGCCGATAGAGGATGCGATCGTGCCGGTCGAGGGCTGGAGCCGTCCGGTCTCCGGCTCTTCGACGGTACTCGCCATGATCCTGGCGCATGAGCTGATCGCGCGTACCGCCGAGCAGCTCGCCAAGCGCGGCATCGAACTGCCGGTCTTCGCCTCGCCGACGATCGCGGGCGTGACCCTGCACGACACCGATGTCATCTACGGCGTCTACCGCGAACGCATGCTGGAAGCACAGAAAAAGCACCTGCCGGCCTTCCAGGCGACGATGCGGGGCGAATGATGTTCGGGGCGAGAGGCGTCGCGGACGCCTCCCGCCATGGATGCGCCCAATACGAATTTATCATCGTCGATGCAAGACCGGGCCTATCCCATTGGCTTCCTTCCGAAGCTTCAGTGTCGCTTTGAAAGCGTCAATAAATAATTTGACGCGCGTAATGACTCCGCGATCTATTGGGAACCGTTAAAACTTGACTGGACAAGTTCGGTCGAGCATTGCTGCTTCCAGGCAACGGCCGCGTGACTCGTGTCGGCCGGGGCGGCGGGCGAGGGCAAGGGACCCTGAATATCGATGGCGGAAAAGACGCACCGCACGATGGATGACTTCGCCCGGGCGTGCGGCGTGTCACGGCCGACCCTGTCGAAATATTTCGATGATCCGGCGAGCGTCAAGCCGGCGACGCGCACCCGCATCGAGGCCGCGCTTCGCTCCTCGGATTATCAGCCGAACCTCTTCGCCCGTAATCTCAACCGCAAGCGCACCCGCAATGTCGGCATCGTCGTGCCGGCGATTACCGATCCGTTCTATGCCGAGATGGTCAGCCGCATTGAGCTGCGCTGCCGCGACGAAGGTTTTTGGCCGATCGTCATCTCCTCGCACGGTTCGCCCAGGCTTGAGTCGGAATCGGTCAAGACGCTCACCTCGCTGAAGGTGGCCGGCGCCATCGTGGCCCCGCTGGGATCGGTTTCCGAGCCGGGCGTCTTCGAACGGATGGGCAAAGACATCCCGATCGTCTATTTCGACACCTATATCGAGGGTGACACGCCCTTCGTCGGCAACGACAACCACCAGAGCACGTCGATCATGGTCGATTATCTCTGCCGGTCCGGCGAGCCGCCGGTGTATGTCGACATCCCGCACGTCAACCACAATTCGGGCGAGCGACTGCAAAGCTATATCGAGACGATGCGGGCCGCCGGCCTTGAGCCTGTCGTCATCAACGCGGCGCGCGACTACACCTGGGACTTCGAGCGGATCGGCCATGAATGGATGGAAAGGACGCTCGACAAGGGAGGCCTGCCTGGTCGCACGATCCTGTGCGCCAATGACCGGCTCGCCTTCGGCATCATGTCGGCCGCTTTCACGCGCGGGCTGAAGATCGGCCGCAAGCCCGATTGCGATTTCCGTGTCGCCGCCCATGACGACCACCCGTTGAGCCGCTACACCTGTCCGCCGCTCACCACCATGGCGCAGGACTTCGCCGCAATGGCCGGCCGCAGCGTCGAGATATTGCTGGCCTTGCTCGACGAGGCCCGCCCGCCCGCGCATGACCTCGTGCGAAACGTCAAGCTCGGCGCGACCCTGGTGATGCGTCAGTCGGCCTGAGCGCGCGTCTGCAATTGGAGCCAGGCCGCGGCCTCGCTCATCGCTTGCCGCGCGGCGAGAATGTAGCGGCCCATCGAGACGAAGCCGTGGATCTGGCCCGGCCAGTGCCGCAGGACCAGCGGCACCCCTTCAGCGAGCAGGCGTTCGCCATAGGCGGTCCCTTCGTCGGCCAGGATATCGTGACCGGCGGTCAGGACAAACGCCGGCGCCGCGCCTGCAAGGCTCGATGCCAGCAGCGGCGAAACGCGCCAATCCTTGATGTCGTCCGGGGTGCGCACATAGTGGTCGCGGAACCAGGCCATGGTGGCGGCGGTCAGTCCAAAGCCGTTGCCGAAACGGCGGTAGCTGTCCGCCGTCTGGCGGGCATCGGTGTTGGGATAGATCAGGATCTGTGCGGCAAGCGGCGGTGCTTGCCCGTCGCGGGCGAGCAGTGCCAGCACGGCGGCAAGGTTTCCGCCGGCACTGTCGCCGGCAACGGCGATACGGGCAGGATCGATGCCGAGATCCCCGGCGTCTTGCGCGATGAAGCGGAGCGCTGCCGCGCAGTCTTCGAGCCCGGCGGGGAATTTGTGCTCTGGTGCCAGTCGATAATCGGGGCAGACGACGAGGGCATTGGCCAGATTGGCCAGCCAGCGGCAGATCTCGTCATGCGAATCGAGATTGCCGATGACCCAGCCGCCGCCATGCAGATAGAGCACGGCGCGCGCGCCGGTTCGCGGTGCGCCGATGCCGCGATGGATGCGGATCGGAACCGGGCCGTTCGGTCCGTCGATCTGCCGCTGCGACGTCGCCGCGACCGGCTCATGTTCGCCCTGCTGCGCCGGGAACGAAGCGTTGTAGGCGGCCCGCGCCGCCGCCACGCTGCCGTTCTCGAACGGCGCACCGCCGGCCGCGCGGCCGATTTCCAGGGCACGCAGAGCATCAGGATCGAGCGTCATCGCAATCTCCGTCATGATTGCATCTAGGCGAGCAGGTCGCGCGCCTCGTCCTCCGAGAGTAGGGCCGGCTGGACGACATCGCCAGCAATGGCGACCGGGTTTTTCGTTTCGCCGGAGTGCAGGATCGCCTCCATGATCTCCAGCACATGCAGCGCCAGAGTGCCGGACGCGCGGGGCGTGGCACCTGTCGCGAGCGAACGCACGAGGTCGGCGACGCCGAGCATGCGATAGTTGGCGCGGTCGGGCGCGGCATAGGGCCAGTTGCGGGCGCCGTAGAGTTCGCCCTCGCTGGGGAAATCCTTCCACTCGGCGCCGCGCTCGGACAAGGACACGGTGCCGCCGAACGTGTCGGGGTCGGGCAGGCGCAGCGAGCCCTCCGTGCCGTGCAGTTCGATCGGATGGTTGGAGTGCTTGAAGACGTCCCATGAGGCGCCGAAGGTGACTGTCGCGCCTGACCGGAATTCGAGCAGCGACAGCACGTTGGTCGGCGTGCCGACCTTGAAGGTCGTGTTCTTGAACGGTCCCTCGGCTGATATCAGCCGCTCCTGCTGGCCCCGCGTCGCCATTGCCATGACGCGTTGGACGGGACCGAGCAAATGACCAGCATGGTCAGATAGTAGGGGCCCATGTCGAACACCGGGCCGCCGCCCGGCTGGTAGTAGAATTGTGGGTTGGGGTGCCAGTGCTCCATGCCGCGGCCCATCATGAAGGCTGTGCCGGTCACGGCGCGGCCGATGGCGCCTTCATCCATCAGGCGGCGCGCCCGCCGCCCGGCGGCGCCGAGGAAAGTATCGGGGGCCGAGCCGAGCAGCAGCCCTCGCTTGGCCGCCTCCGACACCAGGCGGCGCCCGTCGCTGGCCGAGGTCGCCAGCGGCTTTTCGGTGAACACATGCTTGCCCGCCGAAAGCGCCGAAAGCGAAACGTCGAAATGCGCAGCCGGGATGGTCAGGTTGAGGACGAGATCGATATCGGGATCGGCCAGCATGGCGTCGACGCCGAGCGCGCGGATGCCATATTCCTTCGCCCGCAGCGCCGCCATGTCGGCCGAGATGTCTGCGCAGGCGCGCAGCTCGATGCTGCCGAAGAGGGCGGCATTGCGCAGGTAGGTCATCGAGATGTTGCCGCATCCGACGACGCCGATCCCAAGCTTCGTCTTCGATCGTCCGTGCATTTTCTGTGTCATTCCTCCGATGCGGCCACGCTCTGCCGGATCCATTGCGCCGGCAACGGATCACTCCCCGCAAGCCGATATACAACATTTTGAATATTGACGCGCGTAAAATTTTTATAGACCATGCGAAACCCAGGGGCGCCAAGGAAACCCAGGGCGGCGTCAAGGAATGAACAACATGACGAAGACGAAGCTCAAGGTCGGCTGCCAGACCTTCACCTGGGAAATGCTCGGCAAGGCCTGGACCGGCGGCCCCGACGATCTCCTGAAGGCGATCGCCGATGGCGGCTATGCCGGCATCGAGATCACCGACACCATGATCGGCCGCTATGCAGGCAAGCCGACGGAGTTCGCCGCGGCGCTTGGAGCATCCGGCCTGACGCTGGTCTCCTTCGCCTTCGGTTCGAAAAGCGGCTTCACGCTGAAGGACGAGATCGGCGCCGATCTCGAAACCGCGAGGCGCTGGATCGATTTCGCTGCCGCGTTCCCAGGTGCGCTTGTCTCGATGGGCTCGGCGACCGTCGTCTCCAACGGCTCGCGCGACGACAAATTCGCTATCGCCGCGGAGGTCTACAACAGGGCCGGCGAGCTCGGGCGCAAGGCCGGCGTCCAGGTCGCAGTGCATCCGAGTTCGCACCACAACACGCTGCTGTTCGACCGCGCCGACTACGACGCGATCTTTGCCTTGCTCGAACCCGACCTGGTCGGCTGGGTGCCCGATACCGGCCACATATTGCGCGGCCACAAGGACATGGCCGATACGCTTACCACCTACCGCGACCGCATCCGCTACATCCATCTGAAGGACGTCGACGCCAAGGGTGATTGGGCGATGCTGGGTAAAGGCGTCTGCGACACGCCTGAAGTGATCGAGATCGTCGGTGCTGCGCCGCGCTTCAACGGCTGGCTGGTGCTGGAAGAAGAATCCGACACGGCCGCGGCCGATCCTGCCGGCGCGGTCAAGACCAACCGCCAGACGATGCGCGGCTACGGGGCCTGAGACGATGATCGGGAAACAGGACAGGCGCCTCAGGGTCGGCGTGCTCGGCTGCGGCCCCATCGCGCAGTTCGCGCATCTGGAATCTTGTGCAAAGGCCGTCAATGCCGACCTCTACGCCATTTGCGACGCCGCGCCCGACCTGCTCGCCCGCATGGGCGCCACCTACGAGCCGCGGAAGATGTATGCCGACTATGACGAGATGCTCGCCGATCCGGAGCTGGAAGCGGTCATCGTCGCCACCTCGGACGCCTATCACGTGCCGATGTCGATCAAGGCACTCGACGCCGGCAAGCATGTGCTGTGCGAAAAGCCGATCGGAACTTCGGTCGAGGAAGGCGAGGCGCTGGCGGCGGCGGTGAAACGCTCCGGCAGGATCCTGCAGGTCGGCCACATGAAACGCTTCGATCCGGCGCTGGAGGCGGCGCGCGACTTCGTCCGCGACGAAATGGGCGAGGTGCTGGCGCTGAAGGCCTGGTATTGCGATTCCACCCACCGCTACACCAATACGGATGCGGTGCAGCCGCTGCCTGTCACCAGCAAGCTGGCGAAGAAACCGTCCGGCAATCCGAAGGCGGATCTCCGGCAGTATTTCATGCTGGCGCACGGCTCGCATCTGGTCGATACGGCCCGCTTCCTCTGCGGCGAGATCACGGCCGTACGCGCCCGTCTCAACGAACGCTTCGGCGCCTATTGCTGGTTCGTCGAGACCGAGTTCGCCAGCGGCGCGCTCGGCCATCTCGATCTCACCGTCGCCGTACGCATGGACTGGCACGAGGGCTTCCAGCTCTATGGCGAGAACGGCTCCGTCATCGCCAAGACGTTCAATCCCTGGTACTTCCGCGCCAGCGAGGTCGATATCTTCCATGAGAAGGACGCGACCTCGCGAAAACCGCTCGGCGCCGACGGCCATTTCTTCCGCCGCCAGCTGGAAGGTCTCGCCGACACGGTGCTGAACGGCGCGCCGATGCGCGGTGCCAATGTCGAGGACGGCATTGCCTCGATCCGCGCCATGGTCGCCATTGCCCGCTCCGTCGAGACCGGCGAGCGGATCGAGCTCGCTTCGGTCTCGGGTGCGGTCTGATGCGTCTCGGCATCTTCGCCAAGACCTTTGCGGGCACCGAGCCGGCTGTTGTGCTGGAAGCAGTGCGGCAGGCGGGCTATGAGACGACGCAATTCAATCTCGCTTGCGCCGGCCTGCCGTCGATGCCCGATGCGGTGCCTGACGCAGCCATTCCGGCCATTCGCGCCGCCGCCCGATCAACAGGCGTATCGCTCGCCGCCCTGTCAGGCACCTACAACATGGCGCATCCAGACAAGGCGGTGCGCGACGATGGTCTTTGCCGCCTTGTCGTCGTCATCGATACAGCCGCCGCCCTCGACATTCCGCTGGTCACGCTCTGCACCGGCTCGCGCAATGCAGCCGACCAATGGGCCTATCATCCCGACAACGCCACACCGGCCGCCTGGTCCGACATGGCCACTGAGATGGAAAAGGCGCTGGCGCTGGCCGAAGGGGCAGGCGTCGATCTCGGCATCGAGCCCGAACAGGCCAACATCGTCACCTCGGCGAAGGATGCCACCCGCTTGATCGCCGACATGGGCTCGAAGCATCTGAAGGTCGTGCTCGATCCGGCGAACCTGTTCGAGCATGCGACGCCGGGCGAGGCGCGCGCCATCGTCGCGGCGGCGATCGACGAGGCCGCTGCCCATATAGCCATGGCGCATGCCAAGGACAGGCATGGCGACGGCCGCTTCGCCACAACAGGGGAGGGCATTGTCGATTTTCCGGATTTCGTCGCGCGGCTGAACGCTGTGAAATTCGATGGCCCGCTTGTCACGCACGGATTGTCGGCCGACGAAGCTCCCGCCGTCGCCGCGTTTCTGCGCGGGCTGCTCCGATGAGCGTCGCACCGACAATGATGCTTCGCGACGATGCTGCGCTTCGTATCTTCGACACGGAGCAAGGTAGGCTTTCCGTCGTCTTCCAGCACGGTCTCGGCGGTGACGCCGCCCAGGTGGCGCAGAATTTTCCCGACGGCCCGTCGCGACGCCGGCTCACCGTCGAATGCCGGGCCCAAGGCGGCTCCGGTGCCGGCCACAAGCGCCCCCTTTCGATCGCCATGTTCGCCGACGACGTGCTGGCCGCCGCCGATGCGGCCGGCATCGAACGCTTCGTCGCCGGCGGCATCTCGATGGGTGCGGCGATCGCGCTGCGCCTGGCCGTCCGGCATCCCGAGCGCGTCACCGGCCTGGTGCTGGTCCGTCCGGCCTGGGCCTTCGACGCTGCACCTGAAAACATGCGTCCCTATGCGGAAGTGGCCGAGCTCATCCGAAACCGCCCGCCGAACGAGGCGCGCGCCATCTTTGCCGCTTCGGCCACGGCGGCCCGGTTCCGCGCCGAGGCACCCGACAATCTAGCGTCCTTGCTCGGTTTCTTCGAACGCGACAATGCAGCGGACTTCGCCGAAATGATGCGGGCAATCGCCGGCGATGGGCCCGGCGTTTCGCGGGCCGCAGCCTCTGCGCTCTCAATCCCCACACTCGTCGTCGGAAGCGGCGTCGATCTCGTCCATCCCTTGGCGATTGCGCGCGAACTGGCGAAGACAATCCTCAACGCGATCTTCACCGAGGTGACACCAAAGGCCACCGACAAGGATCGCCACTTCGCCGAAATCCGTGCCGCGATCGGCGGCTTTCTCGATAAAAATTTCAACAACCAGGACCAGTCATGATCTCGAAACTCCTTTCAGGCCCGGCCGCCATCGCCGCATTGCCGCGCGATCGTCTGATCGCCGAATTCTCGCTGTGGTCGGCCGATCTCGCCAATTTCGAGAGCGACCTCAGGCGCATCGAACCCTATGTCGATCTTCACCACATCGATGTCGCTGACGGCCACTTCGCGCCGTCCTTCCTGTTCTTTCCCGATCTGGTCGCTCGCATCGCCAAGCTGACGGCCAAGCCCATCCATGTCCATCTGATGGTCGACGGGACAATCGTCGGGGAACAGACGCGCCAATTCATCGAGGCCGGCGCCGACATGATCAGCGTCCATGCCGAGAATGGCGAAGCAGGATTGCGCGCTGTGCGGCTGGCGCGCGAACTTGGCGCCGAAGCCGGCGTCGTGCTGCGGCTGGAAACGCCGGTCGAAGCGGTGAGGCCCTTCGTGTCCGAAGTCGCGTTCGTCACGCTTCTGGGAACCGCGATCGGCGTCAAGGGGCAAGGCCTTTCGGAGAAAGCCTGCGACAGGTTGGTTGAGGCCCGCGCCATCCTGCGCAAGACCGGACGCGAGGCGGACGTGGTTCTTGCCGCCGACGGCGGCATCCGCCATGAGACCGTGCCGCTGCTGCGTGCCGCGGGTGCCGAGACCGTGGTTCTTGGTTCGCTCGCCTTCGGTGACAAGGATCTGGCCGGCCGCATTGGCTGGCTGCACGGGCTGAAAGTCGCGGCATGAGCAACGAGGCCGCTCTCGCGATCGATCTGGGCGGCACCGAGCTTCGTGCCGCCCTGGTCGACCGTGATGGCAAGATACTGGCGTTCGCGGCGGTGCCGACGCAGGCGCAGGCCGGTCCCGAAGTGGTGATCGGCCAGATCGAGGCTCTCGCCGCGACCATCCATGCCGAGGCGCCGGCGCTCGCCATCCTCGGTGTCGGCGTCGGCGCGCCGGGACCGCTCGATCCGCTGGCCGGCATCGCGGTCGGGCCGCCGACGCTTGCCGGCTGGCTGGACGTGCCGCTGGCCGACATCCTCGAGCGGCGGCTCGGCCTGCCGGTGCGGCTGGAGAACGACGCCAATGCGGCAGCGCTCGGCGAGTGGCGCTTCGGCGCCGGCCACGGCGCCCGTTCGCTCGTCTTCGTCACCGTCTCGACCGGCATCGGCGGCGGCGTCGTCGTCGACGGGCGCATCCTGCATGGCCGCCGGGGTCTTGCCGCCGAGATCGGCCACATGACCATAACCAACGAAGGCGAGCGCTGCATATGCGGCGTCGTCGGCTGTTTCGAGGCCATCGCCTCGGGCACCGCGCTCGGCCGCCGCGCCAATGCCGCGACGTCGGCCTTCGACGGCTCGACGCTGCGCCGCCTCTCGGCTAATGCCGAGGTGACGGGCCGCCATGTCGTCGATGCAGCGCGGCTGCAGGACGATCTCGCCCTGGCCCTGCTCGAGGAGGAAGCGCGCTGGCTCGGCGTCGGCTTCACCAACCTCCTGCATCTCTATTCGCCCGACGTGCTGGTCGTCGGCGGCGGCATCGCCAATGGCCTCGATCTGATGGCTCCGGCAATAGAGGCGACAATCCGCCAGCGCGCCATGCGCGCCTATCGCGACGTGCCGGTGGTTCAGGCCCAGCTCGGCCGCCACGCCGGGCTGATCGGCGCGGCAAGCCTTGTCCTGTTCGCCGATGGCACGGCCCGCCTGCCTGTCGACGGGCCGAGCAGATATCCCGGACACGAGGACGGACACTGATGGTCGAGGTCAAGCTGCGCGGCGTGCGCAAGTCCTGCCGCCTCACGCGGTGAACATACGAAAAATGGCCGGAGGCAGCGATGCCTCCGGCCGTTTGCTATCGCTGTGCGGCCGTTGTGATTACTCGGCTGGAACGATGTCCGCCGGCAGGCTGTCGTCGGCCGTTCCCGCCAGCGCCCTGGCCAGTTTGGCCTCGTCGAGTTCGCCTTCCCAGCGCGCCACCACCAGCGTCGCCACCGCATTGCCGACGAAGTTGGTCAGCGCCCGGCATTCCGACATGAAGCGATCGACGCCGAGGATAAGCGCCATGCCGGCGACAGGCACGGCCGGCACCACCGAAAGCGTGGCGGCAAGGGTGATGAAGCCGGCGCCGGTGATGCCGGCCGCCCCCTTGGAGGAAAGCATCGCCACCAGGAGCAGCAGGATCTGGTCGCCGAAGGAGAGGTGGATGTTCGTCGCCTGCGCGATGAACAGCGCGGCCAGCGTCATGTAGATGTTGGTGCCGTCGAGGTTGAAGGAATAGCCGGTCGGGATGACCAGGCCGACCACCGAGCGCTTCGCGCCGGCCTTCTCCATTTTCTCCATCAGCGAGGGCAGTGCCGCTTCCGAAGACGAGGTGCCCAGCACCAGAAGCAGCTCCTCCTTGATGTAGCGGATCAGCGACAGGATGGAGAAGCCGTTGTAGCGGCAGACGGCGCCCAGCACGATGAACACGAACAGGAAAGCGGTCATGTAGAAGGTGCCGACCAGCATGGCGAGGTTGATGACCGAGCCGATGCCGTACTTGCCGATGGTGAAGGCCATGGCGCCGAAGGCGCCGATAGGGGCTGCCTTCATCAGCACGCTGACCAGCTTGAACATCGGCGCCATCAGCGCCTGCAGGAAATTGAGCACCGGCGCGCCCTTGTCGCCGACCAGGGCCAGCGCAATGCCGAACAGCACTGAAAAGAACAGCACCTGCAATATGTCGCCGTCGGCGAAGGCGCCGACGATGGTGGCAGGGATGATGTTCATCAGGAAGCCGGTGACCGACTGGTCGTGCGCCTTGGCGGCGTAGCTGTTGACGGTCGCGGCGTCGAGCGTCGCCGGGTCGATGTTGAAGCCGGCCCCGGGCTGCACGACATTGGCCACGATCAGGCCGATGATGAGCGCCAGCGTCGAGAAGGTGAGGAAGTAGAGCATCGCCTTGCCGGCGACGCGGCCGACCTTCTGCAGGTCGCTCATGCCGGCAATGCCGGTGGCGACCGTCAGGAAGATGACCGGGGCGATGATCATCTTGACCAGCTTGATGAAGGCGTCGCCAAGCGGCTTCATGCTCTCGCCGAGCGACGGATAGAAATGGCCGAGCAGGATGCCGACGGTGATCGCCACCAGCACTTGCACGTAGAGTTGGGCATAGAGCGGCTTGCGCTGCGCGGCGGGCGCGCGTGATTGGTCTGCCATGTGCATCTGCTATCTCCCTGGCCGGAGGGAACGGCACGCGCCGCCCCGCAAGACTTCTCCCATCGCGGCGCTCCGGTCGCTCGCCGCTGTCGGGAGTTTTGCAAGCGTCGTGCCAGATCGAGAAAAGGCCGGAACCCTGGGTTTCCGGCGGTTTTGTCCCCGCTTCGATGGAGGCCTGTGCGGATTTCCGCACTCACCCTTGTTTGCCTGGGCGGAGTTTCGCATTACAGTGGCTGCTGAACAGCGAACGGTGGAGAGGGCAGACGCCGCAGGCAGGCACCGATAGCGCATACCCGGAGTTCGCCGGCCGCGACCTGCTGCGCGAAGCGATGGCCAGGCTGCGTGACGGCCGCTGGCTCATTCTCCTGGTCGCCCTGGCAATGCTGGCGGGAGCGGTCGCGATTGCCGGGCGCCTTGCCGCCAACCAGGCCGCCGGCAATCTGCGCGACGGAGCACTGGCAGCCTTGCCGCTGGCGGCGGGCACCCTGACCGGCGAAATCGAAAAGCAGCGTCTCGTTCCCTTGGTGCTGGCACGCGACGATGCGGTGCGCGACGCGTTGCGCCGGGCCGGCAAAACCCAAGAGACAGCGCTCGACGACAAGCTCCGCGCCATTGCCGCCGACGCCTCGGCATCCGCCATCTATGTCATCGACACGGCAGGCATCGCGATATCGGCCAGCAACGCCGGCGAGCCGGGCAGCTTCGTCGGCATCGACTACAATTTCCGCCACTATTTCACCGACGCCATGACCAAGGGCGCCGCCAGCCAGTATGGCCTCGGCACGATCAGCGGCAGGCCGGGACTTTATCTCGCCAGCCGCGTCGATGACGGCAAGACGCCGCTCGGCGTTGCCGTACTGAAGGTCGAACTCGACGGAGTCGAAGCCAATTGGCGCTCCAGCGGCTTTGTCGTCTTCGTCACCGACGAGCGCGGTGTCGTGCTGGCGACCAGCCGGCCCGAGTGGCGTTTCCACGCGCTTGCGCCGCTCTCGGCCGCGGATGCCGCGACAGCCCACGCGCAGCTTCAACTTGCCGAAACCGGCTTCGAACCGCTGCCGATACGACGCGGTGCCGGTGATGGCCTGGCGACAATCGACAATGCCGGAAAATCGCGCCAGTTCGTCGAAGTGGCGCAGGACCTGCCCGGCGCCGTTCCCGGCTGGCGTCTGTGGCTGCTCACGCCTGCCGATGCCGCTTTGACGTCGGCCGCCAACACGGCGCGCCTGACCACGCTGCTGGCGTTGCTGCTCACGGGTTTGCTTGCCTACGTGCTTCTCAGGCGCCGCCGTGCGCGCCGCCTGAGGCAGGAAGCGCTGGCGCGCATGAATGCCGAGCTGGAGAGCAGGGTAAGCACGCGAACGGCGGAACTGACCCGCTCCAACATGGCCCTTGCCGGCGAGATCGCCGAGCGCGAAAACGCCGAGGCCAAGGTTCGCCGGCTGCGCGACGACCTCGCCCAGGCCAACCGGCTTTCCATCCTCGGCCAGATCGCCGCCGGCGTCGCGCATGAGATCAACCAGCCGGTGGCGGCGATACGCACCTACGCCGAGAATGCCGGCCGCTTCCTGCATGGCGGCAAGGTCGAATCCGTCTCGGGCAACCTGACATCGATCGTGTCGATGACCGAGCGCATCGGCGCCATCACCAGCACGCTGCGCACCTTCGCGCGGCGACCAGGCGTCGCCGCCTCGCCATTGCCCGTGCGCGAAGCGATCGACGGCGCGCTGTCGCTCCTGTCCGGCCGCATCCGCGATTCCGGCGTGACCGTCGTCAAGCCGCGCGGCACCGCCTCGCCGACGGTCATGGCCAGCCGAATCCGGCTGGAGCAGATCCTGGTCAATCTCTTGCAGAATGCGCTGGATGCCCTGAAGGACCGGCCCGATCCGCGCATCGAGATCGAGCTTGCCGAGCGCGACGACAGGGTGCTGGTTTCGGTGCGCGACAATGGACCTGGCCTCGGGCCGGAAGCGGCCGGCAATCTGTTCATGCCGTTCCAGACCACAAAGGAAAAGGGGCTTGGCCTCGGTCTGGTGATCTCGCAGGAGATCGCCCAGGAACTGGGCGGCACGCTGCGCCTCGATCCGGGCAGCACGAAAGGCGCATCCTTCACCATAGATCTGAGGCGAATTGAATGACTGAGGGATCAGGGCTGGTCGCGCTCGTCGAAGACGACGCGGATCTGCTTCACGCCACCACGCAATTGCTCGAGCTTGCCGGCTTCGGCGTGATCGCGTTCAAGGCCGCGGAGGCAGCGCTTGCCGCCGTCGACCGGGATTTTCAGGGCGTGGTGGTCAGCGACATCCGCATGCCCGGCATGAACGGTTTGCAGCTGTTCGATCGGATCAGGGCGATCGACATCGACATACCGGTGATCCTGGTCACCGGACATGGCGATATTGATCTCGCGGTGGCCGCGCTCAAGGACGGCGTCTACGATTTCATCCCGAAACCCTATGCGGGCGAGCGCCTTGTCGAGGCACTGAAGCGGGCAAGCGAAAAGCGGCGGCTGGTGATGGAGAACCGGCGGCTGCACGAGGCCGCCGCACAGGCCGCCGACGGCCTGCCGCTGATCGGCGAGGCGCCCGCCATCCGCCGCCTGCGCGAGACCTTGCGTCAGATCGCCGACATGGATGTCGACGTGCTGGTGGAAGGGGAGACCGGCACCGGCAAGGAGGTGGTGGCGGATCTCCTGCACCGATGGGGCCGGCGCCGCGCAAAGCCTTTCGTGGCGCTGAATTGCGGCGCTCTGCCGGAGACCGTCATCGAGAGCGAGCTGTTCGGCCACGAGCCGGGCGCGTTCACCGGGGCGCAGCGGCGGCGAATCGGTCGCATCGAGCATTCGAGCGGCGGCACGCTGTTCCTCGACGAAATCGAATCCATGCCGCCGCCGCTACAGGTCAAGCTGCTGCGGGTGCTGGAAACGCGCAGCCTCACCCCGCTCGGCTCCAACGAAACGCGCCGCCTCGATCTGCGGGTCGTCGCGGCAACGAAGGTCGATCTGGGTCGGCCGGACCAGCGCGGCGATTTCCGCGAGGATCTCTATTTCCGCCTCAACGTCGTGACGCTGCGCATCCCGCCGCTGCGCGAGCGGCGCGGCGACATCCCGATGCTGTTCGGGCATTTCCTGGGCAAGGCCTCGCAGCGTTTCGGCCGCCCGGTCGCGGCGGTGAATGCCGCGGTGAGCGACCATCTCCAGTCGCATGACTGGCCGGGCAATGTGCGCGAGCTCGCGCATTTTGCCGACCGCGTCGCGCTCGGCCTCGGGCCCGACGAGGAGGCCAGGGCAACGTCCGCGCGCTTGCCGGAGCCCTCAGCGGCGCTGCCCGGACGGGTCGGCCGCTACGAGGCGCAACTCATCCGGGAAGCCTTGCGCGATCATGCCGGCGACGTGCGCGGGGCCATCGACGCACTCGGCGTGCCGCGCAAGACCTTCTACGACAAGCTGAAGCGCTACGGCATTTCCGCCTCCGAATTCCGCAATGGTGGCGACCCGGACCGGCACGCTGTTCGGGGACGGACATAGGCGTTGCGCAGGCGCTCCGGCCTTCGTAACTCTGTTCGTCTCCCGTTGCACATTTCGGATGAGCCATGATCACGACACTTGAAACGACGGCAACCCCCTTGCCCGAGGAGCTCGCCTTTCTCGGCGAGCGTTTGATGGCGTTCAACGACGGCGATGTCGGCGCTTCCGAAAGGAAGGCCCTTGCGGTGTTCGTGCGTGATGAGGCCGGCGCGATTGTCGCGGGCATTTCGGGCTACACCGCCTGGGGCTGGCTTTACGTGCAATGGCTGTGGGTCGACGAAAGGCTGCGCGGCCGGCACATGGCCGGCACGATGCTGGACGCGGCTGAGAAGGAGGCGATGGCGCGTGGCTGCCAGAACGCCTGGATCGACACCTTCAACCCCAACGCCGCCAGGGTCTATCAGCGCCAGGGCTATCAGCCCTTCGGAACACTCGCCGATTTCCCCGTCGGCCGCAGCCGCGTCTTCCTGCAGAAAAAACTGTCGGCGGGCTGATCAACCGGCCAGCCGTCCGCCGCGCATCGGCTGCGGCGCGCCCGTCGTGCTGGGAAAACTGATCGGCAGGCCGCGCAGCACGCGCACCGCCAAAAAGGCAAAACATTCTGCCTCCACCGCGTCGCCGCTCCAGCCGAGGCTTTCGGCCTGCACCACCTCGATACCGGCGCGGCTGGCGATCATTGCCATCATCGTCGGGTTGTGGCGACCGCCGCCGCTGACCACCAGTCTTTTCGGCCGGCTCGGCAGAAGGTCGAGTGCCTTGCCGACCGCGGCGGCGGTGAAGGCGGTCAAAAGCGCGGCGCCGTCCTCGGCGCTCAGGCCATCCGCCATGGTGGCGCCGAAGTCGAAACGGTCCAGCGATTTCGGATAGGGTTTGGTCAAATAGGGGTGTTGCAGCAGCTTGGCGAGCCGGGCTTCGTCGACCGTTCCCCCCCGGCCAAGCGCGCCGTCGCGGTCCATTTCGCCGAGCCCCTTTGACTTGATGAAGTCGTTGAGCGGCGCGTTGGCGGGGCCGGTGTCGAAGGCAACGACATTGTCGCCGCCGTCCCACCAGGTGATGTTGGCGACGCCGCCCAGGTTGAGCACGGCTACCTCGCCGCTGGCGCCGGCGCTGCGCATCAGCGCGGTGTGATAGGCGGCCGCCAACGGCGCGCCCTGTCCTCCGGCGCGCATGTCGGCAGAGCGGAAATCATAGGCGACCTTGGTGCCGAGGATCGCATGCATCAACTCGCCGTCGCCGAGCTGCCGGGTCTGGCCGAGCCGGCCGATTTGCGGCGCGCGATGCAGCACGGTCTGGCCGTGGAAGCCGACGACGCCGATGTCAGCCATCGTCATCCCATAACCTTCGACGAGCTCCCCGACCGCCGCCGATTGCGCGCGCGTCAGCGCCTCCTCGGCGTCGCGGAAGATCGCCGGCTCCGGTCCGGTGAAATTCCAGGCTCGCGCCTGCTTCAGCGTCTCTTCCAGCAGCGAGCGGATCGACGGGGGGTAGGGCATCAGCCGGTAGGTGCCGAAATCGTCGATGCGCTCGCCATCGGTCTTGATCAGGGCGACATCGATGTTGCCGTCCAGCACGGTGCCGGTCATCAGGCCGACGGCCCAGATGGATTCCATTATCGAACTCCATTGATGAGATCGCCGACCGCTTGGCGAAGCGCGACGATTCCGCTGTCGAAGTGACGTGTCGGATGGATCCGGTTGGTAAGCAAGGTCCAGGCCTTGCCTCTGTCGAAGTCGATCCACAGCCCCGTGCCGGTAAAGCCGGTATGGCCTATCGTTCCGGGGCCGCACAAAGCGCCGCCGGACCAGCCGTCATAGGGACGCTCCCAGCCATGGGTGCGGGTGGCGGACAAGGGCGTGCGCATCGGCGCGATCGACCGTTCGGATGCGCCGGTCAGCAGCCCTTGGGCGAAATCGAGCACCGAGGCCGCCGTGCCGAACAGGCCGGCATGGCCGGCCCCTTGCAGCGCCGCGCAATTGTCGTCGTGAACCTCGCCGGACAGAACCCGATGGCGCCAGGTGCAGTCTTCTGTTGCAGCGGCGAGATCTGGCTCGGCGGACCACGCAAAGCCCGGACCGGGCTCCATGTCGCGGATGGTTTTGCCCGACAGCCGCTCGAGCGCAAAACCGAGCAGGATGAAATTGATGTCGGAATAGACCGGATCGCGGGCCCGCCATTCCCGTTGCAGGATGAAGGCGCGCAGCAAGTCGGGGTCGCGCCCGTAAGTGTAGATCGGTTCGACGGCCGGGAAGGGCGTCTGGTGCCCGAGGCACTGGCGAAACGTCACCTTCCGCTCCCAGGCACTCGCGTCATATTGGCGAAGGTCCGGCAGCACCGAGACGAGTGGTGCGTCGAGATCGATGGCACCGTCCTGAGCCAGCGCCAGAATGCGCGGCGTGGTGAAGATCACCTTGGTCAGGGATGCCAGGTCGAACCAGGTCTCCTCACGCATCGGTCGCTGCTTAGGCACGAGTTGGGCTGAGCCGATCGCCCTGGTGATGCGGTCGCCATTCCTGTCAACGATGCCGAGCACGCCACCGGGGATGCGCTTGGCGGCAACTGCCGCTGCGAGTGGTTGGAACGCGCGGTCGAAGATCTGGGCGAGGTTGGTCAATGCGGGCCTCCTGAAAGGCCGAGTTCCGTCACACCCCCCTCTGCCCGGCAGGACAGAGGGGGGTGCTGTCCCGCCGACCTAACCGAGCCCAGGGCACCATGCATCACCCTTCCACCCTCGCCATATGATCTACCCCAAATTCCTCCCATCTCGCCGGCGCCGGCTCAAACCCTTGCGGGCGCACCAGGGAAGGCACCTGGCGTGTGTCGACCTCGAAACGCTCATGCCGCCGGTCGATGGCCGGAACCGCTGATATGAGCTTCTTCGTGTAGGAATGTTTCGGCGCCGACAGCACCGAGGCCGCGTCTCCGATCTCGACGATCTGGCCGGCATAGATGACGGCGATGCGATGAGCGATCCGCTCGACGACAGCCATATCGTGCGAGATGAACAGATAGGCCAGCCCGAACTCGCGCTGCAGGTCGACCAGCAGCTCCAGCACCTTGGCCTGCACTGAAACATCGAGGGCGGAAACCGCTTCATCCAGAACGACGACCGACGGGTTGAGCATCAGCGCGCGGGCGATGCACAGCCTTTGCCGCTGGCCTCCGGAGAATTCGTGCGGATAGCGCTGCAAACTGTTCTGCGGCAGGCCGACGCGCTCCAGCAGGCTCGCCATCCTGGCTCGCGTTTCGGCGTCCGCCCGGCCGCCATTGGCGATCACCGGCTCCGCCAGGATGCTCTCGATGCTCAGCCGCGGGTTGAGCGAAGCGTAGGGATTCTGGAAAACCATCTGCACGGGCTTGGCGCCGTGCTTTGCCGAGGCCGTCCGGGCGCCGACCGAGAAGCTGCCGCGCGTCGAGCGCACCAGCCCAAGGACTGCTTTCGCGGTGGTTGATTTGCCCGAGCCACTCTCGCCGACAATGGCCAATGTCTCTCCCGGCATCAGGTCGAAGTCGACACCGTCCACGGCGTGCACCGCGCCGCTGGCATGGCTGAAGAAACTGCTCTTGAGCGGAAACCGCACCACGAGGCCGTTGACCTCAAGGGCCGGGTCCGTCCTTGCGTTCTTGTCGCGCTGCCCGTCCGTGCGTGTCGAGCGGCCGTGGGCGAAATGCGGCACATCCTGCAACAGATGCTGCGTGTAGGCGTGCTGCGGCCTGTCGAGGACCTGGTTCAGTTCGCCCTGTTCCACGGCCTGCCCGTTCTGCATCACCATCACAGTGTCGGCGATCCCGGCGACAAGGCCGATGTCGTGGGTGATGAAGATCATCGACATGCCGCTTTCCTGCTTGAGCTCCGCAAGCAGCGCCATGATCTGCGCCTGTACCGTCACATCGAGCGCCGTGGTCGGTTCGTCGGCGATCAGCAGACGCGGATTGCAGGCGAGCGCAATGGCGATCATTACCCTTTGCAGCATGCCGCCCGACAGCTGGTTGGGCGTGTATTTTAGCCGCCTTGCCGCATCGGGGATGCGCACCCGGTCGAGCGCGTCCTTGGCCGCCGCCGTGGCCTGCCGGCCGGTCAGGCCGCGATGCAGCCGGAACGATTCCTCGATCTGGGTGCCGATCGTCAGCACAGGATTGAGCGAGGTCATGGGCTCCTGGAAGATCATGCCGATCTCTGCGCCGCGAATCCCGGTCAGTTGCGGCTCGGTCGCGGTCGTCAGGTCGAAGAGACTACCGTCGGCCCGTTTCAGCGTCATGGCGCCGCCGGTGATGCGGCCGCCGCCGAAATCGATGAGACGGTTGATCGACAGTGCGGTGACGGACTTGCCCGAGCCGCTTTCGCCGACAATGGCCAGCGTTTCGCCGTCGGCGAGATCGAAGCTGACGCCGCGCACCACCTCATTGGCTCTCGGGTCGCGGCCGAAGCCGACGCCCAGGTTGCGGACCGACAGAAGCGGGATCATGCGAGCGCTCTCCGCATCTTCGGATCGAGGATGTCGCGCAAGGCGTCGCCCAAGAGGTTGAAGCCCAGAATACTGATCATGATCGCCAGGCCCGGGAAGATCATCAGCCATGGGGCGGTTTCCATCAGATTGCGGCTGTCGCTCAGCATCAGGCCGAGCGAGGCGGCCGGTGGCTGCGTGCCGAGACCGAGGAAGCTGAGGCCAGCCTCGGTCAGCAATGCCCAGGCGAGCGCCAGCGTCACCTGGACGGTCAAGGGCGCGATCAGATTGAGCAGCAGGTGCCGCGTGATGATGTAGCTGGAGCTGCTGCCGAAGGTGCGCGCGGCGTCGACGAATTCGCGCGCCTTGAGCGACAAAGCAGGGCCGCGCACCACGCGTGTGAAGATCGGCGTATAGACGATGCCGATGGCGACCACGCTGGTCCATGTGCCCGGTCCGGCAACGGTGACGATCAGCAGCGCCAGAAGAATGGCAGGAAAAGCCAGCAGCACATCCATGATCCGCATCAGCACGCCGTCCCAGCGACGCCCGAGCCAGGCGGCGGCGAGCCCCAGCACGGTGCCGGCAAGCGCGGCGAAGGCGACCGAAAGAAAGGCAACGGTGAAGGACTGGCCGACGCCCGCCATCAGCCGGCTCGCCACGTCGCGGCCGAACAGGTCGGTGCCCATCCAGTAGGCGGCACTGGGCGCATGCAGCCGGTCGACCCGGTATTGCGTGATCGGATTGTGCGGGGTCAGTCCCAACAGGCCGAGGATGGCGACCAGGAGATAGACGCCGACGATCACGCCGCCGACACGGCCGCTGCCGTGCCCGAAGATGGCGCGCAGCATGCGCATCACTGCTCGCCCAGCCGGATGCGCGGATCGAGCGCGACATAGGCGAGGTCGACCAGGAGATTGACGATCATGAAGTTGAAGGCGATGAACAGCACGCTGCCCTGCACCAGCGCGTAGTCGCGCTGGAGGATGGCGTCGAGCACCATGCGGCCGAGGCCGGGCAGGGCATAGATCTGCTCGACGATGACCGCGCCGCCCAGGAGATAGCCGAACTCGATGCCGCTCAGCGTCACTACGGGGATCAGCGCGTTGGGGAGCGCATGTCGCCAGATGACGCTGCGCGCCGAGGCGCCCTTGCTGCGGGCGGTGCGCACATAGTCGTCGCTCAACACGTCGAGCATGGCCGAGCGCGAGATGCGGGTGACCGAGGCGGCGAAGGCGAAGCCGAGCGTGATGGCAGGCAGGATCAGCTGGCTGAGATTACGCAAGGGATCCTGCCGGAGCGGCGCGAATTCGCCCATGGCCGGCAGCACGCCGAAGCCGGCCGACAGCGCGTAGATGATCAAAAGGCCGAGCACGAAGCTCGGCGTCGACTGGCCGATCATAGCGACGACGCGCACACCGAGGTCGGACAGTTTCTCGCTATGCGTGGCGGCGTAGATGCCCGCCGGCATGCCGGCGGCGAGTGCGATGATCATCGACAGCACGGCCAGTTCCAGCGTCAGCGGGAAGCGCTCGAGGATGACGTCCAATACCGGCCTACCATAGGTGACGGAGATGCCGAAATTGCCGTGCAGGATGCCGCCGATCCAGCGCCAGTACTGGACGAACCAGGGCTGGTCGATGCCGAAATAGGCGGCGAGCGCATCGCGCTGTGCCGGCGTCAGCAGGCCGGCTTCGGTGCCCAGCATCGCGGTGATCGAATCGCCCGGCACCATCCGGATCGCCACGAAGACCAGGATCGACACGCCAAGCAGGACGAGAGGAAACGCCGCAAGTCGTCGCATCAGATAATTCACGCGAAGAAGACCTCTCGTCTAGAGCATGATGCCGAAAAGTGTGAAGCGGTTTTCGGACGACATCATGCTTCTATCCCTTTGATCTAGAGGCGGATTCAGATTTCAGGTCGATTCAACCTGAAATCATCGGACTCTAGGGCCGGCGACGGCTACTGCTGGATGGTAACCTTGCTGAGGCTGAACAGCGTGCCCGTCGGCGTCGGCACGAACCCGGCAATGTTCTTCTGCTGGGCGGTATAGCTGTAGGACGTGTAGAGCCAGATCCAGGGCGAGACTTCGGCGAGGTGCTTCTCGAACTCGGTGAAGATCGCCTTGCGCTTGGCCGGATCGGTCTCGGCGCGGCCTTTCTGCATCAGGCTGTCCAGCGTGTCATCGATGTAGTTGGCCACCTTCTGCAGATTGCCTGACTTGGTCCAGTAGCGGTTGTACATGGTGTAGGGGTCGGCGCGGCCGCCATTGAGCGCGATCGCCATGTCGAAATCGCCCTTCAGCCAGGCGTCGACATAGACGTTGAGCTCCATCATCTTGATGTCGAGCTTGACGCCGATCTCGGCGAGCTGCGACTGGATGACCTGGGCTTCCGCCGCCGCCGTCGGCGGCTCGCCGGTGGCGCCGATCACGGTCGCCGAAAAGCCGTCGGCAAAGCCCGCTTCCGCCATCAGCTTCTTGGCCTTCTCGACATCGCGCTTGTAGCAGAAGAGCTGGCTTGGATCGGTCGCAAGTGCTGGGATGGTCAGCGGTCCGGTGACCTTGCCTTCACCGAGCGCGGCGGTGTCCAGAACCTCCTGCCGGTCGATGGCGCAGGAGATCGCCTGGCGCACCTTGAGTTCGGTCATCGGCTTGCGTGACGGATTGAGCTGCAGCACGTTATAGGCCAGCACCGGCGCGCGGTTCAGTTGCAGGCTAGCCTCCTTCGGCACCAGCGTGGCGACGAGCGGATCGTTGAGCAGCGCGAAATCGACCTGCTTGGTGCGCATGGCGGCGAGGATCGCCGCTTCATCGGGCAGCACGCTGATTTCGATACCGTCGACGCCGGTCGCGCCGCCGGCCCATTCCTTGTTGGCGCTCAAGACTTCCTTGGCGTTGGGGTCCCATTTGTCGAGCTTGAACGGGCCGGAGCCGACCGTTTTGGTGCCGATCGAGCCGGCCTTGATCTCGGCCGCCGGCACGATGGCCGCGTTGATGTCGCTCATCGCCGTCAGGATCGGCGCGTCGGGCTGCGATAAATGGAACACGACGGTTCCAACGTCCGGCGTGTCGATGCTGGCGATCGACACGAAGTTGGCGCGGGCGGCGGCGCCTGTCTTCTCGTCCAGGATGCGCTCGAACGATGCCTTGACGTCGGCCGGAGTCACGGCAGCGCCGTCCTGGAATTTCGCCTTGGGATCGAGCTTGAAGGTCAGCTCCTTGCCGTCCTTGGAGAATTCCCAGGAGGTGGCGATGGCCGGGACGATCTGCAGGCTGGCATCGACCCGCACCAGCGGCTCATAGATCAGCTCCAGGAGCCGCAGCGAGGAAAAGGCCGTCTGCTTGTGCGGATCAAGTCCCGTTGCGTCCTGCGACCAGGCCATGTGCAGCGTCGCCGCCTGCGTCGAGACCGTGGCGATGCCGAGCATGGCTGCCAGCGTGATGCCCGACAGCAGCTTTCTTGTGAGGTGAACCATTCTCGTCTCCCATCTTTGCTTGAACCCGATGCCCTTGCAGTTTCTGCGGACCGCTTCCAAGACACACGCGCTTTGGACTATCGGCCCAGTCTATGCGGCCTCGCGCCGTCTTGTGTAAAGCGGCTTCACGCCGTCTGGTCTCAAGCGCCTTCATGCGTCTCGTCGCTGATTGCCTTTCGCAGGAAACCCCTTGCCTTGGCGAGGGCTGCGCGCGCCTCCTCGACCTCAAGCCCGGTGATGGTCAGCAGGATCGCCAGCTTCACGTCGCTGCCGGTCCGGCCGAGCGCCTGGCGCGCCTGCGCCGCCGTGCAGCCTGTGGTCTGCATCACGATCCTGGTTGCCCTGGCGACCAGTTTCCTGTTGGACGGATTGAGGTCCACCATCAGGTTCTGGTAGCTCTTGCCGATGCGGATCATCGAGGCCGTGCTCAGCATGTTGAGCACCAGCTTCTGCGCCGTTCCGGATTTCAGCCGCGTTGAGCCGGTCAGCACCTCGGGACCGACGACAGGCGAGATGGCGATGTCGGCAATGCCCGCTATGGTCGATGCCGGATTGCAGGACAGGGCGACCGTCGTTGCTCCCACCTGCTTGGCATAGTTCAGCCCGCCGATCACATAGGGCGTGCGCCCACTGACCGCGATGCCGACCACCACGTCGTCCGGAGTGAGCTTGATGTCCTGCAAGGCCCTGGCGCCCCTCTTGGGATCATCCTCGGCGCCTTCGGTCGAGCGCACCAGCGCGTCGGGCCCGCCGGCGATCAGGCCGACGACCATGCCTTCCGGCACGCCGAAAGTGGGCGGACATTCCGAGGCATCGAGTACGCCGAGCCGGCCGCTGGTGCCTGCGCCCATATAGACGAGCCGAGCGCCTTTCTGGAAGGCGAGGACGATGCAGTCGACCGCGGCCGCGATGTCCGGCAGCACCTTTTCGACCGCTGCCGGGACCACCCGATCCTCGTCGTTGATCTTGCGCAGCACATCGATCGTCGGCAGCAGGTCGATGTCCATGGTCCGCGGATTCCGGCCTTCGGAAACCAGCCGGTCCAGCTCGGACATCAAACCTTGCTCGCTCATCCCAGTGCTTTCAAATCAGTGCTTTCAAAAATCAGGCCGCTCAGCCTGTTCGGAAGTGGTTCCTCTTTGGCTCCGGCACACGCGTATTTCGTTATGCTACCCCGTTTCGTTAACGTCTTAGAATTCAATATTCGTTCCGTCAACGGAAAGATGGAATAAATTATTCCTTCCGCGCTAATGCTTGCCGAGTGACCTGCGGGCAAGAATGATCGCCCCGGAAACCGCGTCGCCATCGGCGGCTTTCAGGCGCCGGCGAACGTCGGGTGCGAGCCATGGTTCGAGCGGACTGGCGAGCCCGCCCAGCAGGGCCACGCGCGGCGCGCCTTTTTCGAACAGAACCCGCACCAGCGTGTCGATCTGTTCGGCGGCCTTTTGCACGATGCGCCGCCCTGCCGGATCGCCCTGGTCGGCGTGGCGCATCACCATCGGCGCCAGGGCCGCATAGTCGGTGGCGCTGGCGCGGTCCATCCAGGCCACGGCTTGCATCGGGTCGTTCTCGAAACGCTGCATGACTTCCGCCAGCAGTGCCGTGCGCTCATGCCGGCCGTCATGGGCGCGCAACGCCAGCTGCACGGCCTTCAGCCCGAGATCGGCGCCGCTGCCTTCGTCGGAGATCGGAAAGCCATAGCCTCCGGCGCGCAGGTCGCGGCCCTCGACGAAGCCGAGGCCGATCGAACCGGTGCCGGCGATGACGATGGCGCCGTCCTGGCCCGAATGCGCGCCGAGGCAGGCGGCGACGCCATCGCTGACGAAATCGATGCTGGCAAAGGGATGCGCGATCGCCCGCAGCGCCTCCAGCGCGCCCTTGCGGCCGATCCCGGCAAGGCCGATGCCGGCGTGAATCCGGGCGCTTTCCGCCGCTCCGAATCCTGCCTCCTCGATCGCCACGTCAAAGGCCTTGGCAACCGACGCCCAGGCCGCGTCGATGCCGAGCCGCGTCGACGCCGGACCGGAGAGGCCTTGTCCCAGCACGATTCCTTCGGCGTCCTCGATACGGGCGCGGCAGCCGGTCCCGCCGCCGTCGACACCGAGAAAATAATCGGAGCGGCCGTTGTTCATGCGCTCAGCCGCTCGATGTCGGCGCCGCACAGACGCAGCTTGCGGTCCAGTTGCTCATAGCCACGGTCGAGATGATAGACCCGGTTGATGGTCGTCTCGCCCTCGGCGACCAAGGCCGCCAGCACCAGCGACACCGAGGCGCGCAAATCGGTGGCCATGACTTGCGCGCCATGCAGTTTCTCGCCGCCGCGCACCAGCGCGGTGGTGCCTTGCAGCTTGATGTTGGCGCCGAGCCGCATCAGTTCGGGAACATGCATGAAGCGGTTCTCGAAAATGGTTTCGCGCAGCAGCGACGCGCCCTGCGCGCAGCACATCAGCGCCATGAACTGCGCCTGGAGATCGGTCGGAAAGCCCGGATAGGGTTCCGTCGTGACGTCGGCGGCCTTGAGCGGCCGCTCGCGCGACACGATGAGCCCGCGGTCGCCCGGCCAGACGCCGACGCCGGTCGCCTCCAGCAGTTGCACCACCGAGGCCATGTGCTCGAGCCGGGCATGCGTCAGTTCCAGTTGCCCGCCGGTGATCGCCGCGGCGATGGCATAGGTGCCGGCCTCTATCCGGTCCGGAATGATGTCGTGCCTGGCCGCGCGCCAGTCCGTGTCGCCGGCGATCAGGATGCGATGCGTGCCGGCGCCTTCGACGCGCGCGCCCATCGCGTTGAGGCAAGCGGCGAGGTCGGCCACCTCCGGCTCGCGCGCCGCGTTGAGGATTTCGGTTTCGCCCTTGGCCGTGGCCGCCGCCATCATGGCGGTTTCCGTCGCCCCCACCGATGGCGAGCTCAGCACGATGCGCGTGCCGGTGAGCCCGTTTGGCGCCGAGGCGACGATCAGCCCGTTCTCGATGGCGATGCGGGCGCCCAGCGCCGCGAGTGCGGCGACATGCATGTCGACCGGCCGCGCGCCGATCGCGCAGCCGCCGGGCAGCGAAACCCGCGCATGGCCGAAACGGGCGAGCAGCGGCGCCAGCACCAGCACCGTCGCGCGCATCTTTCTGACGGTGTCGTAGGACGTCTCCCTGGAAACGGCGGCACTGGTGTCGATCGTCGCGGCATGGGCCGATCGCGTCACCTCGGCGCCGTGCAGCCGCACCACGCCGAGCATGTTCTCGACATCGGTCACATCGGGCAGGTTGGTCAGTTCGAGCGGGTAGGGACTGAGCAGCGCCGCCGCGATCTGCGGCAGAGCGGCGTTCTTGGCGCCCGATATGGTGACCGCGCCTTGCAGTCTTTGCCCGCCGACGATGCGCAGTCTGTCCATGGCTGAAACCTTGTGCGCCGGGCCGCGTCCGGGCGCGGCGCTCTCGAAAGCTGTTCCCGAGCTCAATCCGGCCCGCTTGAGAATTAATTCCGCGTTCTTGGCTGTCAATCGAAATTGGAATAAATTATTCCTTGGCCGTGCGGCTGGACGCCAAAGCGCAAGGGGAATCATGTCCGTTCTGAACAGGATCAATGCCAAGCTCGACGGCATGGCGCCCGGCGATCGTGAGATCGGCCAGTACATCGTCGAAAATCCCGAGGAGATGCTGCGGCTGTCGACGGCTGCTCTTGCGGCTGAGATCGGGCGCAGCCAGTCGAGCGTCGTCAAATTCAGCCAGAAGCTCGGCTATGCCAGCTACCAGGAGCTCAAGCTCGCCGTCAGCGAAGCCAAGGCGCGGGAATGGCAGGTGCCGGCCGGTATGATCCACGGTTCGATCGAGGTCGGCGACGGCTATCAGGTCATCTTGAAGAAGCTGATCGGCAGCAAGCTTCTGTCGATGGAGCGGACCGTCGCCGCCAACAGCGAGCGGATCATCTCCAGGGCGCTGGAACTGCTGGATGGTGCGCGCCGCATACATCTGGCCGGCGTCGGCGCCTCCTCGCTGGTGGCGCGTGATTTCTCCTACAAGCTGATGAAGCTTGGCCGCAATGTGCTGCATGACAGCGACAGCCATATCCAGATGGCCAATGCCTCGACGCTCGGGCCTGACGATGTGCTGTTCGCGCTCTCCCATTCGGGCGCCAGCATCGAAACTCTGCGCATCGCCGAGCTTGCCCGCAAGCGCGGCACCATGGTGATCGCGGTCACCGGCCTGCACGACAATCCGCTGAGCCGCGTTGCCGATATCTGCCTCTACACCATCGCCGACGAGGAGCGTGCGCGCTCATCGTCCATCACCGCGCGCGATGCGCAGCTGACGCTGACCGACCTTCTGTTCATCCTCCTGGTGCAGAAGCAGCCGGACGCCAATGACTACGTCCACAACAGCGAGGCGGCGGTCTCGGTGCTGAAGGCCGAATGGTCTTCCTGACATGCCCGGACCGCGTCAGCCCTGACGAGGCACGCCCTTGGCAAGCAGGTAGACGAGATACGGCCCGCCGAGCAGTGAGGCGAATAGGCCGACAGGCAGTTCGTACGGGAAGGCCGCCATGCGCGACAGCCAGTCCGATATGGTCATCAGCAAGGCGCCCAGAAGCATCGCCCCGGCAAGATGAATGCGTGCGCGCCAAAAGCCGAGGAGCCGGGCAAGGTGTGGCGCGATCAGGCCGACGAAGCTCAACGGGCCGACGATCAAAGCGGCCAGCGCGGTCAGGAGCGCGCTGACGACGACCAGCATCAGCCGCCCGCCGGCTACGGGCACGCCAAGTCCGCGCGCGCTGTCGGCCCCGAGCGGCAGGATGTCCAGCCAGCGCGCGGCAAGAAAAAGCGGCAGCGTCAGTGGCAACAGGCAGGCCAGTGCAACGGCTGCGTCCAGGGCGGTCGCCTGGCCGGTCGAACCGCTCAGCCAGCGCAACAGCACATAGGACTGTGTATTGCCCATCGCGATCGTCGCGGTGATCAGCGCGCTGCACAGTGCGCTCATGGCAATGCCGGCAAGCAGCAATCGGTCGGCGCCGAACTTTGCCTTGGCGGCGATGGCCAGCATGGCGGCCAGTGCCGCCAGTGAGCCCGCGGCCGAGCCGGCGAGCTGCCAGCCGAGCCCGGTCGTTGCGCTGACCGTCAGCACGGCGGTCAGACCGGCGCCCGCGCCGGTGCCGACGCCAAGCACTTCGGGGCTCGCCAGAGGGTTGCCGGTAACGCGCTGGATGACCACGCCCGCCGCCGCGAGCATCGCGCCGGCGGCCGCGGCCACGCCGACACGCGGCGCGCGCCAGGAGACAAGATCGGCCAGCAGGTCGCCGCTGGCGATCGACCACCCTGCCGGTCCGCGCCCGACCACGAGGGCCAAGGCGGCGGCAAATGTGAGCGCAAGCAAGACGAGGATGATGAGCCACGGACGGCGGGCCTTGCGCGGCGTCACGCCATTGGAACCGAGATGCGGCCATTCGAACATGCGCAACCGCGGCAGCAGCCACAGCAGCAGTGGGCCGCCCAGAAGCGCGGTTCCCGCGCCGGTCGGAATACGCTCGCCGCCGGAGCCGGCGGCCAGCTGGACCAGCCCGTCCGTCAGCCACAGCAGTACCGCGCCGATCAGCGGCGCGGCGATCAGCTTCTGCCGCAGGGTGCGCGCGCCCGAAAGCATGGCGAGCGCCGGCGCGGCAAGGCCGACGAAACCAATGACGCCGATCTGCGCCGCGACAGTCGTTGCCATCCACACCGCAAGCGCGATGATGAGAAAGCGGCTGGTGTGGCGGGCAACGCCAAGGCCGCGCGCCGAGGCGTCGTCGAGGCCAAGGATGGTCAGCGGCCGCAGCAGCATCAGCGCCGCGGCGGCGCCGGCCGCCAGCCTGATCGTCAGGGCGATAGCCGGTTGCCAATCCTGCTGCACCAGCGACCCGCCGCCCCAGATGAACAGCGAGAACAGGTAGTCGCCATTGGCGAGGATCAGCGCGAAGCTGACGGAACTCGCGGTCAGCGCCACCATCATTCCGGCGAGCACGACCGACACCGGCTCCAGCCCGCGCCGCCAGGTCAACGCGAGCACGAGCAGCACAGCGGCGGTGCCGCCGGCAAAGGCGACCAGCCCTTGCGACCGCTCCATCAGCAACGGCGCGTAAAGCGAGGCGAGCGTCATGGCCAGTTGCGCGCCGCCCGAAATGCCGAGCGTCGATGGTTCCGCCAGCGGATTGCGCAGCACATGCTGCAACAGCAGGCCGGACAGGCCGAGCACGGCCCCCGCCAGCACCGCGACGAAGGCGCGCGGCAGCGAGCTGTAGAACAGGATGACATGGCGGAGATCGTCCGGCACCGATGCCGGCTGCTGCATGCCGACGCGCCATGCGAACAAGAGTGCGGCCAGCCCCGCGAGCAGGCCCCACAGGATAATGGGCGACAGCGCGCCGCCGATGGTGCGGTGAGGTATCTCGCTTCGGGCCACAGCGCGCTCCGTCACGAAGCATGACCCGCAAGCGCCGCCGTCGCCAGCCGCGCGAAGCGGCGCGCCGACGGCAGGCAGCCGAAATGGTTGATCGCTTCGAGCACCGCGACGCGGCCTTTGCTCACGGCCGGCAGCGCGTTCCACAACGCATTGGTGGGAAGCGAGCGCCCGACATCCGCCGGCAAGGGCGAGACGATCAGGATGGAGGCCTCGGGCACCCGCGCCAGCGCCTCCAGGCCAACGGGTGCTGCCGCGCTGTAACTTGTCTCGTCGGACCAGGCATTGACCAGGCCGAGCCGCGTGAGCACGTCACCGAACATGGAGTCCCGGCCGAAGGCGCGGAAGTGCCTGGAGTCGCCGAGGCTGATGACAAAGACCGGCCGTGCGGACCTGGTTGGCATGGCGGCGCGACGCCGCGCTATGTCGTCGGCGGTTTCGTTGACGTAACGCTTCGCTTCGGCCGGTCGTCCGAGCTTTTCGCCCAGGGCCAGCGTCGCTGCCTCGGCGAGTGCGTAGGGCGGCACTCCGGCCTCGTAGACGGTTTGCGCGAACACCGGCGCTATGCGTTCCAGAATCGGGCGTTGGTACTCGTAGAAATTGGAGATGACGATCAGGTCCGGCGCGACGATGCGCAACAGCTCGTAGTTGGGCGTGCCGCGCAGTCCGAGATCGGTCACGGTTTGGGGAACGGCAGGCTCGAGCGCAATCCTGCGGAACTGGATCAGTTCGGTCGCCGCCACCGGCTCGACGCCGAGCGCCAGAAGCGTTTCCAGCATGCCCCAATCGATCGCGGCAACATTTGTCGTCGCAGTCCTGCCGGCAACCGGCGGCAGCAAGGCCGCGGCCGTCAGCGCAAGCACCTGCCGTCTGTTGGGCGGATGGATCATCGCCGGTGGGTTCGGTCCATGACTACCAACTCGTGTGCGCCTTCAGCTTGAAGGAGCGGCCTTCGCCGTAGGAGCAGGTGAGCGTTGTCTGGCAACTCGACACATAGCTCTTGTCGAAAAGGTTGGTGATGTTGAGGTCGACGCCCCAGTTCTCTTTCTCGTAGCCGAGCTTCAGGTCGGCCAGCGTCACCGCCGGAACCTTCGCTGTATTCTCATTGTCTGCCCATGAGGAGCCGATATAGCGCAACCCGCCGCCAATCGAGATGCCGTCATACCAGTCGCCACGGAAGGTGTAATCGACCGATGCGGAAGCCATCACTTCCGGCACGATGAAAGGCGTCTTGCCGACGAGCGCCGGGTTGGCGTCCCTGGTGATGTCGATGTCGTAAGCTGTGAATGCACCGGTAAGCCGGAAATCCTCCGTCACGTTCACCTTGCCTTCGAGTTCGACGCCGCGTGAACGCACCTCGCCGGTCTGCATCTGGGTGAAGGGAGTGACATTCGACGGCACGTTCTGGCGGGTCAGGTCGAACAGCGACAGGGTGAACAGGCCATCGACAAAAGTCGGCACATACTTCACGCCGACTTCGTATTGCGTGCCCTCTTCCGGCTTGAACAGATTGCCCATCGCATCGGTGCCGATGATCGGATTGAAGAAGGTGGCGATGCTGGCATAGGGGGTTACGCCGTTGGCAAACTCATAGGCCAGGCCGGCGCGGCCGGAGAAGTCGCCAACCGTGCTGCTCTGCGTGCTGGAGCCCGCCGAGTAATAGGTCGGGCGGTTGTCGGCTTCGAGCCAGCCACGGTCGTAGCGGCCGTTCAGCGTCACCAGCCAGCCGTCGCCGAAGCGCATTTGATCCTGTGCATAGAAGCCAAGCTGTTTCTGCGTCAGGTCCTGATTGAGATAGCTGACGCGAGGTGTCAGCGGCGAACCGTACACCGGATCGAAAGCGTCGATTGGATTGTCATAATTGGGATCGTAGAGGCCGGACGACTGTACCTGGTCGATGTTGTAATATTTGAAATCGACGCCAGCGAGGATCGTATGTTCGATCGCTCCGGTCGCCACCTTGCCTTCGATCTGGTTGTCGGCGAGGAACGTCTTGGCCGTGGTGTCATGATCGAAATTGATCCGCGCCAGCTCGGTCGGCCCTCCGATCGTTGACCAGCCGTTCGGATAGACGCTGACCTCGTTGATGTCGGCGGCGGTGAAACGGGCGCTGGAGCGAACGGTCCAGTCATTGTCGAACGTGTGCTCGAGCTCGTAGCCGAGGGAGCCCTGTTCGCGCTTGTAGAGATCGATGCTCGGCTCCGTGAAGTTCGCATCGGGATCGATGCGGCCATAGTTCACGCCGCCGACAATGTGATCGACCACGGTGCCATCGTAGGGCAGGAAGCTGCCGCCATTATGGTTCTCGTCGATGTGGCTGTAATTGGCCAGTATGGTTAGCGTGGTCGCTTCGTCTGGCTTCCAGCTAATGCTCGGCGAGATGAAGCCGCGCCAGCCGTTCTGCAGGTCGCTGTAGGTATCGCCGCCGGCGACCTTGCCCGTCATCCGGTAGCTGACCGTGCCGTTGCTGGCGACATCGCCGATGTCGAAGCCGAGATAGACATTGCCGGCATCGTTGATGCCGGTTTCGACATAGCGCGTGCGTTCGAAGTCCGGGCGCTTGCTGACATAGTTGACCAGGCCGCCCGGATTGCTGCCGCCATAAAGCACCGAGGCCGGCCCCTTCAGCACTTCGATGCGCTCAAGGCCGAAGCTGTCGACATAGAAACCGCCGAAACCATAACTGAACAGCTGGAGGCCATCCATGTAGGTCCCGGTGGCCGTTGCATCGAAGCCACGAATGTACATCCAGTTGGTGTCGCTGTCGGGGCCAAAAGGCTGCGCAAAGGCCCCGGCGGTGTAGCGCAGCGCCTCGTCAGCTTTCTGTGCACCCTGATCCTCGATCTCCTGCCGTCCGACCACCGAGACGGATTGCGGGACCTCCTTGATGTCGGTCGCCGTCTTGGAGCCCGTTCTGGTCGTCTTGGCGACGACGCCGTCGACCGGCCCGGTCGCGCTATCTCCGGCCTCGCCTTCGACCACGACCGGTTCGAGCTGGGTGCTGGATTGCGCCGTCTGCGCGAACGCCGGCATTGGCGGGATCATCGCGGCAGCTGCGACGCCAGCCGCCAGAAGCGCCTTGATCCGGTAAATTCTGCTCATTCAGGAAAGTCCCCGCCTGTCGTCGTTGAGATACTTGATGGTTTACCTCAACTTATCAACGGGTCATTGGACTGATTTGGGCGGCTTGTCCATTCTTGTCCAAACCACTGATATCGCGGTGCCGTGTTGCGGAAATGTCACCGGCGGCCGGCGCTCTTCATCCACGCACCCGGGGTCAATCCGACCACGGACTTGAACACGCGGGTGAGGTGCGCCTGGTCGAAGAAGCCGGTGGCCTGGGCGATGTCGCCAAGCGAGGCAGCCTCATGCGCCATCATCGCCTTTGCCCTGTCGATCCGCGCCTGCATCTGCCAGCGATGCGGCGGCACGCCCGTTGCTGCCTTGAAGGCATGGCTCATCGCGGTTTCGGACAGGCCGGTCAGCGCGGCAAGATCAGCAAGGCGGATCCTGTCCAGGCAGTGGGCGTCGATGTAATCCGTGACGAGGCGCAGTTTGCGGCGGGGCAGGGGCGACCGGCGCCTGGCGGCACTTGGCCGGTCTATCTGGAAAAGGGATGCGAACAAGGCGTTGAGCAGACCTTCGCCATAAAGATCATGCAGGTTCCACTCGCTGCCGCATTCAGCGGCGATAAGGCCGGCAAGCGTGGCGATCCGATCATCGCGAAACTGGAGGCGCGAGATCTGCAAGGCATCGCGATCGAGGCTGCGGCCGAAGCGGCGGGTCAGTGTCGCGGCGTCGAAATGCAGGTCGAGATGCCTGATCCGTTTGAGTCCCTCGACGCGGCCGCGGATCGGCACCCCGGCCGGTATATAGGCTGCGGAAAACGCCTGGTTGTGGCGGCGCGGTTCGCCCTGGGCGCCTTCGACGACGAAGGCACCGTCGCCGTCGATATCGAGAGCGACGAACAGCCGGGGGTCGGGAGAGATGTAGTAACCCTCGGCATTGTCACCGCATGAGACGTCCCAGAGGTCGGCGACCACGCCGTCCCAGACGTGCCATTTCAGGTCGCCAATTACGGCAAATCCCTGAATCCGGCTCTCCATGCGCGCGACGAAGGTCAATTCTGCTTAGAAACTATCATGTTATGCCCGGTCAGCGACAGCACCGCAAGCCCTTGCGTCGAAGGTCGTGCTGAACCGACGCCGCTGCTGTCGGTCAGCGCAGCCTCAGACGCTTTCGAGATAGGTCTCGATCTCGAAGTCGCTGACGTTGAGCGCGAACGTATTCAGTTCCTGGCGTTTGCAGGCGATGAAAGAGTGGCGCAGGATCGCCGGGAAGATCTCCGCCACATGCGTCCCGCTTTCAAAGGCCGCGATCGCGGATGCCCAGTCCGGCGGCAGCTTGGCCGGGGCAAGGCCTTGCCCGTCGTTCCCGGTTGGGTCGCCCGGTGACATCTGCCTTTCGATGCCGACCAGTGCCGCGCCCAGTATGGCGGCAAGCACAAGATAGGGATTGGCGTCCGCTCCCGACACGCGATGCTCGATCCGGCGCGCACCAGTCGGGCCGCCGGGAATGCGGATCGCGACCATGCGGTTCTCGTAACCCCAGGCGACGGCGGTCGGCGCGTAGGATCTCGGCCGGAGCCTGCGGTAGGAGTTGAAATGCGGCGCGAACACCAGCGTGCTCTCGGCCATCGCCGCCAGCAGTCCGCCGACAGCGTGGCGCATAATGCCGGAGCCCTGGTCGGTGCCGTCGTCGAAGACGTTGCGCCCGTTGGCGTCGACAAGGCTGAAATGGACGTGGAAGCCGTTGCCGGCTCGGTCGCCATAAGGCTTGGCCATGAAGCAGGCGGCAAAGCCGTGCTTGCGGGCAATGCCCTTCACCGTGCGCTTGAACAGGACGGCGTCGTCGGCCGCCCGCAGCGCGTCCGCGACATGGTTCAAATTGATCTCGAACTGGCCGACGCCGTTCTCGGCAATGGCGGTATCGACGGGAATGCCTTGTGCTCGGCAGGCTTCGTAGATGTCGTGGATGAAGGCCTCGAAGTCGTCGATCTCGTCGATTGACAGTGCCGCGTCGGAATCCAGACGCCGCCCGGTGACCGGCGAGACAGGCCCGACCGGTCGCTGCGATTGCGGGTCGACAAGATAGAATTCGAGCTCGGTGGCGGCCACAGGCGTCAGGCCCAAAGCCTTGTAGCGGTCGAGGATACGGGCCAGTGCCCGCCGGGGATCCCCGAGATACGGTGCGCCGCCTTCGTCGGCGAGCCAGAGCGGGATGAGGGCGGTCGGATGCGCCGTCCAGTTCACCGGAAGGATGCCGCGGCCGGTCCATTGGCACAATCCGTCTGCGTCGCCGGTCGAGAACACCAGCGCGTTGCCTTCGATATCCTCGCCCCAGATGTCCAGCCCGATCAGCGAATAGGGCATGCGCAGCTTGCCCTCCAGTGCCTTGCGCGCCTGCTCGACGGGGATGCGCTTTCCCCGCATGATGCCGTTGAGGTCGCACACCGCGGCCCTCAGGCTCTGGATGTCGTTTCGGCTCTCAAGCCAGCTCAGAACGTCCGCAATTGCATCGCCCAATTTCCAACCTCTGGTTTCGAAGGTGCCCGAGCCCTGATCGGCCGCGCTGTCCCTGGTAAAAATGGCTTGTGAGTTTTCGGGATCCATATCTGGCCGCAGCCGGATGTTTCCCTATTTATTCAAGTCATTAGCTGGGATGTCGGGAGGCATTTCAAAACCAGTTGCGCGATCTGCGACCGAAACATAGAGGCAAGAGCGTGGAAAGCCAAGGCTCGGCATCGGGCTTGGCGCGCGCAGGGTGAAGCCGGGATGCCGGCATCACTCTCGGGCATGCGCGGCCGTCGTGGGGATATGAAACGTCCCTATCACAAATCTTGACCTTCCCCGCACTTGCACCTCTGGCCGCTCTCTGGCTTTTTGGGACACCCATCCGAGCGGACTGATTCGTCACGCCGCTCTGCGTCGATTGCCGTTTTGCGGTGTGATCGATCTGGCGGGGCGTGAAGCGCGAGCGACTGGCGAAGGAGAAGACGCATGGCCGAGTTCAAGAAGCCCGAGATCTCCGAGATGAGACCCAAGATCACCGTTGTCGGCGTCGGCGGCGGCGGCGGCAACGCCATCAACAACATGATCGCCGAGCAGCTTCAGGGCACCGAATTCATTGCCGCCAACACAGATGCACAGGCGCTCACCATGTCCAAGGCGACGCGGCTGATCCAACTCGGCGCGCATGTAACCGAAGGGCTGGGCGCCGGATCGCTTCCCGAGATCGGCCGCGCCGCGGCCGAGGAATCGCTGGACGAGATCATGGACCATCTGGCCGGCACCCACATGTGCTTCGTCACCGCCGGAATGGGCGGCGGCACCGGAACCGGCGCCGCGCCGGTCATAGCCCAAGCGGCGCGCAAGGCAGGCATCCTGACGGTCGGCGTCGTCACCAAGCCGTTCACTTTCGAGGGCAGGCGCCGCATGCAGATGGCCGAAGAAGGCATCGAGCGGCTGCGCGAAAGCGCCGACACCGTGATCGTCATCCCCAACCAGAACCTGTTCCGGATCGCCGACGCCAAGACCACCTTCGCCGATGCCTTCGTCATCGCCGACCGGGTGCTCTATGCCGGCGTCAGCTGCATCACCGATCTCATCGTCAAGGAAGGCCTGATCAATCTCGACTTCGCCGACGTCAAATCGGTGATGCGCGGCATGGGCCGCGCCATGATGGGAACCGGCGAGGCGTCAGGCGATAGCCGGGCGATGAAGGCGGCGGAAGCCGCCATCGCCAACCCGCTGCTGGACGAGATGTCGATGAAGGGCGCCAAGGGCGTGCTGGTCTCGATTTCCGGCGGCCGCGACATGACCCTGTTCGAGGTCGACGAGGCCGCCACGAGAATCCGTGAAGAGGTCTATGAAGACGCCGACATCATCGTCGGCGCCATCTTCGACAAGAGCATGGAAGGCCGGTTCAGGGTTTCGGTGGTGGCCACCGGCCTCGACCGCGGGCTCGGCGTGGAAGATGCCGATGCCGGCATGGCGCACGACCATTCCATGCCATTCGCGGCGCGGACGTTGCAATAGGCGCTGCTCGCCGGCGGCCTTGGCCGCTGCCGGGCACCTCGACGTCCCCGGCGCACCACCAAGTTCGGCCTGGACCTGATCACCCGAAAGCGGCCTGCCGAATGGTGCGATCCGCTCACCGGCGAACGCTGGGCGCCGCCGCTTCACCTAGACGGCGGCGACGGTGATCGGATTCCTGCGCTTTCGCTGCCGCTGTTACCCTGACCGGTGCCACGCCCGGTGTTCGCTCGTCCATTCTCATTGAAAATCAGCGTTTGCAGGCGCTTGGCGCTTGACTCCGATGCGTCCATGTGAAAAATTTTGCAGAACCTGAAAAAAATATCAGAGGGCGGAACGTGGTTGGATTTGGAAACGGCCTCTTGCGCGATGATGAAACCGGCATGGCGGCACGCGCCGCCTGGCTTCATTACGCCGGCGGCCTGACCCAATCCGAGGTTGCCAAGCGCCTCGGGCTGACCAGCCTCAAGGCCCACCGCCTGATCACCAAGGCCAATCAGGAAGGGCTGGTGAAGGTCTATATCGACGGCGAAGTCTCGGAATGCGTCGAGCTCGAGGACGAGCTGTCGCGCCGCTACGGCCTCGATTATTGCGAGGTGGTTCCCGATTTCGATTCCGAGGAGTTGCCGCTCAAGGCGCTCGGCATCGCCGGCGCGCAATTCCTCAAGCGTGAGATCGAACGCGGCGAGCAGGCGCTGATCGGCGTCGGCCATGGCCGCACGCTCGCCGCCTGCGTGGAATACCTGCCGCGCAGCTCGACAGACAAGATCCGCTTCGTTTCGCTGCTCGGCGGCTTGACGCGGAAGTTCTCGGCCAACCCGCATGACGTCATTCACCGCCTCGCCGAGCGCACCGGCGCCGAAGCCTATGTGATGCCGGTGCCAATGTTCGCCAACACGGTGGACGACCGCGCGGTGTTGCTGGGACAGAAGGGCATCAGCGAGGTTTTCGATCTCGCAAGATCCGCCGACCTTTTGTTTGCCGGCATCGGCACGGCCGAACGCGAAGCCTCGCTCGTCGCCACCGGCATGATCGAGAAGGGCGAGATGGAGGAGATCCGCCGCAATGGCGGCGTCGGCGAATTGCTCGGCCATTTCTTCGACGATGCCGGCAAAGCGGTGGCGACAACCCTTTCCAATCGGGCGCTGGCGCTGGCGCGCGAGGACATCGCCAGCCGCCGGATCGTCGCGGTCGCCGGCGGCAAGGTCAAGGTTCGAGCCGTCAAAGCGGTGCTGGAGGGCCGCTATCTCAAGGGCCTGATAACTGATGAGCGGACAGCGCGATCGCTCGTGGAGGAGACGCCAGTCGGGTAGCCGGCGTCGGTTCAGTTAAAACTACCCTGTGGAGGAGAAGACCAAATGCATGAGAAAGAGAAAGACCTCATTGACGCTTTCCTGCGCGGACAAGTCGACCGTCGTGGGCTGATCAAGGGCCTGGGTGCGATGGGCCTTGCCGCCGGCACGGCCGGTACGCTGCTCAATCTTGGGCAGACCCGGGCGCTGGCCGCCGACTTCGACTGGAAGGCGCACCAGGGCAAGACCATCAAGCTCCTGCTCAACAAGCATCCCTATGCGGATGCGATGATCGCCAACCTCGAAAACTTCAAGCAGTTGACCGGCATGAATGTCGTCTACGACGTGTTCCCGGAAGACGTCTATTTCGACAAGGTCACGGCCGCGTTGTCGGCGAGCTCGCCCGAATACGATGCCTTCATGACCGGCGCCTATATGACCTGGACCTACGGCCCAGCCGGCTGGATCACCGACCTCAATGAATGGATCAAGGATCCGGCCAAGACCAACCCCAACTATGCCTGGGATGACTTCCTGCCCGGCGTCAAGAACTCCTGCGCCTGGAACGGCAAGCCGGGCGGCGCTCTGGGGTCCGAAGACGCCAAGCAATGGTGCATTCCGTGGGGCTTCGAGCAAAACAACATCACCTACAACAAGGGGATGTTCGACAAGGCGGGCGTCAAGGTTCCCGGCAATATGGACGAGATGGTGGCCGCGGCCGCCAAGCTCACCAAGGATGTCGGCGGCGGCGTCTACGGCATTGGCGTGCGCGGGTCGCGCTCCTGGGCGACGATCCATCCGGGTTTCCTTTCGGCCTACGCCAATTTCGACCAGAAGGACCTGAACGTGTCGGCCGACGGCAAATTGTCGGCCGCCATGAACACCGCCCAGTCCAAGGCTTTCCACAAGCAATGGGTGCAGATGATCCAGGAAAGCGGTCCGAAGGACTGGTCGACCTACACCTGGTACCAGGTCGGCGCCGATCTCGGCGCCGGCGCCTCGGCGATGATCTTCGACGCCGACATCCTCGGCTACTTCATGAATGGCGGCGACAACAAGATGGCCGGCAAGCTTGCCTTTGCCGCCTTCAAGGCCAACCCGGAAGCCAAGGCGCCAACGCCGAACATCTGGATCTGGTCGCTGTCGATGTCCAACTTCTCCAAGGACAAGGACGCCACGTGGTACTTCATGCAGTGGGCCTCCGGACCCGAGCATGCTCTGTTCGGCGCCACCAAGATGGATTTCGTCAATCCGGTCCGCCAGTCGGTCTGGAAGGATGAGACGTTCCGCGAGAAGCTGAACAAGAGCTATCCCGGTTATGTCGAGATGTTCGACGCCTCGGCGCCGGGCGCCTCGATCAAGTTCACGGCGCAGCCGCTGTTCTTCGATCTCACCACCGAATGGGCGGCGACGCTGCAAAAGATGGTGGCCAAGGAAGTGCCGGTGGACGAGGGTCTCGACAAGCTGGCCGAAAGCATCAACGGCCAGCTCAAGGAAGCCGGCCTCGGCTAGATGTAACAGAGGACCGGCCAGCCTTGGCAGGCCGGTCCTCACCTGATCTTTTCAAGATTGCGACGCGGGGCCGTAAGGTGGCCGCCAATTCGCCCGACCGGCCGCCTTGCTCCCTTGGGCGGCCGGCAGGGCGGAGCGACAGGGACAACGGAGCAGCACGATGACTGCGGTGGTATCGCAAAGGCCCAAGCCCTCGGGCTTCAGGATCAGCAAGAGAGTGCTGCCCTACGTGCTCAGCCTGCCGGCTCTGCTGGTCTGCATCGGCATCCTGATTCCGTTCCTGACCTCGGTCGTCTATTCCTTCCAGCGCTATCGGCTGAGCCAGCCCTGGGCGCGGCAGTTCAACTGGGGCGACAACTATATCTCCTTCTTCACCGATCCGAAGTTCTGGAACACGCTCAAGATCTCGCTGCTCTATGCCGGCACCACGGTGGTGCTGGAACTGCTTCTCGGCCTCGCCATCGCGCTGCTTTTGCAGAAGCGCTCGACCCTGAACAACTTCATCTCGATCATGCTGCTGATGCCGCTGATGACGGCGCCGGCACTGGCCGCGCTGATGTGGAAGCTGATGACCAATCCCGGCTTCGGCGTGCTGAGCTATCTTGCCAGCCTCATCGGCTTACAGGACTTCCGCTGGGCCTCGTCGCCGTCGACGGCTTTGTTCACCGTCGTTCTCGTCGATATCTGGGTCTACACGCCTTTCATCATGATCCTGCTGCTTGCCGGCCTGCGCAGCCTGCCGACGCAGCCCTTCGAGGCCGCGGCCCTCGATGGCGTGCCGAGGAGCTTCGTCTTCTTCCGCATCACGCTGCCGATGCTGACGCCGTATATCCTGACGGCGACTTTGTTCCGCCTGCTCGATTCCATCCAGCAGTTCGACATCATCTACGCCATGACGCAAGGAGGACCGGGCGACACGCTGACCGTCTTCCAGGTCGAGGCCTATCTCAACTTCTTCCAGTCGACCAATGTCGGCCGCTCGGCGGCGCTGATGATCATCCTGTGGGCGATCACCTATTTCCTCTCCAACATCTTCATCAAGAACTGGCTCAGGCTGCGCGAGCGCGCCCGTGGCCAGGCATAGGAGGAGGCAGCCATGGAACACACCTCCTTGCTTGAACGCACCCTGCGCGGCGCGGCACTCACGCTGGTCGTGATCTTCTTCATGTTCCCGATCGTCTGGATCCTGATGATGTCGTTCCAGACCAACGAGACCATCCTGCGCATTCCGCCGCAGCTGGTCTTCGAGCCGACGCTTGCCAATTACACAGCGCTGATCACCGGCAAGCTGACGACCGCCGCCGGCACGCTCGACATCGCCTTCATGCGCAACCTGTGGAATTCGGTGTTCCTGTCGGTGACCTCGGTGGCGGTCTCGCTGCTGCTCGGCGTCCCGGCGGCCTACGCCTTCGCGCGGCACAAGTTCCGCGGCTCGGAGGACATCGCCTTCACGCTGCTGTCGTTCAGGTTCGCGCCGGCCCTGCTGGTGCTGTTGCCGCTCACGCTCTATTTCCAGAAGCTCGGGCTGGCCAACACCTATATCGGGCTGATCTGGGTCTACCAGCTGATCTGCCTGCCGCTGATCCTGTGGATCGTGCGCGGCTATTTCGAGGATATTCCGGCCGACATCGAATATGCCTATCGCATCGGCGGCCATTCCTGGTTTGCCACCTTCCGCAAGATCGCGCTGCCGCTCGCCGGCCCCGGCATCGCCGCTGCCGGCCTGCTTGCCTTCATCTTCGCCTGGAACAATTTCGTCTTCGCGCTGGTGCTGGCCTCGGCCGACAAGCAGCCGGTGACGGTCGGCGCGCTCGCCTTCATCACCTCCTCGGGCATCCAGTACGGCCAGATCTCGGCGGCCATCGTCCTGTCGATCACGCCGACGCTGGCGCTCGCCCTCTATGCACAGCGCTATCTGGTCGAAGGCCTGTCGCTCGGCGCGGTGAAGGGGTAGTTCCATGGCCAGCCTCGAACTCAGAAACCTCGTCAAGCGCTACAAGAGCCAGACCGTGCTCGACAATCTTTCGCTGACCGTCGCTGACGGTGAGACGCTGGTCCTGTTCGGACCCTCCGGCGCCGGCAAGACGGTGCTGCTGCGCCTCGTCGCCGGCGTCATCGACCCCGACGAAGGCAAGATCCTCATCGGCGGCGAGGACATGACCGACGTCGACGCCGAATTCCGTGGCGTCGGCATGGCGTTCCAGAATTTCGCGCTGTTTCCGCATATGAGCGCGTTCGACAACATCGCGACGCCGCTGGAGGCCAAGCGGTCGTCGCAGGGCGCGATCAAGGCCGGCGTCGAGAGCGTCGCCAAGCTGTTGAAGATCGCCCATGTGCTCTCCCACAAGCCGCGTGCGCTCTCCAATGGCCAGAAGCAGCGCACCGCGCTTGCCCGTGCGCTGGTCGGCTCGCCACCGCTGCTGCTGCTCGACGATCCCTTGCGCAATGTCGATGCCAAGCTGCGTTTCGAGATGCGTCTCGAACTGCCGCGCCTGCTAGCCGACCGCGGCGCCACCGTCGTCTACGTCACCCAGGATTATAAGGAAGCCATGGCGCTCGGCGACCGCATCGCGGTGATGTCGCAAGGCGTCATCAGCCAGCTCGGCACGCCCGAACAGATCTATCGCGAGCCGGCCAACATCGAGATCGCGCGGCTGTTCGGCGACCCGACCATCAACCTGCTCGACGTCAAGCCGGCGCTTGGCGCCAAGGGAATCCATGTCGCCCTGTCGAATGTGCAGGTCCATCTCGGCGGGGCTCCCGAGACCGCGGTCGGCCGCGACTGCATCATCGGGCTCAGGCCGGAAGCACTGCATTTCGTCGGAGAAAATGAACCCGGCGCCATTCCGGTGACGGTCGAGGCCGAAACCCCGCTCAACGAAAAGATCGTCACGCTGGTGCGCACGTTGCGCGGCCGCGAGATCCTGGTTTCGCGGCCGGCCGGAACACCGGGCCGCAGCGAAGGCAAGGCCCACATTGCCGTCGACGGCAAGAGCGCCCTGTTGTTCGATCGCGCCGGCGGCGAGCGCATCGGCTCGAAGAATGTCGTCAGTTTGCGCAACGGAGAAGCCGCATGAGCGCGAGCGCACTCACCATTTCCGGGGTCGACAAATTCTATGGCCCGATCGACCGGGGCGTCCACGCCGTCAAGAAGCTGACGATGGAGATCGGCAAGGGCGAGATCGTGGCGCTGCTCGGTTCGTCCGGCTGCGGCAAGACCTCGACGCTGCGCATGATCGCCGGCTTCGAGGAGGTGTCGCGCGGCGCGATCTCGGTCGCCGGCCGCCAGGTGCACACGCTGCCGCCGGTCAGGCGTAACGTGGCGATGGCCTTCGAGGGCTATTCGCTCTACCCGCCGCTGACGGTGCGCGAGAACATGGCCTTCGCGCTCAAGGCGGCCCGGCTGCCCAGAAGCGAGGTCGAGGCCAGGGTCGCCAGCATCGCCAAGCTGCTCGAGATCGAGGATATATTGGAGCGTTACCCAAGCTCTATCTCCGGCGGCCAGCAGCAGCGCGCCAGCCTCGGCCGGGCGCTGATCCGCGACGCCGATTTGCATCTGCTGGACGAGCCGATGGGGCAGCTCGAACCGCAGCTGCGTGCCGTGCTGCGCGGCCGCATCAAGCATTTCATCAAGGAGCGCGGCTTGACCGCGATCCTGGTCACGCACGACCAGACCGAGGCCAATGCGCTTGCCGACCGCATCGCGGTGATGGAAGGCGGCGTGCTGCAGCAGTTCGATACGCCGGACAGGATCAAGGAGCGTCCGGCGAACCTGTTCACCGGCACCTTCGTTGGCGAGCCGCCGATGAACGTCTTCGAGGCCTATGTCGGCGCCACCGCCGGCCGCATCAATCTCAGGCTTCCCGACGGGCTGTCGCTGGACTACGACAAGGACGCCTTCAGCGCTCCGGTCCGCGACCAGCTGCTCAGCCGCGAGCGGGTGGTCATCGGCATCAGGCCTTATGCGGTGCGGCGCTCGAAGGAGGGTGTTCCCGCCAGGGTCTCGGCCAACCAGTGGCTTGGCGACCAGACCCATATCGCGGCCGATTTCGCCGGCGGCTCGCTGGTCCTGGTCGAGCACGACCGCACCCGGCTGGATCTTGGCGCGCCGATCAATGTCAGCATCGACCCGAAGAACCTGCATGTCTTCGACCAGGCGAGCGGCGAGGCCATTTCGCACGGCATGGAGCTCGCCTGATGCGTGATCTCTTGATCGGTATCGACGCCGGTACTTCCGTCATCAAGTCCATCGCCTTCGACACGAAAGGCCGGCAGATCGCCGCCGCGGCAACGCCGAACCATTACGAGACGCGGCCGGGCGGCGGCGCCGAACAGGATCTTGCGCGCACATGGGCGGATGCGGCGGCGACCTTGCGCCAGCTCGCCGAGAAAGTGCCCGATCTCGCCGGCCGGACCATCGCCATCGCGGTGACCGGGCAGGGCGACGGCACCTGGCTGATCGACGGCAAGGGCGAGCCGGTGGCGAAGGGCTGGCTCTGGCTCGACGCGCGCGCCGCCGGCGTCGTCGAGGAGATCCGCGCGCGGCCCGAGGACCGGCTGCGCTTCGAAAAGACCGGCAGCGGGCTCGCCGCCTGCCAGCAGGGCTCGCAGTTCGTGTTCATGAAGCGCAACATGCCTGAAATGCTCGACAAGGCGGCGACGGCGTTTCACTGCAAGGACTGGCTCTATTTCAAGCTGACCGGCGAGCGCGCCACCGACCCCTCCGAGGGAACCTTCACCTTTGGCGATTTCCGCACCCGCGACTATAGCGAGGATGTGCTCGACGTGCTCGGCGTCGCCGACCTCAGGCATTTGCTACCGCCGGTCACAGACGGCACCAGGCACAGCGCCGGTCTGTCGCAGGCGGCGGCCGCCGCCACCGGCATACTTGCCGGCACGCCGGTCGTGCTCGGCTATGTCGACGTCGTCTGCACCGCGCTTGGCGCCGGCCTGCTCGACCGCGAGCGCAAGCCCGGCTGCACCATCATCGGTTCCACTGGCATGCATATGCGGCTGGCCGAGACGCCGGACGACGTGCAACTGAACGAGGCGGCAACCGGCTACACCATGGCCATGCCGGCGCCCGGCGTGTTCGCGCAGATGCAGTCCAACATGGCGGCGACCCTCAACATCGACTGGGTGCTTGGGCTCGCTTCCGGCATCCTCGCTTCGCAAGGCATCACCCGCAGCAATGGCGAGATGATCGCGCTCGTCGACACCTGGATCGCCGCCTCGCAGCCCGCCTCGCTGCTCTACCAGCCCTATGTGTCCGAGGCCGGCGAGCGGGGGCCGTTCGTCGATGCCAATGCCAGGGCCGGCTTCGTCGGCATATCCTCGCGCCACGGCTATGCCGACCTGGTGCGCGCCGTCTTCGAGGGATTGGCCTTCGCCGCGCGCGATTGCTACGCCGCCATGGGGCCATTGCCGCGCGAGATCCGGCTGACCGGAGGCGCCGCCCGAAGCCCGGCGCTGCGCAAGATCCTCGGAGCCGCCGTCGGCGCAGACATCCGCACCAGCCAGCGCGAGGAGGCCGGGGCGGCCGGCGCGGCGATGATAGCCGCGGTCTGCGTCGGCCTGTACAAGTCGATGGACGAATGCGTCGCGGAATGGGTGACGCCGCTGCTTGGCGAGGCGGAGCCGAGTGATCGGGACCTCGCCGCGATCTACGACAGGATGACCCCGTCCTACATGTTGGCGCACCAGGCGCTGCGGCCGGTCTGGCGCGCGATGGCTTCGGTGCAGGCAAATTGAGAAGTCGAGTATGCCCAGGAAAATAGCGATCATTGGTGACAACTTCATGCTTCCGGAGGTGTTTCGCGCCAAAATCGAGAAGGTCGCGAGCGGTGACCTCGATGTCAGGACATTGCAGACCGCCTGGCCCGACGAGCCGATGGAATTCGGCGATCCGGCGCTCGGCCTCGACAAGGTCAAGGAGTATTTCGGCCGTCCCGACGAGGTCGTCGAGTTCATTGGCGATGCCGAGATCCTCGTCACCCAGCTTGCACCATTGTCGGAGGGCATGATGCGCCGCCTGCCGGCCCTGAAGCTGGTCGCGGTGTCGCGCGGCGGCCCGATCAACATCGACATGGAAGCGGCGCGCGCGCATGGCATCACCGTCGTCAACGTGCCCGGCCGCAACGCGACCGCCGTGGCCGAATTCACCATCGGCGCCATATTGGCCGAAACGCGGCTGATCCGGGTCGGCCACGAAGCGCTGCGCAGGGGCGAATGGCGCGGCGATCTCTACCGCGCCGACCGCACCGGCCGCGAGCTTAGCGAGATGACGGTCGGCGTCGTCGGTTACGGCAATATCGGAACAAAGGTAGTCAGGCTGCTGCGCGCTTTCGGCTGCCACGTTCTGGTCAGCGACCCCTATGTGCAGTTGAGCGCAGAGGACCGCAACGCCGGCGTCGAACTGGTCGCGCTTGACGATCTCCTATCCCGCTCCGACGTGGTCACGCTGCATTCGCGGGTGACGCCGGAGACGCGCGGCCTGATCGGCAAGGACACCATCGCGCGGATGAAACCCGGGGTGATCTTCGTCAACACGGCGCGCGGGCCGCTGGTCGACTATGACGCACTCTATGAGGCGCTTGTTTCAGGCCAGATCGCCAGCGCCATGCTGGAGACGTTCGCGGTCGAGCCTGTGCCGTCGGACTGGCCCTTGCTGCAGCTTCCCAACGTGACGCTGACGCCGCATATCGCCGGCGCCTCGGTGCGCACCGTGACCTATGCGGCCGAGCAGGCCGCCGAGGAAGTGCGCCGCTATATCGCCGGGCTGCCTCCGGTCAATCCGTGCTGAGGCGGCAGCCATGGTGTGTAAATCCGGCAGCGAGATCGTGACGAGATGAGTGGCGGACCCGAAATCGTCGACCTTTTCGTCATCGGCGGCGGCGTCAACGGCGCCGGCATAGCCCGCGATGCAGCAGGCCGCGGCCTCTCCGTCATCCTGTGCGAAAAGGACGATCTGGCGGAAGGCACCAGTTCGCGATCGGGCAAGCTCGTCCATGGCGGCCTGCGCTACCTCGAATATTACGAGTTCCGCCTGGTGCGCGAGGCGCTGATCGAGCGCGAGGTACTCCTGGAATCGGCACCGCACATCATCTGGCCGATGCGCTTCGTGCTGCCGCACAGTCCTGACGACCGGCCGGCCTGGCTGGTGCGGCTCGGCCTGTTCCTCTACGACCATCTCGGCGGCCGCAAGCGGCTGCCGGCCACCCGCACGCTCGACCTGCGCACCGCGCCCGAGGGCGCGCCGATCAAGGACGAGTTCAAGCGCGGTTTCGAATATTCCGATTGCTGGGTCGACGACGCCCGTCTCGTGCTGATCAATGCGCTGGATGCGCGCGAGCGCGGAGCGAAGATCTTCACCCGAACCGCCTGCACCGCCGCCCGCCGGGAAGGCGGCCTCTGGTCGGTGGAGATGCGCGACGGCAAGACCGGCGTGAAAACCACCGTGCGAACGCGGGCGCTGGTCAATGCCGCTGGCCCTTGGGTCAACGACATCATCAACCGCGTTGCTGGCCAGAACTCGACGCGCAATGTCCGGCTGGTCAAGGGCAGCCATATCGTCGTGCCCAAATTCTGGGAGGGCCGCCAAGCTTACCTCATCCAGAACAGCGACAAGCGGGTGATCTTCATCAATCCTTATCAGGGCGATCTCGCCTTGATCGGCACCACCGACATTCCCTATGACGGCCGACCCGAGGACGTGGCGGCGGATGAGAGCGAGATCGAATACCTGATCAGGGTGGTCAACCGTTATTTCAAGCGTGGCCTCGCGCGCGGCGATGTCGTCTATTCGTTCTCCGGCGTCAGGCCGCTCTATGACGACAATGCCGACAACCCGAGTGCCGTGACCCGCGACTATATTTTCGAACTCGACGCGCCGGATGCTGAGGCGCCGCTGCTGTCCGTCTTCGGCGGCAAGATCACCACCTTCCGCAAGCTCGCCGAGCATGCGCTGGACAGGATCGCTCCGTTCTTCCCCCGGATGGGCAAGCCTTGGACGGCGAAGGCGCATCTGCCTGGCGGCGACATCGCCAATGCCGATTTCGAACAGTTTCTAGGAGATCTCGGGCGGGAGTATCCATGGATGCCTGCATCGCTGCTCAAGCATTACGGTCGGCTCTACGGCACCAGGACACGTCTTCTGGTCGGCGCGGCCCGTTCGCTCGCGGAACTCGGGCGATGTTTCGGCAAGGATTTCTTCGAGCGCGAGGCCAGTTACCTGTTCGAGCAGGAATGGGCTGAGACACCGGCCGACATTCTCGAACGGCGCACCAAGCACGGCCTGCATCTTTCCGCCGAGGAGAGATCGGCTTTCGAACACTGGTGCGCGAGCCGGCTGGCGAGGGCAGGGTGATGGCAATCATTGCCAATGTAGCGCGACAGGGCTGAGAGGATCGCGATCTTGGCATTCACGCTCTCCCTCAACACCAATCCGCTGGTCAATCGCTTTGCCGAGCCTGACGACCTGGTTGATACCATTGCCTACGACATCGGCATCAGGGACATTCAGCTCACGCATGAATTCGTCAATCCGGGCTGGCCGGCGGCGACGATCGTGAAATTCGTCCGCCTGTTTCGTGGCGCACTCTCCCGCACGGGCGTGCGCGTGACCTCGGGCATGACCGGTCCTTACGGCCGGCTCAACCATTTCGGCCATCCAGACGCGGACGTGCGCCGCTACTATGTCTGCTGGTTCAAGACCTTTGCCGACATCTCGGCCGAGCTTGGCGCCGGCGGCATGGGTACCCAATTCGCGATCTTCACCCATCGCGATTATGATGATCCCGCGCGCCGCGCGCGCCTGTTCGACATTGCACTGGAATGCTGGCGCGAGGTCGCCGAACACGCCCGCGCGGCCGGGCTTAACTACCTGTTCTGGGAGCCGATGTCGGTCGGCCGCGAGTTCGGCCACACGATCGAGAATTGCAGGCTGCTGCAGAATGCGATCGACGCGGCCGGCATGGCCATTCCGCTGGAGATGATGGTCGACATCGACCATGGCGACGTCACCTCCAGCAACCCGGCCGATATCGATCCCTATGCCTGGGCCGAGGCTTTCCCCAGGAAGTCGCCGATCATCCACATCAAGCAATCGTCGAGGAACAAGGGTGGTCATTGGCCGTTCACAGCGGCTCACAACAGGGACGGCCGCATCACGCCTGAAAAGCTGCTGGAGACGGTGCGGCGCGGCGGCGGCACCGACAACGAGATCTGCCTCGAACTGTCGTTCCGCGAGCGCGAACCGGTCGACCACCAGGTGGTCGCCATGATCCGCGAATCGGTCGACTACTGGGCGCCCTTTATCGACACGGGCAGGCCTGATCTGCTGCCGAAAACCGGGTAGAGGTCGGGGCGGCAGCCGATGCCACTCGCGCCTGTTGGCGGTCCAACCGGTTGGCCCGCCAGCGAAGCAATCAGATATCCCAGATACATTACATAATGCGAGTATTGCGGCAGCCTGCGCTGCTGATTGCTATAAAAGTACAATGCGAAAGATACTTTTGTTTAACTTCGCCATGCATACTGCGAATTGGTCCGATTTGTTGTCCGGCTTCCCTCGCGAACTAGAGAACCCGCATGTCGGTTACACGTCGCACGCTGCTCACGGCCGGAAGCGTCGGCTTGCTGGTCGCGCAAGCTCGGGCGGCCAACACTCCAGGACAGCAGGCGGAGATCGCTCCCGTCATCAGCGACAATGCGCTGCGCATTGCGATGCCGGCCTTTGCCTCCGATCCATTTTTCCCGGCCGATGGATCGGGGGACAGCGGCATAGACATGGAACTGGCCCGCGGCATAGCAGCGGAGCTTGGCGTCGAGCCGGTGTTCGACCGATCCGCCGCAACGTTCGACGGCATGGTGAAACAGCTGACTTCCGGCCAGGCGGACATAGCCATCGGCAAGCTCAGCCGAACCCTTCGCCGTGGCCGCTCAATCCTCTATTCCCGGCCCTATGCCATGCTGCACCAAGGCCTCATCGCCAATCGCCTCAACCTGGCGCGCATCGCGCAAGGCAAACCACCCGAGCAGATCATCCGCGATTTCTCGGGCGATCTCGGCGTGATCGAGGGCTCTTCATTCGCAACCTATGCCGCGACGACCTTCCCGCATGCACAAGTTCATCGTTTTGCAGGCTGGGACATGGTTGTCGATGCGATCCGCGACGGGACGATCGACATGGCGTATCGCGACGATTTCGAGATCAAGAAGCTGATGGTCGACGATCCGTCGATGACGGTCGCCGCGCGCTCGATCACGCTGACCGACAAGGTAGACACGATCGCAATCGGTGTGCGACCGGACAATCCGCATCTCGCGGCGTTTATCGACCTTTACCTCGATCTCGCGCGCGGTCAGCAGGTTCTCAACACTGACGAGATCATCGCGCGCTACCGGTTGGGGAGCAAAGCCTGACGATGGCCGTCACGGAAGCAGCCGGACCCTTGGCTTTCGATTGGCGCCTGGCGGCGAGGCGCATATTGCGCTCGCCCGCGACGACGATTGCGATGATCGGGGCGGGAATCCTTTGCGGCCTCTATTATCCAGCATTTGCCCATGCGATCAGCCCGGTGGCGCAGCTCTACCTGAATTTCCTCAAGATGGTCGTCCTGCCCTACCTGGTCTCGTCGGTCATCTTCTCGATCATGTCGATGGTTCAGGATCCCAACTCGGTCCGTTACCTTGGCCGGGTGGGTATGGCGGTGCTGGTCGTGTCGTTCCTGAGCGTATTGGTGAGTGGCACCTACTCGCTTGTCCTTCAGCCGGGCCAGATCGAGAATCCTCAATCGCGCATCGAGCTTGGCGAGTTCATCAATTCGCAGGGCAGCGTATCCACCGATCTCGCATTCCCCTACCAACCACCACCCAATGAGGGATCCGACACCGGGCGTTCGATACTGCTCGATCTTGTACCGAACAACGTCTTCAGCGCGCTGGCCTCCGGTCAAACCATCCAGGTCCTGCTGTTCTGCCTGCTTTTCGGGCTCGCGATGGGCAAGATTCCCCAGCCTTCGTCCATGAGCCTGTCTCAGGCGCTGAACGCGGTTTACCGGGCCTGCACGGTCCTTACCAACTGGTTCATCTGGGGATTGCCGTTTGCAACCTTCATCCTGATCGCGGATCAGACCGCGTCGACCGGAACCAAGCCGCTCACGCTGATGGGCGGTTATCTGCTGGTGATGGGTCTTTCCTGCCTCACATTCATCGCCGGCGCATTTGGCGTTATCGCCATCCGCTCTCGGCGAAGCTACTGGGCCACGATCAAGACCTGTCAGCCCCTTCTCATGGTAGCCATCACCACGCGCTCTACCGTCGCCTCGCTTCCGTGGGTCATAAACCTGCTGAGCGAGCGTCTGCGGTTCAGCCTCGTGGTCGTCGAACTGCTCGTGCCGCTGCAGGCGGCACTGCTGCGGACAGGCCCGGCGCTGCTTTACACGTCTGGTGTTCTTTTCATCGCCCAGCTCTACGGCCGTCCGCTGGCAATCCCCGACCTCCTGCTCGTCGGCATCACCTCGGCGCTTCTCGCGCTCACGACCGGCGGCATGGGCAGCCTGCTCATCCTGTCCCAGATGTCGATCGTCTGTGGCTACCTGAAGATTCCCTTCGAGGCGGCGTTCGCCCTGTTCGTCGCGGTCGACGCGGCCGTCGACACGTTCATGACGCTGTCCAGCGTCTGCACCGTTGCGGCGAGCACCGCAATGATCGCGCCCAGCCACAGGGAGACAACGCAGTCTGTCGAAGCGGCGTCGGAACAGCTCGAAGCCGAGCCCGCTCGATGATCGACCATGGCATCAGCCTCCAGCTCGGCGTCATTGGCGGCCTCGGGCCGTTGGCATCGGCTGACTTCTACTTCAAGCTGACCCGAATGACCCAGGCGTTCCGGGACAATGAGCATGTGCCCGCCGTCATCCTCAGCGTGCCACAGCTGCCTGACAGGACCGAGGCGATCCTTGCCGGCCATGACGGTCCGCTGGCGTCTTTGAAAGCCGGGGTCTCGACGCTCAATGCGCTCGGCGTTGCCTGTATCGCGATGCCGTGCAACACCGCCCATCATTGGTATGAGCAGTTGGCGGCGAGCTCGCAGGCGCGGATCATCCATATCGCCGACGCGGTCGTAGCTGAAACCCATCGTAGCCTGGGCCGAGGCAAGGTTACGATCCTCGCCACGCAGGGCACGCTGGTCTCCGGCTTCTATCGGGACAGGATGTCGGCGGCGGGATTTGAGCTCTGCTTTCCCGCCGTCACGGAATTCCAGGGTCGCGTCGATAGAGCGATCGGCCTGGTCAAGGGTGGTTCGATCGCGGAGGCGGCGAGCGAAACCGAGCGCGCGCTTGAAATCGCGCGATCGGCCGGCGCCGATACGGCCGTTCTCGGCTGCACCGAACTGTCGGTGGTGGCCGCCAGCCTCAACCCTACGAACGGATTGGTCGTCATCGACAGCAATGCAGCCCTGGCGCGAGCCTGTTTGACACGGTTGGGCTTCGCCGCGCAGGACGTTCCGCGACCTCGGCCGGTGTTCTCATCCCGTAAAGAGCTGGAGCGGTTCGGCGGTTCTATCCAACACTGAACCGCTCCGGGAACTGGTCGTTTAGCCGAATTTCGGATCGAGGCTGCCCGCTTTGTAACGCTTGGCCATTTCCGAGACCGGCAGCGGCTTGATCTTCGGCGCGTTGCCGGCGGTGCCGAACTGCTCGAAACGCTCCTTGCACAGCTTCCTCATCGCCGCCATCGCCGGCGTCAGATATTTGCGCGGGTCGAATTCCGAGGGATTTTCCGTCAGCACCTTGCGGATCGCGCCGGTCAGCGCCATGCGGTTGTCGGTGTCGATGTTGATCTTGCGCACGCCATGCTTGATGCCGCGCTGGATCTCTTCCACCGGCACGCCCCAGGTCGGCTTCATCTGCCCGCCATATTTGTTGATGATCTCCTGCAGATCCTCCGGCACCGAGGACGAACCATGCATGACCAGGTGCATGTTCGGCAGGCGGCGGTGGATTTCCTCGATGACGTTCATCGCCAGCACCGCGCCGTCCGGCTTGCGCGAGAATTTATAGGCGCCGTGGCTGGTGCCCATGGCAACCGCCAGCGCGTCGACATGGGTGTCGCGCACGAACTGCTCGGCCTGCACCGGATCGGTGAGCAATTGGTCGTGGCTGATCGCGCCTTCGACGCCGTGGCCGTCCTCCTGCTCGCCGCCGCCGCTCTCCAGCGAGCCCAGCACGCCGATCTCGCCTTCGACCGAAACGCCGCCCCAATGCGCCATATCGACGACGCGCTTGGTGATGCCCGAATTATAGGCGTAGTCGGCCGGCGACTTGCCGTCCTCCTTGAGTGATCCATCCATCATCACCGAGGTGAAACCATGCTGGATCGCGGTGACGCAGGTAGCCTCGTTGTTGCCGTGGTCGAGGTGCATGCAGACCGGGATGTCGGGATGGATCTCGACCAGCGCATCGATCAGCTTGGCCAGCACCACGTCATTGGCATAGGCACGCGCACCGCGGCTTGCCTGCAGGATGACCGGCGACTTGGTCTCCTCCGCAGCCTCCATGATGGCGAGGCCCTGTTCCATGTTGTTCATGTTGAAGGCCGGCACGCCATAGCCGTATTCGGCGGCGTGATCGAGCAATTGTCTCAGTGTGATGCGAGCCAACGAATAGTCTCCCGTATCTGGTTTCTAACCTGTGCTTGCTGGCTGTCCGCGCATCGTCCAGCCCACCGATGCTTCTGGCCGGATTTCCGCGCAACCGCAACCGTCAGACACCGTCCCGGCAGCAATTCTTGTTACAGGGCCGTGATGAAAGCCACGGGAATATCCCAGGAAAACATCTCATTATCACAAAAATCATGATAGTTTCAGGAAGAAATATGTTATCTTATCGAGGAGCCAGCGTCGGTTGGCGGACATCGGCAGCAATGAAGAGCGATAACAGGCGTCAAGGCATCATGGACTTTCTGATGGACGTCGGCGCGGCGAGCGTCGACGATCTTGCCTCACGCTTTGGCGTCTCCAGGATGACGGTGCATCGTGACCTCGACGACCTTGAGGAGAGCGGTTTCCTGCGCAAGGTGCGTGGCGGCGCTTCGATCCAGCCGAGCGGTCTCTTCGAAAGCGATTTTCGCTACCGGCAAAAGCAGGCGACAGGGGAAAAGCAGCGCCTTGCGGCGGCCGCCGTGGCGATGATCGAACCCGGCCAGACTGTCATCATCGACGACGGCTCGACGGCTGGCGGCATCGCACGGCATCTCGCCGATTTCAGGCCGCTGACGGTGATCTCCAACAATCTGGCCGTCATCCAGGACCTGGCCGGCGCCGGGGGCATCGACCTGATTGCGCTCGGCGGCCAGTATAGCAAGAAGTTCCACGGCTTCTTCGGACTGCTTGCCGAGGCTTCGCTGAGATCGCTGCGCGCGGACGTCGCCTTCCTGTCGTCATCGGCTATCCACGGCGCCTCCGCTTTCCACCAGGACCAGGAGGTGGTGCAGATCAAGCGGCTGATGATGGAAGCAGCGACCCGCAAATACCTTCTGGTCGATCACGGCAAGTTCGGCCGCACGGCGCTGCATTTCCTGACCGAACTCGAGGCGTTCGATGCCGTCTTCACCGGTCGCGCGCCTGAGCCTGGAATGCGCGCCGCACTGGATGCAGCCGGCGTTTCGTTGACGGTGGTCGCCAACAAGGATTGAGGATCAAGGAGCGCAGGCGTGGTTTATTGGGTCGGTACAAGCTGGAAGATGAACAAGACGCTCGCCGAGGCGCTGGATTTCGCCGGGGCATTGGCCGGCTTCGTGCCAGGCTTCGACGAGCGCATCCAGCCTTTCGTCATCCCGCCGTTCACGGCGGTGCGCGAGGTCAAGCAGGCGCTGTCGTCGACGCGGGTCAAGGTCGGTGCCCAGAACATGCACTGGGCCGATGCCGGGGCCTGGACCGGCGAGATTTCGCCGCTGATGCTGAGCGACTGCGGTCTCGACATGGTCGAACTCGGCCACAGCGAACGGCGCGAGCATTTCGGCGAGACCGATCGTACCGTCGGCCTGAAGACGGCGGCCGCCGTCAAGCACGGACTGATACCGCTGATCTGCGTCGGCGAGACGCTGGCGGAGCGCGAAAACGGCAAGGCGGATGCGGTGTTGACCGGCCAGGTCGAGGGTGCGCTGCTGTTCCTCGAAGGCGGGGCGAAGGCGGCAAAAATCCTGTTTGCCTATGAGCCGGTCTGGGCGATCGGCGACAAGGGTATTCCGGCCAGCTCCGCCTATGCCGAAAAACAGCAGGCGCTGATCAAGAAAGTGGCCGGCGGCCTGCTGCCGTCCATCCCGCCGGTGCTCTATGGCGGCAGCGTAAATCCCGGCAACGCGGCCGAGCTGATCGGCCAGCCCAGCATCGATGGCCTCTTTATCGGCCGCTCGGCCTGGCAGGTGGAGGGCTATGTCGACATCCTCAGGCGCTCCTCGGCGGCGATCTGAACGAACGAAATCTCATTCAAGGAAGGATACGACCATGAAAATAGCCATTGGAGCCGACAGCGCCGGCAAGCCGCTGCTCGATGTCATCGCCGCACATTTGGCGACGAAGCCCGGACTTGCCGTCAGCGATCTCAGCCAGGCCGGCTTTTATGCCGACCTGTCACAAAAGCTCGCGCAGACGATCATCGACGGCGAGAACGACCGCGGCATCCTGTTCTGCGGCACCGGCATCGGCGTCTCGATCTCGGCCAACAAGGTGCCTGGCATCCGGGCGGCACTCACCCACGACACCTATTCCGCGGAGCGCGCCGCCAAATCCAACAACGCGCAGATCATCACCATGGGCGCCCGCGTCATCGGCCCGGAACTCGCCAAGGCGATCGTCGATACCTGGTTGGCCTCGGAGTTCGACGAGAAGGGACCGTCGGCCGGCAATGTCCAGGCGATCAACAAGCTCGATGAAGCGAAGCAGGCCTAAGCCAGGTTGTCGCGCAAAGCCTCGATGACGGTCACGGCCGAGGCGGCGCCGGGGTCGATATGGCCGAGCGAGCGTTCGCCGAGCCGCGAGGAGCGGCCCTTGACGGCGATCATGTCCTTGGTCGCCTCGGCCCCCAGGCGCGCCGCGTCCACTGCCGCGTCGAGGCTTTCGGCAAGACCTTTTCCCGCCGCATTGCTGGCGCCGGCCGCTTCCGCCGCCGGCAACCAGGCGTCGATCATCGTCTTCTCGCCGATCTCGGCCTTGCCGCGATCGCGGATGCCTTGCGCCATCGCCTGGAACAGCGCGACGACATCCGCATCAGCTAGCGTGGTCTTGCCCTTGACGGCAGCGGCGGCGCGCATGAAGGCGGTGGCATAGAGCGGGCCAGACGACGCACCGACCGCGTTGAGGAACGATTTAGCCGCCATGTTGAGAAGCGCGGTCGGCTCGGTCGCCGTCAGGTCGAGTGGCGCCAGCGCGTCGCGCACTGCGTTGAAGCCGAGCGCCATGGCGATGCCGTGATCGGCGTCGCCGATGACGCCGTCGAGCTGGCAGAGCCGGTCCTTGTCGGCTTCGATCGCCACCGCGATCGCATCGAACATTCTCTTCAGGTCAGCGCTATCGATGCTCACGGGTCACTCCTCAGCCGGCGCGGAACATGGCGCAGTCGCACGGATGGTCGAGCATGGTCTGCAACTCGCCATCGAGATGGAACAGCGTCACCGAGGCGCCGGCCATTTCGAGCGACGTGCAGTAATTGCCGACCCAGGTCGCATGGATGGAAACGCCGATGTCGTCGAGACGCTGCTTGACGCGACGGTTCATGATGTAGAGCTCCATCAACGGTGTCGAGCCCAGCGAATTGACCAGCACCGCAACCTTGTCGCCAGGCGAAGGCGCCATCTCGGCGAGAATCTTGTCCAGCATCTCGTCGGTGATCTCGTCGGCGGTCCCGAGCTTGCCGCGCGCGATGCCCGGCTCGCCATGGATGCCCATGCCGATCTCCATCTCGTCGGCGCCGATCTCGAAATTCGGCCGCCGGGTCTGCGGCAGCGAGCAGGGCGACAGCGCCACGCCCATGGTGAAGGTATGGTCGTTGGCCTTGCGCGCCATGCGCTCGCATTCGTCGAAGGAGAGCATGCGGTCACAGGCCGCGCCGGCCGCCTTGAAGACGAAGAAATTGCCGGCGACGCCGCGACGCTTCTGCCGCTGGTCGCGCGGTGCCGAGGCGACATCGTCGGTGGTCAGCACCGTGCGCACCTCGATATCGTCCATGGCGGCCATTTCGGCCGCCATGTCGAAATTCATCACGTCCCCGGCATAGTTGCCGTACGTGAACAGGACGCCGGCGCCGCCGTTCGCCGCCTTGGCGCATTCAAGGATGGGATCGGGTGGCGGCGAGGCAAAGACATTGCCGATCGCCGCCGCGTCCGCCAGGCCCTTGCCGACAAAACCGAGAAAGGTCGGCTCATGGCCCGAGCCGCCGCCGACGACGAGCCCGACCTTGCCGGGACGCGGTCCGTTGCGGGCGATGATCGAGCGCGGGTTGCCGTCCACGCTCCTGAGATGGCTGGGATGCGCGGCCAGAATCCCCTCTAGCATCTCGTCGACGGCACGGTTGCCGTCATTGATGATCTTCTTGGTCTGCACCGGCATCCTCCCGAACTCGGCATTTTCCTGAGATACTACAGGCTGTTACCGCGATTTCCACCCCGCTCTCGGCTGTTTCAGGCGGCGATGTGCCTTCGCGCCGCCAGAATCTGGAGGCATGCGCCGGCCGCTTCCTTGCCCTTCACCTGGAAGTGCTCGAGGAAGAAGCGGTGGTGCTCGGAGCTGTCGTGGTAATTGTGCGGCGTCAGTACCGCCGAAAGCACCGGCACGCCGGTCGTCAACTGCACGTTCATCATGCCGTCGATGACGGCGCCGGCGACGAATTCGTGCCGATAGATGCCGCCATTGACGACGAAGGCAGCGCCGAGGATCGCGGCGTAGCGACCCGTCTCGGCCAATGTCTTGGCGTGCAGCGGGATCTCGTAGGCGCCGGGCACGTCGAAGATTTCGACGGCAAAGCGGCCGTCGCCCAGTGCAGCAAGCTCCGCCTCGAAGGCAGCGACGCACTGGTCGACGATATCCGCGTGCCAGCGTGCCCTGACAACGGCAACGCGGGTCGTTTCATAGTCTTTGTGGGAATGCTGATTCATGGGTCCATCCTTCCGTTTCGAACCAGAATCAGGACGCACGATACGAAAACCGGCCGCCGGGGCGGTCCGTCTTCCGTTTCGTTCTCTTCCATCCGGACTGTGACCGTCGGCTCCGGAATCACACCGGATCTGCTGACCCTTCCGGTTTTGCCGGAAAGCGCTCGCGGGCTTGGGTCCCGCGCATGACCCCGAAAACCGGACCGGTTTTCGGAAAGAAATCGTGCGCAATCAGGAGTCCTTACCGCCGGTGGGGACTTTCACCCCGCCCTGAGAACATTAACGGCTTTGTATGGAAGGGCAGGGGCGCCGCTGTCAACCGCGCGCGGGCTGGTGGCCCATCACGTCCTGTGTGGCTGGCGCGTGCGCCAGGCGGCGGCCGAAGCCGCGACCAGCATCAGCAACGCCGCCACCATTGCCGATGCGGCAAAGCCGAAATCCGAATATAGCGGCCCGAAGCCGGTGGTGCCGACAAAGACCGCCAGATATGTCACCGCGCTGTTCAGGCCCATGATCGTGCCGCGCCGTGACGGATCGAGCGCCGACAGACGCATCACCAGCACGTTCAGACCGAAGTGATTGGCGAGACCCCAGGCCGCCACCATGGCGAGCATCATGCCATAGCTGTTGCTTGTCGCGGCGATCGCGACATAGACGATGGCGACGAGCAGGTAAGCGAAGGGCATGACGCGGCGAGCCCCCAGGCGATCGATGATGCCGTCGAAGAGCGCCGCCGTGCCGAACCCGGCGCCATAGGCGAGTGCGGCCAGGCCGTTGGCGCTGACCGGCTGACCCAGCCCGCTGTGCAGATGGTCGCCAAGATAGCCATAGACACCATAGAAGGCGGTCATGAAGGCGCCGCAGGCGATCAGAAGCGGCACGATGCCGGGAATGCCGAGCGCCTCGAGCGGCGCCGGCGCCGGGCCGGCCTTTCTGACATCCGGGAGTGACGACGCGGTAAGGCTGCCAAGCGCCAGCGCCGCCAGCAGCGCCACGGCGGCGAAGACGGCCCGCCAGTGCACGAGATCGGCAAGCACCGCCGACAGCGAAACGCCGGCCACCATGCTCAGCGTCCATCCGGTCAGCACAACGCCGATCGTCCCGCTTTCCCGTCCAGGTGGGGCAATCGCCGCGGAGCTGGCATAGATTGCCGGCATGGCGACGCCGGCGGCGATGCCGGCGAGAAGCTGCGCGGCGACCAGCGCCGTCACCGTCGGCGCCGCAGCGCTTGCGACAAGCGCCAACGCCAGCAGCAGCAAGGCCGCCTGAAGCATCCGGCGCGCGCCGACCCGGTCGATGTAGCGCGCCAGGAACAAGGCGCTCGCCGAGGTGCCGAGGCCGAACGCGGCGGCCGCCATCATGACGACAGGCACGCTGGTCGCGAACGACACGGCCACGGCGGGAGCAATCGGACCCAGCACCAGGGAGTTCGAGCCGATGACGGCGATGCATCCGGTCAAGAGATAGGCCAGCGCCGGGATGGGCGGCCGGGCATTCGCACCCAGGGTTACTGCTTGATCGCTGTTCGACATATATTCATAATGGCCGTATTTTATTCGGCTACAATCGGGAATTTGCACTATGAACGAAGAAACAAATAGCATTCCGCAGAACAGGCCGGCGCCCCGCGATGTCGACGCGATCGACAGAAAGATATTAGGCGTTCTCGTCGACGACGCCACGGTCAGCTATGCTGAGCTCGGCGATCGTGTCGGCCTCTCGCCGCCCGCCGCGCATGAGCGCGTCAAGCGCCTTCGGCGCAGCGGCGCCATTCGCGGCACGGCTGCCATCATCGACCCCAAGGCGGTCAAGAAGCCGCTGCTGGCATTCGTGCATATCGACACCAAGGGCTGGGGCAAGACGCCGGAGCTGATGGCGGTTTCGCAATATCCGGAGGTCGAGGAGATCCACACGGTTGCCGGCGACACCTGCATGCTGCTGAAGGTCCGTACGGAGGACACGCGGGCGCTCGAAGGCCTGCTGTCGCGCCTCTACGAGACACCCGGCGTCACCTCGACGCGCAGCTACGTGGTGCTGTCGACCTATCTCGAGCGGCCGGTGCAGCCCGGCGTCACGACGCAGTGGCCGGCGCCCAAGCACATGGCCGAGCCTCTGTACTAAGGCCTGATGCCATAAGCGCGAAGCGGTTTTCGGACGACATCATGCTCTATCTCTTTGATTTGGAGCTGGACTCGCCGCCTCCGCCGAAAACGCCGCAAAACAAGGAATGATATGCTAATCTCCCGAGCCTCTAGGCAGAGGGCGGGTGGTGGCAATGCTGGAAACGGACAAGGTATTCGCTGGCTCTATACCGGAAAACTACGACCGCTATATGGTGCCGTTGATTTTCGAGCCCTTCGCTGCGGATATTGCAGGACGAGCAGCGTCCCTGTCGCCCGCCGCCGTTTTGGAGACGGCCGCCGGCACCGGGGTCGTTACCCGTGCATTGGCGCCGAAACTGTCTCCCGGCGCAAGCTATACGGTAACCGACCTCAACCAGCCGATGCTCGACTATGCCGCTTCGCGACAACCTCCCGACGGTCGCATCACATGGCGTCAAGCGGACGCCTTGGCGCTGCCGTTTGAAGATGCGGCCTTCGACCTCGTTTGCTGTCAGTTCGGTGCGATGTTCTTTCCCGACCGGCCATCGGCCTACCGCGAAGCCAGGCGTGTCCTGAGGCCGGGCGGACATTTCCTGTTCAGCGTATGGGATCGCATCGAGGAGAACGTCTTTGCCGATGATGTGACGAATGCTCTCGCAAGGATCTTCCCCGACGATCCGCCGCGCTTTCTGGCACGCACGCCGCATGGCTACCACGACAAGGCAGTGATCCGTCGCGAGCTGGAGGAGGCTGGCTTTTCTCCTGTGATGATCGAGACGAGAGCCGAACAAAGCCGTGCATCCTCGCCGCGCCTTCCCGCCGTCGCTTATTGCCAGGGAACTGTGCTTCGCACCGAAATCGAGGCCCGGGAGGCAGGGAAGCTGCAAGCCGCGACCGACTACGCCGCATCCGCGATTGCAGACAGACATGGCAGCGGCGCGGTGGCCGCCAAAATTCAGGCCCACGTCATCATGGCAACGGCTTAGAGCAATTCCAGGAAAAGTGTGTACGGTTTTCCGTCCGGAATTGCGCAAAAACAAACGTCTAGCTTCCCAGCCGGATCGTCTCGAAATAGGCGTCGGTGCCGACCTGGCCGCCCTTGAGCGCGATTTCGAGTCCATCGATTGCGCCGCCGCCATGGGCGACACAGAGCGGTGATCCCGGCGATTGCGGCAACGGCATGCGCACGGTCAGCGCGTCGATGGCCAATTGTCCGAGCGCGTGACTGGAGGTGTCGCCGCCGGCGATCACCGCGCGCTTGAGTTTCTGTTCCACGATTAACCGGCGCAGGATTGTTCCCAGCGCTCGCCCGAGCGTGTTTCGCGCACCTTCGATCCGGTCGATCTCGGCGCCACGGTCGGCCTGTGGGCCAAGCGCGGTGTAGAGGATGACGCTGCGCCCCGCAGCCAGGCTTGCCAATCCGCTCGCGACGGCGCGCTCGATTGCCTCCTTGGCGCCCTCCGTGACCAGTTGCATGGCATCCATCTCGACGCCGTCGAAACCGTGGGCAAGGGCGTGGCGGATCTGCTTTTCGGTGGTCGGCGACACGCTGCCCGAGACCACCGCGAGGCGGTCTACCGGTCCCGGCGGCGCGAACGACGCCTGCCCGGAGGCAATGCCTTTGCCGGCCCATTCGGCAAGCAAGGCATATTCGACGCCCGAGGATCCGACGACGAAGCCATGGCCTTGGTCATGGATGCGCCAGATCTGTTCGCCGACGCGTCTCTGTGTCTGGCGGCTTTCGACATCAAACAGGATGATCGCCCTGTTTTGCACGGCCTGGTCGACCGTTTGCGCGAGATCGTCGGTCTGCAATGCAGCCAGGTCGACAAGGCCGGAGCTGAGACTGGTCTGGCGCGAGAGATGCACGAGCAGGTCTGCTTCGTTCATCGGCGTCACCGGATGCCTGCTCATCACCGGATGCCTGTCGATGCGGAAATACTCGCCGCGGAACGCCGCGAAAAGATTGCCGAAGGCCGTGTAGCGCTTGAGCTGCGGCGCGCCGACGACCATCGGCACGCTACTCTGGCCGAAGATGCGCCGGCCGATCTCGATGGCGCGGCCGATATTGCCGACCGTCGGGCTGGAATCGAAGGTCGAACAGATCTTGTAATGGCAGATCGCCGCTTCGAGGCTCTTCAGCCATTCGAAGGCGGGCGCCAGATTCTGCTCCATCCATTGCGGCGTTTCGCTTCGGCTGGTGCCGGCCAGTCCGACGGCGCGGCAATGGAAAAATCGCGCCAGCAGGCGCTCGTCGGGCCGACGCATGAACAGCACCGTCGGCACGCCGCCGAGCTCGAGCGCCTCCATGACATCCGTCGAGCCGGTGAGGTCGTCGCCATAGTAGCTCAGGAGCAGGTTCTGCATGGCTTCGCTCAGGCCGCCTTGCCGTCGCTGAATTTCTCGATCGAGCGTGCCAGCTCGGCATGGTCGCGCGCGAATTCGTCGAGGGTAATGCCCTCGACCGCGGCCTGCCACGCTTGCAGCACCGCGCGCACCCCGGCGCCGGGCCCGTCCGGATGGCTGACGATGCCGCCGCCGCAGAGATAGAGGAGATCGACCGTGCGGCCGGTGCGCTCATAGGTCTCGGGCGCCTGGCCGCCCCATTGGCCGGAGCAGGCCACGGGCAGCGTGCAATCGTATGATGAAAACAGCGGCGTGGTCACCGCTTCGAAAGAGCGGATGAAAGAATCGTCCGGCTCCCAGTATTTCGAGCCGATACCGTTGATCTGGAACTGGTCGACGCCGAGCAGCCGCCAGAATTGCTGCCATACCTTGAAATCCATGCCGAGGCCGGGATGGCGGGTGAGAATGTCCCAGCCATTGCGGTGCGCATGCAGCGCCAGCCCGGAGCGCTTCCTGAGGAAAGCCATGCCGCCGAATCCGATGGAGTTGATGTTGACGACCGCGCAATTGCCGCCGGCTTCCAGCACCAGATCGTGGTTGCGCATCATCTCGTCGGGATCGGCATGCGAGATGCCGAAGGCGTACATCACTTTCTTGCCGGTCTTTTGCTCGTGGTCGCGGATCAGCGGCATGATCGCCTTCACCCGCTCAGCGAGCGGCGAATAGGCCGGGCTCATCAGCTTCTCGTCGTCCTTGATGAAATCGACGCCGGCTTCGATCAGTTCGCCCACCATCGCGGCTGTCTCGTGCGGCCTGAGGCCAAGCGCCGGCTTGACGATGGTGCCGATGATGGGACGGCCCTCGACCCCGGTCAGCCTGCGGCTGCCGGCCACGCCGAATTGCGGGCCGGGATGGGCGCCCCGGTATTGTTCCGGCAGCTTCATGTCGATGACCCGGATACCGGACAGGCCCCTGATCGAATAGGTGCCGCTGATGGCGATCGTCATCAACGCCGACAGGTCGGTGCCGATGGCGTCGAACGGGAAGCCGATATCGACATCGGCGCGCCGGAAGGGGCCATTCCCGGATCCGGGAAGCGACGGCTGCTCGGCATCGGGCAGGGGCCTGATCGCCAGCACACGAGCCGCCACACGCGCCTTTAATTCCTCGGTCTCGCCGGGCAGTGGGACGAAGGTGCCGGTCGACTGGTCGCTCGCGATCTTGGCCGCCAGCGCTTCGATGCTGCCAGAGGTTTCGATGCGATAGGTAAGCGTGATCATGGTCTGTCGGCCGCTCGAAAAGGGTTCGAAAAAAGTTTTGTCGCGCAGGAAATCTGGTATAATGAGTACCTAAGTATTGCAAGCAATATCCCGACTTCGGCAAGAGGGCCGGCTTCGGCAATTCCGGGAAATGAGCGGCGTTTTTCGTTCGGAATGCCTGGAACAAACAGCTGGCGCGGCTTGGCGATTGCATGAAATCGCGGGACCGCTCCAGGCGCAGGCATTCCGGTAATCCTGCCTGGAATGCTAAACAGGAACCGGGCCAGGGAGTGATTCGTCACGATGAACCGTTCGGAGCCGATCGTCCGGCGCAAACTTTCCGACGAAGTCTTTGCAAGGCTGAAGCGGCTGATCACCAGCGGCGAGCTGCAGCCGGGCGACGACATGCCGTCCGAACGCGAGTTGATGGAGCGCTTCGAGGTCGGCCGGCCGGCGATCCGCGAGGCCATGCAGGCGCTGAGCAATATGGGACTGGTCGCCATCTCGCATGGCGAGCGCGCCAAGGTGCTGCAACTAACCGCCAAATCGATCATCAAGCAGGTCGACGGCGCGGCCAAGATCATCCTGTCTTCATCCAGGGACACGCTGGAGCACCTGAAGACGGCGCGCATCTTCTTCGAGCGCGGCATGGTCAGGGAAGCCGCGGAAAAGGCGACCGCCGAGGATGTGCAGCGGCTCAGGGCAACGGTGGCCGAGCAGCGCGCCGCGCGCGGTGATTCCGAAGCCTTCATCTCCGCCGACATGAAGTTCCACACCCAGATATCGGCGATATCGGGCAATCCGATCTATGTCGCCGTCAGCGAAGCCACGCTCGGCTGGCTGAAGGAATACCACACCGAGATGCTGATCTGGACCGGCAAGGAACAATACACGCTTACCGAGCATGAGGAGATCATCGACCGCATTGAGCACCGTGATGCCGACGGCGCCGAAAAGGCGATGATCAAGCATCTCGAACGCTCGCGTGCGCTCTATGTGATGAATTCCGATAAGTAGCTCTAGCCAACCCAGACAATGGCGTAGGGCGACATCGTAAGATGGCCCTGACCCAGTGCCGAAACATCAACCGGGACGTCGTTCGCCGTCAGGTTCGCCAGCCAGACGGCAATGTCGCCCGAGGCGGCGCGACCGGCCAGCGCCGCAACACGCGTCTCGTCGCTTGTTTTCGCGGCAACATGCGCGAGCCCAGCCAGTTCGCAAAGCCCTTGGACGGCCCGGAAAATCGGCCGCGGCGATCCCTCGGCGACAGGTTCGCCGGATGCGGCCAGCACGCCGAATGGTCCGGTGATGCTGGACAGTGTCAGCATCTCCAGCCCGGCCGGCGCGACGCGCGCGGCATAGCCAATGGTCCAGGCGGCGGCAAACTGCGCGGCATGGCGGGGATCACGGTTCGCCATGGCAATGCGTTGGCCGGCAAAATTGTCCTTGGTCGCACCGCCATAGGGGTTCTGTCGCATGGCAATGGTCGACGGGCCGATCCGGTAAGGCTTGTCGCCGAAGATCGCCCGGGTCGACCGGGTGATGAAGGGCAGCGCCTCCAGCGATTGCATGACGCTGAGATCGTCGGCGGCGTGAACGATCGGACAGGTGCAGTGCGTGACGAAATCGAGTTGGTCGGCGGGCACGCGCTTACGGTTGAGCTCGGTGAAATAGCTGAACATGCCGCCGCCGAGGCGGATCCCGGGAAAGGCGCGCCGCGCCGCGGCATAGATTTCTTCCAGCGGCGGGCATGCCGGCCAGGCGCTGCCCGGCGGCGTCGACTGGCGGTCGACCGAAGGCGAGACGGCAACCGCATCGAGCCGCAGGCCGACCCGGCGCACCATATCGGCGACATCGGAGAATTCGGCATCGAGGTCGCCCGTGCAGGCCACCACGCATTCGAGCGTGGTCGAGGCGGGATGCGCCGCGGCGAGCCGGGCATGGGCGCGCAGCGCGTCCAGGCCGTGGCCGCGCGTCGGATCGAAGTGGAACAGGAGTTGCTGCGGACCGAGCCTTGCGAGCATCGGCAGTTCGGCCAGCGTTGCCTCTACGTCCTCGGGATAGACGATCACGCCGACATCGGGCAGCCTCGGCCCGGTCTCGCCGAGTTCGATGCGGACCGGTTCGGCACTCGCGGTCGCGGCGGGCATCCCGGCGCCGCCGGTGAGGCGCAGGCTCACCGTCTGGCGCAGCGGTTCGCCGGCCGGCAGCACATAGGGCCACGGCAAGGCCAGCGGCCGCACATAGGTCTTGTAGGAGGCGTCCGACCAGTTGCGCTGGTCCTCCATTTCGAAAGTATCGCCTTCCATCCTGCATTCGGCGCTGACGCCGGGACGCACTGCATGGGTGATGGCACGCAGGTCCTTGAAGGGCTGCCATGGGTCGATCAGATCAGGCAGTTCCGTGTCCACCACCCTGCCATCGGTGTGCTCCACCGTCACCGGGCTGCCGGCGAGGCCGGCGATCGGATGCAGGATGCAGAAGCCGCAGCGGTTGGTCTCGAAATCGCTCTCCGGCAGCGTTGTCACATCGAAGACCAGCCTGCCGTCGGCGGAGCCTTCGATCGTCGCGTGGAAGCGCAGGCTGCTGCCGCCCGGGCCGGTGCAATTCGCCTCATAGCTTACCGAGAAACGGTCGACCTTCTGGTCGATGGTCAGGTCCGTCAGCTCCGGCTCATAAGTGCCCCAGTCGCGGTCGCGTACGATATAGGCGATGGCGCGCAGCACTTCGGTGCCGGCATGCCGGATTGTGCGCAGATTGCCATTGACCAGCTCGGCACTCAGCGCGCCCGCCTGCAGCAGGATCGGTGCCGCTTCGGCCGCCCGTGTGCCGTAAAGATCGAACACGTCGGCCGTCATTGCAGCAAGGCTTCGATCTGCACCGGTTCGCGGCTCGCAGCACCCGCATAGGCGGCCTCGACCAGGGCGAATGTCTTCAGATTGTCGGCGCCCGAGGTCGCCGGCTCCTTGCCGCCGACAAGGCAGTCGACCCAGTGCCGCTGGATGGCCAGCACGCTTTCCTGGATGTTGTGCCATGGCCGCGAGGCCCAGGGCAGGAGCGGCGGCGAGACATCGCTCACTCTGGTTCCGCTCTTGCCGGTGACGGTCAGCCGGTAGCCCTGCGCCAGCCGGATCGTGCCGTCGACGCCGTCGAGCTCGATAAGTGTTTCCGGGAACGGCTCGGTGGCAAGCTTGGTCGCATAGCTGCAATCGACAACCGACGTGGCGCCGCCGGCATGATCCATGAGCATCGTCGCCACATCCTCGCCGGCGATCGCGGGGTTGATGCGTGTGGTCCGCGCGGTCAGGCTCGTGACGTCGCCGAGCAGGAAGCGGGCGATGTCGAGGATGTGGATGCCGAGGTCCTCGATGATGAAGCGTTTTCCGGTCGCCAGATAGGGCTGGCCGGAAAACACGTCATAGCCGGAGCGGAAGGAGATGCGGCCGAAGAACGGCGTGCCGATCTCGCCTCTGTCGAGCACAGCGCGCACCGCCTGGATCGGCGACTGCCAGCGGAAGTTCTCATGCACCATCAGCGGCACGCCGGCTTTGGCGCAGGCCGCGACCATCGCCTTGGCATCGCTAAGCGTCGGCGCGAACGGCTTCTGGCAGATGACGGGAACGCCATGCGCTGCCGCCATCTCGACCAGCGGTCGATGGCTGCCGACAGTGGTGGCGATGTCGACGAAGTCGAGGGTCTCGGCGGCGAAAAGTTCCGCCGCATCGGTGTAGCGCCGCACCACGCCGAACTGGTCGCCGACGATCCGCAACCGCTCCGGATCGCGGTCGCAGATGGCGTCGATCGAGGCGCCTTCGATATCGCGCCAGGCATGCATCTGGTTGACGGCGAAGAAGCCGCAACCGATCAGCGCTCCACGCAACTCCGCCATGCTCAGCCCGCCTTTGCCATCTGCATCAGGGTAACGCGCTGCTGCAGCCGGCGCTGCGCCTGGTCGACGACGACGGCGACGATGATGACGAGGCCCTTGATCACCATCTGCCAGAACGAGCTCACGCCCATCATCACCAGCCCGTCCGAAAGGATGCCGATGACGAAGGCGCCGACGATGGTGCCGCCGATCGTGCCGCGGCCGCCCGACATCGAAGTGCCGCCAAGCACCGCCGCGGCGATGGCGTTGAGCTCAAAGCTCTCGCCCGTCGCCGGATGCGAGGCCATCAGCTCCGACGAGATGATCAGCCCGACGATTGCCGCGCAGAAGCCGGAGAACATGTAGACGAACATCTTGACCATGTTGACGCGCACGCCCGAGATGCGCGCGGCGCGCTCATTGCCGCCGACGGCGAAGATGTGGCGGCCAAGCGGCGTGTAGCGGGCGAGATAGGCCGCCCCCAGCGCCACCACGATCAGGATCCAGATCGAGACCGGCAGGCCGAGCAGCCGGCCGGCACCCAGGAAGCCGAAGCCGGTGGTGCCGAGTTCCGGCTTGCCGACGAGATTGGGGAAAGTGCGGCCGTCGGAGGAAAGCAGCGCGAAGCCGCGCGCCACATAGAGCACGCCGAGCGTGGCGATGAAGGGCGCGACGTTGAGCCTGGTGATCAGCAGCCCGTTGACGGCGCCGATCAGCATGCCGACCGCGAGCGTGATCAAGGCGATCTCGACGACATTGAAATAGATGGTGTAGCCGATCTGCAGGTCGATGCCGTTGAGCACGAGGTAGCCGGCCACCATGCCGCACAGGCCGACGATCGAGCCAACCGAAAGGTCGATGCCGCCGGTGATGATGACGAAGGTCATGCCCATGGCGAGAAAGGCATTGAGCGCCACGTGCTTGGCCATCAGGATCAGATTGGCGGCCGACAGGAAGTTCGGCGCCGCGATCGAGAAGAACACCAGCACGGCGATCAGCGCAATGAAGGTTCTGAGCTTCATCAGCGTCAGCAGCGCCGAGCCGCTGGAGGCGGAGGAAGCGGCAGCCTTGGCCGGAATGTCAGTCATCAGCGTTGCTCCCCATGTGCGGCCGGTCCGTGGCCCAGCGCCGACGCGGCGACGATCGCCGCCTCCGTCGCTTCGGCGCGGTCGAACATGCCGGTCAATCTGCCATTGCTCATCACCGCGATGCGGTCGGACAGCGCCATCACCTCGTCGAGGTCCGAGGTGGCGAACAGGATGCCCAGCCCGTCGCGCGAAAGCTTGCGCATGGTGCGGAAGACATCGGCCTTGGCGCCGACATCGATGCCGCGGCTGGGCTCGTCCATCAGAAGCACTTTCGGTCCGGTGAGCAGCGCCTTGCCGATCACCACCTTCTGCTGGTTGCCGCCCGACAGCGACGAGACCTCCTGCGCCGGGTCGGCGACCTTGATTGCGAGTTCCCGCACCATCTGCATCACGGCCTGCCGCTCGGCACCGCCGCGGATGTGAAACAGGCGCACGAAGCGCGACAGGCTGGCCATCGTCAGGTTGCTGGCGACCGACAGGATCGACACCAGGCCCTCGCGCTGGCGGTCCTCTGGGATCAAGGCCAGCCCGCGCTGGATGCGGCGCGTCGTGTCGCGCTCCTTCACCTGCTTTCCGGCGATGAAGATCCTGCCGCTGGCATGGCCGTGACGGCCCATGATGCAGTCGAACAGCTCGCTGCGCCCCGCACCCATCAGCCCGTATATGCCGAGAATCTCGCCGGCGCGCAGCGACAGCGAGACGTGGTCGACCGCCAGCCCGCCGGTGACGCGTGGCAGGCAGATCTCCTCGGCGCGGAAGATTTCCGCGCCCGGCACATGGCCGTCGGCCTTGGCGAAGTCCTTGGCGTCCGAGCCGATCATCTGCCGCACGATCCACTGCGTATCGACGTTTTTCATCTGCTCCTGGCCGGTGATGCGGCCGTCGCGCAGCACGGTGATGTAGTCGCCGATGCGGATCAGTTCCTCCAGCCGGTGGGAGATGTAGACGATGGCGACGCCGCGCGCCTTGAGGTCGGCGATCACCTTGAACAGGATCTCGACTTCGGCGGCGCTCAGCGCCGAGGTCGGCTCGTCCATGATGAGGATCTTGGCGTCGAGCGAAACCGCCTTGGCGATCTCGACCAGCTGCTGCTGGCCGATGCGCAGATCCTCGACCAGCATGTCGGGCCGGATGCCGGCTTCCAGCCGCTCCAGGAATTCACCGGCCCGGCGCTCCTGTTCCTTGCGGTCGATCTTGCGGAAGCGGTTGGTGATCTCGCGCGTGGCGAAGATATTCTCGGCGACCGAAAGGTTGCCGAACAGGTTCAGCTCCTGGAACACCATGCCGATGCCGCGGTCGACCGCATCTCCCGACGACGAGAAAGAGACCTCTTCGCCTTCGAGCAGGATGCGCCCTACGGTCGGCTGCTCGACGCCGGCGATGATCTTCATCAGCGTCGACTTGCCGGCGCCGTTTTCCCCGACCAGCACGTTGACCGCGCCCTTGCGCACTTCGAAATTCGCCTGCTTGACCGCGACCGTGCCGGCATAGACTTTCGAGACATCCTCCAGCTTGAGGATGACGTCATGGCCATTCGCCTGGCTCATGGCTTCGGCCCGATCTCGGCCTCCGCCGGCGTCACCAGCGGCAGGTCCTGGCCGCCTTCGATCGTATAGGCGCCGAGCACCTTGGCGGTGCGGCCTTCCAGCGCCTCGCGCGGCAGCTTGGCGAGCACTGTCTTGGCGGCATGGGCATTGAAAGCCTTGCCGAACTGGGCGAAGTCGATCTGGTTGGTGAAGTCGTTGAACTGGACGAAGTCGAGGCTGTCGCGCAGCGCCGTGCCGCGCATCGCCGGCCCAATCTGGACGCGCGCGTCCGCCTTGCCGTCACCGTCGGCGTCGACGTCGATGGTGGCCGCGCGCGACTGCGTATTGGCGGCGACGATCTTGCCTTCGACGCGGACCGCGAAAGTCCATGGCGAATTCGCCTGCTTCTTCGGATTGCCGTATTTGGCGCCGGCCGCGGCCGGATCGGTCTTCGCCAGCGCATGGACCTCGGCGAACGGTCCCGCCTTCTGCTGCAGGTAGGGGATGACTTTCGCCGCCCATATGTCCTCGACCATCTTGTCGGGGTTGAAGGCGGAAGCATTGCCGTCGCCTTGCGCCGACGGCGTCGGCAGGATCTTGCAGGCGCTGAGCGCGATGCCGGCGGTCAGGGCAAGGATCGGCCAACTCGGCTTTTTCTGCATGGCGGTCGAGGCATCCTGGTGAAAAGGAGCGAGGGACGAACCTCGGTTCGCCCCTCGCTGTTCGCGTTGCGCCGGCTCAGTTTTTCAGCGCGAAGGTTTCCAGCTTAGCGGCATTGTCGCCATTGATGAGCACGCAGTCCATCAGCTGCTTTTCCTTCTCGGGCGACTTCTTGTTCTTGATGAAGTCGTTGGCCTGCTCGACCGCCATCTGCGCCTGGGCATAGGCAGGCTGCAGCACCGTCGCCTTGATGCCGCCCGAGGTGATGGAATCGCGCACGTCGTTCGATCCGTCGAAGCCGACGACGATGACGTCCTTGCGGCCGGCCGCGGCAAGCGCCGCATAGGCGCCCATCGCCATCGTGTCGTTGCCGGAGATGACGCCCTTGATGTCAGGATTGGCCTGCAGGATCGATTCCATCTTGGAATAGGCCTCGGTCTGGCTCCAATTGGCCGACTGCTGCGCGACCATCTTCAGGTCCGGATAGTCGTCGATGACGTCGTGATAGCCCTTGGAGCGGATGCCGGCATTGGTGTCGGATTCCTTGCCGACCAGCTCCACGAAATTGCCCTTCTCGCCCATCAGCTTGACGAATTCCTGCGCGCCGAGCTGGGCGCCCTGGTAGTTGTTGGAGACGATCTGAGCCACCGCGACGCCGGTGGCGTTGATCTCGCGATCGATGAGGAAGGAAGGGACGCCGGCGTCCTTGGCCTTCTGTACGGCGGCGACGGTGGCGTCGGCGCCGGCATTGTCGAGGATGATCGCCTTTGCGCCGCGGCCGATCGCAGTGTCGATCAGCTCGGACTGCTTGTTGGCGTCGTCGTCATGGACCAGCACCAGCGCCTCGTAGCCCAATTCCTTGGCCTTGGCTTCGGCGCCGACGGCTTCCGCCTTGAAGAATGGATTGTCGTGCGATGGGGTGATGATGGCGATGAGATCCGCCGCGTAGGCGGGCATCGCCGTGCCGAGTGCCAGCACGCCTGCGAAGGCGGCAAGCGTCATTCTGCGTGTCAGTTTCATGAAGTCCTCCCGTTGAAACCCATGCCTCGATCGTTTCGAGGCCTCTATCTACGATTGAATTCGTCAGGCAGGGCCGGCAGTGCGCCGCCCGGATTTCAGAGCCGATCGCCGGCTGTCATCCGAACTGCTCCTCGCTCCGCTCCCGCCGTCCTCCACTCGCATCAACTTCAAACTTCCAACGAAGCATGACCGATCCGAGTCCGGGAACAGCTAAAGCTAACTGGTATAATGAGTCAACCACTAATTCAGGTGATCTGTATCTAAGCGGCGGCCGCTCAGGTAATCCGCTGGATGCTGGCTGCGATCTCTTCCGGTTCGAAGACCCGCTTCCAGTCGTCGCGCATCAGCACCGGCTTGCCGAATTCGATGGCCTTGTTGCAGGCGTCGGAGAACACGCCTTTGGTTTCGCCGAAGATTACGGCGCCGAGCACATTCATGTGGCCGAGCAGGAAATCGAGGGCCGCCTGCTGGTCGACGCCGCGCGCCACGACCTCGTCGACAGCTTCCTTCATGACCACCAGCAGCGAGGCGCACACGGTCTCAGAAAGGCCGGGCTCGAGCAGCGCCATCTGCTCGACGGAAACGCGGTGCGAGCGCATCACCGGCGCCCAGATGATCTTGGCGATGGCCTCGCCCTTGGCGTAGTCCGCTTCCGGTCCCTGCATCAGTGCGCTGACCATGTGCTGCTTGGCCTTGACGCCGCCGAAATAATCCTTCTTGGCCGCCATGTCGGTTTCGTCATTGAAGATCGGCGGATGGCAGGGGTGGGTGACGAAGTAGGTCAGGTCGGGACGATCAGGCAAATGGCCGGCAAACGGCGCCGCGGCATCGAGAACGATCACCATCGTGCCCGGCGCAAGCTTGCTTTCGATGCTTGCCGCGACCTTGCCGATATGGGTGTCCGGAACCGCCAGGATCACCACCTCGGCGCCTTCCAGCGCCTCGTCGGCACTGACCGTATCGAAGCCCAGCCCGGTCTTCAGCCGCTCGCGCCCGGCGTCGCTGACCTCGACATGGCGGATCGTATAGGGCGAGCCGCGGAAATTGGTCGATAGGCGGTAACCCATTTTGCCGCCGGCACCGAACAGCGCGATCGTCGTCATCTAGCCTTGCTCCTAAACATTGAACGATGGTTTCGCCAATCGTCACCTTATATACTGGTATGATCACTCTACCATCTTGGCAAGAGAAATCATTCTCTGCTTTGTCACTGCGGCCTGATTGCCGCAGCGCCCGCCTTAGGTTTCGCCGTGCCGTCGCCGGCTGCGCTCTCGAGGGCGGCGGGGTCGATGGCGGCGCGCCGCGACAGCACCTGCCGGCCGGCCAGCGCCAGAACGAAAATGACCACGATGCCCTGGACGATGTCCTGCGCGCCGGGCGGCAGGCCGATGATCTGCATGGTCGTGACGATGAGGATCAAAAGGATGCTGGCGAACAATGTGCCGAGCGCCGTCGCGGAGCCGCCGAAGATCAGCGTCCCGCCCAGCACCACCGCGGCGATGGATTGCAGGAGATAGGGCTGGCCCATTTCAAGAAAGGCGCCGCCGATATAGGCGCCCAGCAGCAGCCCGTTGAGCGAGGCCAGCACCGAGGAGATGATGAAGGCCGAGGCGATGACCCGGTTGTTGCGGATCGCTGCTAGCCGCGCCGCCGCGCGGTTCTGGCCGACTGCCGAGAGCAGTTGTCCGTAAACGGTATAGCGTAGCACGAACGACGTTGCGGCGACGCCCAGGATGGCGATGACTGCCATGATCGGCACGCCCGCGACGCGGCCCGTCGCCAGCGTCTTCAACAGCGGACTGACGGCGAAGCCCGATATCGCGCGGTTCGACAGCAGCGTTGCGGTTGCCAGCACATAGCCCGTCGCCAGCGTGGCGATGATGGCCGGTATGTTCAGCCCGACGACGAGCAGCGCGTTGAGAGCGCCGACCGCAAGGCCGAGCAGGATCGCGGCGCCGACGCCGACGGCGAGGTTGGCGTCCTGGCCCTTGATGGTCAGCAGCGCCACGAAAGCGCTGAGCGTGATCACCGAGGCCACGGAAAGGTCGATATTGCCGCGCCCGGTGGTGACGACGAACATCTGGCCGATGCCGACGACCGTTAGGAACGAGGCCGACAGAACGATGCCCGACAGGCTGGAGAGGCTGAAGCGGTTGGTGACGATGGACAGCACCAGCCAGAGCAGCAGCACCCCGATCGCCGACCAGATCCAGCGGTTTTTCTGCGCCCAAGGGCTGAAGGCGGCAAGCGCGTTCATTGTTCGCTCCTGCGGTCCGCGGTCAGGCTGCGCAAGGTCAGCAGGGCGATGAGGATCAATCCCTGCGTCGCCGCATTGAAGTCGCTGCTCACGCTCAGCGTGCCGAGCAGGGCGCCGATCAACGCCAGCGTGACCGCGCCGGCGACGGCGCCGACCGGCGAGATGACGCCGCCCAACAGCGAACAGCCGCCCATCACCACGGCGGCGACGCTGAGCAGGGTGAATGAATTGCCGGAATTGATGTCGCTCGCCGTATTGATCGCCGTCAGCGACAGGCCGGCGGCGGCGGCGAACAGCCCGGCGACGAGGTAGCGCACCAGCGCGTAGCGCGTCGGCGACCAGCCGGAACGGATCATCGCGGTCGGATTGTTGCCGAAACCGCGCAGCACCACGCCGAGCGGCAGCCGGTCGATCACGAACACCACGATTGCCACCGCGGCGATGAGGATGATCGAGGTTGGCACGAAGCCGAGCGACCAGTTGAACATTGCCGACAGCCATTCGGGGCTGGCGCCGCCCGGCGTCGGCTGCAGCGCATAGCCTATCCCGACCCAGATGAAGGACGCGCCCAGCGTGACGACGATGGCCGGGATCTTGCGCGCCTGGATCAGGCCGCCGAGGCCGGCATAGGCGGCGATCGCCGCAGCCAGCGCCAGCGCGCCGAGCCACGGCTGGTCGTAGAGCAGCGTGGCGCTGAGCACGCTGACGAGCCCCGCGAACGCGCCGACGCCGAGGTCGATCTCGCTGCCGCCGACGATGAACATCTGCGCCGCGGTCACCAGTACCAGCGACAGCGCCGGCATCAGCAAGAGGTCGAGCCCGAAAATGGAGGCGACCGCCGGATTGGCCGAGATCATCACCGCCAGCACGGCGGCGAGGCCGATGAAGGGGGCAGCATTCACCAGCCTGCGGGCAAGCCCGGCGCCGGCAGCGCCGCTGCGTCCCGCACTGGCGGCTTTGTCCGTCTGCTGGGCAAAGGACGCTCCAACGACGGCTGATTCCGTGATCGCCTCGCCGGCCAGTTCCTTGACGATGCAGCCGCCTGAAAACACCAGCACGCGGTCGCAGGCCAGGAGTTCGGCATCTTCGGTCGTGTGCCAGATGAGCGTGCGCCCGCCTCGCGCAATGTCGTTGCAGAGGCGGTAGAAGTCCTGCTTGGTGGCGATGTCGACGCCGCGTGTCGGGTCGTCGAGCAGGACGATCGGCGTGTCGGCGACGAGCGCCCGGGCGACGAGCGCCTTCTGCTGGTTGCCGCCGCTGAGCTCCAATATGTTGGATCCGAAGCGGGTTTCGTCGAGCCGCAGCCGGCCGGCGGCATCCGCCGCTGCCGCGCGGTTGGCGCGGTCCGAGACCAGGCCCAGCGCCGGGCGGCGTGCCAGGGCGCCGATGCTGATGTTCCCAAGCACGCTCCACAAGGGGAACACGCCTTCCTTCTGGCGGTCGCCCGCGATGAAACCGGCTTCACCGTTCCTGGCGACGGCCGCATCCGTTCCGGAATCGGGCTTGAAGATTGCGTGCAGCAACTCCTTCTGGCCGCTGCCTTCGAGGCCTGCCAATCCGATGATTTCACCGCGGCCGATCTCGATGTCGCGGCCGAGTTCGGCCGTCAGGAACCCGGACAATCGCACCAGCGCTTCGCGGCTGCCGGTGGTGGCGGTACCATGCTGGTGGATCGAGTTGGCGTCGCCCCCCATGAGCTGCACCAGCCTGCCGATCGACGTCTCGGCCACATCGCCGCGCCAGGCGGTGCGTCCATTGCGCAGCACGACCACCTGGGTGGCGATGTCGATGATTTCCTGAAGCTTGTGGCTGATGAAGATGAAGGCGAGGCCGGATTTGGCCCGCTCGCGGATGAAGGCCCGCAACTGTCTCGAGCGATCGAGATCGAGCGAGGAGGTCGGTTCGTCAAGAACGATCAGCTTGACACCGGGGGTCGCGGCGGCGCGCGCAATCTCGACCATTTGCCGTTCGGCGATGGAGAGGTGGCCGACTTCGGCATTCACATCGATGCCGTTTGCGGGGAAGACGGCGTCCAGCGCCGAGCGGGCGCGCGCCCTGTAGAGTGCCCGCCAGCCCGGCCGGTTGGCGGCATCCGCCGGAATTTCCAGGAAGAAGTTTTCGGCCACCGAGAGGTTGGCGCACAGCGACAATTCCTGGTGCACCATGCGGATGCCGCGGCGCTGTGCTTCCGCCGTGTCGTAGCCGGCGAAGCCGATATTCTGGCCGGCAAACGAAATCGAGCCCAGGGTCGGCCACATCGCCCCGCACAGGATGCGCATCAGCGTCGATTTGCCGGCGCCGTTGCCGCCGACCAGCCCGATGATCTCGCCGGTGGAGACGGCGAGGTCGATCTCTGCATTCGCCAGCGTCGGTCCGAAGCTCTTGGTGATCCCGGAAAGCGAAACAACGCTCTGCCGGGTCGGATCGGCGAGCACCGCGGCGGCTGCGCCTTCCGGGGCTACGGCGAGATGGGACATTCGTCCTCCGTTTCTTCACGGGCAGGGACCGGGCGCGGCCGTTCCGCGGCGCCCGGTCCCTGGCATTGCCAACCTTACTTGCTCAGCAGGTTCTGCTTGACCCAGTCGAGCGAATAGCTGGGGCTGATGATCTGGCCGCCAGGCAGCTTTGCATATTCCTTGAGGTTGCCGGCATCGACGGTGGCCACCGGCATGATCATCATCTTGGGTGCCTTGGCGCCCTTGAGCAGCGACAGGCCGAGCCAGAACGCGGCGCCGCCAATACCGGGCGTGGTGTTCATCGAGACCGTCTGGTAGCCGTTCTTGGCGTTCTCCTCGGCCCACCATTTGACGAAGTCGGTGCCGCCGCCGCCTTCGATGATCGGCATCTTGCCGGCATAGTCGCCGCCATACTGGACGAACGCCTGGGCGATGCCGACATCGTCGCTGCCGCCTTGTGCGAGCACGGCGTCGACATGCGGCAGGGAGGGCAGCACGTTGGCGATGGCCGCCTGTGCGACCGACGCGGTCGCCTGGCCATAGACCGTGGCGACAACCTTGATATCGGGATATTTGGCCAGCACCGACTGTTGCGCGTTGAACATGTCGTTGTCGGGCGCCGAACCCTTGACGCCGCGCACCTGGATGACGTTGCCCTTGCCGCCGATCATCTTGAAGACGGCCTCGGCCTGGGCTGCCTTGTAGCCCTTGAAGTCGAAGTTGAGCTGGTAGTTGCAGGGCGCCGAGGCGACCGAATCGAACGAAACGACGATGATGCCGGCCTTGCAGGCTTTTTCGATGATCCCGTTGACCGCGGTTTCCGACGCGGCATCGACGGCGAGCACGTCGACCTTCTTGAGGATCAGCTCGGCGATCTGGCTGTTCTGCTGCGCCACCGAGCCGTCGCCGTTCATGACGATGTAGTCGGCAATCTGGCCGGCCGCCTTGGCTTCCTTGGCCGAGGCTTCGAAAGCCTCCACCATCTGGTGCCGCCAGGTGTTGCCGTAATAGGCGTTGGCGAGCGCGATCACCGGCGCATCCGGTGACGCCATTGCCGGCACAGCCGAGACGCTGACCAGCGCGGCGCCGGCAAGCGCCGCCACGGTTGAAAACTTCATGATATTTTCCTCCCAAAAAACACCGGCCGATACGTCGGCCTTCTGCCATTCCGTTACGACGTCCTCCGAAAGACGCCATACCAGCTACATGTTATACCAGCATACCAAATAGGCAAGCGGGCACCGGAACCTCGATTGCCGAAACCTCCTTCGATTTAAGGACGAGACGAAGCTCGGCCGTCAGCTTCGTTCTTCCTTGGCCAAACGGAGCCGGCCTGCTCCAGCAACTGGTGACCAGTCCAAAGTCGGCCGTAGACGGACGTTAGGTCATCATATATGTAATGTCAATCGATGGCGCGACCCTTGTCTGCCGACGCGACTCGGGATCGATTGTTCCGCGAACACCCCAGGGAGGGACAGATGGAGCCGGTCCAGAAAAAGAAATTGTATGTGGAGGTGCTTGACCGGCTGATGGCGGCAATCTCGACGTCCGAATTCCCGCCCGGCTCTCAATTGCCGTCGGAAAAGGAACTAATGACGATGATCGGCGTCGGCCGGCCCTCGATCAGGGAAGCGATGCTGTCGCTGCAGCAGATGGGACTTATCAGGATCTCGCACGGAGAACGTGCCCGCGTCATCAATCCGACGCCTGATGTCATCGTCGATCAGGTCTCCGCGGCGATGGTCATGATGCTGGCGACGAACTCTCGCGGGCTCGAAGAACTCAAGGAAGTCAGGCTCTTGCTGGAAACCGGCCTGGTTCGGATAGCCACGCGGCGCGCTACGGCCAAGAGTTTGGAACGCCTCGCGGAGACCTTGCGTCATTTGCGCGAGGCAAAGGGCGACCAAGCCCGGTTTGTAGCTGCCGACATGGAGTTCCACGCCGTCATTGCGGAGATGAGCGGCAATTCGATGATAGCGGCGGTGGCGAAGGGAATGCTCGAATGGCTGTCCCGTTTCAAGCGGGATCTGGTGGCGATGAAAGGCGCCGAGCGGCTGACGGTCGAGGAGCATGAGCGGATCTACAAGGCAATCGCCGGCGGCGATCCGGAAGGCGCGAGCGCGGCAATGGCCGACCACATTGGCCGCGCCAACGAGCTCTATTCGAAACTGGCCGGCGGCGGAGCCAGCTGAGCGGCCGTCGAAATTTTTTGCCCGAGAAAACTCATATGATGACATGATTTCTTTTTGGTGCTAACGGTCACTCCGTGAACGTCATTCCAGTCGGGAAGCCTGCATTGTCCGGTCGCCTCCGCGCCACCTATCTGATCGAAACCCGCTACCCGCTGGAGGTTGCCGCGGCTGCGATGGCGGGCGAACAATCAAGCGGGACTTTCCGCGCCATACCCGGAGAAACGCCGGAGCTGCTGCGCAAGTTCGGAGCCCGCGTCGAATTCATCAGCGATGTTGCCGAGGTCGACAGCGAGGCGTTGCCGTTCTCGCGCTCGCCAAAAAATGCCACCGTCAGGCCGCGCCGGGCCAAGGTGGGCCTTTCCTGGAACATCGAGAATACGGGAACAGTGCTGCCTTCGGTCTGGTCGACGGTTCTCGGCAATCTGTTCGAGTTGCATCATTTTTCGGCCATGCGTCTCCTCGACGTTACCTTTCCCGATGCCTTCGCGGATGCCTACCCAGGGCCGGCCTTCGCCGTCGAGGGAACGCGTCGCCTGACAAGCGTCGAAGGACGCCCGCTGATCGGCACCATCGTCAAGCCGAGCGTTGGTCTTACCCCGCAGGAGACCGCGACCCTGGCCGACACGCTGATTGCCGCGGGTCTTGATTTCATCAAGGACGACGAATTGATGGGGGACCCTCCGCATTCGCCGTTCGAACACCGGTACGAAGCGGTCATGGCGGTGATAGACGGGCACGCCGACAGGACCGGGCGCAAGGTCATGTATGCGGCCAACATTTCCGGTGACATCGACGCCATGCGTCGCCAGCTGGATCTGATCGAGCGCCGTGGCGGGACCTGCGCCATGCTGGTCCTGAATTCCGTCGGCCTGTCCGCCGTCATCGAGATGCGTCGCCACTCCGCCGTTGCGCTGCACGGCCATCGGGCCGGCTGGGGCCTCTTCAGCCGCTCTCCCGATCTCGGCATGAGCTATCTCGCCTATCAGAAATTCTGGCGTCTGGCGGGCATCGACCACATGCACGTCAACGGGCTGTCCAACAAGTTCTGCGAGCCGGACGAATCGGTGATGGCGTCGGCCCATGGCTGTCTCACCCCGATGTTCGAGCGGGCTGGCCGTCCCGATACGGTCATGCCGGTGTTTTCGTCTGGACAGACCGCTGTGCAGGCGGCCGAGACCTATACGAGGCTCGGCTCGGACGATTTCATCTATTGCTGCGGCGGCGGGATCATGGCGCATCCAGGCGGGCCGGCCGCCGGCGTTCGAAGCCTGCATGATGCTTTCGAAGCCGCGGCGGCAGGGGTTCCCGCACGCGACTACGCCGCCACGCATCCGGAGCTCGAAGCCGCGCTGCAAGCGTTCGGCTGAATCTGCGCCATCGGCGCGCCATCAAGGCAAATGGGAGAGAAAGCAAATGACGACATCCGTGGCGGTGCTTGGGGCCGGAGGGAAGATGGGCTTCCGCGTGACGCGCAAGTTGATCGAAGCGGGCTACGATGTCCGCGCCGTGGAGATCGGCGAGGCCGGCCGCAAGCGGCTGGGAGAGGCCGATATCGGCGCCGTCGCCATGGAGGAGGGCATTCCCGGCGCCAAGGTGGTGGTAATGGCTCTGCCGGACAACATCATCGGCCAGGTGGCGCGCCAGATTTCGCCGATGCTTGCCGCGGGCACCATGATCCTCATTCTGGATGCGGCAGCGCCCTATGCCGGCGACTTGCCCGCGGATCGGCCGGATCTCACCTATTTCGTCGGCCATCCCTGCCATCCGCCGCTGTTCGGCGAAGAGACGGAATGGGCCGCGCGTCGCGATTACCATGGCGGCATCGCCAGGCAATCGATCGTCTGTGCCCTGATGCAAGGTCCGGAAGAGCACTATGCGCTTGGCGAGGAAGTGTGCAGGGCCATGTGGTCGCCGATCATCGACAGCCATCGCGTCACGGTCGAACAACTGGCGATCCTGGAGCCGGGCCTGTCCGAAATGGTGGCCATGCCCTTCGTCGACACCATGGTCGAGGCTGTCGAGGAGTGCGAACGCAAATATGGCATTCCCAGGAAGGCCGCGATGGACTTCCTGATAGGCCATCTGAACGTCGAGATCGCCATGTGGTTCGGCTTCTCTCCGAAAGTGCCGTCCGATGCGGCGCTACGCCTGATGCGGTTCGCCAAGGGCGTCGTGGTCCGTGACGATTGGCGCGAAGCGCTGTCTCCTGCCAAGGTCAAGGAAGCCTCGGAATTGATCGTCTACGGCAAGGGAGCCTGAGCCCTGCCTTCGCCGCGCCGGACCTCGGTATCGACCGCGCTCTTCGATGGCTATCCCATGGAATTGGCCCTCGAGGAGATTGCGGCGGCCGGCGCCCTCCATGTCGAGCCGGCCTTCATCCGCGGCTATGTCGATTTCGACGAAGGCATGTTTGCGGCTGCGCACGCCGCGAAGTTGCGCCAGGCAGCGGAACATGCCGGGCTGGGGATCAATGCCGTGTCGGCTCATCTCGACCTGTCGGGGGCCGATGCCGTCGACGCCTTGTCCCGCCGCATCGGCTTTGCCGCCGGTCTTGGCGCGTCCTTCCTGATTACCAATGCCGGCCCGGCGAGAAACAGCGCGGCGATCCGCAAAACGATTGACGCCCTCCTGCCGAGGCTGGAGGAAGTCGGCATCGTCCTGGCGCTTGAAAACCCCGGACATGGCCAAGGCGATCTGCTCGGCAGTGCCCGGATGGGGGCAAGCTTCATTCGGGACATCGGATCGCGACACGTGCGCCTGAACCACGACGCCGGAAATGTCTTTACCTACAGCAACGAGACGGTGCAGCCGGCGCAAGATATCGCTGATGCCATCGATGCCGTTGGGCATGCTCATCTGAAGGATGTCGTCAGCACCGGGGAGGGATGGACATTTTGCGCTATCGGCGACGGCTCGATCGGCTACGAACCGTACTGGGCAACGCTTCCCGCGACGCTGCCGGTCAGCATCGAACTGCCATTGCGGCTGCGGCGCCCGCAGCGCCGTGATCCCCAACGGCGGAGCGCGCCGGTGGATATCGCCACCATTCGGAGCGCGCTGCGGCGTTCACTGGATTTCGTCAATTCGCTGGAGATCGCAAAGAGCAGCACCTTCTGAACAGCGAAAGGTGGTTCCTTGCCTTTGCGAGAGCCGGCTATCCACGCTCCGGGAACATCGCCTTCAGCCCTTCACGCGAGGCCTTGGCGACGCCGCGTTCGGTGATCAGGCCGGTGACCAGCCGCGCCGGCGTCACGTCGAAGGCGGGGTTTGCCGCGGGCGTCGCTTCCGGCGAGACGCGCACCTGGGCGATCTCGCCGCTCGCGGTCTTGCCCCACACCAGCGAAACCTCGTCGCCGGAGCGTTCCTCGATCGGGATTTCGGCAAGTCCGTCGCCCACCGTCCAGTCGATGGTCGGCGAAGGCAGCGCAACGTAAAACGGCACGTCATTGTCTGCGGCGGCGAGTGCCTTCAAATAGGTGCCGATCTTGTTGCAGACGTCGCCGTCGGCCGTCGTGCGGTCGGTGCCGACGATGACCATGTCGATTGCGCCGCGCTGCATCAGATGGCCGCCGGCATTGTCGACGATCAGCGTATGCGGCACGCCGTGGCCGGCCATCTCCCAAGCCGTCAACTGGGCGCCCTGGTTGCGCGGCCGCGTCTCGTCGACATAGACATGGACCGGAATGCCGGCCTCCGTTGCCAGGTAGATCGGCGCGGTGGCCGTGCCGTAGTCGACGGTAGCCAGCCAGCCGGCGTTGCAATGGGTCAGGATGTTGACGGTTTCGCCCGGCTTTTTGCGCGCCGCGATGTCCTTGATGATGGCGAGACCGTTCTCGCCGATGGCGCGGTTGAGCCCGACATCCTCGTCGGCGATCTCGCTGGCGCGCCGATAGGCGGCTGCGGCGCGTTGTTCCGTCGGCAGCGGCCGCAGGAAGCGCCGCATCTCATCCAGCGCCCAGCGCAGATTGATCGCCGTCGGACGCGTCTCGTGGAGCGTCTCCCAGACGGCATCGAGCGCGGCATCCGCCGGATCGTCCGCCATCTGCATGGCAACGCCATAGGCAGCGGTGACACCGATCAGCGGCGCGCCGCGCACCCACATGTCGCGGATGGCGGTGGCGATGCCATTAACGGTGTCGACCTTCACGATACGGAAGTCATGCGGCAGCCAGCGCTGGTCAATGATCTCCACCGAGCGCCCATCGTCGCTCAGCCAGATGGTGCGATAGTGGCGCTCGCCGACGTTCAAATGCGGTTCTCCTGTTCGATCAGCGCGGCCAGGTTGTTGACCTCGTCGATGCTGTGAATATGACGCCTGTTGACGGCGATGTGGCGGCCGAACTTCAGCGCCCTCGCTTCACATGTGGCGCGCAGGTCTTCGTCGGCAATGGTTTCGAAATCGGCATTGTGGGCGAGGCCGAGGATGCGCCGGTGCACCTCGATGCCGGCAAAGCCGAGGAGGTCGTCCCATATCTGGTGCAGCACATGGTCGAGCGCCTGTTCTGCGCCCAGCCTGTCGCCCTGATCCTCGAACAAGCTCTTTTGATAAAGCATGCCGTTGCGCTCCGTGCGCCACAGATGCGAGAATTCGGTGCGGAATACCGACCATGTCTGCGCTGTGACATCGAGCAGATAAGCGCGCATGGCGTCGCGCTTGCCGTTTTGCTCATGGCCTCGCTGCGAGAAGTAGGCCATCCAGAAATTGGCGAGCAGCATGCCGACGTCGAACGCCATCGGCCCGTAGAAGGCGAATTCAGGGTCGATCATCCTGGTCTCTGTATCGGTGACCATGATCGAGCCGGAATGCAGGTCGCCATGCAGCAATGTCTCTGCATTGGCGGCGAACAGATGCTTCAGGCGCTGCGCTTCCACCTTGAGGTCGCGGTCGGCGCGCAACTCGGCGACCAGGGCGTCGAGTTGCGGCGAAGTGTGCCGGTTCATCTTGGCGTCGAAGTAGGGGTCGGAGAACACCAGGTTCTCGGTGATGTCGCACAGCTCGACATTGTCGGCGAACAGCGCCAGATCCGCTTTGCGATCCTTGGTCACCATCGAGAAGTCGGAGCCGCGGAACAGGGTGCGGGCCATGAACAGCCCGATATCCCTGGCGATGTTCGGCAATTGCCGGCCCTCGATCAGCGCCCGCCGCAAAATGATGTGCGGCGACAGATACTCCATGATGATCAGCGCCTGGGTCTCGTCGAAATGGTAGATGGCCGGCACCGAGCCCGGCGCGCGCGCCTCCTGCCGTGTCAGCGCGTGATATTCGAAGAAGGAACGCTTCAGCGGCAGCGGCCAGCTGTCGCCGACCAGCCGGACATAGGGCAGGGCCTGCTTGACGACAGCCGCGCCCTTGTCGCCCTCGACGATGAAGACGAGATTCAGATTGCCATCGCCGACCTCGCGCACCTTCCAGCGGCTGGTGTCCTCGCCGATGCGCTGGGTGAGCGCCTCGTTGCTGCCGAGCCGCGTGGCGAGCGTCTCCACCGACAGTGCTTCGAACGGCGTCTTCCCGGTCATCCTCACCTCTCCTGCTCGTCCCCTATAGTAGCGGAGCCACGGCGGCGGGGCCAAGCTAGGTAGCGCTCTGGCAATTGTCAATCGTGTTGACAATTGCCGATGTAGCCCATAGCGTCACCGTCAGGGAGGAACGCATGGTCGGCAATGCCGTGTTCCGCGTAGAGGGACTGAGGAAATCCTTTGGCCGCAACGAGGTGCTTGGCGGCGTCTCGCTCGAACTCCATGCCGGTGAAGTGACCGTCCTGATGGGCGCCAACGGCGCCGGCAAATCCACCCTCGTCAAGATCGTCAGCGGCGTCTACGAGCGCGACGGCGGCACCATGACCCTGGCCGGCCAGGACTTTGCGCCGGGAAGACCGGCGGAAGCGATCCGCGCTGGCGTCGTCACCGTTCACCAGAACATCAATGACGGTGTCGTCGCCGACCTTGACGTGGCGACCAATCTGACATTGGACAGGCTGAGCGGCAGTGGCGCCCCGGTGCTCTTCAACCCGGTCCGTGTGCGTCGCGAGGCCAAGGCGGTTGCCGACCGCATGGACCTGGCGATCGACTTGAAGGCGCGCGTCAGCGATCTCTCGCTGGCCGATCGCCAGATGGTGGCGATTGCCCGCGCGCTGGCACATCAGCCGAAAGTGCTGATCCTCGACGAACCCACCTCATCGCTATCGAGCGCCGAAGCCGATCGGCTTTTTGCGCTGGTCGACAGGCTGCGCGCGCAAGGCGTGGCGATCCTCTATATCTCGCACCGCATGTCCGACATAAGGCGGCTTGCCGACCGCATCGTCTCGATGCGCGACGGCGCCGTGTCCGGCGTCTTTGACAAGAAGCCGCTCGACTACGAAGGTGCGGTCAATGCCATGCTCGGCCGCAAGATCCACCTCGACCAGATCGTCGCCAGGCACTCGGCCAAGGCGGTGCTGACCGTCGAAGGCCTGCGCATCGCCCAGGGCGCCAGGCCGATCTCGCTGACCCTTGGCGACGGCGAGGTCGTTGCCGTCACCGGGCTGGTCGGCGTCGGCAAGACAGCGCTTGCCGAGACGCTATTCGGCGTGCGCAGGCCGATCGCCGGCACCATGACGATGAACGGCAAACCCTACGCGCCGCGCTCGGCCGGCGATGCGATCGCCGCCGGCGTCTTCCTCATCGCCAAGGATCGCGCCACCAGCGGCATCGTCGGCGGCTTCAACATCGAGCGCAATGTCAGCCTGCCGTTCCTGAGGCGGATGTCGAACCTGGGCGTGCTCAAGCGCCGCCTCGAACGCGCCACGGCGCGCCGGCAGATCCAGGAACTGGGCATCGTCTGCCGCTCCGAGAAGGACGAGATGTCGGCATTGTCCGGCGGCAACCAGCAGAAGGTGATGGTCGCCCGCTGGATGGCGCAGGATGCAAGCCTGTTCATTCTCGATGAGCCGTTTCAGGGCGTCGACATCTCGGCGAGGCGCGACATCGCCGCCAAGCTGAGGGCAAGCGCCAATGGCCGCGCGACGCTTTTGTTCGTCACCGAACTCGACGAGGCGCTGGAGACGGCCGACCGTATCCTGGTGATGTCGGAGCAGACCATCGTCGGCGAACACCGCAACGCGGACATCGATCTCGATCGCCTGCTGGCCGAGGTGGCCGGCGGGCTGCCGCACCGCGCGGCTTGACCGGCTGGAATTGAAGAGCTGACGATGACAATTGGAATGGAGAGCATGGGTTCGAGTTGGGTAAAAACGGCAGCGGCGCGCGGGGGCGCTGAATGACGCAGCGCAACCACGCCATCCGCTACGGTTTCATCGTCCTGTTGTTCGGGCTCGTCGCTTATTTCGCGATCGCCGCCGACGGTTTCGTTTCGCCGCAAAGCGCGGTCTTCATTTTCCAGTCGGTCGCCATCACCGGCGTGCTGGCGCTTGGTGTCACCGCCACGCTGGTCGTTGGGGGTTTCGACCTGTCGATCGGCTCGGTCGCCACGTCAGCCATGATGGCGGCGGCCTATGTCATGGTCGTGCTGGAGCAGAACGCTGTCATCGCGGTCATCGTCTGCCTGCTGATCGGCGTTATCGTTGGGCTCATCAATGGTTGGCTGATCGTCTATATGCGCGTGCCGGACCTGCTGGCGACGCTCGGCATGATGTTCCTGCTGGTCGGCCTGCAGCGTATCCCGACCGAAGGCCGCTCGATCGCCACCGGCATGACCATGCCCGATGGCTCGGTCGCCAACGGCAAGTTCGGCGAGGCGTTCCTGGCGCTCGGCCGCCACCGCTTCGACTTCTTCATTCCCAATCTCGTTCCGGTCTCGGTCGTCGTCCTGGCGGTGCTCGCGGTGCTGATCTGGTTCTTCCTCGAATACACCCGCTTCGGCCGCATGATGTATGCAGTCGGCTCCAATGAGCGCGCCGCCGAACTCGCCGGCGCGCCTGTCAAGGCATACAAAATCTGGGCCTATATCATTTCAGGAGTTTTTGCCTCGATCGGCGGTATTTTGCTCGCCGCCCGGCTTGGACGCGGCGACATCGCCTCGGGTAATAATCTTCTGCTCGACGCCGTCGCCGCGGCGCTGATCGGCTACGCGGTGCTCGGCGCCGCCAAGCCGAACGCGTTCGGCACGGCCGTCGGTGCGGTCTTCGTCGGTGTCCTGCTGCAGGGCCTGACGATGATGAACGCGCCGTACTACACGCAGGATTTCATCAAGGGCGCCGTTCTGGTCGTCGCCCTTGTCTTCACCTTCGCTCTTTCCGGCAGGGGCAGGACATAGATTTCGACCGGGTTGCATTTCAACAAGTGGAGGAAACGACGTGAACATCACAAGAAGACTTTTGGGCAAGGCAGCGCTCGGGCTCGCCGGCGCGGCGTTGCTGATGCAGGGGACGGCCCTGGCTGCCGATCGCCCGGCACCGTTCGACAAGCCTGGCGTCAAGATCGCCCTGGTGCGCTATCTCTCGACCGGTGACTTCTTCCAGGCCTATCTGTCCGGCGTCGAGGCGCAGGCCAAGGCCCTCGGCGTCGACCTGCGCGTGCTCGACAGCCGCCAGGACGCCGCCCTCCAGGCCGACATGGTCGACCAGGCCATCGCGCTTGGCGTGCAGGGTATCATCATCCAGCACGGCCTGACGGAATCGATGAAGGACGCCGCCCAGCGCGCGGTCGACGCCGGCATCAAGGTGGTCGCTTTCGACGTCAACGTCGAAAACCCCAAGATCCCGCAGATCGAGCAGTCAGACCGCGACCTTGCGCGCCTCGCGCTCGAGCAGGCGGTCAAGGACAATGGCGAGAGCTGGAAGGCCGGCTATGTCTATGTCGCGGGCATAGCGCCGCTCGACCGCCGCAATGAAACATGGGTCGACGTGAAGAAGAAATACTCGGGCATCAACGAAGTCGCCATGTTCGGCACGCTGGACAACCCGATCGCCAACTCGGTCGCCAACCAGGCGCGCTCGGTGCTGACCGCCCATCCCGACATCAAGGTGATGTTTGCTCCCTATGACGAGTTCGCCAAGGGCGTGAAGATCGCCGTCGACGAGGCGGGCCTGAACAAGGACATCAAGATCTATTCGGCCGACATCTCGACCTCCGACATTGCGGCGATGCGCGAGCCCGACAGCGCCTGGGCGGCAACCGCGGCCACCAACCCGGCCGTCGTCGGCCAGGTCTCGGTGCGTGCGCTGGCGCAGCTGCTGGCCGGCGAAGACCCCGGCCACAACGTCGTCGTGCCGCCGACGCTGATCACCCAGAAGGACCTTCTCGACAAGGACATCAAGAACATGGAGGACCTGTCGGCCAAGCTGCCGCAGTTCGCCCACGCCGATGTCGCGATGCCGGCCTGGATGCCGAACCCGAACGCGAAGTAGGCCAATCGATATTGCAATTCGCTCACACTTGGAACAGCCGCTTGCAGCAACTGCAGGCGGCTTTTTTGCTGTCTTCATTCGTTGAACAGATCGGAGTAGAAGCCGGTGCGGGCAAGCCGCAGCTCATCGTCGGCAATGCGGTAGATCAAGAGCCAATCCGGTTCTACATGCGCATCCCGATAGTCTTTCCAGTCGCCTTTTAGAGGGTGATCCTTATAACGCGCCGGCAGTTCCAGTCCGGCGATGAGCAGGCCCAACAACTCGCGCAATTTAGCGAGGTCTTTGCCACGCTTCTCCATGCGCTTAACGTCCCTGCGGAATTGCCCGGAGTGAACGGGCGTGGGCATGTCAGATGCCCAAATCCTTGAACAATTCGTCGGCTGACGCGAAACGCTTGCCTTTGCCTTTTTCCAATTCGGCAATGGCCTTTTGGGTGGTTGCGTTCGGCACCTTCACCGGAAAGGGAAATTCCTTGTCGGCGGCGACGCGGACCAGCAGCAGGCGAATGGCGTCGGAGACCGACAGTCCCATTGCCGCCAGGGCTTCGGTAGCCTGGTCCTTTGTCGCCGTATCAATTCGAGCGCGGACAACCGTATCCGTTGCCATATTGTGACTCCTTGAGTTTGAGCCACAATGTAGCTACACGCTGGTGTTCTTGCAAGCCTCCTGTGCGCTATGCGTGACCGTGCTACCGCAGCGCCGCCGCGATATTGCCGCCGTCGACCGTCGTTACGTCGGCGGTTGTGCGGTCGGCCAGCGCGTGGTGCAGGAAAGCCTGCGCCACGTCCTGCGCGGTCACTTCCTGGCCGAGCAGATTGCCGGACATGTATTCTTTTTCCGAGACACCGCGCGCGCCGGAACGGCTTGCGATCATGGCGTCGGTCAACAGCCCGGAGCGGATGCGGTCGGCATTGACGGCGTTGGAACGGATGCCATGCGCGCCGTAATCCAGTGCATATTGCCGGGACAGGAACAGCGTCGCCGCCTTCGGCACGCCATAGGCGCCGAATTTCGGACCCGGATTGACCGCCTGCTTGGAGGTGTTGAACAGGAGAGCGCCGCCGGTACCCTGTTCGAGCATGATGCGCACCGCGTTCTGCGCCACCGACTGGTGGGCGAAGAAATTGAGCTCGAAGCTCTTGCGCAGCAGCGCGTCGTCAAGTTCGCCGATCCGGCCTTCCCAGGCGGCACCGGCATTGGACACCACTATGTCGACGCCGCCATACAGGGCGACCGCCTTGTCGAAGGCTGCACGCACTTGGTCCGGATCGGTGATATCGGCGGCGACGCCGATCGAATTGTTGCCCGCTTTCTTGGCCGCATCAGCGGCTTTTTCGCCATCGAGATCGACGACCACCGCATGGGCGCCATTGTCGGCGAAAAGCTTGGCTGTCGCGGCGCCGATCGCACCGGCACCGCCAGTGATCAGCACGATCTGGCCGGTCAGCGGCTTCGGCTTGTTGGAGGCGAGTTTGGCCTGTTCCAGCGACCAGTATTCGAGCGGGAACAGGTCGGCCTTGGAAAGCGGATGAAAACGGCCGACCGCCTCGGCGCCACGCACGGCCTCGATCCACATTTCGCCGACATCGGAAGCGATCCTGGCATCCTTCAGCGTGCGGCCATGGCCGAACATGCCGAGCCCCGGCACCAGCGTCAGCCGCGGCATCGGGTCGAGCATGGTGCGTTTGACGTCGTCGAGCGCGTCATTGGTCTCGAAATAGGCGCGGTATTCCTTGGCGAAGGCGTCGACATGGTTCTTGATGACGGCCTTGTAGTCGCCGGCCTTGTCCGCATCTGGCGCCGGCACCGCCATCGGCCCGGTCTTGATGCGGATCGACAGGTCCGGCGTCGACACGCCGCGCGCGGCGTAGTCGGCGATTTCGGCCGAATTGATGAAATCGACGATCGCATCCGAGGTGCGGAAATCGCTGATCATGCGGTCGAAGCGGCCTTCGCCGCGTGCCACCGCCACGGCGCCGCGCAACATAGGAGCGATGGAAGCCGGCGTCGCGAGCTTCGCCGGAAGCGCGGCCTTTGCCGCCTTGGGCTTGGCATGCTTGGCTACATACTCCTCGGCGACATTCACATAGTGGATCATCCGATCGTAGGCCTGCTTGGCGTCGTCGCCGAAGGTGAAGATGCCGTGCTTGTCGAGGATCAGTCCTTCCACATCAGGGTCGGCATCGAAGACGTCGGCCGCCGCCTTGGCGAGGTCGAAGCCCGGCATGATGTAGGGCACGTAGCCCATCTTGGTCCCGAACACCGTCTTCACCAGCGGCTTGCTGTCTTCCTGGTCGACGATCGCCAGGATGGCGGTCGAGTGCGTGTGGTCGACGAATTTGTGCGGCAGGAAGGCATGCAGCAATGTCTCGACCGAAGGATTGGGCGAGGACGGATCGATGAGGTTCGCCCGCTGCAGCGCGACCATGTCCTCGTCGGAGAGCTTGTCCAGCGCGCGCGCCTTGATGAGCGCGCCCATCTTCACCGCCGGCAGGCCCTGCGGCTCGATGACGGCCATGTCCCAGCCGCTGCCCTTGACGCACAGCACGTCCCATTCGTCGCCGACGAGATCGGTCGCCTTGGTCTTGCAGGAGGTGTTGCCGCCGCCATGCAGCACCAGTCGCGGTTCGCCGCCCAGCAGGCGCGTCGTGTAGACGCGTAGCGCGAGGTCGCGTCCGACGCCTTTCTTTGCATAGTCGGCAACCATCTTCTCCGCGTCGCCGTCGTTCCACAGGTTCTTCATTAGATTCGTCCGGTTGCTGTCATAGTGGTGAAACAGGAATGCCGCGACGCCTTGACGACGGGCGCGGCAGGAATGGTCTCTAGGATACCTTTTTGCCTGGCGCTCCGGCATGATCCAGAAGCCGCTGCGCCATATCGGCGCCGACCACCAGATGCGTGCAAAGGCCCCCGGCGATCGCCGCGAGCAGGGGTTCGAACTTGCTGTTTTCCTGCACCACCATCAGCCGCTTCTGAATGGCGCGCAACGAGGAAAGCTCCGCCGAGATCACTCGCCGGTTGTAGCCGCAGTCGAGCACCTTGCCCTCGGCATCGATGATCTGCCCGGCAATGACGCCGGCCGCCCCTGCTTTGCGCAGGTCGGCCATTTCGTCTGATGTCAGCGCGCCGCATTTGACCAGATGGCTGTCGGCATCGACGGCGCCGACCGAATACAGCGCCAGATCGCATTCGTGGATGCTCGACAGCTGTTCGCGGATTACAGGCTCGGCCCGCAGGCCGCGCGCCAGCTCTTCGGTGGTCAGCACGAGCGGCGCGTAGAAATTGATGCCCTTGGCGTTGAGCCGCCGGGCGATCTCCATCGTGCACTGGTCGGGACGATAGGAATATGGCGCGCCGAGATTGCCGCAGAGCTGCACCACGGTGACATCCTGGAGATCGGCGTAGGACATGATGTCGGCGATCATGTAGACGGTGCGTCCCCAGGCGACGCCGATGCGGTCGCCTTTTTTCACCAGTTCGAGAAAGACGCTCGCCGCCAGCACCGCGATGTCGGTGGCGGGATCGGCGATATGGCCGTTTTCCGGCGCGATCCAGACCGCGTCGAGACCGAGTGCATCCTCGAGCTTGCGCGCCATGACGTCGTCGGTGAAAAGCTGGGTCGAGGTCGAGATGTTGACGATGCCGGTCTCTCGCGCCTTGCGCAGATACATGGCAACCGAGGCGCGGGAAATGTTAAGCTGGCTCGCCACCTGGTCCTGGCGCAGGCCATGCGCATAATAGAGCCAGGCGGCCTTGTGGATAAGTTGTTCTGCCGGTCGGATTGCCATGCCTTCTCCTCGGCTGACATTAGTCACGGCTCTCGACAAAAGTCAAACCGCGCGGAGGTACGCGATGCCTTTACGCGCGCCAAATCTAGATCATCATTGCGCCAGACGCGCTTTGTCGTGGCATCGTTGCTGGTGACGCGGCCCCAGCCTGTGATTAGAACATGTCGGCAAAGGGAGATACGGGGAGGACACGATGGGCAACCCTTACGAACAGGATCTCGACAGGAACGCTGCCAACCACCAGCCGCTGACGCCGCTCACTTATCTGGAGCGGGCAGCCAAGACCTATCCCGATCATGTCGCCATCATCCATGGCCGGCAGCGCGTGACGTATCGCGATTTCTGGCGGCGTTCGCTGCAGCTCGCCTCGGCGCTCTCCAGGCGCGGCATAGGCAAGGGCGACACGGTGACGGTGATGCTGTCGAACACGCCGCCGATGCTGGAGGCACATTTCGGCGTGCCAATGACCAAGGCGGTGTTGCATTCGCTCAACACTCGCCTCGACGCCGCCGTGATCGCTTTCCAGCTCGACCATGCCGGGACCAGGGTGCTTATTGTCGATCGCGAATTCTCCGGAGTGGTTCGGCAAGCGCTCGATCTGGCCAAGGTGAAGCCCCTGGTCATCGACTATGACGATCCCGACTACGCCGCGGACGCTCCCTATCCGAAGGGTGGTCGCATCGGCACTCTTGATTACGAGGCCTTCGTTGCCGAGGGCGAGGAGAATTTCGCCTGGTCGATGCCAGACGACGAGTGGGACGCCATTTCGCTCAACTACACCTCGGGCACGACAGGCAACCCGAAAGGCGTCGTCTATCATCATCGGGGTGCTGCGCTGATGGCCTACGCCAACACCGTCCATGCCGGCATGGCCAAGCACGCGGTCTATCTGTGGACACTGCCGATGTTCCACTGCAATGGCTGGTGCTTTCCGTGGACCTTGGCCGTCCAGGCCGGCACCCATATCTGTCTGCGCTGGGTTCGGCCGAAGCAGATCTACGACGCCATCGCCGACCATGGCGTCACCCATCTGTGCGGCGCGCCGATCGTCATGTCGGTGCTGATCAACGCCAGGGATGAGGACAAGCGCCAGTTCCCGCAAGCCGTCACCTTCAACACGGCCGCCGCGCCGCCGCCGGAAGCGGTGCTCACCGGCATGGCCGATGCCGGCTTCGCCGTCACGCATCTCTATGGTCTGACCGAGACCTACGGCCCGGCGGTGGTGAACGAATGGCACAATGAGTGGGATCATCTGGAGAAGGGGCAGAGGGCCACGAGGAAGGCCAGGCAAGGCGTCCGCTACGCCGCGCTCGAAGGCCTCACGGTGATGGATCCCGAAACGATGACGCAGACGCCCGCCGACGGCCAGACCATCGGCGAGGTCATGTTTCGCGGCAACATCGTCATGAAAGGCTATCTCAGGAACCGCAAGGCCACCGACGAGGCGTTCGCCGGCGGCTGGTTCCACTCCGGCGATCTCGGCGTCATGCATGCGGATGGATATATCCAGCTCAAGGACCGCTCCAAGGACATTATCATTTCGGGCGGCGAGAACATTTCCTCGATCGAGGTCGAGGACGCGCTCTACAAGCACCCGTCCGTTGCGTCTTGCGGCGTGGTGGCGCGGGCGGACGAGAAATGGGGCGAGGTGCCGGTCGCCTATGTCGAGCTGAAGCCTGGCAAGACGGCGACCGAGGCAGAGATCATCGAGCATTGCCGCGCGCTGCTTGCCCGCTTCAAGCTGCCGAAAGCGGTGGTGTTCGCCGAGATCCCCAAGACCTCGACGGGGAAGATCCAGAAATTCCGGCTAAGGGAGATGGCGAAGAGTGGCAGCGCCAACTCGTAGCAGTTTGCACCAGCATCCGCGAGTTGGTCATCCCAGAGCGTTGCAGGAGCGAAGCTCCGTCGCGGAGCCCTAGGCTCCATGCCGCGACCCGGCAGCCGTGATCCGACGGCCGACAATGGCCTTCCAAGATTGTGGATGCTGGTCGGCCTAACCCTTTGAGCGAGTTATTTTTTCCGACAGAGGTCGCAGCATGGATTCTGAGAGTCTGCGCGTCGCTCCGCTCCTTGCTACGCCCTTGATGATGACGGGATGAGCGCCATTCGCAATCGGCAACGTCGGTCATTGCACACCTGCGACTGTCACCATCTGTCACCATTTTGTACGCGTACGCCGAATCCGTGTTGACATCGCGTTCCTTTCGATTTACGAGTGACGAAAATCAAAATTCATCACTAGTAAATCGAAAGAGGCTATGTCCGAAACCGCCAACCTCGTCGCCGATGCCGCCCGCCAGGAGAATGTAACGCGCATTCTCGATTGCGCCGAGCGCCTGTTCCGGCACTATGGCTACGGCAAGACCAATGTCGCCGACATTGCCCGCGAACTCGGCATGTCGCCAGCCAACATCTATCGCTTCTTTGCTTCCAAGGTCGAAATCCACCAGGCGGTCTGCGGCCGGATGCTCGGGGCCAGCTACAGGATGGCCTACGAGATCATGCATTTGCCGATCAGCGCCGAGGAACGGCTGCGGCGCTACGTGCACGCGCAGTACAAGATGACCATGGAGGTCATGCTCGACGACCAGAAGGTCCATGAGATGGTCATCGTCGCCCTCGAGCGCGATTGGGGCGTTATCGACAAGCATGTCGACAGTATCCATGATCTTTTTGCCGAGGTGATCCGCGAGGGCATCGCGGCCGGCGAATTCAGGGAGCAGGATCCGGTGATTGCGTCGCGCTGCTTCGGCGCGGCCACGGTCATTTTGTGCCACCCGCAGATGGTGGCCCAGTGTCTTGCCAAGACCAACCGGGCAATGCCCGACGACCTCATCGACTATGCGATCAAGGCCTTGAAGAAGTAGCCGCCGCCCGCCGGGCGCCGGTAACGACAATCAATCTCCAGTTTGGGAGTGCTAAGGTGTCTTCGTCCAATTCCATTATCCGCTGGCTGCCGGTTGCCGGCCTGATCGTCGCGTCGCTCGGCCTTGCCGGTTGTTCCCAGGAGAAGGCGGAGGTCAAGGATATCATCCGCCCCGTCAAGGTCGTCGAGATCGGCGCGGCGCAGACCACCCGCCAGCTCGATTATTCCGGCTCGGTGCGTGCCCGCACCGAGATGAATCTCGGCTTCCGCGTTGCCGGCAAGGTCACCGAGAGGCTCGTCGACATCGGCCAGCATGTCACCTCGGGCGACGTCCTCGCCCGCATCGATCCCTCCGATTACGAGCTTTCGGTCAAAAGCGCCGCGGCGAGCCTTGACGCCGCCGAGCGCCAGGTCGAGACGATGGATCTCGCCAGGAAGCGCGCCGAGCAGCTCTATGCCAAGAATTTCGCGCCGAAATCGCAGCTCGAGCAGGCGACGCTGGCCTACAACCAGGCGGTCGCGACGCGCGATGCCGCCCGCTCGACCCTCGCCCAGGCTCAGAACCAGGTCCACTATACCGACCTCAAGGCGAGCGAGAACGGCATCGTCACCGCGGTCAGTGCCGATGTCGGCCAGGTGGTCGGTGCCGGCACGCCCGTGATGACGGTTGCCGTCGATGGCGAGAAGGAAGTGCTGATCGCGGTGCCGGAAATGGATATTGCCGGCTTCAGGCCGGGCAAGGAGGTCAAGGCAAGCTTCTGGGCGGACGATGCGCTGACGCTTGCCGGCAAGGTCCGCGAAGTGGCCGGCAGCGCCGACCCGCAGTCGCGTACCTTCGCCGTTCGCGTCTCGCTTCCCAACGATCCGCGCGTGCTGCTCGGCATGACCGCCAACGTGCAGGCCTCGATCGACAGCAAGACCCAGCTGGTCTCGATCCCGCTCAGCGCCCTGGCTGAAAAGGACGGCCAGAAGATCGTCTGGGCCGTGGACCGCGGCAGCGACACCGTGCATTCGCGTCCGGTCAAGATCGCGAACTTCACCGCCGATGGCGTCGCGGTTGCCGACGGCCTCAAGCAGGGCGACGTCGTGGTTGCCGCTGGCACCCAGTTCATGACCGACAATCTGAAGGTCAAGCTGTCCGGCGATAGTCTCCAGCAGTCCGCCTCGGCGGCGGACGACGCTGCCACCAGCAGCCTGCGCTGACAGCCAGGCACTACGAAAGCCCCCCTGTCTTGGCGGCGCGAGCCGCAAGACCGGGCAGGCCATGGTTTCCGGGCGGCAGGCGCCCGATCGTCGAGACGCCGGCAAGATGGCTCCCCCGCATCATTGTCGCGTCACACGCGATGCGAGTCTCTCCGCTTGAGGGAGCTTCGCCGCCCGGAAGCCAGACGAAGAACGCATGAACGGCATGATGAACCTGCCCTGCAGATCAATTGGACTGGACTGGCGCCATGACCACCGACAGCAACACTGAAAAGCGGCCTTTCAACCTCTCGCGTTGGGCGATCGGGCATCCGAGCATCGCACGTTTCCTGTTCGGCCTGATCATCCTTGCCGGTGCGCTCGGCCTGATGCGCATGGGCCAGAAGGAAGATCCCGATTTCACCTTCCGCGTCATGGTCGTGCAGGCGATCTGGCCGGGTTCTTCGATCCAGGAGATGGAAGACCAGGTCGTCAACAAGATCGAACGCAAGCTGCAGGAAACGCCGCATCTCGACTTCGTGCGCTCCTACACGCGCGCCGGCAGCGCCATCATCACGGTTCAGATCAAGGGCGACACCAATGCTGCCCAGGTCAACGACGCCTTCTATCAGGTGCGCAAGAAGGTCGGCGACATAGCAGGCGATCTGCCGCAGGGCCTGCTCGGCCCCTATTTCAACGATGAATTCGGCGACACCTTCATCACCTTGCATTCGATCAGCGGCGATGGCTTCAGCTATCCCGAATTGAAGAAGTTCGCCATCCAGGCCCGCGATATGCTGCTGACGACGCCCGGCGTCGAAAAGGCGGTCATCATCGGCGACCAGCCCGAGAAGATCTATATCGACGTCTCGTCCAAGGCGCTGGCCGAGCGCGGCCTGACGCTGACTGACCTGCAGAACGCGATCAAGGGACAGAACAATGTCGACCCGGCAGGCTCTGTCGACACCGGCCTGCGCTCGGTCCGCATTTCGGTCGAGGGCGACGTCACCAGGGCGGCCGACATTCGCGAGCTGCGCTTGCGCGCCGGCAACCAGGTGACGCGCCTTGGCGATATCGCCACCGTGAGCTCGGGGCTGGAGGATCCTTTCGAGCGCAAGTACCGGTTCAATGGCCACGAGAGCGTCCAGCTCGGTGTCGTCATGGCCAAGGGCTTCAACGTCACCGATGTCGGCAAGGACGTCGAGGCGACCTACAAGCGATTCGAGGAGGCGCTGCCCTATGGCGTCTCCGTCGACCAGATATCGGACCAACCCGAGGTCGTCAGGGACGCTGTCAGCGAGTTCATGCATGCGCTCGGCGAAGCGCTGCTGATCGTGCTCGTCGTCTCGTTCCTGTCGATCGGCTGGCGCTCCGGACTTGTCATTGCGATCGCCATCCCGCTGGTCCTGGCCGCCACTTTCGCCATCATGTACGAGATCGGCATTGACCTGCAGCGCATTTCTCTCGGCGCCTTGATCATCGCGCTCGGCCTGCTTGTCGACGACGCCATGATCGTCGTCGAGATGATGGAACGCAAGCTGGAGGAGGGGCTGGTCAAGATCGAGGCGGCGGGTTTCGCCTATTCCTCGACCGCTTTCCCGATGCTGACCGGCACGCTGATCACCACCGCCGGCTTCATTCCGGTCGGCTTCGCCGCCTCCACCGCCGGCGAATATGTCCGCACGCTGTTCTACGTCGTCGGCATCGCGCTCGTCGTGTCCTGGTTCGTGGCGGTCTATTTCACGCCATGGCTGGGATATATGATCCTCAAGCAGCGCAAGCATGCCGGCTCCCACCACGACGTCTTCGACACCAGCTTCTATCGCCGGCTTCGCTCGACCGTTACCTGGGCCGTGCGCCATCGCATCATCGTGCTGACGATGACGCTGGTGACCTTCGCCGCCAGCCTGTGGGCCTTCCAGTTCATTCCGCAGAACTTCTTCCCGCAATCGTCTCGCCCGGAAATCCTCGTCGATCTCTGGCTGCCGGAAGGCACCAGCATCAAGGAAGTCGAGACGCAGGCCAAGGCGCTGGAAGCCAAGATGATGGACGACAAGGACAAGCGCTTCATCGCCACCTATATCGGTGAAGGCGCGCCGCGCTTCTTCCTGCCGCTGGACCAGCAGCTCAGGAATCCGAACTTCGCCCAGCTTCTTGTGATGGCCAATGACGAGCCGGCGCGCGAGCGGCTGATCGTCAAGCTGCGTACCATCCTGGCGCAGGACTTCCCCTCCATCCGCGGCAAGGTCGACCGCTTGTTCCTCGGGCCGCCGACAGGCTGGCCGGTGCAGATGCGCGTCATGGGTCCGGACCGCCAGGAAGTGCGGCGCATTGCCGACCAGGTGAAGGCGAAATTCCAGGCCAACCCGCTGCTCGGCGCCGTCCATGACGACTGGCTGGAACCTGTGCCGGCGATGAAGCTGGTCATCGACCAGGACCGCGCCCGCGCGCTGGGCGTCACCTCGCAGCGCATTCGCCAGATGCTGCAGGCGTCCATGTCCGGCGCGCCGCTGGGCGACTTCCGCGACGGCGAAGAAACGGTGTCCATCGTCGCCCGCGAGCCGGATGCCAGCCGCGCGCTGCTGTCCTCGGTCGATTCCATCTACATCCCGACCGATTTCGGTGGCTTCGTGCCGCTGTCGCAGGTGGCCAAGGTTGTGCCGGTGCTGGAGCAAGGCGTCGAGTGGCGGCGCGACCGCTTGCCGACCATCAGCGTGCGGGCGACCTTGCCCGACGGCGTGCAGTCCAACGACGTCGTCACCAAGATGTACAACGACATGAAGGGCCTGCGCGACGGCCTGGCGCCCGGCTACAAGATCGAGATCCAGGGCGGTGCCGAGGATTCGGCGGAAAGCCAGGCTTCCATCGCCGCCAAGGCGCCGATCATGCTGGCCGTCATCGTCATATTGCTGATGGTCCAGCTGCAGCATTTCGGCAAGGCGATGCTGGTGCTGGCCACCGGTCCGCTCGGCATCATCGGTGCGGCCGCGGCCCTTTTGATCAGCGGCGCGCCGTTCGGCTTCGTCGCCATCCTCGGAGTCATCGCGCTGCTCGGCATCATCATGCGAAACTCCATCATCCTCGTCGACCAGATCGACCAGGACATCGCGAAAGGCATGGAACGCTCCGAAGCGATCATCGGCTCGGCTGTGCGCCGTTTCCGGCCGATCGTGTTGACGGCAATGACCGCGGTTCTGGCGCTGATCCCGATCTCGCGCGGCGTATTCTGGGGGCCGCTCGCCTACGCCATGATGGGCGGCATTCTGGTTGCAACCGTGCTCACCATCCTGGTGCTGCCCGCCGGCTACGCCCTGTTCTTCGGCCGCGAGCGAAAGAAGGTGCCGACCGACGAACAGACGCCCGAACCAGAAACCGTCGAAGGCGTCGAGAGGCCGCAACTCGCTTTGGCGGCTGAATGAACGAAATCGGCCGGTCTCATTTGAGACCGGCCAATTTCTGTTCTTGCGGAGCCGAAGGCCGCTTGCCCGTCAGGCAAATCAGATGACGAAAAACCAGTTGGCGATCAGCATTACCGCCACGCCGGCGACCAGCGTCAGATAGGGCAGCATGCCCGCCTTTTTCACCGAGAGGTCCGCTCCCGCCATGCCGAGGTCGGCCAGCATGTGGTCGGGGAACTTGCCGCCGTCCTGGATGTAATGGCGGAAGCAGAACACCGGGATGATCAGCGCCGCGGTGATCAGCCCGGCCCACAGCGCCATCGGATTCCACACCTTGGCGCCGGCGCCCATGAAGATCGCGTTGACATAGGCGAAGATCGCTCCGACGCCGAGCAGCCAGCTCGGGGCCTTCCACGGCCGCGCGATATGGCCGTTGTCGATGCGATGGATCCAGCCGGCATTGAGGTTGAGGAAGTTGAAGATGATGTAGCCGCAATTGGATACGGCGAGGATGAAGAAGAAGCTTGTCGCGTCGGCCGAGGCGATCGCCAGCACGATCAGGTTGAAGCACAGATCGGTCCACATCGCCCGCGTCGGCGCGCCATGCTCGTTGACGTGGCTGAGGTAGCGCGGCAGCCAGCCGTCGACGGAGCCCTGGTAGAGCGTGCGCGAGGAGCCGGCCATAGCCGTCATGATGCACAGCACCAGCGCCAGGATCATCAGCATCACCAGCAGGCTGTGGATAAGTCCGCCGCCGCCGACCATGCCGGCGAGAGCATCCGCCACGCCTGAGCCGTCGACGATCGGCGTCGCCAGCATGCCGTTGAGGCCGAGCACGCCCTGGAAGGTGAACGGCACCAGGATGAACAGCAGCATGCAGAGCAGGCCGGAATAGAAGATGGCCTTGAAGGTATCGGTGCCCGGGTTCTTGAACTCGGAGGTGTAGCAGACGGCGGTCTCGAAGCCGTAGGTCGACCAGGCGGCGATGAACATGCCGCCGAGCACCAGCGTCCAGCCGGCGATGTTCCAGGCGCCGGGCTCTGGCGCATAGGCGGCGGCCAAGGGAACCAGCGGCGAGAAATTGGCCCAGTTGATCTGGCCGGTGAAGATCGGCACGACGCCGACGATCAGCATCGGGACGATGACCAGCAGGCCGATATATTTCTGCACATTGGCGGTGCCCAGGATACCGCGATGCTGGATCGAGAAGATCATCAGCATCAGCACGGCGCCGATGAAGAAGGTGGCGTTGAAGGTGAAGGACACCGGACCCAGTGTGTGGCTGAACGCCGACCACATGCGGATCGCCGGAGTCGCCGCCGCGGTCACTGCGGTAATGGCGTCGCCGGCGCTCGTTCCGGCATGTGCCGCGATATAGGCGGCGACCTCGGGCGACGTGTCGGTAAAGATCGGCACCGGCGCCAGCGCATTGAGGATATAGGCGGCGGCGATCGAGCAGCCAAGCGAGAGCACCGGCGACCAGGCAAACCAGTTGCACCACACCGACAAGGGCGCGATGAACTTGGAGTAGCGCAGCCAGGCGGTGGCGCCGTAGATCGAGGCGCCGCCCGATTTGTTCGGGAACAGGCCGGCGATCTCGGCATAGGTGAAGGATTGCAGGAAGCCCATGACCATGGACACCGTCCAGATCAGGAAAGCGAGCGTCCCGGTCGTGCCGGCAATGCCGCCGATCGAGAACAGGACAAGGGCTGGAACGCCGCTCGCCACCCAGAAGGCGCCGCGCCAGTCGATATGCCTGAGCAGCTTGCTTTCGGCAGGCTGGTCCAGGACCGTGCTTATGGTGCTCATGTCGGTGAATTCCCCTTTTTGATGTTCCCCGCCGGCGACGCCTCGGCTGTGCGAAGCTTGCTCCCGGCCAATATCGCCGCGACTTCAGTGTTTCCACTCAGTCGTATTTTTTTCTTAGGAGTGAAGATTGATCCGGCGCGCTTTCACGTCAAGCGTTTTGTCGCGCCGTGCACATCACGCTTGCGGGCGGGCGCACAAATGTGCCCCGCGGCGCCGCCGACGGGCAATCCCGTATGCCCGGAAGGCCGCGGTCAGGAACGCGGCCTGGTCTTCTGCGGATCGTAATGGGCGAAGGCCACGACTCGCGCCGGCAGCCGCTTGGCGTGGCCGTCGAGCTTGCCGATTTCAACTCGCGCGCCGATGGCGGCGTGGGTGACATCGAGCCGCGCCAGCGCGATGGTCTTGTTCAGCACCGGCGAGCGCATGCCCGACGTGACGACCCCGATCTGGGCGCGGCCGACATGCACGCAATCGCCATGGCCGACCGCGACGTTGGCATCGATGTCGAGCCCGACCAGTTTGTTCTGCGGGTTCTCCTTGCGCCGGATCAGCGCCTCGCGGCCGATGAAGTCGTCGGTCTTGGACTTCAGCGGCACGGTGAAGCCGATGCCGGCCTCGAACGGGTCGGTCTGGTCGGAGAACTCGTAACCGGCGAAGATCAGCCCGGCCTCGATGCGCACCATGTCCAGCGCCTGCAGGCCCATCGGCTTCAATCCATGCGGCTGGCCGGCGGCCCAGATCGCGTCGAAGACCTTTTCGGCGTCGCGCGGATGACACCAGATCTCGTAGCCGAGTTCACCGGTATAGCCGGTGCGCGAGACGACGACCGGAACGCCATTGCCGCCGCCGATGCGCGCGACGGCGAAGCGGAACCATTCCAGTTCCTCGATCGACGGCTGCAGCGGCGAGGTCCAGATCACCTTCCTCAGGATATCGCGGCTCTTCGGCCCCTGCACGGCGATATTGTGCATCTGGTCGGTGGACGAGCGTACCAGCACGTTGAGACCGAGCTTTGTCGCCGTCTCGCGCAGCCATTCGCCGGACAGATCGTCGCCGCCGACCCAGCGGAAATTGTCCTTGCCGAGCCTGAGCAGCGTGCCGTCGTCGATCATGCCGCCATGCTCGTAGCACATGGCGGAATAGACGACCTGGCCGACGCCGAGCTTCTTGACGTCGCGGGTCAGCGTGTACTGCAGCAGCGCTTCGGAATCCGGGCCGGTGACCTCGAATTTGCGCAGCGGCGACAGGTCCATGATCACGGCGTCCTGCCGGCAGGCCCAGTATTCGGCGATCGCGCCTTCCCTGGCGAAGGAGTTGGCCAGCCAATAGCCCCTGTACTCGACGAAGTCGCGGGTGTGCTTGGCAAAGCTCGAATGAAAGGAGGTCTCGCGGGTCATTTTCGGTTCCGAATCGGGCGTCATGCGTCTGGCGATCGCACGCGAGAATTTGTGCTGGCCGGAATAGGTGCGCACATGGATGTCGGTCAGGTCCCAGCCATTGGCCGGCGTCGTATCGTCGGGGCAGGCGGAGGACACGCAGACGATGTCGGTCAGGGCCCGCAGCAGCACATAGTCGCCGGGCCGCGACCATGGCTCGTCGGAGACCATGACGCCATGCGCGTCGATTGCCGTGTTGAAGAAGAAATTGATAGCCATCCAGCCGGCGCGTGGTGTGACGCCCTTGTCCGACAGCGCGCGGTTGAAGTTCTCCGAGCAGTTGGCATGGCCGGGATAGCCGATGTCATCGTAATATTTGGCGGCGCATGCGAGCGCGAAGGCGTCGTGCCGGCCGCATGTGTCCTGCACCACTTCGACCAGCGGCTCCATGTCCTGGTTGTAATATTTCGAGTGCAGCCCCGGCATCGGATAGCTCGCGCCCATCAGCGTGCGTGTCGTCGTCACATCGAGCGGATGGTCGAGCCCCTTGTCCAGCTTGCGCGCCGAAAAGCACTGGAAGTCGGTGCATTGGCGCCCGTCGACGTCGATGATCTGCAGATAGTCGCCGGCTTTGACGAAGTAGGATTCCGCCGTCGCCGAATGGACGCGCAAATCGAGCACCGGATCGGCGAGCGGGTCGGCCAATAGCGACTTCGCCGCCGGACGGATGGTGGCACGCCGCACGATCACGGCAAGCGGCGTCGCCGTATCATGGCCGTCGACCAGCATCGGCCCGCCGGGCGCGGCAATCACCACCGAGCCGTCGCGCACGACGGTGAAAGCTTGTTCGGTGCCGGCCGGCGTGGCGCCGCCGAACACGCGCACCGCCTTGGCCTGGTCGAGCCGCACCTGCCGGCGTGCGAGCCCGCGCCGCAGGGACGCGAGGCTGTCATCGCCCTCGGCAAGCAGCGCCTTGATGCCGGCGGCATTGCTGTTGGAGTTTTCCCCGAGGATGGAGGGATCGGTCGCACCGGTGCCATCCCACGCCAGCAGTTCGCAAGCCTGGCCGCCCTCGGCATTGCGCACCGTGATCGTGTCGCCGGCCTCGGCCTCGATCAGCACCGCACCATTGCCTTGGACCGTATAGCGCTCCATGCCCGGCGGCAGCGCGATCTGGCCGGGCCGCAGGATCAGGCTCGGCCGGGGTGGCCCGGATGCGACGGCAGGGTAGGGCGACTGGCTCATCTCAGCCTTGCGGTTCGAGAAACAAGTTTGCCTGTGTGTGAAATTATTTTAGCAGCAAGAATAGCAGTGCGGGTGGGTTTGGCAAGGCGGTGGTGGACTGGGTTCTTCCTTCTCCCCTTGTGGGGTCTGAAGGACGGGGCGAGATCCGTGGCTCGCCCCAGGGCGGTGGATCAGTGCGCAGCGCCGAGACGGTTGAGGGGGTGGGTGACGGAGTGCCGTCATTGCCAAGCTGGAGCACCGCTCATCCGACCTCGCTCCGCGCGGCCACCTTCTCCTACAAGGGGAGAAGGGAAGGGCGCGCGCAAGGCTACGTCACTTCCTCGGAATGGCTGATATCCACACCATATTCCGCCGCCGCATCGAGCATCGTGTGCCACAGGCTCTCGGCAAAGGTCGCGAAGACCAGAGCGTTGAACATCGGCTGTCCGTCCGCCCGATCATTCCCACGCCAGAGCGAGACGCTGGTGTGATCCATCGAGGTTGCGGCGGCAGAGCCGACCGCGAACACACTGGCATGCAGATCGAGCGATGAAAGCTTGGCCAACATCGCCCGCGCCTTGTCACCGGAGATGCTGATCAGCGCCCGCGCATGCGACTGGTCAGACAGCGAAGCCGATCCGGCAAGCAGAGGAGCAAGCGCCTTCATCCCGTGCTTGCCACTCTTCGACAGCACGAAAAACTGATCCGGCCCGGACCAGATCAGCGTGGCGTCCGCAATCCGCACCGCCTTGGGCGCATCCGGACCGGCAATGCCGAAACACGCCGTCGCAGCCCTGGCCAGGTCACCCGCCTTGCCGCGGCGTGCCATCACTTGCACGAGGTCGAAATTGCGGATCTCGGTCAGCGAAACGCCGGTATCGCCCTGCGCGCCATGCGGACCGACGACCAGCGTGCGGTCGAGAGGGCTGCGCGCATCCCAGGTAAATTCAGCCACGCTGGCGCCCTCCATCCGGGTCGTAGAAGACGGGATTGCACAGTTCGACATCATACTCCTCTGCGCGCAGCGGATCGTGCGCGCGCACGGTCTCGCCGATACGCTCGCGACCACGTTCCACGAGAGCAAGCCCGATCCATTGATCCGATGTCGGCGAGAAGCAGACTGAGGTGACATAGCCCTGGTCGTTATCAGGTCCGGGCGTCTGGCCCTTCGGAACGATGTGCGCGCCGGAGCGCAGCCGCCGCGCCTTGTCGGTCGGCTTGATGCCGACGACGACCTGCCGGTCCGGCGCGACCAGTGCCTCGCGCCCGGCCATGATGCGGCCCACAAAATCCTTCTTGGTCGACATCATCTTGCCCAGGCCGAGGTCGGCGGCCGTGGTCGTGCCGTTCAGTTCCGGTCCGGCGACATGGCCCTTTTCGATGCGCATGACGCCAAGAGCCTCGGTGCCGTATGGCGTCACGCCGAACGGCTTGCCGGCCAGCATCAGATTGCGCACGAGCGCCTCGCCATAGCGCGCCGGCACCGAAATTTCGAACGCCATTTCGCCGGAGAAGGAAATGCGAAACAGCCGTGCCTTGATGCCACCGCGCAACGCAACTTCGCGCGCGCCCATGAACGGGAAGCCCTCGTTCGACAGATCCTCTGTCGGGTCGACGATCTCCTTCAGCAGATCTCGGGTCTTCGGCCCGGCGATCGAGAATTGCGCCCACTGGTCGGAGACCGAGGTCAGTTGCACGTCCAATTCGGGAAACAGCACCTGCCGGCAGAATTCGAGATGCTGCATCACCAGTCCGGCCTTGGCGGTGGTGGTGGTGAGGAAATAATGATCCTCGGCCAGCCGCGAGGTCGTGCCGTCGTCGTAGACGAACCCGTCCTCGCGCAACATCAGCCCGTAGCGTGCCTTGCCGACGGCGAGGCTGGAGAAGGTGTTGATGTAGACGCGGTCGAGGAAGGCGCCGGCATCGGGGCCGTGCACGTCGATCTTGCCGAGCGTCGAGACATCGCAGAAGCCGACGCCGGAACGCACCGCCTTGACCTCGCGGGTGACGGATTCCAGCCAGTCCTTCTCGCCCGCGCGCGGATACCATTGCGCGCGTTTCCACAGGCCGGTGTCGACGAAGACGGCGCCCTGTTCGGCGGCCCAGTGGTGCGAAGGCGTTAGCCTTGTGGCGTGGAAAGTCTCGTCGCGGTGATGGCCGGCAAAGGCGCCGATCGCGACCGGCACATAGGGCGGGCGGTAGATCGTCGTGCCGGTTTCGGGAATGGACTTGCCCGACACCGCGGCCATGATGGCAAGGCCGGCGACGTTGGAGGTCTTGCCCTGGTCGGTCGCCATGCCGAGCGTCGTGTAGCGCTTCAGATGCTCGACCGATTCAAAGCCCTCACGCTGTGCGAGTTCGATGTCGGAAGCTGTGACATCGTGCTGCTGGTCGACGAACGCCTTGCCCTTGCCGGCGACATGCCAGAGCGGCGTCAACGAGAACGCCTCGTCATCGGCAGTCGGCGCTGTGCCGGCCTTGCCGCAGCGCCCGGCGTCGAGCGCGGCCGCCGCGCCTGCTGCAAACCCTCCCGCCAGGCAGGCGCCGAGACCGAACGAGCCATTGGCTGCACCGGCGGCGACCATGCCGGGAGGCGCGCCGTCGGGCACGAAGGCGGCGATGTCGTCGCGCCATTTCGGCCGGCCGCGATGATAGGAGGTGAGCCCGACCGCCGGGTTCCAGCCGCCGGAGACGGCAAGCCCGTCCGCTTCCACTTCGGCTCGCGCGCCGCCGGTGAGAGAGACGGAGATTTTCCTCACACCGTCCTTGCCGCCGTCCGCACGGCTGACGGCGCCATGCAGCACCGGGAAGCCGCTCTTCGAGGCGAGCGAACGATGGGCGGGCGAGACGTCAGGCCGTGCGTCGATGACCGCCGCAATCTGCAAGCCTGCGCCGAGTACTGTCTCGACCGTGCGCCAGCCATCCTCATTGTTGGTGAACAGCGCGATGCGTTTTGCCGGCGCGGCGGCATAGCGCGCGACATAGGTCCGCATGGCCGAAGCCATCATCACGCCGGGCGTATCGTTGCCGGCAAAGACGACCGGCCGCTCGAGGGCGCCGGCCGCGACGACGCAACGCCTGGCCACGATCCGCCACATGCGCTGGCGCACCTGATGCTCGGGCGGCGAGGGCAGATGGTCGTTGACCCGCTCGATCGCGCCATAGGTGCCGCCATCGTAGACGCCGAACAGCGTCGTGCGGGTCATGATGCGGACATCGGGCATTGCCTCGAGTTCCGCCAGGGTTCGCGACAGCCACTCGGCTGCCGGCAGCCCGTCGATCGTGCCGCCATCCGAGAGCAGGCGGCCGCCGGGAATAAAATCCTCTTCGCACAGGATGACGCGGGCGCCGGAGCGGCCGGCGGCAAGGGCCGCCGCAAGCCCGGTCGGGCCGGAGCCGGCGATCAGCACGTCGCAATGCGCCCAGGCCTTGTCGTAGTGGTCGGGATCGGCAGCGCCGGCGGCGCGGCCGAGGCCTGCGGCGCGGCGGATCGCCGGCTCGTAGATCGCCTCCCAGAATTTCGCCGGCCACATGAAGGTCTTGTAGTAGAAGCCGGCGACGAAGATCGGCGCGAAGAGCTGGTTGACCGACATCACGTCGAAATGGAGCGACGGCCAGCGGTTCTGGCTGGCGGCCTCAAGCCCTTCATAGAGCTCGGCGGTCGTGGCCTTGGTGTTCGGCTCGCGGCGTGCGCCGGTGCGCAGTTCGACCAGCGCGTTGGGCTCTTCCGAGCCAGCGGTCAGAATGCCGCGCGGACGGTGGTATTTGAACGAGCGGCCGACCAGCTTGACGCCGTTGGCGATCAGCGCCGACGCCAGCGTGTCGCCCTCGAAGCCGAAGAACGTCTTGCCATCGAAGCGGAAGCTCAGCGGTGACGAACGATCGAGGAGGCCGCCAGTGGAGAGACGATTGGACTGGGAGGAAATCACGATGCAGCCCCATGCACTGGCGTCGCGCTGCCCCTCATCGCCCTGCCGCTTCTTACCCTCCCCCTGGTGGGGAGGGTCGCTGCGAAGCAGCGGGGTGGGGGGGCGGCGCCGACCCCCACCCGGACCTGCGGTCCGACCTCCCCACAAGGGGGAGGTAAAGACGTACCGGCCTTCACCGCGGCGCTGAGCTGGACAGAAAAATTCATTTCGCAACCTGCCTCGCCCCGGCGCCCGCCGCCGGCTCCACGGCCGAAATTTCGTGCGTCAGCGTGTTGCGGGTGACCTTCAGCCACGCTCGGCAGCCGCCACCGTGGTACCAATTCTCGTCCATCACGCCGGCGACATTGTCGCGCAGGTAAACGTAGTCGAAGACGTCGTCCTCCGAAGCGCCAGCCTCCGGACGCATCGGCTTGGCGTCGCCGAGATAGGTGAACTCGCCGAGGTCGCGTTCGCCGCAGAAGGGACAGGTGATGCGCATGGCAGGGCCTTCAGTGCAGGTTCGGTTGGGCGCCCTGGCCCTTTTCGTCTATCATCGCACCAGACCGGAACCGGTCGAGGCGAAAGCGGGCGGCCTCCTTGTGGGATTGGTCGCGGGCCAGCAGGTGGGCAAAGACGAGGCCTGAGCCCGGCGTCGCCTTGAAGCCGCCATAGCACCAGCCGGCATTGAGGTAGAGCCCGTCGACCGGCGTCTTGTCGATGATCGGCGAGCCGTCCATCGACATGTCCATGATGCCGCCCCACTGGCGCAGCAGGCGCACGCGGCCGATCATCGGCATCAGCGCCATGCCGCCTTCGCAGACGTCTTCCATCACAGGCAAATTGCCGCGCTGGGCGTAGGAATTGTAGCCGTCTATGTCGCCGCCGAAGACCAGGCCGCCCTTGTCCGACTGGCTGACGTAGAAATGGCCGGCGCCGAACGTCATCACATTGGGGATGAGCGGCTTGATCGCCTCGGAGACGAAGGCCTGCAGCACATGGCTTTCGATCGGGAGGCGCAGGCCCGCCATCGCGGCGACGCGCGAGGAGGAGCCCGCGACGGCCATGCCGACTTTCCCGGCGCCGATCTTGCCGCGCGAGGTCTCGACGCCGGTCACCTTGCCGTTGGCGTCGCGCACGAAGCCCGTCACTTCGCAATTCTGGATGATGTCGACGCCGAGCGCGCTCGCCGCATGGGCGTAGCCCCAGACCACCGCGTCGTGCCGCGCCGTGCCGCCGCGCCGCTGCAAGAGCCCACCTTGCACGGGAAAGCGCGCATTGTCGAAATTCAGGAACGGCATCATCTTCTTGACCGCGGCAAGGTCGAGCAATTCGGCATCGATGCCGTTGATGCGCATCGTGTTGCCGCGCCGCGCATAGGCGTCGCGCTGCGCGTCGGAGTGATAGAGGTTTATGACGCCGCGCTGGCTGACCATCGTGTTGTAGTTGAGGTCCTGCTCCATCCGCTCCCACAGCTTCATCGATAATTCGTAGAAGCCGGTGTTGCCGGGCAGGCCGTAATTGGAACGGATGATGGTGGTGTTACGGCCGGCATTGCCGGAGCCGATCCAGCCCTTTTCCAGCACGGCCACATTCCTGATGCCGTACTCGCTGGCGAGGAACCAGGCGGTGGCCAGACCATGCCCGCCGCCGCCGATGATCACCACGTCGTAGCGGTCCTTCGGGCTGGCGTCGCGCCAGGTGCGCTGCCAGTTCTTGTGGCCGGAGAAGGCGGCGCGGGCGAGCGAGAAGATCGAATATTTCATACGTTCATTCCGAGGTCGCTCGCACGCTGCGCCGGTCAGATATCCAGCGTGTGGTCGCGCTCCCATTGCGTGAAGTGCGAAGCATAGGAATTCCATTCCTGGTGCTTCAGCTTTAGATAAGCCGACGAGAATTCCTCACCCAGCGCCGTCTTGAGCGATTTGTCATTGTCGAATTCGCGCAACGCGTCGAGCAGGTTGAGCGGCAATTTCGGCGCGCCCTCCACCGTGTGACCGTGCTGGTACATGTCGATGTCGTAGCGCCTGCCGGGATCGGCCTTGGAGCGGATGCCGTCGAGGCCGGCGGCGATGATGACGGCTTGCAGCAGATAAGGGTTGGCCGCGCCATCAGGCAGCCGCAGCTCGAAGCGGCCGGGGCCGGGCACGCGCACCATGTGGGTGCGGTTGTTGCCGGTCCAGGTCACCGTGTTCGGCGCCCAGGTGGCGCCTGAAATGGTGCGCGGGGCGTTGATGCGCTTGTAGGAGTTGACGGTCGGGTTGGTGATGGCGGCGAGAGCCGAGGCATGTTTCATGATGCCGCCAAGAAAGTTCTTGCCCTTGGCCGACAGGCCGAGCTCCATCGAATTGTCGGCAAAGACATTGGTCTTGCCTGTTTTGTCCCACACCGAGATGTGCGCATGGCAGCCATTGCCGGTCAGTCCCTGGAAGGGCTTGGGCATGAAGGTGGCGCGCAGGCCGTGTTTCTCTGCGATCGACTTGACCATGAACTTGAAGAAAGAATGCTTATCGGCGGTCGCCAGCGCATCGTCGAAGGCCCAGTTCATCTCGAACTGGCCGTTGGCATCCTCGTGGTCGTTCTGGTAGGCGCCCCAGCCGAGCGCCAGCATGTGGTCGCAGATCTCGGCGATGACGTCGTAGCGGCGCATCAACGCTTGCTGGTCGTAGCATGGTTTCGCCGCCGTATCATATTCGTCGGAGATCGTTTTGCCGTCGGGCGAGATCAGGAAGAATTCCGCCTCGACGCCGGTCTTGACATGCATGCCGTCGTTAGCGGCTTCCGCGATCAGTCGCTTAAGCGTGTTGCGCGGTGCCTGGTCGACCTCCTTGTCGTCCATGATGCAGTTGGCGGCGACCCAGGCGACGTCAGGCTTCCAGGGCAGCTGGATAACCGAATTCGGATCCGGCACCGCCAGCATGTCGGGATGTGCCGGCGTGAGGTCGAGCGAGGTAGCGAAACCGGCGAAGCCGGCGCCATCCTTCTGCATATCTGATATCGCCTGCGCCGGCACCAGCTTGGCGCGTTGCCCGCTGAACAGGTCGGTGTAGGAGATCATGAAATATTTGACGTTTTTCGCCCTTGCGAACTCTGCAAGATCAACTGTCACGGAAGTTCCCCATTTTTTGTCGATTGTTGGCCCTAGAGCATATGGCCTTCGGCCCTTTGTTGATCAGAAGCCGTTCTTCCCCGGTATCCAGTTGGTGCCGGCCAGCGGCACGCCGGCCATCGCGGCGGCCTCGATCGTGAGCGCGACGAGATCCTCGGGTTCGAGATTGTGCAGGCTGTTCTTGCCGCAAGCGCGGGCGATGGTCTGCGCCTCCAGCGTCATCACCTTGAGATAGTTCGCCAGCCGGCGGCCGGCGGCCACCGGATCGACCCGCTTCATCAGTTCGGGATCCTGCGTGGTGATGCCGGCCGGGTCGCGGCCCTCGTGCCAATCGTCATAGGCGCCTGATGTGGTGCCGAGCTCGTTGTACTCCGCCTCCCAGCGGGGATCGTTGTCGCCGAGCGCGACAAGGGCAGCCGTGCCGATGGAGACCGCGTCGACGCCGAGCGCCAGCGCCTTGGCGACATCGGCGCCGTTGCGGATGCCGCCCGAGACGATCAGCTGCACCTTGCGATGCATGCCGAGATCCTGCAGCGCCTGCACCGCCGGCCTGATGCAAGCGAGCGTCGGCTGGCCGACATTCTCGATGAACACTTCCTGCGTCGCCGCCGTGCCGCCCTGCATGCCGTCGACGACGACGACGTCGGCGCCGGCCTTCACCGCAAGCGCTGTGTCGTAATAGGGGCGGGCGCCGCCGACCTTGACGTAAATCGGCTTTTCCCAGTCGGTGATTTCGCGCAGTTCGAGAATCTTGATCTCGAGATCGTCCGGCCCGGTCCAGTCGGGATGGCGCGAGGCCGAGCGCTGGTCGATGCCCTTGGGCAGCGTGCGCATCTCGGCGACGCGATCGGAGATCTTCTGGCCGAGCAGCATGCCGCCGCCGCCGGGCTTGGCGCCCTGGCCGACGACGACCTCGATGGCATCGGCGCGGCGCAGGTCGCGCAGATTCATGCCATAGCGCGACGGCAGATATTGATAGACGAGCTGCTTGGAATGGCCGCGCTCTTCCTCGGTCATGCCGCCGTCGCCGGTCGTGGTCGAGGTGCCCGACAGCGTCGCGCCGCGCCCGAGCGCTTCCTTGGCCGGGCCCGACAGCGAGCCGAAGCTCATGCCAGCAACGGTGATCGGGATTTTCAGCTCGATCGGCTTCTTGGCATGGCGTGAGCCCAACACGACTGATGTGTCGCAGCGCTCGCGATAGCCTTCGAGCGGATAGCGCGAGATCGATGCGCCCAGGAACAGAAGGTCGTCGAAATGCGGCAGCTTGCGCTTGGCGCCGGCGCCCCGGATGTCATAGATGCCGGTGGCCGCGGCGCGGCGGATCTCGGAAAGCGTGTAGTCGTCGAAAGTCGCGGATTTGCGCGGCGTCGTCGGCGGGTTGCGATAGGTCATGCTGCCTCAATACGCGTCGGCGTTGTCGATATTGAAATTGTAGAGCGTGCGCGCCGAGCCGTAGCGCTTGAACTCCGACGGCTTGACGCCGGTGACGCCGGCGCGATCGAGCAGGCCTTGCAGGAGTTCGAGGTGTTCGGGCCGCATTTCCTTGGCGATGCAGTCGGCGCCCAAACTGTCGACCTTGCCGCGCACGAATAGCCGTGCCTCGTAGATGGAATCGCCGAGCGCGTCGCCGGCATCGCCCAGCACCACCAGATTGCCGGACTGTGCCATGAAGGCCGACATATGGCCGATATTGCCGTGCACGACGATGTCGATGCCTTTCATCGAAATGCCGCACCGCGAGGACGCATTGCCCTCGATGACGAGCAGCCCGCCCTTGCCGGTGGCGCCGGCATACTGGCTGGCGTCGCCTTTGACTGTTATCGACCCCGACATCATGTTTTCGCCGACGCCGGGTCCCGCCGAACCATGCACGGTGATGGCACTGCCGGAATTCATGCCGCCACAGTAATAGCCGACGCTGCCGCGCACATCGATGCTGACCGGCTGGTCGACGCCGACGGCGACCGAATGGCTGCCCTTCGGGTTCAACACTTCCCAGGCGGTCTCGTTCGAGCCTGGCATCAGATTGTGCAGTGCCTGGTTGAGCTCGCGCAGCGACATCTGGTCCAGGTCGAACACCCGGGAGGCATGGTCGCTCGCCGCCGCGGTTGAAAGTTTTGTTGCCGGCATGAACTCAATGCTCCCAGAAATAGACGGTTGCGGGTTCCGGTTCCCAGACTCTCGCATTGTCTATGCCGGGCAGTTTGGTCAGCGCGCGATATTCCGAGCCGAAGGCGACATACTGGTCCGTTTCGGCCATCACGGCGGGCTTGCAGGCGATCGGGTCGCGCACCACGCCGAAGCCGTTCTTGGTGCCGACGACGAAGGTGAAGAAACCGTCGAGATCTGAGAGGGTGCCCTCCAGTGCCTCGCCGAGGTTCTTGCCATGCGCCATCTGGGAGGAGAGATAGGCGGCCGCCACTTCGGTGTCGTTCTCGGTCTCGAATGTCATGCCTTCGCGGACCAGTTCGCGGCGAACGTTGTTGTGGTTGGACAGCGAGCCATTGTGCACCAGGCACTGGTCGGCGCCGGTCGAGAACGGATGCGCGCCCATCGTCGTCACCGCCGATTCCGTCGCCATGCGGGTGTGCCCGATGCCATGCGTTCCGGTCATCCCACGGATGTCGAAGCGGTCGACCACAGCCTCGGGCAAGCCGACTTCCTTGTATATTTCCACGGCTTCGCCGGCACCCATGATGCGGATGTCGGGCCTGAGCGACTGGATGGTCTCACGCGCGGCATCGACCTTTTCGGGCGTGGTCCTGATGACGGCATGCGTCGATTTTACCATGACGCTCACCGGCACGCCGAGCGCCTTGGTGAGTTCGGCGTCCAGTCCACGGAAATCACGCTCCGGCCTCGGCGACTGGATGGTGATCTTGGCCTCGTTGCGGGACGGCGCGCCATAGATCGCGATGCCGGCGCTGTCGGGTCCGCGATCGCTGAGCGATACCAGCATCTGCGACAACATCGCACCGAGCTGCGGCTCCAGCGCTTTGTCCTTGAGGAAAAGTCCAACGATTCCGCACATGCCAGCCTCCAGACCCTTTGTCGCTAAAAATGATGTATCGAATGAGTTCGGGGAATTCAATTGGTATGAAAAAAATATTCCTCTCGTTACGCGTTGTGTTTTGTCCCATCCGGCGGCCCATCGCCTTGTCGGCGCATGGAATGGGCCCATTTGGCGGTCCGGATACGAGCCATCTTGTAGGCGTCGAGGATCGACAGCGCATAGATCAGGAAGCCGCCGGCGTGGCGGCCGACAAAGCTGGCGTCGGGCGGGGCGATCTTCGCCGTCACCCAGGCCAGGATGACCATGAAGAAAAGAAACTGCAGGCCGCGCGTCGGAACGCCCAGCATGACGTGGCCGCTGCCCGGCAGCAGGGTTGCCGCGCCCAGGACGATATATGGGCTGGTAGGTCCGGGCGAGGGGGTTGCGCCGGTCATGCCGCTTTCCGTTCGTTCCTGTTGATCGCGTCGCGCAGTCCCGAAAGGGATACGAGCAGCCGCGAGATCAGCGCCGGGTCGATTTGCGCGTCACCGAAAGCGGCTTGCCGGAAGACACCGTAGCGGGCCCGCTCGGCTTCGGCCAGCAGCCAGACGATACGCACACCCTTTGGCGTGATCAGTAGCTCCTTGGCGCGTCCTTCTGAAAAGGGCTCCAGATGGTCGGCGATGATGTTTTGCGGGAAGCGCACGCCTCTGCGGTCCGTTCGAAGCACCGCCTCGGCGGGAAAGCCGGGCGCCTTCGGCAGCGTGTGGTCGAGATGGTCGAAATTGGAGAACGTCGTCGGCGAGCCCGGCCGCATCATCATGTCGAACGTGCCGGGCACGACTGTTTTCTCCGTTATCGATACGCTGAGCCAGCGCGCCGGCAGCTTTCTCGTCGCCAGCGTGTCGACGATGGTGCGCAGCTGCACGCGCTGGCCATTCCACGAGCCTTCCCAGGTGATGACGCCGGCAGTACCGTCCGAGACATCTTCGGCGTCGGCAATGACGGCGCGGATGCTGGCCTGGTCGGCGGCGCGTGCCACGGCAGCCCTGTTGCGGCTGCGGCGTGCCAGCCAGGCAAAATGCAGGACGAGAGCCAGGACAGCCGCCCCGGCAAGCAGTGCTGACGTCACCTCGGACATTTCGTCATGCCAGGCCCGCCCAATTCGGACGGGCCTACTCCCATCAATAGCCCTGCGGTTTCGGCCACGGCATGGTGAACTGGTCGCCGCGCCGTACGAATTTGTAGCGGTAGAAATGGAACCACAGCGAGATCAGGAAATAGAACGCGACCATGGCGATGAGCTGCGAGCCGAAGCCGAGGAAGATGGCGAAGAAGGTCACCACGCACAGGCAGAACAAGACGATCGCCGGCAGCGGGTGGAAGGGATGCGTGTAGCCGCGGCGGATGGAGCCCAGCGGCCACTTCTTCCGGAACATCATGATGTTGATGCTCATGAACGTATATTGCAGCACGCCAGACAGGATCGAGAAAGTAATCGCCTGGTTGAGGTCGGCGATGAAGGCGAAGGCGAGCGCGATCGGCAGCAGGAACAGGATCGAGCGGTAGGGTGTGCGGTATCTCGGGTGCACCGCCGAGAACCAGCTCGGCAGGTAGCGATCGCGGCCGAGCGAGAACCAGGCGCGCGCCGCGTCGTTGATGCAGCCATTGGCGGACGCCAGTGCGGCAAGCAGCGTGGCGATGAACAGCAGGTTTTCCAGCAGCGGGTTGCCGGTCAGCTTGCCGGCGTCCCACAGCGGATAATAAGTGATGCCGAGATATTCCCAGGGCATCAGCGAGGCGCAGACATACCAGGTCATGGCGGCGGCGATCAGAAGCGTGATCATGCCGGCCATCGTGCCATAAGGCAGCGAGCGCGCGGGCGAGCGCACTTCCTCGGCCGCCTGCGTGGTGCCCTCGATGCCGAGATAGTACCAGATGCCGAACTGGAAAGCGGCGATGACGCCGATCCAGCCATAGGGCAGCGCGTTCTCTGGGGTGACCAACTCGTTGAGCTTGAGCACCGCGCCTTGCGTCCACGGGCTGACCGAGAAGAACAGGATGACGATGGAGATGTAGGCAATCGCGGTGATGACGAAGTTGACGTTGAGCGTCATCAGCACGCCGCGATAGTTAAGCCATGCCAGGACGACGATGGTGGCGGCGATGAAGGAGTTGTGGGTGAGGCCCTCGACGCCCGCCTTGGCGACGATCGTGTCGCCGAGCAGGATGGCGTCCGACACTTCGAGCATGGTGTAGGCAAAGACCAGGAACAGCGCGACGTTGAAGGCCATCAGCGGCCCGACGATGTGCTTGGCCTGCGCATATTGGCCGCCCGCGGCGGCGACCGTCGACGTCACTTCGGAATCGATCATGGCGACCGAGGTATAGAGCAGCCCGACGACCCAGCAGACGATCAGCGCGGCAAGCGCGCCGCCCTTGTCGGCGGAGAAATTCCAGCCGGTGAACTCGCCGACCAGGACGATGCCCACACCCAACGCCCAGACATGGGCCGGGCCAAGCACCCGAAGCAGCGAGACCCTGTCGCCATTTGTTGCCGAACCCGCAGTTTCAACCACGACCGTCATCGATCAATCCCCACTCAGATCCGGTGTTTTTCGGAAGCGGCTTCAAGTTCGCCTTCGCGCGAGGACGTCAGCACATCCTCGGAGTAGGTCGTATCGACCTTGAACCAATCGTAGAGCATCCACAGCGCAAGCACGATCGAGATGCCCCAGCATGCGTAAGAGAGTACTATCCACATGGTCTGTCCCCGGATTATTTCTCGTCGAACTTCTCGTTGATGACGTCGCGATATTCACGGTCCGATGCCCGGAACAGGAACACGAAATAACCGATCAACACGGCTGCCATGACAACCAGCGTCGGCCAGTCGATGATGTAGTGGAAACGGTTCTGGATGATGTCGTGCGCGGTCTCGGGCGTATAGCCGAGCCTTTCCCAAATCGACGCCATGGTCGGGTTCTGGCCGAGCGCCTCCCAGGTCTTGGCGTCGAGCGCATCGATGGACTTGGCTGCTCCCGCCAATCCCAGTTTCAGCGGCAGCCACAGCGCCACGAAGATGGCGACCACGACGACGGCGATATCGAAGACCTGCCCGGCCTTGCTCTGTTGCGGCGGCGTGTAGCGGGACATGCTTCTCTCCCCCCTCAGGATTTGCGGTTGCGGTCGTAATTCTTGATGTCGAGCCCGTAGATGAACTCCTTGTCCTCCTTGTAGTGGTTGACCATGGCCAGGATCGCCGCCGTGTTGAAGATCAGCACCGCGGCGGCGGCAATCGCGACGACGGCCTTGATGCCGTCATGCGGGATATGCGGCCATGTCATGAAGAGGACGAAGAGGATCGTCGCCCACAGGCAGACGATCAGGAGCGCGGATCCGCGCAAGTCGGAACGGTACAGCGCCTCGATGCGCTGCTGCAGGTCTGACATCGGTTTTCCCCTTTTTCGACGTCCGGTTCCGAATCCACCGTCCGCCGTTCTCTTTCAAGAGAGTGAAATTTTTTTCATAAATTCAGACCGAATTCGGAAATTGTCAAGGCGAATTTACGCAGAGTTAACCGTCTTGTTCGGATGACGAATTTTGCCTGACAATGAAATTATTTGCTTTCAGGGGATTGCAGGCCCCACGCGTTTGCGATCAATATTCGCTCAAAGCTCCAGCCCGCGCGCACAGGAGCAGGGAACATAATCAAAATATCGAACGGAGGATCGGATGACGGCATCCTGGAGATTTTCAACCCTGGCGGATCGCCATCGCGCGCTGGGTTCGAAACTCGAAGACTGGAGCGGCATGGGCACCGCCTGGACCTACGACAAGGATGCCGACGAGGAATACATCGCTATCCGCACCAAGGCCGGGCTGATGGATGTCTCGGGCCTGAAGAAGGTCCACATCACAGGCCCGCACGCCTCGCACCTCATCGATCTCGCCACCACGCGCGACGTCGAAAAAATCTATCCCGGCAAATCGGCCTATGCCTGCATGCTCAACGAGGCGGGAAAATTCACCGACGACTGCATCCTCTACCGCACCGGGCCGAATAGCTGGATGGTGGTGCATGGCTCGGGAACCGGACATGAGGAGTTGCAGCGGGCGGCGATGGGCAGGGACGTGTCGCTGCGCTTCGACGACAATCTGCACGACCTCTCGCTGCAGGGGCCGGCGGCGGTCGACTATCTTGCCAGGCACGTGCCGGGCATTCGCGACCTCAACTATTTCCATCACATGCAGACGCAGCTCTTCGGTTTTCCGGTGATGATCTCGCGCACCGGCTATACCGGCGAGCGCGGCTATGAAATCTTCTGCCGCGGCCAGGATGCCGGCACGATCTGGGACAGGATCCTCGACGAGGGCAAGAGCGCCGGCATTATCCCGTGCCGCTTCACCACGCTCGACATGCTGCGCGTCGAGAGCTATCTCCTGTTCTATCCCTACGACAATTCGCAGAAATATCCGTTCGAGAATGAAGGCCCCGGCGACACGCTGTGGGAACTCGGCCTCGACTTCACCGTCAGCCCGGGCAAGACCGGCTTTCGCGGCGCCGAGGAGCACTACCGTCTCAAGGGCAAGGAGCGCTTCAAGATCTATGGCGTGTTGCTCGACGGCAAGGAGCCGGCCGACGAGGGCGCCCCGGTCTATCGCGATGGGAAGAAAGTCGGCGTCGTCACCTGCGCCATGTATTCGCCGCTGGTCGAGAAATCGATGGGCATCGTCCGCCTCGACGTCGACTGCGCCGTCAAGGACACAAGGCTCGAGATCCGCAACAGGAGCGGATCGATCAAGGCGACGGCGCAGCCATTGCCGTTCGATGACCCAAAGAAGACCAAGCGCACGGCGAAAGGCTGAGGCATAGTCGAAGGCGAGGGTTCGAGGCACGAAGCAGAGAATGGCAGCCAAGTCGATCATCAGCCGGCCCGTCTACGGAACCTTGTCGCCGCAGCCCGGCAAGCATCATCTTTTCATCGCCGATGCCGAGGGTGCGCTCGCGATAGCGGACATGGCCAAAACGGCTCCGGACAGGTTCTTCGACGGTGCCGAGATCGTCTTCATTCCCGGGCCGGACGACAAGCATGTCGCCGCTCTCGAAGCGCTGAAACCGGCGCGCTTCCACCAGGCGCCGTCCTTCGCCAGCCTGCTGCCGCGGCTGAAACAGACGCTTGATAACGCGCATATGGGCCTGCGCCTCTATCTCGCCGGTACCGAAGGGCTGATCGGCCAGGCCATGCAGGTGGCGCTCGATGCCGGCATCGACCACACCGCGATCCAGACCGAACATCGCGGCTCGCTGGCGCGCCGCGTGCAGTGCGTGCATTGCAAGGGCATCACCGAGAATGTAACGACGCAACCCGCCACCTGCTCGCATTGCGGCCTGCTACTTCTGGTACGCGACCACTATTCGCGGCGGCTGGCGGCGTTCCAGGGCGTCTGCATCAATGCCGAGGATCGCAGCGAAATTCCTCCGATCGAGGAGGTCTTCCGATGAGCACCGGCACCACCAAACTCGACGTCGTCGTCAGCGATGTTGTTCCCGTCAACGAGCTGGTCACCCGCTTTCATTTCCGCCGCCGCGACGGCGAGCTGTTGCCGACCTTTTCAGGCGGTGCCCATGTCGTGGTCGAGATGCGCGACGGCGACCGCACAAGGCTCAATCCCTATTCGCTGATGGGCTCGCCGCTCGACACGCGCGAATACACGATCTCGATACGTCGCGACGATGTCGGCCGGGGCGGCTCGCTGTTCATGCACCGGAGCGTCAGGCCCGGGCTGGAGATGGTGATCTCCTATCCCGTCAATCTGTTCTCGCTCGATCTCAGGGCGAAGAAACATTTGATGCTGGCCGGCGGCATCGGCATCACGCCCTTCATGGCCCAGACCGCGCAGTTGGCGGGCGAGGGCGGCAATTTCGAACTGCACTACACCTGCCGCACGGCTTCGCTCGGCACTTATGCCGATGTGCTGCAACAGCGTTACGGCCGCCGGGTCCGGCTCTATCACGACGACCGCGGGGAACGCATAGACCTCGACCGGCTGCTGTCGTCGCAGCCGCTCGGCACGCATCTCTATGTCTGCGGTCCGGCAGGCATGATCGGCTGGGTGCGCGAGCGCGCCGCCGCGCTTGGCTGGCCACCGGAGACCGTGCATTTCGAGCATTTCGCGGCACCGCAGCCGGGATTGCCCTTCGACGTGACGCTGGCAATCAGCGGCAAGACCATCCGCGTCGGCGAGCAGCAGAGCCTGCTCGAGGCGATCGAGGCGGCCGGCGTCGATCCGCCCTATCTTTGCCGCGGCGGCGTCTGCGGCCAGTGCGAGACCAACGTCATCGCGTCCGACGGCAAGTTCATCCACAACGACCATTGGCTGAGCGAGGAAGATCATCGCTCCGGCTGCAAGATCATGCCGTGCGTGTCGCGCTTCGAAGGCAAATCGCTGGTGTTGGAAAGATAGGAGGCGAGCTTGGGCATCACCTTTCGCAAGGAAACGTTTCGCGACGACTTCACCTTCAGGAACAGCCCTGAGCACATCAGGCGGTTCCCGTTTCCGTTCCATGAAGACAGCTACATGTATGCGGTCAACATCGAGCCGCATGTCGTCGGTCCGAAGGGCAGCGTGCTGGAAAACCTGATAGATGTCGATGAGCACTATGTCGCCGAGATGCAGGACCGCGCTCTGGTGCTGGCCGAGGATCCGTTGCGCTGCCAGTCGCTGCCGCACATGACGCTCGCCGGCTGGGATCTGCTCGAACTTCTGATGGAGCAGCAGGCGCTGGGCTATCCCGAGCATTTCACGCTGACCCGAGACGGCGACCGCTGGCGCTGGATCAACCGACCGCTCGGCATCGACGACACCTTCACCTTCGGCGACACCTCGACCTTGCCTTACGGGCCGATGGAATACATCACCCGCCAGAGCCAGGGCGATTTCTGCATCCTCGACCAGCGCGACGGCAATCTTTGGATGGATGCCGGCATGGTCACCACCCAGGCCGACTGGTCGCTCGACTTCGACATCGGCATGAACTTCTTCGAGTGGCACGCGCCGGTGCCGCTGGCGCACGAAAAGGGGATTTTCACGCGCGCCCTGAAATTCCTCACCAACATCCAGCAAGGCAAGCCGGCGCGTCGCCTCAACTGGACGATGACCATCAATCCGCGCCTCGACACCAGCCCCGAGAATTACCACAAATGGGGTCCGGACCGGGCGACGGTGACGCCCGACAATGTCGGCGACAAGGTGCATCTGCGCGTCGAGTTGCAGAGCTTCTGGCGCCTGCCGCGCTCCAACGCCATCGTCTTCCCGATCCGCTGCTACCTGATCAAGATGGACGAGCTGGTGACGCAACCGAAATGGGCGCGCCGCCTGCACCGCGTCATCCGCGACCTGCCCGAGGAGCTTGCCACCTACAAGGGGCTGACGCGCTACCGCCCGACACTGGTCGAGTGGCTGTCGAAATTGGATGATGGCAGTGCGACGAGCCCGGGATTCGGGCCGGATTGATTGCTGTATTGACGCTGCCCTCCAAGCAGCCAATCCCCCCCCAAGAGGGGGAGATGCCCGGCAGGGCAGAAGGGGGGCGCCGTGGAGCGCAGGCCTTGCCCAATGTCCAACCTCTAACGCTCCGCGAAACTCACCCGCCGCCCAGCCCGGCCACAATCACGACATGCTGGCAGACACTGTCGATGTCGCGGATAACATCGTCGTTCCAGAAGCGCAGGACGGTCCAGCTTTTTGTCCGGGCATGCAAGTCGACGATATGGCCGGCGATAGGCATCTGGCGCCGAAACCCCAGTCCCATCAACCTATGTGCCCTGATCTCATTCCAGAGCTTGAGTTCGGCGTCGGTCATCACCTTGCGCATCCTGCGCGCATTGCGGCGGTTGTTGGCGGATACGAGATTATGCGTCATCGCGGTTCGCCCCCCTCTGTCCTGCCGGACATCTCCCCCTCAAGGGGGGAGATCGGATGCCACTTCGGCTTTCGCCAATCGCCAATGCTGTAAAAAAGGAGATCGAGCTCCGTTAACCCGCGCTCTGCGGATAGCAGATGATCGACAGATAGCGCATCGGCAGTTTCGTCAGTTGCTCCGGCCCGTGCGGGGCGTCGGCGTCGAAGAACAGGCTGTCGCCGGGCTTCATCGGGTAGAGATTGCTGCCGTGTCGGTAAACGACCTCGCCCTCCAGCATATAGAGGAACTCCATGCCCTCGTGCTGGAAGGTCGGGAACACGTCCGAATCCTCGGTCAGCGTGATCAGATAGGGCTCGACGACGACGCCGCTGGTGTTCGAGCCGATGTGACCAAGCAGATTGTACTGGTGGCCGGCGCGCGTGCCGCGGCGCTCGACGTCCAACCCTTCGCCCGCCTTGACGAAAACGGCGCTGCGCTCCTCTTCGAAGCGGCGGAAGAAGGCGGTGACGGGAACACCCAGCGCCCGCGACAGCGCCTGCAAGGTGGTCAGCGACGGCGAGGTGATGCCGTTCTCGATCTTCGACAGCATGCCCAGCGAAATGTCGGTGGCGACCGCCAGATCGGCGACGGTGATGCCGAGCTTCTTGCGGAACGCGCGCACCTCGCGGCCGATCGCCACTTCCAGCACCTTTTCACGCGTGTCGCGGATGGCGTGCGGGTTCTGGGTAAGCGGCGCGCGGATGGTCTTCCCGTCCACCGAGACCTTTGGCAGCGGCTTTGCCTTTGCGCCGCCGGCTCCAGCACCGGCCTTTGGATTTGAAGCGTTTTTCGCCATGTCGCCCCCGGACTTCGCGGATTTATTTCACTCAAGGTGAACATATTCGGTGGCGATACATGAGCGCAGCCGCGTCGGCAAGCCGTCTTATGCCGCATGCGCCAATCCCGCGATTTCGGGCAATGCGGGTTCTTCGCCAGGAATCCGCCTTGCGCAAACGCCGTTCCCGCAGATGGCTGTTGACAGTGCCGGAGGGCCAATTACTGTCACTGCCAGTGAAATTTGTTTCGCTGGGGAAATCAAAAAAATGGAGGCCCGGACATGAACACTCGCGTTGCCGTCATCGGGGCCGGACCGTCCGGCCTAGCACAGCTCAGGGCCTTCAAGTCAGCGGCCGACAAAGGGGCAGACATTCCCGAGATCGTCTGCTTCGAAAAGCAGTCCGACTGGGGCGGCCTGTGGAATTATACATGGCGCACCGGCCTCGACGAACATGGCGATCCGGTGCACGGCTCGATGTATCGCTATCTCTGGTCGAACGGGCCGAAGGAATGCCTGGAATTCGCCGACTACACGTTCGAGGAACATTTCGGCCGACCGATCGGCTCCTATCCCCCGCGCGCCGTGCTGTGGGACTACATCAAGGGCCGCGTCGAAAAGTCAGGCGTGCGCAAATGGGTGCGCTTCAACAGTCCTGTGCGCATGGTGACCTTCTCGGACGAGACGAAGAAATTCACCGTCACCGCGCATGACCGCACCAATGACGTCACCTATTCGGAAGAGTTCGACAATGTCGTCGTCGCCTCCGGGCATTTCTCGGTGCCAAACGTTCCCTATTTCGAGGGGTTCTCGACCTTCAACGGCCGCATCCTGCACAGCCACGATTTCCGCGACGCGATGGAATTCAAGGGCAAGGACATCCTGATCATCGGACGCTCCTATTCGGCCGAGGACATCGGCTCGCAATGCTACAAATACGGCGCGAAGTCGATCACCTCGAGCTACCGCTCCAAGCCGATGGGCTTCAAATGGCCTGAGAACTGGAAAGAGGTGCCGCTGCTGCAGAAGGTCGTCGGCAAGACGGCGCATTTCAAGGATGGTTCAACCAAGGATATCGACGCAATCATCCTGTGCACCGGCTATCTCCATTCCTTCCCTTTCCTCACCGACGACCTGAAACTCAAGACCGCCAACCGCATGTGGCCGCTGGATCTCTATGAAGGCGTCGTTTGGGAGAAGAACCCGAAGCTTTTCTACATCGGCATGCAGGACCAGTTCTACACTTTCAACATGTTCGACGCGCAGGCTTGGTACGCGCGCGACGTCATCATGGGCCGCATCAAGCTGCCGTCCGCGCAGGCAATGGCCGAGCACGGTGCCAGATGGCGGGCGCGCGAGGAGACGCTGGAAGACGCCGAGCAGATGATCTGGTTCCAGGGCGACTACACCAAGGAACTGATGGACCAGACCGACTATCCCGGCTTCGACGTCGAGGCGGTCAACCAGACCTTCATGGAATGGGAGCACCACAAGGTGGAAGACATCATGAGCTTCCGCGACCATTCCTACCGCTCGTTGATGACCGGCACCATGGCGCCGCTGCACCATACGCCGTGGCTGCAGGCGCTGGACGATTCGATGGAGAGCTATCTGGAAGTGAAGGGCGTCGCGGCGGAGTAGCGGCTTTCAGGCCGGCAACACGACCCAGTCGTGGCGGCTTTCGCCATAGACGGCTTGCGTCGGCGCGGGGAAAGACGGATCGGCGAAACAGCCGACCGCGACAGCGACCGCCTCCGGTTTGCGCGACGGATACCAGAACACCGTCGAGCCGCAGTTTCCACAAAAGTGGAACGTGACGGGAAAGCCGCTGTCGGAATTGCGCCGGAATGTCTGGGATGAGCCGTCGATGTCGATCGCGTCGGCAGCGAAAAAAGCCGCTATCCCGAACGGACTGCCGGTGCGCCGCTGGCAGTCCAGGCAGTGGCAAAGCGATATTTTGGCCGGCTGTTGCGGACAGCGGATCTGCAATTGGCCACAGGTGCAGCGGGCAATCCTGCTGGTCATGTCTTCCTCCCTTGATAAGTTCGCCGCTTGAGCTTAACCCAGCCTCGCCCGTGCCTTGGCCGTCCAGGCATTGAACAGCCGGTCGGCGACGATGCCGATGAAGGCGATGGCGAGCCCTGCGACGATGCCGCGGCCCGAATCGGCCTTGGACAGCGCGATGAACACCTCCTGGCCGAGATCACGGGTGCCGACCATGGCGCAGATGATGATCATCGCCAACGCCATCAGGATCGTCTGGTTGACGCCCAGCATGATCTCGGGCAGCGCGAGTGGCAATTGCACGCGAAAGAAAGTCTGGCGCGGCGTGCAGCCCGAAACCTTGGCCGCCTCGATCAGTGCCGGCGGCACCTGCCTGATGCCGTGATTGGTGTAGCGGATCGCCGGCACCACGGCGAAGGCGATCGTTGCGATCATCGCGGTGACGTCGCCGACGCGGAAAAGCATCACCACCGGAATGATGAAGCAGAAGGAGGGCAGCACCTGCAGCGTGTCGATGACGGGCGTGGTCACCTTCTCGAAGCGGTCGCTGCGCGCGGCCATCAGGCCGATCGGAATGCCGATCAGGCAAGCGATGAAAGCCGAGATGCCGCAGAGATAGACGGTCGCCATCGTCTTTTCCCACAGCCCGGTGACGGCGCAGAAGGCGGTCAGCACTGCCACCAGAGCGGCCAGGCGCAACCCGGAAAGCTGAAAGCCGGCAAGGCCGAGCAGGAACACCGCACCCAGCCACGGAAAGCCCTCGCAGAAGGCCCGCACCGGGTTCAGCACGTTAAGGATCAGCGCCACGCGGAACGCCTCGATGACGTCGAAGAAGTTGATCGTCACCCAATTCACCGCCGCTTTCCACAATGGCGCGGTGGTGAAGGTGATCGCCTTCGGCACCGCCGCGAAGGCAGGCACGAAGAGGCCAAGCAGTGTGGTGGCGATCAGGATGGCGACGGCCAGCGTCAGATTGCGCCGCCAGAAGGCGGGCTGGACTTGCCGGTGGACGTGACCTTTTGCATGGTTGGCGGCGATGGCCTGGCTCAGCCGGTCGAGCGCGATGGCTAGCGCCACGATGGCCAGCCCCGCTTCCATGGCTTCGCCGACCTTCAGCGCACGCAGCGCCAGCAACACGTCATAGCCTAGCCCGCCGGCGCCGATCATCGAGGCGATGATCACCATGTTCAGCGCCAGCATGATCACCTGGTTGACGCCGACCATCAGCGTCGGCCGCGCCGACGGCAAAAGCACGCGCCACAGTTTCTGCCGCGCCGTGCAGCCGGCCATCTCGCTGAAATCGTCGATCTCGGACGGCACCCGCGACAGGCCGAGCATCGTTGCCCGCACCATTGGCGGCGTGGCGAAGATGGCGGTGGCGATCATCGCCGAAACCGGGCTGTTGCCGAACAGAAGCAGCATCGGGATGAGGTACGCGAAGGTCGGGATGGTCTGCATCAGATCGAGGGCAGGGGAGACCACCAGCCGCTCCGCCCAGGGTTTCCGCCAAGCCCAGATGCCGACGAACAATCCCGTGGCGATGCAGAATGGCACGGCGATGGAAATCAGCGCCAGCGTCAGCATGGCGCTGGTCCATTGGCCGAACAGCGCGATGTAGAGAAAACAGCCGCCGACCAGCATGCCGAGCTTGCGACCGCCAGCGGCATGCCCGGCGACAAAGGCTGCCGCGCAGACGCCGATCCAGGACAGGCGCGGCAGCACATAGGCGTCGGCACCGTGGCCGATCTTGAAATTCTTGGCCAGAAGGTCGAGCGCGAAATCGAGCGGCACGCCGAGCACGGCGGTGATCGACCGCGTCAGCCATGACAGGTTTATCTTTATCCAGCGCATCAGGGCGCTGACCCAGTCGGCGACCGGCACGATCGCCTCGGCCGGATAATTGACGGCCCAGGGAAGACTGTCCTGGAGCAGGAACACGACCAGCACCACCGCAAGCGCTGCGGCCCAGACCAGCAGCCGGGTCTGCGCCGGTCGCGGCCTCGTCCCACTGGCGCTTGCCGTTACTGTCATGCACCGGCTCCTGACCTCTCGATGCCGGCGAGCAGGTCGATCACCGCTTGCGGCGTCACCTCGCCGATCGGCTTGCCGCTGCCGTTGATCACCGCGAACGGTCTGCCGCCCGCCACGATGCTGGCCGAGAAGCTGGCAATCTTGGCCTCCGGCGCCACCGTGCCGCCATGCTCGGCGCCGTCGCAGGCGCGCATGAGGCTCTTCGCCGAGATCACCTTGGCGCGGTCGACGTCGCGGGTGAATTCGGCGACATAGTCTGTCGCGGGATTAACCACCAGTTCCTCCGGCGTGCCGATCTGGATGACTTCGCCATCCTTCATGATGGCGATGCGGTCGGCCAGCCTTGTCGCCTCGTCGAAATCATGGGTGATGAAGACGATGGTCTTGTGCAGCATGGTTTGCAATCGCATCAACTCGTCCTGCATCTCGCGGCGGATCAACGGGTCGAGCGCCGAGAACGGTTCGTCGAGGAACCAGATCTCCGGCTTGGTCGCCAGGCTGCGGGCGATGCCGACACGCTGCTGCTGGCCGCCTGAAAGTTCGCGCGGATAGAAATGCTCGCGGCCGCGCAGGCCGACAAGCTCGATGACTTCGCGGGCGCGTGCTTCGCGCGTCGCACGGTCCTGCCCCTGGATGCTGAGCGGAAAGGCGATGTTGTCCAGCACGTTGAGATGCGGCAGCAGCGCGAAATTCTGGAACACCATGCCCATGCGGTGGCGCCTGAGTTCGATGAGCGCTGCATCCGAGATCTTGAGCAGGTTCTTGCCCTCGAACTCGACCTTGCCGTGCGTCGGCTCGACCAGACGCGACATGCAGCGCACCAGGGTCGACTTGCCCGACCCCGAGAGCCCCATGATGGTGAAGACCTCGCCCTGGCGGATTTCAAGATCGACGCCGCGTACCGCCCCGACCAGTCCGGCAGCGGCGACATCGGCCATGCTGGCCTTGCCGTCGCGCTCGCGGATGAAACTCGCCGCGCTCGAACCGAACAGTTTCCAGACATTGCGGCAAGCCAGCTTTATCGGGCGGGCATCCTTTGGCGCGCCCGCAGCGTTCGGTCCGTGTTCGGTCTTGTCAGGCATTCAAGCGTCCTTCTGGAATATCGACGATTGAGGCCCGGCCGATCGACGGCCGGGTCTCATTCTCCAGTCGGAGCGATCACTGTGCCCAGGCTTTCCAGTCGGCTTCGTGGGCGGCGATCCAGGCGGCGGCGACGTCCTCCGGCGTCTTGCCGCCGAGGTCGATCTCGCCGCTCATCTTGTTGAGCTCGTCGGTGTCGACCGTGTAGGCCTTGGCCACCTTGTAGGCGACGGGCCATTTGTCCTTCATGCCGTTCCAGGCATATTTCCAGATCTCGCCATGCGGCTTGCCGCAATCATATTTGGCATCGGGATTCGTGCCCCATTTCGGGTCGCTGTAGCATTCGGGCGTGTATTCGGGGAATTCGACCCACTCGCCCTTGTATTTGGCCGGCGCCCAATGCGGCGAATAGATCCACAGCATGATCGGCGCCTTGCGCTGGTAAGCGGAATCGAGCTCCGCGAACATCGCCGCGTCGGTGCCGGCGTGGATGACGGTGAATGGCAATTTGAGTGCCTCGACGCGCTCGTCGTCAAAACCCTCCCAGGTCACCGGACCGCCGAGATAACGACCCTTGGGCGCCGTCTCGGCCGTCGAAAAGGCCTCGGCGCATTTCGGATCCTTCAGCGCTTCCCAATTGGGCAGGCCCGGGCATTTCTCCTTCATATATTCGGGGAACCACCACTCTTCCTTGGCCTTGGGGCCGAGCTTGCCGAGGCGCTCGGTCTGGCCGGTGGCATCGGAAGCCTTCATCGCCTCGCCGGCGGTCGTGTCCCAGAATTCCAGGCCGACATCGAGGTCGCCATTGGTGAGACCGGTGGTCAGGCTGGAGAGGTAATCGGCGGTCGGATATTCGACGGTGTAGCCGAGCTTTTCGAGAATGCCGCCGAGAATCTTGGCGTTGAGGTTGACGCTGGTCCAGTCGAACAGCGCGATCTTGATGGGGTCGTTGGATTCAGGGGCTGCGGCGTGGACGGAAAGCGTTGGCAGGCTCAGTGCCGCGAGCGCGGCGGCGCCCAGGGACAGTTTAGAAACTCTGCTCCGAAATGACATGCTTGTTCTCCTTCAAGCTGTGACGGTTATCGTTCGTTCCCTTCTTGCGTCTTTCTGCCCTTGTTGGGTTTTTTCTTGATTGTGTTGGAAAGACCTGCCTTTGCGCAAGGCCGTTTCCGCCATCGCGCGGCCAAAACCGGCGCAGGCGGGATTGTGCTGAGTTTTTGATTTGCGGAAATGGTGCTGAGAGGGTCGGCGTCATAGCTGCCGACGCATCGCTACGACAGCGATCACCTGCCGGTCGATTGCCAGCCTTATGGCGCCCTGCAAAATGCGAGCCATCAGGGTCCCCTGACCTCGGCTATCGGCCCGGCAAGCCCCATCGCCAGGACGGTTTCATGGGATGAAATTATATATACCAACGTTCATCGCGCGCAACGACTAAGGCTTTGCTGGATGCATAATTCGGACCGCAGGCGAGGTCGCACCCAACCCACCTGCCGAGCCACCTTACCAGCAGACGTAGCCGCCATCGACGATCAGGTCGAGGCCGGTGACGAAGCTCGACGCGCGGCTGGCCAGGAACACGGTCGGCCCGACCATTTCCTCGGGCGCCGCCATGCGCCCCATCGGCGTGTCGCGCTTGAAGATCTTTATCTCTTCCGCCACCTCCGGCCGCTTGTTCATCGGCGTCAGCGTGTAGCCCGGGCTGACCACATTGACGCGCAGGCCGCGGTCGGCCCACTCCATGGCGAGGCTCTTCGACATGTGGATGACGGCGGCCTTCGAGGAATTGTAATGCGCCTGCGTCAGCCCGCGATTGACGATGGTGCCCGACATCGAGGCGATGTTGACGATCGAGCCCTTGCGCCGCGCCAGCATCTTGCGCGCTTCGGCCTGGCAGGACAGGAACACGCCGGCGACATTGACCTCGTGCACCTTCCGCCACGTCTCCAGGGCCATTGTCTCGGCCGGCTCCGATCCGGCGATGCCGGCATTGTTGACGGCAATCGTCAGGGCGCCGAGTTCGCTCTCGACGCGGTCGGTCGCCGCCGCGAGATCGCCCTCGGACGTCACCGTGCCCGTCAGCACCAGCGCCTTGCGCCCAAGCGCGGTGATACGCTGTGCGGTCTCCTCCAGCCCGCCCTTCGATGCATGGCCGAAACAGGCGACGTCGGCGCCGGCCTGCGCCAATCCGATCGCGATTGCCTGGCCGATGCCGCTGCCGGCACCGGTAACCAGCGCGACATCGCCGTCCAGCTTGAAAAGATCCATCGATAGCCCTCCCTGCTTCAGGGAGGGTATGCGCTGTCCCGCGTTCCGATCAAGCCTTCAGCGCGGGCATGGCGACACGGCTAGAAATAGCCGTCGGAGGCGGCCGTGGCTTCTTTCGGGATCTCGACGCCGTCGACCAGGATCTTGTCGACCAGTTCGTGATGGAAGCAGACCAGGCCCTTGATGCGCTCCGCCTCATGCACCGGCTCGGGATAATACCAGACGAGGTTCTCGTGGCGCTTCTTGCCCGTCGTCACGTGATAGTAGTTGGAGATGCCCTTGTAGGGGCAGCGCGAGATGTAGCGGCTGGGCGCGAACATATCGAGCCGCGTGTCGGAGATTGGCAGATAATGGCGTACCGGATGGCCGGTCTCGAACAGGAACACGCCGCGCCGTGAATCGGCGACCTGCTCGCCGTCCAGGATGACCTGCACCCGCCGTGAGGACGGCAGGCAGTCGACCCGCCGGAACGGGTCGCGGGCGTGGACGAAGATCTCCTCGTCCTCCTCATACCAGTGCGTCATCTTGGGCCAGTAGAAGGACATGTAGTCCGCGATCGGCGGACAGCCCTTGACCGGGTCGAGATAGCGCCAGGCGGCATCCTCGACCAGCGTGATGCCGGTGTTGAGCGAGTAGTGCGTAGCCAGGCCCTTGAACGGATCTTCCGTCGTCGTCCTGCTCGGCAGCAGGAACTCCTCGCGCACGTCACTCATCGGGAAGTAGTAGACCGGCAGGTGATCGGATTCGTAGAACACCAGCGCCCTGGTCGTGTCGGCGACGATCATCGATCCCACTTGCACGCGCAGCCGCTTCTGCATCGGCATGGTGAAGGCGACGTAGCCGGGCTCGAACTCATACTGCACGATCGTGTCGAGCAAGGGAAAATGCGGCCCGCGGCCGCGCAAATGAGGCTTGCGAATGGTAGTCTCCCGTTTCTTTTCTTTTGTCATCGAGTGTTCGCGCAAAGCGAGATGGAGCTGGATTGAGTCATCGTATCGGAGTGGGTTTCCGGGCGGCGGGCTTCTCCTGAGTCGAGCGGCTCGAACAATGGCCCCCCATCGCCCTTCGCAGCCCGCTGGCGGATAGCCTCGCCGCCCGAAATCAGAAATTGTCCATCCAGCCCCTATCCCAGCGACACCCGGTCGAGCAGCAGGCCGGCGGCGATCGGCGGCAGCCCGCTGACATTCTTGCGCACCGGCACCAGGAGGTCGGGGAAATAGCTGAAGATGACAGGCGTCTCGTCGAGCAGCAGCTTCTGGATGTCTGACGCCGCCGCGCGCTGTGCGCCGATGTCGAGCGCCTTGAGATAGGAAGTGACCATGCCGTCATAGGCTGGGCTCTTGAAATGCGCCGCGTTCCACGGACCGTCGCTGACCAGCGGGCTTTTCAGGAACACGTTCGGCACGCTGCGATGGGCGTAGTCGGTGATGCCGAGCGGGCTGTCCAGCCAGTCCGATTGACCGAACACCGCCTTGCCGTAATATTTGTCCTGGTCCTCGATGTTGAGCGAGACGCGCGCGCCGATCTCCTTGGCGAAGTTCTGGAACAGCTGCGCGTAGCCGGGAATGTCGGAGTAGCGCAGCGTCGTCAGCGTGATGTCGAAGCCGCTGCCGAGGCCCACGGCTTCCATAAGCTGCTTGGCCTTGGCGATGTCCTGGGCGCGCTGCGGCACCGTTCTGTCGGTCGCGGGGAAGGCCGGCGCAAACGGGCTGTCATTGCCGGTCGCCGCCATCCCGCGGCACAGCCCATCCACCAGCTTGGAACGGTCGATGCACAGCGCCAGCGCCTGGCGCACGCGCTTGTCGGTGAAAGGCGCCATGTCGCAGCGCATGTGGAGCTGGCGGTGCGCGGTCGAGGCGACGCGCAGCACGGTGATGTCGGGGCTGTTCAGCACCACTTGGCTGACATCGAGCGGAACGGCGTCGAGAATGTCCACTTCGCCGGCCTGCAGCGCCAGGATGCGCGGCTGGACATCGCCGTAGAATTTGAACTCGAGCCGGTCGGGCAGCGCCTTCTCGCCCCAATAATCGGGGTTGCGGATGAACGTCGCGCCGACTTTCGGCGTGTAGCTCTCCAGCCGAAATGGGCCGGTGCCTTCAAAAGTCTTTTCGTAATCGCCCTTGTAGCTCGCCGGCAGGATGACGGCATTGTAGTTGTCGATCGACACCGAATAGGGAAAGCTGCCGTTCGGCACGTCGAGATGGAAGGCGACGGTGTGGTCGTCGACCTTGCGGGTGCCGCCCTTCGACAGCAGGCCCTTGAACACCGAAAGCGCGTTCGAGGCCCCGTCCGGGTCGGCCAGCCGGTCGAAGGTCGCGACGACGTCGTCGGCCTTGAAGTCCTCGCCATTGTGGAATTTCACGCCCTTGCGCAGCTTGAACGTCCAGACGCTGCCGTCCTCGTTCGGCGACCAGCTTTCCGCCAGCACCGGCTTCAGCGTGAGGTCCGGCTGTGTGACGCAGAGGAATTCGGCGGTCTGGAAAACCAGCTGGTAGCTGCCGCTGTCGTAGTAGGTGACGGGATCGATGGCCCCGCCTGGCGTCGCCACGCCGGCGCGCACCGTGCCGCCCGGCTTGCCTTCGGCGCGGGCTTCTTGCGTGTCGAGACCGGCGGCGGCGACAAGGCTGCCCAAGAACGGCAGCGAAAGGCCGAGAACGCTGCCATGACGCAGGAAATCGCGCCGGTCGAGCCGGCCGGCCAGCAACTCGTCGACAGCGGAATTTTCGATTGCAGTCAGATTCCTGCGGGCGATGTCGATCCTCTCGAAATGCTTCGGCATGGCTGCAATCCTCGCTTGTCTTGGGACAGGCCATCTAGTTCATCGTTGACCGCGAGCGGAAAGCGATATTTTTTGATAGGGGGCATCGGAATTTTCGATGCGGGGAGCCAAGGCATGGACACCGAAAACCTGCGCAGTTTCCTGGAGATTGCCGAGCATGGCAGCTTCACCGTCGCGGCCAATCGGCTGAACCTTGCCCAGTCCACCGTCAGTGCGCGGATAAGAGTGCTGGAGGAGCAGTTGGGGCGACGGCTTTTCATCCGCGACCGCGATGGCATCACGCTGACGCCGGCCGGCCGCCAGTTCCTGCCGCATGCATCCGCCATCACCCGTACCTGGGAGCAATCGAGGCAGGACATCGCCGTTCCCGATGGCTACGAAACACTGCTGCGGCTGACCGCGCCCGCCTATCTGTGGGAGCGCATCACTTCGCCATGGGTCGAATGGATGCGCGCCGAGCGGCCGAACGTTGCGTTGCGGCTCGAGGGCAGTTTTCCCGATCTGGCGATCGATCAACTGGCCGAAGGCCTGCTCGACATCTGCATCCTCTATCTGCCGCGGCCGCATCCCGGCATCGTTTACGAAACGCTGGCCGTCGACCAGGTGGTGCTTGTCCAGCATGCCGCCCAGACGAAGCCGTGGACCGAGAACTACATACTGATGGACTGGGGGCTCGAATTCCGCATCGAGCATGATCGGGCGTTTGCCGGCATGGTCAAGCCGGCCATTTCGGCCGGCCTAGTCTTCATCGGGTTGCAGCACGTGCTGTCGCAGCAAGCCGCCGCCTATCTGCCGCTCAGCGCCGTCAGCGCCCATATCGAGCGCGGCGAAATGAAACGCGTCGCGAACACGCCCGTGTTCCAGCGGCCGATCTATCTTGCCTATCCCAGCAATCCGGCCTCGTCGGATGTGCTCGACGTGGCCTTGGCGGGATTGCGGGCACTGACGAGGGATTGGGCCGGCGAGCAGGGCTTCGCCGAGGGCGACCGGTCCTTCAGCATGGCCGGCCATCCGTGAAGGGCAGGGGCCGTATGTTCGGCTACGCCGGCTCGGTATCGACCGCTGCCGGCCTCTGCAGCCTGGCGAGTTCCGCGTAGGGAATATGGCAGCGGATCGAGTGTCCGGGGCGCGCCTCGGCCAGCGCCGGTTCCTGCTGTTCGCAGATCGGGCCGATCTTGCGTGGGCAGCGCGTGTGGAAGACACAGCCCGGCGGCGGATTGGTGGCGCTGGGGATTTCGCCGTCGAGACGGATGCGTGCCGTCTCGGTCTGGTCGAGCCTGGGCACGGCCGACAGCAGCGCTTCGGTGTAGGGATGATGCGGGCCGGAGAAAACCTCTTCCGACGGCCCAAGCTCCATGATGCGACCGAGATAGAGCACGGCGATCTTGTCGGAGAGGTAGCGCACCACGCCAAGGTCATGCGAGATGAAGATGTAGCTGACGTCTTCCTTCGCTTGCAGATCGGCGAGCAGGTTCAGGATCGCGGCCTGCACCGACACGTCGAGCGCCGAGGTCGGCTCGTCGCACACGACGATGCGTGGATCGCCGGCGAAGGCGCGCGCTATGGCAACGCGCTGTTTCAGTCCGCCCGACAGCTGGCGCGGCTTCACGACCAGATGCCGGTCGGTCAGCCGCACCGAGCGGACGAGGTCGTCGAGGCGCGCCTCGAGCGCCTTGCCGCTCAAGCCCGCCAGCCGCTTCAGCGCGCGGCCGATCAGATGCCTTATCGAATGCGACCGGTTGAGTGCGGAGTCCGGATTCTGGAAGACGATCTGCATCGCCTTGACCTGGTCGTCGCTGCGGTCCCCCAGCCGCGGCGCCAGCGCCTTGCCCTCGAGCTCGATGCTGCCGCCGTCGTCGGGCGGCACAAGGCCGAGCAGCAGCCTGGCGAAAGTGGTCTTGCCGCTGCCGGATTCGCCGACCAGCCCGAGCGTTTCGCCCGGCCTGAGATCGAGCGACACGTCCTTCACCGCGCGCAGCGAATGGCCATGGCTGGCAAAGGTCTTGTTCAGCCCGGCGACCCGCAATACCGGCGCGGCTGCGGCTTTCGGCGCGGCGGGCGCGTCGCTGGGCGTCGCGCGCGGCAGGGATTGCGCCTTCTCGTGATAGTGGCAGCGCGACAGCCGGCCGCCCAGTTCGTAGAGCGGCGGCAACTCGTTGCGGCAGCGATCGGTAGCGAGAGCGCAGCGGTCGGTGAAGGGGCAGCCCTTGATGTCGGCCCCGATGCCGGGCAAAAAGCCCGGGATGGTGTCGAGGCGGCCCTGGTCCTTGCGCTGGCCGCCGCGCGGCAGGCAGCGCAGCAGCGCTACCGTATAGGGATGGCGCGGATCGTTGAAGACGGCCTCCGTCGGCCCTTCCTCGACCAGCATGCCGGCATAGAGCACGCCGACGCGATCGCACATGTTGGAGACGACGGCGAGATTGTGGCTGATGAACAGGATCGAGGCCGACAATTCTTGCCGCAGCTGCGCGATCAGGTCGAGCACCTCGGCTTCGACGGTCGCGTCGAGGCCGGTCGTCGGCTCGTCCAGGATCAGCATCGAAGGATCGTTGGCCAGCGCCATGGCGATCGCCACGCGCTGCTGCATGCCGCCGGAAAGCTGGTGCGGATAGCGTTGCATGACGCTGACCGGATCGGAGATCCGCACCCGGTTCAGCATGGCGATTGCGCGATCCTCGGCTGCCTGCCCCGTTTTGCCCCCAAGCTCGAAGATCTCGGTCAGCTGGCGACCGATGCGGATCGACGGGTTCAGCGCCTTGCCGGGGTCCTGATAGACCATTGAGACGCTTTCGGCTCGCATCTTTCTGAGCGCCTCGGCATCGAGCTTCATGACGTCCTGTCCGTCGAGCGAGATCGCGCCGCCTGATATGGAACCGTTTCGCGGCAGGTAGCGCACGACGGAAAGGGCGACCGTGGATTTGCCGCAGCCGGATTCGCCGACCAGCCCATAGGCCTCGCCTTGGCCGATGGTGAGACTGAGATTGCGCAGCACCGCCCGGTTTCGGCCGGAAACACGATAAGCGACCGACAGGTCGTTGAGGTCGAGTGCGTTCAGGGCCTGCGCCTTCCGGGTCTTGGAGGGTTCAGTCATTGAAGGCTCCATGCACGCCGTCGGCCGCCAGGTTGACGCCGATCACCAGCGAGGCGATGGCGAGCGCGTCGAACAGCACGGTCCACCAGAAGCCGCCGCCGATCATGCCGTAATTGCTGGAAATCGAGAGCCCCCAGTCCGGCGACGGCGGCTGGATGCCGAAGCCCATGAAGGAAAGCGTGGCAACCGCGAAAATGGCATAACCAAGCCGCACGGTGGTTTCGACCAGGATCGGCGGAATGACGTTGGGCAGGATCTCGACGAACATCGTATGCAGCGCACTCTCATGCCTGAGCTGGGCCGCGGCGACATAGTCGAGCTCGCGCTCAGCCAGCACCGCCGAGCGCACGGTGCGCGCGATGATCGGCGCGAAGCTCAGGCCGATGACCACGATGACGGTGGTCTTGGACGTGCCGAGCGCCACGATGGCGAGCAGCGCCACGATCACCACCGGGATTGCCATGAAGGCTTCCAGGATGCGGCTGACGACATCGTCGACGATACCGCGGAAGTAACCGGTGAGCAGCCCGAGCGCCGTGCCGGCCACCGTCGCCAGCAATGTCGCCAGCGGCGCCACGGTCAGGATGTCGCGCGAGCCGACGATGACGCGCGAGAAGACGTCGCGGCCGATCTGGTCGGTGCCGAACCAGTGTTCGGCCGAAGGCGGCGCCAGCGCGTTGATGATGTCGTCGGCGAGCGGATCGTAGGGCGCGAAATGTTCGCCGAACAGCGCACAGGCGACCCAGAACAGCACGATGGTGATGCCGACGAGGAAGGTGCCGGAGCGAAGCAGCGAGGACAAAACCTCCGCCAGGGGGCTGCGCTGGCGGGTGTCGTCCTGTCTGGCGGGACTGGTCTGGACGGCGCTCATTGTTCTGACCCCAGCCGGATGCGTGGATTGAGCACGGAATAGAGGAAGTCGGCCACAAGGGTGGCCACGGCATACACGATGCCGATGGTCAGGATGCCTGATTCCAGCATCGGGAAATCCTTGCCGCGCGCAGCGGTGAAGATCAGCGAGCCGATACCCTGGTAGCGGAACAGCGTCTCGATCACCACGAGGCCGCCGATGAGATAGCCGGTCTGGGTGGCAATGACGGTGATGGTGGGCAGCAGCGCATTGCGCAGCACATGGCGCCAGATCACCGTGCGCCAGGGCAGGCCCTTGAGCACCGCGGTTCGCGTATAGTCGGAATCGAGCGCCTCGATCATGCCCGAGCGCGCCATGCGCGCGATATAGCCGAACAGCACCAGGAACAGCGGCAGCGCCGGCAGGATCAGGTAGTAAAGCTGCGTGAAGAAACCGGCATCACGCGGCCATGCCGCCGAGATCGGCAGCCAGCGCAGCCAGACACCGAAGATCAGGATCAGGATGATGCCGGTGACGAACTCCGGCAGCACCGTCACCGACAGGCCGCCAAGGCTGATGATGCGGTCGAGCGGCCGGTTGAGATTGAGAGCCGCGACGACGCCGCCAAGGATGCCGATTGGCACCACCAGCACGAAGGCGACCGCCGCCAGCTTCATCGAATTTCCCAGCGCATCGATAACGAAGGGGGCGACCGGCGAGCGGAAGATGTAGGACGTGCCCATGTCGCCCTGGACGAAGTTTGAAATCCAGCTCCAGTACTGGGCAAGCAGTGGCCGGTCGACGCCGAGCGAATGGTTGAGCGCATCGACGGCGCGCTGGTCGGCGAACGGCCCCAATATGGCGCGCCCGACATTGCCTGGAAGCACCTGGCCGCCCAGGAAGACCATGATGCTGAGCAGGAACAGCGTGACGAGCGAAAGCGAGACGCGCCGGACAAGGAAGGAGAGAATGGCTAACACTCCCTGAGTAGCCAGCTCCCGTCAGGAAGCTGGCTGTTATAGGATTGGCTTTCCCTTCCGCTCAGGCCTTCGACGCCTTTTCGAGGAACAGCTGCGACATCGCGGTCGGCTGCACGCCGGCCACGCCCTTCGCCGTCGCCGTCAGATAGTCGTAGAAATAGCCGAAGATGACCGGCGTCTCCTCGAGCAGAAGTTTCTGGATCTTGCCTGCCGTCGCCTTCTGCGCTTCGAGATCGAGGGCCGCGATATAGCTGGTCGCCAGCGCGTCGTAGTCCTTGTTCTTGAAGTGCGCCGCGTTCCATGTGCCTTCGCTCTTCAGCGGGGCGGCAAGATAGACGTTCGGCACGCCGCGGTGGCCGTAGTCGGTGATGCCCATTTCCGAGTCCAGCCAGTTCGATTTGCCGAACACGGCGTCGCCGTAATAGGCGCTCTGGTCGAGGATGTTGAGCTCGAGCTCGATGCCGATTTCCTTGACCCAGTTCTGGATGAGCTGGGCGTATTCGGGGATTTCGAGATAGCGCTCGGTGGTCAGCGTCATCTTGAAGCCCTTGCCCGCGCCCGCCGCCTCCATGAGCTGCTTGGCCTGCGCGATGTCCTGCTTGCGCTGCGGCACGCTCGCATCGGTCGAGGGATAAACCGGGGCGAACGGGCTGTCGTTGCCGGCCACGGCGCGCCCCTTCATCAGGCCCGCGACTAGCTTGTCGCGGTCCAGGCTGAGCGCGATGGCGCGGCGCACGCGCGCATCCTTCATCGGCCCGTCGTCGCAGCGCAGGTGCAGTTGCTGGTGCGCCGACGATTTCAGGCTGATGATGTCGATGTTGGGATCGTTGAGCAGCGCCACGCCAGACAGGACAGGCATCTGGTTGATGATGTCGACCTGCCCGCCCTGCAGCGCCAGGATCATTGGCTGCATGTCGGCAAAGAACGTGAATTCGGTGCGTTCCGGCAGCGCCTTCTCGCCCCAGTAGCCTTCGTTCCGGACGAAGGAAGCGCCGACCTTCGGCGTGTATTTGTCGATCTTGAAGGGCCCGGTGCCGTCGAAGCTCTTTTCGTAGTCGCCCTTGTAGCTCGCCGGCACGATGACGGCGTTGTAATTATCGGACGACACCATGTAGGGAAAGTTGCCGTTCGGGGCGTCGAGGTGGAATTCCACCGTGTAGTCGTCGACCTTCTTGCTGGCGCCCTTCGACAGGATACCGGTGAACACCGACAATGCGTTGGACGAGTTGGCCGGGTCGGCGATCCGGTCGATGCTGGCCACCACGTCGTCGGCCTTCATTTCGCCGCCTGAGTGGAACTTCACGCCCTTGCGCAGCTTGAAAGTCCACACCGAGCCGTTGTCGTTCGGCTTCCAGCTTTCAGCCAGCGCCGGCTTGAGCACGAGATCGGGGCCGTCGACGCAGAGGAACTCCGCGACTTGCTGCATGATCAGCAGGCCGCCGGCATCGGCGATGGTGACAGGGTCGATCGTCGCCGCCGGCACGCTGCTTGCGACGCGGATCGTGGCGCCTGGCGCGCCTTGCGCCCGGGCGAGCGACGGCATGGCACCGAGGCCCGCGGCCGTGGTGATGCCGCCCAGCAGCGGCAGCGACAGGCCGAGCAGGCTGCCATGGCGGATGAAGTCGCGGCGGCTGACACGGCCGTCGACGAGACCGTCGATGAGGTGATTTTCGAGCGGCGAGCGATTGCGCCGGATGAGGTCGAGAATGCGATAATTCTTGCTCATGGGTTTGACCCTTTCCCCTGTTTCTTATGGTTGACGAAAATTCGCGACTATACCGTTTCCGGTCGCCAGAGGCCTGTAGACCGGGACTGTAGCACGCGGTTTTGTCCGGTCCATCCAGTCCTTGGCGCGGACGTGCCGGTTTCTGGGCTGCACTGCTTCCTCTAGTCCGTGGCCACCCTTTCCGACCGGGATCGCGGCGGCTGGCTTCTGCTGTTGTGGCCGGCCGCCCTCATCTAGTTCAGCGGCAAACGACGGTAAGTTCCGGGCTTTGCCGGATCGTGATATTTGTTGCAGGGCCCGTTCTCGGCGAAGTCGCGATGGCAGGCAGCGAGCCGTTCTCGCGACAATGTGATGCCGAGACCGGGCCCCTCCGGCACAGGCACGACATTATTCCTCGGGCAAAACGGTCCTTCCTCGGTGATGTCGGTCGGTTGCATGCGAAACAGCGACTGGTTCGGTTCCCGTATCCAGCCGAGCGCCGCGCACAGATGCAGGTAGGCGGCGCTGCCGATGCCGCTGTCGCCGCTGTAGCACCAGAAATCGATGCCGGCGTGCTCGCAGGCGCCGACGAAGCGCAGCATGCGGCCGATGCCGCCATGCGCGGTTGGATTGCCGACGAAGGCGTCGGGCACCTTGAGGTCCATGGCGCGGGCGATGTCGATGTTGTGGGTCGAGAACGGGATCGAGCAATGGCGCCTGAGTTCGCGCATCTCCTCGATCGTCGCCACTGGATCCTCCCAATTGCGCACGCTAAGCTCTTCCAGCGGCCGCGTCAGTCGCCGGGCGGTGCTGAGCGAATAGGCCTGGTTGGAATCGATGCGGATCATTGCATCGTCGCCGAGCTTCCTGCGGATCAATTCGATCATCTTCAGCGAGATTTTTGGATCCTGCGTCGAGAACTTCCCTTCGAAGAAGGTCGTTCCGTGGGTCTCATGAAGCTCGACGCAGTAGTCGGCGACTTCCTCCGGCGTCGTCTCGCCTTTCACCCTTGGCCCGTCGCCGCGCAGCGAAAAGTAATCGGTGAACGGGATCTCCTTGCGCACGGCGCCGCCGAGCAGTTGGTAGAGCGGCTGGTTCCACACCTTGCCGCGCAGGTCCCAGAGCGCCATCTCGATCGCGCCGAAGGCCATGATGCGGGTGCGGTCGTTGATCGACTGCACGCCGGTCCAGTAGGGCAGGCAGACATGCTCGGCGCCGGCGATGTCGAAGGCGTCGCGGCCCACGAGCCGGGGTGCCAGGATGTCGTTGATGATCGCGGCTGCTGCCGGCATCGGTGCTTCGCCGAGGCCGATCAGGCCATCTTCGGTCTCCACTTCGACAATGGTCGGCGAGAAGCCGTCGAGTTCACCGAACACCCAGGCATAAGGCGCCTCGAGCCTGAGGTTGATCGGCGTCGCGTTGATGCCGCGGATTTTCACCGGCCGACCTCGAAGAAGGGCTTGCCGAGCAGATCCGGGACGACGTCGATGCCGAGGCCCGGACCATCCGGAACGCCCATGCGGCTGCCGGTGACCGGCGGCTTGTTCGACGCCGTGCGCACCGTCACCCATTCGTGGAAGGCGATGGCGTGCAGGCGGCGCTCCTGCGGCGTCGACAGCGACAGATGCGCCATGGCCGCCGTGTCGATCTCGGCGCCGCCGGTATCCTCGACGGTGATCATGAAGCCGAGGTCGACGGCGACATCGCGGATCAGCCGGGTCCTGCCGACGCCGCCGAGCCGCGAGATCTTCAGCGTCAGCCCGTCGGCCGCGCCCCGGCGATGAATTTCCAGCATGTCCTCCAGCGAGGTGACGGATTCGTCGAGCACCATCGGCTTGTCGAGCATGCGGCGCACCGACATGTTTTCCTCGATCGTCGTGCAGGGTTGCTCGAATGTGTAATCGATCGAGCGCGTCGCATCAGCGAACTGGCGCGCCTGGTAGTGCGTCCAGCCGGCATTGGCATCGCAGAAGATGACAGTGTCTTTCGGCACTGAGGCGGCGACCGCCGTGACGCGTTCGATGTCGTCGCGAACGTTGCCGCCGACCTTGACCTGCAGCCGGTGGAAGCCGTCCTGGACGATGCGCTTCGCAAGTGCGGCCATGGCATCGACGCTGCCATGGGTGACGACCTTGTAGAGCTCGGCCGTATCGCTCTCCTTGCCGCCCAGCATCGTCACCAGCGGCACGTCGGCGGCGCGCGCGGCGAGATCCCAGCAGGCCATGTCGAGCGCCGACTTGATGTAGGGATGCCCTTTGAACACGATGTCCATCAGCCGGCCGATGCCGGCGAGGCCGCGCGGGTCGTGGCCGATGAGGTGCGGGGCGATCTCCATAACGCCGGCACGGGCGCCCGCAGGGAAGGCGGCCGAATAGAAATTACCGAGCGGCGCCATCTCGCCCCAACCGGTGATGCCATCGTCCGAGGTGATGGCGACGATCACCGCGTCGAAGGCGTCGGCGACGCGTCCCTTGGACATACGGTAGGGGCCGTCCACGAAGGGCTGCACGACATGGTAGGCTTTGATGGTTGCGATCTGCACGTTGATGTCCGTTGTCCGCTGGGGAAGGATCAGGCGCCTTTCGACGGGCGCCGTTCGAGAGCGCGCGCGTAGGCAAGAAGCTCTTGGAAATCTTGGTCGATATGTTGACGGGCGTGGCGCTGCGCAGCACGCATGTCGTTGCCCTTGAGCAGCCGCACGTAGGTCTCGTGAACGTCCTCGGCGGGCACGGCTTCGTTGCGTGCCTGCTGGTGCAGGGCGAAATACATCTGCAACCGGCTGGTCAGTCGCTGCCATGTTTCCAAAAGAACGGAATTGTCGGCCCATTCGTGAATCAGGCCATGCAGTTGCAGCGCGGTTTCGATCTGCCTTGTGGTGTCGCGGTCGCGCGTCGCCTGCTTCACCGCCTCATGGCGCCGGTCGAGCTCATCGAAAAAGCGCTGGTCGCGCAGCTCCCATGTCCGCTCGATGGCGAATTCGTCGAGCACCTTGTTGAGCGAGTAGACATCGTCGATGTCCTTGGCGGTGACATCGATGACGAAGGTGCCGGCATAGGGGATGCTGGTCAGGATACCTTCCTGCACCAGCTCGCGCATCGCTTCGCGCAAAGGCGCGCGGCTGACGCGCATCTGTTCGGAAATCCTGAGCTCGTTGAGCTTTTGGCCCGGCTCCAACTGGCCGGTCAGGATTGCCCGTCGCAGCAGCGCCACGATCTCCGCGCGTCGTGTCGTATCCGCGATTGGACTGAAATCCGCCTTTGCCATCCCGGCCACTCCCGACGAAACAAGGGCAAGACAAGCAGATTGTCGACAATCTAACAAGAGCTTTTGCGGCTTTTTTCACATCGCCGGTACTGGCCGGGCGGAGCTGCTCGCAAAAGCGGCGCCCGCGACCTGTGGGAAGGCCGGGGCGCCGCGCTGAAACCGGGCCTGCGGGGGAGTCAGGTGGCCGGTTTCTGTGGCAGTGGCGAAACCGGCATTCCAGGGCCGATCTTCTGCAGATTGCCTGTTATCACCTGGTCGCCTTCCGCGACTCCGCTCAGGATGGCGACCAGGTCGCCGCTGGTCGGCCCGGTCGAAACCAGCCGCTGGTCGACCGTGTTGCCCTTGCCGACGACGTAGAGATATTTGCCGAGCTGGCTCGAACCCAGTGCGACCTGCGGCACCATCAGCGCATCGGGCTGCTGTTTGACGTGCAGCCGGACGCGAACATATTGGCCAGGCAGCAGCGCGAACTTGGCGTTGCCGATGGTGGCGCGCGCGGTGATGGTGCCGGTCGAATGGTCGATCGTGTTGTCGATGAAGGTGAGTTCGCCCTTCTGATGGGCTTCGGTCTCGCCCGGGAGCAGCACCTCGACCTCGATCGGGCCGGCGGCGCGAGCTTCCTCGATCTGCGCCAGATCGCTCTCGCTCGGATTGAAGGTTACATAGATCGGGTCGAGCTGCACCAGCGTGTTGAGCACCGTGCCGGCGACGCTGACCAGCGTGCCGATCGAGGCCTGGTTACGGCCGATGCGGCCTGCGAAGGGAGCGCGAATCTCCGAATAGCTCAAATTGAGCTCGGCCGAGCGGACCGCCGCCTGGTTGAGCGCCAGCGACGCCTGCGCCTCGCGCAAGGTGCTGGTGCGCTGGTCGAAGCTGTCCTTGGCCAGATAGCCGCTCTTGGCGAGCTCGGTGCCGCGGCCGAGATTGGAGCGGGCATAGTCGAGCGTCGCTGTATCACGCTGCACCTGCGCCTTCGCCTGGTCGAGCGCCGCCTGGAAGTCCTGCGGCGCGATCCTGTAGAGGAGGTCGCCCTTCCTGACGTCGGCGCCGTCTTCGGCGGCCTGCTCTTCCAGGTAGCCCGGCACTCTGGCCTGCAGCGTGACGCTGCGGATCGGTTCGGTGCGGGCGGCATAGTCGAGATAGATCGGGATCGTTTTCTTCACCACGCTGGTCACCGGCACCGGCATGACGAATGCCGCGGGAGCGGGCGTTGCCGCTCCGGCCGTGCCGGCATTGAGGCTGAGGCTGCCCATATCGAGCAGGTGAACGCTCGCCACCGAGATTGCACCCAGCGCGACAGCGGCGCCCAAAGCGATTTTCCATTTACGCATGTTCAGTCTCCAATCTTATTCGGCCGCTTGCGCCATGGGCGGCAAGGCGGGTTCGGCAGTTGGTTCGGAATGCAGGGAAGCGGGCTCTTCACCGCCGCGCCGTTCGCGCAGCTGTTCGATGACCGCATAGAAGACCGGCACGAACACCAGCGACAGGATGGTCGCCGCCACCATGCCGCCGAAGACGGTGGTGCCGATCGATTGACGGCTGGCAGCACCGGCGCCGGTCGCGAACATCAGCGGCAGCACGCCCAGGATGAAGGCGAAGGCCGTCATCAGGATCGGCCGCAGCCTCAGCCGTGCCGCTTCCATCGCCGCTTCGACGATGCTGAGGCCTTCTTCGCGCCGTCGCCGGGCGAACTCGACGATCAGGATGGCGTTCTTGGCCGCCAGGCCGATCAGCATGACGAAGCCGATCTGCGAGTAGACGTCGATCTGCATGCCGCGCACCCACAGCACCACGAACGCGCCGAACAAGGCGAGCGGCACTGCCAGCAGCACCATGAACGGCATCGCCCAGCTCTCATATTGCGCCGCCAGGATCAGGAAGACGAAGACGATGGCGAGGCCGAAGACGACCGACGCGATCGATCCCGCCTTGAGCTCCTGGAAGGTGATGCCGGTCCATTCGAAGCCGAAATCCCTTGGCAGAGCCGTGGCGGCGGCCCGTTCCATGGCGGCGACCGCCTGGCCGGACGAATAGCCGGGCGCGGCGCCGCCATTGATCGAGGCCGAGGCGTTGTTGTTGTAGTGCGGCACCGTTTCCGGGCCGACGAACGGCACCAGCTTGCCCAGCGTGCTGAGTGGCACCATGCCGCCGGAGGCATTGCGCACATAGAGCCGCGAAATGTCGGCCGCACCCGCGCGTGCATCCTTGTCGGCCTGGATGGTCACCCGGAAGGTGCGGCCGAACAGGTTGAAGTCGTTGACGTAGAGCGAGCCGAGATAGATCTGCAGCGTGTTGAAGACGTCCGGCAGGTTGAGCCCGAGCAGCTTCGCCTTGGCGCGGTCGAGGTCGTAGTTGAACTGCGGCGTCGAGGTCGAGAATGGCGAGAAAAGCTGCTGAGGGTTGATTTCCGGCTGCTTGCGCGCCTCGGCGATCACGGCTTGCGTTGCGTCGTTGAGCGCGGTGCTGCCGCGGCCGGTAAGGTCCTCGACGACGAATTCGAAGCCGCCCGTGGTGCCGATGCCCGGGATCGAGGGCGGATCGAAGGAGAGCGCGAACGCCTCCGGGATCTGCATCAGCTTGCCGCGCACGTCGGCGACGAGCTTGGAGGCGCTCTGGTCGGGACCGCGCTCCTCCCACGGCTTGAGGATGGCGAATTCGACCGCGGAATTCGACTGCGCCGCGCTGGTCAGGAAGTTCAGGCCGCTGATCGAGCCGACGATGTCGACGCCGGGCGTCGCCTGCAGGATGTCGCGCGCCTTCTGCGCCACAGCGTCCGTCCGTTCCAGCGAAGCGCCGTCGGGCAACTGGATGACGACAAAGAAATAGCCCTGGTCCTCGACCGGAAGGAAGGTCGAGGGAAGCTTCGCCCAGACGAAATAGGTGGCGACCAGCCCGGCCGCGAACAGGCCGAGCATGATCCAGCGCAAACGGATGAGGACGCGCACGCCATTGGCATAGGCATGCGACAGCCTGTCAAAGCCCGTATTGAACCAGCGGAACAGCACGAATTGCGTGCCTTGGCGATGGCGCAGGAAGGCGGCGCTCAGCGCCGGGCTCAGCGTCAGCGAATTGAAGGCGGAAATGCCGACCGAGATCGCCACCGTCAGCGCGAACTGGTTGTAGAGGCGTCCCGAAACGCCGGGGATGAAGGCGACCGGCACGAAGACGGCCATCAGCACCGCTGTCGTGGCGATGATCGGACCGGTGACTTCGGCCATGGCGGCCTTGGTAGCCGCCAACGGTTTCAGCCCGGCCTCGAGCTGTCGTTCGACATTCTCGACCACCACGATGGCGTCGTCGACGACAAGGCCGATCGCCAGCACCATGCCGAGCAGGGAGAGCATGTTGAGCGAGAAGCCCATCATCTCCATGACGACGAGCGTCGCTACCAGCGACACCGGGATGGCGATCGTTGGAATGATTGTGGTGCGCCAGCTTTGCAGGAAGATGAAAACCACGGCGACGACGAGGACCAGAGCCTCGCCGAGCGTGATCAGCACGTCATGCATGGAGGCCGAGACGAAGCGCGTCGTGTCGTAGTGCATGGCATAGCTGACACCCTTGGGGAAGCGGGCGGACAGCTCCTGCATCTTGTCCTTGACGCGCTGCTGCAGATCGAGCGCGTTGGAGCCGGGCATCTGGTAGACGGCGAGCACCACGGTCGGGTCCTTGCCGAAGAAGGCCGACGACGAATATTGCAGGGCGCCGAGCTCGATGCGGGCGACGTCGCGCAGCCGCACCAGCGAACCGGTGGTGGTGTTGGCGCGCACGACGATGTCGCCGAACTCCTTGGGATCGCTCAACCGGCCGACGGCATTGACCTGCATCTCGAAGGCGGTGCCGGCAGGCGCCGGAGACTGGCCGATCTTGCCGGCGGCCACCTGGACGTTCTGCTCGGCAATGGCGTTCTGGACGTCGACAGCGGTGATGCCGAGATTGGCGAGCTTGTCCGGATCGAGCCAGACGCGCATCGAATAGCGCCGCTCGCCGAATATCTGCACGTCACCGACACCGGGCAGCCGCTTCAGCGGGTCGACCACTTGCAGATAGGCAAGGTTCGACAGCGCCACCGGATCGACGGAGCCGTCGGGCGAGGTGAGATTGACGATGAGGACAAAGTTCGGATTCTGCTTCTTGATCGTCACGCCGCCCTGATTGACGATCGCCGGCAGCGACGAGGCAGCCTGCGAGACGCGGTTCTGGACGTCGACGGCGGCGGTGCTCAGGGAATAGCCGACATCGAAGGTGATGGTGATCGTCGAGGAACCGTCATTGGAGCTGGTCGACGACATGTAGGTCATGCCTTGCACGCCGTTGATCTGCTGCTCCAGCGGCGTCGTCACAGTGTCGGCGACCACCTGCGCGCTGGCTCCCGGATAGTGGGCGCTGACCACGACCTGCGGCGGTGTGATGTCGGGAAACTGCGAGACGGGCAGCAGGAAATAACAAATCGTCCCGGCGAGCACCATGATGATGGCGATCGCCGAGGCGAAGATCGGGCGGTGAATGAAGAAGTTTACCACGACACGCACGCCTCTCCGGCTGCTCTTGCCCTGCCGAACGCACTGGCAACCCTGGACAGCCTCCGGCCGCGTCCGAACTCTTCCGACGAACGGAGCAACGGCACCTCGCCGCGCTGCGAACCGGCAAGCGTGCGCAGCATTGTTTCGAAAGCGCGCGGATCGACCCCGTCGGCTTTCATGACCAGCCGGATCATCGGATCCCAAACGGCTTCATCTATGGTAAGATCGCGGCGCTGTGGCATTGGCCGGCTCCTTGTCTGTCGATTCGCAGCCCATGCTCGCGAACCGTTTTTCATCTCTTCACCGGCCGGAGCCGCATGAAATGCAATTTTTCGCCCGCCCCGATCTGGCCGGACCAGATCACGGTCTTGTTATTGACGGCGGACGCCATAGGTGTTACCAGTAAGTAACATTCTGGAAGTTACAGACCGGTAACACCCTAGTCAAGAGGTGGCCGAGGGATTTTTGGAAACGAAAGGAGATCAATGATGACAGACGGCGTCGTGGAGCGTCCTCGTCCCCGGGATCGGATCCTGGAGACGGCGCGCGACATGTTCCACAAGCACGGCATCAAGGGCGTCGGCGTCGACGCCATCACCGAGGCTGCCGGCACGAACAAGATGACGCTCTACCGTCATTTCGAATCCAAGGACGATCTGATCATCGAATGCCTGCGCGCCACCGCATCAAAGGCCGGCGCGATGTGGGACGCATTCGAAGCCGAGCACCCGGGCGACAAGCTCGCGCAACTGCATGCCTGGGTTCGCAAGGCGGCCGAGATGCTTACGGCCGATTGCCGGGGCTGCGACATGGCCAACGCCGCGGTTGAACTGACTGAACCCGACCATCCGGCCAGGCGCGTGATCAAGGAACTCAAGGAAGCCCAGCGCGAGCGCCTGGTGGCGCTCTGCCGGGGCGCCGGCATCGGCCAGGCCGAACTTCTGGCCGATACGCTTTCGCTGCTGTGCGAAGGCGCGCGCGTGAGCGTGCAGACCGTTGGCACCGAAGGTCCCAGCGCGCAATTGGTGCGCATGGCGGAAGGGTTGATCCAGTCCTTCAGGGGCGGAGCCGCCGCGGGCTGATCCATCGGCAAGGCTCATTGGCGCCGGACAGCGCGTGCGCTTCCGGTCTGCCGTGGCTTTGATGTTGCGTGGGTTCCCTGCCGTTCCCGGAAATGTCCGGCATGCAATAAAAAAGCCCGCTGCCGGGAGGAGGTGGCAGCGGGCTCGATTTCGAATGTGGTGCGGGAGGAGGTGCACCCCACTCAGCGTCGGCATCGCATCTGGGAGGAGTAGATGGCCGACAACCAGAAGCTATGGGTTGCCCAATGATTCGGCAATCGTGAATCGTGCATAGCAGCTGTGCAGATTCGCCGTATCGCTCGCGAACACAGTGACCGGAAGACCTCGCGGGCCGCGTCACTGCACCGGGACGTTTTCCCGGAAGATCAGCCGCGGCTCGATGAATTTCCGCGTCAGGTAGGGCGCCGATGATGCGATCGAGCCAAGCAGGCGGATGACCGATTGCTCGGCGATCAGCCTGGCATTCTGGTCGATGACGACGTCGGCTAGATCGTCGACGAGATAGCCGCGCGTTTCCCTCGTCAGGTCGTGACAGATGAATACCGGTTTGCGGTTGGGCCTGGCCTCCCGGATGGCCTTGGCAACGCCGGAGCGTCCGGCTCCAATGCAATAGATGCCGAGCAGTTCCGGCTCGTTGCGCAGCGCCTTCATGGTTTCGGCATAGCTGGCATCGGTCTCGTCGTTGATCTCGACGGCGCTGCTGACGCTCAGGTTGGGGAACTCCTCGCCGAGCACGGAGCGGAAACCCATCTCACGTTCCTCATGGCCGCGATAGGAGCGCGAGCCGACCACCATCGCCAACTGGCCCTCGCGGTCGGCGAGGAAGCGCCCCATCAGGAGTGCGGCGGTCCGTCCCGCCACCCGGTTGTCTATGCCGACATAGGCCGAGCGTGGTGCGGCCGGAATATCGGACACCAGCGTCACCAGGCGAATGCCGGCCTCGACGATGTCGCGCAGGATGTTGCGCGTCCTGGGATGATCGACGGCGATGACGCCGACGCCGTTGGCTTTCAGCGACAGGTTTTCGACGGCGGTCTGCAAAGCGTTCGGCGAGATTCCGGCGAGGTTGTGGATCCGGCACGAGGCAACGAGCGGCAGGCGCGAGGTATAATCCTCGATATGCATGGCCAGATCCTGCATGAAGGCGTTGCTGCCGATCGGCAGGAAGAATTCCAGATTGGCCGGCCGCGAGGGGAGCGTTACCTGATCGGCGACCGGCAGATAGCCGAGCTGCTTGGCGGCCTCCATGACGCGCTGCCGGTTGGCCGCGCTGACCCCCTTCCGGTTGTTGAGCACCCTGTCGACCGTCGCCGTCGACAGTTCGCAGTTCCTGGCGATGTCAGAGACGGTGGCTTTCATGCCGCAACCCTATTGCCGATGCGATGGCACGCCAGACGGCCGATTTGAGCGGCGCCGATCGCGCCCATCGCCCGGACGCCCATTCTGCTGTTTCGCAGGGATGTTGCCCTCGTCCTCAATGCGATCCCTTGCCATCGGCGATGGCGTCGCGGATCTCCTTGTCCGACATGCCGGTGATGACGCGTTCAACCTCCGCCACGCTGGTCGTCTTGGGGTCGATGTCCCCGGCCACCACCTTGCCGCGCCGCATGACGACGATGCGGTCCACCACCTGGAAGACATGGTGGATGTTGTGCGCGATGAAGATGCAGGAATGGCCGGAATCGCGCGCGCTGCGCACGAAGCTCAGCACGCCCTGGGTTTCGGCGACGCCAAGATTGTTGGTCGGTTCGTCGAGGATGATGAGATCGCTGTCGAAATGCATGGCGCGCGCGATCGCCACCGCCTGGCGCTCGCCGCCGGAGAGCGAGCCGATCGGCGTGGTCGGCGGAATGTTCTTGGAAATGCCGACCTGCTTGAGCAGGTCGCGGGCGACCGTGTTCATCGCCTCCTGGTCCATGCGGTTGAGGAAGCGCGGCGGCTTGATCGGCTCGCGCCCGAGGAACAAATTGCGGGCGATCGACAGTTGGGTGACCAGCGCCGAATCCTGGTAGATGGTCTCTATGCCGTTGGCGATGGCGTCGCTGGTGTTGCGCAGGTTCACCTTCTTGCCGCGGATGAAGATGTCGCCGCTGGTCAGCGGCACCGCGCCCGACAGCACTTTGATCAGCGTCGACTTGCCGGCGCCATTGTCGCCGAGCAGGCCGACGATCTCGCGCTCGTTGACATGGAAATTGGCGTCCACCAGCGCCTGCACGCGCCCGTAGGACTTGCGGATGTTCTGCATGCGGATCAGTGGCTCGGCCATGGTTCACGTCCCTGCCTGATGCCGGCGTTCCAGCCATGAATGAAGCGCCATCATGCCAAGGATGATCGCGCCGATGAAGATGTTGTAGGCAAGGCCGGGCACGCCGATCAGCACGATGCCGTTGCGCATGACGCGCAGGATCAGGATGCCGAGCACGGTGCCGATGATGGTGCCGCGCCCGCCCGTCAGCGCCGTGCCGCCGATCACCACCATGGCGATGACCTCGAGTTCGTAGCCGGTGCCGCTGTTGGGGTTGGCCGCCGAGGTGCGCAGCGAGGAGATGACGCCTGCAAGCGAGGCCATGACCGAGGACAGCACGAACAGGCCGATCTTGACGCGGCTGACATTGACGCCGCGCGCCCTCGCAGCGTTCGGGTTGCCGCCGGCGGCCTGGATCCAGTTGCCGGTGCGGCTTTGCGTCAGCACATAGCCCAGCGCGATGGCCGCGGCGATGAACCAGAACAGCGACATGTAGATGCGGAACGGGCCGATGAAGAAATCGCCGACCAGCGCCTCCGCCAGCCAACTGCCCTCGGCGCTCCAGGTGCGCTGCGGAAAGCCGTCGGTGACGAACAGCGCGGTGCCGCGCACCACCAGGAGCATGCCGAGCGTGACCAGAAAGGACGGGATCTTGAGCTGCGTGACGAACCAGCCATTGACCAGGCCGATGAAGGCGGCGACCAGCAGCGCGAGGACGAAGCCCATCTCCAGCGAGGTGAGGCCGCTGTTGAACAGCGTCCACATCAGCACCGGCGAGAAGCCGAACAGCGAGCCGACGGAAAGGTCGAATTCGCCCGACGTCATCAGCAACGTCATCGCCAGCGCGATCAGCCCGAGCTCGACCGTGAAGGCCAACGTGTTGGAGATGTTCTGGGGTGACAGGAAGTCGTGGTTGAAACCCCAGAAGACGGCGATCTCGACGACGAGCAGCACGAAGGGGCCGAATTCCGGCCGCGCGATCAGGCCTTGGACAAGCGAACGATTTTCCACGTGTAACCCGCGACTGGTTGGAATGGGCCGGACCATCGGGCCGCATCAAACGGCTCGATACCAGGCGAAAGGGCGGGACGCCGCACGCCCGGTGGACGCGCGGCGCTGGAGATCAGGGGCTATTTGCCGGACAGGATCTTGTCGTAGATCTCGGCGGTGTCTTTCTCATAGAGCGCGCCGGTGATGACGTTGAAGCCCGGGGGAATGCCGCTTGCGGCCATGTTGGCGAGCGACAGCGCGACATAGCTGGTCGCCTGCGGGTCCTGCCACTGGCCGGCATTGACGTAGCCGTTCAGCACTTCCTGGGTGGTGTCGAGCGAGTTGCCCCAGCCGACGACGGGGATTTCGCCGGGCTTGACGCCGACCTGGTCGAACACGCGTTTGATCGAGCCGGTGACGAGGTCGCCAAGGCCGATGATCGCCTTCACCTTGGCCTTGTTAGCGGTGAGATAGTCGACCATGCGGTTGATCACCTCGGCCTGGTCGAGCGTCGCCTCGGTCACCTCATAGGTGATGCCGAGCGGCTCGAACACGCTCTTGATGCCTTCCTCTTCCTGCACGCCATAGGTGGCGCCGGGAATCTCGACAGGCATCCAGACGAAGTCGCCCTTCTTCACCAGGCCCTTGTCGACCAGATACTGCGCCCAGTGCTTGCCGAAGGTGACATTGTCGCCGCCGACATAGGCGTTGAAATTGGCCTTGGGATCGGGCGTGTTGAAATTGATGATCGGAATGTTGGCCGCGCGGGCTTCCTTGACGATCTCGACAAGGCTGCCCGGATCGGGGCTGGTGGTGGTGATGCCGTCGGCCTTGGCCGAGATCGCGGCCCGCACCGCCTCCTGCTGCGAGGCGACGTCGCCATTGTGGAACGAGGTGTTGACGGTATTGCCGGTGTCCTTGGCCCATTGCTTGGCGCCGGCAAGGAAGTAGGTCCAGACCGGATCGGCCGGGCCGCCATGTGAAATCCAGTAGAACGTCTTGGCCTGCGCCGCCGCCGGAATGACCGTCAGCGCGACCAGCAGGCCGTATAGAACCACTCTTAGCCGTGTCAGCATTTGATTTCCTCCCGTTTGAAACTGATCAGTTCGAAACCGCCCTCTTGATCGGGCAAGACCGCGTCCTCCCCGCCAACGCCGTGTTGGATGATCAGAGCATCCTCTTTTTCGACAAATGGCAAGCCTCCGCCTGTCAGTCGTAGTCGGCGCCTGACGGGGCGCCATCAGCGGTCCCATCAGATTGCATCAGTTCGGATGATTTTCGCGGCAGGCGATACCGGCCTCGAGGGTCGCCGGAGCGATGATTGACCGCCCTCGGGTGAACCCAGAGCTAGAGGAGGCCGGCCCTGGCAAGATCGCGCATCAGATGGCTGGCGCCGTAGGTCCAGTGCGGGCAGTCCGGCGACAGTCGCACCCGGTTGACCAGCGCGCCGAATTTCTCCGACGAGATGGTGACGATGTCGCCGACCTTATGGGTGAAACCCTTGCCCTTCTCGCCGCGGTCCTTCGAAGGCACGAACATGGTGCCGAGATAGAGCGCCAGGCCGTCCGGGTACTGGTGATGCGGGCCCATGGCAGCCGCTACGAGCTCTTCGGGAGAGCGGCTGATCTCGGCCATCGAGCTCGCGCCCTCCAGCGAGAACCCGTCCTCACCTTCCACTTTCAGCCGGACCACGGCCCGCTTTACGTCGTCGATGGAGAACGTGCCGTCGAACAGGCGGATGAAGGGGCCGAGCGAGGCGGAGGCGTTGTTGTCCTTGGCCTTGCCGAGCAGCAGCGCGGAGCGCCCTTCGACATCGCGCAGATTTACGTCGTTGCCGATGGTGGCGCCGACGATCCTGCCGCTTGAGGCGGCGATCATGGCGATCTCCGGCTCCGGATTGTTCCAGGTCGAGACGGGATGCAGGCCGACATCGGCGCCGAAGCCGACCGAGGCCATCGGCTGGCATTTGGTGAAGATCTCGGCGTCGGGGCCGATGCCCACTTCCAGATATTGCGACCAGGCGCCGCGTGCGATGAGCTTGGCCTTGATCTCCATCGCTTCCGGCGAACCGGGCTTGAGCTTGGACAGATCGTGGCCGATCAGCCCGGCAATGTCGGCGCGGATGGCGTCGGCCTTTTCCGCCGAACCGCGCGCCTGTTCCTCGATGACGCGTTCCAAAAGGCTGACGACGAAGGTGACGCCCGAGGCCTTGATCGCCTGCAGGTCGACGGGGGAGATGAGATAGGGCCTTGCCGGATCACGCGTGGCTTCGAAACTGTTGGCCGCGATGCCGTCGAGCGAGCCGATCGGCTTGCCCTTGGCCGAGCGCACATAACCGGCCGGATCGGCCATCTCGCAGATATCGCGCACGGTCGGCGCCGTGCTCGACGTGATGTCGAAGACGGTGCCATCACGCACCGTGACCACCAGGGGATGCGAGGCGTCGCTGCTTCTGGCGCGCCCGACAAAAAGGCCTTCGGCGGGCAGATGCATCGGGTTTGTCATGCGTGCGGTCCTCTGATCATCAAAAATGCGGCTTGCCGGTTCGGCGCGGCACTTTCACCGGATTCCTGTCAAAGGTCTATCCCGTTTGTGGTGAGCCAGGCGCCATGTCTGCCGGCGTCGTCGGCGATTGGCGTACCGCAAGGAAGCACTCCGTCGGGGGTTGGATGCATGCGGCGGTGCGGGAGCCCCAACGCCTGCGTCATTTTTCGGCTTGCGTATGTTCTCGTTTTGTTCTAAAATGCCCAACCTGAGTCAATTGGCGGACGAGATCAGTGAGTGGGCAACCCGCATTCGGAACCGCGAAGAACGGCCAGGCCTTTTTCCGATGGGAACAGGCCGGGAAGCATTTCCACCGGCTGTTCTTTGCCATCCTCGTCGGCAGCGCGATTGCTGGTCGTCTCGCGCGAAAGGCCATTGCCTTGAACCGTGAGTTCGGATTGCAAGGCTGGCTGGTTCCGGAAAATCACATCCACATCTCGCTTGTCGGCCTCGGCGACCATGAGGAGTATCCGCAAGAGCTGGCAGAGGCCGCCTGTCATATCGGATCGATGATCGTTGCGAAGCCCTTCGAGGTATCGTTCGATCGCCTGTCGGCTTTTGGCGGTGGTGCACTGGTCCTGCGCGGCAGCGATGGCAATCCGCCGCTGCAGAAATTCTGGCGTGATCTGACGGCGGTGATCTCGGACAGCCCGCTAAACCCCTTTCTCACCAGGTCCATCGAACCGCATGTTACATTGCTTCGTGATGAAGTGGGCGTTCCCAGCATTCGCGAGCGGTCGATCGATCCGATCGGCTGGACTGTCCGGGATTTTGTGCTGATCCACAGTCTCATTGGGAAGGGCGCCTACAAGCAGCCCGGACGCTGGCGGCTGACCGGTCAGGACGATGCACTGCCCGCCATGTGAGAGCCTGCATCGTCCTCGCATAGTCCGCGCGGTCCATCATCCTGACATGGCATGTCAGCTACCAGACGGCACGACGATGGCAGGCCGCCAACCTTTCCCTATTTGCAATGCGTCTGAACAGGAGGAACACATGACCAACACGGAAATTGCCAAGGATTTCACGGAGCTTCTCAAGCGCGGTGACTACGAAAGTGCTGCCGAGAAATACAACGCCGACGACATCGTCAGCTATGAGGCCATGGAGGGGCCGATGGCCGTCTGCCGCGGCAAGGACGCCGTCAAGCAGAAAGGCCAGTGGTGGCAGGAAAACAACGAAGTCCATGGCGGCTCGGTCGAGGGCCCTTATGTCAACGGCGACCAGTTCGCCGTGCGCTTTACATTTGACATAACGCCCAAGGCCACGGGCCAGCGTGTCACCATGGACGAGGTTGGCCTGTACACGGTCAAGAACGGCAAGATTGCCGAAGAGCGCTTCTATTATTGAGACGGGTTTCCGGCTGTCGGCACATTTCGCCGCATCCTAAGCGGCCAGGATCATGTCCTGGCCGCTATCCGACCTGATGCACATCGTCGTCACGGATCGGCGACCGCGCGCCCGCCATTGAAGAAACTTACTCTTCGATGGTTCTGCCGGGCCGCTGGCAAAGCGCGCCGGGGCTGCTTAATCTGCGGCCAGATTCGAAGTCCGGAAGGCACCTGTTTTGACGATCACCATGTACGGCATCACCACCTGCGACACGATCAGGAAGGCCCGCGTCTGGCTGGAGGGCCACGACGTGCCGTACCGGTTCCACGACTATCGGGCCGAAGGCATCGAGGCGGGCAGGCTGGATGGCTGGGTCCGCAAGGTCGGCTGGGAAAAGCTGCTCAATAAGGGCAGCACCACGTTCCGCGAGTTGCCGGACAAGGATAAGCAGGGCCTGGATGAAAAGAAGGCCAAGGCACTGATGCTGGCCAAGCCGACGATGATCAAACGGCCTGTGCTCGAGGTTGGCGACCGCATCCTGGTCGGGTTCAAGCCGGATGTTTATGAGGCGGCGGTGGTCGGGAAGTAGGGCGCGGTACACTCTCAGTTCGTCATCCTAGGGCGGAGCAAGGAGCGAAGCGACGCGGCGCAGACCCTAGGATCCATGCCGTGACTTTTGGGCGTCGCAGCCGTGCAGATTCTGCTCCGTTGCATTTGCGGACGGACGTCACGGCATGGATCCTCGGGTCAAGCCCGAGGATGACGAAGGGACAGGTCACTGTCCTCTCAGATACCCCGCCAGTACCACGGCATTGTTGTGCGCCTCGTCATGGGCGCCGTAGAGCAGCGTCACCTTGCCGTCGCGGAGCAGGGCGCGCAGTTGCGCCACGGCCTCGCCATTGCCTTCCAGTTCGGCACGATACCGCTTCTGGAACTCGGCCCATCGTTCGGACTCGTGCCCGAACCACTTGCGCAAGTCGGTGCTCGGCGCGATGTCCTTCAGCCATAGCGCCAGCGCGGCATGCTCCTTGCTGACGCCACGTGGCCAGACACGATCGACCAGGACCCGCTGCCCGTCATCGAACGAGGGTGGTTCATACACCCGCTTGACCGCGATCTCGAAGGCCATCCGCTCTCCTTCGTGCGCTCCCGTCAGGCCCACTCGCCCTTGCGCATGACCGGCACGCGGCTGCCGTCCTTGCCGACGCCGTCGATGTCGATCTTGTCCGAGCCGATCATCCAGTCGATGTGGATGAAGCTCTTGTTGCCGCCGCGCTCCGCGATCTCGGCCTGGCTGAGCGAGGCGCCGTCGACGAAGCACTTCGAATAGCATTGGCCGAGCGCGATGTGACAGGCGGCGTTTTCGTCGAACAGCGTGTTGAAGAACAACAGGCCGCTCGCCGAGATCGGCGAGGAATGCGGCACCAGCGCCACTTCGCCAAGCCGGCGTGCGCCCTCGTCGGTGTCCAGCACTTTCTTCAGCACGTCCTCGCCCTTCGAAGCCTTCGCCTCGACGATCCTGCCGCCCTCGAAACGCACCGAGATCTCGTCGATCAGCGTGCCCTGGTAGGAGAGCGGCTTGGTCGATGAAACATGGCCTTCCACCCGCCGCGCATGTGGCGTGGTGAAGACCTCCTCGGTCGGGATGTTGGGATTGCAGGTGACGCCGTTCTTGGCGGTGGAGGCGCCGCCCATCCACTCATGGCCGTCGGCCAGCCCGACCGTCAGGTCGGTGCCCGGCCCGGTGAAATGAAGCGCATGGAAAGCATGGCCGTTGAGCCATTCGGTGCGGCTGCGAAGGGCCGCATTGTGCGCCTTCCAGTTGCCGATCGGATCTTCCACGTCCACTCGCGACGCGGCGAAGATGGCGTCGGCGAGCTTGGCGACCGCAACATCGTCGGCATCATCGGGGAAGACCTGCTTGGCCCAGGCGAGATCGGGATAGGCGACGATGTTCCAGTTGATGTCGAAGCCGGTGATCTTTTCCAGCGCCGGCTGGTAGGCCATCGAATTGGCCTTGTTGGCGCGCGCCACGTTCGCCGGGTCCTGCGCCGACAGGAGCGAGGGATCTTCGCCGCGCACGGCAAGTCGCGCCGCATTGTTGGAGAAGGCTTTGGCCATGCCTTCATAGAGCCAGCCGGCGGCGCGGTCGAAACCGGCGTCGGCGCCATAGCGAAAGCGCGCCAGCGTGATCTCGTCATCGTTGAAGATCGGCGTCACCAGCCCCGCGCCGGCCTTGTAGGCATGCTCGACGATGCGCCGGGTCAGCGGCAGCGCGGCGATGGAGGAGGTCAGCACCAGGTCCTGCCCGGGCTGCAATTGCAGCCCCACCTTGATGGCGACTTCCGCCAGCCTGTCGAGCTTCACCCGGTCGATCGTTGCGGAAACGCCGCGCGAATGTGTGGTCATGATCCTGCCTGCCGTAGTTTGATGTCGGACTCTACATAGACCGGCGCCACGGTGCTTTCCACAGTGATCGCATCGCTCGTGCCCGTCTTCGCGGAGCCGAACCGCGCCATCGTCGCCTCGATCTCTTCCCTGATCCAGAGCTTGAAATCCCGGACCTTGCGGCTTTCGGCCTTGGCGGCGGAGGTCACCAGCCAATAGCCAAGCCCGCTCTGGGCGCGGATCCCGAACGGCGCGACGAGCCGCCCGTCGGCCAGCGCGTCGGCGGCGAGCAACTGCCAGCCCAGCATCACGCCATGGCCGGCAATCGCCGATTCCAGGCAAAGCATCGGATCGGTGAAGCGAGCGCCCTTCAGGAAAGTGACTGGTTCGACACCAGCGGCGTCGAACCAGCTTTCCCAGTTGATCATCGCCCGTTCGTCGGTAATCGCGCAGGTCTGGGCAAGGTCTTCGATCGATTTCAGTTTCTTCGCTATCGAGGGCGCGCAGACCGGGAACACCTCTTGTGCCAAAAGCAACTCCGCCTTGCTGGCCGGCCATGTGCCGTCGCCAAGCCGGATGGCGATATCGATATCGGAATGGTCGAGGTCGGCCAGCCGCACCGAGGCGTCGATGCGCAACAGCACGTTGGGATGCCGGGTGAAGTGATGCGACAGCCGCGCCAGCAGCCATTTCGAGGCGAATGCCGGCGCCACGGAAACCACCAGCGTGCATTGTCGCGCCTCGTCGGCCAGCGCCACGGCCTGGGTGAGCTCGCGGAAACCCGCGCCGAGGCGCATCGCGAACATGGCGCCGAATTCGGTCAGGACCAGCCCCTTGGTCGTTCGCTCGAACACGGCCTGGCCGAGCTTCTGCTCCACGCGCTTTATCTGCTGGCTGACGGCGCTGGCCGAAACGTTGAGTTCGCCGGCGGCCGCGGCGAGCGAGCCGAGACGGGCGACGGTCTCCACGGCGCGAAGGCCGTTGAGGTGGACGCGGTTGAGCATGGCCATTGAGTTTTTCTAAACCAGCGGGGCTGAAATCTCAATTGAAAGTGATGCCGAAAGCGCAGACTTTATTCACGGGACAGGCCTGCGGAGGCTGACATGTTGAGGCTGTTATCGTCACTCAAGATAGTATTCCCTGTGCACGAGCCGCCAGACGGCTGCGAAATGGTCGCCTGGCTGGCCGATCCGCTTGCGCATCCCGTGCTCGACGCCATGTCGGAGCGTGAGCTCGGCGACATGCCGTTCCGGCTGACGGCGCGACGCACCGCCCACGAGACGGCGCAAGCGGGCTGCCGCTGATTGGTGCTGACGGTCCGGCGCCTGGCCCAACGCAAGCGCGTTGTGTCGCCGGTCTTCGCACTTATTGTGCACCGCGATGACATCCGCCACCTCAACAGCGCTGCGGTTCGCTTTCGCCGGCATGATCGCCATGGCTGTCGCCATGGGCATTGGTCGTTTCGTCTATACGCCGATCCTGCCCGGCATGATGGAAGAACTCCATCTGTCGGCGGCCGATGCGGGCTGGATCGCGTCAGCCAATTATCTCGGCTACCTCGCCGGCGCCTTCGCCGCGGCGGGCGGCTGGGCGCATGGACGCGAGCGCCTGCTGATGCTGGCCGGCCTCGGCGCCAGCGCCTTGCTTGCCGCGCTGATGGGGCTGTCGGATACGATCGCCGCCTTTCTCGTCATCCGCTTTCTTGCAGGCCTGGCCAGCGCCTTTGTCATGGTGTTCCTGGCCAGCATTGTTTTCAGCCATCTTGCCGCGGCCGGCCGCAGCGATCTGCAGGCGTGGCATTTCGGCGGCGTCGGCCTCGGCATCGCCCTGTCCTCGGTGCTGATGGCGGCCCTGGTCAGCGAACATGCCGGCTGGGCGGCGGGCTGGCTGTGGTCGGCGGCGATCTCGGCTTGTGGCTTCGTCGTCGTGGCGCTGTTGGTGGACAGCGGTCCGCTGGCCAGCGGCGATACCGGCCGCGAGCCGGCGCTGCCAAAAGACCGCTCGCTGACCAAGGTGATCGTCGCTTACGGCTTGTTCGGCTTCGGCTACGTGGTAACGGCGACCTTTCTTGTCGCCATTGTCCGGCAAGGCGGCGGCGGACGCGTGTTCGAGGCGGTGGTCTGGATGGTCACCGGTCTTGCCGGCTTTCCCTCGGTCTGGCTCTGGCAGAAGATATCGGCACGGATCGGCCTTTACGCGACCTATGCGCTGGGATGTTTCGTCGAGGTCGTCGGCATTGTCGCAAGCGTCGCGGTGGGCGGGCGCACCGGGCCGCTGCTCGGCGGCCTGCTCGTTGGCGGCACGTTCATTGCCATCACCGCGATCGGCCTGCAGACCGCGCGGCAACTGGCGCCACAAGCTCCCCGGCGGACCTTCGCCTTGATGACGGCTTCGTTCGGTCTTGGCCAGATCATCGGCCCGATTGCCGCCGGGCTCCTGGCGCAGGCGTCGGGCGATTTCTTCCTTGCCTCGATCGCCGCCGCGGCCGTTCTGGTCGCCTCCGGCGTCATCATATGGTCGGCCGCGCCAAAATCGCCATGATTGTGGGTTTGCTCGGTGCCGGGCATCGGGCATGGGCATTTTCTTTCCCCCTAATGTGTGACTTTATGCCCGCTGAACTCAGCTGATTTGCGCAAAAACCGAGGAATTCGCCACAGTGTTCGTATCCTTCTTCCCGCAGCCGAAGCTGTTTTTCTCTTCGGCCGCCGTCTGGAGCCTTGCGGCGATCCTGTTCTGGTTTTTCGGGGGTGAGCAACTGGGCGCCGTCTTCGGCCTGCCGCCGGCAGCAGCCGGTGCACCGCCCATTATCGGCATCGCCGTCCTCGTCTCGAAGCCGTTTCTCTGGTTCTACATCTACTTCGCGTTCTGCGTGGTCGCTTTCTATGCGTTCTGGAGCTGGTATTCGCCGCATCCGTGGCAACGCTGGTCGATCCTGATGACGGCGGTCATCCTGTTCTTCATCTATTTCAATGTGCAGGTCAGCGTCGCCGTCAACGCCTGGTACGGGCCCTTCTTCGACTATGTGCAGGGGCTGATGTCGGGCACCGGAAAATCGACCAACGCCGAATTCTACATTGGGCTGGCCGATTTCTCGTGGCTTGCGCTGGTCGGCATGAACGTGCAGGTGGTCAACGCCTTTATCGTCAGCCATTGGATCTTCCGCTGGCGCACGGCGATGAACAACTATTTCGTCGAGAACTGGGGCAGGCTGCGCCACATCGAGGGCGCCTCGCAACGTATCCAGGAGGATACGATGCGGTTTTCCCAGATCATGGAAGATCTGGGTTCCAGCTTCGTCCAGTCGATCATGACGCTGATCGCCTTCCTGCCGGTCATGATCCAGTTGCAGGCCCATATCACCGAGTTGCCGATCATCGGCGCGATCCCCCAGCCACTGGTGGTCGCGGCACTGGCCTGGTGTCTGTTCGGAACGATTTCGGTCATGATCGCCGGCATGAAGCTTCCAGGGCTGCAGTTCCGCAACCAGCGCGTGGAGGCGGCCTACCGCAAGGAGCTCGTTTACGGCGAGGATCATGCCGACCGGGCCCAGCCCGCCACCACCGCCGCGCTGTTCGCCAATGTTCGCCACAATTATTTCCGGCTGTATTTCCACTACATCTATTTCAATGTCGTCCGGTACACCTACCTGCAGGCCGACAATATTTTCTCGCTGCTGATCCTCGGGCCGTCGCTGGTCGCCCACAAGATAACGTTCGGCGCGCTGAACCAGATTTCGAATGCATTCGGCAAGGTGACGGGTTCCTTGCAATTCCTGCTCACCTCCTGGTCGACCATCGTCGAACTGCAATCGGTGCATAAGCGCCTGCGCGCCTTCGAGGCGACGCTGCAGGGCGAGCCGCTGCCGGAAATCGACCAGCGCTATCTGGCGCGGCAAGGCGCCGAGGATCCCGCTTAAGTCAGGAAAGACCTGGGTGCGAAACGGGTCGGCGGCTCAGCCGCCGACGGAAGCCTGCTTCTGGCCAGAACCCTGCCGCGAGATGTAATCGCGAAAACTGATGCATTCGACGTCTGATTTGACGCAGACCTCGCCGGCAAAACGCTCCAGCGCGTTCCAGTAGGCGCCGTCATTCATCAGCGCGAAATGGAAGCCGAGTTGCAGCGGAACGCGCTTGCCCCGGTATTGATCCTCGAAGGCGGCGCGGAAAGCCTGGTAGGTGCGGTCCGCGAACTCGCCTGCCTTGCTCGGCCGCTCGAAGCCGCCGGAATGCCTGACATAGAGATTGTAGTCCATGGCGATAACCGGCCGCGATTTCGGTCCTTCCGGGATCTGCGGTAGTGAAAAGCGCGCGAGGCCGGCGGTGGTCGGCGGCTGGACCGGGCCGCGCGAGACGCCGCTGGCGTCGAACCGGTAACCGGCGGCGGGCAGCGCCTCGTAGAGCGCCTTGCTCGTCGACAGATAGGGCGCGCGGAAGCCAACCACCGCATGCCGCGCGAAATCGCGCCAGCCGGTCGGCTCGGGCTCGATGCCGTTGATCGCATAGGCGTTTTCGAGGATGTGCTCGAACGAGGCGAACTCCTTCAGCCAGTCGGCCTTGCTCCAGTCCTTGCCGTCGAAATGGCCGCAGCCATGACTGGCGATGTCATGGCCTTCCGATGCCGCAAGCCCGATCTGCTCCAGCCGCTGGCTCACTTCCTGCGTCGAGGCGGCGAAGCCGATGTTGGATTTGCCCGATGTCTTGCCCGGCGCGGTGTATTGGCTGCGCGTTTCGGGTGACAGCAGGAAGACACAGGAGAGGAAATAGGTGAAATGCGCTCCGGTGCGCTTCGCCAGCGCCCGGCTGCGCTTCCATTGCGAGATGTCGCGGGCGCTGTCGAAGGAGATGATGACGACCTGCTTCGGTCTTGCCGGCAAAGGCGCCCGCGAGCCGGGTGGATCGGCGAAAGCCGCACCGGCCGTGGCGAGCGAAGCGAGACAGAACGCGGCAACGCGAGACGAAAAGGATATTGGCAACAGCTACTGACCCCGGGCGGTTTTGGCCCCGCTATAGCGCAAATGTGGCGTGGGTGCGGTGGCCTTTTCGTCCGTTTGCCCCGCGAATAGGTGATTTTCCGGTCGAACCCCTTCCATGCCGACAAAATTTCGCTAAAACGCGGGCTCGCGAACGCTCCGGCCCGGGGCAGGAATGGTTTATTGATGTCCGACGACAGTTTTATCCGTGAAGTCAATGACGAGATCCGTCGCGAACAGGCGCAGAAGCTGTGGGACCGTTTCGGCCCGGCCCTGCTTGTGGTCGCGGTGCTGGTCGTGCTCGGCACCGCCGCCTTCGTCGGCTACCGCTACTGGGACGAGACCCGCGCCAACCGTTCGGGCGATGCCTTCTCGCAAGCGTTGAAGCTGGCCAATGACGGCAAGAACGACGAGGCGCTGGCCGCGCTCGATCAATTGGAGAAGGATGGCTACGGCGCCTATCCGCTGCTCGCCCGCATGCGCGCGGCCACCGTCAAGGCCGACAAGGGCGACGTCGACGCAGCCGTCAAGGATTTCGACGAGGTGGCGGCCGACGCCGCCATTCCCCAGGGCATTCGCGACATGGCGCGGTTGAGGGCGGCGCTGCTGCTGGTCGATCACGGCTCCTTCGCCGATGTGTCGAGCCGCGTCGAGGCCCTGACCTCGGACACCAACACGCTGCGCCACACCGCGCGCGAGGCGCTCGGGCTGGCCGCCTGGAAGGAAGGCAAGACCCAGGATGCGCTGAAGCTGTTCGACCAGATCGCCGCCGATGACGGTGCCCCGCGCAACACCCGTGAACGGGCGACCCTGATGTCCGAGCTGATCCGCGGCTCGGGCAGCGCGTCGTGACATATGAGCTTCAAAGTCGCCATCATTGGCCGGCCTAACGTCGGCAAATCGACTCTTTTCAATCGGCTGGTGGGAAGGAAGCTGGCGCTTGTCGATGACACGCCGGGCGTCACCCGCGACCGCCGCGTCCATGCGGCAAAGCTTTACGACCTGCATTTCGACGTCATCGACACTGCGGGTTTCGAGGACGCCGCCGCCTCGACGCTGCCCGGCCGCATGCGTGCGCAGACCGAGATCGCTATCCGTGAGGCCGACCTGATCTTCTTCACCGTCGACGCCAAATCCGGCCTGTTGCCGGACGACCGGACCTTTGCCGAGATCGTGCGCAAATCCGGCAAGCCGGTCGTGCTGGTCGCCAACAAGGCCGAGGCGAAGGGCGCGCAGGGCGGCATGCTGGAGGCCTGGGAGCTCGGGCTTGGCGAGCCGGTTCCGGTCTCGGCCGAACACGGCCAAGGCATGCCCGACCTGCGCGACGCGGTGATCGCCGCACTTGGCGAGGCGAGAGCCTTTGGCCAAGATGAGGACGACGACGAGGAGATCGCCTCCAGCGAGGTGCTGATCGGCGAGGATATCGCCGATCCCGACGCCGACGAGGTGCCGGCCTATGACGACACCAAGCCGATGCGCATTGCCGTCGTCGGCCGCCCCAATGCCGGCAAGTCGACGCTGATCAACGCGCTGATCGGCGAGGAGCGGCTTTTGACCGGACCGGAAGCCGGCATCACCCGCGATTCCATCTCGGTCGATTGGGACTGGCGCGGCCGCCGTATAAAATTGTTCGACACCGCCGGCATGCGCCGCAAGGCCAGGATCCATGAAAAGCTCGAGGTCATGTCGGTGCAGGATGGCCTGCGCGCCATCCGCTTCGCCGAGATCGTCATCATCGTGCTCGACGCCACCATCCCTTTCGAGAAGCAGGATCTCCAGATCGCCGACCTGATCATCCGCGAGGGCCGCGCGCCGGTGATCGCCTTCAACAAATGGGACCTGATCGACAATCCGCAGGAACTCTTGGCCGAACTGCGCGAAAAGACCGAACGGCTTTTGCCGCAGGCGCGCGGCATGCAGGCGGTGACGGTTTCGGCCGAGACCGGACGGGGCCTCGACAAGCTCATGGAAGCCGTCATCCGCACGCACAAGGTCTGGAACAGCCGCGTCTCGACCGGCAGGCTCAATCGCTGGCTGGAAGGCATTCTTGCGCATCATCCGCCGCCCGCGGTTGCCGGTCGCCGGCTGAAGGTCAAATATGTCACGCAGGCCAAGACGCGCCCGCCGGGCTTCGTCGTCTCGTGCTCGCGCCCGGATGCGATGCCGCAATCCTATGTCCGCTATCTCACCAACAGCCTGCGCGAAGCCTTCGACATGCCGGGCGTACCGATCCGCATGGCGTTGAGGACTTCGGACAATCCCTTTGCCGGCAGGGCCAAGAAGCGCTGACGTCCGGGGGAAGGGTGCCAACCCTTCGACGCGGTGTAGACCCTGGAATGACGAAGAGGGGTTGCGACCAGGGCCTAGGCGACCTTCAGCAGGTTCTCATCCGTCCGCGCGCCCTCCGGTAGTGCCTGCCGCGCCGCTTCCAGCAGGATATCGGCGAGGCGGGCGGCCACCGGTTCGGGTTCGGCATCCCTGCGGTGCAGGAACAGCGCCATCCTGGGCAGCGCCGGCAGACCGGCAATCTCCGGCGTCATCGCGCTGACGCTGGCCGGCAGGCCGATGTCGGTGCGGATCGTCAGCCCGAGCCCGGCTGCAACAGCCGCCCAGATGCCACCAAGGCTCGGGCTGGAGAAGGCCATGCGCCAGGGCAGGCCGGCGCGGTCGAGCGTTTCGGTTGCGACCGTGCGCAACAGGCAAGGTGCTTCCAGCGCCACCAGCGGCAGCGGCTCGCCATGGCGCAGGCTGGTCTCGATGCGCTTTGCCGGGCCGATCCAGCGCATCCGCACGTCGGCGACATGCTGGCTGTATGGCAGCGTCGCGCCGCTGTGCCAGGCAAGTGCGATGTCCAGGCTGCCCGAGATGATCCGCTCCGCGAGCTCATGGCTGCGCGCGATGCGGGCCTCGATCTTGACTTTGGGATGGGCACGGGCGAAGCGGCCGAGCACGTCAGGTAGCACCGCCTCGCCAAAATCCTCCTGCAGGCCGAGCCGCACCCAGCCTTCCAGCTCGACATCATGGATGGCGGCGGCCGCCTCGTCATTGAGCTCGACCAGCCGCCGCGCATAGCCGAGCATGGTCTCGCCGGCTTCCGTCAGTGCCAGCCCGCGTCCCGACTTGCGGAAGATAGGCGTCGCCGCCTGCTCCTCCAGTTTCTTCAACTGCGCGCTGACCGCCGAGGTCGAGCGGCCAAGCCGGTCGGCCGCCTTGGCGAAGCTGCCAAGCTCCATTCCGGTGACGAAGCTTCTGAGGACGTCGAGGTCGAATGTCACGCGTCGCATGATAATCCCGTTTTTTAGGATTGTGCGTCAAAAACTTCCTGATTTTATGGACAAAGCTATGGCGATAGACATGCGCCGTCAAGGCCGGTCACCGGGCCGCAAACGGGAATGAAACCATGTCCGCCATCGTCACCCGCACCGATTGTCAGTCGACGCCACGGGCCGAAGGCTCCGGCTCCAGAACCTTCGCGCCCAACCACCGCTGGAAGGTGCTGGGCATCGGCGTCGCCGCCAATGCCGGTTTTTCCGCTACTTTCTCCGGCATACCGGCAACCGCGGTGCTGATGCGGCAGGGCTATCATCTCGGCAATGCTCAGCTCGGCCTGGCGCTTGGCCTTCTCGGCCTGGGCGTTGCGCTCAGCGAACTGCCCTGGGGCCTGCTCACCGATCGCTGGGGCGACCGCCGTGTGCTTTTGACCGGGCTCGGCGCCACGGCGGCGTGGCTGTTCCTGATGGCGTTGCTCATCGTTCCATCCTCGTCCGGCGTGCCGGGCGTGCACGTCCTGGCGGCCGCCTTGCTCGTCACCGGCCTGCTCGGCGGCAGCGTCAACGGTTCGAGCGGCCGCGCCATCATGGGCTGGTTCCGCGAAGGCGAGCGCGGCTTCGCCATGAGCATCCGGCAGACGGCGGTGCCGCTTGGCGGCGGGCTGGGCGCTCTTGTCCTGCCCTCGCTCGCCGCCACGCATGGCTTCGCGGCGGTCTATGGCCTGCTCGCCGTCTTCTCCGTGATCTCCGCTATCTTCGCCTGGTGCTGGCTGCATGAACCGCCGACGCAGGGTTCGGCCGCGCCGGCCGTTCTGGCCGGGCCGCCGCCGCTGCGCAATGTCGAGGTCTGGCGCATCGCAGCAGCCATCGGCCTGCTGTGTTTTCCGCAAGTGGCCGTACTCACCTTCGCATCGGTCTTCCTGCACGACTTCGCCGGCATGGGGACCCTGGCCACCAGCGCAAGCCTCGCCGCCGTGCAGGCCGGCGCCATGGCGATGCGCGTCTGGAGCGGGCGCTTCACCGACCGCCACGGTAATCGCAGGCCGTTCCTGCGCCTGTGCAGTGCGCTCAGCGCGCTTGCCTTCACGCTGCTCTGGCTGCTGGTCCTGGCCGGCCCGACCACATCAGGCGGCCAGCCCGTCGCTATGGCCACGCTTCCCGTGATGCTGATTGTCGCAGGCATCCTGGTCTCCACCTGGCATGGCGTCGCCTACACCGAGCTTGCCACGCTTGCCGGCGCCGGCCATGTCGGCACAGCGCTCAGCCTCGCCAACAGCTTCGTTTTCATAGGCTTCTTCCTGGTTCCGGTGGCCATTCCGGGGCTCTTGCATCTCTGGTCCTGGCCCGGCGTCTGGTTGTCGGCTGCGGCGTGCGCGTTGATCGCGTGGCCCATCTTCCTGCGGCCGGCCTCCATGTCCGTCCCGCCGCAAAACCGCCCCACTTCGCAACCACGAGCCTGAGCCGACCGGGAAAACCCGATCGAAGCTGTTAACGTCCCATCAAGGTTAATGCATCATTTTGCTCTCCAGTGGGGTCAGTAGCGTTCCTGGAGAGAGTTCCGTGCATCGACGTGTCTTGACGCGCCTTGTTGCCGTCGCCGGTGAGAAGAAACGCAGCCTCGTGGCACCTTTCATCGTCGGCCTCGGCATCTGGATCGGATTTCCGACGGTTTCCGCCTACCAGGATATGACGAGCCTCGTTTCCGGCCTCGAGGCGCCGACCCGCTGGAATTCCTATGTCGAGAAATCCGTCGCCGGATCGGTCCATGCCGCCGAGATGCCGTTTGTCGACGACGCTGTGACGGGTTCGCTCTCCGGATCGGGGGTGCGCCTGCCCGGCGTCGGCGCCGTCTCCTTTCGCGGCAAGGGCGGCAAGGTCAGCACTGCGCCCGATGAGGACCGCATCGTGCGCGCCGACAAGAAGGGCCGCATCGTCCAGATCTCTCCCGTCGCCCCGCCGAAGAACTTCAACGCCGGCTCGATCTTCGAGCGCACCTCATCCCTGCTGCGGCCCAGCATGGACAGCGGCCTGAAGATGGCTTTCGCCAAACCCCAGATCAAAGGCAAGGAAATCCAGATCGCCGCGGCATTCCACGCGCGTGAGGACAAGAAGCCGGATCCCGGCGTGTCGCCCATGCTTGCCGCCCTGGTCAACAACGATCATCCGGATGTGCTGGCGACGGCCTATGCGCAGGCCGCGCCCGATTATGCCAAGGCGTCGCCCTTCGAGGCCCTGCTCCAGGACGAGGAGCCCAACAACGGCCGTTTCATCCCGCCGATGGCCAAGGGCGACCATTCGTGGATCCAGAATCCACTTCCGGCGAGCGTCTTCTCCAAGCCCGAGCAGAAATGCCTGGCCAACGGCATCTATTTCGAGGCGCGGGGCGAATCCGTGCGCGGCCAGGCCGCCGTCGCCCAGGTCATCCTCAACCGTGTCCGCAATCCGGCCTATCCCAATTCGATCTGCGGCGTCGTCTACCAGAACGACAGCTGGTTCAACCGTTGCCAGTTCTCCTTCGCCTGCGACGGCAGGAAGAAGCGCATCGACAACCCGGTCGCCTACAAGACTGCGCAGGACGTCGGCATGGCGGTGACCGCCGGCAAGGTCTTCATTCCCGAAGTCGGATCGTCGACCCATTACTATGCCAATTACGTCCATCCCAACTGGGCGCGTACGATGCAGAAGATGACCAAGATCGGCCTGCATATCTTCTACCGCACCTATGGCGGCGGCTGGAGCTGAACGCCCGATAGGCGTCCATATTTTTGCGCGGCTGCGCGGTCTCTCGAAGAGCCGTCGCGCGGAGGATTCGCTCAAGGCGTCCGCGCCGCCATGGCGGGCACGATGTCGCACCTCTCTATTATATTGATTTCATTGTATAAAATACATGGTAACGAACTTCCGCCCGTGGCTTGACGGGCGCAAACCCTCTAACTATGTTGCCGGCGACTTTAGAAGCGGACGGACGGTGACGGTCTGCCCGGGCAGGGGGGTTGCGATGGCCGATGAAACTGGGCCAGGCGGAACCGGAGAAACCGGCCGCGGCAAGCAGCACGAAGCCGCCATCCGCGACGACGAACTTGAGCGCCGCCGGCGTGAACTTGAAGCATCGCTTGCGACAAGACGGCCGGACCGGCTCGAGGGGAAAGACGCGAAACCAGTGACCGGGTACGGTCAGGCACTCAAGCTGTCCAGCGAGTTCATCGCCGGGGTGGTAGTCGGTGCCGCCATCGGCTGGATCATCGACCGTCTGGCGGGGACATCGCCATGGGGTCTGATCGTGTTTCTGCTGCTTGGTTTTGGCGCGGGCGTGCTCAATGTCATGCGTTCGGCAGGCGTTGTGGCGGAATTCGGACAGGGCGACAAATCGCGCTCTGGCCGCGACGACAGCAAGTGACCGCCGTTCAGGCGGCACTTGGAAATAGCCGCCTTTCGACGGGCGGCATGGTAACAAGGCCGCATGCGGCACTGACGGGGTTTGAACGTGGCAGCTGACAAGGTCGATCCGATCCACCAGTTCCATATCAACAAGCTGATACCGATCGATATCGGCGGTTACGACTTGTCCTTTACCAATTCGGCGCTGTTCATGGTCGCGACCGTGGTCGTCGCCGCGGCATTCCTGTTTCTGACGACGTCGAGCCGCAGCCTCGTTCCCGGCCGGCTGCAATCGATCTCCGAAATGGCCTATGAATTCGTCGGCAACATGTTGCGCGACGCGGCCGGCACGCAGGGCATGAAGTTCTTTCCCTTCGTGTTTTCCCTGTTCATGTTCGTGCTGGTCGCCAACCTGCTTGGCCTGTTTCCGTATTTCTTCACCGTCACCAGCCACATCATCGTCACCTTCGGCCTCGCCGTGTTGGTTATCGGCACCGTGATTGTCTACGGTTTCGGCAAGCACGGCCTTGGTTTCCTCAAGCTGTTCGTGCCGCAAGGCGTGCCGGTGTTCCTGCTGCCGCTGGTGGTGCTGATCGAAGTGATCTCGTTCGTGTCGCGCCCCGTCAGCCTCTCGGTTCGTCTGTTCGCCAACATGCTCGCCGGGCACATCACGCTGAAGGTCTTCTCCGGCTTCGTGGTCAGCCTCTCGGCGCTGGGCGCGGTCGGCGTCGCTGGCTCGGTGCTGCCGCTGGCGATGGCCGTGGCGTTGACCGCGCTCGAACTGCTGGTCGCCTTCCTTCAGGCCTATGTCTTCGCGGTGCTGACCTGCATGTATCTCAACGACGCCCTGCACCCGGGGCACTGATAAAAAATTTCCGGCGCAAGAGTTTTCAACATTGCCGCCGGAATGGAATCGCAACGGAATTTCAGATCCAAAGGAGTTGAACAAATGGACGTAGAAGCAGCAAAGTACATCGGCGCCGGCATCGCTTGCCTCGGCATGGGCGGCGCGGGCATTGGCCTCGGCAACATCTTCGGCAGCTATCTCTCGGGCGCGCTGCGCAACCCGTCGGCCGCCGATGGCCAGTTCGGCCGTCTGATCTTCGGCTTCGCCGTGACCGAAGCTCTGGGCATCTTCTCGCTTCTCATCGCGCTGCTGGCCCTGTTCGGCTGAGCCCCTGTTTGGCTGAGCCGCCATTTGGCTAAGCTATGGGAAGATTGGACAGGCCGGCCGCGAGAGCGGCGGGTCTGATATCAGGGGATAGTCCATGTTCGTGACATCTGCCTTTGCGCAAGAGTCCGCGCCTGCCACCGAGGCTGGCCACGCTGCGACGGAAGGCGACACGCATTCCGGCACCAGCGTGCCTGCCGAAGCTCATGGCATGTTTCCGCCATTCGATCCGGCGACGTTTCCGTCGCAGCTTCTTTGGCTGGCGATCACGTTCGGGCTCTTCTACCTCTTCCTGAAGAGGGTGGTGGTGCCGCGCGTCGGCGGCATCATCGATGTCCGCAACGACCGTATCAGCCAGGATCTCGATCAGGCCGCGAAGTTGAAGGGCGAGGCCGACGCCGCCGTTGCTGCTTACGAGCAGGAGCTGGCGGAAGCCAAGAAGAACGCCAACGCCATCGGCCAGCAGGCCAATGACGCGGCCAAGGCGGAAGCCGAGACCGCGCGCAAGAAGATCGAGGCCGCGCTCGACGAGAAGCTCGGCGAGGCCGAGGCGCGCATTTCTTCCATCAAGGCCAACGCCATGAAGGAAGTCGGCAGCATCGCCGAGGACACTGCCTCGGCGATCGTCGAGGCGCTGGTCGGCGGCAAGGCCAGCAAGGCCGAGATCGCGGCCGCGGTCAAGTCCGTGGCCGGGTGAGGAGCGCATCATGGACGCCACATCTCTTGCAACGCTCTGGGCCACGATCGCCCTGGTCATCTTTTTGGGTATCGCCATCTACATCAAGGTGCCCCGCCTGATCGCCAAGGCGCTCGATGCCCGCGCCGCCAGGATCAGCAGCGAGCTTGACGAGGCGCGCAGGCTGCGCGAGGAGGCCCAGCAGTTGCTTGGCCAATACCAGCGCAAGCGCAAGGAAGCCGAGCAGGAGGCCGCAGACATCGTCGCCGCGGCCAAGCGCGAAGCCGAACTGCTCGCCGCCGAGGCGCACAAGAAGACCGAGGACTACGTCGCGCGGCGCACCGCTCTTGCCGAACAGAAGATCGGCCAGGCCGAGCGCGAGGCGATCGGCGAAGTGCGCGCCAGCGCCGTCGACATCGCCGTCGAAGCCGCTCGCACGCTGCTCGCCGGCAAGATCGACGCCAAGGCGGGAGCCGACCTGTTCAAGACCTCGCTCGCCGATGTGAAGGCGAAGCTGAACTGAGCCTTGACCGACGCAGAACAATCAAAAGCCGCCTGGGCAACCTGGCGGCTTTTTTGTTGGAGCAGTGCGCAGAAGCTGCCAATCTCCCCCCTCGTGGGGGAGATGCCCGGCAGGGCAGAGGGGGGCGCTGTCCCGCCAGCCTGTCAGACAATCCCTGCGCTGCCTTGCGACTTCTGCGTGAGTAGAAGTAGTTCTGGAAGGTAGCGATCTTTCGCGCCCCCCTCTGTCCTGCCGGACATCTCCCCCACGAGGGGGGAGATCAGCTATATCGCTGCCGGCTCACTCCAGCCCGGCGAAGCTCTCTTCTTCCACCACCTCGGCACCTTCAAGCCTGAATGGCGCGAACGACACGCGGTGCAGCCGCGCCACCGGCCCGTGCGTCTCGATCGCGGTGCGATGGCGGACCGTGGCATAGCCCATATGCACTTCGAAGCCGTAGTGCTGGTGATGGCTGCCGCAGCCGCACATCATGCGGTCGCGCATCACCTTGGCGACGATCGAGGCGGCGGCGATGGATTGCGAGCGCTGATCGCCCTTGATCAGCGCGCGCCCCATGCAAGGCAGGCCCGGCGGCACGTCGCGCCCATCGGCAAGCGCGAGCTTCGGCTGCACCGGCAGGCCGGCGAGCGCACGGCGCATCGCCTCCAGGCTCGCCTTGAGGATGTTGCTGCCGTCAATGCCCTCGGCGCTGACCGAGGCCATCGACACGCCGAGCGCGGAGCCGATGATGCGCACGAACAGCGCCTCGCGTTGCAAATGGCTGAGCCGTTTGGAATCGTCGAGGCCGTCGGGGATGTTGGCAGGGTCGAGCACGACCGCAGCCGCCACCACCGGTCCGGCCAGCGGGCCGCGTCCGGCCTCGTCCATCCCCGCGACCGGCCACAGGCCTTCGGCCATCGCCTTCGTCTCGAAGGAGAAATCGGGTTTCTCGACGATTTCGAAGAGAGGCGGAGAATCAGAACGCGCGCGAGCCATGTTGCGGCGAGGTTCGCATCGGCTCTGATTCTCCGCAAGTCCCTCCGGGTCGGGTGGGGCGCCGGACCGGGAGGGCACCGTCTGCAGGCCGGGGCAGGCCGGACGGGATTTTTTCGCCACGGCGGCAAACAGCCGCGGTCGTTCAAAGCAGCATCAACTGCTCCTGGTCCTTGCCGGCGGCGACGAACTGGTCGGTCCGCAGCGTGCGCCGCTCGGCATTGAGACCGAGCCGCTTGGCGGTGATTTCGAAGCGCCGGCCGATCTGCCAGGCGTAAGGACCCGCGCCCTTCATGCGCTTGCCCCATTCCGAATCGTAATCCTTGCCCTCGCGCATCGAGCGGATCAGCGACATCACATGGCGATAGCGGTCGGGATAGTGGCGCAGCAGCCAGTCCTTGAAGATCGGGCTGACCTCGAGCGGCAGACGCAGCACGACATAGCCCGCCTCGCGTGCGCCGGCATGGTGCGCCGAATCGAGGATGCGTTCCATCTCCTGGTCGGTCAGCCCGGGGATGATCGGCGCCACCATGACCGAAGCAGGGATGCCGGCATCCGCAAGCTGCCTGATCGCCTCCAGCCGCTTGGCCGGCGTCGAGGCGCGTGGCTCCATGGTGCGCGCCAGCATGCGGTCGAGCGTGGTCACCGACAACGCCACCTTGGCGAGGCCCCGTTCGGCCATGCGTGACAAGATGTCGATATCGCGCGTCACCAGGGCGGATTTGGTGACGATGCCGACCGGGTGGCCGCGCGCCTCCAGCACTTCGAGGATCTCGCGCATGATCCGGTACTGCTTCTCGATCGGCTGGTAGGGATCGGTATTGGTGCCGATGGCGATGGTTCGCGGCTGGTAACCGTCCTTCGACAGTTCCTTGTCGAGCAGGCGCGCCGCGTCGGGCTTGGCGAACAGTTTGGATTCGAAATCCAGCCCCGGCGACAGGCCCATGAAACTGTGCGTCGGCCGCGCAAAGCAATAGACGCAGCCATGCTCGCAGCCGCGATAGGGATTGATCGAGCGGTCGAAGGAGATGTCGGGCGATTCATTGCGGGTGATTATGGTACGCGGCTTCTCGACCTGCACCTCGGTCTTGAAGGGAGGCAGTTCCTCCAGCGAGTTCCAGCCATCGTCGAAGACATGCCGGCTGACCGGCTCGAACCGGCCGGACGGGTTGATGCCTGCCGACCGGCCGCGGTTGCGGTCCGGACGCACGCGCATGCCGCTCTGCTCGATCATCGCGTTGGCCATTTCGGCTCGTCCTGCTCCGAAGGCGGCAATGTCGGCGCGCATGATCGGTTCCATCTTCGCCCGCTCCCAGGGACTGTCCATGTTGTTTCGAATCGCTCTGCTCATGAATTTAATCCTATTTGCCGAACGAGAACAAAGCAAGAACTTTCTATGGTGCGTCGCAAAAACTGGCGCTGCGTTCCGCTTTCCGCTATTCGGCAAATGATGCTCACCGTTCTCATAGAGACCCACAATGACGAGGAGGGCCTCGCTCGCACCTTGGCGACGCTGATCGGCGGCGCCGTGGAGGGCGTGGTTCGCGAGGTCATCGTCTGCGACGCCGGTTCCACCGACCAGACCCATCGCGTCGCCGAGCATGCCGGGTGCCAGTATGCGACCGACGGCGTCGCGGCGGCCATCCGGCACGCGAAGGGCGATTGGCTGTTGCTGCTGGAACCGGGCGCGCGGCTGGTCGACGGATGGATCGACGAGGTCGTTGCGCATACAGCGAGGCAAACCATGGCGGCGCGGTTTTCACGCACACGCGCCGGCCGCGCGCCATTCCTGGCCCGTATCTTCTCGGGAAACCGTGCCTTGGGCGACGGGCTGCTGATCAGCAAGCGCCAGGCCACATCCTTGTCGAAAAGAGCCGGCAGCGCCGAGGCCCTCGCTCGCGGCCTGGTGACCAAGCGGCTGGATGCCGAAATCTGGGCCGCTCCGGCAAAACAAGAGCACCGCCCGTCCAAATGATTTTGCAGCAGCTCTGTCTACGTGCGTTGCACATGCGACGCGCAGCTAGCTTCCGATCACGCGGGTGCCGGCGCGCAGGCCGCGGCTGATGATGGAAGTGGTTTCGGTGTCTCGCGGTCCTCGCGCCGGCGCTTCCACGGCGAGCCGGTCATTCGCTAAAACGCATCTCCACAGGCATCCAGCGAAGACGACGTCTGGCTTGACGCTCTGCCTTGCTTTCCGCGTCGTAGTCGACCGGGATCGGTTCCTGACTGAACGACCTTTGATCGTCCAGGGCGTTGATGATGACGATTGCCCTGGCATCGTCCTCTCCGGCGATTGCGGCGGTATAGACACCGCATTCACCGCAGATCAGGTAGTCGGCCGTCCCCAATCCAAAACGGTATTTCTTCAATCGCTGGATGTCCTTGACTGAGATGACCAGCCTGCCGTCCGGATCGGCGACGGCGCGCGAGCCATGCTTGGTACAGAACGAGCATTGGCAGGCGCGAACCTCGATTGTCGATGGATCGAGCTCGGTTGAAAATCGAAGGCGTATGTTGCCGCAATGGCACCCGCCATTATGCACTGTCATCGCATCCGCCCGTCTTCAACGGCGATGGCCGCCGCCGCGAGACGATACGTCCTGCCGCATCCGGTTTGGAATGGTCTTTCGAAGGCGAAGGCGGTGTTCTGCCTGGCAAACGCGGCGTGAAACCAGCGCCTTGCCTCGGCTTTCACGGAGCCGACATGCCGCGCCGCAGGTGCTCGTCCAGGCGCGGCATGATCTCGACGAAGTTGCAGGGCATGTGCCGGTAGTCGAGCTGCGCCTTCAAGATGCCGTCCCAGGCATCCTTGCAGGCGCCGGGCGAGCCCGGCAGCACGAAGACGAAGGTGGCGTTGACGACGCCGCCGGTCGCCCGGCTCTGGATCGTGGAGGTGCCGATCTTGTCGTAGGAAATGCGGTGGAACACCTCGGAAAAACCATCCATGCGCTTTTCGAAGATCGGCTCCAACGCGTCCGGCGTCACGTCGCGCCCGGTGAAGCCGGTGCCGCCGGTGGTGATGACCACATCGATCCCATCATCCTTCGACCAGCCGAGCACCTTGTTGCGGATCTTGTCTCCATCGTCGGTGACGATATCGCGCGCGGCAAGGATGTGGCCGGCTTCCGCGATGCGGTCGGCCAGCGTCTGGCCGGATTTGTCGTCGGCAAGGCTGCGTGTGTCGGAAACGGTCAGCACCGCGATGCGCACGGGGATGAAAGAACGGTTCTCGTCAGTCCTGGCCATGGGCATCTGCCTCCGCCGTCATGCTGCGCGTCGCGGCGACGAACCAGTCGGGTTGCCGGGCGCGGATGTCCGCGGCCGCGCGCTTGGCGACGTTGCCGGTCTCGAACAGGCCGAAGCAGGTGCCGCCGGAACCCGACATGCGGGCAAAACCGGCTCCGGCCTTGTTCAGCACAGAAAGTGCCTTGCCGATGGCGGGCTCGATGGCGCGGGCCGCCGGCTCGAGGTCGTTGCGCGTAATCTCCAGCCAGTTGCGCAGCCCGTGGAAGTCGACCACGCGCGGCAGCGGCGGCAGCGCTTCATTGTCGCGCCGCGACAGCGCGTTGAACACGTCGGCTGTCGAGACCGCCTTGCCGGGATTGACCAGCACCAGTCCGAGCGCCGAGAAATCAGGCACGATCGACAGCTCCTCGCCGATGCCGCGTGCAATCAGCGGCCTGGCTGCCAGACACATGGGAATATCGGCGCCAAGCGAAAGCCCGATCCGCGCCAGCGCGACATCGTCGATGTCGAGTTGCCAGCTTGCCGCAAGCCCGCGCAGAACTGCTGCCGCATCGCTCGACCCGCCGCCGACGCCGGAAGCGACGGGCAGGTTCTTTTCGAGCTTGATGGCGACCGGCGGCGTGCCGCGAGGACCGGCTGCCTGCCGCAGCGCGTCACGCGCCCTGAGCACCAGATTGCTGCCGTCGACGGGAACATCCGGAGCGTAGCGGCCGGACACGCTGAAATCGTCTCGCTCGGCAAGCGCGATATCGATCCTGTCGCCAAAGCGCGTGAACACCGCCAGGCTTTCGATCAGATGATACCCGTCATCGCGCCTGCCGGTGACATGCAGAGCGAGGTTTATCTTGGCGGGCGCCGGCCACATCCGGACGCGCTGGCCGGATTCCAGGCTCTCGATTGCGAGTGAAATGAGGATCAGTCCTTGGCCAGCCGGTACTCGCCGGTCTTCGGATCCTTCACCAGCGTCCCCATCGCGCCGTTTGCCGTCTGCTTTTCGGTGCGCCGCACCTTGGCGGTTACGCGCTCGGCCTCGCGGATGAAGGTGCGGTAGCCAAAATAAGCGGCGATCCCGACGACGGCGAAGAAAATGATCTGCGGCATATCAAAACTCCTCCCACGCTGGGCCGGCGAAGGGCGGCCGGTCGGGTCGGTTGGCGCATGTCGTCCAAAGGCGGTTTCTGGAGAAAAACGACATGCATGGAACTTCGAGGTTCATGCTAGACGGTTTTGCCAGATTTTCAAAGCCCGAAGCGCGCCCACAGAGCGCGCTCTTGCGCCGCATCGATCACGCCGCCGGTGGCAGCGGCGGCAATATCGGGCGCCGAAAATCCCTTGCTCGAGCCGAACAGCCCGAAGCGGCCGAACAAACCGCGCGGCGCCGAGATCAGCTTGAGTTGGGTTTTCGCCCCGAACCGCGTCTTGAGCACGGATCGCATGTCGCCGAGCGCATCGACAAGCCCAAGCTCCAGGCCGCGCTTTCCGGTCCAGAACAGGCCGGTGAACAGGTCGGGATCGTCCTTGAGCTTGGTGCCGCGCCGCTCCTTGACCAGATCGATGAAGGTTTCATGCACTTCGAGCTGCAGCGCCTTCAGCCGTTCGATGTCTTCCTTCTTCTCGGGCTTGAATGGATCGAGCACCGACTTGTTCTGGCCAGCGGTGTGGACGCGGCGCTCGACGCCGATCTTCTTCATCAGCTCCGGGAAGCCGAACGAAGCCGAGACCACGCCGATCGAGCCGACGATGGATGATGGATCGGCGAAAATCTCGTCGCCGGCGACCGCGATCATGTAGCCGCCCGAGGCAGCGACGTCCTCGACGAAGACCAGCACCTTTCTGTTCTTCTCGATCGCCAGGTCGCGGATACGCTTGAAGATCAGCCGCGACTGCACCGGCGAGCCGCCGGGCGAATTGATGGAGATGGCGATGGCAGGCGCGTCGAAGGAAAACGCCTTTTCGATCAGCCCGGCGGTGGAGGCAAGCGACAGGCTGGGACGGAACGGGCCGCCGCCCGCCAGGATGGTGCCGTGCAACCGGATAACCGGAATGGTGACGACCGTGGAACGCCAGGATTTCGGCAGCAGGCGGTTGAAAAGGCGTTTCACTGAGGTCGATCTCCGCTCGATGGGTTGCCAGCATGTAGGAATTTCAAGGCCAACGGCAATGCCGCGGCCATCGCGGCCCGGTTGTGTTCAATCTCCGAACAAGGAGGCGAGGCCGTTGTTGATCATCTCCGTCCGTTCCGACGGGCCGTCGCCCGTCTGCGCGTGAAGCATCAAAGGCGGCCGGATAGCGAGTTTGCCGCGCGCCCCGAGCGTTGCCCTGACGATGATGCGGATCGCCGCGGCATCGGGGCGGGGATGCACGGCCAGCATCTTGGCGTCGCCGAAACGGCCCGCGATCGCATCGAGAAGCGAACCGAGTTGCTCGGGCCGCGCGATGATGGCAAGCCCGCCGCGCGGCCTGACCACCGCTGCGGCACTGCGGATCCAGCCCTCTAACAGCCCGTCCTCCATGACATGCGCTTCCTTTCTCAAGCGCTCGGGCGTGGCGCGGTCCTGCGCGGCGTTGAAGGGCGGATTCATGATGACGAAATCGAAATCATTGTCGCCGAGGCCGGCCGCCGTCCTGGCGCGGCCCGAAAGCGCGACATTGGCGACGAGCACCGAAGCGCGGTCGACGAGGTGAGCGTTGCCGGGATGCGCGAGCGTGGCCGCGGCGAAAGCCGCCATTTCCGGCGCGCGTTCGACCAGCACGGCCCGGGCCGTCGGGCAGCGCGCCAGAACGGCAAGTGCCGCGGCACCGGCGCCGGCGCCGAAATCGGCGAGACGCCCGCCGAAGGAGGACGGCACGGCAGCCGCCAGCATCATGGCGTCCATGCCGGCGCGATGGCCGCCATGCTTGGGCTGCACCAGCCAGAACCGGCCGCGATGGAAGGCATCGACCGTGTGGGCTGGCGTGTCCGGGGCGAGGGCGGCTGGCGCGGCGGACATTATTTTTGGCGGATCTCGTTGGCGATGCCGGCATCCGTCAGGATGCGCCGCGCCGCGTCGGCCTTGTCGGCGTCGACCATGACGCGCCGCGGCAGGATGCCGAGCGAGCCGTCGAGCACGCTCATATTCTGGTCGGCCACGAAGCAGCCGATGCCGGCATCGCGCATCAGCGATTCGACGAAGGAGATGATGACGGCGTCGTTGGTGCGAATGAGCTCTATCATCGGACGAAACTCTCAGTTTGCCGCGTTCATGTAAACGCATGCGAGGCCCGAAACCAGAGAAGCCGCGCCAATTCGCCACTTGCCGTGGCCGCGTTCGCCGCCCTAGAGTCCGTAACGGAACTAAGGGTGCCGTCGCACGCGTTACATCAGACGGGAGAGTTTGTCGTGGGTGTCGTTCTCAACATCGAAAACGGAAAGCGGGAACCCGCCTCCATCAAGGATCTGATCGACCTGACGGCGGCCGACATGGGGCGCGTCAACGAATTGATCCTGTCGAAGGCCGGATCCGATGTCGAGATGATCCCGGAGGTCGCCAACCACTTGATCTCGTCGGGCGGCAAGCGGCTCAGGCCAATGCTGACGCTCGCCGCCGCACAGATGTTCGGCTATGCCGGCGAGGGCCACGTCAAGCTCGCTACATCGGTCGAGTTCATGCACACGGCGACGCTGCTCCACGACGACGTCGTCGACGAGAGCGGCATGCGACGCGGCAAGAAGACGGCCCGCATGATCTGGGGCAACCAGGCGAGCGTGCTGGTCGGCGACTTCCTGCTTGGCCAGGCATTCCGCATGATGGTCGATGTCGGTTCGCTGGAGGCGCTCGACATCCTGTCGAGCGCGGCCTCGATCATCGCCGAGGGCGAGGTCATGCAGCTTGCCGCCGCCAAGAACCTGGAGACCACCGAGGACGAGCATTTCGCCGTCATCAAGGCCAAGACCGCGGCCCTTTTCTCGGCTGCCGCCGAGGTCGGCCCCGTCATCGCCCAGGCGACGCGCAACGACCGCGCCGCCTTGCGCTCCTACGGCATGAATCTCGGGCTCGCCTTCCAGCTGATCGACGATGCGCTGGACTATGGCGGCACCAGCAAGGATCTGGGCAAGAATGTCGGCGACGATTTTCGCGAGGGCAAGGTGACGCTGCCGGTCATTCTCGCCTACCGGCGCGGCAGCAAGGCCGAGCGCACCTTCTGGAAGCGGGCCATCGAGGACAATGTCACCGATGACGCCGGCCTCGAAAAGGCGATCGGGCTGATGACCCACCACGGCGCGATCGCCGACACGATCGGGCGCGCCCGTCATTTCGGCGAGATCGCCCGCGACGCGCTGGCGCCGCTGGAGGCGACGCCGCAGAAATCGGCGCTGATCGACGTCATCGACTTCTGCATCAGCCGGGTGAACTGAGCCGCTGCCTTTCACGCAGCTCTCCTCTGGCTCGTGCTGGGGAGAAATCCGTGAATCCTTCTCCGCCGCCTCGACAAGCTGCCCGGCTGCAAATTATCTATAAAACATGGCAAAGGGCACGGACGACACCATCGCGGTGCGCATCGGCAAGGTTCTGGCGGATCGCATCATCTCGGGCGCGATCGAGCCGGGCGCCCGGTTGCGGCAGGACCATGTCGCCGAGGAGTTTAATACCAGCCATGTGCCCGTGCGCGAGGCCTTTCGCCGCCTCGAGGCGCAAGGCCTCGCCGTCAGCGAACCGCGCCGCGGCGTGCGCGTGGCGGCTTTCGACCTCGGCGAGGTCAAGGAGGTCGCCGAAATGCGGGCGGCGCTCGAAGTGCTGGCGCTGCGCCACGCGGCGCCGCATCTGACCTCCGCTATTCTCGATCGGGCCGAGGAGGCCAGCATGGCCGGCGACAAATCCCGGGACGTCAGGTCGTGGGAAGAAGCCAACCGCGCCTTTCACCGGTTGATCCTGACGCCATGCGGCATGTCGCGTCTTCTCGCCACCATCGATGACCTGCACGCCGCAAGCGCCCGTTTCCTGTTCGCCGCATGGCGCTCGGAATGGGAGACCCGTACCGACCAGGACCACCGGGCGATATTGGCCGCCTTGCGGCAGGGCAACACCGAATCGGCCGCGGCGACATTGGGGCGGCACGTGCAATGGATTGGCCGCAAGCCGGTCAGGACAGCCTCCGGCACCACGCGAGAGGCCTTCGCGATCGTGGGCTAACCGCCTTGCGCAAGGCGTGCCTTGCCATCGTCCGAAAATTGTGGCTTCGATAATAGATCGAAGGCAAAAATTATCTATAATTTTGGATCGACCAAGGGAGCCCCTATGACCGACATCGCGTTCTCGTCCGCAAAACCGTCCTTCAGCCCGCTCCGGCTTCAGGAGCGATCGCTCGGCTGGCAGGCGGGCGCCGTCGTGCTCGGCACCCTGTTCCTGGCGCTGTCCTCCTACATCGAGGTGCCGATGGTGCCGGTTCCGGTGACGATGCAGACCTTTGCCGTGACGCTGGTCGGCGCGCTCTACGGCTGGCGGCTGGGCGCGATCACCATCGCCGCCTGGCTGGCCGAGGGTGCGGTCGGCTTCCCGGTTCTGGCCGGCGGGGCTGCCGGCGTACAACATTTTATTGGCCCGACGGGCGGCTATCTCTTCGCCTTCCCGGTTGTCGGCGCACTGGTCGGCTGGCTGGCGGAGCGCGGTTGGAACGGCGGCAGGGTCGTGCTTGCCTTTGCCGCCATGCTGCTCGGCAACCTGCTGTGCCTAGCCCTTGGCACGGCGTGGCTCGCCGTCATCATCGGCGCCGAGAAGGCTGTTGCCTTCGGCTTCCTGCCGTTTGTCCTCGGTGGCCTGCTCAAGTCGGCGCTTGGCGCCGCCACGCTGATGGCGCTCCCGCGCGGCAAGGCGAAATAGCGCCAGCCGTGACGATAAGGCTGCGCGCTCATCACCTCCTTTGCCTGCTCACCTATGTGGGCAAGGGATACAGCCCCGCATTCACGGCCAACTACGACGGTATCGCGCAGCGCCTTGGCCGGGGCGAGGACATACTGGTCGTGTCCGGCCCGGACGACATCTGCGCACCGTTGCTGGATGAACAGGAGCCACATTGCCTGCGGGACAGCGCCGCCGAGCGGGACCGGCTTGCCGCCCACGATGCCGGCGCCTTGCTCGGGCGACCAATCCGGGCCGGTGCGCGCCTCGATCCCGGTGCGGACATGCTGGCGCGGATGCGGCAGGCCTTCTCGGCCGGCCTCACGCGCGAGGCCTGCCGAGGCTGTGAATGGAGCGGCCTGTGCAGCGCGGTGGCGTCAGGCGGATATCAGGGCGCGCGCCTGCGGCCCTCCGGTCTTCCGGGCACTCCTGACGCCGATGCGCCGGTTTCGGGCTGAAAGCCGTTCTTTGCCGGCATGGTTTGTTAATCGGGTGACCCGATTGTGAATTCGAGGCGGATTGAAGCGTGACCCCAAAAAGGCCATGCTTTTCTCCGAAAGATCGAATCTACGTCGATCCCGCTGACGCGGAGATGGCGCCTGGCTGAAAGGGATACGATGCAGCAGGGACGTGTGCGCTGGCTGACAAGGCTGGCACTTGTGACGGGCATGGCGATTTCGGCGCTGCCGGCCTATGCCAAGCAGACCACCGAACCGGTAAAGATCACATCTTTCTCGGGAGCCTATCTGGCTGCCCGGATCGCCGAGGGTGACAACGACCTGGATAATGCCATTGCCTACTACAAGCAGGCCCTGGCCTTCGATCCAAGCGATACGGGCCTGCAGCAGAGCCTGATGCTGTCGCTGATCGCGCAAGGCCGCTTCGACGAATCCCTTGTCTATGCCGACAAGCTCAAGGAAGTTCCCGACGTCGAACGGTTCTCGCGCCTGGCGCTGGCGGTCGATTCCTTCCACAAGAAGGATTTTTCCAAGGCGCAGTATTGGTTGAAGCTGTCGCTGGAATCCGATCTCGACCGGCTGATCTCCGGCGTCATGTCCGGCTGGGCCCAAGAGGGCGCCGGCGACCCCAGCGAGGCGATGGCATCCATCGACAAGCTGCAGGGGCCGGACTGGTTCGGCCTGTTCAAATCCTTCCACCGCGCGCTGATCGCCGACGCGTCCAACATGCCTGAGAAGGCCGACGCGATCTATGCCGCGACCATGCAGGACACCGCCGCCGGCAGCGCGGCTCCCGAAACATGGATGCGCAATGCGCAGGCCTATGCCTCGTTCCTGGCCCGCAAGGGCGACACGGCCAAGGCGGTATCGGTGCTCGATCAGGCCGAGGCGTTTTCGCCGGGCAAGCTGGAAATTGTCGCCTTGCGCGACAGGATCAGCAAGGGCGACAAGATCCCGCCCTTCATAGCCGGCCCATCCGACGGCGCCTCCGAGATATTGCTCGATCTGGCAACCGCGCTCAATCGCGGCGGCGGTGAGCCTTTCGTCAGGCTCTATCTGCAATATGCGCTGGCGCTGAAACCCCACAGCGATGCCGCCCTGGTGCAGCTTGCCGCCGTTTCCGAACAGCTGAAGGACGGCGAGGGGGCCATCGCGCTCTACCGACGGATACCGGATACCTCGCCGCTGAAGGAGCTTTCGGACTTACAGCTTGGCCTCAATCTGGCCGATCTCGATCGCCATGACGAGGCGATCACGCATCTGAAGGCCTTCGTCGATAAGCATCCCAACGACATGCGCGCCTATCTGGCGCTTGGTGGGGTCTATTCGTCGAAGGAGGATTTCCGTTCCGCCGCCAATCTCTACGACAAGGCCGTCGAGGCGCTGAAGACGCCGACCGCCGCCAACTGGAATATCTTCTACCAGCGGGGCATCGCCTATGAGCGGCTGAAGGAATGGCCGAAGGCCGAGCCGAATTTCCGCAAGGCGCTGGAATTGCAGCCCGACCAGCCGCAGGTGCTGAACTATCTCGGCTATTCCTGGGTCGACATGAATATGAACCTGAAGGAAGGCCTGGCGATGATACAGAAGGCCGTCGATCTCAGGCCGAGCGACGGTTACATCGTCGACTCGCTGGGCTGGGCCTATTTCCGCCTCGGCAGGTACGATGACGCGGTGCGCGAAATGGAACGCGCGGTGTCGCTGAAGCCGGAAGATCCGGTGCTGAACGACCATCTCGGCGACGCCTATTGGCGCGTCGGCCGCAAGCTGGAAGCCACCTTCCAGTGGAACCAGGCGCGCGACCTGAAGCCGGATCCCGACGTGCTTGCCGCCTTGCAGCAGAAGCTGATGAAGGGACTGCCGCCGATCGAGTCCAACACGGCGCAGGAAACCCCCAAGGTCAAGCCGGCACCGGCTGCGCCGAAGGGCTAAGATGAAATGATGTTGCTCGCGAACGGGGCCCTTGTCGGGCTCCGTTTTCGTTGGCAGCCGTGTCAGAACAGCTTGCGGTAGACGACGAAGCCCGAGCGTTCGCCGATCCTGTCGTAGAGCTTCATGGCGGTGTGATTGGTCTCGTGCGTCAGCCAGTAGACCCGGCCCGAACCGGCCGCCTGCGCCCGCTCGTAGACGCCCTCGATGAGAGCCCGGCCGATGCCCTTGCCGCGCAAGGTCTCGTCGGTGAAAAGATCCTGCAGATAGCAGTTCGGCGCGACCGCCGTGGTGCTGCGGTGGAAGAGGTAGTGCACGAGGCCGACGAGCCGTCCTTCACTTTCGGCAACCAGCGCATGCACCGGCTCATAGGCGTCGAAGAAGCGCGACCATGTCATGGCGGTGATCTCGCTTGCCAGCGCCGTCTCGCCCGAGCGCCCGTAAAACGCGTTGTAGCCGTCCCACAGCGGCAGCCATTGCGCGAAATCCTGGCGCGTGACCGGGCGGACGGTGATGGAGTTGGGCATGGCTGACCTGTTGTCTGGCGAGACGGAGTTGTGAGCGTTCACCAGAAGGCACGTGCTCATCGCCGGCAATGGGCCAGCCGCTCGCAAAGCTTTCGACATGCCTCGCGACGCCCGCGCCTTGCTTGACGCTTCGCCGCCGTGTCTCTAGGACGGGGCCGCAAGTCAGCCCTTGCAGCCGAGGCCACCGTGACGATTGAAATCCCCGCCCATATGCATCCCAGCCGCTCCTTTCAGGGGCTGATCCTGACTCTGCACAATTACTGGGCGGACTATGGCTGCGTGATCCTCCAGCCCTACGACATGGAGGTCGGTGCCGGCACCTTCCATCCGGCCACGACGCTGCGGGCGCTTGGACCGAGGCGCTGGAACGCCGCCTACGTCCAGCCTTCGCGCCGCCCCAAGGACGGCCGCTACGGAGAGAATCCGAACCGGCTGCAGCACTACTACCAGTATCAGGTGATCCTGAAGCCCAATCCGCCCAACTTGCAGGAGCTCTATCTCGGCTCTTTGGCGGCGATCGGCATCGACCCGCTGCTGCATGACATCCGCTTTGTCGAAGACGATTGGGAAAGCCCGACGCTGGGCGCCTGGGGCCTTGGCTGGGAATGCTGGTGCGACGGCATGGAGGTGTCGCAGTTCACCTACTTCCAGCAGGTCTGCGGCATCGAATGCGCGCCGGTTGCGGGCGAGCTCACTTATGGTCTGGAACGGCTGGCCATGTATGTGCAGGGCGTCGACAATGTCTACGACCTCAATTTCAACGGCCGCGACGGCGCCGACAAGGTCACCTACGGCGATGTCTTCCTGCAGGCCGAGCAGGAATATTCGCGTCACAATTTCGAATACGCCGACACGACGATGCTGCTGCGCCACTTCGACGATGCCGAGGCCGAATGCAAGGCACTGCTCGATGCCGGTGCGCCCGCATCGAACGACAATCTGCCTGTGCACCGCATGGTGTTTCCCGCCTACGACCAGTGCATCAAGGCCAGTCACGTCTTCAACCTGCTCGACGCGCGCGGCGTGATCTCCGTCACCGAGCGGCAGAGTTATATCCTGCGCGTGCGCAATCTGGCGAAAGCCTGTGGCGAGGCGTTCTTGAAGACGCAGGCCGGCGGATTGGCGGCCTGATCTCAGGCACCCTCCCTCATCAAATCGAGGGAAGCGTTGATCGGCGATAGAATCTGGCCGCTCGGGCCGGCTATTATGCGCAATGCTTGGCGCACGCCCGGCATCGAGAAGGCGCCATGGGCCTGAGCGGTGAAGCAGGCGCTGAGCGCCAGGATTTGCAAAAGTCTGGATACCGTTTTCATGGTCGTTCAGCCAATAGCTCTCTGCCTGAGCGTGGGTCGCTTCAGCGCTGCGTTCGGTTCATGGAAATCTTTGATCCAAGGACGGGTGGGATCATCCCGTCCCGACAGGACGCCCAAAATTTCTGGAAAGGGTGACAGCGGCCAGCCGAGTTGCTATGGCCTCTTTACCTCCCCCTGGATGGGGGAGGTCGCCGCGAAGCGGCGGGTGGGGGTGACAGCGCGACTTCTCATGCCGAAACTCGATCGGTTCAAACTGCGGTCGGTGCAACGGCTTCGTGCGGCGATGACCGACGAAGAACGCATCTTGTGGCGGCACCTATGGCGCATCCCGGTGGAAAGGCACTCATTTCGCAAGCAGGCGTCGGTCGGTATTTACTTCCCTGATTTCATCTCGCACCGCCTGAAGCTGATCGTCGAGGTGGACGGCGCTCACCACAGTTTCGATCGTCAGCAACGACACGACGAAATTCGGACAAAATGGTTCGAAAGTCAGGGCTATCATGTCATCCGTTTCTGGAACCACGAAATCAAAAACGAACTGGATTCCGTGCTCGATACGATCTATGCGGCGGTGGAAGAACGAAAATCAGACCTTCGCCCGTCAGACGCCGAAGGCGCTTGAGATTGAGACGCCGCCACCCCACCCCGGCGCTGACGCGCCGACCCTCCCCATCGAGGGGAGGGTGAGGAGCTATCCATGCCTGACCTGCTTCTAGAACTTCGCTCCGAGGAAATCCCGGCCCGCATGCAGCGCAAGGCGGCGGGCGATCTGAGGAAGATGCTGACCGACGGCCTGGTCGAGGCAGGGCTGACCTACGAGGCGGCGCGCGAGTACTGGACACCGCGGCGACTGGCGCTCGACATCAGGGGCCTGACCGCGCGCTCGAAGGATATCCGCGAGGAGATCAAGGGGCCGTCGACGACGGCGCCGGAACAGGCGGTCCAGGGCTTCCTGCGCAAGGCCGGGCTTTCCTCGGTCGCCGAGGCACACGTCCATTCCGACCCGAAGAAAGGCGATTTCTACGTCGCCCATGTCTCGAAGCCGGGCAGGGCGGCGGAAGAGATCATCGCCGGACTGGTGCCTGGCATCATCCGCAATTTCCCGTGGCCGAAATCGATGCGTTGGGGGCCGGCCTCGGCCAAGCCCGGCTCGCTGCGCTGGGTGCGGCCGCTGCAATCGATCCTGTGCACCTTCGGTCCGGAAACCGAGGAGCCGGTCGTGGTCGATTTCGAGATCGACGGCATCCGTTCGGGCAATGTCACTTACGGCCACCGCTTTCACGCGCCCGGCGAAATCACCGTGCGCCGCTTCGACGACTATGTAAGCAAGCTGGAAGCGGCCAAGGTCGTGCTCGACGCAGACCGGCGCAAGGAGATCATCCTTGCCGATGCCCGCAATCTCGCTTTCGCCAACGGGCTGGATCTGGTCGAGGACGAGGGGCTTTTGGAAGAGGTGTCCGGGCTGGTCGAATGGCCTGTCGTGCTGATGGGCGCGTTCGAAGACGCTTTCCTGGCCATTCCGGCCGAGGTGATCCGCCTGACCATCCGCGCCAACCAGAAGTGCTTTGTGACATCGCGCCCAATCTCCCCCCTCGAGGGGGAGATGTCGGCGAAGCCGACAGAGGGGGTCGGCACGACGGGACGCGACTCCCTTTCGCACACAGAGGACGCCGGCGCTCCACGTGAGACGACCCCCTCTGCCCTGCCGGGCATCTCCCCCTCAAGGGGGGAGATCAGCGAACTTTCCAACCGTTTCATCCTCACCGCCAACATCGAGGCGAGCGACGGCGGCAAGGAGATCGCCCAGGGCAACGGCAAGGTGGTGCGCGCGCGCCTCTCCGACGCGCTCTATTTCTGGACGACCGACCAAGGCGATTTGCCTGATCTCGCCGAGCTCGAAGCGTCGGCGAAAAAGTTCGGGCTCGACCTGAAGAAGCCGCTCGACCAACGCATGGCCCGGCTCGACCATCTCAATGTGACCTTCCACGCCAAGCTCGGCACGCAGGGCGAACGGGTGGAGCGGATCAAGCGATCGGCGCAGGAACTGGCGCCGACCGTCGGCGCCGATCCCGCGCTCGCCGCTCGCGCCGCGGTTCTCGCCAAGGCCGATCTGACCACCGAAGTGGTCGGCGAGTTTCCCGAATTGCAGGGCGCCATGGGCCGCAAATACGCGTTGCTCCAGGGCGAGCATCCGTCCGTGGCGGCAGCCATCGAAGAGCACTACAAACCGCAGGGGCCGTCCGATTACGTGCCGAGCGATCCGGTGTCGATCGCCGTCGCGCTCGCCGACAAGCTGGATACGCTTGTCGGCTTCTGGGCCATCGATGAAAAACCGACCGGCTCGAAGGATCCTTACGCGCTGCGTCGCGCTGCGCTCGGCGTGGTGAGGATTTTGGTCGAGAACCGCATTCGACTGGGGCTGACGACGATCTTCGGCAGCGCCTCCATGCATTACACGGTTGGCAGTACGGATCAGGTCCGAGACCTCCTCGCCTTCTTCCACGACCGCCTGAAAGTCTACCTGCGTGATCAGGGCGCTCGCCACGACCTGATCGACGCTGTCATCACGCCGCAGTCGGATGACCTGCTGCAGATCGTACGCCGCGTCGAGGCGCTCGGCACTTTCCTCGACACCGAGAACGGCAAGAACCTGCTTGCCGGCACCAAGCGCGCCGCCAACATTTTGGCTGCCGAGGAGAAGAAGAAAACGGCGATCGCCGAAACCGTTGAGCCGGCGCTGTTCCGCGAGGATGCCGAGAAATCGCTGTTCGCGGCGGTGAATCAGGCCGAGAGGCAAGCCGGCGAAGCGATTCAAAACGAAGACTTTTCCGCCGCCATGCTGGCGCTTAGCGTTTTGCGCGAACCGGTTGATTCATTCTTTGAACGCGTTCTCGTGAATGATGAGTATCAGGCCGTGCGCGCCAATCGATTGGCGCTGCTCGCCCGCATCCGCGCGGCCACCGACCAGGTTGCGGATTTCTCCAAGATCGCGGGCTAAAGAGACTTCAGGCGGCGACACTCGTCCACGGCGCAAAAGCGGCCTGTCCGGCAATGGTGCCGGACGCCGGACCGACGTCAAGACAGCCGCTACTTGAGCTTGCCGACCCCAGGGACGGGCTGCTGCGCTGCCGCCGCCGGCGCGGCTGCCGGTGATGTCGCCGGGGTCTCCTGCCCATTCGCCGCTGGTGCCGCTGAAGCGGTGGCGGTTGCAGGGGCAGTGGCCGGCGCCTTGGCCTGCGTGGGCGTCGAGAAGGCGCTGCCGACAATACCGCCGCGAATGATCATCGGGTTTTGCAGGAAGCCGTGCCGCGCCTCAGGCGCGTTCGGGATCGCTGCCACTTTTTCATAGGTGACGTCAGGTTCACCGAGCGCGGTGACCGACCGCATATCGCCTGCCTTGGCAGCATCGGCTGCCTCCAGCGTGACAATGGACGGCGTTGCGGACGGCGCGCCGGGAAAGACCAGTGACGAGGCCTGGGCCCCGCCGGCCATCGCCGCCAGCGTGATAGCAAGCGTTCCCCAAATACGCACAGACACGATGAAAGCTCCCCATTACCCGAAGCCGCACGATAGCGGGTCGGAATTGATGCCGGCTTTCGCGGAACCGTAGCATTTTAGGGATTGTTAAATCGCCAAGGGCCGGGCTTGCCCCTTGGACGCCATCGTACTACGCAGCCGGCATTCGTGAGGTGACCAGAGTGGCTGAAATTCTTGCCGTCGGCGAGGCGATGGAACGGGCATTGGCGCTGCTTGAAAGCGGCGATGTGGTCGCCATTCCGACCGAGACCGTCTATGGGCTCGCCGGCGACGCCACCAACGGCGTTGGCGTGGCGCGTATCTTCGAGGCCAAGGGTCGGCCGCGCTTCAACCCTCTGATCGCCCATGTCGCAGACATGGCGATGGCCGAGCGCATTGCTTTGTTCGATCCGCTGTCGAGGAAATTGGCGCTTGCGTTCTGGCCGGGTCCTTTGACGCTGGTGCTGCCGCAGCGGCCCGGCAACGGCATTCATCCGCTGGTCAGCGCCGGGCTCGACACGATCGCCTTGCGCATGCCGAGGGGCTTTGGCGGCGACCTGATTGCAAGGCTTGGCCGGCCGCTTGCGGCTCCCAGCGCCAATTCCTCCGGCAGGATCAGCGCGACGACGGCGCAGGCCGTGGCGGCTGATCTCGGCGCACGCATAAAGCTGGTCGTCGATGGCGGCGCGACGCCGGTCGGGCTGGAATCGACCATCGTCAAAGCCGAAGAGGGAAAATTGCGTCTGCTGAGGCCCGGCGGCATTGCCGCCCAGGAAATCGAGGCGGTCGTCGGCATGGACCTGTTGCGCGGCGCCAACGCCGGTGTCGAGGCGCCGGGCATGCTTGCCTCGCACTATGCGCCTGACGCCGCGGTGCGGCTCAACGCCGGGACCGTCGGCGAAGGCGAGGCGCTGCTGGCCTTCGGCAAACGTCGCGCCGAAGGCTGGCAAAAGGCGGCCGCCTGCCTCAATCTGTCCGAGGCCGGTGACCTGCGCGAAGCGGCGAGCAATCTTTTCGCCTACATGCAGCAACTCGATCGCAGCGGCGCGCGGACCATCGCCGTGGAACCCGTTCCCTTCGACGGGCTCGGCGAAGCGATCAACGATCGGCTTTCGCGGGCCGCCGCGCCGCGTGACAATAGCTTGCCGCCAACATAGTTTCGCGCACATGACCGACATCGCCGAGATTCCCGACACCGCTCTCATCGACCGCTTCGCGGCGATCGTAGGCGAAAAATACGCGTTGCGCGACCAGCGCGATATAGCACCCTACATCACCGAACGGCGCGGGCTATGGCATGGCGCGACATCGCTCGTGCTGCGGCCAGGCAGCGTCGAGGAGGTCAGCCGGATCCTGCGGCTGGCGACCGAGACGGCAACGCCAATCGTGCCGCAAAGCGGCAATACCGGGTTGGTCGGCGCCCAGGTGCCGGACAGGTCCGGCCGCGAAATCGTGCTGTCCCTGTCGCGGCTGAACCGCATCCGCGAGATCGATGCCTTGTCCAACACCGTGACGGCGGAGGCCGGCGTCATCTTGCAGACGTTGCAGGAAGCGGCCGATGCCGCCGACCGGCTGTTTCCGCTGTCGCTGGCCGCGCAGGGCTCCTGCCAGATCGGCGGTAACCTTTCCTCCAATGCAGGCGGCACCGGCGTGCTGGCCTATGGCAATGCGCGCGAGCTTTGCCTGGGCGTCGAGGTGGTGCTGCCGACGGGCGAAGTGTTCGACGATCTGCGCAAGCTGAAGAAGGACAATACCGGCTACGACCTCAAGAACCTGTTCGTCGGCGCCGAAGGCACGCTCGGCATCATCACCGCCGCCGTGCTGAAACTGTTCCCGAAGCCGAAAGGTCGCGAGGTTGCGTTCGTCGGCCTGCCGTCGGCCGAGGCGGCGCTGTCGCTGTTCAGCCTGGCGACGGACCGCGCCGGCGCCGCGCTCACCGCCTTCGAGCTGATCGGCAAGCGGCCCTACGATTTTACGCTGGCGCATGCCCAGGGCGTGGTGCGGCCGCTGGCGCAGGATTGGCCGTGGTATGTGCTGATGCAGATCTCGTCCGGCCGTTCACCGGAGGATGCCAGGGCCCTGATCGAGGACGTGCTCGGGGCCGGGCTGGAACAGGAAATCGTCGGCGATGCGGTGATCGCGGCCAGCCTCGCCCAGGGCGATGCCTTCTGGAATTTCCGCGAGGTGTTGCCCGACGCACAGAAGCCCGAGGGCGCCTCGATCAAGCATGACATTTCGGTGCCGGTGGCATCGATCCCACGTTTCATCGAAGAGGCCGCCGGCGCGGTGGCTTCGGTCAGCCCCGGAGCGCGCGTGGTCTGCTTCGGCCATATGGGCGACGGCAATCTCCACTATAACATCTCGCGGCCAGTCGACGGCGACGACCAGGCGTTCCTCGATCTCTACCACCCCATGAACAAGGCCGTGCACGACGTCGTGCGCTCCTTCCACGGCTCGATCTCGGCCGAGCACGGCATCGGCCAGTTGAAGCGGGACGAACTGATCGCCACCGCCCCGCCGATGGCGATCGACCTGATGCGCAGGGTCAAGGTGGCCTTCGACCCCGCCGGCATCATGAATCCTGGTAAGGTTATCTGATCCTTTCGGATTCAAGCGCTCGGTCGCATTCCGATAACCATCCCCGTGATCAGCAAAATTTAACCGACTTTCTTAAGCGCGGCGGTAAGGAGGCCGCGCTACTGTTTCCCCATAACGAGGCCGGGAAAACTGGCCCGGAGAGAACCGGACACCGGCTCTCAGGAGAAACAGGAAGGCATTCAATGAACACTGGACTGAAGCCAGTCTGGGCGGGACGCAACATGCGCCTCGACCCATTCCGCCTGCCGCAGGTGGTAAGCTACGCCACGCGCGACGACTATGGCGACGTGACCTTCACCATCGACCACCGTGGCGCCGTGATCCGCCGCCTGCTCGAGATGAGCGGCGTACCGGCAATCATCGCTCTGCCCGCCAATGCGTTCCGCGGCGTTGCCGCCCGCGCGATGGAGGACCCGGAAGGTAACGTCACGGTGACTTTGGAACTCCTGCACAATGATCCGATGCTGTCGGTGCCGCTGCTGGTGGCCGACGATCTCGACGACGTCGCCGCCGACTGGCGCGCCTGGGCCGACGCCTATCGCCTGCCGATGCTGTTGATCGAATCGGACGGCATCGCCCGCACGCTGGAGGAATCGCTCGGCGCCGCCATCAAGACGCTGCCGCCGCAGGACCGCCGCAAGGGCCGCGTTTCGACCATGCGCCGCCCGCGCTTCCTCGCCCGCCGCAGGGCGGGTGACCTCGGTCTCAGGCTGGTGATCGGCGGCGAGGAGATCATCGCGCGCGAATAGGCTGAAATTCTGTCTGGAAGGCTGGCGCCGGCTGCCGCCACCTTCTCTCCGTAAACGGGGAGAAGGGAAAGAAAACTACACCAGCGGCTTCAGCGCCACCCACAGCGCGCCGCCGATGAGGCCGAGGAAGATCAGCCAGCCGACCTGGTTGTTCGACCTGAACAGCCGCAGGCATTGATCCGGATTGTCGATATCCAGCACCAGGATCTGCCGCGCCATGTGGGCGCCGGCGGCGATAAGTCCGGCCAGAGCCACGACAGGGGCCTGCGCTGACGCGAAGGCGATGGCGAAGCAGACAAGCGCGCCGCCGTAAAGCCCGGCCAGCCACGACTTGGTGTTGTCGCCGAACAGGCGCGCGGTCGAGCGTACGCCGACGATGGCGTCGTCTTCCTTGTCCTGGTGCGCATAGATCGTGTCGTAGCCGATCACCCACAGGATCGAGCCGAGATAGAGCATGATGGCCGGCCCGTCGAGGTCGCCGAACTCAACCGCCCATCCCATCAGCGCGCCCCAGGAAAAGGCAAGGCCGAGAACCAGTTGCGGCCAGTTGGTGATCCGCTTCATGAATGGATAGATGGCGACGATGGCCAGCGAGCAGACGCCGAGCAGGACGGCGAAGCTGTTGAACTGCAAGAGCACGGCAAGTCCGACCAGTGCCTGCAGGATGACAAACAGCCACGCCCCACGCCGCGTGACCTTGCCCGACGGAAGCGGCCGCGAGCGCGTGCGCTCGACCTGATTGTCGATGTCTTCGTCAGCCAAGTCGTTGTAGGTGCAGCCGGCGCCGCGCATGGCGATGGCGCCGGCCAGGAACAGCACGAGATACAAGGGCGCCGGCAGCAGTGAAAGCAGCGGATCGCCCGGGCGCGGATAGGCGCTGGCCGCGAGAGCCGCGGACCACCAGCACGGCCACAAAAGCAACTGCCAGCCGATCGGCCGGTCCCATCGGGCAAGCTGTGCGTAGGGCCATATCGGCCGCGGCAGCACGCGGTAGACCCAATGGCCGTTCGGCGCGTCGGCGACGCGGCCCTGGGCTGCTTTCGACTGAACCGTTTCCATGACGATGGAGTGGCAGCAGCCGCGCAAACCGTCAAGCGGCGAGCAGGGCAGTGGCATTCGTCAGCGCTTCAGGAGGCGAAGATGTCGCGGGTGGAGAACCAGCCCTTTGCCACGTCGATGAAGGCCAGCACGGCATTGGGCAGGCGCTGATGCGTGTCATGGGTGAGGATGATGCGCTGCATGGGCAGCGGATCGGAAAGCGGTTTGCAGACGAGAGGCAAGCCGTCATAGCTGCGGTCGCCATGCGGCCTCGTGTAGCTGACGGCGACGCCGAAGCCGTTGGCCACCATGCTGCGCTGGAGTTCGAACGAGCTTGTCTGCCTGTCGGCGATCGGCGACAGGCCACGGCTGCGGAACAGGTCCAGCATGTGCTGCCAGCTATGCGGCTGGTCCGTCGTGATCAGCGGATAGGCGGCCAGATCGGCCAGGCTGACATCGGGACGATCCGCCAGCACGTGTCCGGCCGGCAAAAGCGCATGCGGCCTGAGTTCATGCAGCAGGATACGGGCGAAATGCGAAGGCAGGCCGAGATCGTAGGTGAGCCCGAGGTCGACGGCGGCATCGCCGAGGCGCCGCCCGAGCGTCTCGAAGGTCTCGTCGCGCACGATCACTGCAACCTCAGGATGGCGTTCCGAGAAGGCGCGGATCAGGGCCGGCGCGAAATAAGGCGCCAGATCTTCGAAGCATCCGAGCACCAGTTCGCCCCCGAGCGCCGACTTGCGCGAGCCGAGACCGATGAGCTCGTCCGTCTCGGCAAGGACCTGTTTCGCCTTGGCCACCACGGCGCGGCCGAAGGATGTCAGCGAAACGCCGCTTCCGCGCTGGCGCACGAAGAGTTTCTGGCCGAAATCCTGTTCGACCGCGTCGATGGCCACCGAAATGGACGGCTGTGAAACGTTCAACGCCCTGGCCGCGCGGGTAACGCTGCCATGGCGAGCGACGGCAACCAGATAGCGCAATTGCGTGAGGGTAGGGCTCATAGAATATAACTATATGACGGATCAGAAGTTATTATTTTACTGAATGAAAGAGGGTTGCGATAGTGGCATCGATCCCTGAAAGGAGAATGCCATGGCTTCCCGGACCGCACCTCGCGCGATCGACACAGGCTTGATCGATGCGCGGACAATAGCGGATTACCAGCGCGACGGCGCTGTCTGCATCCGCGGCGCTTTCAAGGACTGGGTCGAAACGATCGCCGCCGGCATCGAGCGCAACATGCAAAACCGCAGCGCCACCGCCTCGGACATCGCCAACGGCCGCGGCAGCTTCTTCGACGACTACTGCAACTGGGAACGCATTCCCGAATTCGTCAAGCTGGTGCGCGAATCGCCGGCGGCCGAACTGGCGGCCGCGGTGATGCGGTCGCGCACGGCGCAGTTCTTCCACGATCATGTCCTTGTCAAGGAACCGGGCACCCAGAAGCCGACGCCCTGGCATCAGGATATCCCTTACTACTTCGTCGACGGCCGGCAGACGGTGAGCTTCTGGATCCCTATCGACCCTGTAAAGGAGGCAACGCTGCGGCTGATTGCCGGCTCGCACAAATGGGACAAGATGATCCTGCCGGTGCGTTGGCTCGACGACAGCAATTTCTATGCCGACGAGGGCGACTACCTGCCGGTGCCGGATCCAGACACGGACCCCTCGCTGGAGGTGCTTGAATGGGAAATGGAGCCGGGCGATGCCATCCTGTTCGATTTCAGGACAGCGCATGGCGCGCGCGGCAACCTCACTGCGGCGCGGCGGCGGGCGCTTTCGCTGCGCTGGGTCGGCGACGACGCCCACTATGTCGAACGGCCGGGGCGCACCTCGCCGCCCTATCATGGCCATGGCATGCAGCCGGGGCAGAAGCTGCGCGAGGACTGGTTCCCGATCGTCTTCCAGAGCTGAGGCGCTTGCCCGAAATCGGCGGCGGAGGACGCCGCCGATTTTCTGGCAGGGGTAACGTTCCCGTGCGCAATTTCGACCAAATCGCCCGGATGCCTTGACCCGTCGTCCAGAGAGCAATAGCGGGTTCTTTGGAAGATTACAGGCATCAAGAGGTGGCCATGAACGTTCTTCTTCTCGGCTCCGGCGGCCGCGAACATGCGCTCGCCTGGAAGATCGCCGCGTCGCCGTTGCTGACCAAGCTCTATGCTGCGCCCGGCAATCCTGGCATCGGCCGCGAGGCGGAGCTGGTCAAGCTCGACATCGCCGATCATTCCGCTGTCGCCGCCTTCTGCAAGGACAAGCAGATCGACCTCGTAGTGGTTGGGCCGGAAGGGCCGCTGGTGGCCGGCATATCAGACGATCTGCGCGGCTGGGGCATCCGCGTCTTTGGCCCGTCGCGTGCGGCGGCGCGGCTCGAAGGATCGAAGGGCTTCACCAAGGATCTCTGCGCCAGATATGACATCCCCACCGCCACCTATGGCCGTTTCTCAGACCTGGCATCGGCCAAGGCCTATGTCGAGAAGATGGGCACGCCGATTGTCATCAAGGCCGATGGCCTTGCCGCGGGCAAGGGCGTCACGGTCGCAATGACGATGGATGAGGCGCTGGCCGCGCTCGACGCCTGTTTCGACGGCTCTTTCGGCACGGCCGGCGCGGAAGTGGTGATCGAGGAGTTTCTGACCGGCGAGGAGGCCAGCTTCTTCTGCCTGTGCGACGGCACTACAGCACTGCCCTTCGGCACCGCGCAGGATCACAAACGCGTCGGCGACGGTGATGTCGGCCCCAACACCGGCGGCATGGGCGCCTATTCGCCGGCCCCGGTAATGACGCCGCAGATGGTAGAGCGCACCATGCGCGAGATCATCGAACCGACCATGCGCGGCATGGCTTTAACGGGTGCATCCTTCGCCGGCATTCTCTTCGCCGGGCTGATGATAACGGACGAAGGGCCGAAGCTGATCGAATACAACACCCGCTTCGGCGACCCCGAATGCCAGGTGCTGATGATGCGGCTGAAGGACGACCTGCTGGTGCTGCTCAATGCCGCCGTCGATGGCCAGCTCGCGCACATATCGGCGCGCTGGAGCGACGAGGCGGCACTGACCGTCGTCATGGCCGCGAGGGGCTATCCCGGGACGCCCGAAAAAGGCTCGGTCATTCGCGGGCTCGATGAGGCTGCCAGCGAAGGCGCCCAGATTTTCCATGCCGGCACCGCCATCAATGGCGGTGCGCTGGTCGCCAATGGCGGTCGCGTCTTGAACGTCACCGCGGTCGGCGCGACTGTCGGCGAGGCGCAGGAGAAGGCCTATGCCGCGCTCGACCGTATCGACTGGCCGCAGGGCTTCTGCCGCCGCGACATTGGCTGGCAGGCCGTGGCGCGCGAAGCGGCAGGAGCAAGCTGACCGCAAGCATCCGGTCGCACAAATTCAGCGTTTGCCGCGGTCGGGTTCGGTAGAAGCGGTGCTCACCGGGTCCGCCGCCGCAGCGAAGGCGGCGTCGAGTTGCGCTGGGGTACGCTGCCCGGTGCGCTTCCAGGAGACATATTGGACGATGCCGAAGATCGGCCGCCGCGGCACCGTCTTCACGACAGGCATGCGGAACCCGTCGCGGAATTTCGACCAGCGCGAACCAAGCACCGCGACCATTTCCCCGAAACTCGGCGGCGTCGCCACATCGGCGTAGATGAGGGTGGTCTTGCCGGCCAAAGCGGCTTCGCGCGAGAGCGGCACCGGTACGCTGGCGAGATAATCCGCGGGCACGTCGATCAGCCCGCCGAACGGCCATTGCTGGCGCAGCATGGCGGCATCTGTCGGCGCGACGTTGACGTCGATGTCGTCCGGCGTCCCGGCTACCCTGTAGGGGCAACGGAAGCGGCCGCAATTGGCCTGCGCCGAAAACTGCCAGAGCGCATAGCCTTGCCAGTTGCCGATGGGAAAATGCACGTCGATGTCAGGCTTGTAGCGCGCGTACCAGAGCGGCAGCCGCGACAGCAGCCGGTATTTGTAGCTGTTGTCGGCGATATACTGGGCGGTCTTGCCATTGGTGTAGAGTACCGGGAAGCGGCCGATGCGCCGATGCACCTGGCGCACGAACGCCTCGGCGTCGTCGAGCGACATCCATTGCGCGGGATCGATGCCTTCGATGTCGAGGGCCATGAGGTCGTCCGGCGCGGGATCAGCGAAATCAAGGAAATTATTGGCCTGCTCGACCGGATTGCCGGGGCGGGCGAGGTGATAGGCGCCCCATTTCAGGCCGAGCGCCTTGGCGACCACCTTGCGCGTCTGGAACAGTTCGCGCGTCACCGCATGGCGTTTCCACAGTGCCTTGCAGAGTTTGACCTCGGTATCGTCTCCGGAGCAGGAATAGGGCGGCGACATGCCGTCGGAGGCTTTGTTGATGAAGCCGACGACGCGCCTGTCCGTGGCAAGCTGCGCCCAGTCGATGGAATTGTATTCGTAGGCATCGACGACAAGCGCCCGGTCGGCACTTTTCCACGGCTCGGAGAAATCCGAGGCCCTTGCCGCCGGTGTCAGCGCCATCATCGCCGCGAGAGCGATCGCTGGGCGGCGAAGAAGATGCGCCGTTCTCTTCAAACAGGAATCCCCGTTGATCAAAGGCAAATCCTGGACCGCTATGGTTAAGGATTCGCTTTCAAGGCAATGCGGTCCGTCAGCCGAACAGCTTCAATGCCGTCGCTACCGATAGGAACAGCGACAACCGCCGGTCTTGAAATGGCCTGAAACCATATTTGCAATAGAAGGCGGCGGCCTTGTCGTCCTTTGCGTCGACGATCAGTGCGAAGGAAGCAGGAGCAGCTTGGGCGCAGCGCCGAAGTGCATCCACGATCAGTATCGATCCTACTCTTTGTCCCTGATATCGGGTATCGACTGCCAACCTTCCGATCAATATGGCGGGCAGGACCGGGTAACGCGGTAGGCGTCTTGTCAGGTCTTCCGGCAGAGAAGTGATGGGCACACTTGACGCTGCAAGAGTGTAGTATCCGGCAATGAGATCGACATCACGGTCCGCGGCGACAAAGCAGTTTCTAACTCGGCGTTTGACGTCCTGGCTTGCCAACTCGTGTAGATATTGGTCGAGTGCCAGCACGCCACAGCTGAATGCCTTACGATCATACGATCCGCCCAGCGGCTCGATGATCAAGCCTAGACTCACCGGGATTCGACGACAACTCGCTTGTAGGCGTCGGCGGCTTTGCGCAGCGCTTCATTAGGTTCGGGCGGATTGAGAATGGCCTCTACCAGAGCGAGCTGATCCTCGATGGACAGGCGGATGATAGCGACCTCCTCAATGGTGCGTTGTGCAGCTTCCTGCGCTGCGGAGACCACGAAGTCGCTGACGCTGCGGCCCTGGATTTCGGCGGCACGTTTCACCACACTCAGCATATCCGGGGATATCCGAGCTTCGAGACGGGAGGTACGGGTCAGTTGGTTTGTCATTTCGATCACCTCTAGCACGGTATGTACGGGAATACATATCAAGTGCGACGGTCAGCGCGGCCGAATGGCTGAACTTCAAACGGATCCGGCGCGGGCTGTTGCGGCAGCGTGCCTTCGGCCGCGCGTTTGCGATGATGGGCGAGCGAGCATTTCGGCGAGCACAATATACCGCGATCCGACCAATAGGCGGCGCCGTTTTCCAATTCACCGTGATAGTATGAGAACCCCGCCGCCCGGTAGGGCAGGCCGCACTCGATACAACGGTAGGCGTCAGGTCTGGCAAGCATGAGTTGGTTTCCAGTCGGCTGGTTCTGGTCTGTTGCCGGTCGATTTTGACCCGGCGTCCATCGCATTTAATACGAGCCGGCGCGATTGCAAAATCAGCGTGACAAAATTTGACGTTTACGTAAAAAGAAGATGGGCGATCGCCCAAAGGCGAATACGGTGTGTGGCAAGCAGGTCCCACTCAGGTCCTAGGATCAGCCTGGCCGATGCATCAGGAGGAGCGAGCGGCATGTATCTGGCACCGGTCGAGGACATCGCGTTCACCCTCAAGCATGTGGCCGGCCTGAAGCCTGCCCTCGATGACGGCACGTTCGGCGATCTCGGCGAGGATCTCGTCGACGCCGTTCTTAGCGAGGCCGGCCGCTTCGCCACCGAAGAGGTCGCGCCGCTCTACAAGATCGGCGACGAGCACGGCGCGGTGCTGAAGGACGCGGCAGTGACCATGCCGCCGGGCTGGAAGGAACTTTATCGCCGCTGGATCGACGGCGGCTGGAACGCGCTCTCCGGCCCGGAAGGATATGGCGGGCAGGCGCTTCCGACCATGCTCGGCGTCGCCGCGCTCGAAATGTGGAATTCCGCCGCCATGGCCTTCGGCATTGGCCCGACGCTGACCATGGGTGCGGTCGAGGCGCTCGACAAGCACGCTTCGGAAGAGCTCAAGGCCAAGTATCTCGCAAAGCTCGTCTCCGGCGAGTGGATGGGCACGATGAACCTGACTGAGCCGCAGGCCGGCTCGGACCTCGCTGCCTTGCGCACGCGCGCCGAACCCGCCCGCGACGGCACCTACCGCATCTTCGGCCAGAAGATATTCATCACCTATGGCGAGCATGATCTCACCGACAATATCGTCCATCTGGTACTGGCGCGGCTGCCTGACGCGCCTGCGGGCACGCGCGGCATCTCGCTCTTCCTGGTGCCGAAATTCCTGGTCGGCGCGGACGGCTCGCCTGGCGCACGCAACGACGTCTTCTGTTCGGGCCTCGAGCACAAGCTCGGCATCCATGCCTCTCCGACCTGCACCATGATCTATGGCGACGGTTTTCAGGGCGCCAAGCCCGGCGCCATCGGATGGCTGATCGGCGAGGAGAACAAGGGGCTGGCCTGCATGTTCACCATGATGAACAATGCCCGCCTCGCCGTCGGGATGCAGGGCGTGGCGGTCGCGGAAGCCGCGACCCAGAAGGCGATCGCCTATGCCAATGAGCGCCGCCAGGGCAAGGCGGCGGATTACGCCGGCGCCGGCATGGCGCCGATCGTCCATCACCCCGACGTGCAGCGCAATCTCCTGACCATGAAGGCGCTGACGCAGATCGCGCGGGCGATCAGCTATTCCTGTGCCCATGCCATCGACCTGGCGCGCGTATCGTCTGGTGACCAGGCGGCGCATTGGCGCGACCGGGCCAACCTGTTGACGCCGCTTGCCAAGGCTTTTTCCACCGATATCGGCGTCGAGGTCGCCTCGCTTGGCGTCCAGGTCCATGGCGGCATGGGTTTCATCGAGGAGACGGGGGCTGCGGCACTCTATCGCGACGCCCGCATCGCGCCGATCTACGAGGGCACCAACGGCATCCAGGCGATCGATCTGGTGACCCGAAAACTGCCGCTGGGCGGCGGCGAGCATGTGCACGGCTTCATCGCCGAGCTTGCCGCTGTCGCCAGCGCCGTGCGGACATCGAATCTCGAAGGGTTTGGCCATACGGCCGATGCTCTCGACCGCGGGCTCGACGATCTGACGCAAGCGACACGTTTCCTGCAAAAACTGTCGGCCGATGGCCGGACTGGCGAGGCGCTTGCCGGCGCGACACCCTATCTCCGGCTGGTCTCGCTTGCAGCCGGCGGCGCCTACCTGGCGCGGGGCGCCGTTGCCGATCAGGGCCGCATCGCCCTTTGCCGCTTCTTCGCCGAAAACCTGCTCGGCGAGACAGGTGCCTTGAAGGAGCGCGTTGTCGACGGCGCCGCAAGCCTCGCCGCTGCCGGCAAGACATTGATTTCCGCCTGACGTTCACAAGGAAAGAACCGTGACAGACCATATCCTCGTCGAGCGCCAGGGCGCCATCCAGATCATCCGCATAAACCGCCCGGACAAGAAGAACGCGCTGACGCGCGCCATGTACGCCAAGATGTCGCAAACCTTGGCCGAAGGGGATGCGGATCCGGCAATTCGCGTCCATGTCTTTCTCGGCGTGCCCGGTGCCTTCTCCTCCGGCAACGACCTCGCCGATTTCATGGTCGTCGCCACTGGCGGCGAAGGCGGCACGGAAGTCTGGGATTTCCTGATGGCGCTGGCCAGGGTCGCAAAACCCATCGTCTCCGGTGTCGACGGCATCGCGGTCGGCATCGGCACCACGCTCAATTTGCACTGCGACCTGACCTTCGCCACGCCGCGCACCGTGTTCAGGACACCCTTCGTCGACCTCGGCCTTGTGCCCGAAGCGGGATCGAGCCTGCTGGCGCCGCGCATCCTGGGCCAGCAGGGCGCGTTCGCGCTGCTCGGCCTTGGCGAAGGCTTCTCGGCCGAACGCGCCAAGGCCGCTGGTCTGATCTACGAAGTTGTCGAGGAAGGAGCGCTGGAGGCGTCGGTTCTGGCGGCCGCCGGCCAGATCGCCGCCAAGCCGCCGCAGGCGCTCAGGATCGCGCGCGACCTGATGCGCGGCTCTCGCGAGGACCTCGTCGCCCGCATCAACGTGGAAAGCGAGCATTTTCGCGAGCGGCTGAAATCGGACGAAGCCCGCGCTGCACTGACGGCATTCATGACCAGAAAAAAATAGTTCGGCCCCCCGCCTCCCCTAGATGGGGAGGTCGGCCCGCAGGGTCGGGTGGGGTGGAGCGCCGACCTATCCCGCGTGCCTCGGTCGCCACTGGCCAGCCCGGGCTAGGCGCAGTGAGGATGTCGGCGCTAGTTTACAAACTCAGGGATAAAGCCGCGTCTTCTCCCAACCGCCCCCGGCATTGCGCGAAAACACCACGCGGTCATGCAGCCGAAACGGCCTGTCGTGCCAGAACTCGATCGTCTTCGGCACGATGCGGAAACCCGACCAGTGTTTTGGGCGCGGAATCTCGCCGATGGCGTAGCGGGCCGTGTATTCGGCCACCGCCTTTTCCAGCGCGAACCGGCTTTCCAGCGGCCGCGACTGTTTCGAGGCCCAGGCGCCGATGCGGCTGCCGCGCGGCCGTGTCGCGTAATAGGCGTCGGCCTCGGCATCGCTGACGATCTCCACCGGCCCGCGCACGCGCACCTGGCGGCGCAGCGATTTCCAGTGGAAGCACATCGCCGCCTTCATGCTGCCCAGGATCTCCCGGCCCTTGGCGCTTTCGAAATTCGTGTAGAACACAAAGCCGCTCTCATCGAAGCCCTTGAGCAGCACCATCCGCACATCCGGCATGCCCTCGGCATCGACGGTTGCCAACGCCACGCCGTTGGGGTCGTTCATTTCGCTTTTGGTGGCGTCGTCCAGCCATGCGGCAAAAAGGCGAAACGGCTCGGCGGCCTCGGTAAAGTCACCGCTTGTTAACTCAGTCTCACTCATAGTTTTTCTCAAATTTTCATCAAACAGGGGAGGTTGCCGATTGTCGCGTATCGCGCAAGCTTTTGACAGCAGGCAAGGCAGCCTATTTGCTTCAGCCAGCGCCAAAGCCGCGATCGTGATGATTGCCTTGCCGCTTGCCGCATGTGGCGCGGGCGGCTTCAGCCTGCAAAAAGCCGAGGTCGATCGCTCGATCCTGACCGGCAGCATTTCGGCTCCAGCCGCGTCGGCCGATTCGGACCGCGATTCCGACCAGACGACGATCGGCAACGCGGTGTCCTCCGCCGACATCGAGCAGCTCGGCGGTCAAGCCGTGCCGTGGGCCAATGCCGGTACGGGTTCGCGCGGCTCCATCACCGAACTGGCGGAATTGAAGGACGGGGGTCAGACCTGCCGCCGCTTCAAGGCTTCGCGCGAAAGCTTTGACGGCGTTGCCATGTTCGCGGGCGAACTTTGCCTGGCCAGCGCCGGCGGCTGGCGTATGCAGGACTTCAGGGCGCTTTGATCTTCCACCTCTGAAATAACGTCCAGCACTGGAATTTCTTCCTATGCGAGCGCATATAAGAGGCGACTATGGACTCACTCTTTCTCCAGGGCAGGAAGCATGCGCGACCCCTATGAGGTGCTGGGCGTTGCAAAGAACGCATCGGCCAAGGACATAAAATCGGCGTACCGCAAACTCGCCAAGAAGCATCATCCGGACCAGAATCCGAATGATCCCAAGGCGAAGGACCGTTTTGCCGCGGCCAATCAGGCCTATGAGATCGTCGGCGACGAGAAGACCCGTGCCGCTTTCGATCGCGGCGAGATCGACGCCGACGGCAAGCCGCGTTTCCAGGGCTTCGAGGGCGCCCCCGGTGGCGGTGACCCCTTCGGCGGTTTTCGCCGCCAGCAGCAGGGAGCCGGCGGTTCGCGATTCGAGTTCCGCTCCGGACGCCCTGGCGGCGATCCGTTCGATGGCAACAGCGATATCTTCAGCCAGATTTTTGGCGACGTCTTCTCCGGCTCGCGCGGCCCCGGCCAAAGCGGGGCAGGAATGGGTGACCGCCGCCAGCCGGCAACCGCCGCCGACCTCAATGTCACGCTCGACATTACCATCGAGGAAGCGGCGAACGCTGAAAAGGTCACGGCGATGTTCCCTGACGGTCGCAAGGTGGCGGTCAAGCTGCCGGCCTATGTCGAGGACGGGCAGACCATCCGGCTGAAGGGGCAGGGCGAGCAAGGGCCGGGCCAGCCCGGCGACGCGTTGGTCAAGATCCGCTTCCGCCGGCATCCGCGCTACCGCCTGGAGGGCCGCGACCTGCATGCCGATTTGCCGGTGGGGCTGGCCGATGCCGTGCTTGGCGCCAAGGTGGCCGTCGAAACGCCGACCGGCAAGCTCGCGGTCAACGTTCCCGCCTGGTCGAGTTCGGACAAGGTCCTGCGCCTGAAGGGCAGGGGCCTGCCGGAAAAGGCCGGCGGCCACGGTGATCTCTACGCCCATGTGCGCATCATGCTGCCAGAAGGCGGCGACAGCGCGCTCGAAGGGCTGTTGCGCAGCCAAAAAGGCTGATTGGCGGCTCTTGTCCCCGAACTGTCCCGTTTGAGCGCTTGAAGGGGCTCTGTGCCTGTGCGATAGGGCTCTCCACAAATAAGAAATCTTGCGGAGAGCACGCATATGGCGGGTGGACAGGGCCTGATGGCCGGCAAACGCGGCCTGATCCTCGGCGTCGCCAACAACAGGTCGATCGCCTACGGCATCGCCAAGGCATGCGTCGACCACGGCGCCGAGATCGCGCTGACCTATCAGGGTGAAGCGTTCAAGAAGCGGGTCGAGCCACTGGCCGCGGAACTCGGCGCCTTTGTCGCCGGCCATTGCGATGTAACTGATCCGGCGAGCCTCGACGAGGTTTTCGCCAATGTCGCCAATCATTGGGGCAAGCTCGACTTCCTCGTCCATGCCATCGCTTTTTCCGACAAGGACGAACTGACCGGCCGCTATGTCGAGACGACGCGCGATAATTTCCTGCGCACGATGGACATTTCGGTCTATTCCTTCACCACCATCGCCAAGCGCGCCGAGGCGCTGATGACCGATGGCGGTTCGCTTTTGACGCTGACCTATTACGGCGCCGAAAAGGTGATGCCGCATTACAACGTCATGGGCGTCGCCAAGGCCGCACTCGAGGCCAGCGTGCGCTACCTCGCCGTCGATCTCGGGGCCAAGAAGATCCGCGTCAACGCGATCTCGGCAGGCCCGATCAAGACGCTGGCCGCTTCCGGCATCGGTGACTTCCGCTACATCCTGAAGTGGAACGAATACAATTCGCCGCTGAAGCAGACGGTCACCCAGGAAGAGGTCGGCGATTCCGGCGTCTATTTCCTGTCCGACCTGTCGCGCGGCGTCACCGGCGAAGTGCATCATGTCGATTCCGGCTATCACGTCGTCGGCATGAAGGCGGTTGACGCACCCGATATTTCGACGGTCAAGGATTAACTCCCTCCGCCTATCCTCCGCCCAGGCCCTGGCCCGACCTCCGGAAGACCTGATGTACCCGCTGGTTTATATCGTGCGCCACGGCCAGACCGCGTGGAATGCCGAATTCCGGCTTCAGGGGCAGGCCGATACCGACATCAACGCGCTCGGCCGCGAGCAGGCGAGCGCAAACGGGCATCGGCTGGCTGACCTGATCTCCAATCCAGCAGAGTTCGATTTCGTCGCCAGCCCGATGCGGCGCACGCGCGAGACCATGGAGCGCATTCGCGCCGCCATGAAGCTCGACCCGGCTGCCTATGGGACCGACCCCCGCCTTGTTGAAGTGAATTTCGGCGACTGGCAGGGTTTCACCTTTGCCGAGTTGGAGACGCAATTTCCGGGTGCGAGCAGGACCCGTGCGCTGGACAAATGGAATTTTCAGCCGCCGGGCAAAGATGCCGAGAGCTACCAGATGCTACTCGAACGGGTAAAGCCGTGGTTCGACGCGCTCGAGCGCCAGACAGTCTGCGTGACGCATGGCGGCGTTATGCGCACCTTGTTTCGCTTCGTGCTTGACATGGCCGAGGACGATGCGGCGAAGCTGGCGATACCGCAGGACCGCGTGCTCAAGCTGGAAGGCGACACCTTGGGATGGCTTTAGGCACCCGGCACGATCCAGGAAGGCTCATGCAGGCTGCCGGCGCAGGTGCATAAAACGGCTGTAACGGCTCAACAAACGCCGAACAGCCGATTTGCATTGGAAGCCTAGTCGGAGTCGCTGTCAGGCAACTGCATATCGGTGACGACGTTTTCGCCGTTGGTCACGTCATAGGCGATGACGATGTCCATGCCCGGCTTCAGCGCGTCGAGATCGGTTTCCGCGTTCAGCTTGTAGGATTTGCCGTCGTCCAGCGTCAGGGTCAGCGCGTCCTTGTCGATCTTCTTGATCAGGCCTTCGGTCTGCCCGGCGAAAGCGGCGGTGCAAAGCAGGAATGTGGCGGCAACAGCGCCAATCAGGGTACGCATCATCGTCCTCTTTGGTATTGCGCCGGCATGGGTAGCGGCGGATCCTCAACGGCGAATGGAGCAGAGCAGAAACCAATCGAATGTGTCAAAACTAAATCCGAAGATCACGGTTTGACCCCTGTGGAAAACGCCAATAGAAGGCAGGCTTCAGTCGGCTCCGATGCCGGGCAGGGCACTTTGCGATGTCTCACAACACGTTCGGCCATCTTTTCCGCGTCACCACCTGGGGCGAAAGCCATGGGGCCGCATTGGGCTGCGTGGTCGACGGCTGCCCACCCGGCATCCGCTTCACGCGTGACGAAATCCAGGCCGAACTCGACAAGCGCCGGCCCGGACAGTCGCGCTTCGTCACGCAGCGCCGTGAGCCTGACGAAGTGAAGGTGCTGTCGGGCTTCATCCTTGACGATGACGGCGAGACGATGATCACGACAGGTACGCCGATCTCCATGCTGATCGAGAATGTCGACCAGCGCTCGAAGGACTATGGAGAGATCGCCCGCCAGTACAGGCCGGGCCATGCGGACTACACCTATGACGTCAAATACGGCGTGCGCGACTATCGCGGCGGCGGCCGATCCTCGGCGCGCGAGACCGCGGCTCGGGTCGCCGCCGGAGCCCTCGCCCGCAAGGTCGTGCCGGGCATGGTGGTGCGCGGTGCACTGGTATCGATGGGCGAGAAGTCGATCGACCGCGCCAACTGGAACTGGAATTTCATTGGCGACGCGGACAATCCGTTCTTCACGCCGGATCCGGCGTCCGTTCCCGTTTTCACGAGCTATCTCGACGGCATCCGCAAGGCGGGTTCCTCCGTCGGCGCCGTGATCGAGATCGTCGCCGACGGCGTTCCGGCCGGCCTCGGCGCGCCGATCTACGCAAAGCTCGACCAGGATATCGCGTCAGGCCTGATGTCGATCAACGCCGTCAAGGGCGTCGAGATCGGCAACGGCTTCGAGGCCGCCCGCATCACCGGCGAACAGAATGCCGACGAGATGCGCATCGGCAATGACGGCCAGCCGGTGTTCCTGTCCAACAATGCCGGCGGCATCCTTGGCGGCATCTCGACCGGCCAGGCGATCATCGCCCGCTTCGCCGTCAAGCCGACGTCTTCGATCCTGACGCCCCGGAAGTCGATCGACAAGGACGGCAACGACGTCGAAGTGATGACCAAGGGTCGCCATGATCCGTGTGTGGGCATTCGCGCCGTACCGATCGGCGAGGCGATGGTTGCCTGCGCAATCGCCGACCATTATCTGCGGCACCGAGGACAGACAGGTAAGGAAGGCAGTAGGGCAGTAGGGCAGTAGGGCAGTCTGTTAAGCTGCCCGCGAGACGAGCAATTTTTCCTTTCCCCTACTGCCTTACTGCCCTATTCCCCTACTCCCTTGCGAGCGAAGCGAGCATTCCATGTCTTACGACCAGAAGAAGATCGTCGAAGCAATCCGGGCTTTCGAGCGCGGCGAGATCGTCGTCGTCATGGATGATGACGGGCGCGAGAACGAGGGCGACCTGATCGTCGCCGCCGTCCATTGCACGCCGGAAAAGATGGCCTTCATCGTGCGCAACACTTCGGGCATCGTCTGCACGCCGATGCCGCGCGAGGAGGCCAAGCGCCTCAACCTTGCGCCGATGGTCGCCGACAATGATTCGGCGCACACCACCGCCTTCACCGTCAGCGTCGATTTCAAGCATGGTACCACGACAGGCATTTCGGCCGACGACCGCACGCTGACCGTGCGCAATCTCGCCAACGGCAATGTCGGCGCCTCCGATTTCGTCCGCCCCGGCCACATCTTCCCGCTCATCGCGCGCGAAGGCGGCGTGCTGATGCGTTCGGGCCATACCGAGGCGGCCGTCGATCTGTGCAAGCTCGCCGGCCTGCCGCCGATCGGCGTGATCTCGGAACTGGTCAATGACGACGGCACCGTCAAGCGCGGCCCGCAGGTCGCGGCTTTTGCCGAGGAGCACGGCCTCAAGCAGGTTTCTGTCGCCGACCTCATTGCTTACCGGCAACGCAAGGAAACGCTGGTCGAACGCGTGGCATGCTCCGAGATCGACACGCTCGGCGGCAAGGCGCAGGTCTTCACTTACACGCTGCCCTGGGATTCCATGCACCATGTCGCCGTCGTCTTCGGCGACATCCGCGACGGAGAAGAGGTGCCTGTGCGTCTGCACTCCGAGGACGTGGTGACGGACGTCTTCGGCACCAGCCACCGGCTGGACGGCATCATGAAGGCGATGGGCGAGCGCAAGCGCGGCGTCATCGTCTATCTGCGCGAGGGCTCGGTCGGCGTCGCCCACCAGGAGCGCAACCGGCCGGCGAGCGGCGACCGCGAGGATCACGAAGAGGCGCGCCGCCGCGAGAATGAATGGCGCGAGATCGGGCTCGGCGCGCAGATCCTGAAGGATCTCGGCATTTCCTCGATCAAGCTGATCGCCTCGCGCGAGCGCCACTATGTCGGCCTCGAAGGTTTTGGCATCCACATCGCCAAGACCGAGATTCTCTAGGTTCGACGGCGGCAATAGCGTCCGATCCGCTGAACCGGACGCGTCATGGTTCATTCCGCGGCAGCGACGGCCGCTTCACACCCATCCAACTCGCATTTGTGAGTGGCAAGACTGCGCTGGCCGAGCAGCACCGTGACCAGCGCGATGCCGCCCGCGACCACCGAGACCCAGAACCCGTTCTGGGCGCCGAACGCATCCACCACCGCGCCGGCGGCGAAAGAGCCCAGCGCCATGCCGATGCCGATTCCCGTTGTCACCCAGGTAATGCCCTCGGTCAGCATCGCTTCCGGCACATGCCGTTCGATCAGGCCGAATGCCGTGATGAAAGTCGGCGAGATCGCCACGCCGCTGATGAAGACGGTCAGCGCCAAAATCGGCACGCTGTCGGCGGTGAGCGGCAAAATCGTGCTGACTGCGATGATGGCGACCGCGACGGTCAGCTGGCGCTGTAGCGGCGTCTTGAGGTTGAGCGCGCCGACCACGATGCCCAACACGAACGATCCCAGCGCATAGACGCCGATCACCAGGCTTGCGGCACCGGCTTGGCCGAACTCCTTGGTGATCGCCACGGTGCTCACTTCCGTCGTCGCGAAGGTCGCGCCGATGAAGATCAGGGTGAAGGTGATGATCTGTACCGGCCGCAGGCGGATTGCCGAGCCAGTCGAACCATGGTCCACCGGCCGCACTTTCGGCTCGGTCGATCGCTGCAGGATGAATGCTATCGAGCCCAAAGCGAGAAACAACGTGCTCGCCAGCATGCCTGCTTCCGGAAACAGCGCCGCACTGAGGCCCACCGACAGCGACGCGCCGGCGATATAGACCAGTTCGTCGGCCGCCGATTCGAAGGCGAAGGCGGTGTTCATCTCCGGCCGGCCGCGAAAAAGCTCGGTCCAGCGCGCGCGCACCATTGCCGGCATGCTGGGCATGGCCGCTGCCAGCAGCGCCGACACGAACATTGTCCATACCGGCCAATCCTGGTTGGCCGACGCAATCAGCAGCAGGAATGCCAGCACGGAGATGATGGTGGTGGGCACGACGATCCATGTCTGGCCGAGGCGGTCGACCAGCCTGGAGATCTGCGGCGCCAGGAAAGCGTTGGCCAGCGCGAATGTCGCCGAGACGGCACCCGCCAGCCAGTATTCGCCACGCGTCTGCGACAGCATCGCCACGATGCCGATCGGCGCCATGGCGATCGGCAGGCGCGCCATGAAGCCTGCAGCGGCAAAGCCCTTGGCGCCAGGGGCTCGAAAGATCTCGGAATAGGGGTTCTGCATGGTCCGTTCCTCGACAAAAGGCGATTCGGAAATTACATACGATGCGTATGAACTAAATAGATCATACGTCGCGTATGTCAATTGGCATACGTGACGTATGTGGATAAGGCCAGAAGAGATGCACAAGCCCCGCAGGGAAATGATCGCCGAAACGCGCGCCAAATTGATTGCCGCGGCCCGGCATGCGTTCGGAACGATCGGTTATGCCGAGGCATCGATGGATGATTTCACCGCATCGGCCGGGCTGACGCGCGGTGCGCTCTATCATCATTTCGGGGACAAGAAGGGGCTTTTGCAGGCGGTTATCGCCGAGATAGACGCCGAGATGGCGGCACGGGTGAATGAGGTTGCAGCGAAAGCACCGACCCGCTGGCAAAGCTTCGTCGACGAATGCACGAGCTACATCGAAATGGCGCTGGAGCCGGAAATCCAGCGCATCATGTTTCGGGACGGTCCGGCCGTGCTGGGGGATCCCGCGCAATGGCCGAACGCCAATGCCTGCGTCGCGTCGATGACCGATCACCTGACGACGCTGCAGGGCGACGGGGTAGTTGTCCCGGGCGTAGACCCCGAGACCGCGGCACGGCTGATCAACGGGGCGAGCAGCCAGGCGGCGCAGCGGATCGCCAATTCGAACGACCCGGAAGCGACATCAAAGACCGTGGTGGCGGCATTCAAGCAACTGCTCGAAGGATTGTTGAGGAATGATGCCGGAGCCGCCTGACGACGGCAGGCCGCCGGCAGCTCTGGGCATGCCGTATCCGCAATCAAATCAAGGGTTTGTCAGACTTTTCGCATGTTGCCGCCTTGAGGCGTGCGATCGTTGATTTGAGCGGAACTTCGCCCTGTCCGCAAAACGTCTCGCTCATGATCAGCTCGGGCAGCGGCAGCCGCCGCCCCCAGCCATGTGTTTCGAGGTCCGGTTTCGGCGCGAACTCCGAGACACGGCCGACACAGAGATAGGCCACCGGCGTCACATGCTCGGGAATCGACAGAAGGCCTTTCAACGCCTGCGCCTCGATAATGCTGACCCAGCCAACGCCGACGCCTTCGGCGCGCGCCGCCAGCCAGAAATTCTGCACCGCGCAGACCGTGCTGTAGAGATCCATCTCGGGATTGTGCCAGCGTCCCAGCGGCGAACCCTGTGAGCGTCGGCGGTCGCAGGTGATACAGATATTGAGCGCGCTTTCGCAGATGCCTTCCAGCTTGAGCTTGCGGTAGAGCGCCCGCCGCTCTTCCTCGATCGCCGGCAATTCCTGCTCGCGCGCCGCGAGGAACAGGTCGCGCACCTGTTCCCGTCGTTCGGTGCCACGAATGACGATGAAATTCCATGGCTGCATGAAGCCGACCGATGGCGCGTGATGGGCGGCAAGCAGCAGCCGCGCCAAGACCTCGTCGTCGACGGCCTCTGATGTAAAATGGCTGCGGACATCGCGCCGCGTGAACATGGCGCGGTAGACCGCATCGCGCGCCATCTGGTCGAATCCGTCACCCACGGGGATGGTCATATTGTCCGGCATCGCTTGTCCCCTTGCGATTGCAATCAACTGCCGTCCGCCTGACCATGCGGATGACGATGCCTGCCAGGCCGGTCTTCTGGCTCGGGATCAACCCTCATCCGGCGCCTTCCCGTCCTCGACAGTGGCATTTACCGGCGCGGTCCCCCTTACAGCGTTGGGCACGCCACGGTATCAAACCGTGTTCCCGATTCTCCCGCTCGCGGCGGGCACCAGGCAGTGGCCGGGACTTTACGACGAAGCCCCTGCGCCGCCAATCCCCGCGGCGACGCGAATGGACGCAGGCGCGATTTTCCCCAGCCATCAGGCCGCAACGCATGGCCATCGCCGCGCCGGGGCACTAGATAGGGGGCATGGCCACTCGTCTCTACACCCATCCGATCTTCCTTGAGCACATCACGCCGCCCGGCCATCCGGAGCGGCCGGACCGCTTGCGCGCCATCGAGCGCGTGCTCGACGACGAGGCTTTTGCCGCGCTCGACCGCCTCGAGGCGCCGGAAGGCGACGAGGCCACCATTCTCTACGCGCATCCCGAGGATTTCGTCGAGCGGGTACGCGCCGCCATTCCCGAGACGGGCATCGCCCGCATCGATGCCGACACAACGGCCAGCCCGAAGAGCTGGCAGGCGGCGATCACCGCGATCGGAGCCGCCAACGCCGCCGTCGACGACGTCTTTGCCGGCAGGGCAGACAACGTTTTCGTCGCCGCCCGGCCGCCCGGCCATCATGCCGAGAAAGCGACCGCGATGGGCTTCTGCCTGTTCAACACGGCGGCCATCGCCGCACGTTATGCACAGCACAAACACGATATCGAACGTGTCGCCATCGTCGACTGGGACGTGCATCACGGCAACGGCACGCAGGATATTTTCTGGGACGATCCGTCCGTGCTTTATTGCTCGACGCACCAGATGCCGCTCTACCCGGGCACCGGAGCAAAGAACGAAACCGGCGCCGGCAACATCGTCAACGCGCCGCTTGCGCCGCAGACCGGCAGCGAGGCGTTCCGCGATGCCTTCCTGTCGCGCGTGCTGCCCTCGCTCGACAATTTTGCACCCAACCTGATCATCATTTCGGCCGGCTTCGATGCGCATCATCGCGACCCGCTGGCCGAGATCAACCTGACCGAGGATGATTTCGACTGGGCGACCGGCCAACTCATGCAGCGCGCGGCGCGCCACAGCGGCAACCGGCTCGTCAGCCTGCTCGAGGGCGGCTACGATCTGCAAGGATTGGCATTTTCGGTCGCCGCCCATGTCGGGCGACTGATGAAAGGATGAATGATGGCTGGTGAAACCAACGAAGACGTCAAGGCGATGAGCTTCGAACAGGCTCTCGACGCGCTGGAGAAGATCGTCGATGATCTGGAGCGTGGCGATGTGCCGCTCGACCAGTCGATCAGGATCTACGAGCGCGGCGAGGCGCTGAAGGTGCATTGCGACCGGCTGCTCAAGGCGGCCGAGGACAAGGTGGAGAAGATCAGGCTGTCCCGCGACGGCAAGCCGGTCGGGACGGAGCCGCTGGACGCGGATTGAGGCACGCAGCCGTCTCTCTGGTTTTTGACACGATCATGATTGAGGATAGAACGCGTCCCGATTGAAACGGCTCCAGGACAAGAGGAGATACGGAAGCGATGTGCAGAAACATCAAGACCCTGTTCAATTTTGATCCGCCGGCGACCAACGACGAGGTGCGCGATGCAGCCCTTCAATTCGTTCGCAAGCTGAGCGGAACGACGCGGCCTTCGAAGCAGAACCAGCACGCATTCGACCATGCCGTCGAGGCCATCGCGGCGTCGGCGCGCGAGCTTCTCGATTCGCTTGAAACCAACCAGCATCCGCGCAATCGCGAGGAGGTTGCGGCCAAGCTGCGGGCGAAGGCGGCGATCCGCTTTGCCTGATCTGGCCAAAGCAGCCATCGGCCGCTGACAAGGAGAGTTCATGAGCTTCTTTCCCGGGAAGGATCCTGAAGCCGGCGATGCCTTTGCCAGCGACCAGATCGAATTGATGGTCATTCCGAACGCCAAGGACATTGGCGGTTTTCAGGTTCGCCGCGCCTTGCCGACCGCCAAAAGGCGGCTGGTCGGTCCCTTCATCTTCTTCGACCGCATGGGCCCGGCCATCCTGCGTGCCGGTCAGGCGCTCGACGTCCGGCCGCATCCTCATATCGGCCTGTCGACGGTCACCTACCTGTTCGACGGCAGGATCAGGCATCGCGATTCGCTCGGCACCGAGATGGTGATCGAGCCGGGTGACGTGAACCTGATGACCGCCGGCCGCGGCATCGTCCATTCGGAGCGCACGCCGGAAGAACTGCGCGGCGCGCCGATGTCGGTCTCGGGGCTGCAGACATGGTTGGCGCTGCCGGACGGCAAGGAGGAAGTGGCGCCGGTTTTCGAAAACACCGCTGTCGCGCGGCTTCCCGACATCGACGCGGAAGGCGTCAGCGGCCGCATCGTCATAGGCGATTTCCAGGGGCTGCGTTCCCCGGTGCGAGCCGATTCCGAGACGCTCTACGCCGACCTCAGGCTGGCGCCCGGCGCCAGCGTGAAAATCCCTGCCGACGCGGAAGAACGCGCCATCTATACGCTGGAAGGCGAGGTCTCGATTTCCGGCGACGTGTTTCCGGCGGAACGGCTTCTGGTGTTCCGGCCCGGCGACGAGATCGTCGTATCCTCACAGGCTGGTGCCCATTTCATGCTTTTCGGCGGTGCCTCGCTGGGCTCGAAGCGCTACATCTGGTGGAATTTTGTCTCGTCCTCCAAGGAGCGCATCGAACAGGCCAAGCAAGAATGGAAGACCGGCCGCTTCGACATCGTTCCCGGCGATGAGGAAGAGTTCATTCCACTGCCGGAAGGCTGAGGAAGTCGACGACGGGGCGTGCCTTTCGCGTCATTTGGCAGGCATTTACTTTCGCCTGCCGGCGGCCTATCCCGCGCATGAACAGAAGCTTGGGCCTACCCGTGAACGCAACGCCGCATACGCCGCTTCTCGACAAGGTCCGCATCCCGGCCGAGCTGCGCACGCTTTCCGAAAGCGAATTGCCGCAACTGGCATCGGAGCTTCGCCTCGAACTGATCGACGCGGTGTCGCGCACCGGCGGTCATCTCGGCGCCGGGCTTGGCGTGGTCGAACTGACCGTGGCGCTGCACTATGTCTTCAACACGCCCGATGACCGGTTGATCTGGGATGTCGGCCACCAGGCCTATCCGCACAAGATCCTGACCGGGCGCCGCGATCGCATCCGCACCCTGCGGCAGGAGGGCGGCCTCTCCGGCTTCACCCGCCGCACCGAAAGCGAATACGATCCGTTTGGCGCCGCCCACTCCTCGACGTCGATATCGGCCGGCCTCGGCATGGCGGCGGCCCGCGATCTTGCCGGCGGCCGCAACAATGTCGTCGCTGTCATCGGCGACGGCGCCATGTCGGCCGGCATGGCCTACGAGGCGATGAACAATGCCGGTGCGCTCGATGCCCGCCTGATCGTCATCCTCAACGACAACGACATGTCGATCGCCCCGCCGACCGGCGCCATGAGCGCCTATCTGGCGCGCCTGGCCTCTGGCAAGGCCTATGTCGGCCTGCGCGACTTCGGCAAGAAACTGACCTCGTATCTTGGCAAGCGTGCCGACCGTGCCATCACCAGGGCGGTCGAGCATGCGCGCGGCTACGTCACCGGCGGCACGCTGTTCGAGGAGCTCGGCTTCTACCACATCGGTCCGATCGACGGTCACAATCTGGACCATCTGATCCCGGTGCTGAAAAATGTCCGTGACAATGGCAAGGGCCCCGTGCTGATCCATGTCGTCACCCAGAAGGGCAAGGGCTACGCGCCGGCCGAGGCCGCGGCCGACAAATATCACGGCGTCAACAAGTTCGACGTCATCACCGGCGCTCAGGCCAAGGCCCCGGCCAACGCGCCGGCCTATACCAAGGTGTTCGCCGAAAGCCTGATCCGGGAGGCCCAGGAGGACGAGCGCATCGTCGCCGTCACCGCCGCCATGCCGGGCGGCACCGGGCTTGACCTGTTCGGCGAAGTGTTTCCGGCCAGGACCTTCGACGTCGGCATCGCCGAACAGCATGCGGTGACGTTCGCGGCCGGCCTCGCGACCGAAGGCTACAAGCCGTTCGCGGCGATCTATTCGACCTTCTTGCAACGTGCCTACGATCAGGTCGTGCACGACGTGGCGATCCAGAAATTGCCGGTGCGCTTCCCCATCGATCGCGCCGGCTTCGTCGGAGCCGACGGCGCCACCCATTGCGGCGCCTTCGACACCACCTTCCTGGCCTCCCTGCCGGGCTTCGTCGTCATGGCGGCGGCCGACGAGGCGGAACTGCGCCACATGGTGCGCACCGCGGCAACCTACGATGACGGCCCGATCGCCTTCCGCTATCCGCGCGGCAATGGCGTCGGCGTTGACATGCCCGATCGCGGCTCGGTGCTCGAAATCGGCAAGGGCCGCATCATCAGGGAAGGCGGCAAGGTGGCACTCCTCTCCTTCGGCACGCGCTTGCAGGATTGCCTGATCGCGGCCGAGGAGCTGGGCGCGGCCGGGCTTTCGACCACCGTCGCCGATGCGCGCTTCGCGAAGCCGCTCGACGAGGACCTGATCCGACGGCTGGCCCGCTCGCACGAGGTTCTGGTCACGGTGGAGGAGGGCGCCGTCGGCGGCTTCGCCAGTCACGTTTTGCAGTTCCTCGCCCATGAGGGCCTGCTGGAAAGCGGCCTGAAAGTGCGCCCGCTTGTGCTACCGGACGTGTTTGCGGACCACGCCAAGCCGGAAAAGATGTATGCCGATGCCGGTCTCGATGCCGCCGGCATCGTCCATACGGTTTTCACCGCCCTCGGGCAGGCGGTCCGCGCCCAGCGCGCCTGACTCGACACATCAAGCGCTTGAATCGGTTTGCCGGCTCGATGTCGTAACGCATTGTTGACATTGCGGTTTGGCGTTTTGCTTACCGTGTCTCTTGCCCGTTTTTCAACGGCACGCTGCTAGGTTCTGGCCAGGCAGGGAGACAACAAAAGTGAAGACGCTTCTATGCGGTATGGCGATCCTGACCGCCATCGCAGCGCCGGCCATCGCCGGAACGCGCTACGACCGCAATCTCGAGAAGGCGGCCGTGGATATAGTCGCCAGCAGGATGGGGCATATCAGGGGCGGCTTCTCCTACAAGCAGCTGCCGCAGCTTGTTGTCCCGCCGGACGCCGCATCGGCATCCGCCGCGCCAGTCGAGCGCCCGCGCAGGGAAGTTGCCCGCGATCGGGATGACGGCCTGTCTCCCGCCGTCGAACGGCAGGCTCCCCGCACCATCTTCTGATCTCGCCCAAATCAAACCACCCAAATCAAAACCACATGTCGCGCACGCAGCGGCCATCGCGCGGCAGATCGTCGTAGGTCTCGAGACCGTCGAAATGGTCGATCGGCAGGTCGGCCACGGCTTCCGGCGGCGCAAGCCTTACATTGACGGCGATCCGCGTGCGGCCGGACTCGGCTGGGCGCAAACCGCGCCAGGCAAGCACGCACGCACATGTCGGGCAGAACAGGATCTCGAGCGTGGGTTCGGCCTTGCCGGCACGTTTATAGCTTTTTATCGGCCCCACGACGCGGATACGTTCATCGACAAAGTCGTAGGCCCAGAGCGTGCCGTAACGTCGGCACAGCGTGCAGTTGCAAGCGGTGATCGGCCCGGGATCGCCCTTCAAGGTCCAGTGGGCGGCACCGCAATGGCAGGTTCCCGTAAGCATCCGTCCTCCTTCGCCTTCGGCAGCAAAACGGCGTTTCTTCCTTATCATCGTGGCCGACCTGATGCGATATGCGACTGGCCGCGAGCGGCTCTCTGCGGTCGCTGCCCTGCGGCGATGTTGCTTCTCCTGCTCCAATCTCCTTGCCTTCGCCGCCGGCTTTCGCCAAGGAAGACCGATGAATTTTCCCCGGCCAGCCAGCACGCGCCAGCGGCTCGACGATCTGCTCGTAGCGCGTGGGCTGTTTTCCAGCCGCTCGCGTGCACGTGACGCGATCGAACGTGGTACGGTAACGGTTGATGGCGTCATTGGCCGCAAGCCGGGTCAGGCCGTGCAACCGGAATGCGTCATCGCCGTTGATGACCCGGCCCAAGGCTATGTCTCACGCGCGGCGCTGAAGCTGATCGCCGGGCTCGACCATTTCGGCCTCGATCCGGCCGGCTGTGAGGCGCTCGACATCGGCGCCTCGACCGGCGGATTCACCCAGGTCCTGCTCGAACGCGGCGCGACCCATGTCACGGCGATCGATGTCGGTCACGGACAGATGCATGCTGATATCGGCAAGGACGCGCGCGTGACGGTCATCGAGGGGCTGAACGCCCGCGATCTCTCAACCGCCGATCTTGGCGGCCGCAGTCCGGACTTCATAGTCTCCGACGTCAGTTTCATTTCACTGAAACTGGCCCTGCCGCCTGCGCTTGCCATCGCCAAGCCCGGTGCCGCAGCGATGTTTCTGGTCAAGCCGCAGTTCGAGGCGGGTCGCGAGGCGATCGGCAAGGGCGGCCTGCTGAAAGACCCCTATCATGCCGCCCGTGTCGCCGGCTTGCTGCAGGATTGGCTGGATGCCGTGCCCGGCTGGCGCTCGCTCGGCTTGCATCTGTCGCCGATCGAGGGCGGTGACGGCAATCGCGAATTCCTGCTTGGTGGGGTCAAGGACCGATGAGTGCACGCTTCACCATCAAAAAGCTTGGCGCCCAGGGGGATGGCATCGCCGACACCGAAAGCGGCGATCTGTTCATTCCTTTCACGCTGCCAGGCGAGGTCGTCACCGCGGCGCGTGAAAGGGATCGCGCCACGCTGATGGCGCTGATCGAGGCCTCGCCCCTGCGCATCGAACCCGCCTGCCGACATTTCGGCGAGTGCGGCGGCTGCGCCCTCCAGCATTTGGAGGCGCAAGCCTATCAGCAGTGGAAGCGCGAGAAGGTCGTGCATGCGCTGAGAGGCATCGATTGCGAAATAGGCGGTCTGGTCGCCTGCGCGCCGCACACGCGCCGCCGCGTCGTGCTCGCCGCCAGGCGCACCGAAACAGGCATGCTGCTCGGCTTCAATCGCCATCTGTCGCCGGAAATCATTTCCATCTCCGAATGCCCGATCTCGCTGCCTGGGATCGTCAGCGCGCTCGACGGCTTGAGGGCACTCGCCGAATTGATCTGCGCCACCCCGAAATCGTTTCGCATGGCGGTCACAGTGACGGATTCCGGCCTCGACGTGGCGGTGCATGAATCGGGCAAGCTCGGCGAAAACCAGCGCCGCATCGCCGCCAATTTTGTCATTGCGCAGGGCTTTGCCAGACTGTCCATCGATGACGAGATCATCATCGAGCCGAAGAAGCCTGTCGTCATGTTCGGCAGCGTTGCCGTCGCGGTGCCGCCGGGCGCCTTCCTGCAGGCGACGGAGGCAGCCGAACGGACCATGGCCGATATCGTCGGCGGACATCTGAAACGTGCCAAAAAAATTGCCGATCTCTTCGCCGGCTGCGGCAGCTTCGCCCTGCGGTTGGCCGCGAGATCGGAAGTGCATGCGGTGGAGGGCGATGCGGCCGCGCTTTCGGCGCTCGATCGGGGTTCACGCTTCGCCACCGGCCTGAAACGCGTGACCGGCGAGCGCCGAGACCTGTTCCGCCGTCCGCTGACGTTCAAGGAGTTAAACGCCTTTGATGGCGTTGTCTTCGATCCGCCCCGCGCGGGCGCGGAGGATCAGTCGAAGCAGATCGCCCGCTCGGATGTTCCATTCGTTGCCGCGGTCTCCTGCAACCCGGTGACGCTCGCGCGGGATTTGCGCATCCTCATCGACGGCGGCTACGCGGTGAAAAGCGTGACGCCGATCGATCAGTTTCTGTGGTCGCCCCATGTCGAGGCTGTTGCCTTGCTGGAGAAGCCGCGGAAAAGACGCTAGGCGCTTAACCCTGCTCAGCGAGACCGGCAGCGTCATGCAGTCTGCCCCGAAATCCCAGCCAGGTTTATCGCTAAAGTTGTGGATCATCGCCACTGCGGTTGAATCTGCCCCTCAAAAAGGCATAATCCAAATTGGGATAGGGGGAGAAGATGATTTCACCAGGTTTTGTTGCCGAGATTTTTGGTTCGGCTCTCATCATGGCGCTCACCGGTGCGGTGCTCGCTTGGATCTTGAGAAAATTCACGCGTGTGGGGCTGGTGCCATCCTATGCGCTTGGCGTCGCGGTCATGACGTTTGTCGGCGCTGCGCTCTATGTCTCGGGCCATGATGGGATCGTCGACTACCTGAGTGCATGGACCCAGTACGCGATCGGCGGCGTTATCGGCTTCCTGATCCTGTATGCCACGTCGCGCCGGTCTGTGAGCAAGACCTAGCAGACTGGCCACGAGGCGGCTTCAAACCCTTGTGCCGCCGACCGTCATCTGGTCCATCCTGAGGTGCGGCTGGCCGACGCCGACCGGCACGCCCTGTCCAGCCTTGCCGCACATGCCGATGCCGTTGTCGAGCTTCATGTCATTGCCGATCATCGAAACGCGGTGCATGGCGTCGGGCCCGTTACCGATCAGCATTGCGCCCTTGATCGGCTGCGTCACCTTGCCGTTCTCGATCATGTAGGCTTCGGTGCAGCCGAACACGAACTTTCCGGAGGTGATGTCGACCTGGCCGCCGCCGAAGGAGACGGCATAGATGCCGTTCCTGACCGAGGCGATGATCTCGTCCGGCTCCATGTCGCCCGATGTCATGTAGGTGTTGGTCATGCGCGGCATCGGCTGGTGCGCGTAGCCCTCGCGCCTTCCGTTGCCGGTGGCCCGCATGCCCATCAGCCGGGCGTTCTGGCGGTCCTGCATGTAACCGACCAGCTTGCCGTCCTCGATCAGCACGTTGCGCGCCGAAGGCGTGCCTTCATCGTCGACGGTGAGCGACCCGCGTCGTTCCGCGATCGTGCCGTCATCGACGACGGTGACGCCCTTTGCCGCCACCTGCTGGCCCATCAGGCCGGCGAAAGCGGATGTCTTCTTGCGGTTGAAGTCGCCTTCCAGCCCGTGGCCGACGGCCTCGTGCAGCATGACGCCGGGCCAGCCGCTGGAGAGCACGATGTCGAAAGTGCCGGCCGGCGCCGGTACGGCTTCGAGATTGACCAGCGCCTGACGCAGCGCCTCCTTGGCGGCGTGCTTCCAGCTGTCCTCGACGAGGAAGTCGCCGAACGCCTTGCGTCCGCCCATGCCGTAGGAGCCGCTTTCCTGGCGGTCGCCGTCGCCGACCACCACCGACACGTTCACCCTGACCAGCGGCCGGATGTCGCGCACCACCTGGCCGTCGGCGCGCACGATCTCGACATGCTGCCAGGACGAGGTCAGCGATGCCGAGACCTGGCGCACGCGCGGATCCTCGGCGCGCAGCCATGCGTCGACTTCCTGCAACAGCTTCGCCTTGGCCTCGAAGGAAGGGGAGGGGATCGGGTTCTCATCGCCATAGAGATGGCGGTTGGTGCGGGCGGGCGCGGCGGCAAGCGTTCCGGAATAACCGCCCTTGACGGTCGAGACGGCGTCAGCCGCGCGTCGCAGCGAAGCCTCGGACAGGTCGCTGGAGTGGGCATAGCCGCTGGCTTCGCCGGCAACCGCGCGTAGGCCGAAACCCTGGTCGGTGTTGAAATTGGCCGTCTTCAGCCGACCGTTGTCGAACATTAGCGCTTCGCTCTCGCTGTATTCGACGAACAACTCGCCATCGTCGGCGCCGTTGATGGTCTCTGCGACGATCTCCTTGACGCGATCGTCGGAAATATCGAATTGGCCGATAAGGCTGTTCATGGCGTAAGTCCGTGGATGAATGGTTATATCCGGGATGTAGGCGCGAAGCCGCGCCCAGACAATCGCCAATCGTCATTCAAATGCAGGGCGGCGGCGTCCCGGATCTATCCCAGGTCCGGAAAACCTATCGTTGATCGGCAGCTCCCGGATCGAGGCGCGGGAGTCTACGGCAGGGCCGCAAATCCGTCGGCAAAACCCTTGAGGTCCACCGGGATGCCGATGCCTTCTTCTGGCGTCTGGAAGACGATGAACGTGGCCGACGTGCCGGTCTTCAGCGTATCGAGCAGCGGCTTCTCGAGAATGACCTCGGCGTAGCAGCCGTCCTGGAAGCAGCGCACGAAATAAGCGCGGCCGATATCCTTGCCGTCGACATTGAGGCCGAGCCCGTTGGGCAAGAGCACGCCGAGCGGCGCCAGCACGCGCAGGATCTCCGCCTTGTTGTCGGCGGTGCGCAGCACCACGACCGACAGCCCCATCTCTGGGCGGTCCTCGGCGACGACGTTCTGCATCATCACGCATTGTTCGGACGTGGCGCCGGCCGGCGTGTCGCAGATGATCGACCACGCGCCATGGGTCGAGCGCACCGTGCCGCTCGGCTGGGCCGCGTTGGCCTGGCCGGCGGCCGACAAGCCGGCGACGGACAAGGCGGCGAGAAAGATGACCTTCGCCAAGGGGCTCGAAAGCCCAAATCCCGACAGCCAAGAGTTCATGACGGCTCCATTGCGAATCACGGCACTTTAAGCCGCGCCAAAGCCAAGTAAAGGACGAGACAGCGGCCGAGCCGCCACGAAAATGCCCATGCGGCGCTTTTCCTAGCCAATTTCGCCCGAATTACGACGCTAGGCGCGCCGGCCGGCAGCAAGCAGCCGATCCGTCGAACATAGCCGATTCGCCATGGCGGCCGCCGCCTTCAAAGATGCATTCCGGCTTGCGCGCAAAAATGCCGCACGGTTTCCTCCGCTCCTTTCTTGCGGAGGGAAAAAGAGTATGGTTTGAACCAGCTTGAGACAGTCGGGATTCCCGTCCCGGCATTGTTCGTTATTCTCGTGGACACAGCCGCGAGGAACTGGGAGACGAAGAGGGCGATGAGAAATTTCCTGGCAAACGCCAAGCTTCCAGCAAGTGCCAAGTTTCTAAGCGCTTGTGCCGTTACCACGTTTTTCGCCGGCACGGCCGCCCATGCCGATCAGCCCGTCGAGTGGGAGACGACCTTCCAGGCGCCGGCAACCGACATGATGCGCCAGATCGAGTGGTTCGGAAACTACACGATGTGGTTCATCATCCCGATCACCGCCCTGGTATTGGTCCTTCTGATCTACTGCATCGTGAAATTCCGCGCGAGCGCCAACCCGGTTCCGTCCAAGACCAGCCACAACACGCTGATCGAGGTGATCTGGACTGTCGGCCCCGTCGTCGTCCTGCTCTGCCTCGCCATCCCCTCGTTCCAGCTCTTGACCGCGCAGTACACGCCGCCGGAAGAAGCCAAGCTCACCGTCAAGGCGACGGGCAACCAGTGGAACTGGGATTACGAATACCAGACCGACAACACGCTCTCGTTCAACTCGGCGATCCTCCAGGATGGCGACCGTGCCGCCGCCGGCAAGGAAGATCGCAAGGTCTATCCGCGCCTGCTTGCCGTCGACAACGAGATGGTGGTGCCCGTCCACACGATGACCCGGGTGCTCGTCACCGCGACCGACGTGATCCATTCCTTCGCCATGCCGTCCTTCGGCATCAAGATCGATGCCATTCCCGGCCGCACCAACGAGACCTGGTTCAAGGCGGAGAAGGAAGGCCTCTACTACGGCCAGTGCTCGCAGCTCTGCGGCAAGGACCATGCCTTCATGCCGATCGCCATCCGCGTCGTCTCCGACGCGCAGTTCAAGACCTGGCTGGCTGCGGCCAAGACCGATCTGCCCGGCGCCAACAAGACGCTGATGGCCGAGGTCGATGGCCAGAACAAGGTAGCGGCCGCCGGCAACTGATGCCGCGGGTTAGCAAGATTTAGGGAACGGAGCGGAACATGGCAGACGCTGCAGCTCACGACGGGCACGACCACAAGCCTTATCATGGTTGGGTGCGCTGGGTTTATTCGACCAACCACAAGGACATCGGTACGCTCTACCTGATCTTCGCGATCATGGCCGGCATCATCGGCGGCGCGCTGTCGGTCGCCATCCGCATGGAGTTGCAGGAGCCTGGCATCCAGATCTTCAGCGGTCTGGCGCAGATGGTCTACGGCATGAACGGTGACGCCGCGATCGACGGCGGCAAGAGCATGTACAACGCCTTCGCCACGGCGCACGCGCTGATCATGATCTTCTTCATGGTCATGCCGGCCCTGATCGGCGGTTTTGCCAACTGGATGGTGCCGATCATGATCGGCGCCCCGGACATGGCGTTCCCGCGCATGAACAACATCTCGTTCTGGCTGCTGCCGCCGGCTTTCATCCTGCTGCTTATCTCGATGTTCGTGCCGAGCGCGCCTGGCGCCTACGGCGTCGGCGGCGGCTGGACGCTCTATCCGCCGCTTTCGACCTCCGGTCAGCCCGGTCCGGCCATGGATCTGGCGATCCTGTCGATCCACATCGCCGGCGCGTCCTCGATCCTGGGTGCCATCAACTTCATCACCACCATCTTCAACATGCGCGCGCCAGGCATGACGCTGCACAAGATGCCGCTGTTTGCCTGGTCGGTGCTGGTCACCGCATTCCTGCTGCTGTTGTCGCTTCCGGTTCTTGCCGGCGGCATCACCATGCTGCTTACCGACCGCAATTTCGGCACGACCTTTTTCGCTCCCGACGGCGGCGGCGATCCGCTGCTGTTCCAGCACCTGTTCTGGTTCTTCGGCCATCCGGAAGTGTATATCCTGATCCTGCCGGGCTTCGGCATCATCAGCCATATCGTCTCGACCTTCTCGCGCAAGCCGGTGTTTGGCTATCTCGGCATGGCCTACGCCATGGTCGCGATCGGCGCGGTCGGCTTCATCGTCTGGGCGCACCACATGTACACGACCGGCCTGTCGCTCGACACGCAGCGCTACTTCGTCTTCGCCACCATGGTCATCGCGGTGCCGACGGGCGTAAAGATCTTCTCCTGGATCGCGACGATGTGGGGCGGATCGATATCGTTCAAGCCGCCGATGCTGTGGGCGCTGGGCTTCATCTTCCTGTTCACGATCGGTGGCGTCACCGGGGTTCAACTGGCCAATGCCGGTCTCGACCGGTCGCTGCACGACACCTATTTCGTGATCGCGCATTTCCACTACGTGCTGTCGCTGGGGGCGGTGTTCGCCATCTTCGCCGGCTGGTACTACTGGTTCCCGAAGATGACCGGCTACATGTATTCGCCTGTCATCGCCAACACCCATTTCTGGGTCATGTTCGTCGGCGTCAACCTTGTCTTCTTCCCGCAGCACTTCCTCGGCCTTGCCGGCATGCCGCGCCGCACCATCGACTATCCGGACGCGTTTGCGGGCTGGAACATGGTGTCGTCCTACGGTTCGTATATTTCGGCCGTCGGCGTGGTGATCTTCCTCTATGGCGTGTTCGAAGCCTTCCAGAAGAAGCGGATCGCTGGCGCCAATCCATGGGGCGAGGGCGCAACGACGCTGGAATGGCAGCTGCCGTCGCCGCCGCCGTTCCACCAATGGGAGCAGCTGCCGAAGATCAAATAAGGCGGCAGCCCGGAATCGAAACCGCCGGCCTGCCGGCGGTTTCGGCCAAACGGAATATGGATTTGAGTACGCATGGCCCTTGTCGACGAAACCAGCATTGACGAAGCGGGCTTCCGCATGTCGGAAGCGACGGCGGGTGATTTCTTCGCCCTCCTGAAGCCGCGCGTCATGTCGCTGGTGGTGTTCACCGCCTTTGTCGGACTGGTCGCGGCACCCGTGACCATCAATCCGCTGCTGGCGGTGATCGCGATCCTGGCTATTGCCATCGGGGCTGGTGCCTCCGGCGCGCTCAATATGTGGTACGATGCCGATATCGACGCGGTGATGACACGCACCGCCACCCGCCCGGTGCCGGCCGGCCGCATCCAGCCCCACGAGGCGTTGAGCTTTGGGTTGGTGCTTTCGGTTTTGTCGGTGATGACGCTCGGCGTGCTGGTCAACTGGCTGTCGGCGGCGCTGCTGGCCTTCACCATCTTCTTCTATGCCGTCGTCTACACAATGTGGCTGAAGCGCTGGACGCCGCAGAACATCGTCATCGGCGGTGCTGCCGGCGCCATTCCGCCCGTGATCGGCTGGGCCGCGGTGACCGGCACGGTCAGCCTGGAGAGCGTCGTCCTGTTCCTCATCATCTTCCTGTGGACGCCGCCGCATTTCTGGGCGCTGGCGCTGTTCAAGTCGCAGGATTATGAACGCGCCGGCATCCCGATGATGCCCAATGTCGCCGGCCCGGCGTCGACCCGCCGTCAGATCTTCGCCTATGCTCTGGTGCTGGCCCCGGTCGGTGTGCTGCCGTGGCTGCTTGGCTACACCACGCCGTTCTATGGCGTGGCTGCCCTGCTGCTCGGGCTCGGCTTTGTCTGGTATGCGTGGAAAGTGCTTGGCATGTCCGACGACGATCGCGCGATGAAGCCAGCCAAGGCGTTGTTCGGCTATTCGCTGCTCTATCTCTTCGCCATCTTCGCCGTCTATCTCGCCGACAGCGTCGTCGAACGTGCACTTGCGGTGGGTGGAGCATGAGCATGATCGAAGACAAGCTCGAAACGGTCACCTTGACCGAACGCCAGCGGAAGGCCCGGCGCAACCGCTCGGTCGCCATCGGCGTAGCCTTGGCCGTGCTGGTCGTTATCTTCTATATCGCGACGATCGTGAAGTTCGGTCATAACCTCTCTGGCACGATGTGAGGCGGGAGATGGGTGTCGACACGAGCGCCAAACCGGCCGGGCACAACAGCAACCGCCTTGTTGCGGCCGTCTGCCTTGCCTTCTTCACCGGCATGATCGGCATGGCCTATGCCGCGGTGCCGCTGTACAAGATGTTCTGCCAGGCGACAGGCTATGGCGGCACGACGCAACGCGTCGAGAAGCAGTATGCCGGCCGCGTGCTCGATCGCGAGATCACCGTCCGCTTCGATGCCAATATCGCCGGCGTGCCGTGGGATTTCCAGCCGGTCCAGCGCTCGATGACCATGAAGATCGGCGAGACGGTGCAGGCGCACTATCAGGCGACCAACAAGTTCGATCGCCCCATCACCGGCCGCGCCACCTTCAATGTCCAGCCTGAACTGGCGGGTCCCTATTTCAACAAGGTCGAATGCTTCTGCTTCACCGACACCACGCTGAAGCCCGGCGAAACGCTTGACATGCCGGTCCTGTTCTACGTGGACCCCGATATCGTCAACGTGCCGGAACTGAAGGACGTGAAGACGATCACCCTGTCCTACACGATGTTTCCGGTCGAGAAGAACAAGCCGGTCGCATCGTCGGAGCCGGTCCAGGGCAACAGCAAGACAATTTCAAATACCGAAGGAAATCTCGGGGGTTGATATGGCAGACGCGCACGCAAAACATCACGACTATCATCTCGTCGACCCGAGCCCGTGGCCTTTCCTGGGATCGATAGGGGCGCTCGTCACCGCCTTTGGCGGCGTTTGCCTCATGGAATACCTGAAGGGCGGCTCGTTCCCGATCTTCGGCTTCAACATCGCCAATCCGTGGCTGTTCTTCATCGGCCTTGCTATCGTCCTCTACACCATGTTCGCCTGGTGGTCGGACACGATCAAGGAAGCGCATGAGGGCCATCACACGCGGGTCGTGTCGTTGCATCTGCGCTATGGCATGATCATGTTCATCGCCTCCGAGGTGATGTTCTTCGTCGCTTGGTTTTGGGCCTATTTCGATGCCAGCCTGTTTCCGAGCGAAGCCCACCAATATGCCCGCACCGCGTTCACCGGCGGTGTCTGGCCGCCGAAGGGCATGGAGGTTCTCGATCCTTTCCATCTGCCGCTCTATAACACGGTGATCCTGCTGTTGTCGGGCACCACGGTCACCTGGGCGCACCACTCCCTTATCCACGGCGATCGCAAGGGGCTGATCAACGGGCTGGTGCTGACCGTCGGCCTCGGCATGCTGTTCACCATGGTGCAGGCCTACGAGTACATGCATGCTCCGTTCGCCTTCAAGGATTCCATCTACGGCGCCACCTTCTTCATGGCGACCGGCTTCCACGGCTTCCATGTCATCATCGGCACCATCTTCTTGGCCGTCTGCCTGATCCGGGCCATGAAGGGCGATTTCACGCCCAAGCAGCATTTCGGTTTCGAGGCTGCCGCATGGTACTGGCATTTCGTCGACGTGGTCTGGCTGTTCCTGTTCGCCTCGATCTATGTCTGGGGATCGGTCGGCGCGGTAATCGAAGCCCATTGATACCGGTCTGATGACTTTGAAGGGGCGGCTGCGGCAACGTGGCCGCCCTTCTTCTTTTCGGTGCAATGCGATCCGGGCGGTTGCGAGGGCGCGCAGTGTCGATGCCGGCGGCATGATCATGATCCACGGCCAGCCGAACGGATTCGGCGGCTGCTTCAATTGGTCGGCTGGACCGACGGCGGCATTGCCGTTACGGACTCCGGCATGGACGAAGTCTGGGGCAGTGGTGGTCGATGGAATACCCATCAGGATTGAGCGGTAAGCAATGAGCGACGACAAGGCGATCTGGCCTCCGATCGACCCGATTTCGGCGGGCTTGCATGGACGCTGCCCGCGCTGCGGCGAGGGGCGGCTGTTTTCCGGCTTTCTCACCGTAGGCAAACGCTGCACCAATTGCGGTCTTGATTATTCCTATGCCGATGCCGGCGACGGGCCCGCGGTTTTCGTCATCCTGATCATCGGCTTCATCATCGTCGGCCTGGCGCTCTGGGTCGAAGTGACGCTGAGCCCGCCGCTCTGGCTGCATCTGCTGGTCTGGATCCCGCTGGCGCTGGTGCTGTGCCTGACGGCGCTCCGGCTGATCAAGGGAGTGCTGCTTACGCTGCAGTACCGCAACAAGGCGGCCGAGGGCCGGCTGGATCGCGGCGAATGACCGACATGTCCGCCAAGGGCGGTCGTTCGCGGCCAGGATCGGTATTGCTGCTTGGCATTGGCCTCGTCCTGCTCCTGATCCTGCTGGCGCTCGGCACCTGGCAGGTCCAGCGCCTGCACTGGAAGGAAGGTCTTATCCAGACCATCGACCAGCGCACCCACTCGCGGCCGCTCCCGCTGGCCGAGGTCGAGAAACAATTCGCCTCGACTGGGGACGCCGACTACACGCCGGTGACGGTGACCGGCACGTTCCTGCATTCCGGCGAGCGGCATTTCTACGCGACATGGGAAGGCGAAGCCGGCTTCAACGTCTACACGCCGCTGGCCCTCGACAATGGCCGCTTCGTCCTGATCAATCGCGGTTTCGTGCCATACGATCTGAAGGATGCCGCCAAGCGCGCCAAGGGACAGGTCGCGGGCAAGGTCACGGTCACCGGCCTCGCTCGCAATCCGCTGCCGGCAAAGCCGTCGATGATGCTTCCCGACAACGACGTGGCGAAGAACATCTTTTACTGGAAGGACCGTGACGTGATGGCGGCGAGCGCTGGCTTGCCGGCGAGCGCCAAGCTGGTGCCAATCTTCATCGACGCCGACAAGACGCCGAATCCGGGCGGTTTGCCCATCGGCGGTGTCACCATCATCGACCTGCCGAACAGCCATCTGCAATATGCTATGACCTGGTATGGGCTTGCCGCGGCACTTGCCGCCGTTCTCATCCTGCGGCTTCGCAGGCCAGCGAAAGAGGAATGAGCGCGACCGACCCGCTTGAAGGGCCATCGCCCTTGACAGGACGGGGGTAGGCACCTCATTTCGGCTCTGATCAAACGGCCCGGATTCATGCTTCAGACCACGACAAAGCCTTCTCTGACGATCCGCCTCTGCCAGCCGCGCGGTTTTTGCGCCGGCGTCGACCGTGCTATCCAGATCGTCGTGCTGGCGCTGAAGAAATATGGCGCGCCGGTCTATGTCCGCCATGAGATCGTGCACAACCGCTATGTCGTCGAGGGTCTGCAAAGCCTTGGCGCCGTCTTTATCGAGGAACTTTCGGAAATTCCGGCCGAACATCGGCAGTCGCCGGTCGTCTTTTCCGCGCATGGCGTGCCGAAGTCGGTACCGGCGGATGCCCAAGCGCGCAATTTGTTCTATCTCGACGCCACCTGTCCGCTGGTCTCCAAGGTCCACAAGCAAGCGATGCGCCACCAGCGGCTCGGCCGCCACGTGCTCCTGATCGGCCATGCCGGACATCCCGAGGTGATCGGCACGATGGGACAATTGCCGGAGGGTGCGGTAACGCTGATCGAGACCGAAGCCGATGCCGCGAGGCTTGCGCCGGCGGACCCGAAGGCGCTCGGCTTCGTCACCCAGACCACGCTATCGGTCGAGGACACGGCCGGCATCATCCGCGCGCTGCAGGACCGCTTTCCCGACCTGAAGGCGCCGGCGGCGGAATCGATCTGCTATGCCACCACGAACCGTCAGGAAGCGGTCAAGGATACAGCCGCGGGCGCCGATCTCTACCTGATCGTCGGCGCGCCCAATTCCTCCAATTCGCGGCGTCTTGTCGAAGTGGCTGAGCGTGCGGGGGCTGCGATGTCGCTTCTCGTGCAGCGCGCCGCCGAGATTCCGTGGGATGACATCGGCGACATCTCGACGCTCGGTCTGTCGGCGGGGGCATCCGCCCCGGAGATCATCGTCGACGAGATCATCGATGCATTCCGCCAGCGCTTCGATGTCACGATCGACCTGGCCATCACGGCCACCGAAACGGAGGATTTTCCCGTCATGCGGGTACTGCGCGATGTCGAACTGACGGCGGCCGACATGGCTTTCGTCAACGGGGCGCCGTAAGGCACATGGCGGTCTACACCGACGTTGCGGAAGGCGAACTCGGCGCATTCCTGAAGCACTACCCAGTCGGCGATCTCCTCTCCTACAAGGGGATCGCGGAGGGCACCGAGAACTCGAATTTTTTGCTGCACACCTCCAGCGGCTCCTACATCCTGACGCTCTATGAAAGACGGGTCGAAAAGGCGGATCTGCCGTTTTTCCTCGGGTTGATGGGCCATCTCGCCAAAAAGGGCGTGTCCTGCCCGCTGCCGGTAACCGCGCATGACGGCAGCGTCATCGGCACGCTGGCGGGCCGGCCGGCCGTCATCATCACTTTCCTCGAGGGTCTCTCGCTCCGGCGGCCGACATCGGTCCATTGCGCCGAGGTCGGCAAGGCGCTGGCCTCCCTGCATCTGGCCGGTGCCGACTTTCCGATGACCCGCCCCAATGCGCTCGCCATCGACGGCTGGCGCAAGCTCTGGTCGGCAGCTCGCGACCGTGCCGATGAGGTCGAGCCGGGCCTTGCGGCCGAAGTCGACGTCGACTTCGCCGACTTCGAGCGGAATTGGCCGAAGGGTCTCCCGGAAGGCATCATCCATGCCGATCTTTTCCCGGACAATGTGTTCTTTCTCGGCGAGAAGCTCTCCGGCTTGATTGATTTTTATTTCGCTTGCAACGACCTCTACGCCTATGACGTCGCCACATGCCTGAACGCCTGGTGTTTCGAGAAGGATTTTTCCTTCAATCTCACCAAGGGCAAGGCGTTGCTTGCCGGCTACCAGGATGTGCGGCCTCTGAGTAATCAGGAAAAGGCAGCACTTCCGATGCTGGCACGGGGCTCGGCGCTGCGTTTCATGCTGACCCGGCTGTATGACTGGCTGACCGTTCCCGATGGCGGGCTGGTGATGAAACGCGATCCGACCGAATACATCAGGAGAATGCGGTTTCATCGGACGATCAAATCTGCTTCGGAATATGGGCTGGCATGAGCAAACACGTTGAGATCTTCACCGATGGCGCCTGTTCGGGCAATCCCGGCCCGGGCGGCTGGGGCGCGATCCTGCGCTTCAACGGCGCCACCAAGGAACTATCGGGTGGCGAGGCCGAGACGACCAACAACCGCATGGAATTGCTTGCCGCCATCTCGGCGCTGAATGCGCTCAAGGAGCCTTGCACCGTCGATCTTCACACCGACAGCAAATATGTCATGGACGGCATTTCAAAGTGGATCCATGGCTGGAAGAAGAACGGCTGGAAGACCGCCGACAAGAAGCCCGTCAAGAACGGCGAACTCTGGCAGGCGCTGGATGAAGCCAATCGGCGTCACAAGGTCACCTGGATCTGGGTCAAGGGCCATGCCGGCCATACCGAGAACGAACGCGCCGACGAACTCGCTCGTGAGGGCATGGCGCCGTTCAAGAAGGGCCCGGTCAGGCTTGTTTCTACCCCACCCAAGCCGGTCTCGCAGTCCAAGCAGCCGGCGGTGGCAAAGGCGCGGCGTTCGACCCAAAGCTATTGAATTCCGGGGCGGCACCATCCCCAGGCTGGGATCTCTGTCATGCCGGGCCTGCACTATGTGACGCATCCCCAGGTTCAGGTGGACGCCAAGATTCCGGTGCCGGAATGGGACGACGCGCGCCGAATTGTCCACGGGTGGCGGCCGATCGGCAGGCCGGCACAGCCGCAGATCCTCAGCGGATCAGCAGCGCCGTACCGTAGAGTCCGAAAGCGAACACTGTGTGTGACACCAGATTCAGCGCCCGTACCTTCATCGGGTTGGGCCGCTTCGACGCTGCCCAGCCCGCGCCCATGCCGGGCGCCAGCAGGAACCAGCCGGCGCCGACCGTGACCATGCCGAGGATGAAAGCCGGCAGGAAAGTCGGCGCGACAAGCCAGCCCGCTCCGGCCACCACGACAAGGATGATGCCGTAGACGATGCCGACAAAATAGTGAAAGGCCCAGCCCAAAGCCGATTCGTGTACATAGGGCGTCGCATCGCCAATATCGTCGTGAAAGACTTTTTCCCGTAAATGCCAGACCCAGCGGCCAACGGGGGCCCAGTTCGGCCGTGCTTGACCGAACATCTTGTAGAGAAGAAAGGCCCAGATATCCATCAGCAGCGTGGCGCCGACGCCGATCGCCACGCTACGCCAGACGATGTCGAACGTCATGGTCAGAGCAGTTCGAGGATCTTGGCGGCGCCGGATTCATCGACGCCGGGCTTGGTCTCGACATTGAGGGCGGTGACCTTGCCGTCATCGACGATCATTGAAAACCGCCTCGACCGAAGACCCATGCCTCCGCCGGAGAAGTCGGCGTCGAGGCCGATCGCCTTGGCGAAGTCGCCATTGCCGTCGGCGAGGAACAGGATCTTGCCTTCACCGCCGGTGAAGCGTGCCCAGGCGCCCATGACATGGACGTCGTTGACCGAAACCACGGCGACCGTATCGACACCGCGCGCCAGGATGGCGTCGCGGTTCTCCAGGTAGCCCGGCAAATGATTGTTGCTGCAGGTCGGCGTGAAGGCGCCAGGCACAGCAAACAGCACGACCTTCTTTCCCGCAAAAATCTCGGCCGTCGTGATCGGCTTGGGACCGTCGGCAGTCATCGTCTTGAACGTCGTATCGGGCAGTCTGTCGCCAGCGGAAATGGTCATGAGTTCCTCGCTTGGGAGAATGGGGAAGGACGTAGCCTTGGGTAGCGAACTATGCGGTTTCCCGCAACCATCGCAGAGGGGCTGGATCAAGGGAAAGGCAAGAGCCCTTCGACCGCGCCTGCCGAACTCGTCAGCGTATAGTGAAGTCCGCCATCCGTGGGTGTCGTCGATGGCCGGTCGAGGATCGGCACAGTGAAGACCAGCTTGCCGTCCTTCTGGCTACGGGCCGGCGAACCGAACATGTAGTCGCGGTCTCCTGCGACGAAGAAGTCCGCCGCTTCCGGATCGCCGGGAAAGCTCGCCTCCACAACCAGCGTTTCATGGTCGCCCGGCAGCACGTTGATGCCGAAGTCGGATCTTGCCGGCGCGGGCAAGGCGGCGAAGCTCGCCTTGACCAGCTCCGCGTCCTCGGCATTGTCCGGGTCGGAGCCGGGGTCGACGGTCAGCCGCGTCTGCACAGGGATGCATATCGTCTCGCAAATGCCAAGGAAAATGTCGGCGTCGATGACGGACGGATCCTTCGCGGCCGACAGCGTGAACGTCACCGGCAGCGAGACCGGATAGTCGTAGCCCGCCCATTTGCCGTAGCCGTCGTCATGACGCTTCGGCGCCGGGAAGGAAAGGCTGGCATCGGAAATGTTGGTGCTGGCCGAGATATCGAGTTGCGGCGGCACGCCCGCGTCGCCCGGGTCGCGCCAATAAGTCTTCCAGCCAGGCTTGAGCGCTATGTCGAGAACGCCCCGAATGCGGCCGGCATCGTCGGGCTTGCCGCTCGTCACCAGCCGTACCTTGCCGCCTTCGCTGTTGTACCAGGCGGACGAAGAGGCGGCGGCTGGCAGTGTGATTGCCGATCCGATAACGGCGCCGAGCAACAGGATTTTCAAGCTTTGCATGGGGATGATTTGATCGTCCGTTCATGGCCGTGCAATGATTTCATGGTCTTGCCGGTATCATATTTGCGTGACCTTTGCCGCAGGTAATGATCGGCCTGCGGCACGGGCTTGGTCGAAAACCGGCGCGGTACATCTTTTCGGCGCCCGGGAAACGCGTTACCCTCTGATCATGGACTTGTTGCGCCACAAGAAGACGGCCGCCGGCAGTGGCTTTCTCGACGATCAGTTCCTCATCGCCATGCCTGGCATGAAGGACGACCGTTTCACGCGCTCGGTCATCTACATTTGCGCCCACAGCGATGAGGGCGCGATGGGCCTGATCATCAACCAGACGCAGCAGATGCTGTTTCCGGACCTTTTGGTGCAACTTGGCATCATGAACGAGCACGAGGCGATCCGGTTGCCCGCCCGTACCCGTGATTTCGTCGTTCGCAATGGTGGGCCCGTCGACCGCAGCCGCGGCTTCGTGCTGCATACGGGCGATTACCGGGTGGAGTCTTCGCTGACCGTTTCCGACGATGTCTGCCTGACCGCGACCGTCGACATATTGCGCGCCATATCGTCGGGCCGGGGACCCCGTCACGCGCTGATGGCGCTGGGCTATTCGGGTTGGGGCGCCGGCCAGTTGGAAACCGAGATAGCCGAAAACGGCTGGCTGACCTGTCCGGCCACTCCGGAGCTTCTGTTCGATACCGACATCGAGCGCAAATACGACCGGATTCTCGCCTCGATCGGCATCGACCTCGCGCATTTGAGTGTAGCGGCCGGCCACGCCTGAGCTCCAGCGGCGTGAAAGCCAACTACGCCTGCGTCAGCGGATACTGTTCCTTCAGCGTCTTCAGCACCTGATCCCCGGGCATCGGGGCGCCGAACATGAAGCTCTGCACATATTCGCAGCCCATCTGGCGCAGCTCCAGCGCGTCGCGCTCGTCCGAAATGCCTTCGGCGACCACCGACAGGCCGAGCTCATGCGCCATGCTGACCATGGATTTGAGCAGCACGGCGCGTTTGGGCGTGCTGTCGTCCACGAAACTCTTGTCGATCTTGATCGTGTCGAAGGGAAAGCGCGTCAGATAGGCGAGCGAAGAATAGCCGGTACCGAAATCGTCCAGCGACAGGCCGATGCCGAGCTGCTTCAGCTTGGTCAGCACATGGGCAGTCTGCTCGGGATTGTCCATAACCAGCGATTCCGTGAGCTCGAGCCGGAAGCAGCGCGGCTTCAGATTGGCCCGCGCAATCACGGAGCGGACGTCGCTGACCAGGTCGCGGCGGATGAGCTGGCGGCTGGAAAGGTTGACCGAAACCGACAGCGGCGCGTCGCCGATCTGCTTTTGCCATGCCGCCAGATCCTCGGCGGCCTGCTGCATGGCGAACAGCCCAAGCTGTACGATCAGCCCGCAGCTTTCGGCGACAGGAATGAAATCCGCCGGCGGGATCATGCCGCGGCGCGGATGGTCCCAGCGCAGCAATGCCTCGAAGCCGGCGACGCTGCCGTCTTCCAGCCGAACGATCGGCTGGTAGGCAAGCGTGAATTCGCGCCGTTCGATGGCACGGCGCAGGTCGGATTCGAACTGCAGCCGATCGGTGCCGACGGTGCGGAAGGCCGGGCGGAACGGTTCGATCCTGTCGCCGCCGAAGCGCTTGGCCTGATGCATGGCAAGCTCGGCGTCCTTGACCATGTCCTCGGCCGAGGTCTGCGCCGAGGTCCAGGTGATCAGCCCGATCGAGGCGGTCAGCACGATCTCGCGCTTGGCAAAGGTGATCGGGGCGTTGATGGCATGCTTGATGGCGTCCGCCACCGCCGCGATGCGGGCCGGGTCCTGCTCGGAAAGCAGCATCAAGGCGAACTGGTCGCCGGCGAAGCGTGACAGCGAGTCCTTCGGCTTCAAGAGCCGGTGCAGGCGTCGCGCGATGGTGAGCAGGATGGTGTCGCCGGCCGAGATGCCGAGCCCGTCATTGACCTGCTTGAAGCGGTCGATGTCGATGACGAAGACGGTCGGGCGCACCTTCTCTTCGGTCCGTGCGATCGAGATGATCGCCTCGAGCCGGTTCATGAACAATTCGCGATTGGGCAGGCCGGTGAGGTTGTCGTGCACCGCGTCGTGCAGCAGCCTCTCCTCGGATTTTTTCTGCTCGGTGACGTCAACCATGGTGCCGACACAGCGGATGACCTCACCGTCCGATCCGATAACCGGGCGCGCGCGCAGCGCAAACCAGTGATAGTGGCCGTCGGCGCCGCGCAACCGGAAGTTCTGCGCCACCTTGCCGCGACGGTGCTCGAGCACCACGTCGAGCGTGGTGCGGAACGTGTCGCGGTCATCGACATGCAGCACCGGCAGCCAGTTGCGGGCGGCACCCCCCAGGCTGTTGGGGGCGAGGCCGAGCTGGATGCTGACGTCGGGCTTGGTGACGACGCGGTCGCGCAGCACGTCCCAGTCCCACACCGTGTCGCCCGAGCCGGCCACCGCCAGCGCCTGCCGCTCGAGGTCGGAGAACAGGCCCTGGTGCAGCGCGCCTCCGGCGAAGGCATGCTGCATGACGGTGAAGCCGATCAGCAGGATGATGAGGATCAGACCGCCGCCAAGCGCCGGCTGGGCGATGTCGTTGTCGAGCATGCCGGTTATCGCCATCCACGATCCGCATAGCCACAACAGCACCATCACCCAACTGGGCACAAGCATGATCGCGCGATCATAACCGCGTATGCCGAGGAAGATGATCAGGCCGAGCCCGGTCAGCGCGGTGGCGGCGAAGGACAGCCTGGCGATGCCCGCGGCAACCGCCGGGTCGACGATGGCGACGCCGGCGATCAAGAGCAGGCCAAGGATCCAGACCAGCGCCCCATAGCTGAAATGGCCGTGCCATCGATTGAGATTGAGATAGGCGAACAGGAACACCACGAAGGTCGCCGCCAGGGCCACCTCCGTTCCCGCCCGCCACATCTGCTCGTTGCCGGGCGATATCTCGATGATCTTGTTGAGGAAGCCGAAATCGACGCAGATATAGGCAAGCACGGCCCAGGCGAGTGCTGCGGTCGCAGGGAACATGGAGGTTCCCTTGACCACGAACAGGATGGTCAGGAACAGCGCGAGAAGCCCGGCGATGCCGATGACGATGCCGCGGAACAGCGTGTAGGAATTGACTGAGTCCTTGTAGGATTCCGGGTCCCAGAGATAGACCTGCGGCAGCTTGGGCGAGGCGAGTTCGGCGATGAAGGTGATCACCGTTCCCGGGTTCAGCGTCACCCGGAAGACGTCGGCGTCCGGGCTGCTCTGGCGGTCGAGCGCAAAGCCTTCGCTGGGCGTGATGGCGGCGATACGGGTCGAGCCGAGATCCGGCCAGAAGATGCCGGAATTGACCAGTCGGAAATGCGGCGCCACGATCAGCCGATCGAGCTGCTGGTCGGTGGTGTTGGCAAGCGCGAACACGGCCCAGTCGCCGGTGGAACGGGCGTCATTGGCCTCGACCTCGATGCGTCGTACGATGCCGTCGGGCCCGGGCGCGGTCGAAACCTGGAAGTTTTCGCCCTGGTTGCGGTAGATTTCCACGGCGCCGGACAGATCGAGCGCGACATCGTCGCGAGCGATCTTGATCGGTTCGACGGCAAAGGCCGAGGACGCCGCGCACAGCGTCAGGATCGTCGCGAGGACAAAGGCGAACAGCGGCCCGTTGCGCAGGAATTTCGTCAAAAATCAGTCCTTCGTTCCAGCGCCTGGCGGATCGTCCGCGATCCGGGCGTAGAGGTAGTGGTCCTGCCAGATGCCATTGATCCTGAGGTAGGATCGCAGAAGTCCTTCGCGCCGGAATCCGGCTTTTTCAAGCACACGGATCGACCTGATATTGTCGGGAATACAGGCCGCTTCGATCCGGTGCAACCTCAGCGTATCGAAGGCGAAGCGGGTCACGACCTTGACGGCGTCGGTCATCAGGCCACGGCCGCCGAAGCGCTCGCCGATCCAGTAGCCGACATGCCCGCTTTGCGAGACCCCGTGGCGTATGTTGCCGAGCGTAATTCCGCCAGCCAACCTGCCGCTCGATTTCTCGAATATGAAGAAGGCGATCGCCGTCCCTTGCGCATAGTCCTCGCGGTAACGGCTGATGCGCAGCCGCCATGCCGCCCGGTCAAGCTCGTCCGGCGCCCAGCGCGGCTCCCATGGTTCTAGAAAGGCCCGGCTCTCGCCGCGCACCGCCGACCACTCCCGGTAGTCATTGGTGAACGGCACGCGCAGCGTCACGCGGTCGCCCTTCAGTGCCGGCAGGTCGCGGCGAAAGAAAGGGAGCGCGAACACGGCGCTTGTGCGGGCTTAGACGGCGAGCTTGCGGGCCGTGGTGGGCGTGCCCGGAAGCGAATCGAGGATCGCTTCGTATGGCGCCAGCGTACCCACGGGCCCTACAGCGGTAAGCGTCGGTTTGGTCGAGAACAGCCGTGACGACAGGTCGGTCAAACGATCGACCGTCAGCGCCGACAGCCGCTCCATCAGTTCCTCCTTGGCGATCGGCCGGCCGAACAAGAGCAGCTGTCTCGCGATCTGCGAGGCGCGGCTGGCCGGGCTTTCCGCCGACATGATCAGACCTGCGCGGTATTGCGCGCGCGCCCGGTCGAGCTCTTCCTGCAGGATGTTCTCGCCGGCCTTCTGCAATTCCTCGATGATGACGGGCACCAGTTCGGCGATGTCGCTCTGCCCGGTCGCGGCATGGACGCCGAATATGCCGGTGTCGGAAAAGCCCCAGTGGAAGGCATAGACCGAATAGCACAGGCCACGCTTTTCGCGGACTTCCTGGAACAGCCTGGACGACATGCCGCCGCCGAGGATCATCGACAGCACCTGCGAGGCGTAGAAATCGCGCACATGGTAGGCGCGGCCTTCGAAGCCCAGCACGATCTGCGCGTCCATCAGGTCGCGGTCCTCGCGGAAATCGCCGCCAACATATTGCGCATATTGCGGGATGGTGTTGTCGGCCTTGGTGCGGAAACCGCCGAGCTGCTTTTCCACCTCGCGCACGAAATTGTCGTGCTTGATGTCGCCGGCGGCCACGATCACCATGCGTTCGGCGCCGTATTGGCGCTCGATGAAATCGTGCAATTGCTTCGAGGTAAAGGATTTGACGGTCTCCGGCGTGCCCAGAATCGAGCGGCCGATGGTCTGGTGGCGAAAGGCGGTCTCGGTGAACCGGTCGAACACGATGTCATCGGGCGTGTCGTGCGCGGCGCCGATTTCCTGCAGGATCACGTGTTGCTCGCGTTCGAGCTCCTGCGGATCGAATTCCGATTCCTGCAGGATGTCGGCAAGAATGTCGACGGCCAGCGGCACGTCGTCGGAGAGCACCCTGGCATAGTAGGATGTGGTCTCGACGCTGGTGGCGGCGTTGATCTCGCCGCCGACGTCCTCGATTTCCGAGGCGATCTCGAAGGCTGTTCGCCGCTTTGTGCCCTTGAACGCCATGTGCTCGAGCAGATGGGCCATGCCATGCTCTTCATCACGCTCATTGCGGGCACCCGACTTGACCCAGGCACCCAGGGCAACCGATTCGATGCTTGGAAGGGTTTCGGTGGCGACTGTCAGGCCGTTCGACAGACGGCTTACCTCAACACCCATATGGTTCGTACTCCTTAACGCGCCGCTCGCGCACGGCGGCTGACGTAATCTTCCACCATTTTCAGGTCGGATGGAAGTACCGTGTATTTTTCCTCCGATGTCATCAATCCACCTAGCCATGCGGGCAGTGCGGGTGACACGCCGCTGGCGGCCTCGACGGCGGCCGGGAATTTTGCTGGGTGCGCAGTGCCCAGCACCACCATCGGCACGGCATTCGAAGCCTTGCCGGCCGCGACATGCACGGCTGCCGCGGTATGCGGATCAAGCAGGTAGTTGCTAGCCGCGAGCGTCGAGCGTATCGTCGCGGCGACCTCGTCCATAGCTGCGCGGCCGGCATCGAATTCGGCCCGCATCCCCGCGATTTCCGCGGCTTCTATGGTGAAGGCGCCGGATTGTTTGAGCCCGGCCATGTAGCGCCGCACGGTCGCCGGGTCGCGGCCCGACGCCTCAAACAGCAGGCGCTCGAAATTCGACGACACCTGGATGTCCATGGAAGGCGAGGTGGTCGCGAACACGCCCTTGGTGCGGTATTCGCCGGTCGCGAAAGTGCGTGCCAGTATGTCGTTGTCGTTGGTGGCGATGACCAGCCGATCGATCGGCAGGCCCATTTTTTTGGCGGCGTAACCGGCAAAGATATCGCCGAAATTCCCTGTGGGCACGGTGAAGGAGACGGGGCGATCGGGCGCGCCGAGCGACAGGGCCGAGGAGAAATAATAGACGATCTGGGCCATGATGCGGGCCCAGTTGATCGAATTCACCCCCGACAGCGAGACACGGTCGCGAAAGCCGTGATCGTTGAACATGTCCTTGAGCATGCCCTGGCAATCGTCGAAATTGCCTTCGATCGCCAGGGCATGCACGTTCTCAGCCTTCGATGTCGTCATCTGCCGTTGCTGCACCGGCGACACGCGGCCATGCGGGAAGAGAATGAAGATGTCGGTGCGGCTGCGCCCGGCGAAGGCGTCTATCGCTGCTCCGCCGGTGTCGCCCGATGTGGCGCCGACGATGGTGGCATTCTGGTTGCGTTCGGCGAGCACATGGTCCATCAGCCGGGCGAGCAACTGCATCGCCACGTCCTTGAAGGCGAGCGTAGGTCCATGGAAGAGTTCGAGGACAAAAGCGTTGGGGCCGGTCTGGACCAGCGGGCAGACAGCCTCGTGGCGGAAGGTGGCATAGGCCTCCCGCACCAGGCGCTCGAACACGGGGGCCGGGATTTCGTCGCCAAGGAACGGCGACAGCACCCGGATGGCCAGTTCGGGATAGGCCAGGCCGCGCATGGCGCGGATCTCGGCCATCGAGAATTGCGGCCACTGGCGCGGCACATAGAGCCCGCCGTCGTGTGCCAGGCCTGTCAGGACGGCATCGCAAAACCCAAGCGCGGGCGCCTCGCCGCGGGTACTCACATATTGCATCGTCACAATTCCGTTACTGCCTTGGGTTTTCGACCCACGCAAGGTGGTTAATTTCTACGCTGGCTCAGTCGCATTTTTGCCGCGCGGTTGATATACGTCACCAGCTTTGCGAGAGGGAAGTGCAGTTTCATGGCGTTTCATACATTCAGCGGTCGCTTTTTCGCGGGTCTTGCGCTCACCGGCTTTATGCTTGCCGCCGCCGGCTGCCAATCAGGCGACAACGGTATGCTGAACCTGGGTTTTGGCAAGAAGGACCCGACCGCGCCACCGCCGCCGCAGGACCCCAAGATTTTGGCCAGCCAGTTGAATGCCTATTGCCCGAGGGTGATGCTTCGCGACGGCACGGCATTCTTCAACACCTACGCCAACGAAGCCCGGAAGCCCAGGCCCAAGCTCAAGAAGACCGGCGACGCCGCGCAGGATGCCGCGGCCCAGGCTGCGGCGGATGCTGCCGCTGCTACTCCGCCGGACGATTCGGCGAGGGTCATTTATCAGGCCTCGATCAGCGACGTGACCCGCGATTGCAGCCGCGCCGACGGACAGCTGACGATGAAGATCGCCGTCGCCGGCAAGATCGTGCCGGGACCGAAATTCACGCCCGGCACCATCACCATGCCGATCCGCACCGCGGTAATGCATGGCACTGAGGTGCTTTATTCCCAGATCCACCAATACCAGGTCCAGGTTACCGACCCCTCGGTCGCCACGCAGTTCGTCTTCACCGATTCCAACGTCGTCGTGCCGGCGCCGACGGCGCAGGATTATCAGGCCTATGCCGGCTATGATGAAAATGCGCCGAAGGCCGCGACCGACAAACCGAAGAAGAGCAGGAAGAAAGCCGCCGCGACCAACTAAATCCGCGGGGGTGCTCGTCGGGGCCTAGCGGACGCTCACGCGTCCGCCGACCATTCTGATAGGGCGGCCAGCGTGCCGCTCAGATCCGTCCAGCGGCGGATCACCGTCTCGGCGCCCGCCTCCGTCAGCGCATCGGCATGGCCGGGATAGCTATGGGCGGCGCCGGTGAACCCGATGACACGCATTCCTGCCGACCTTGCGCCGGTCACGCCGTGCACGGAATCCTCGATGACGAAAGTGTTTGCCGGATGGGCGCCGAGCTTTTCGGCGGCGAACAGGAACACGTCGGGAGCCGGTTTGGTTTTTCCGGTCGGCGTCTCCATCGCGGAGAAGATGCGCCCGGCAAAGAATGGCAGCAGATGCACCTTCTCCAGCATGAATTCTATCCGCTCCGAGCGTGAGTTGGAGCAGATGCAACGTTGCGCCGTCACCGAGGCGACCGCTTCGCGCACGCCCTCGATGGCACGAACGTCGCTGCGCAGTTTCCGGTCGACCAGCTCTTCGGCGCGATCGATCAGCGAAACCTGGAACGGGATGTTGGACTTCTCCTCAACCCGCATCAGAATGTCCTTGAACGTCAGCCCCGCATAAGTCTCGGCAATCTCCTCGGCCGAGATTTCGTATCCGGACAAGGTCAGGAGCTCGGCCTCGACGCGCGCGGCGATGATTTCGGAATCGACGAGCACGCCGTCGCAATCGAAGATGACAAGGTCTGGCTGGGGCATGGTGATCCGGGCAATGAGAACGGGCAGGCTTCAGGCGGCGCGGCATACACCAACGGGCACGTCGGCGCAAACCGGCGGCGTCCGATCGCTGCCCTTCACCGAATATTTACGCTGATCGGTAACCATAACCGGGAGTAAACAGTAACGCGTGCCTTGGGTGTAAAAATGTCAGCCGTGCGTCTTGTCGACGAGCTTTCCCATGCTCCCCAGCAATCCGAATGGCTGGACACGATCCTGAAGGGCGACTGCGTCGCGGCGCTCGACCGGCTGCCCGAAAAATGCATCGACGTCATCTTCGCCGATCCACCCTACAATCTGCAGCTCGACGGCGACCTGCACCGGCCCGACCAATCCAAGGTCGATGCGGTGGACGACGACTGGGACCGGTTCGAGAGCTTCGAGGCCTACGATGCCTTCACGCGCGCCTGGCTGCTGGCCGCGCGCCGGGTGCTGAAGCCCAACGGCACCATCTGGGTCATCGGCTCCTATCACAACATCTTCCGGGTCGGGGCCAAGATGCAGGACCTCGGCTTCTGGATCCTCAACGACGTCGTATGGCGCAAGACCAACCCGATGCCGAATTTTCGCGGCCGCCGCTTCCAGAACGCGCATGAGACGATGATCTGGGCCTCCCGCGACCAGAAGGGCAAGGGCTATACCTTCAACTACGAAGCGTTGAAGGCGTCGAACGACGACATACAGATGCGTTCCGACTGGCTGTTCCCGATCTGCACCGGTGGCGAGCGTCTGAAGAACGACAATGGCGATAAACTGCACCCGACGCAGAAGCCGGAGGCGCTGCTCGCCCGCGTCATGATGGCCTCGACCAAGCCCGGCGACGTCGTGCTCGATCCCTTCTTCGGCTCCGGCACGACAGGCGCGGTGGCGAAGCGCCTCGGCAGGCATTTTGTCGGCATAGAGCGCGAGCAGGCCTATATCGACGCCGCCAATGAGCGCATCGACGCGGTGCGGCCGCTCGACGGCGCGGACCTGACCGTGCTCACCGGCAAGCGCGCCGAGCCGCGCGTCGCCTTCGTCAGCCTGATCGACACGGGGCTGGTGACGCCCGGCGCGACGCTCTACGACGCCAAGAAGCGCTGGGCGGCCAAGGTCCGCGCCGACGGCACGGTGGCGATCGGCGACAGTGCCGGATCGATCCACAAGATCGGCGCCGAAGTTCAGGGCCTGGATGCCTGCAACGGCTGGACCTTCTGGCACTATGAGCGCAGCGGCGGCCTGACCCCGATCGACGAACTGCGTCGCATCGCGCGTCTCGGCATGGAAAGGGCAGGGGGCTGACCCTGCCGATTGCCGCGGCCTTGGCGTTGGTTCAAAGTCTCAACGAAGTACTGGAAGCGATTCAAATCACGCCTTGATTCCGAGCCGCTCAAGGTCTGCTTGAAGTGTCTTGGCATCGGTGAACAGCACTGCCTGCCAGCCGGCCGCTTTGGCGCCGTCGACATTCTTCTGGCTGTCGTCGATGAACAGCGTCGCGGACGGTTCGAGCTCGAACGCGGCGACGTGATGGTCGTAGATGTCGCGATCCGGCTTGATCTTGCCGATCTCACCCGAAATGGTGACACCGCGCGGACGATTGAGAAAATCGAAGCGTTTGCGCGCTTCGGCCAGCGTATCGGCGGCGAAGTTGGTCAGCATGGTGACATCGTGGCCGCTGTCGATCAGACCGACCATGATGGCGACGCTGTCGTCATAGGCATGCGGCACCATGTCGTGCCAGTGGCGGCGAAAATTGCGGATGTTTTCCGCGTGATCCGGGTGGTCCGCGATCAGCAGCGTTTCCGCCTCTTCCCATGTCCGGCCGCGGTCCTGCTCGATGTTCCAGTCATGCGTGCAGACATTGTCGAAGAACCACTTTCTCTCCTCGGCATCGGGAATAAGCCGGCTGAACGGGATGTTCGGATCGTAGTGGATCAGCACTTTGCCGATGTCGAACACGATGTGGCGGATTTCAGTCATGGGGCCTCTCTGCACTGTTCGGTGACGGCTTTTTTCGTCGCGCCGGGTATCGCAGCCTCGATTGCCTTTTTCATGACAGTGGGCAGCGCTTCACCCGAAATGTCCGACGGCAGCGACCAGAAATGCCCGGCGGGCGTCTCGCCGGTGCTTCGGGCGAGGAAGATTTCGAGCTCGAGCGCAAAATGGGTGAAGACATGCGCGATCCGGCCGGCTTGTCGCCAGTCGCCGGGAAAGGGTGCGGCCGCCGCTGTGGTCGCGCCGTCCAGCCGCGCCGTCCAGCCGGTCGTCGGCACCTCGGTCATGCCGCCGAGCAGCCCTTTGTCGGCGCGTTTGCGCAGAAGAATGGCACCGTCGCTTCGCACGGCGACGAAGGCTGCGCCGCGCCGCAGCGGTTTGTCGGCCTTGGGCAGGCGCACGGGATATTGTTCAGGATCGCCTGAAACGACCGCGCTGCAGCCCTCGCGCAGCGGGCAAAGCATGCAGCGCGGCCGGCGCGGGGTACAGATCGTGGCGCCGAGGTCCATCATCGCCTGAGCGAAATCGCCGGGCCTCGTCGTGGGAACCATGCGCTCGACACGGGCGCGAATGTCGGCCTTGGCTTCGCTGAGCGGCGTGGCAATGGAGAACAGGCGGGTCACGACACGTTCGACATTGCCATCGACGACGGCAGCCGGCCGGTCGAAAGCGATCGCCGCGATCGCCGCCGAAGTATAGGCGCCGATGCCCGGCAATTCCTTCAAGCCGGCTTCCGTATCCGGAAACCGGCCGTCGCGCCCGGCCACCAGATCGGCACAGGCCTTGAGGTTGCGGGCACGGGAATAGTAGCCGAGCCCTGCCCAGGCTTTCATCACGTCCTCGACGGGCGCCGCCGCCAGCGCCGCGACATCAGGCCATTTCTCGACAAAGGCGCGAAAATAGGCCTTCACGGCTTCAACCGTGGTCTGCTGCAGCATGACCTCCGACAGCCAGATCCGGTAAGGATCGGGCCGCACGCCACGGGCATGGTCGCGCGGGGTCACGCGCCACGGCAACTCGCGATGATGCACGTCGTACCATGCGAGCAGGCGGGATGCGGTATCGCCAGCTTTGCTGCTGTCCCCGGACGCAGCTCTGCTGCTGTCACTAGACGCAGCTTTGCTGCTGTCACTAGACGCAGCTTTGCTGCTGTCACTAGACGCAGCTTTGCTGCTGCTGTCCTCTGATATGGCCTTGCGGGTCTGCTCGTGCGGTGCCATTGATCTCGTATCGGCCTCGGCCGGGAAGAGTGGAGGTGGGTGGCTGGAGAACGCACATGGCAGGGAAAAAGCCCTTCGGCAATCCCGTTCCGGTGAGCGATCTCGCCACCGCGATCCTCGACCCGGTGCTGCGCAAGCGGGCGGGCATTTCGGTCAGCCTGGTCCAGTCGTGGGAAGAGATTGCCGGTTCGCGCCTGGCCGGCCATTCGCGCCCTGAAAAGATCCAGTGGCCTCGGCGGCTGCACGAAGACGACCCGTTCGAGCCGGCCGTGCTGGTGATCGCCTGCGAGGGCATGGCGGCGCTCCATCTGCAGCATGAGGCCGGCGAGATCATCAATCGCGTCAATGCATTTCTCGGCTTCACGGCCATCGGCCGCATCAGGATAGTGCAGAAGCCGGTTCTAAGTGAAAAGGCGCGGCCGAAACCACCCGTCAGGCCTCTCAATGAGGCGGAAAAATCAAGACTGTCGCACATCGTCGGCAAGATAGAAGACGATGGCCTGCGTGCCTCTCTGGAGCGGCTCGGCGCCACTATTCTGGGACAAAGAAAGTCATAGCACCGTCGCCAATCTCGCGATTTCGTGATTATAAGCTTCAAGTTTCACGATTGGATTGGGGACGGCGATGCCTTAATTCGCGCCAACTCTCGCCTTTTCGTGCCTTTGCGTTGCAAAATCCAACCCCTGTCAGGTGATTCGTATGAACCGTCCTCCGTTCGGCAAAAGCTTGTCCCGCAGAAACCTGCTGTCTTCGCTGGCCGCCATTCCGGTGGTGGCCGTGCTTGCGGCATGCAGCGACTCTGGTGAGGAAGCCAAGGCGGCCGATGTGAAGCCTGCCGCTCCCGCCGCACCCGCGACATCGGCCACGCCGGCCGCCGTCAAGGCGCCGGAGGCTCAAGGCACCGTCGACATGGCCGAACTGCTTAAGCCCGGCGCATTGCCCGACAAGCAACTCGGCAAGGACGACGCCAAGGTCACGATCGTCGAATACGCCTCGATGACCTGCCCGCATTGCGCGCATTTTGCCGAAACCACCTTTCCGGAATTGAAGAAGAAATACATCGATACCGGCAAGGCGCGCTATATTCTGCGCGAATTCCCGTTCGATCCGAGCGCCGAGGCCGGTTTCATGCTGGCGCGCTGCGCCAAGGACAACTACTTCCCGATGGTGGATGTCCTGTTCAAGCAGCAGGCGAACTGGGTGGGCGTGTCCAACACCAAGGATGCGCTGCTGCAAATCTCCAAGCTCGCCGGTTTTACACAGGAGTCCTTCGAAGCCTGCTTGACGGACCAGAAACTTCTGGACGATGTGAGGGCGGTCCAGAAACGCGGCGCCGACGAATTCAAGGTCGACTCGACGCCGACCTTCTTCATCAACGGAAAGACCTACAAAGGGGCGATGTCGATTGAGGAAATGTCGGCCATCATCGACCCTCAGCTCTGACGTCCTGGCGATGCCGAAGCGGCAGCGCTTCGGCATGCGTGGCCTTTGGCCGTGCTGCGCGCCGCCGCAAACCCGCGGCGCGTTTTCGCAAAAGTCGCTTTCAGGGCGGCGTGAATGAAGTTTTCGCGCCTTCGCCTCCTCGGTTTCAAATCCTTCGTCGAACCAGGCGAGTTCGTGATCGAACGCGGCCTGACGGGCATTGTCGGGCCGAACGGCTGCGGCAAGTCTAACCTTGTCGAGGCGCTGCGCTGGGTGATGGGCGAAAGCTCCTACAAGAACATGCGCGCGTCCGGCATGGACGACGTGATCTTTTCCGGCTCGGGCACGCGCCCGGCACGCAATACCGCCGAGGTCACGTTGTTCCTCGACAACAGCGATCGCTCGGCGCCGGCAGCCTTCAACGACGCCGACGAATTGCAGGTCTCGCGCCGCATCGAGCGTGAGGCGGGCTCGCTCTACCGTATCAACGGCAAGGAAGCGCGCGCCAAGGACGTGCAGCTTCTGTTCGCCGACCAGTCGACCGGCGCGCGTTCGCCCTCGATGGTTGGCCAGGGTCGCATCGGCGAGCTGATCCAGGCCAAGCCCCAGGCGCGCCGCGCCCTGCTGGAAGAAGCGGCCGGCATTTCCGGCCTGCATACGCGCCGCCACGAGGCCGAACTCAGGCTCAAGGCCGCCGAGCAGAACCTCGAGCGCCTGGATGACGTCGTTGGCGAGCTGGAAAGCCAGATCGAAAGCCTGAAGCGCCAAGCACGCCAGGCCTCCCGCTTCAAGAACCTGTCGGCCGACATCCGCAAGGCCGAGGCGACGCTGCTCCATCTGCGCTGGACGCTGGCCAAGGCCCAGGAAGGCGAGGCACGTTCGGCGCTGGCCGTCGCCACCGCCCTGGTTGGCGACCGCGCCGCCGCCCAGATGGCGGCCGCCAGGGAGCAAGGTATCGGCGCGCATCGGCTGCCCGATTTGCGTGACGCCGAAGCTGCGGCGGCCGCGGCCTTCCAGCGCCTGTCGATCGCCAGATCGCAGATCGAGGAAGAAGCCGGCCGCATCCGCGCCCGTCAGGCGGAACTCGAGCGCCGGCTCCAGCAGCTCGACGGTGACATCGCCCGCGAGGAGCGCATGGTGCGCGACAATGCGGATATCCTGGAACGCCTGCGCGCCGAGGAAGCAGCGCTCAACTCCGAAAATGGCGGCGCGGCCGAGCGTGAAGCAACCACCCGCGCCGCCTTCGAACAGGCAGCCGCGACGCTCTCGCAGAGCGAAGCCAGGCTTGCAGCACTTACCGCCGAGCGGGCCGAGGCCGCCGCTTCGCGCAATCAGGTCGAGCGGACGCTGCGCGAGACCGCCGAGCGTCGGGACCGTTTCGCCCGCCAACTCGCCGATGTCGACCGCGAATTGTCGGAAATGCTCTCCAAAGTCGCGGGCCTGCCCGACCCGGCCGAGAAGCGACTTCTGGTCGAGGACGCGCTGGCGCGGCTCGAAGAGAGCGAGGCCGGCGCGATTGCCGCCGAACAGGCGGTCGCCGAGGCGCGCGCCGCCGAAAATGCCGCCCGCCCGCCGTTACAGGACGCCAGGGCCGAACTGGCGCGCATCGAAACCGAAGCCCGCACGCTGGCCAAGATCCTGAACGCAGCCAGCGGCGATCTCTTCCCGTCCGTGCTGGAACAGATCAGCGTCGAGCGCGGCTATGAGACGGCCTTGGGCGCCGCCCTCGGCGAGGACCTTGACGTGCCGCTCGACCGCAGCGCCCCGGTGCATTGGGGCGAGAGCGCGATCCAGACCGGTGACGCCGCGCTTCCCGAAGGCATCAAGAGCCTGGCCAGCGTGGTACGTGCCCCGGCGCAGCTTGCCCGCCGGCTGGCGCAGATCGGCATTGTCGAAGCCGCCGACGGCCGCCGCGTGCAAGGGCTGCTCGCGCCCGGCCAGAGGCTGGTCAGCCCTGAGGGCGCGCTGTGGCGGTGGGACGGGCTGACCGCCAGCGCCGACGCGCCGACCGCGGCCGCGCAACGCCTGGCGCAAAAGAACCGGCTGGCCGAGCTCGATGCCGAAGCGGTGCAGGCGACGCTTGTGCTGCGCGAGGCCGAGGCAGTGCTCGCACAGGCCGAACAGTCGCTTCGCGAGGCCAGCGAGGCCGAGCGCGCCGCGCGTCAGGCCGGACGCGACGCCCAGCACGGGCTGGACGCCGCCCGCAACGCGCTGGCCGAAGCCGAAAAGGCCGGCGGCGAGTTGGCGAGCCGGCGCGCCGCCCTGGACGAGGCCCGCGCCCGTATTGTCGACAGTCATGAAGAAACTTCGGCCGCCTTTGCCGAGGCGGAAATGCTGCTGCAGGACGCGCCCGATCTCGGCGACCTGCAGATACAGCTCGAGCAATCCTCGGCCAATGTCGCCCGCGACCGCGCCACGCTCGCCGATGCGCGTGCCGTCCATGAAGGGTTGCGGCGGGAGGCCGAGGCGCGTTCGCGCCGGCTCGATGCGATCGGCGCCGAGCGCAGCAACTGGCTGGAGCGCGCCGAGAACGCTTCGACGCAGATCGCCTCGCTGGGCGAACGCAAGGCAGAGGCCGAGGCCGAACGCGAGAGATTGGCCGACGCACCCGACGAGATCGATGCCAAGCGGCGCGCCTTGCTGTCGCAGCTCACCGAAGCCGAGACCTTGCGCAAGGCGGCAGCCGACCGTCTGCAGGAAGCGGAGAACAGGCAGGCCGAACTGGACAAGGCGGCCACCGGCGCCATCCAGTCGCTGGCCGAGGCGCGCGAGACCCGTGTCCGCGCCGAGGAGCGCTTGACCGCGGCCGACGAGCGCCGGCTGGAGGTCGAGGCGCGCATCCAGGAGACGCTGAACACGCCGCCACATCTGGTCATCCGCCATACCGGGCTGGAAGCGGACGATCCGATGCCCGAAATGGCCGAGATCGAGCGCCAGCTCGACAGGCTGAAGATCGAGCGCGAGCGGCTCGGCGCCGTTAACCTGCGCGCCGAGGAAGAGCAGAAGGAGCTTTCGGACCGGCTGGAGACCATCGTCTCGGAGCGCGAGGACATCATCGAGGCGATCCGCAAGCTCCGGCAAGCGATCCAGAGCCTCAACCGCGAGGGCCGCGAGCGGCTTCTCGCGGCCTTCGACGTGGTCAACGGCCATTTCCAGCGGCTGTTTTCGCATCTCTTCGGCGGCGGCACGGCGGAATTGCAGCTGATCGAATCCGAGGATCCGCTTGAGGCGGGGCTTGAAATCCTTGCCCGTCCGCCCGGCAAGAAGCCGCAGACCATGACGCTGCTGTCCGGCGGCGAACAGGCGCTTACGGCGATGTCGCTGATCTTCGCCGTGTTCCTCACCAACCCGGCGCCGATCTGCGTGCTCGACGAGGTCGATGCGCCGCTCGACGACCACAATGTCGAACGCTTCTGCAATCTGATGGACGAGATGGCCAAGACCACCGAGACGCGCTTCGTCATCATCACCCACAATCCGATCACCATGGCGCGCATGGACCGGCTGTTCGGGGTGACCATGGCCGAGCAGGGCGTCAGCCAGCTCGTTTCGGTCGATCTGCAGGCAGCCGAAGCCATGCGCGAGGCAAGCTGACTTCACCTCAACGTGCCGTGCTGAAGCCTGATTTTGAGCGTTGTCTTTCGCGGTAAGGCAGTCGGTTCGGCTTCTTCTCACCTTGCGCGTTGCACGATCCAGGTCGCCCAGATCGCGGCCAGCAGACCGCATGCAATGCCAATGCAATCGGCAACCCAGTCGAGCACGTCGAAATCGCGGCCTATCGCCGTGGTGCCCTGGAGAATTTCTATGGCAGCGCCGACAAAGGCGAGGAAGACGATCAGCGCCGGCTTGTGCCGCGGCCAGCCGAGGCTGCCCAGGAAAGCCAGCACGGCGAATGCGCTGGCGTGATTGAGCTTGTCATAATGGAAGCCGATATCGATTCCGAATTGCTTGAGGCGATGTGCCGGCAGCAGCGCGAGAACGAGGACGGCCAGGAGCGTGACGACAAAGGCAATCCGCTCGGCGACGGAATAGATTCTCATTCTGCTCCAACAACATGTCTCCGGTATAAACCGTAACCTATGTGTCCGGAACGGACCTTGCGCGCTTGGCTGGGGCGCCAGGATTCGAACCTGGGAATGTCGGTACCAAAAACCGATGCCTTACCACTTGGCGACGCCCCAGCAGCTGACATGCGTCGACTGCGCGCGGCCTTATAGGCTGTGCCGGTGGAAAGCTCAATGCCTGGAGATTGCGACTTTCCTGCTGATCCACCACTCTATTGGCGACGGTCGCCTCATGCGCCGGTCGCGCCGCCTATTCTCCCCACACCGCCATCTCGTTTCCAGCCGGGTCGGCAAAGTGGAACCGCCTGCCGCCCGGAAACGAAAAGATCGGTTTGATGATCGTGCCGCCGGCATTCTCGACGGCTGCCAGCGTCTCTTCCAGATCCTGGGAGTAGAGCACCGGCAACGGCTTGGCGGTGGCGTCGCCGCTGTCGGCCTGGAAACCGCCGTCCAGTCCCTCGCTAAAGGCCGAATAAGTCGGTCCATAGTCGGTGAACGACCAGGCGAAGGCGGCGCTGTAGAAGGCTTTCACACTGTCCAGCGTCGCGCCGGTTGCCGGCAGTTCCAGATAGTCGAGTTTTCCGGTGAGCTTCATGATGCACCTCTTCGTTCCCTGTATGTTCTAGTCTTGGACCGTTGCACTGGCAAGTCCTTTTGCCGCAGCTTTTGCTTAATCGATTGTAGCGGCCAAACGGCTTTGCCGACGCCTTGCCTTTCGCATTGCAGCATCATATCCGTCCAAAGTCGGGATATGGCGGGGCTTTCTGTTTCGTCAATCTTTCCAATCTCCTGCAACCGGAGAGCAAAGCATGACCAAGTGGGTTTTCACCTTTGGCGACGGCGCGGCCGAAGGCCGGGCTGGCGACAAGAATCTGTTGGGCGGCAAGGGTGCCAATCTGGCCGAGATGTGTAGCCTTGGCCTGCCGGTGCCGCCGGGCTTCACCATCACGTCGGAGGTCTGCAACGCCTACTATGCCAACGGCCGCGCCTATCCGGCAGGGCTTGAAGCGGACGTCGCCGTGGCGCTGGACCATATCGGCCGGCTCACCGGCCGCCGTTTCGGCGATCCGTCGAAACTGCTGCTTGTGTCGGTGCGCTCCGGCGCCCGCGCCTCGATGCCTGGCATGATGGACACCGTGCTCAATCTCGGCCTCAACGACGAAACCGTCGAGGCGCTGGCCGCCGATTCCGGCGATGCGCGCTTTGCCTATGACAGCTACCGGCGCTTCATCCAGATGTATTCCGATGTCGTCATGGGGCTCGACCACGAGGTGTTCGAGGAGATCCTCGAGGATCAGAAGGCCAGCCTCGGCCATGAACTCGACACGGAACTGACGGCCATCGAGTGGCAAGGCGTCATCGCGCTCTACAAGGCCAAGGTCGAAGAGGAGCTCGGAAAGCCGTTCCCGCAGGATCCGCACGAACAGCTCTGGGGCGCGATCGGTGCCGTGTTCTCGAGTTGGATGAACAACCGCGCCATCACTTACAGGCGCCTGCACGATATTCCCGAAAGCTGGGGCACGGCGGTCAACGTCCAGGCCATGGTGTTCGGCAACATGGGTGAAACTTCGGCCACCGGGGTCGCCTTCACTCGCAATCCGTCGACCGGCGAAAAGCAGCTCTATGGCGAGTTCCTGGTGAATGCGCAGGGTGAGGACGTCGTCGCCGGTATCCGCACGCCGCAGAACATCACCGAGGCGGCTCGCATCGCCGCCGGCTCCGACAAGCCGTCATTGCAGAAACTGATGCCGGACGCCTTCCAGTCCTTCGTCACCATCTCGGACAGGCTGGAAAAGCACTACCGCGACATGCAGGACCTCGAATTCACCATCGAGCGCGGCAAATTGTGGATGTTGCAGACGAGGTCCGGCAAGCGCACCGCCAAGGCGGCGCTGAAGATTGCCGTCGAGATGGCCAGGGACGGCCTGATCTCGAAAGAGGAGGCGGTCGCCCGCATCGATCCCGCCTCGCTCGACCAGCTTCTGCACCCCACCATCGATCCAAAGGCCGCGCGCGACGTCATCGGCGTCGGCCTGCCAGCGTCTCCAGGCGCCGCCACCGGCGAAATCGTCTTTTCCTCCGCGGACGCCGAAGATCTCAAGACACAAGGACGCAAGGCTATCCTGGTGCGTGTCGAGACCAGTCCCGAGGACATCCACGGCATGCATGCGGCGGAGGGCATCCTGACCACGCGCGGCGGCATGACCAGCCATGCCGCGGTCGTGGCGCGCGGCATGGGCAAGCCGTGCGTTTCGGGCGCCGGTTCGCTGCGCGTCGACTATAAGGCAGCTACGCTGATGTCGATGGGGCAGACCTTCCGCAAGGGCGACATCATCACCATCGACGGCGGCAACGGGCAGGTGCTCAAGGGCGCAGTGGCGATGCTCCAGCCTGAGCTTTCCGGCGATTTCGCCGCGATCATGGAATGGGCGGACGCGGTGCGGCGCATGAAGGTGCGCACCAATGCCGAAACCCCGCTCGACGCGCGCATGGCGCGCTCCTTCGGTGCCGAAGGCATCGGCTTGTGCCGCACCGAACACATGTTCTTCGATGGCGCCCGCATTATCGCCATGCGCGAGATGATCCTGGCCGACACCGAAAAGGACCGGCGCGCCGCGCTTGCCAAGTTGCTGCCGATGCAGCGAGCGGATTTCCTGGAGCTGTTCGAGATCATGGCCGGCCTGCCGGTGACCATCCGCCTGCTCGATCCGCCGTTGCACGAATTCCTGCCCAAGACCGAGGCCGAGATAGCCGAAGTCGCGGCGGCGATGAATGTTGCGCCGGACAAGCTCAGGCAGCGCACCGAGGCGCTGCACGAATTCAACCCGATGCTCGGCCATCGCGGCTGCCGGCTTGCGGTGTCCTATCCCGAGATCGCCGAGATGCAGGCGCGCGCCATTTTCGAAGCCGCCGTCGAGGCTGGCCGCAAGGCCGGCGCGCTGGTGGTCCCCGAGATCATGGTGCCGCTGGTCGGGCTTGTGAAGGAACTCGACTATGTCAAGGCGCGCATCGATGCGGTGGCCAAGAGCGTCATGGACGAAAGCGGCGTCAAGATCGACTACCTGACTGGAACCATGATCGAGCTCCCCCGCGCGGCGATCCGCGCCCATGTCATCGCTGAATCGGCCGAGTTCTTCTCTTTCGGCACCAACGACCTGACCCAGACGACATTCGGCATCTCGCGCGACGACGCGGCCTCGTTCCTGGAGACCTATCGCCAGAAAGGCATCATCGAACAGGATCCGTTCGTATCGCTGGACATCCATGGCGTCGGCGAACTGGTGCGCATGGCCGCCGAGAAGGGCAGGGCGACGCGGCCAGGGATCAAGCTCGGCATTTGTGGTGAGCATGGCGGCGATCCGGCCTCGATCCGCTTCTGCGAGGAGGTCGGACTGGACTATGTGTCCTGTTCGCCCTATCGCGTGCCGATCGCCAGGTTGGCGGCCGCGCAGGCGGCCGTTCAGGTGGCAAAGGCGGGCCGCGGCTGAGCGCTTGCCGCCGATCGGAACGAGGAACTGCCGCAAGACGGTGAGATTGTCGCGTCTGGTGCTTTTCTGCTATCCAGCTCTCGATTTTCGCCTTCATGCGGGTCTTGGGATGCCTGCGTTAAACGCCCGATTGGAATTGGATTTGATGCGCCTGCTGCAAAAAAATCTCTGCATTGTCGTCATGTCTTTGGCCGTGGTGTCCAGCGGCCATGCCGCATCCCTGATCGAACCGATCCTGCACATCAAGCGCGATACAGGCGGAGCCGGGCGCGTTGCCTTGACCCTCGATGCCTGTGGCGGACGGACCGACAACCGCATCCTCTCGGCGCTGGTGGAAAACAGGATACCTGCGACCATCTTTGTCACCGGCATCTGGCTGAAGCGGAACGCCGCCGCCGTCGAGATCATGCGGGCGCATCCCGACCTGTTCGAACTGGAAAACCACGGCGGCCGTCACATCCCGGCCGTCGACACGCCGCAGAAGATCTATGGCATACGCAGCGCCGGCAGTCCGGAAGCGGTTCTGGCCGAGGTCGAGTCGGGCGCCGTCGCCTTGGCCGGGACTGGCGAGCCGGCGCCGAAATGGTTTCGTGGCGCGACCGCGGAGTATAGTCCGTCGGCGATCGCCATGATCCGCAAGCTGGGCTTCAAGATCGCCGGCTTCTCGATCAATGGCGATGGCGGATCACTGCTCGGCGCCAGGGAAACCACAAGGCGCATAGGAGCTGCCAAGGACGGCGACGTCATCATCGCCCATATCAACCAGCCGACCCATGCCGCCGGGGAGGGCGTCGTGCAGGGCCTGCTGGCGCTCAAGCAGAAGGGTCTGACCTTCGTGCGGCTCGACGATGCCGAAGGCTTCGGCAATAACGGCACCACCGACTGACCGGCAGGACGGCAGGTCCGGCCTCCTCGTTCGTCCGTTCAGCCTGGCTTGGCTTCGATGCTGACCTTGCTTGCGTAGAACGCGCCGTGGTTGCGGATTTCAGCCATTTCGTCGAAAGGCTGCTCATAGGCCCACATCGCATCCTTGCCTGCCTCGCCGGCAGGCAGCACGCTCCAGTAGCTTGCGTCGCCCTTGTAGGGACAATGGGTGGAGGATTGCGTGCCGCTCAGCTTGTTGAAATCGATGTCTGCGAACGGGATGTAAAAGGCGGCCGGATAGGGCGCTTCCGTCAGCACCTTGGCGTTCGTCGAGGAGGCGATAACAGTGTCGCCTGCACGCACGGTGACGGTGCCCTTATACGGTTCGACGGTGATGACCTTATCGGGATTGCGCTGGAAGCCGGGTGCCGGGTTGGCGATCTTGTCCATGCTGTTTCTCCTCGTCTCAACTTTAAGTGTGTCGACGAGGTGGTTTGCGCAAGGGCGACTGTCGCCGGCAATTCCGCAATCGGTCTCCAGCCGTAGGCGCTACCGACGGCATTTTTAGCGAAGACCTTGTCCGGCGAGGCTCAGGCGGCGGTTCTGAACGCGTCCATCAGGCCGGCATAGGCGGCCGCGATACCGGCCACGGGATTGCTGCTCCTGGATGCGGTCTCGACTTTCAAGTGGCCGCCGCCGGTCGGCAAGGTGAGCAGCAGGAATTGACGATTGCCGCCATCGCCCACGGATGCCGCGGCGACGTGCTCGCCTTCCCCTTCGTTCTGGACGCACATCTTGAACAGCAGCGTGCCGCCCACCGCTTCGAGCGCACCGCCGACAACTTCAACAAATTCGTCTTCGGAAACAGTCTTTGTATCCGGCACCAGATCGCCCAGGCTTTCGGCAAGCGTGCTTTCCAGTGCCTTATCGTCGAGCTGCGTGTCCATGCGAACCTCTTTCAGTCGCCAATCGCACCCCTTTGCCCATTAACGAAACTTAATGCCGACGATGGCCGGATTGTGGCGGATTCTCCTCTCGGTCGAGTAATTTAGACTTCTCTGATATAATGGATTTCAAGGCCGCCGGTTCGATGGCATGAGCGCCAGGCATTCGGACCTCCAAGAAAGACGCGATTCGATCGCTTGCCTGCGCGACCGGCATTCGGATTTCGTTCGCCACCCGGTGGTGGCTGGACAATCCACCGGTTCGCTTCACAATGGCAAAAAAAGCGAGGAGCGTAAGGGAGGAACGAATGCTGGGGCTGATGCAGGAATGGCCGCTTCTTTGCCATAAGCTTATCGACAACGCAGAGCGGCAGCATGGCGCGCGAGAGATCGTATCGCGCTCGATCGAAGGTCCGATCGTGCGCACAACCTACGCCAGCATCCACCGTCGCGCCCTGAAGGTCTCCCAGCGCCTGGAGCGTGACGGCTATCGGCTGGGCGACCGCATTGCGACGCTGGCCTGGAACACGGCGCGCCACATCGAGGCCTGGTATGGCATCATGGGCATCGGCGCGATCTATCATACGCTCAACCCGCGGCTGTTTCCCGAGCAGATCGTCTGGATCATGAACCATGCCGAAGACAAGGCGGTCTTTGTCGACCTGACTTTCCTCCCTTTGCTCGAGAAGATCGCCGGCGCGGTCAAGTCCCTGAAACAGGTGATCGTGCTGACCGACAGGGCGCATCTGCCGCAGACCATGCTGCCCAACGTCGTCGCCTACGAGGAATGGCTCGACGAGGCCGATGGCGATTTCGCCTGGAAGAGCTTCGACGAAGGCACCGCCGCCGGCATGTGCTATACGTCTGGAACCACTGGCGATCCAAAGGGCGTCGTCTACAGTCACCGCTCGAATGTCCTGCACGCCATGATCGCCGCCATGCCCGACGCGATGGGCCTGTCTTCGCGCGACACGATCCTGCCGGTGGTTCCGATGTTCCACGCCAATGCCTGGGGCCTTGGCCAGAGCGCACCGATGATCGGCGCCAAGCTTGTCATGCCGGGCTGTAAGATGGACGGCGCCTCCATCTATGAATTGCTCGACACCGAGAAAGTAACCTTCAGTGCCGCCGTGCCGACCGTGTGGATGATGCTGCTGCAATATCTGGAGGAGACCGGCAGGAAGCTGCCCTACCTCAACAAGGTCGTCATCGGCGGCTCGTCATGCCCACGCATCATCACCAAGAAATTCCAGGACAATTACGATGTCCAAGTCGTCCACGCCTGGGGCATGACCGAAATGTCGCCGCTCGGCACACTGTGTACGCTGAAGCCGGACTATGAAAGCCTTCAGGGTGACGCCCGGCTCGATGTCCAGGGCAAGCAGGGTTACCCGCCCTTCGGCGTCGAGATGAAGGTGACGGACGACGACGGCAACGCGCTGCCTTGGGACGGCAAGACATTCGGGCGGCTGAAGGTGCGCGGCCCCGCGGTGGCCAGCGCCTACTACGGCGGCGCCGGCTCGGAGCAGTTCGACGAGGACGGCTGGTTCGATACCGGGGATGTCGCCCACATCGACGCTGGCGGCTATATGCAGATCACCGATCGCGCCAAGGACGTCATCAAGTCCGGCGGCGAATGGATTTCGACCATCGACCTGGAGAATCTGGCCGTCGGCCATCCCGATGTCGCCGAGGCAGCCGCCATTGGCGTCCCTCATTCGAAATGGGGCGAGCGGCCTTTGCTGGTGGTTGTCCGCAAGCCGGGGAAGGAACCGACCAAAACCGATATCCTTGGTTTTCTCGACGGTAAGGTGGCCAAATGGTGGATGCCCGACGACGTCGCTTTCGTCGGCGAAATTCCGCACACCGCCACCGGCAAGATCCAGAAGATCACCTTGCGCCAGCAATTCAGGGACTACCGCTTGCCGACGGATTGATGCGATATTGCGTGTCTCGGCCTGATGCGGTCGTAAAAAGACAGTGCAGCGCCGTGCACCTTTCCGGCAGGGCACGATAGCATTTCCAACTGGCGCACGATCCTCCTCGAAAATCGATTCCGATTTTGGTGGCCATGCGCTAAGTCTTCTTCGGCTTGGGATGACGCAGAGAAACATGGTCAGCATTTCGGAACGGCAAACGTCGAAGGCTGCCGGATGGTCGCGGCGCACCGCTGCTTTTTCGGCGGTGCTTTTGCTGACCGTGTTCGTTGGCCATTATTTCAACCTTGTTGAAACGCCGGTGTTCCTGTGGGTGTTGGCTATCGTCGCGCTGTTGGCGGCGCTGGCGCTGCTGTTCGCCGGATTTGCCTTCTCGAGGGTGTGGAATTTTGGCGACTATGGCGGCCGCGACATCACGGTCGGCGTCTTGCTGGCAGTGCTGGTGCTGACCCCCTATGGCATCGCCGCCTATTGGGCGACAATCTTTCCGCCGCTCAGGGATATTTCGACCGATTTCGACGAACCGCCGGCACTCGACGTCACCGGTCGCACGAAGGACATGAACGTGCTCTCGCCGCCGACGCCCGGGGAGCAGCGGTTGCAGACCGACAGCTATCCGCTTGTCACCGCGCGCAGCTACGACCTGCCGTTCGAGACCGTCGTCACTGCCGTTGAAACCGTGCTCGACCGCCGCAATTGGGATCTTACCGGACCCTATCCCGAACTCGCCGGGCAAAGCGACGTGACGATTACCGCTGTCGCCAGGAGCTTCGTGTTGGGCCTCCCCGCAGACGTGGCAATTCGCATCACGGACGACGGGGATACGGTTCTCGTCGACATGCGGTCGGCTTCCCGCTACGGCCGCTACGACCTCGGCGACAACGCTGCGCGCATCACCGACTTTCTGGCGGAGTTGGACCAGGAAGTCGCCGGCCAGGTCGGCGCGGCTCCGGCCGAATAGATGCTCGGGCCTAAGGGGCTGGCCTAAAAATGCCGTCTATGGCCGGCGCGGCGTCTGTCGCGACCAGGCCGCGCGCCACCAGATCCTCCAGATGGGCAAGCACCGACAACCCGGCGGCGCCATGCAGCCGCGGGTCGGTATCCCTGTAGATCGCCTTGACCATGTCTGCGATCGTGCGGTCGCCCGCGCGGATCCGCTCCAATATGGCCCGTTCGCGCATTTTGCGATGGGTCTTCAATCCGCGCATGAAGCCTCGCGGTGCCGTCACCGGCCCGCCGTGGCCGGGCAGCAGCAGGCGGTCACCGCGTTCGATCAGCCGGTCCAGCGAGGCCATGTAGTCCGCCATCGCCCCGTCCGGCGGCGCGACGATGGAGGTCGCCCACGCCATGACGTGGTCGGCCGAAAACAGGATGCCGGTGCCCTCCAGCGCGAATGCCGCGTGGTTGGCGGTATGGCCGGGGGTCAGGACCGTGCGGATTGCCCAGCCGTCGCTGGCGACCAGCGCGCCGTCCGGCAGCGCGAGATCGGGAACGAAAGCGGTATCGGCGCTGGCATCGAGCGCGTTGATCTCGCCAATATGCAATGGCCTTGCCGGCCGGTGCGGCCCTTCCGCCATCACCTGGGCTCCGGTCTCCTGCTTCAGCCGTGCCGCCAGCGGTGAATGGTCGCGATGCGTGTGGCTGACGAAGATGTGGCTGACCGGCCTGCCGGCGATGACGTCGAGCAAGGTGCGAAGGTGAGCTTCGTCATCCGGCCCCGGATCGATCACTGCCAGCGTATCGCGTCCGACGATGTAGCTGTTGGTGCCGTGAAAGGTGAAGGGACTTGGATTTCGGGCCGTGACGCGCTGCACGTCGGGCGCGACGCTGACGCCCCCGCCGTAGCAGGGATCGAAGCTGGTATCGAATTCGAGGGCCATGACGGTGTCGATGCCTGTTGCGGGAATGGCAAAACCGATTGCCGCATAGCACGCAAGCCAATATAGGAAAACGCAAGACCGCGATCATCGGATGGCGGCACTCGGATGGGGAAGACCATGGCAACTGCAACGACGATGCGCCCGCTTGTTTCTCTGGCTCTGCCGCAAGATGGCGCGGCGCGGCTGGCAACGCAGTTCTTCCTGGCGATAGCCGGGACATTGCTCCTGACCCTGTCGGCCAAGACCAAGGTGGTTCTGGGGCCAGTCGATATTTCGATGCAGACGCTCGCCGTCCTGCTGATCGGGGCCGCTTTCGGCCTGCGGCTCGGCGTCGCCACCCTGCTGCTCTATATGGCCGAGGGCGCGATGGGCTTCCCGGTCTTCCAGAGCACGCCGGAAAAGGGAATTGGCATTGCCTACATGCTCGGCTCGACCGGCGGCTATCTCGCCGGCTTCGTGGTCATGGCGGCGATCGCCGGCTGGGCCGCCGATCGCGGCTGGGATCGCCATCCGATCAAGCTTTTCAACGCGATGCTGGTTGCCGAGTTCGTCATGATGGCCATGGGCTTTGCCTGGCTGGCGATGCTCATCGGTCCGGAAAAATCCTGGCAGTTCGGCGTCGTGCCGTTCATCGTCGGTGATCTGATCAAGGTTGCTCTGGCCGCAAGCCTGGTGCCAGCCGTCTGGTCGCTGCTGAAGCGCTCCTGAATTTAAACGAGGTTCCGGGGAAGTACCTGGTCATTGGTCCGGGTCGGACAGATGTGACTGGCAGGTCGTGCCCAAGCAGTCAGCCAGTCACCAGTGATACGAACATCCATTTACCTTCATGCGTCCAGACATTCTCGACGGCCGGCAGTAAGCCTATCTATTAGCGATAGCTTTTAAACCGCATTCAGCGACGCGATTGATAAAAAATCCTGCCGATTGCTACAGTGTAAATAGATACTTGCTGGTATCGTTACAGTGTCGTAGCTCTTGATCTTCGACTGAGTCGAACAGCCAGTAGCGACAGGCCCGATTTCGCTTTGCGAAGGAACGGCCAAGCCAAGCGCATTATTGCCATGGCAATCGCGGACATGGCAGCTTCGAGGGGGGAAGAAGTTGAATGTCGCAACATCAACTCTTGTCGGAAGCCGGCACTTCCTGTTCAGAATTCGCTTTCAACTTATTGGCGGACTGACGTTCGCGATCGTGGCGCCGGCCCTCATCCGGATCGCCTTCAAACCCGATGCGGTCTACGTCGCCAATCTCCAGGTAACCGTCGCTGCCGCGGTCATTGCGCATGTGGCAGGCTTCCTTGCCTATCGGCGTATCGGGAATTTCCCCGGCGTGGCCGCTGCCAGCTACATCCTGCCGACGTTTGTGCTGTCCTACGGGCTTGTTTTCCTGACTATTTTCTTTTTTCGTTTCGAGTACAGCCGGTTTCAGGCGGCTGCCAGCTTCACCCAGTCCACGCTCTGGTATTTTGGCCTGAGCATCATAACGCGGCATCTCGAACCGTACCGGCTGGTCGTCATTCCCGGCGGGAACGTAGAGCGCCTAAGGACACTGCCGGGAGTGCATTGGTTCTGGATCACTTCGCCTGGCACCGTCATCGAACGGGCGAATGGCGTGGTTGTCGATCTGCGGGCCGACCTTGACGCCGAATGGGAACGATACATCGCGGACCGGGCCCTTTCGGGCACGCCGGTCTACCACGTCAAGCAGGTCAGCGAATCGCTGACCGGCCGCGTCGAGATCGAACACCTGTCGGAAAACACGCTCGGCTCGCTCAATCCGAACCAGGCCTATCTCAAGATCAAGCAGGCAATCGACTGGATCTCCGCGCTTGTCATGGTCGTGGCTCTTTCACCTTTCGTGGTGTTGATCGCGCTGCTGATCCGGCTGGACTCGGAGGGCCCGGTGCTGTTTCGCCAGCCCCGCATTGGCTACAGGGGCCGGATCTACACGGTCTACAAGTTTCGTTCGATGAGGCAGCAAGCCGGCATTGGCAGCGACAAGGACAAGGCGATCACGAAACGTGACGACGATCGCATCACCCGGATAGGGCGTTTTTTACGCAAGTTCAGGATCGACGAGCTGCCGCAGGCCATCAACATCCTGCGCGGCGAAATGAGCTGGATCGGGCCACGGCCCGAGGCTGTCGTCCTGTCGCACTGGTATGAGGCGGAATTGCCGTTCTATCGCTACCGGCACATCGTCAGGCCAGGTGTGAGCGGGTGGGCGCAAGTAAACCAGGGGCATGTTGCGGCGGTCGACGATGTGATGGAGAAATTACACTACGATTTTTACTACATAAAGAACTTCTCGCCTTGGCTTGATGTTCTCATCACCCTCAGAACCATAAAGACGATGATTACCGGCCATGGTGCGCGATAGCGGAGGCCGTGGCTGATTAAGGTTTGCCGGATAGGAAGCAAATGGACCTCGGCTCCAGGAAAATAGCTGTCATCGGGCTTGGCTATGTGGGTTTGCCGCTGGCGGTGGCCCTCGGAGCGATCAGGGACGTCGTCGGCTTCGACATCAGCCAATCGCGTGTGGATGCGCTGAGGCGTGGCGAGGATCACACGCTCGAGGCCAGCAGAGATGAAATCGACGCCGCCACGCGGCTGCGGTTCACCAGCGACAAGGTCGATCTGCGGGATTGCGGAGTTTTCATCGTCACTGTCCCCACTCCGATCGACAGGGCCAACCGGCCGGACCTGAAGCCCCTTGTCATGGCGTCCGCCACGGTCGGCGAGGTGATCTCCCCCGGTGCGGTGGTAATCTTTGAATCGACCGTCTATCCCGGCTGTACGCAAGAGGTGTGTGCGCCGCTGATCGAGAAACATTCGGGGCTGCGCTACAACGAAGACTTCTTCCTGGGCTACAGCCCTGAGCGCATCAACCCCGGCGACCGCGAGCACCGGCTTCAGACGATCGTCAAGGTGACCAGCGGCTCCACGCCGGAGGTGGCGGACGCCATCGACGCGCTCTATGCCTCGATCGTTCCCGCCGGCACGCACCGCGCCTCGAGCATCGCGGTCGCCGAGGCAGCCAAGGTCATCGAGAACACGCAACGCGACCTCAACATCGCTCTGATGAACGAATTGTCGCTGATCTTCGGCAAACTGGGCATCGACACGTCGGAGGTGCTGGAAGCGGCCGGCACCAAATGGAATTTCCTGCGCTTCAGCCCTGGTCTCGTCGGCGGCCACTGCATAGGCGTCGATCCCTATTATCTGACCCACAAGGCTCAAGAACTCGGCTATCATCCCGAGGTGATTCTTGCCGGTCGCCGCATCAACGACGGCATGGGCCGGCATGCAGCGGACCAGACGGCCCGCCTTATGATGCGCAAGGGCATACCTGTCGTTGGCAGCCGGATTCTGGTCATGGGCGCGGCCTTCAAGGAAAACTGTCCGGACCTGAGAAACTCCAAGGTCGCCGACATTGTCGCGCAGCTGAGGCAGTACAATGCCGGCATCGATATCTGGGATCCTTGGGTCGATGCGCAGGAATGCGCGCGCGCCTTTGGCGTAACGAGCGTTAAAGAGATGCCCGCCGCGCGTTACGATGGCGTTGTCGTCGCCGTGGGGCACGGGCAGTTTCACACCCTGGGCGTTGCCGGTCTTCGGGCGCTTTGCAAGGACCCTAGCGTCGTCTACGACATCAAGGGTCTGTTCCCCAGGGATGTTACGGACGGGCGGTTCTGATGAAGGTTCTGGTCACCGGCGCTGCCGGCTTCATAGGCTATCACGTCGCCAGGCGGCTGCTCGAACGCGGCGACGAGGTCGTCGGCATAGACAGCATCAACGACTACTATGATCCGCAGATCAAGCAGGCGCGGCTGCGGCTTCTGGCCGAAGCAAGCCGCAACACCAATGCGGGCTACCATTTCATCCACGGTAATCTCGCAGAGCGAAACGTGGTGGACGGCTGCTTTGCCGATCACGCCTTCGACAGGGTGATCCATCTCGCCGCCCAGGCCGGCGTCCGCTACAGCCTTGAAAACCCGCACGCCTATGTCGAGAGCAACATTATCGCCTACGCCAACATGCTGGAGGCCTGCCGCAACAGCCGTGTCGGCCACCTGACCTATGCCAGCACGTCGAGCGTCTATGGCGCCAATACCGACATGCCGTTTTCCGAGCATCGCCCGGCGGATCATCCGCTGCAGTTCTACGCCGCAACCAAGCGCGCCAACGAGCTGATGGCGCACAGCTACAGCCACCTGTTCGGGCTGCCGACCACGGGCTTGCGTTTCTTCACAGTGTACGGCCCTTGGGGACGTCCCGACATGGCGCTGTTCCTGTTCACCAGGAACATCCTGGCCGGCGAGCCGATCAAGCTGTTCAACAACGGCAATCATACACGCGACTTCACCTATGTCGAAGATATCGCCGAAGGCGTGATCCGCGCCAGCGACAGCCCCGCCGCGGCTAACCCCGCCTGGGATTCCGATAATCCGGATCCTGCGACGAGCAGCGCGCCTTGGCGCATTTTCAACATCGGCAACAACAACCCGGTGAAGCTGACCGCCTATGTCGAGGCGCTTGAAAACGCGCTTGGCCGTAAGGCCATCGTGGAGCTCTTGCCGCTGCAGGCCGGAGACGTGCCTGACACTTTTGCCGATACTTCGGCGCTGCAGGCGGCGGTCGGCTATCGTCCCGGCACGTCCGTGACGGAGGGCGTCGGGCGGTTCGTCGAATGGTACCAGGCCTATTTTGAGCGGAGGTAGGGGGGAGGTCACGTCTTGTCCACGAAATCGATGACGGGATAGCGTCGTTGCTGCGGGGCTTTGTTCGCACGAACGTGGCGGTCTCAGAATGTCTGGACCGAGCCTTGCCGCTACGGCTGCGCGTGGATGGCAACCACGCCTTTGCTGCGGAAATCGCACCGGTGCTCTTTACACCTAACGCACTGGTCTATGATCTGGGCGGAGGAGCAAGGCCGCTTGTAAGCCTAGCCGAGAAGCGTCGTCTGGGGCTGGTTGTCGTCGGGGTGGACCGCGATGCCAAGGAACTGTCGAAGGCTCCGGGCGAGATCTATGACGAGCGGATCGAGGCGGACCTTACTTCGTTCAGGGGGAAGGGAGATGCCGATCTGGTCATATGCCAGGCCACTCTGGAGCACGTCCGCGACGGCGAAGGCGCATTTCGCGGCATTGCCAGCTGCGTAAGGCCGGGCGGCACGGTCGCCATTTTCTCGCCTTCACGCAACGCCGTTTTCGCCAGGCTCAATCGGGTCTTGCCCGAGGCGATCAAGCGTCGCCTGCTGTTTGCGGTCTATCCGGACAAGGGCAGGGGGCACGACGGCTTCCCAGCCTTCTATGACAGATGCCTGCCGAGCGAGGTGGAAAGGATCGCAGCGCAAAATGGCCTGGAACTCGTCCAGCGTCATCTGTTCTGGAGGAGTTCATACTTCTACGCTTTCGTGCCGGCCTTCCTTGTCTGGCGCCTCTGGCTAGGTCTCTCGGCTCTTCTCATCGGGAAGGATGCGGCTGAAACCTACGCCTATGTCTTTCGGCGAAGACATTGATCACCCGAAGATATTCTCCGCTTTCGTGGACCCGAGTGCGACGGCTGTCTCCCCGGTATCCGGGTGGAGCATCGCTCATCGCGCACGGTCAGGCGCAAGCAAAAAAGCTTTCGCCGTGACCGGCCAGGAAAGGTGGCGAACCGAGTGACGTGCACGCGCCAAGACAAGAGATCACCAGGCAGCCCAGACGCTCGGATTGCTATCTTCATTCCCTCTCTTCGTGCTGGCGGCACCGAGCGGGCAATGCTCACCCTGGCCAGCGAATTTGGCCGGCGCGGCTTGCCGATCGATCTGGTGCTTGGGTGTGCGACGGGCGAGTATCTCGCTTTGGTTCCGAAGACGATAAGGATACAGGACCTCCGAGCCTCGCGGTTGCTGTTTTCCGTATTGGCTTTGATCCGGTATTTGAGGCGGGAGCAGCCGCGAGTGATGCTGACGGCGTTACCCCATGCAAATATCGTTGGCATCGTCTCGTCCATGCTCTCGCTCCGCCGGACACCGATCGTGATATCGGAAAGGAGCAATCTTTCCAGGACCGTCGCTGATACGAAGCTGGTTCGTGAGAAGTTCCTGCCATTCCTCATGCGGCTGACCTATGGTCGTGCCGACACGATCATCACTGTATCGCATGGCGTCGCGGAAGACCTGATCCAGAGCATCGGGGTCCACCGGAGTTCCGTCAAAACGATCTACAATCCGCTGGACATCAAACATGTTGAAGAGCAGGCGGATGAACCGCTCGATCACCCCTTCGCGGTCGAGGATGGCAGGATCTTGCTGGTGGCCGTTGGGCGGCTTGATTTCGCAAAAGACCATGCCACGCTCATAAGCAGCTTCGCGCGGATTGCGACGAAGAGGGCCGTCAAATTGGCCATTGTCGGGGAAGGACCGCTGCGGGGATCGCTTCAAACCCTGATCGACGAACTCGAGCTGAATTCTTCGGTCGCTCTGGTCGGCTTTTCGAAGAATCCGTATCCGTGGATGCGGCGGGCAGCGTTGTTTCTTCAATCCTCCCGCAGGGAGGGATTTCCAAACACGATCATCGAAGCAATGGCTTGCGGGACCAACGTGGTGAGCACCAACTGCGAAAGCGGTCCGGCCGAGATTCTGGAGGACGGCAAGTGGGGGCGTCTCGCCGCGGTCGGAGATGCCCAGGGTTTTGCGGCAGAAGTGATGGCCGCCCTTGATGAAGCTGATCCTCCGGACGTCAGGCATCGGGCGCGGGATTTCAGTGTCGAAAAGGTGGCCGACGCCTACCTGCTCGCGATGGGTGTCGATCCCACGAACGCCGTGGGGAAGGAGCGGTCGTATTAAGATCCTGCACGTCATCACCGGACTTGAGAACGGCGGCGCCGAGGCAGCGCTATACCGCCTGTGCACGGCCGAGCGCAGCCATTCCCATTTTGTCGTCTCGCTTTCGGGTGACGGAAAATATGGCCCGTTGCTTCGCGCGGCCAAAATACCGCTCGCCTGCCTGGCGATGCCAAAGGGAAGGTTGAGTCTCAAGGGGCTCGCCTCGCTCAGGCGCGTGTTCTCGACCTATCGGCCGGACGTGGTTCAGTGCTGGATGTATCACGCCAACCTCGTCGGAGGCGTCCTGGCGCGGCTTGGCGGCATCAGCCCGGTTCTTTGGGGGATGCACAATTGCGGACTGGATCCGCGGGCGGCCTCCTTTACGACCAGGACAGTGGACAGGATATGCGCTCTCATATCCGGTATCATCCCGGCTCGGATTGTCAGTTGCTCGCAAAATGCATCGCGGTGCCACATCCATGCAGGATATTCGAGCTCGAACTGGACGATCATACCGAATGGCTACGATCTGGCCGTGTTCGAGCCGGACGACCGGGCGCGCGCGCGGCTCCGTCGGGATTGGTCGATAGGTGATGGCCAGTTCGTTATCGGAAACGTCGCTCGCTGGCATCCCGACAAGGACCACCAGAATCTCTTCGCTGCCCTGTCCAGGCTGTCGATGCACAAGAGCCTTCCCTTCAAATGTGTTCTTGCCGGCCCGGGTATGACGGCTGAAAACACTGCGCTTGCCGTGCTGTTGGAGCGCTATGATGTTCGCCACAAGGTGAAGCTTCTCGGGCCGAGCGACGACATTGCCGGTTTGATGAATGCATTCGACATTCATGTGCTGGCCTCCAGCAGCGAAGCCTTTCCGAACGTGGTTGCCGAGGCGATGGCATGCGGCACGCCATGCGTGGGAACGGACGTCGGGGACATCGCGATGCTTGTCGGCAACACGGGATTGATCGTTCCGCCGCGGAACCCTGACGCGTTATCGCGTTCCATCGAGATCATGGCTTCGGAAATCCAGGATACCCGGTCTTGGGCGAGCAGGCGGCAAGCATGTCGCGACCGCATCGCTGCGGATTTCTCGCTTGAGCGGATGGCGCACTCGTATGGCTTGCTGTGGGAGAAATCGTCCCTGGGCCGCTAAGGGGTGAGAACAATTCGAATATTCAGATGGCGATGGAACGAAAGTGAAGCACCTCAAACGAGATTATTTTGTTTCGCCATTTGCGCTCACGCCGCAAATGTTGTTGCTTTTGTCGAGCTTGGTCTACTTTGTGCCATTCGTCACCGGGGGATTTCAGTATGTTGATGTCGGCAGAAGGAAGTATGATTTCATATATCACGCGGGCACTGGATATGCCATTGCGCTTTCTCTTTCTTGCATTGCTGCCGCGATGCTGGTCTTCATGCCAAGGCGTCAAGATTTCGAAGTCGAAGGCGACGTTCGGGGAGAGTCGATCGTAATAATTGTGATGCTGGTGGTGTTCGGTGGGATTTCGATAGCAAATCCGGCACTTTTTTCGGCCTCAAAGGCCGATGTTTTGTCATCTACCGGGCGGATCCAGTATGTATTTTACAACAGCTGCATCATCGGCATGGTGTTCGGAGCCCTGTCGGGGTGGAAGAAATCCAGGCTGGTCATCATCTTGAGCTGCCTGGGACTGATGCTTACGCTCTATATCGGGCATCGCTCTTCGGTTGCCATCGCGATTTTAGCTTGTTTGTACATAAGGTACAGGAACATTTCCCTGCTTTTGATCAGGAAAAGATACATAATTGGAGGAATTGGCGCATTCTTTTTTCTTGCAGTGTACAAGGCAGTATATGCAGCAATAAAAGCAGGAAATTTTGAACTTGTAGGTCAGAAAATACAATTCGACCAATTGTCCGATTCCGCTCTCGTGGGGCTGGAGCAGTTCGTGACATTGGCTCACCTGGATCTGGTCGTGAAATATGACTACACCTTGCCGTGCTCGAATCTTTGGCTGGTGCCTTTTTCTCTGTTTCCGTTCTCGGATACGGTCTTTGGCAAGGACGGATGCACCTACAACGAGCAGGTTCAGCCGTTCCTATTTCCGGGTTACAGTGGTGGCGTCGCTGCAAACATCTGGGCGGAGTTCTTTGCCAATTTCGGGTATGCCGGATTTCCGCTGCTCGTTGTCATTCTGTCGCTCGTGTGTGTTGCCGTCGAGGCGATAATCCGCAATGTGCGCAGCGCGACGCTCAAGGCCGGGCTGATCGTGGCCATCGTCCATCTCACATTCTACATCCAGCGCAAGGAGCTGCTTGGCGCCTTCATCTCCGCCAAGCGAGCCGTTCTCGTTGCGCTTTTCATTTTTGGCTTGGTTTATGTGCACCGGAAGTGTTTTCCACCGGCCCCCGCCGAGGTGATGCCGCAGGGGGCGCGGGCCTTGCGCCGAGACAATGGCTGAGGACGTGACGGCGGTCGCCAAGCCTTCCGGATGGATGCGCGCGCGGCGGGTTGTCCGCGACGTTACGTTTACGACGTCCGCAAGCGGAGTGGCCGCGTTGTGCTCCATCCTTGCACTGGCGCTCAACGCACGGTCGCTGGGTCCGGGGAATTTTGGCACACTCGCCGTAATTCAGGCCTATGTGGCGTTCGTTTCCGGCCTATGCACGTTCGAGAGCTGGCAGCTAGTGATCAGGCTGTGCGCGAGGTCGCCTTTGCGTCTGGGACCGGCGGCATCTTGCGGAATTGCCCTCGATGTTTCAGCCGCCCTTCTCGCCACGGTCCTGGCAATAGGCGGGATCTTGCTGTTTGGAGAAGCTGTTGGCGTGTCGCGGGATAATCGCCTTCTGGCGATTATCTACAGCCTCACCTTGTTGGCGAGTCTTTCGGGTACGCCGAAAGGTGTGCTTCGGCTGAACGGCCGGTACGACGTCATTGCCGGCAATCAACTCATGCAAGGGGTTGCCGTGGTGGTTGCCTCTCTCGTCCTTTGGATCCTCGATGCCTCATTGCCGGATTATGTAATCGTGCTGGCAGCGGTCGGCGCATTCTACAACCTGACGCTGTTCGTTCGCATGCTGCTCTATGCCAGGGAGGAGCACATCGAACTGCTCAACCCGCTTCGCTCCCGGTCCAAACGCCGTTTCTTCTGGGCGTTTCTTGCCATGGCCACGGGGACCAGTCTGCTCTCGACGCTTGTGAGCGCCAGGCGGCATCTCGCATTGTTCCTTGTCGCGGGCCTGCTGGGAGAGGTCGCCGCGGGCTCCTATTCGCTCGCATCGCGCCTAGCGACGATGGTTTCCCGGCTGACCGGTCCCTTGAACCAGGTGATCTTTCCCGAGATCGCGAAACTATCCAGGCAAGAGCCTCCTTCTCGTCTATACCGCTTGAACGCCCGCATCACCGTGGTTTCGGCATGCGCTGCCACCGGCATGGCAGTCGTGGGGGTGCTGCTGCAAAACCCCATCGTCCTTCTGGCTGGCGGTTCGGCCTACGCCGAAGCTTCGCTGCTCTTTGCCATTTTGTTCGCGGCCGAATGCTTCGGCCTCGCTGGAATGCATCTCAATCCGCTGATTCAGGTCCTGGCCGGGACGAAGCCGCTTTTGAAAATCACGGCGCTGGCGATCGCCATCTATGTTCCGCTTTGCCTGGCTTTGTCCGGATGGATCGGAATTTCAGGCATCGCCTGGGCCGGCTTGCTCGTATCGGCGGCGGTCTATGCGGCGATGATGGTGGTTTCGCACTTATTGTTGAAAAGGCGGATCCGCCTGGCGGAAGATATCTGAAGGCTGATGTTTTGAGATACTTGTTTTGCCTGCCAAGATACCACACCAATGCGGTACCTTGGGTTCGCATTCTCACTTCGGCGGGGCACCATGTTGCGGTCGACGTAGTCGAAACGAGCGTCACGGAGAATCACGCTCTTGTTTCTCCCAACGTGATGGCTCCATCCGCGCTGTCCCGGATGATCATGCGTCGGCGCTCGAGCAACATTCCGAATTCGCCTTTTTCCTTTCCCGGCGTCTTTTCCTACTGGAAGCGTTTGCAGGCCGAAGACCCCGACGTGGTGATCATCCGCGGAGTGACGCGATGGTTTTGCAGGGTCGCGGCACTCTGTTCAATTCTGCAAGGGCGCAGGCTGGTCATCTACGACCAGGAGGACGCCAAGCCCAGCGCATGGAGTGGCACATGGGTTCGAAGAGCCGTCTTTCATGGCCTAGGCATCCCGCATTTCACCTCACGGCTTTCGCCAAATCTTGGCCCGGCCAAGCTCGGCGATGCCATGTCCCTGCCATTCGGGAGCCCTTTCGAGCCGGCCCGGACTGAAGGCCTGGAAAGCAGGCCATTGCAGTGGCCGCCTCGAATCCTGATGGTGGCAAAATACCGGGAGCGCAAGGGGCACAGTTTGCTTCTGAGGGCGTTGTCCGCGATTTCATCCATGCCCTTCTCCCTGACATTCTGCGGCGAGGAGGCAACGAACGCCGACACGGCTTTCTGTCAGGCCTTGCGGCGCGAGGCTCAGGCGCTTGGCGTGGCGGACAGGCTTCGGTTTCAAAACAACATTGCGCATGACGACATGATCTCGGTCTTTTCCGGTCATGATCTCTTGATACTGCCCTCGCGGGCTGAACCCGCGGCGGTGTCTCCCATCGAGGCGGCCTGGGCGGGATGTGCCGTGCTGATGTCGCGAGACAGCGGCACGAGGTACTACATGCCCGAGGGGGCAGCTTTCGATTTCAACCCCGACGATCCGCAAGACATCGCACGCGCGGTCGCGAGGCTGATCGCTCGGCCACAGGATCTGGGGCCTGCAAGGGACGCCTGCTTCGCCCGCATCTCATCGCTCGCCAGTGACGACGAGATCTTGCGGCTGTTCGAGACCTTTGGGCCGGGCAGGGCACGACTGCATACAAGACGGTGAGCGAAACGGCATTGGGGGAGGCGGGGACGATGCTTGGGATCGGAAGAAAGATAATCATCTCCATCAACACGTCCTGGAATGTCGTCAATTTCCGCAAAGGCCTCATCGAGGCGCTGCAAGGGCGGGGCTATGAAGTGGTGGTTGCGGCGCCCAGGGACGAGTATTCGCGCCTGATCCCGCCGATGGGCTGCCGGTATGTCGAAATCGAGATGGATAATTCCGGCACCTCGCCGTTTCGCGACATGGTGCTTCTGTGGCGCTACTGGCGCCTGCTGCGCCGCGAGAGGCCGCTGGCGTTTGTCGGCTTCACCATCAAGCCCAACGTGTTCGGATCGCTGGCGGCAAACCTCAATGGCATCCCGGTCATAAACAATGTTTCAGGGCTCGGCACGGTTTTCCTCCGTGGCGGCCTTCTCCAGAAAATTGCCAAGGTCCTGTACCGGCTGGCGCTGGTCCGTTCGAAAATAGTCTTCTTTCAGAATGACGACGACAGGATGCTGTTCGTCAGCGAGCGCCTAGTCCGCAAGGAACTGACCGCACTGCTGCCGGGCTCCGGGGTCGACCTTATTCGCTTCTCTCCGGCGCCCCGCCAAAGCCAATCGTCCGGCGCGATCGTCTTTCTGCTGGTGGCCAGGCTTCTCTGGGATAAGGGCGTGGGCGAGTTCGTCGAGGCAGCTCGTCAGATGCACCGCAACATGCCCGGCGCGCGCTTCCAGCTTCTTGGATTCCTCGATGTCGAGAACCGCACAGCGGTCAGCCGTGCGCAGGTCGAGCGATGGGCAGGCGAAGGCCTGGTCGAGTATCTCGGAACCACCGACGACGTCCGTCCCTTCCTGGACGCGGCCGATTGCGTCGTCTTGCCCTCCTACAGGGAAGGAACGCCGCGCTCGCTACTGGAAGCAGCCGCGATGGGCAAGCCGCTGATCGCGTCAGATGTGCCCGGCTGCAGGGAGGTGGTGGACCACGGCGTCAACGGCCTGCTGTGCAAGGTGAAAGACGCAGGCGACCTGGCAAGCAAGATGCTCGAATTCGCAACGATGGACGCCGCATCCAGGAACAGGATGGGCATGGAGAGCCGAAGCAAAGTGGAGCGGCAGTTTTCGGAACGGATCGTCATAGAGTGCTACATGACGCAGATAGGGAAGCTCAATGCCTCGCCAGGCGATGAACCGGCCGGCGTGTAGTTGAACGCGGTTGAAGTTCGAGCCGAGGAGATCAGGCATTCAAGCAGGCGCTAAGCTTGTCTTGCTGCATTGCAGATCGGGACTCGGCTTTCGAGGGGGCTCGGCTTTGATCAAGTTGGGCTCGGTGTAATCAGGATGAAAAGGGAATCGTAATTTCTCTTTGGAGGGCCAGACATCCATCGCCGACAGCTCGGGATTATTTATACGTAATTGCTAAAATGGCGCGTTGTTCAGGTCAAACTTCTCCGCATCGTGCGACACGGGTTGGAATTGTGGCAAAAAAATGTTAGGCGCTGATGTCACCACCTTTTGATCTGGCATATCCGGGATGATTTGAAGGAAAGGCGAAACGGATGAATGTCATCATTAGAACCGCAGTGAGCGCGTTGGTTGCCGCGAGCGGTTTCACTTCGGTTTCATCTTTCGCCCAAGACGTATCCTGCAGCTGCGCTGCCGCCTATCGCGGCCCGGCGAGTGCGATTGGATCCATTCGTTCCGCCGATGGCGACGTGATGGTCTCGCAGTCGGTCGGCTATGGTCCTGCAAAGGCGGGGAGCACTCTCGGCCTTGGCAGTCGGGTGGTAGTCGGTACCAAGGGTTCGGCATCCGTACTTGTTGGCGGCTGCAACATGAATGTACCGGCGAATTCCAGTCTGGATGTTTCACGCGTGGGCGGCAACATCTGTCTGAAACTCGTGGGTTCAGAACGGACGGCGGCCATCCAGCCGTCCGGTGGCACAAGTGGGTTTGGCCTGCCCGAAGGGATTTTCGCCGGTGCGCTTGTCACCAGCGGTGTGTTGGCGGCGACGCAGGATGACGACAAAGCGGTCAGTCGCTGAGGGGCGGATCACCTGAATGCTGGTGAGTTCTTTGAGTGTTGTTGACCGAAGGGGTGCGTAAGCGATTCGTTCCGGGGGCGGGTCGTTGGTTCGAAGGGGGTAGAAATGACCGGGCGTCATCGGGTTGGGGTTGTCTTCGCTTTTATCACGCTCGCCGGGGGAGGTGCCTGGTTTACAGCGTCCGATGCTGTTGCCCAGTCGGCACAGACATGTTCGTGCCTGGCCGCTGCGCCCGTGTCTGGCATTGTCGGCCAGTTCACCCAAGTCCAGGGTGATGTGCAGATGTCGCAGGCCGGCGGTTACGCCGGGGTGGGCGCGGGAGCGCCGATTTATCCAGGCGCACGCATCATGACCGGGCCGCAAGCATCGGCTTCCTTGGCTGTCGGCGCCAATTGCGCGCTTGATGTTCCGGCCAACGCGACCGTCAGCATCGATCCGGTGCAAGGCGGTATGTGCGTCTCGCTTGATGCGCAGGAAGCTGCTACCGGACCTGCCAATTCCGGACCTGGCATTTTGCCGGTGCTGTTGGGCGCCGGCGCGGTTGGTGGCGGTGCCGCACTGGCTATTGGATTACAGGATGACGACGACGCAGTCAGCCGCTAGCCAAGGTCTGGTCTCGCCGGTTTGCGCAAGCTCGGGCGCGATAGTGCAGAACCAGTTGCTCACGCCATTGGAAAAACGAGCGAAGAAGCCGGGAGCCAGCTGTGCGGGCCATTTCGATGGACTGCCCAAGCTGTTCAAGAGTGGGGCTCTGTAATGGGCATTCTCGATCTCGGGGGAAGTGGCGTGGGAATGCCGGCACTGCTTGTATTGCTCGCCCTCTCTGCTTGCGCGAGCAGTTCATCATCGTCCACGAGCTCTGTCGATGCGCTGCAGCCGACATCGTCCTCAACGGCGCTTGCCGGGGGCGGCGCGCTACGGATGGTGAAGGATCTGCCGGCACCGCAGAATACACAAAACGGCAGCGAGCAGCCGCTGTCTGCCAACGATGTACTCGAAGTCAGCGTATTCCAGGTCGACAACCTGAACAGGACGGTTCAGGTGGACGCCGGCGGCCAGATTTCCCTTCCGCTTATCGGGACGATGACAGCGGCCGGCAAGACGGTCCGCCAGCTCGAAAAGGATATCGAGACAGCCTATGGCGCAAAATATCTGCAATCGCCGGATGTGACGATTTTCGTCAAGGAATCGATAGGCCAGCGCATCACGGTCGACGGTGAGGTCAACAGGGCCGGCATCTATCCGGTGTCCAGCAGCGCCTCCTTGCTGGATGCGATCGCCCTTGCCGGAGGCTTCAACGCCATCGGCGATGCCGGCAAGGTCTTCGTCTACCGCAATGTCGGTCAAAACAAGCTGGTCGCAAACTACAATGTCGAGGAAATCCGCGCCGGCAAGAATCGCAACCCGCGCATCTATGGCGGCGACGTGGTCGTGGTTTTCGCTTCGAAGTCGAAAATCGCAATGAACAATTTGAAGGATGCCCTGGGCCTCGCGTCGAGCGCGGCCCGAATTGCGGTCATTCCGTAAGGGAGGCCTGGCCGGCCAGGGTACGGACAACCAGGATCACCTCGCGCATGCTCGATCGCAACAGGCAGCCCCAAATCGCCGGTCCTCGACATGGCCAGGCTTTGTCCGCGGACCTCTATTATGACGGGGCGCAGAATTATAGTCCTTACGGTCGAGACTATGCCGCTCACGACGAGAGATTCAATCCGCTCAAGCTGCTTTTCTATGTCGTGCAATATCGCTGGCTGATTGTCATGATGGCGGTGGCTGGCCTAGTTGCCGGTATCATAGTGACAATGATGCAGACGCCGAAGTATCAGGCAACGACACAGCTGGAAGTCCTGGTCCCTTCGGCAAAGGTTTTTCAGGACATCGAAGTGGTTTCCGAAAACAGCGACTTACGCGCGTTTCTGACCGCTCGCGAGAAACTGAAGAGCCGTGCGCTGGCCCAGCGCGTCGTGTTTCAGCTGGGGCTCTCCGAAAAACCGGATTTCCTGTTCCCAACCCCGAGCTTCTCGCTCAGCAACATCCTCTACCGTGCATTCGGAATTTCCAAATCGCCTTCGATCCAGGAAAAGACCCCCGAAGAGCGAGAGGCAATGGCGATCAAGCGCGTTCTGAAGGATCTGACGGTCAACCTTGTGACCAACACCAGCTTGCTGTCGATCACTTTCATCGACCAGAAGCCCAGATACGCAAGCGACGTCGCCAACCAGGTCGCGCAGAGTTTTATCGATCAACGTCTCGACCAGACCAGCGAGACGTCCGATCTGGCGAGACAGTTCATCCAGGAACAGGTCCTGCAGGTCAAGCAGAAGCTGCAGAAGTCCGAGGAGGAGCTGGTCGCCTATGCGAAGGATGCCGGCATCACCGTCACCGGCGACGACAAATCGCTGATCGGATTGAACATCGAGGCGCTGAACACAGCGCTCGCGACCGCTATCCAGGATCGTCTTGATGCCGGTCGCGTCGTGGACCAGATAGACAAGGGGCGAGGCTCCAGCCTGTCGCCGGTTCTGGAGAGTGATGGCTTACAAAAACTCAGCGAAAAACTCGCGGACCTCAAGAGCCAATATCAACAGAAACTGAGCATTCTGAAGCCTGGCTTTCCGGAGATGCAGCAACTCCAGTCGCAGATCAAGGAGCTGACGCGGCTCTATAATAACGGCGTCCTGGCGATAACCGATTCGCTGCGCCTGAAGTACCAGGAAGCACAGAACAAGGAAGCCGACCTCAAATCCAAGCTCGCCGAGATGGAAAAGCAGCAGGTCGTCTTCAATGACAAGAACATAAAATACACCATCCTCAAGCGCGAGGTCGATTCCAACCGGTCGCAATATGACAGCCTCATCACCAAGCTGAATGAAGTAGGCGTCAGCTCCGAGCTCAAAACGCAAAGCGCAGCCATCGTCGATTTCGCGACCCTGCCCGTAAGTCCCTATTCTCCGCGCCTGATCATCAATCTGGCGATCGCGCTAGCGCTGTTCATGGCTCTCACTGCATCGATCATCTACATCATCGAGCTGCTGAACAACACCTTCACCAACCCCGAGCAGGTCGAAAGGGAGCTGGGGCTGGCCATGCTCGGCATCCTGCCGCTCGTCGGTGACCGCGAACTGACGGCCAGCATCGCCGACCAGAAGTCCGGGCTATCGGAAGCTTATCGTTCGCTGCGAACGTCGCTGCAATTCTCCGGCGCGGAGGGCGCGCCGCGTTCGCTGCTGGTGACCAGCTCCGAGCCTTCCGAAGGCAAGTCGACGACCTCGTTCAAGCTCGGTCAGGATTTCGCCGCCCTCGGTGCGAAGGTCTTACTTATCGACGGCGATCTGCGCAAACCGAATCTTCATCGGCTGTTCGGTCTCGACAACGCGATCGGGTTGAGCAATCTCCTGACGAATACGGTGCGCAAGGAAGATGTGGCGGGCATATTCAGGACGACCAAATATCCCAACGTGACCGTGCTGACGTCCGGAACGATCCCGCCCAACCCTGCGGATCTGCTTTCATCGCCGAAGATGGCGCTGATCGTCACCAATCTCGGCAAGCGTTTCGATCTCGTCATCATCGACGCTCCGCCGATCGTCGGCCTGTCCGATGCGCCCATTCTCAGCCGGCTTGCCGAGGGCACACTGGTGGTCATTTCCACGAACCAGGTGACGCGCAAGGCGGCCAAGACGGCGCTGAAACGCCTGCGCGCAGCCGGAGCGAACGTGATCGGGGCGGCAATGTCGAAATTCGCGGTGAACAAGTTCGACTACAACTACGCCTATAAATACATGAACTACCAATATTACGAACATGGCGCGGGCACGCCGAAGATTGAGGGCAAAGTCGATGACGGAGCAGGCCAGCCCTCTCATGCAAAATCTCCTGCGTTCAAGCGTTTGGTTCGTCGCCTCCGTTCTGGTGTTGATGGCTTCGTCGATCGGGCTAAGTCGGCTCCTTGAGGAGGGAACGCCGAGCGTGTCTCTGGCACTGGATCCGCTGAACGCAGATGCCTTGATAGACGAAATTGCCGGCGAGCTGAACGAAACGAGCGTCGATCTCGGCGCCTTGGCCGCCAAGGCCAAGAATGCGCTTCGCTTCAATGTCGCGGACGCCCGTCTCTACAGCCTGATCGGTGAGATCAGATATCGGCAAGGCGAACAGGCCCAGGCTTTCGAACTTTTCGACCAGGCGCGAAAACTGTCCAAGACTGAAATCCATGCGCTGCAGAGGTCCATCGATCGCTCGATCGCGGCAGGCGATCTGGCGAGGGCCGTGGGCGAGATCGACACCTTGCTGCGCCGGTGGCCAGACCAGTTTTCGGCCATCGCCCCAGGCTGGCCTGCCATCCTTTCCAATTCCGACGGCTATCAGGCCGTGCTGGCAGCCCTGGAGGCAGAGGCGCCGTGGCGTGGTAAGCTTTTTCTCGCCCTTGGCCAGAACCCGCAAAGCCTGGGACCTGCAAACCAGCTGCTGCTCGATCTCGGACGCACGGATGCGCCGCCGAAATCCAGCGAATTGTCCGCCGTTATCACCGGTTACATCAAGCAGAAGGACTATGGCCCGGCCTATCGGCTGTTTCTTTTCAGCCTGTCCGATCGGGAGCGGAAGCTGGGCGGCTACATCTTCAATGGCGGCTTCGAGCCGCTCTTCAGCGGCAAGCCGTTCGACTGGGTGATACACGACCGATCTGGGCTGGAGATCACCTTTGCTGGATCGCAGGGCGCGGGTGAAAGTGAAAGCGACAGCGGGGCGACGGTTCGATTTCTAAACACGCCGGTCAAGAACGCTGCGCTTCAGCAATATGTCGAATTGCCCCCCGGTTCTTACCGGATGTCCATGACCGCGTCCGCGACAAATCTCAAACTGCCAAAGCAGCTGTTCTGGTCCGTCAGATGCGCGGACCCGTCAAGTGAGATAGCGCGCTTCAACATACCGGAAGGCACATTCAACCGGCGAAGTCTGAGCCTGGATTTCACCGTCGGACCGGCTGCGTGTCCGATACAGTTGCTGAGGCTGGAAACAGCCGCAATTGCCGAGAGCTGGCGGTTTCGATACGTCGGCACGCTGATCATGCACAGATTGAGCATCGAGAGGGTGTCGTCGTGAGAGCACGGTCACGGCAGCCCGGGCAGTGGGACAAATACCTGCTTGGGTCGGTTCTTTTCCTGTCCCTGCTGATTGGCGGCGGCACCGCGAGCGGCCTCTACACCGAAACGCTGATCGAGATCGCGGCGATTCTCTCGGCCGCGGCCATCCTGTCGCGGCCCAGCGGACAAACAATTCCCCGGGCGATCTTGTGGCTGATTGCTCTCGGCCTAGCCGTGTTCTGCTTCCAGATCGTTCCGCTGCCCGGGGCCTTGCTGGACGGGTTGCGGCCCGAGGTGCTGCTTGTCAGACCCTGGCTGGATGGTGAAACGCAATCGCGCTTCGTCAGCGTCGGCGTCGGGCGCACGATCGAGTGCATGTTGTATTTCGCCGCCGCCGCGGCATTTTTCCTCGGCGTCACCCGCCTGCGCACCGAGGAGGTCTACGGCCTTGTTCCCTTCTTTTTCATGGGCGTCATCTGCAATGGCCTGGCCGCGGCGATCCAGTATTCGCTCTCCGATACCGTCGCCATAGAAGGATTGCTGCCGTTTGCGATCAATGCGGGCCTGTTTGCCAATCAAAATCACTTTTCGGCCTTGCTCTTCGTCTCCATCCCATTCGTGGTCTATTATGGCTTGTTCCGTGGACATTTTCTGTCCGGATCGCTTGGGCTGACGATGCTCTTGCTGCTTCTTCTGGCAGCCGGCTCGCGCGCCGGCATTCTGATCGGACTGGTGATCACCGCGATATCAGTTGTCTTCCTGTCGGCTCGCTCAAGGGCGGGCGGATATGGCATTCTTGCGGTTTTCATCGGGCTTTCCGTCTACACGATCGGCGCATGGGCGAAGATCGATGCGAAAGTGGTCGATCCGGCTTTCGGCAGGGCAGAGTTTGCTCGCACCACGATCGAAGGAATGAAAGAGAACTGGGTGACTGGCGTTGGCTTCGGCAGCTTTCCGAAGGTCTATCAGATGTACGAAAAAGCCGGAATGATTTTCAGAACTTATGTAAATCATGCCCACAATGACTACCTCGAATTGGCACTTGAGGGCGGCATACCGGTCGTTTTGTTAATGATTGTGTATGCCATATTGCTTTTCGCCTCGTCGGTCCGGATTCGCCGGGAGCCGTTACAGAAGGCTGCATTTCTGTCGGTGTCGTTTTTGCTCGTTCACTCTCTTGTCGACTATCCCTTGCGAACCGCAGCACTCGCGATGACGTTTGCCTATTTGAATGCGATCGTCTTTCACAGGGGTTTTGCCGAGCGGCTGAACCAAAGGCGCGAGATGGGCGAGATAGGCCATCACGATGAAGACAATCTGCTTGTCCCGGCCAGGACCTCGGGCCCGGCAAGGCAAGGGCGGTTGGCGGGGGCCGGGGACACTCGCTCGGCCCCCTTCGTCGGGCACCAGATTGACAAGCCACGGCATGAAACCTAAGCACGGTCGGCTTGTGTCAGGGGAGGGGACTTAGGCATGTCAAGGAGAGTTTCTTGAAAGGAATTATCCTTGCTGGAGGCAGTGGAACGCGCCTTTATCCGCTAACGTTGGCGGTCTCCAAGCAAATCCTCCCGGTATACGACAAGCCGATGATCTATTACCCGCTGAGCGTTTTGATGCTTGCGGGGATTCGAGAGATTCTGGTCATATCCACGCCGCGGGACCTGCCGGTTTTCCGCGAGCTGTTGGGCGATGGATCGGAATTCGGGCTTGAGTTGTCCTACGCCGAGCAGCCGCAGCCCAACGGGCTTGCGGAAGCGTTCATTATCGGCCGCGATTTCATCGGCGCGGACAGCGTTTCGATGATACTGGGCGACAACATCTATTTTGGCGACGGATTGTCCAAGCTTTGCCGCACCGCGGCATCGCGCGAAAGCGGCGCTTCGGTGTTCGCCTACCATGTCGAGGATCCGGAGCGCTATGGCGTGGTGTCCTTCGACAAGACCACTGGAACCGCGCTCACGATTGAGGAAAAACCACAGAAGCCGAAATCCAACTGGGCCGTCACCGGCCTTTATTTCTACGACAACCAGGTTGTCGATATCGCCTCAAGGATTCGGCCCTCGGCTCGAGGCGAGCTCGAAATCACGGCGGTCAACAATGCCTATCTCGAGCGTGGCCAGTTGCAGGTGCATCGGTTGGGGCGCGGCTATGCCTGGCTCGATACCGGCACTCACGACAGCCTGGACGATGCTTCTTCGTTCGTGCGTACAATCGAACGTCGCCAGGGCATCAAGGTCGCCTGTCCGGAGGAAATCGCCTTCGAACAGGGCTGGCTGAGGGCCGATGAAGTGTTGCAGCGGGCAACCCGCTTGGGAAAAAATGAATATGCCGCTTATCTGCGCCGTCGCGTGGTCGAGTTGTCGGAGGACTAGATGCTGGAGGTGAGACCCCTTGGCATCGAAGGTCTGCTCGAAATCATTCCGAAGCGGCACGGCGATGCCCGTGGCTACTTCACCGAAACCTGGAACGCCGCACGCTTCGCCGAGGCCGGCCTCGAACTCGCCTTTGTCCAGGACAATCACTCCTATTCCGCCGCGGCCGGTGTCGTCAGGGGATTGCACTATCAGTTGCCGCCACGTGCCCAGGACAAGCTGCTGCGCGTTGTCAGGGGCAGCGTCCTGGATGTCGCGGTTGATATCCGCCGCTCCTCGCCGACATTCGGAAAATGGGTTGTCCTCGAGGTCTCGGCCGAGAAGGGCAACCAGATCCTGGTGCCCAAGGGCTTCGCCCACGGCTTCATGACGCTCGTGCCCCATACCGAGGTGCTGTACAAGGTGACCGACACCTATTCGCCCGAACACGACCGCTCGATCCGTTTCGACGATCCGGCCATCGGTATCGAATGGCCGCCGCCGGCTGGCGGCTTCCAGCTTTCTGACAAGGACCTCAAGGCGCCGCTGCTCGCCGCCGCCGAGGTGTTTGCCTGATGAACATTGCCAGATGCAGGGGGCCAGCAGCATGAACTTTCTGGTGACGGGCGGGGCCGGCTTCATCGGTTCGGCGGTGTGCCGGCATCTGTGCGCCAACCCGGCCTACCGGGTGACCAATCTCGACAAGCTGACCTATGCCGGCAACCTGGCCTCGCTGCGGCCGATCGAGAATGCACGAAATTACAGCTTCGCCCATGCCGACATCTGCGACGAGAGGGCGGTGTTCGACATATTGCGCCGCGACGATATCGACGTCGTCATGAACCTCGCCGCAGAGAGCCATGTCGACCGCTCGATCGATGGGCCGGGCGCCTTCATCGAGACCAACATCGTCGGCACCTACCGGATCCTCAATGCAGCGCTGGAATACTGGCGCGGCCTTTCCGACGACAGGAAGGGCCGTTTCCGCTTCCATCACGTCTCGACCGACGAGGTGTTCGGCGACCTGCCCTTCGATGGCGGCATGTTCGTGGAAGAGACGCCTTACGCGCCGTCTTCGCCCTATTCCGCCTCCAAGGCGGCCTCCGACCACCTGGTGCGTGCCTGGCACGAGACCTATGGCCTGCCGGTGGTGCTGTCCAATTGTTCGAACAATTACGGGCCCTACCATTTTCCCGAAAAGCTGATCCCGCTGGTCATCCTCAACGCGCTCGACGAGAAGCCGCTGCCGGTCTACGGCGCCGGCGCCAATGTGCGTGACTGGCTGTTCGTCGAGGACCATGCGCGCGCGCTGGAACTGATCGCCACCAAGGGGCAGCCGGGCGAGAGCTACAATGTCGGCGGCAATTCGGAACGCACCAATCTGGGTGTCGTCGAGACGATCTGCGATCTGCTCGACGCCAGGCGCCCCCGGGCCGCCGGCAAAAGCTATCGCGACCTGATCTCTTTCGTCACCGACCGTCCCGGCCATGATCGCCGCTACGCCATCGACGCGTCCAAGATTGGCCGCGAGCTCGGCTGGACGCCGAGGGAGAATTTCGACAGCGGCCTGGCAAGGACGGTCGACTGGTACCTGGACAACAAATGGTGGTGGGGACCGATCCGCGAACAGCGCTATGCCGGCGAAAGACTGGGCGAAGCGCGCAAGGAGGCGGTGTGAGGCTCGTTGTCACCGGACGCGAGGGCCAGGTTGCGGCAAGCCTTCTGGAGGCTGGGCGCGAAGACGTCAAGGTCATCGCCATCGGCCGGCCGCAACTCGACCTCGCGCGGCGCGGGACTGTGATCGAGGCCATCACCGCCGCTAAGCCCGATATCGTCGTGTCGGCCGCCGCCTACACGGCGGTGGACCAGGCCGAGGACGAACCCGAGCTCGCCTTTGCGGTGAACGCCGCCGGCGCCGGCGAGGTGGCGCAGGCGGCGGCTCGGCTTGGCGTGCCCGTCATCCATCTGTCGACCGATTATGTCTTCGACGGCACCAAGAACGGTCCCTATTTGGAAACCGACGCGACCGCGCCGATTGGCGTCTACGGCGCCTCCAAGCTTGCCGGCGAACAGGCGGTGGCATCAGCCAATCCGCGCCACCTGATCTTGCGCACGGCGTGGGTCTACAGCCCGTTCGGCAAGAATTTCGCCAAAACCATGCTGAGGCTGGCCAGCGATCGCGACGAGATACCGGTTGTGGCCGACCAATGGGGAAATCCCACTTCCGCGCTTGATATCGCCGACGCGATCCTGCATGCGGCAGCACGGCTGCAACGCAACGAGGATTTCGCCGCGTGGGGCATCTATCATCTGGCCGGCACGGGCGAGACCAACTGGAGCGGCTTCGCCCGCCATATCCTGGACACAAGCGGTGGGCTCGGTGGCCCCTCGGCGCGGGTGCGCGATATTGCTGCGACGGACTATCCGACCAAGGCGCGCCGCCCCGCCAATTCACGGCTGTCGAGCGCGAAGTTTGCCTCCGTGTTTGGATGGAGTGCGCCGGTACTGCAGAAGTCGGCGCGGGAGGTGGTTCGTCGTCTCCTGAGCAGGTGACCTGACGGGCTTTGACTGCATCAACAACTATCAACCCGCGGGGGATTCACCGGCTGCCACAGCGCGAAGCCGTATTTCAGCGTCGGCGGTTATCGAGTTGGTGATAGAGTTCGGCGTATGCTGTTCCCATCCTGTCAGCTGTAAAGAGGCGAACATAGCGATCGCGAGCAGCTCGCCCCCAGTTCGCTGCCTCGACCGGCGAATCGACGACCTGGTTGATGGCTTCGGCAAGGCGTGCTGGATCGGAAGGCGGTACGACCAGCCCGGTCTCGCCGGCTTTATTCACATAACTTGTTCCCGTTCCGATCTCGCAAGAGATCATCGGTTTACCGCACATCGCCGCCTCGACGAGAGAAAGCCCGTAGGCTTCCGACCTCTGGTTTGACGGAAAAACGAACCCCAGGCAGTTGTGGAGGAGCGCCATCTTGTGCCGCTCGGCCACCTCGCCGAGGAATATCACATTGTTGCGACGCAACGTCTTGGCCTGAAGCTTCAGGCGCTCTTCGATAGGCCCTGATCCGGCAATAACGATCTTGCACCTGACTTTGTCGGCCGCCTGAATCAGCACGTCCAGCCCCTTGTAGTAGCGCAAGACGCCGACGAAGAGCACGAAAGGCTCCGTCACCGCCGCTTGGCACCATCTGTTGTCGGCTTCGGTCGGCGTGGGATAATCGGTTTCATTTATGCCGATTGGGATGATCGCCGATTTGCCCTCCAAGGCTCTGAGAACGGGGCTCGATTTCAAATAGTCCGGAGATGTCGCGACGACAGCGTCCACATCCCTGAGGAAGCGCAGCATCAGCGGCCGATAAAGAGGCAGCAAAAGCCTCTGTTTGACGATGTCGGAATGGTAGGTGACGACGGTCGGTTTGCCATGACGGGATTGAAAATGCACCATGTCCATGAGTGGCCATGGGAAATGGTAATGTATGAGGTCGGCTTTCCCGGCGAGCGCTCCGAACTTCCGAAAGACGTCAAGCGAAAACCCGGTCGACGCCAGTTCGAAATCCAGCCTGGCTTTTCGGGCCATGTGCCCGTCGAGATGCTGCGTGTTCTCGTTCGGAGCACGGCTCAAGGAGAGCACTTCGGTTTCGATGCCGCGGCTGGCGGTGCTTTGAGCGATGGCATGTATCGTCCGCTCCACCCCGCCAAAGGTGTCGGGCCAGTATGTCTTGAAGAAGTGCAGCACTTTCAAAGATTGGTCTTCCGTCTTCGCTCGATGGCCAGTTCAAAAATCTGAAGCATACCTTCCACGTCAGCGCCTTCTTGCGGTTATGGCCAATTCGAACACTGCGACCAGGTCCAAGGCGCTTTTTCTCCAGTCGAATCGGAGCGCGTTCAGGGGCGCTTTCTCAGCCAGCCGCGAGCGCAACGCATTGTCGAGTGCCAACCGGCCCATCGCGGCGGAGATATCCTGGACGTTGGTCGGGTCAACAAGAAGGGCAGCTTCGCCAGCCACCTCGGGCATGGAAGACATGTTTGAAGTTACAACAGGCACCCCAACCGCATTTGCTTCGATAATTGGAAATCCAAAACCTTCGTATAATGACGGCATGACAAGAAACTTCGCTCGGCGATAGAGGACAGCGAGATCGCTGTCCGTGACATATCCCGTAAGTCGCACATCCGATTCGATTTCGAGGCGCACCATGCGCTCGCGCAGGTCGCCGAGACGCCACCCCTGCCCCCCCGCTATGACGAGCAGCAGATTTTTCCTGACAGGCTCCGGAAGCAGCGCATATGCTTCCAGGAGATTTGGCAAGTTCTTGCGTGGTTCAAGTGTGCCGACAAAAAGGGCGTAATCGCGGTCGATGCCTTTGTCCGCAAGCACGCTGTTGGTCCCGCCATCCTCCAGGCGCGTCACTCCAGGGTACACCACGTGCAGTTTCTTGGAGACCTGTGGATACAGCATTCGAATGGCATCGGCCGTAGCGCGCGAGACTGCGACGATCTTATCCGATGAAAATACTGCAGGTCGCATGAGGAAGCGATCGCCGAGCCAGCCCTGCAAACGCATTGTCGATGCCGCATGGTGCCATACGAGATCGTGAATGGTCACAACGCGGGGAATATCCGGATCCAAGCTAAAGGGCAATCTGTGGGCAGGGCCCCAAAAGATGTCGATTTTGTCGCGGGCTGCCTGTTTGGGTAAGATGGTTTGACCCCAAACCATGCGCCTGAAATTGCCTGCATGACCAGATATCCGAAACGTTCCGCCCGATAGACGAGAAATATCCGAGACCGGTCGCTCCGGGAGATACAGAAAGATTTCGTGACCGGCTTCCGCCAACCCACGGCACATCTCCAGCACATAGCGGCCGATGCCTGTGAGATTGTGGACAAGGTTGCGGGCATCAATGCCGATTTTCATGAATCGGACCGTTTTTTCTGTTCGAGCCTGAAAGGAAAGCGGCTGGCGCTGTCTAGCCGTGGGCTCGACGGGCCGGCGTGCCTGTATACACGCCGGGCACTTCAATGTCTCGGACGACCGTTGCGCCAGCGCCGATGATGACATTGTCGCATATGCTGAGCCGATCAATCACGGTCGCACCTGCGCCAACCAGAACCTGTGTGCCTATTCGGCAACGGCCTGCAACGGTCGCATTGACGGATATATGAGAAAAATCACCGATCACGCATTCGTGGTCAACGACTGCGCCGCTATTGATGATGACGCCCCGGCCAACCTTTGTAAGCGGTCCTATATGGGCCTGATGAGCGACCAGTGAGCCTTGCCCGATCTCACATTGCCTCCCGACAGAGGCAGTCGGTGCGACGAGCATCGCAAGAGGAACAAGCGCGCTCCCGCATTGCGCGCGTCGCCGCGCATTGTCACCCGAGCCCGGAAACATGAACCAACCGGCGCCGGAGGCATTGCTGGGAAGAACAGCGACAGCAGGAAAGCCCGCAAATTCCTCACCGGCCTTTGCCTGGTCATCGATGAAAATCAAATCATCGAACCCTGTCGATAAGGCTATGTCTCCTACGCTGCGCGCATGGCCGCCAAAGCCCAGAATGAAAAGGCCTTTGCTCATAGTGACGGCGTCATGCCTTTCTGCTCTGCTTTTGATCTGCCCGAGGTCCGTCGGCACTGTGTCAGGGGCTTAAACAGCTTCATTGAGTCGTTCGACAATCTCAGGCGTATATGAAAACGGCTTGCCAGCCATGTCGTTCAGAATGTCAATATAGTCGGCGACAACATGGTCCCACGTACGGTTCACCAAAACCTCATCGTAGAATGCTCTCTGGATTTTGTAGAGGCTATCCTTGTGCTGGATCGCCCATTCGATTTTTTCGGCCATCGCCGTCCAACTCTCGGGATTAAATACTGTCTTTTGATGCACCACTTTGTCGGTCAGGATTTCCTTAGTGACAGGGATGTCTGCCATGACAACTGGGGTCCCGACCGACACTGCTTCTGTAAACGTGAACGGCATCCCACCTTCTGACAAGCTCGGGTTCACAGCGAGGACAGCGCGGTTATAGCACGCGGCCAGTTCCCGCTCGGTGAGATTACGTAAACACAGGACATCATCGTGTAGGTTGTTTTCAGTCAAATACCTGTTGACTTCCCTGTCCGCCTGCCAAGCTCCAGTAAGAATAAGCTTGTAACGCAACAGCTTCTCGCGTCGGAGCCAGCGATACGCCTTCAACAGAGTGACGACATTCTTGTTCGGTCGAAACTGACTTGCATAAAACACAAAACCAAGATCGCCAGAAGAAAACCTCACGCCATTCCAGTTGTTGGTCGCCTTCGAGGTTGCTGACCAGAAATATTGCGCGCTCAATGCATCGCTGGCTTTCCTGTTATCTGCAAAACCAGTCACTGTGATCAGCTCATCGAGCCGGTTTGCGCCATGCGGCACAACGTGAACCGACGATCCCTTGACCTGAAACCTTTCCACCAGCGTCTTCTGCTTCACGTGCTTACTGTAGGTGACAAAGGCATGGCCCGCGTCGATAATTGATTCGATGCGCCGGAAATTATTAAACAATTGATCTGCCGCCGGTTCATCCGTAGCAAACCCGACCGGGAAGCCGGTGAACACTACGTCGGGAACGCACGTCAAACGCGGCTTTTCAATCAGATTGAATTGCGGCCAGAACGCTGTCGGGCAATACCAGGCCGAAATATCATCCCGCCTGTTTGCCATTTCAGCGACAAGCCGGGCTTCTTCGTCACACATCGTTTGATAGAGATGATGCCGCATTCGGCCAAGTAGCCCAAAGATGCGGGGTTTCGCAGGTTGCGTGGTCCCCAGCATTCTGCGCAAAGTAGAACTGCGCCTGAGACGGCCAACCCCCTTCAGAACAGTATTGCGCAGCAGATAGATCAGCGCGGCGAACGGCAGTAAGCTAAGCGCGAGAATGACAGTAGCAACGAACACTAGCGGATTTCGCGTTCGCATGAGATAGCGGGTCACTCGGGACACCAAGCGAATACCAGCAAACTTGATCCGAAGAAGCAGCCCCCCTTTTTTTACGTCATCCTTCTTGCGGACGCGAGACAACCATTTCCTCACTCTCGTTCCTGTCTGAAAGGCTGACCATGAAAGGGAACTCTGCGTCGGACCGAGTATTTCGTATTGGCCTTCACTGACCCCGAAACCATCCATCAGATCTCTGAGATGATCCCTCATCCAGCTCGGCGCTGCGATTACAAACTCGACGTCATCACGCCTAAGGGAGGCGCGCAGAAATTCGGCAAGGTGACGGCCAAGGCCTTCATTGCGCAACTCGATCCGTGGCCCATAGGCCAAATATATTCCGTATTTGGTTACAGGCATTCTGAAATGACGTTCCAATAATCGCGCGCGCAATCCTCAATCGACATCTCACGCCCTTTGAATGGTGCAAGCGGCAAAGAATGGTCCCGAGCGGGTTCGCAAATGTTCCCTGCCATAGAGTTCGGGTCTTCGTCATCGGTCCAGGTAATGTTAAACCCGAGATTTCCAGCATATTCTTTCAACACCGGGCAATGTGCCGCAACAACACGCTTTCTAAAGGCCCGGGCAATGGTTATGGTCGTAATGTCACTGTCGAGTTTGCCTGGGCGCCATAGGAAAGCCGACTCCTTGATGACCCGCCGGAGCTGCCTTTCGGACAACAATTCAGAGATCGAGTAACGCCTGCGCGGAATATTCCATCGGCGCATCGCCTTCGTAAGGTTGCGTTTGACATTGCTGATATCATCGTCGGTCAATTTCGTCTGGTATGCCTCCGAGAGAAGAATATTGCATTTCAGCTTGCCGCTCATCTCATGATAGTAAATTGCAAGCGCTTCCGCAGCACGATCGATGTTGGCGATTGAAAGTGGGTGCAGCACCCAGACAAACGCTTTTGCCTCCTCACCCACATCCAAGGCTGGAGCAACCTCGATTGTTGGCAAAGGTGGCAAAACATGGACATTCCTGGCGGAGACCCCCTCGCAGTGAATCAGCTCCTCACTTGCAAACTGGCTGTCGACGATGACGGCTTCGGGTGCAAGCGTTAACCCAAACTGCCCCATCTTAACGATTTCTTGCGGGCCTGGGCGGAAACGTGGCGCTATCGTGTCTGGAGCTAGAACAATCGGACGAATTGGCAGGATCGGTGTGCTGACTTCTGACGCGACAACCACCCAGAGATCACAATCCTGCAAATGATTGATGCCGTCATCAGGGATGAGATAACTATTTAATGTCAAAGGTCGCGCAGCACCGGCATAAACAAGCGCCCGATTGGCAGCTTCCCGGTCAAGCGCACGCCATGAGAATTCCCTTACGGGCACGTCGAACTCTTCCTTTTCAATCGGTTTACTCGAATAAGCCCGCTTGCTGCGTTCGATGGTGAGAACTATTTCCACATCCTCATTGGCGAGTTTGGCCCCTTCCTCCAGCGCCAAGGCCAAAGCGCGAGCCTTGGCTATGGAATTCTTGTCGGTCAGCACAGCAATGCGCTTGGGCAGCGGTTCCAATTCCTCCGCATCAGCTCGCGATTCTGCAAGCTTGGTGAATACCTTCTCCATGCCTTGACGCCAGAACCCGGTACAGTTCTCTGCCTTCATCGGATCGAGCAGGACCGCTTGGCTCTCACGTATCTTATTAATCAGTTTCCAGTCATCCTTGAGGATGCGGTCAATTTTTTTTCTCGCCTCCTCGATAGTTGCGCAACGGCCGGGCAATTTCTTACCACCGAACATATCGAGAATGCCGCCACCCATGAATACAAGCGGCATCCCAGCTTTAATCGCCTCGAACGGGTGGAAGTGAATATGGTTAGGTTCTTGGCTGTGATAGAACATCACGCGCATCTCGCGCATATTTCTGCGATGTTCCTCGATCGGCAGATAACCCAGCACGCTTGGGTCTGTCGTCTTGACCGATTGCGCGCCGCCGATTGCATAGGGAAACCCACGGAAGTCTTTCTTAAATTTCTGGAATATCTCTACATAGGCTTGGTTAAAACCAATGTCGGGGCAGATGAACAGGATGCGCCGGTCACCGCCGTTCCATTCCGCCGAGATCGGATCACTTGCCCCGCCCATACCTAGTGGCAGAAACACGGTCTTAGATGCAAGATAATCAGGCTCGACTTTATGCAGATGAGGATAGCCTTCGGTAAACCAGAAGCGTTTTCCAAGGGCCTGGATTGCAGTGTAAACACCTTGGTAGAATGGCATTGTTTCGATGATCTTCGAATAAGTATTGTTGCCCGCCAAGCCATAGGTACGCCAGAGCATTGCTCCCTGGAACCGCCTGGCGGCAATTTCAAAACCCTTGGGATCGAAGACGATGCAGAACATGATGTCAAAATATTTGTTGGCGATTTCCCAAGCTTTGCGCGGCGCGCCTCTGTACCAATCAGCCTTATTCAGAACTGCAAGGTCATCCGGCGGGATTGTTAAGTTTTTATCCTCCGAATAATCGACGGAAGCGCTTCGGAAATTAGCATCGTCTGGATAGATCTTTGGAGTAAATACCTCATAGCCGAGTTCCCGCAACATTGGGATCTCGAATTTTCTGGCCGCAGTGTGATTGAGGATCCACATTACACGCGGCACATTGTCGACCCGGACGCTCTTTTCTAAACGCATAGGACTCTCTTTCTAGCAACTTCGATAGCGCCAGTATATTAGCTGACCTTAGCATTTCTCAAACGGGCTTGTATCAGACTAGAATGAGAAGAGCGCTTGAGACCCATGGCTAGGCAGCTATCCCATTTGCCCTATTGTATTCTGCGATCGCGCCAAGAATGTCGCCGTCAAAAATGATTTCGCCGTGATGAAATACAACTCCCCTTGCGCATATGGATTGCAGTGTTTTGAAATCATGCGAAGCTAACAGCAGAATCTCCGCCTGCTCGACAAGATCCAGGATGCGTTTGCGCGCTTTTCCCATAAAATTCGCATCACCGGCACCGATCACCTCGTCGAGGAGGAGAATGTCACCGCCGACCGCTGTCGAAATCGCGAAGGCGAGGCGCACCTGCATGCCAGCGGAATAGGTTTTGATCGGATAGTCGATAAACTCCCCGATATCGGCAAAGGCGACAACCTCGTCCTCTATCGAGCGCATGAATTTGGGCGAGAGACCAAGGAGAAGTCCGCGGTACAGGATGTTCTCCCGGCCGGTGGCATCAGGCTCGAAACCCAAACTCAGGTCAAACAAAGACCGGACGGTCCCCTCGACCACGCGCTTCCCGGAAGATGTCGGGTATAATCCTGCCACCATCTTGAGGAACGTGCTCTTGCCGGCCCCATTGTGTCCTAAAAGGCCAACGCGTTCGCCGGGACCAATGTCCAGACTAACATCCTTCAATGCGTGGATGTCGACGATCTTCTTGCCTCCTCCGTTCAACGTCGCCAGCGACGCCAGCATGGATTTCAACGACCGCTCGCTGAAGCCGACGGATGCATAATGGAGGTTTACCGACTCGAGGTGAATCCGGTTTGTCATAGGTAGAAGATCACCCTCTTTTCGGCGGACCTGCCCACGAGTGCTGCGATCAGCATGAGCACTGCGATAGTCCCGAAGCACCACAGGTAATTGGCAGCGACGGGCCATTCACCATGCAGGAGTGGAGCGCGTACGATCTGGAGGAGGTGATAAAGCGGATTGTAGTCCAGAAGGACATGCAGATTGCCTTTGCGGAACACCGAAGTCTCGAAATAGATTGGTGAGACAAACCATAGGGCTTGCAATATCAGGCCAAGCGCATGCGGCAGATCGCGAAAACGGGCAGAAAAATATGCCATTATCGTCGCCCACGGCCAGACAATCAGACCGATGATCGGGAATATCGTGAGGGCGGCAAGCCAAGACCAGCCGAAATTCTGCGGCATAACGACAAGCACCCAACCGATGAGGCTGATGCTGGCCAGGGCAAGCACCATAAGCCCGGAAATAACGTTTCGAAGCGTATATATCGCTAACGGGTGACGTGTCTGCTTGATGTACGCGTCGGCTTGGACGAAAGCCAATGCGCCTCCACTTACATTGAAGACGATGTACTCCCAGATGATGACCCCGGAGAGAATGTAGGGCGCATATTCCGAGATCGCGGCGTCGAAGATGCGACTGAATACGATGGAGATAAGGATCGTTAGGCCCAGAGGCTGGATAATCGACCACAGGACACCGAAGAAGGACCTTCTCCAGCGACCGCGCAGATCGGACATCGCGAGATGCATCCAAAAATATCGCGCGGCCCAAATGCCCCTAAGATACTCGTTCACAGGCCATTTCCTTAACGCAAAGTCACCGCGGTCGATCCTCGAAATAACCGATGATCGAAGAACATATGCGGTTCAACTGTTCCTCGGTCAGTCCGGGGTAGCTCGGCAGATTGATGCCACGCTTGCTTACGCTATCGCCATTCGGAAAGGCCCGGTCAGAATAACAGTGCGGCATGTGGCTGGCTAAGGGGAAAAACGGGCGTGTCTCGATTTCGTCGTCGGCAAGACGCGCACGCAACCGATCTCGATCCTCAACGTGGTCAACGACAATCGAACACATCCAGTGCGAATGATTAACGTCGCCCACGGGATCATGGGTCCTCAAGGGAAGCCCGGACAGTCGGGTCCGGTATATCTCTGCGATCTGCTGCTTGCGGTGGATGATCTCTTCAGCCATCTCGATCTGGGCAAGCCCGATCGCCGCCTGGATATTGGTCATCCGATAATTGTAGGCGAGCATGTCGTGCCAGTATTCGCGGGTCGGCGAGACACCTTGGCTTTTCAGGCGCCGACACTTGTCCATCACCTCAGCCGATCGCGCCAGAACCATTCCGCCTTCGCCGGTTGTGATTGTCTTGTTCCCGAAGAAACTGAAGGTGGCAACATCACCAAACGTGCCGACATGCCGGCCTTTCCACCGGGTCCCGAAGCCTTCCGCGCAGTCCTCGATGAGCAAAAGATCGTGATCGCGGCAAAGGCCCGAGATCGCATCCATATCACAAGGATGGCCATACAAATGCACCGCCATGACCGCGCGGGTTCTCGGGGTTATAGCGTCACGTATTGCCTGCGGATCCACCTGCAGCGTGTCTTCCAACGAGTCGACATAGATCGGCGTCGCGCCGGTCTGCAAAATGGTGTTGACCGACGCTATGTAGGTGAAGCTTGGAACGATGACCTCGTCGCCGGCACCGATGCCCAATGCATCCAGCACAAGGTGGATGGCTACGGTGCCGTTTGCCACGCTTGTCGCCTCTTTCGCGCCTACATACTCCGCAAAAGCTTTTTCAAATCGGGATATGAAGGCTCCACGCGAGGAAATCCAACCCGTAGTCAAGCACTCGTTGACATACGCCGATACGTTTCCGCTGAGGTATGGCTCATATACTGGAATTCGTGCCATGGTTATTCTGCGCGAGTGAAGCGTTGATAGCCATGCGTTGTAAGCAGCTTTTCCTGCTCGGCACCCTTAAAGTCCTCGCGAATCATTTCTTGGACCAGCTCGGTGAATTTAATTCTAGGTTCCCAGCCAAGGTTCTTTCGAGCTTTACTGGCGTCGCCAAGAAGCGTTTCGACTTCTGTCGGCCGAAAGTAAGCCGCATCGACAGCCACTATACACTGACCGCTTTTGTTATCGTACCCTTTCTCGTCGACGCCTTTTCCCTCCCATCTTACGTCAATATCCAGTTCCGCAGCCGCCAGGGTCACAAATTCGCGCACGGAATGCTGCTCGCCAGTTGCGATAACGTAATCCTCAGGCGCCTCCTGTTGCAACATAAGCCATTGCATCTCAACATAGTCTTTGGCATGCCCCCAGTCGCGCAGTGAATCTAGATTACCCAGGTAAAGCTTCTCTTGCATGCCTAGCTTGATCCGTGCCAGCGCTCGCGTAATCTTACGCGTCACAAACGTCTCACCTCGCATTGGGGACTCGTGATTGAACAGAATGCCGTTACACGCATAGATGCCGTATGCTTCGCGATAATTGATCGTAATCCAGTATGCATACAATTTGGCCACGGCATAAGGAGACCGTGGGTAGAATGGCGTGGTTTCCTTTTGCGGCGTCTCTTGCACGAGCCCGTACAGCTCAGACGTAGACGCCTGGTAGAAACGGACCTTCTTCTCCAAGCCGAGAATTCGGATGGCTTCCAAAATTCTCAACGCCCCTAGAGCGTCGGAGTTGGCGGTGTATTCAGGTTCCTCAAATGAAACGGCTACGTGACTCTGTGCCGCCAGATTGTAAATCTCATCCGGCTGGACGAGCTGAATGATCCGCATCAGACTTGATGAGTCAGTCAGATCGCCATGATGCAACGTCAGATCTACACCCTTTTCATGCGGATCATGATACAAATGATCGATGCGATCCGTATTAAAAAGGGATGTGCGGCGCCTTACGCCGTGAACGGAATAACCCTTTTCCAGCAGGAATGCCGCCAGATAGGCGCCGTCCTGCCCGGTGATGCCGGTTATCAGTGCTTTTTTTTTCATCAATGTTCTCGATGTATCCGATTTGTGTCCGCCCAGCCCCTAAGGCTTTGCCGCCCCCAGCACCGTGAGCCAATGGATCGTCAGGCGCGGCCGTATACGTCGTCAAAACGCACGATATCGTCCTCGCCGAGATAATCGCCGCTTTGCACTTCAATGATCACCAGGTCAATCCGGCCCGGGTTCTCCAGCCTGTGTTTATGACCGCAGGGGATGTAGGTTGACTCGTTTGTCGCCAGGAACAGCTCCTGGTCGCCATTGACTATTTTCGCGGACCCGCTGACCACGACCCAGTGCTCGGAGCGATGGTAGTGCATTTGCAGGCTCAAACGTCTGCCGGGCTTCACCTCGATGCGTTTGATTTTGAAGCGCTCGCCTTCCTCCAGAACCGTATAGGTGCCCCACGGCCTATGTACGGTGCTGTGGACCAAATGCGCCTCATGCCCGGAAGCCTTGAGGCCCTCGAATAACTTCTTGACGTCTTGAACGCGATCGCGGGAGGCGACAAGCAATGCGTCGGGAGAATCGACGATCACCAGATCGCTGACCCCGACCGTGCCGATGACGCGCTTGTCGGAACTTACATAGCTGCCGGTGGTGTCGACCATATGAACATCGCCGCGCAGCCTGTTGCCGCTTTCGTCAGGAGCGATCAAATCGGCCATGGCGTTCCAAGATCCGATGTCGTTCCAATCCATGTCGCAAGGAACCACGGCAAGATTGTTTGCCTTCTCCATAACCGCGTGATCGAGAGAGATTCGCGGAGCGGAGCCAAAATGCTCGGGCGCGAGTTCGATTTTGGCAAAGCCTTCGCCTTGACTGAATCGGCCGTTCTCATAACTGTCGGAAACCGTCTGGATCACTTCGGGGCAATGCAAAGCCATCTCGTCGAGCATGCGTTGCGCGCTGAAGCAGAATATCCCCGCGTTCCAGAAGAAGCGTTTGGAGGCGACATAGGCCTTGGCTGTGTCGAGATCCGGCTTTTCAACGAAGCGGACGACTTTCTCACCATCGGCTTCGATGTAGCCGAATGCCGTGTCCGGTCTGGTTGGGCTGATGCCCAGTGTGGCAATCCGCCCCAGTTTTGCATATTCGATGGCCCGGCCCATAACGTCTAGAAATGCGGGCAGGTTGCCAATCATGTGATCGGCCGGGAAGACGCAAAGAATCGCATCAGGGCCCTGCGTTGCCTTGGCATGGACAGTGGCTGCCGCCACGGCAGCGGCCGTATCCCGGCCTTCCGGCTCGAGCAGAAACGTACGCGGCAACACAACCGAATCCAGTTCGTCGAAGTCGTCCTTTGTGAGGAAAAGGTGGTCCCCGGACGTTACAGCCACGAGTTCCACCACGCCCTCAATCGACGCGGCGCGCAGCACTGTGTGCTGAATAAGCGAATGCCCGTCCGCCACTTTAAGAAAAGGCTTGGGGTGCGATTGCCTTGAGGCAGGCCATAGTCGCGATCCGGCTCCACCGCTGATGATGACGGGAACCACTTTCATGAAATGACCTCTGCTTCGTTTGTGGATGCGATCGCCAGCGCCCTGTCGAGCGTCAGCGCCACAATAGCTCTCGCTCTGCCTGGGTCTGCTGCCTCCGAATAACAGCGAAGTTCAGGCGCGTTGCCGGACGGCCGCAGATGGATGATCTCGCCAGTCAGCATCTGTGTCCTTAGGCCGTCGGTCTCGTCAACTTCAGCAACAGTTCCGAACGGGGCCAGAAATCGCTGCAGTGCAGCCCGATCCGCGAGCCGGCGCATCAAGCTGCGCGAACTCTCCACCGGGAAATTCTCAAGGCGTTCGCTTGCACAAGCCGGAAGATTCCACAACGCGCGCAGACCTGACAGCGATTTTCTTGTCGATGCGACCATCCCGAGGACAGCCAGGATGGGGAGCAGTGAATCCCGTGTCGGCAATGCCGTCAATGTCTTGCCGTGTAGCGAACAGTCCGACCCCAAGAGAACGCCACCATTGGCTTCAAAGCCCACAACGATTTTCCCGGGGTGGTGTGAGGCTTCCATGGCTTCGACAACAAAGGGAGATCCGACCTTCGTTCTCAGAACCGTAAAACCGAAGGCTTTCGAAATACCTGAATTCGAAGTCACGGGCGTCACCACGATGTCAGCCCGCAGGAACAGAGCCGTGGCGAGGCCGATCAGGTCGCCGCGAAACAGGTCACCATTCTCGTCGGCAATCAGTGGCCGATCAGCATCGGCATCGGTCGACACGATGGCGTCGAGGTGGAATTCTCGCGCCCAACCCTTGAACTTTGCAATTGTGGTTTCGTCAACGGCTTCGGTATCGACGGGTACGAAGGTCTCCGATTTCCCGACAGGTGTCACATCTGCGCCAAAGGATCGGAGAACCTCCACCAGAAGATCCGCCGCGACCGAACTGTGCTGATAGACGCCGAGCCTCAGGCCCGAAAGGGACCCAGGCTCCAAGATGTCATCAGCGCGCGCGCGATAGGCGGCGATCGCATTGTCGTGATGCCCCGGCAAAGCCGTACCTATTGGCGGCGGGGGGCAATAGGCGTCTAGCCGTTCGGCAGCATAGTGTGCCATAGCGGCTTCATCGGCCTTGGTGATCTCGCCCCGCGGGCTATAGAACTTGATGCCATTGCGGTCCGCAGGGATGTGCGAACCCGTAACCATGAGCGCCGCTGCGTCATGCTGCCCGGCATACAACGCCAAGGCTGGCGTTGGAATGGCACCGCAATCGATCGGTTGAAACCCACTTGCCGCCAAGGCAGCCATGCAGTTGGCGGCGATCGTCGGACTGCTATCGCGCAAGTCGCGACCAACGAACACCTTGCCCTTCGATCGGACCCCATCGGCAACGAGACGCCAAGCGAAAGCCTCCGTATAAAGGCCGCTGGGTTTCCCGACTAATTCTGAAGCCAACCCTCGCAGGCCACTTGATCCAAACTTCATCACTTCGCTTTGGCTGGTAAAGGGAAGACCGTCATATTGCAGCAGACTTGGCTGTCAACCGCAAAATCGCTTCGGGCGGTTCACCTTTCCTTCCAGCTATCCACACTGCATTCCCAGCCGCGTCGACAGGGTGAGAGCCGTCTGGCGTCAAGGACCGAGCGATGGCCTCACGATCGCGCTGCCGGCATTCTCGAACCGCTTGATATCTGCGGAACCATAGGCCATAGGTCGAGAGCAGACCGCACCAGGGCAAAGAGTAGTCAAGGATTGACCTCTCCGGCCGACCCCTCTCTCTATCCTGAGTTGCTGTCGGACTCTAGGGCTCTTTGCAGTTGATGTGCAAGATCTTGATCAAACGGACTTTCTCTTCACCCGCCAACCTATGAAAAAATCTCTGGCGATGATTTCAAGTCCACGCTATGCGATACACGCGGCGGGGGCCGAAGATTTGGTACTAAAAAGAAGCCGCCGGTGACGGATGGTATTCGCTCTAGAGCCACTTTAGTATTGAAGTCTTCGCGCCTGGAGTTCAGTACCGTCCGATGAAATCCTATGTAGAAGCTGTACCCGGACTCCGGCCCACAATGCGTCGCGCCATCATCATGATTCAAGACATCGCCATGGTTCTGGTGGCGGTGGCGCTTAGCCTGACTTTATCGCAGTCGAGGCTTTCGTTCGAAGCGTTCTCTCCTGCGGGTTTCGCTTGCTGGGCGAGCATCATTATTCTTAGTCATCTGTTATTCAGATATTGCGGCCTCTACAATACTGTGTGGCGCTTCGCCTCGACGCCGGATTTCTTCAACATCCTGAAGGGCTGCGCAATACTGACCATCGTCCTTTACTGTGTTTCGCTTTTTGTTCGTTCCTTTCAGCCGGTGGCGGGCCTCAATGAGCGCCAGTTCATCGTCTTCTTCCTGGTTTCTTTCACGATCATCTCGGCGCCCCGGATTTTCTACCGGTTCTTTCGCGACGGCGCGAGCTGGCGCATTCTGAGTCGCGGCAAAGCTTCGACCAAGAGAGCGGTGTTTGTCGGCAAGCTGAGCGAGGCCGACGTAATCATCCGTTTCACGCGCACGACGCAGCCTGTAGAGTATTCAATTGCAGGGATTATGGCGATTGAACACGGTGTTCCGCAGGGCACTCGGATCCAGGGCGTTCCCGTCGTGGCCACCCGCCCCCGCCTGATCGAGGTGCTGGAAGAATACGCCAAGGGTACGACAAGCCTGGACCTGCTGATTTTCGGCAGCGGCGCCGAACATGAGATCGAGGAGTATTCGGAGCTCGTCCGTGTTGCCCGGCAAGGCGACATAGCGGTGGTGCAGTTCTCGGGGCTTTCGCAGCTTGGCCAGGAAGGAAAGCTCGTTCTCGACGAGGTCGAGATGGAAACGATCCTGCGCCGCCCCACGGTTCCGTCCGACATCGAACGGATCGGGGCCTTCGTCGGCGGCAAGCGCGTCCTGGTCACCGGCGGCGCCGGTTCCATCGGCCGCACCCTGGTCAAGAGGTCACTGGAACTGGGCGCGGAGGCGGTGCTGGTTGCCGATAATTCCGAGTTCGGCATTTTCCAGTTGAGCCAATATGTCGAAGAGAAGGACCACGACCGCCTCAAGGTCCGCATTGTCGATGTCGCCGACCGGCGCCAGATGACGCGTGTCGTCACCGAGTTCAAGCCGGACATCGTTTTCCACGCCGCGGCACTGAAGCATGTGCCTTTGCTCGAGGAAAACTGGGATTCGGCCATCCAGACCAATGTCTTCGGAACGCTTGTCTGTGCCGAGGTTGCCGCCAAATGCGGCGTCAAGCAATTCGTGCTTGTTTCGAGCGACAAGGCCGTGGACCCGACATCCGTGCTGGGCCTGACGAAGCGCGCGGCCGAACAGATCGTCAGCGCCTTGCATGAAACGCCCGCCGGCGAGCCCGGCGCGCGGCGCCCCGCCACCAAGTTCATAGCCGTTCGGTTCGGCAATGTCTTTGGCAGCAATGGCTCGGTCGCAACCATATTCCAGGCGCAGATCGAGGCCGGAGGTCCGGTCACCATAACCGACCGGCGCATGACGCGCTATTTCATGACCGTGGCCGAAGCCGTCGACCTCGTCATCATGTCGGCTGCCGATGCCGCCTCGCGGAAAGCCGGCGACGACTACGCCGTCTACATGCTCGACATGGGCAAACCGGTGCCGATCCTCGAAGTTGCCGAGACGATGATCCGCATGTCCGGAAAAAGCCCATACACGGACATCCCCATTCGCTTCACCGGAATCCGGCCCGGTGAAAAACTCCATGAAACGTTGCATGGTGAGGATGAGGAGCTGGTCGAACTCGGCATTTCCAAGATTTTTGGCCTGAGCACCGATGTCGCGGAATGGTCCGATGTCCAGGCGGCGCTTGCGGCCCTGCAGCAATCCGTGAAGAGCCAGGACAAGGCATCCTCGCTCGCGGTGCTTGCGGGTCTTGACCATACCAAGAAGGTAAGAGGGGACGTGCCCGAGGCCGTGATCCCGAAAGCGGCCGGGCAGGCGAACTGATGCTTCAAAAGACCCTGGCCTTCTTCGGCGCTTGAGCAGTCTGCGCAAGAGCGGCATTTATCGGCGGACCTTCGGGACCCTGGGGCGCTGGCTGGCATTCCTCTGCGGGCGCACCCGAGCAGGCGAGGGGTCGAGCTTGGTCGAGCGATAGCCTCATGCTACGTCGAGCGGATTCGTATTTTCGTCTTTGGTTTTGGCAACGAGCACTATCGGCGGTTCATGAAGACAGCCAAGCAAATCTTCGATCTTGCCGGCGCGGCGCTGCTGCTCCTGGTCACTTCACCCGTCCTGGCGCTCGCTGTCCTGGCTGTTCGTATATCGTCGCCCGGTCCGGCCATCTTTTCTCAAACGCGGGTTGGCCGCGATGGCGTGCTCTTTCGCTGTCACAAATTGCGCACGATGTATGTCGGCACGCCATCCTTGCCTTCGCACGAGGCGCCGGCGAATGCCGTGACGCCGGCCGGAAAGACCCTGCGGAAGTTCAAGCTCGATGAGCTGCCGCAGTTCTGGAATGTTCTGAAGGGCGAGATGAGCTTGGTCGGACCGCGTCCCTGTCTGCCGACGCAAACCGAGCTGATCGAGTGCCGCCGACGGCTGGGCGTTTCATCGGCGCTTCCCGGCATCACCGGCCTGGCTCAGGTCAAGGGCATCGACATGTCGGACCCGGCCCTATTGGCCGAAACCGATGCCGACTATCTCAAGGTCGCCTCGATCGGCCTTGATCTTCGCATCCTGATCGCGACGATTTATCCAGGTTGAGCTTGCCTGCTGCGCGCCGCGATTTCGCTTAGACGATCAAGCGTCGCTGTTTCCGGCAGCCAGCCCTGCGAGACGAGCAGGGAAGGGTCGCATATCTGTGTCGCCGTCATGCTTTCCCAAAACGCCCGCTTGCCTAGCGCCACCGCGGCCATCCGCATCAGGCTGGCCGGTACGGCAGCCAGGCGCACCGGCCGCCCAAGTCCCTTACGGAAGGCGCTTACGACGGCTGCCACCGACACCGGAGGCACGTCGCTGGCTATATAGGCAGGGCTGAGCGGCCCCGGATGAGCCAACAAATGCCGCACGGCTTGCGCGGCTGCGTCGGCCGACACCAGCGAGCGGGTTCCCGTCAGTACACCCGTCGGCAGCGGCAGGCTTGTATCGGCCAGGCGCATCAGCATTGCCAGATTGCCCTTCATGCCGCTTGCGTAGGCGGCAGGCAGGCGCAGCACGGCGGCGTCGGCGCGGCCGTGCGATGCATAGGCGTCCAGGACCCTGATCTCGCCCTCGCGTTTCGAGCACCCGTAGGCGCATTGCGGATCGGGGACCGTATGCTCGTCGATCGTTGCGCTGACGCGGGCGCCGATCACGGCCCGGACCGATGACAGTTGGATGAAACGTCCGCTTGCCTGCATGGCGGCCGCATGCGCCAGCCGCGCGCTCAGTTCCGCGTTGGCTGCTCGGTAGTCGGCTTCGGTGGCCTCGCCTTGATCATTGTTCAAGCCGGCGCAGTGAACGACGTCCGTGACGTCACGGGTGACGGCAAGGAAGTCCTTGGCCGGCGCATCGAAACGCGGCAAGCCAACGATGTCGCTGCCCGAAGCGAGCCTTTCTGGGTAGCGCGAGGCGAGGCGAACCTCCACCCCTGCCTCGCAAAGCCTTTGCACGACAAGGCGTCCGATGAAGCCCGATGCGCCTGTGACCAAGACCTTCATTGCCTTGCCCGGAGCCGCTATTGCGTGACTGGCGGAAGCGGCATCTCTTCCGGCAACGGGGCCTGACGTCCCGACGCAAGATAGGTCCCGGATACCAGGAAGACCATGAACACCGAATCCAGGATGTCTTGGCCGATCAGGATGCCTGTCATCCCAGCCGTCAGGTAGGTGATCACCATGACGACGACCATGGTGGCGCCAAAGCGCTCGATCGGGTCGGCGCTGTTGCGCAGGACCAGGGCGGCGTTTCTGCCGGCGACGACAAAGATCGCCGCCAAAGTCACGGCGCCCAGGATGCCCGCCTGTACCAATGCCGTCAGGAAGCCATTGTGGAAATGATTGAAACCTGCCGTTTTCGCGAACAGGTCTTGGAAGCCCTGCCTGATCAAGAGCTGGTTGGCGCCCACTCCGTGTCCGAACAAGGGCATGTCGCGGAATGCCTTCAGGCCGATGTCCCAGAGGGCAACACGTATTCCAAGCGAGGTGTCGGAATTGCCGTGCGCCCCAAGCGCGTCCCAATCAGAGCGCAGAAAATCAAATCTGTCGGATATCGTATGGAAGCCGATAACGGCGACCGCGACGCCGATCGCCGCCAGCAGAAGCAGCAGACGGACGGCATTCTTCCCTTTCAGCCAATGCTGGTTGATCAACAGCACGGCAATGCCGGAAATCAGCAGCGCCAGCCAGATGATACGCGTGCCGGAATAGATGATGGCGATCGTTCCGCCGAGCGCTGCGCAGATCAGCGCACTCTTGTGCCTTTCGATGCCCGACAGGGCACCGGCCACGCAGGCCATCACTGCAAGGCAGACGACCGTGGCGAACACGATCGCATTTCCCGCTCCGCCCTCCGCCCTCATCCCGATCCAATATTGCTGGATGATCGCCAACAGCAGCGCGACGAAACAGGCGGCCATGCTGCTGAGGATTATGATCCGGACAAGGGTTGTTTTCTGCGTAATGCTCCAGGTTGAATAGGAGAGGGGGAAAAACAGGAAGGTGACGAGCGGGATCAGATGCGGCGCATCCCTGACAATTGCGTTATTGGCGAGCGAAGCCAGGAGATTTGCCGCGCAATAGGCATAGATCGCGATCGTGAGCGCCATCATCGCCCGGTCGATGTTGAAGCGCCTCTTTTTCGAGGCGATCAAAAGAACCGACCACAGGCCGCCGCCGTTGAACACGAAGCTCACCACAGACCCCAGGACCGGTGGAAAAAAGAAGCAAGCGATGGAAAAATAGATATTGATCCGCGCGGGCGAGAACTGCCGTCTTATCGATGAAAGCTGGCTCAAGGGCGGCTCACCATTCTCGGACGCTTCACACGGCGGATTGTCTGACGGCGGCGAACATAGCCCTGCCGAAATTGCCCGTGTCGCATCGTGCATCTGCCCGCTTTCAGGGGCCGGTATAGCGGCTTGGGTCTTTTTCTGAAAGTGCATCAAGGCCGATTGCCACCGAAAATCGGTAGTCGCTGGCAGACGATCGGATTTGGGCGCGGCGAAGACTGCGTGCTTTTCATCAAGCAATTTTTTCCCCCGCATTTTCTCAGCCGGCGGCGTGACAAGCAGGAATTTCCGCATTTTGACGCATGGATGGAAAATTCATTCCCGAACCACTCCTTGCCAGGCGCGTCTTGCATTGTTCTGGGCAGCGGCGATCTGCTAGAACGCCCGGAAGAATAACATTGTCCAGAAGCAAGCTTGAACCGGGCGGGAAGCCCGATGATTTGATGCCAGGTCTTCTGTCGGAAGGCACGAGAGAACGCTAGACAGGCCATGACAACAGCGCTTACGCACCTGCAGCGGCTTGAGGCCGAGTCAATCCACATATTCCGTGAAGTCGCGGCCGCCTTCGCCAAGCCGGTCATGCTCTATTCCGTAGGCAAGGATTCGTCCGTGCTGATGCACCTGGCGATGAAGGCATTCTATCCCGCCAAGCCGCCCTTTCCGTTCCTTCATGTCGACACAACCTGGAAATTTCGCGAGATGATCGCCTTTCGCGATCAGATGGCGCAAAAACTCGGTTTCGATCTCCTGGTTCACGTCAACCAGGATGGCGTGCGCGACAACATCAATCCCTTCGATCATGGCTCGAACACGCACACCCATGTGATGAAGACCGTGGCGCTGCGCCAGGCGCTCGACAAATACGGTTTCGATGCCGCCTTTGGCGGCGCCCGCCGCGACGAGGAAAAATCGCGCGCCAAGGAGCGCATCTTTTCCTTCCGCAACGCCCAGCATGTCTGGGATCCGAAGAACCAGCGTCCCGAAATGTGGAAGATCTTCAACACCCGCATCGCCACGGGTGAATCGATCCGCGTCTTTCCGCTGTCCAACTGGACCGAGCTCGACATCTGGCAGTACATCCTGCAGGAGAACATCCCGATCGTGCCGCTCTATTTCGCCAAGCAGCGGCCGGTCGTGGAACGCGATGGCATGCTCATCCTCAAGGACGACGATCGCATGAAATTGCGCCCCGGTGAGGCGATCGAGAATCGGCTGGTGCGCTTCCGCACGCTCGGCTGCTACCCGCTGACCGGCGCCATCGAATCGGAAGCAGACACGCTGGAAGCTATCGTCGGCGAGATGCTGACCGCGCGCACCTCCGAACGGCAGGGCCGCCTGATCGACCGGGACGAAGCCGGCTCGATGGAAAAGAAGAAGCGCGAGGGGTATTTCTGACCATGCGCCACATCATGGCAAAGAGCCTCGCACCTACCGACGGCGTCCGCGATTATCTGGCGGCGCAGGAGAAGAAGTCGCTGCTGCGCTTCCTCACCTGCGGCTCCGTCGACGATGGCAAGTCGACGCTGATCGGCCGTCTGCTCTCCGACACCAAGCAGATTTTCGAGGACCAGCTTGCCGCGCTCGAACGCGATTCGCGCAAGCACGGCACGACCGGCGACGACATCGATTTCGCACTGCTGGTCGACGGTCTCGAAGCCGAGCGCGAGCAAGGCATCACCATCGACGTCGCCTATCGCTTCTTCGCCACGCCAAAGCGCAAATTCATTGTCGCCGACACGCCCGGCCACGAGCAGTACACGCGTAACATGGCGACCGGCGCGTCCACCGCCGACCTGGCAATCGTGCTGATCGATGCGCGGCAAGGCGTGCTGCGCCAGACCAGGCGCCACTCGATCATCGCCTCGCTGCTCGGCATCCGCCATATCGTGCTAGCCGTCAACAAGATCGATCTCGTCGATTTCGATCGGGCGGTCTTCGACCGGATCACGCAGGACTATCAGCAGTTTTCGCGCGATCTCGGCTTTGAGACCATCGTGCCGATCCCGATGTCGGCGCGCTACGGCGACAACGTCACCGGCCGCTCCGACAGGATGGAATGGTATTCCGGCCCGACGCTGATCGAACATCTCGAAACCGTTTCGGTCGACGAGGCCGCGGCCGAGTTACCGTTCCGTTTTCCGGTGCAGTACGTCAACCGCCCCAATCTCGATTTTCGCGGCTTCGCCGGAACGATCGCCTCGGGCGCGATCTCGCAAGGCGACGAGGTCGTCGTCGCCAAATCGGGCAAATCCTCCCGCGTCAGGCGCATCGTCGCGCAGGGTGGCGACCTCGCCCAGGCCGTGGCCGGCCAGGCCATCACGCTTGTCCTCGATGACGAGGTCGAGATTTCCAGGGGCAACATGCTGGTGGCGCCTGCCGCACGCCCGCAGGTCGCCGACCAGTTCGCCGCCAACATCGTCTGGTTCGACGAACATGCGCTGCTGCCGGGCCGCTCCTATATCCTGCGCACCGAGACCGACCAGACCAGCGCTACCGTCACCGATTTGAAATATCGGGTCAATGTCAATGACTTTGCCCGTGAAGCTGCCAAGTCGCTCGAGATGAACGAAGTGGGCATCTGCAACATCTCGACGCGCACGCCGATCGCTTTCGACACCTTCGCCGAGAACCGTACAACCGGCGCGTTCATCCTGATCGACCGCATCAGCAACGCCACGGTCGGCGCCGGCATGATCCTGCATTCGCTGCGCCGTGCCGAGAACATCCATTGGCAATCGCTCGATGTCGGCAAGCGGGTACGTGCCGACATCAAGAACCAGCGGCCCGCCGTGTTCTGGTTCACCGGGCTGTCGAGCTCGGGCAAATCGACCATCGCCAACCTGTTCGAGAAGAAGCTGTTTGCCTCCGGGCGCCATACCTACATTCTCGACGGCGACAATGTCCGCCACGGCCTCAACCGCGATCTCGGCTTTACCGACGCCGACCGCGTCGAAAACATCCGCCGCGTCGCCGAAGTGGCCCGCCTCATGGCCGATGCAGGGCTGATCGTCATCGTTTCCTTCATTTCGCCTTTCAGCGCCGAGCGGCGCATGGCCCGCGAATTGATGGCCGAAGGCGAGTTCGTCGAAGTGTTCGTCGACACGCCGTTCGAGGAATGCGCCAGGCGTGACCCGAAAGGCCTCTACGCCCGCGCGCTCAATGGCGAGATCAAGAATTTCACCGGTGTCGACTCGCCTTACGAAGCGCCGGAAAAACCGGAAATCCATCTGAAGACGCTCGGCAAATCGGCCGAGGAGATGGTAGATGCCCTGGAACACTGGCTGAACGAGCGTGACATTGCCGAAGACCAATACGACAATGGCGGCGGCATCTGACGACAGGTCGATGCTCGAAATTTTCGAGGGGCTCGCTTTGGCGGCCGGCCGCGAGGTCATGCGTGTGTTCCACGCCGGCTGCGCGGTCGACCAGAAATCAGATTCCTCGCCGGTGACCGAGGCGGACCGCGAGAGCGAGAAGATCATTCTGGCCGGATTGCGTGCGGCCTTTCCCGACATTCCCTGCGTGGCCGAGGAGGAAGCATCCGCCGGCATCGTGCCGCCGGACCTGGACGGGGCTTTCTTCCTGATCGATCCGCTGGACGGCACCAAGGAATTCGTCAATCGCCGCACCGATTTCACCGTCAACATCGCGCTTGTCCGCCACGGCGTGCCGGAAGTCGGCGTCGTTTTCGCGCCCTGCACGGGCCGGTTCTTTTCCGGGCTGCCGGGCAAGGCGGAATTCCTCGAAATAGATGGCGACTTCCGCATCGTCTCTCGCCGGCCGATTTCGGTGAGGGCGGCTGCGACGCCGCTGGCGGTGGTTGCGAGCCGCTCCCACAACACGCCCGAAACCGAAGCCTATATTCGTGACCTAGGCATCGCCGAGATCGTCTCTGTCGGCTCGTCGCTGAAATTCTGTCTGGTCGCCAATGGCGAGGCAGACATTTATCCGCGCTTCGGTCGTACCATGGAGTGGGATACCGCAGCCGGCGATGCCGTGCTGCGCGCCGCGGGCGGCATCACGCGCACGTTGGATGGACAGCCCTTGATGTATGGCAAGCGAGACCAGGGCGGCGATGCGGATTTTGCCAATCCGCATTTCATCGCCAGCGGCAGGGCAGGGGCAAGCTCCGCCTGAAGCCGGCTGGTTACTCGGCCGCGGCCTGCGCCGAGTTCGATCCGATATAGTTGCGGATCGTCTCGATGATCCGGTCCTGATCGGCTTCGCTGAGATAGGGATGCATCGGCAGGCACAGGATGCGCTTGGGCAATTGCTCGGATACGGCAAGGCCGGTCGGCGTTCTCGGATAGTCGCGATAGGCGATCTGCTCGTGCAGCGGCTTCACATAGTAGATGACCGACGGAATGCCTTTTTCGCCGAGATGAGCCTTCAGCCCGTCGCGCTTGGGCGTCTCGATGGCGTATTGCGCCCAGGCCGAGCGGCTGCCGTCCAGGTTGCGGGCTGCCGTGACGACATCAGCAAGCCCTTCGGCATAACGGTTCGCCACCATTTGCCGGGCAACCATCTCGTCCTCGAGAATGGCGAGCTTTTCGATCAGGATCGCGGCCTGCAGCGTGTCGAGCCGTGAATTGATGCCGACCCGGATGTTGTCATATTGCGTCTCGCCCTTGCCGTGGAAGGCGAAGGAGCGCAGCTTGTCGGCCAAGGCGTCGTCGTTGGTGAACATCGCTCCGCCGTCGCCGTAGCAGCCGAGCGGCTTCGCCGGATAGAAACTGGTCGAGCCGACCGTGCCTAACGACCCGCACATCTTGCCGTCCGCCGAACCGCCCATCGATTGGGCGGCATCCTCGATCACCATCAGGCCTTCTCGGTGGGCGATCGCCATGATGGCATCGTAGTCGGCGGCAAGGCCGAAGAGGTCGACCGGAATGATCGCCCTGGGCTTCAGCCGGCCTTCTTTCTTGATCATCGTGATCGCCGCCTCGAGGCTGGCGATGTCGATGTTGTAGGTCTTGGGATCGACGTCGACGAAAACCGGCTCGGCCTTGGCCAGCGCCACCACTTCCGCCGTGGCGGCAAAGGTGAAGCTCGGAACGAACACGGCATCGCCCGGGCCGATCCCGGCGGCGAACAGCGGCAAAAGCAGTGCGTCGGTGCCGTTGGCGCAGGCCACGACGTGCTTGACGCCGACATAGGCGGCGAGCTTTTTCTCGAATTCGGCTACCTGGGGACCGAGGATATAGCGGCCGTCCTCGACGACATGGTCGACCGCGGCCTTCAGCCGGTCGCGGATTCGTTCGCGCTGTGCGCCAAGATCGATGAACTGCATGTCGTCCTCAAACGATTTTAACCGGGCGGTCTGGCCTCGACCCGCTGGTACCAGAATTGCGCCTGCCGAGAAAGCCGGGCGCGCGGAGCGACAAATTGCCCGGTCGTGGCAGTCTGTTACCGCATTTTTCGGTGTCGGTCAGCCGGACGCCGGAAATCCGGGATTCGTGCGGCGCAATTACGGCCTTATAACCCCAGAGTCGACCCTGCTAAACATAAAGTGATCGGCCGGCTCAATCCATGTTGGGCCTTACCACGGCCCGAACTTGGGTCAGCCAAGGCCTGAGAACGGCCAGTCCGCAGTGCGGCAACTATCCGAAGATAGGAATTTTTTCTTGACGGGGTGAAGGCAACTGTGCTACATATCTGCCTATGGTGCTGAGTTGCGCCAAGGACCCGCCGCACAGGCGGGTTTTCTTTACTGCCTCATCAACAGCGCGCCGGCGAAGGTTCCAAGGAACCTGTTAATTTGGATTCGTTTCCTCTGGCGCGCCACTCAGGCGATCTCATGGCGCCAGGGCGGATTGGCGCCGGCCCGCGATACCGTCACCGCCGCCGCTTTGGCGCCGAGTGTCAGGGCCGCACGGATGGCGTCCTCGGAAAGGCCTGAAATCGCCGCTTTCGTTAGCCGGCCCTGCTCATGCAGCGAGGCGAGGATGCCGGCATTGAACGTATCACCGGCGCCGACCGTATCGACCACCTCGACTTTTCGCGGCGTTACGCTGACCGTGTGGTCCCTGGTGTAGCCGACGGCGCCTTCGCTGCCATGGGTGACGACGATCAGCTTGGGTCCGCGGTCGAGCCAGTTGCGCACGACGTCCTCGTGCGAGCCGGCTTCGTCGAACCAGTGAAGATCTTCATCCGAGAGTTTCACGATATCGGCCATCGCCATCATCTCGCGGATACGCTTCAGATGCTTTGCCTTGTCCGGGATGAAGTTCGGCCGGATGTTGGGGTCGAGCATCATGACGCGACGACCATGCTCGCGCTTCATCAATTCCTCGTAGGCGGCCCCCGCCGGGTCCGAAATAAGGCTGATGGCGCCGAACAGCATGGCCTCGATCTCCGGACCAAGTTGCGGCAGATCCTCGCCGGTCAGCATGCGCCCGGCGGTGTTCTCGTCGTAGAAAGTGTAGGTTGCCTGGCCATCGTTCAGCCGCACGAAGGCGAGCGTCGTCGGCCGGGGCGAAGTGTGCGCATAGGTGGAACTGACCTTGCTCGCCCCGAGCGCTTCGCGGAGCTGGCCGCCGAACAGGTCCGACGACAGGCCCGAGAAGAAGCTGGCAGGAGCGCCCAGCCGGCCGAGCGCAATGGCGGTGTTGAACACCGCGCCGCCGACATAGGGTGCGAAGGCCCGTTCTCCCTCCGTCGTCGTGCGCGGCAGCATATCGATCAGGGCCTCGCCGCAGCAAAGGATCATTGTCTTGTCGTCTCCGGCGGATGGATCACGCCCTTGCGGATGATGATGTTGGCGTAGAGCCTGGGTTCGCTGGTCGCGACGATGGCGTGCGCGGCCCTGACGCGTGCATAGAAGTCGGCACCGGCCAGCGCAACCACCTTGCGCCCGGGCGCGCGTTTTGCACACAGCACTTCGATTTCATGATGCACGGGATCGGCGAGCGAGGGGTCGCCCTTGGCCGAGGCGCGAAACAGCGCCTCCGGCACGACGTCATCGACGGGCAGCACGCTCAATATGGCGTCCAGCACCGGAATGAGATGGTGGCCGTCGGCCCGCACCAGCCGCTTTGCCTGCTCTTCGGCCGGGTAGTTTCCATCGACCAGGGCGATTTCGTCGCCATGCCCCATCGCACGCAGGATCGCCAGAAGCTCCGGACCGAGCAGCGCCGGAATTCCGATCAGCATTCAGATGCTCCTGGAAATCGTGGTCGAACCGATCAGGAAGCGCTCGGATAGTGGCAGGCTGGCGCCCCCGAGAGCGCGCGCGTGAATACCGACGGTGCCTTCGCGGACGTTTGGCAGTTTCAATCCCTCGGCATCGACCGTGTCGATGGTTGCGATGACGGCGTCGACCAGCCTGCGGCGCACCTGCGTCGGCATCCAGCCGTCGATCACCGCCGCCTCGAAGTCGATGACGGACGATGCCGCGACGATGGCATAGGCGAGCGCCCGCGAGGCGTTTGTAATCCAGTCGTCGAGCTCGGCGCCGATCTCGCCCCAGTCCTCGGGCGACGTCCACAGATGCGAAGCCTCGACGCCACGTGCATTGAGCGCTTTTTCGAGCATGGCGATCGAAGCCACGTCGATCAATTGGGTCGGCTTTCCCTCCGGTCCGGGCACCGGCATGGAGCCCAGCGCGCCGGCGTTGCCGGTCGGGCCGCCAAAGAGCCGCCCGTTGAGGACGATGCCGCCGCCGGCAAAGGCGCCGATATAGAAATAGACGAAATCACGCGGGGCGCCTGCCTGGCCGAAGACCAGTTCCGCGCCGCAGGCCGAAGTGGCGTCGTTCTGCAGATAGACCGGAAAATCGCATTGCGCCTGGATGTCGGCGCGGATATCGCGATGGCGCCATTCGTCCATGACGTCGCGCGGCGCGCCGGCGGTATCGGCCCAGTTCCAGAGCTCGAACGGCATGGCGATGCCGAGTCCCGCTATGCGTTTGTCCTGCGCGGGCGAAAGCTCGCCACGCATCTTCTTCATGCCTGATGTGACGAATTCCACCGTCTCGCGCGGGGCAGGGTAGCGGTAGGAATGCTGCAGCATCGAACGTACATTGCCGAGGAAATCGATCAGCACGAGTTCGGCGCTGCGGCGGCCGATCTTCAGGCCGATGAAGAACGCGCCTTCGGGATTGAGCGCCATGGGGATGGAGGGCTGGCCGATCTTGCCGCGCAGCGGCGCCTGCCGCAGCAGCAAGCTTTCCTCCTCGAGCTCGCGCATGATCACGGAGACGGTTTGCGCCGACAGTCCGGTCATGCGGGCGATGTCGGACTTCGCCAGGCTGCCATGCTGGCGCACCAGCGACAGCACCAGCCGCTCATTGTGGTCCCGCATGCCGCTCTGGTTGGTACCACGGTGAATAAGGCTCTCATTCGCCTCGGGCGAACCATGCCTGGCAGTGGCCGTCTCCACCCCTGTTCCTCCCGTCATTTCCCCTCGAGGCTTTTGGAACAGAATGTGCGAACGGCGCAAGGCTGTCAATAATAAATAAGAGTGATTTAATTATTGACAGAGAGATTGGTCTGGTGTCATTTGAGGCAGGCATCCCACCGGGAGAGGTTGCTTGGATGCCGTACGGATGCCGGTTGGCCGGCATCCGGAATGTTCCACTGGGAGGAAAATCGTGACCAATACAAAACTGTTGAAGTCCACCGTTTTTGCGGCGGCCGCTCTGGGCCTGATGGCATTCGCCTCGTCCGCATCCGCGGCCGGTGTCGGCGCCTGCCTGATCACCAAGACCGACACCAATCCCTTCTTTGTCAAGATGAAGGAGGGTGCGACCGCCAAGGCCAAGGAGCTTGGTGTCGACCTCAAGACTTATGCCGGCAAGATCGACGGCGACAGCGAAAGCCAGGTCGCGGCGATCGAGAGCTGCATCGCCGACGGCGCCAAGGGCATCCTCATTACCGCGTCCGACACCAAGGGCATCGTGCCGACCGTGAAGAAGGCGCGTGACGCCGGCCTGCTGGTGATCGCGCTCGACACGCCGCTCGATCCGATCGACGCCGCCGACGCGACCTTTGCCACCGACAATTTGGAGGCCGGCAAGCTGATCGGCGCCTGGGCCGCCGCGACGCTCGGCGACAAGGCCAAGGACGCCAAGATCGGCTTTCTCGACCTGACCCCCTCGCAACCGACCGTGGACGTGCTGCGCGACCAGGGCTTCATGATGGGCTACGGCATCGACGTGAAGGATCCTAACAAGATCGGCGACGAGGATGACGCGCGCATCGTCGGCCATGACGTCACCAACGGCAATGAGGAGGGCGGCCGCAAGGCGATGGAGAACCTTCTGCAGAAGGACAACACCATCAACGTCATCCACACCATCAACGAGCCGGCCGCGGTCGGCGCCTATCAGGCGCTCAAGGCCGTCGGCCTGGAAAGCCAGGTGCTGATCGTCTCCGTTGATGGCGGCTGCCCCGGCGTGAAGTCGGTGGCCGAAGGCGTCATCGGCGCGACATCGCAGCAATATCCGCTGCAGATGGCGGCGCTCGGCATCGAGGCCATCGCCAACTTCGCCAAGGACGGCACCAAGCCGAAGCCGACCGAAGGCAAGAACTTCTTCGACACCGGCGTCAATCTGGTGACCGACAAGCCGGCCAATGGCGTGAAGTCCATCGACACCAAGGAAGGCCTCGCCAAGTGCTGGGGCTGATGCCGGTCTGACTGGCAACGAAAAACGGAGCGGCCGGACTTGATCCCCGGCCGCTTCGGGTGGACGATGGTCGCGTGACCGCGAACAATCCCGGCAGGAGACCGGAAAGGCGTGGACGGGTGTCGCCGCGTGGCTGATACCCTACGGGGAGGAAACATGTCTCAAGCTCAGGAATTCGAGAAGGTTCTCTCAGGCAGCGACACGAGCGTTGCCGCGTTTGACGAGCATAAATCGGCGGTCAGACGCATCCAGCATTTTCTGCATTCGACGCCAGCCGCGGTGCCGCTGATCGTTCTGGTCCTGGCGATCATCGTGTTCGGCCTCACCATTGGCGGGCGTTTCTTCTCGTCCTACACGCTGACGCTGATCCTGCAGCAGATCGCCATCGTCGGCATTTTGGGTGCCGCCCAGACCCTGGTCATCCTCACCGCCGGCATCGACCTTTCGATTGGCGTCATCATGGTGATTTCGGCCGTGATCATGGGCAATTGCGCCGTCAGCTACGGCCTGCCGAGCGTCCTTGCCGTAGCGATCGGACTTGCCGCGGGTGCTGCCTGCGGGCTGCTCAACGGGGTGCTTGTCGCCTACATGAAACTGCCGCCATTCATCGTGACACTCGGCACCTGGAACATCGTCATGGCGACGAACTTCATTTATTCGGCCAATGAGACGATCCGCGACACCGACGTCGACGTTCAGGCGCCGCTGCTGCATCTGTTCGCGCTCAGCTTCAAGGTCGGCACCGCTGTGCTGACGGCCGGCGTGATTGCGATGGTCGCGCTCGTGCTGCTCCTTTGGTACGTGCTCAATCACACGGCATGGGGCCGCCATGTCTACGCCGTCGGCGACGACCAGGAGGCGGCGAAACTGTCGGGTATCCAGACCAAGAAGGTGCTCATGACGGTCTATACCCTGGCCGGGCTGATCGCCGCTTTCGCCGCCTGGGTCTCCATCGGCCGCAATGGGTCGATCTCGCCGTCGGCCGCCGTGACCGACTACAATCTGCAGGCGATCACCGCCACGGTGATCGGCGGTATTTCTCTTTTCGGCGGCCGCGGCTCGATCCTTGGCACGCTGTTCGGCGCGATGATCGTCGGTGTCGTCTCCATGGGCCTCAACATGCTGGGTGCCGATCCGCAATGGAAGGTGCTGCTCACCGGCGTGCTGATCATCGGCGCCGTGGCGGTCGATCAATGGATCAGAAAGGTTTCGGCATGACCCAGGACCCTATCCTCACCGCTCGTGGACTGGTCAAGCGCTACGGCCGCGTCACCGCCTTGGACAATGCCGATTTCGACCTCTACCCCGGCGAAATCCTCGCTGTTATCGGTGACAACGGCGCCGGCAAGTCGTCGCTCATCAAGGCGATTTCAGGCGCTGTGGTGCCCGATGAAGGCGAAATCCGGCTTGAGGGCAAACCGGTCGCCTTCAAGTCGCCCATGGAGGCTCGCGAAGCCGGCATCGAGACCGTCTACCAGAACCTGGCGCTGTCCCCGGCGCTGTCGATCGCCGACAACATGTTTCTCGGCCGCGAGATCCGCAAGCCCGGCTTTGTCGGCCAATGGCTTCGCATGCTCGACCGTCCGGCGATGGAAAAGCGCGCCCGCGACAAGCTGACTGAACTCGGCCTGATGACCATCCAGAACATCAGCCAGGCGGTGGAGACGCTGTCGGGCGGCCAGCGCCAGGGCGTGGCAGTGGCGCGCGCCGCCGCTTTCGGCTCCAAGATGGTCATCATGGACGAGCCGACGGCAGCACTTGGCGTCAAGGAAAGCCGCCGCGTGCTGGAACTCATCCTCGACGTGAAGAAGCGCGGCCTGCCGATCGTGCTGATCTCGCACAACATGCCGCATGTCTTCGAAGTGGCAGACCGCATCCACATCCATCGGCTGGGTCGTCGGCTGTGCGTCATCGATCCCAAACAACATACAATGTCCGATGCCGTCGCCTTCATGACCGGGGCAAAGACGCCGCCGGAGGCGGCGCTGGCGGCCTGAACTGCCAAATTGCCGCTGGGTAAGTCACCTCCGGCTTATTTAAATCGATTGAACGTTTGCTGCAATGCGGTAGCATGGGCTGGGATGAATGATGAAAGCCGGTATGATCGTGGCAACCGCACGAGAGGCAGCATGACACGCACGATGACATCCGATCCCCTCCCGCCACTGCTTGAAAATCCCGACCCTAAGACGCTCGCAAGAGAAGTCTTGATGGCCCTCAAATACAGGGTCGGCAAGGACACCACCGTCGCCACCCAGTACGATTGGCTGACCGCCTCGATCAAGGTCGTGCGCGACCGCATCGTCGATCGCTGGATGCAGGCGACGAAAGAGGCCTACGCCCAGCAGGAAAAGCGCGTCTATTACCTCTCGCTGGAGTTCCTCATCGGCCGCCTGATGCGTGACGCCTTCTCCAATCTCGGCCTGATGGAGAACATGCGCGAGGCGTTGTCGTCGCTGGGTGTGGAACTCGACCTCATCGCCACGCTTGAGCCGGATGCAGCACTTGGCAATGGCGGCCTCGGCCGGCTCGCCGCCTGCTTCATGGAAAGCATGGCCACCGTCGATATTCCCGCGCATGGCTACGGTATCCGCTACGCCAACGGCATGTTCCGCCAGGAGATCCATGACGGCTGGCAGGTGGAATTGCCCGAGACCTGGCTCGATCACGGCAATCCCTGGGAGTTCGAACGCCGCGAACGGTCGTTCGAGGTCGGGTTCGGCGGCTCGGTGGAATCGGTCACCACCAGGGATGGCCGGCTGGAACGCCATGTCTGGAAGCCGACCGAGCATGTGCTGGCCGTCGCCTACGACACACCCGTCGTCGGCTGGCGGGGGAACCGCGTCAACACCTTGCGGCTTTGGTCGGGCATGCCGGTCGATCCGATCCTGCTCGACAAGTTCAATGCTGGCGACCACATCGGCGCACTCGCCGAAAGCAACAAGGCCGACGCGTTGTCGCGCGTGCTCTATCCCGCCGATTCCCACATGGCAGGGCAGGAACTCAGGCTGCGGCAGGAATATTTTTTCTCCACCGCCTCTTTGCAGGACATCGTGCAGCGGCATCTCAGCCAATATGGCGACCTGAAGTCGCTGCCCGACAAGGCGGCAATCCACCTCAACGACACCCATCCGGCGATCGCCGTGCCGGAGCTGATGCGCCTCCTGATGGACGTCCACGGTATGGATTTCGACCAGGCCTGGGACACCACCAAACGCACCTTCGGCTATACCAACCACACGCTGCTGCCGGAGGCGCTGGAAAGCTGGCCGGTGCCGCTGTTCGAGCGGCTTTTGCCGCGCCATATGCAGATCGTCTACGCCATCAATGCGCAGGTGCTGCTCGAGGCGCGCGCCACCAATCAGTTCTCCGGCGAGCAGATCAGCCGCATCTCGCTGATCCAGGAGAATGGCGACCGCCGTGTGCGCATGGGCAATCTCGCCTTCGTCGGCTCGCATTCGATCAACGGCGTCTCGGCGCTGCATACCGAGCTGATGAAGGAAACGGTGTTCGCCGACCTGCACACACTCTACCCCGACCGCATCAACAACAAGACCAACGGCATCACGCCGCGGCGCTGGCTGATCCAGTGCAACCCAGGTCTGACCGCACTCGCCCGCGAGGCGATCGGCGACCGCTTCCTGGATGATATCGAGGCCATCAAGGGGCTCGATGCCTTTGCCGACGATACCGCTTTCCGCGAAAAATTCGCCGGCGTGAAGCGGCAGAACAAGGTGAAGTTGGCCAATCTCGTCGCCGACCGGCTCGGCATCCGGCTTGATCCCTCGGCGCTGTTCGACATCCAGGTCAAGCGCATCCACGAATACAAGCGCCAACTCCTGAACATCCTCGAGGCGGTCGCGCTCTACGACCAGATCCGCTCGCATCCGGAGCGCGACTGGATGCCGCGCGTGAAATTCTTCGGCGGCAAGGCGGCGCCCAGCTACCACAATGCCAAGCTGATCATCAAACTGGCCAACGACGTTGCCAGGGTCATCAACCGCGATCCGGCCGTTCGCGGCTTGCTCAAGGTGGTGTTCGTGCCGAACTACAATGTCAGCCTCGCCGAGATCATGATGCCGGCCGCCGACCTTTCCGAGCAGATCTCGACCGCCGGCATGGAGGCTTCGGGCACCGGCAACATGAAGTTCGCGCTGAACGGCGCGCTGACCATTGGCACGCTCGACGGCGCCAATGTCGAAATCAAGGAGTGCGTCGGCGACGACAACATCTTCATCTTCGGCCTGACCACGGCGGAGGTCGCCGAGCGCCGCAACAATGGCTACGATCCGCGTGGCGTCATCAAGGCATCGCCCGAACTGTCGCAGGCGCTCGCGGCCGTTTCATCGGGCGTCTTTTCGCCCGATGATCCCAACCGCTACCGCGATCTCATCAATGGTCTCTACGACAGCGACTGGTTCATGGTCGCGGCGGATTTCGACGCCTATGCCGCTTGCCAACGAGACGTCGACGCCGTCTGGCGCAACAGTCCGGACTGGTACGCCAAGGCAATCCGCAACGTCGCGCGCGTCGGCTGGTTCTCTTCCGATCGCACGATCCGCCAATACGCGAAAGACATCTGGAACGTACCTGCCTGATGTGATTGCATGAGGCCACGAACGATGTAGTCCGGGTGTGAGTTCGAACGCCGAATTTATACCTTAAAACAAACATTTGGTGCCCGGGGAGGGACACTGCCCGATGAGGAAACCGCGCGCGACCGCTGCGACAAGCGGGCCGGACGGATCGGCCCCGGCCAGCGATGTCGCGGCGATTGTCGCCGGCACGCACGGCAATCCGTTTGCGGTCCTCGGCGTCCATGAGGTGGGCAAGAACCTGTTTGCCCGCTGTTTCGTTCCGCATGCGGAGTTCGTCACCGCCTATAAGCTGACCGGCATGATTGCTGGTGAACTGTCCAGGCGTGACGATGGCGGCTTTTTCGAAGGCAAGCTGTCGATCAAGAAGCGCCAGCCATTGCGCTATCACGCCAGGAATGCCGGGGGCGACTGGTGGTTGACGGATCCCTATTCTTTCGGCCCGGTGCTCGGTCCGATGGACGATTACTACATTGCCGAGGGCTCGCATCTGAGGCTGTTCGACAAGCTCGGCGCGCATGTCATCGAGCACGAAGGCGCCACCGGCGTGCATTTCGCCGTCTGGGCCCCCAATGCAAGGCGCGTCTCGGTGGTCGGCGATTTCAACGACTGGGACGGCCGCCGCCATTCGATGCGCGACCGCCGCGACACCGGCATCTGGGAGGTATTCATCCCCGATATCGGCGCCGGCAGGCCCTACAAGTACGAGATCATCGGCCCCGATGGCGTAAGATTGCCGCTGAAGGCCGATCCGTTTGCCTTCAAGTCCGAACTGCGCCCGGCGACCGCGTCGGTGACCGCTGCGTCGCCCGCCCATCAATGGGGCGACGAGGCGCATCGCAGTTTCTGGCGCAATGCCGATCCGCGGCGCGAGGCCATCTCCATCTACGAGGTCCATGCCGGCTCCTGGCAGCTTCGCGACGATGGAACGTTTCTGTCATGGGATGAACTGGCCGACCGGCTGATCCCCTATGTCGTCGAGACCGGCTTCACCCACATCGAGTTCATGCCGATCTCCGAACATCCCTATGATCCCTCCTGGGGCTACCAGACGACAGGCCTCTATGCGCCATCGGCCCGCTTTGGCGACCCGGCCGGCTTTGCCCGCTTTGTCGACGGCGCCCACCGTGCCGGCGTCGGCGTCATCCTCGACTGGGTGCCGGCGCATTTTCCGGTCGACGAGCACGGCCTTGTCCATTTCGACGGCACTGCGCTCTACGAGCATGCCGATCCGCGCCAGGGCTTTCATCCCGACTGGAACACCGCGATCTACAATTTCGGCCGCCGCGAGGTGGTGTCGTTCCTGGTCAACAACGCGTTGTTCTGGGCCGAGAAATACCATGTCGACGGTCTGCGCGTCGACGCGGTCGCCTCGATGCTCTACCTCGATTATTCGCGCAAGGCAGGCGAATGGATCCCCAACGAGAAGGGCGGCCGCGAGAACCTCGAGGCGGTCAGCTTCCTGCAAAAGATGAACAAGGAGCTCTACGGCCATCATCCGGGCGTCATGACCATCGCCGAGGAATCGACCTCGTGGCCGAAGGTCTCGGCGCCGGTCCATGAAGGCGGGCTGGGCTTCGGCTTCAAGTGGAACATGGGCTTCATGCACGACACGCTGGAGTATTTCTCCAAGGAGCCGATCTTCCGCAAACACCACCACAACGACCTTACCTTCGGCCTAGTCTATGCCTTCTCGGAGAATTTCGTGCTGCCGCTCTCGCATGACGAGGTCGTGCACGGCAAAGGCACGCTGCTTGGCAAGATGGCCGGCGACGACTGGCAGAAATTCGCGACATTGCGCGCCTACTACGCTTTCATGTGGGGCTACCCCGGCAAGAAGCTGCTGTTCATGGGCCAGGAGTTCGCGCAGCGCCGCGAATGGAGCGAGGCGCGCGCGCTCGACTGGAATCTTCTCGATTTCCGCTCGCATCGCGGTGTCTGGCAGGTGGTGCGCGACCTCAACTATCTCTACCGCTCGCGACCGGCGCTGCACGGCCGCGACTGCGAGCCGGAAGGCTTTTCCTGGCTGATCGTCGACGACAGCCAGAATTCCGTCTTCGCCTGGCTGCGCAGCGCGCCGGGAGGCAATCCGGTCGCGATCATCTCCAATTTCACGCCGGTGCCGCGCGACAACTACCGCGTGCCGCTGCCGAAAGCCGGCACATGGCGCGAGATCATCAACACGGACGCTTCCGAATATGGCGGATCCGGCAAGGGCAATGGCGGCGCCGTCGAAGCGCGGGCGGAGGAAGGGGGCATCTCCGCAACGATGCTCTTGCCGCCGCTGTCGACGATCATGCTTGAACTGGTCGCGGAACAAGCCATGTCGAGACCGGGTAACTTGGGAGGGTAGAAAATGGCAAACTCGAAACGAACCCAGCCGCTGGCCCGCGACGCCATGGCCTATGTGCTGGCCGGCGGGCGCGGCAGCCGCCTCAAGGAACTGACCGACCGGCGCGCCAAGCCGGCGGTCTATTTCGGCGGCAAGACGCGCATCATCGATTTCGCGCTCTCCAACGCCCTCAACTCCGGCATCCGCCGCCTTGGCGTTGCAACCCAATACAAGGCGCATTCGCTGATCCGCCATTTGCAGCGCGGCTGGAACTTCCTGCGGCCCGAACGAAACGAAAGCTTCGATATCCTGCCGGCCAGCCAGCGCGTGTCGGAAACCCAGTGGTATGAAGGCACGGCCGACGCGGTCTACCAGAACATCGACATCATCGAGGCCTATGGCCCCGAATACATGGTCATCCTCGCCGGCGATCACATCTACAAGATGGACTACGAGCTGATGCTGCGCCAGCATGTCGACGCCGGCGCCGATGTCACCGTCGGCTGCCTCGAAGTGCCGCGCATGGAGGCCACGGGCTTCGGCGTAATGCATGTCGATGCCAAGGACAACATCATCGCCTTCGTCGAAAAGCCGGCCGACCCTCCCGGCATTCCAGACAAACCGGAGTTTGCCCTGGCCTCGATGGGCATCTACGTGTTCAAGACCAAGTTCCTGATGGAGCAGCTGCGCCGCGATGCGGCCGAGCCCGGTTCAAGCCGCGACTTCGGCAAGGACATCATCCCCTATATCGTCGAGCACGGTAAGGCGATCGCCCACCGCTTCGCCAAGTCCTGCGTGCGCTCGACCGCGGAAAATGAGGCCTACTGGCGCGATGTCGGCACCGTCGATGCCTATTGGGAAGCCAATATCGACCTGACCGACGTGACGCCCGAACTCGACCTCTACGATCGCGACTGGCCGATCTGGACCTATGCCGAGTTGAAGCCGCCGGCGAAGTTCGTGCATGACGAGGATGGACGGCGCGGTTCGGCCGTGTCCTCGCTTGTGTCGGGCGACTGCATCGTCTCGGGCGCGACGCTCAGGAAAAGCCTGATCTTCACCGGCGCGCGCATCAATTCCTACTCGACGCTGGAAGAGGTCGTCATGCTGCCCGACGTTCATGTCGGCCGGAACGCAACGTTGAAGCGCGTCGTCATCGACCACGGTGTAAGGATACCGGAAGGGCTGGTGGTCGGTGAGGATCCCGTGCTCGACGCCAAGCGCTTCCGCGTTTCGGAAAAGGGCATCTGCCTGATCACGCAGGACATGATCAACAAGTTGTCAACCTGATCAGTTTGATCAACAAGTTGTCAATCCGATCGGGTTGATCAACAAGCTGTCACTTTAGGGTGGTTTGTGCATGTCCTTGCCCCAGAACCGCTGCACGGTTTGGGCTACATGCACCAGGAGCGGTTCGGTAAGCGCATGCAGGTTCTGTCGGTCACGCCCGAGATCTTTCCGCTGATCAAGACCGGCGGGCTTGCCGATGTGACCGGCGCGCTGCCCGTCGCGCTGGCCGCCAAAGGCGTGACCATGCGCACGCTTATTCCCGGTTTTCCCATGGTGATGGACGCCTTCAAGAAAAAAAAGTCTGTCTACAAGTATCCGCTGCTGCAGGGCGGCAAGGCTTCGGTCCATTCTGTCCAGCTTGCCGGGCTCGATCTTTTCGTGCTCGATGCGCCGCATCTGTTCGATCGTCACGGCGGTCCTTATGGCAATGCCGCGGGTGCCGATTGGCCGGACAATTGGCGCCGTTTCGCAGCGCTCAGCCAGGCCGGCGCCGACATCGCCGGCGGTGCCATCTCCGGTTACATGCCCGATATCGTGCATGCCCATGACTGGCAGTCGGCGATGACGCTGGCCTATATGCGCTATGGCAAAGCGGTCGGCACGCCGTCGATGATGACTGTCCACAACCTCGCCTTCCAGGGGCAGTTCGGCGCCGGCATCTTCGGCGAACTCGGACTGCCGACGGCGGCGATGGCGCTTGACGGCGTGGAATATTATGGCGGCGTCGGCTTCCTCAAGGCCGGCCTGCAGGCTGCCTGGGCAATCACCACCGTCAGCCCGACCTATGCGCAAGAAATCCGCTCGCCGGAATTCGGCATGGGTCTCGACGGCCTGATCAACATGCGCTCCAGCGATCTCTATGGCATCGTCAACGGCATCGACACCGCCATCTGGAACCCGGAGACCGACAAGCATCTGGTGTCGAACTATACAGCCGCCTCGCTCAAGGCGCGCGCGCCCAACAGGGCCGCTGTCGAGGGCCGTTTCGGCCTCGATCGCGACGGTAGCCCGATCGTCTGCGTCGTCAGCCGCCTGACCTGGCAGAAGGGCATGGACATACTGGCGACGGCGGTCGACGGCATCGTTGCGACGGGCGCGCGGTTGGCTATTCTGGGTTCGGGCGATGCCGGCCTCGAAGGCGCGCTGCTCGCCGCCGCCGCACGCCACCGCGGCCGTATAGGCGTCGTCGTGGGGTATGACGAAGGCCTGTCTCACGTCATGCAGGGCGGCTGCGACGCCATCGTTATCCCGTCGCGCTTCGAGCCTTGTGGACTGACGCAGCTTTATGGCCTGCGCTATGGCTGCGTGCCGGTGGTCGCCCGCACCGGGGGGCTCGCCGACACCATCATCGACGCCAACGAGGCGGCGATTGCCGCCGGCGTGGCGACCGGGTTCCAGTTCGCGCCCAGCGACGGCGGCGCGCTGCTTCATGCCATCCGCCGCCTGGCCGAGGCCCATGCCAGCCCCGCGATCTTCGAGGCCATCCAGCGCCAGGGCATGAAGACCGACCTGTCCTGGGACCGAAGCGCTGACAAATACGTTGAACTCTATCGCCTGCTGCTTTCGAAAAGGGTTGCTTGAAGCATGATACGCACCGTTCCCACCAAACCCTATTCCGACCAGAAGCCCGGCACTTCGGGGCTGCGCAAGAAGGTGCCTGTATTCCAGCAGGAGCACTATGCCGAGAACTTCATCCAGTCGATCTTCGACGCGCTGGACGGGTTCAAGGGCGAGACCCTGGTGATCGGCGGCGACGGCCGCTTCTACAATCGCGAGGTCATCCAGAAGGCCATCGCCATGGCCGCCGCCAACGGGTTTGGCAAGGTGATGGTCGGGCAGGGCGGCATCTTGTCGACGCCGGCCGCTTCGCATGTCATCCGCAAATACAAGACGTTCGGCGGCATCATCCTGTCGGCCAGCCACAATCCGGGCGGCCCGCACGAGGATTTCGGCATCAAGTACAATGCTGGCAATGGCGGCCCGGCGCCGGAAAAGCTGACCGATGCGATCTTCGCCAGGACCAAGGCGATCTCCAGCTTCAAGACCGTCGACATCGATCCGATCGACATCGACGCGATCGGCACGGTCAAGGCCGCCGGCATGACGGTCGAGATCATCGATCCGGTCGTCGACTATGCCGAGCTGATGGAAAGCCTGTTCGATTTCGACGCGCTGCGCAAACTGTTCAAGTCGGGCTTTCGCATGCGCTTCGACGCCATGCACGCGGTGACCGGCCCCTACGCCAAGGAGATCCTCGAACACCGGCTTGGCGCGCCCGACGGCACCTGCCGCAACTTCAAGCCGCTGCCGGATTTCGGCGGCCACCATCCGGATCCGAACCTGGTCCATGCCAAACATCTCTATGACGAGATGATGGGACCGGACGCCCCGGATTTTGGTGCCGCTTCCGACGGTGACGGCGACCGCAATTTGATCATCGGCAAGGGCATTTTCGTCACCCCGTCGGATTCTGTCGCCATGCTCGCCGCCAACGCCCGCCTGGCGCCGGGCTACAAGGAAGGCCTGAAGGGCATTGCGCGCTCGATGCCGACCAGTGGGGCCGCCGACCGCGTCGCCGAAAAACTCGGCATTGGCATGTATGAGACGCCGACCGGCTGGAAATTCTTCGGCAATTTGCTCGACGCCGGCATGGCGACGATCTGCGGCGAGGAAAGTGCGGGCACCGGCTCCAACCATGTGCGCGAGAAGGACGGCCTGTGGGCCGTGCTTTTGTGGCTCAACATCCTCGCCGCGCGCGGCGAGAGCTGTAAGCAGATCGTCACCGAGCACTGGGCGACCTACGGCCGAAACTATTATTCGCGCCATGATTACGAGGAAGTCGAGAGCGGGCGCGCCAATGCGCTGGTCGATGAACTGCGCGCAAAGCTTGGCTCGCTGCCGGGCACCAGCGTGCGCGGCCTGAAGATCGCCAATGCCGACGACTTCACCTATCACGATCCGGTCGACGGTTCGGTGAGCGAGCATCAAGGCATCAGGGTGCTGTTCGAAGGCGGCTCGCGCGTCGTCTTCCGGCTTTCCGGCACGGGCACCTCGGGCGCCACCTTGCGCGTCTACATCGAGCGCTACGAGCCGGACAAGGCCAGGCACGATCTCGATACGCAGAAGGCGCTCGCCGATCTGATCGCAGCAGCGGATGACATCGCGGGAATCAGGAGCCATACCGGCCGCGACAAGCCGAGCGTGATTACTTGAGCGTGGCGGTGGCTTCACCCTCCCCCTTGTGGGGAGGGTCGATCCGCGTAGCGGGTCGGGGTGGGGGTGCTCGTAGAGGGCTTTGCCGGCGTCACCCCCCACCCCGCTCACTTCGTTCGCGACCCTTCCGACAAGGGGGAGGGTGGAGGACGCGCCGATGACCTCACTAGGCGCCACCATCACCCCCGACGGCATCCGCTTTGCCGCCTGGTCCTCGTCGGCGCGCCGCCTCTGGGTGTCGATCTTCGATGAGCAGGGTGAGCGCGAACTCGACAGGCTGGAGCTGAAACCGGAAGGCGACAGCGTGCATGCCCTCTTCGTCTCCGGCCTCGGCGAGGGCACCCGCTACGGCTTTCGCGCCGATGGCGATTACGCGCCCGAGCGCGGATTTTGGTTCGACCCCGACAAGCTGCTGACCGATCCCTACGCCGTCGAGATCGATCGGCCCTACGCCTATCACTGGCGTCTCGCCGCGCGGCGCAACGAAGGTGCCGACACCGCGCCGCTGATGCCCAAGGCGGTGGCGAAAGCCTTGCTCACGGCTGTGCCTGTGCCGCCGCCGCTGTTCCGTCCGGGCGGCCTGATCTACGAAGTGCCGGTGCGCGCCTTCACCAAGCTGCATCCGGATGTGCCGGAAAAACAGCGCGGCACGACCGCCGCGCTTGCTCATCCGGCTATTGTCGAGCACCTGCGAAGGCTCGGCGTCTCCGCCGTCGAGCTGATGCCGGTGACGGCATCGATCGACGAGCGGCATCTGCCGCCGCTCGGGTTGAGCAACGCCTGGGGTTATAACCCTGTCACCTTCATGGCACTAGACCCGCGCCTGGCCCCTGGCGGCCTGGCCGAATTGCGCGATACCGTTGCCGCGCTGCGTGCGGCCGGCATCGGCACCATTCTCGACCTTGTCTTCAACCACACGGGCGAAAGTGACAGGCTCGGTCCGACATTGTCGCTGCGCGGCCTCGACAATCAGGCTTATTACCGGCACCGGCCGGATGGCAGGCTGGTCAATGATACTGGTACCGGCAACACGGTCGCCGGCGATCACCCGGCGGTGCGGGAAATGGTGCTCGACACGCTTCGCCATTTTGTCCGCCATGCCTGCGTCGACGGTTTTCGTTTCGACCTGGCGCCGGTGCTGGGGCGCGTCAACGGCACATTCGAAGCGCAAGCGCCGTTGCTGGAGGCGATGCGCGAGGATGCGCTGTTGGCCGGCCGTGTGTTGATCGCCGAGCCCTGGGACATCGGTCTCGATGGCTATCAGCTCGGCAACTTCCCCTCCCGCTTCCTGGAATGGAACGATCGTTATCGCGACGATGCCAGGCGCTTCTGGCGCGGCGATGCCGGCATGGTTGGTACGCTGGCGACACGACTTGCCGGTTCGTCCGATATTTTCGGCAGGGGCGGCCAGCCCGCCAGCCGCACGGTGAATTTCATCGCGGCCCATGACGGCATGACGCTGGCCGACATCGTTGCTTATGAGGAGAAGCATAACGAGGCCAATGGTGAGCAAAATCGCGATGGCCACAACGAGAACCTGTCCTGGAACAACGGCGTCGAGGGCGCGACGGACGACGCGGCAATCGCGAAGGCGCGCTTCAGCGACCAGTGTGCGCTGCTCGCCACGCTGTTCGCCTCGCGCGGCACGATCATGCTGACGGCCGGCGACGAATTCGGCCGCAGCCAGCAAGGCAATAACAACGCTTATGCGCAGGACAACAACATCACCTGGCTCGACTGGAAGGGGCGTGACCAGGCGCTGGAAGGCTACGCGCGTGCACTGGCCGCCTTGCGCCGCGCGGTGCCGGCGCTCTCTAATACAGATTTCCTCACCGGCCAGCCGCTGGCCGGGTCGGACACTGCCGACGTCGCCTGGCTCACCGAGACGGGGGCGCTGCTCGGCGAGGCGGAGTGGAACGATCCCGCCCGGCATCGCCTCGTCATGCTGCTCGGCGGCGTGGATGGCCGGCTTGCCGTCATGGTCAATGGCGATCGCCGCCAATGCATCTTCACATTGCCCGCGCGAGACGGATTCCGATGGCATCCCGCCATCGAAGCGCAAGCAGTTGATCTTTCTCGCGCGCTGCCGGGCCGCAGCGTGAATTTCATGATCGAGCGCAGGACGGAAGGGCCCAGACAGGGAAAGGGTCGTGATGACTGACGACAATGCCGAGCGAGCGGCCGACTGGTGGCGCGGTTGCGTCATTTACCAGGTCTACCCGCGTTCCTTCCAGGACACGACCGGCGACGGCAGCGGCGATCTCGCCGGCATCACATCAAGGCTCGCCCACATTGCCTCGCTCGGCGCGGATGCCGTCTGGCTGTCGCCTTTCTTCAAGTCGCCGATGGCCGATATGGGCTACGACGTGTCGGATTATTGCGACGTGGATCCGATGTTCGGCACGTTGGAGGATTTCGATACACTGGTTGCCGAAGCGCACCGGCTTGGCCTGAAAATCATCATCGACCAGGTGCTGTCGCACTCCTCCGACAGGCACGAATGGTTCGTCGAAAGCCGCGCCAGCCGCGACAATCCAAAGGCCGACTGGTATGTGTGGGCCGAGGCCAGGCCCGATGGCGGCGCGCCCAACAACTGGCTGTCGGTCTTCGGCGGCCCCTCGTGGGAATGGGATGCGACCCGCCGGCAGTACTATCTGCACAATTTCCTCGCTTCGCAGCCGGATCTCAACTTTCACAACCCGGAGGTCCAGGACGCGCTTCTGGATACAGTGCGGTTCTGGTTGGAGCGCGGCGTCGACGGCTTCCGGCTGGACACCGTCAACTACTACGTCCACGACCGCTGGCTGCGCAGCAACCCGCCCTTGGCGTCGAGCGTTGCAGGCACCAACACCGAGATCAACACCTACCTCTACCAGGAGCACCTGTTCGACAAGACGCAGCCGGAAAATCTAGCGTTCCTGCGGCGCTTTCGGGCGCTGCTCGACGAGTACGGGGATCGCGCCGCCGTCGGCGAAATCGGTGATGAGGGGCGCTCCCTACAGACGCTGGCCGCCTACACCTCCGGCGGCGACAAGCTGCGGATGTGCTACACCTTCGATCTGCTTGGCCCGCAATTTTCGGCGCCGCATGTGCGCGGCTGTGTCGAGGCTTTCGAAAACGCTGTCGTAGATGGCTGGGTCTGCTGGGCGTTTTCCAACCATGACGTCATGCGTCATGTCAGCCGCTGGACGCGGCCGGGCGGCGATCCTGACGTGGTGGCCAAATTCTCGATCATGCTGCTCTCTTGCCTGCGTGGCTCGATCTGCCTCTACCAGGGCGAGGAACTCGGTTTGCCGGAGGCGGAACTTGCCTATGAGGACCTGCGCGATCCGGTAGGCATCCGCTTCTGGCCCGGTGTGAAGGGAAGGGATGGCTGCCGCACGCCCATGGTCTGGGAGTCCGGCGCCGATAATGCGGGCTTCTCCACCGGTAAACCCTGGCTGCCGGTGCCGGAAAGCCATCGCGCTCGCGCGGTCGATGTACAGAGCGGCGATGAGCAATCGGTACTTTCCGCCTACCGTTCGGCACTCGCTTTGCGCAAGCGGCATCCGGCGCTGGTCGGCGGTTCGATCCGCTTTCTCGACGCCGAAGGCGACGTGCTGGCCTTTGTCCGCGAGCATGGCGATGAGAGGCTGCTTTGTGCCTTCAATTTCGCCGGGGAACCGGCCAATTGGCCGCTGCCGCAAGACTTAGGAGCGGTTGCGAAACTTGGCGGCGATGCCTCGCTCGCCGGAGAAGCCGTGCTTTTGCTGCCGACACTCGGATGCTTTCTTGGACACCTTGCCTAGATCAGCGCGTGCCGGCCATCTTACTGGACAAGCACGGCACGTCCGCACGTTGCGCCGGTGACCCGGACGTCGGCTTCACCGAGACGCACGCCAAGAGCTCCGAGCAGATTGGTAAGCAACGTGTCGACCGGAGCTGTTACGCTGTTCAGAAGTGCCACCACTGGCGGGCTTACGGTTGCGATCAGCGTGTTCAGATTCAGCAGCGGCAGACCGAGTAAATTCGCCGTCAGCGACAAATCGCTGACCAGCGACGTAGTCAACGACTGGGTAAAATTTTGGGTGTAAGCGGTCCTTATCGTCTTGGCATCGATATCGGCCTTGTTGAAAGTCAACGTCGTTGGCGTGTTGTTGGCCATGTCGAACGCCGCTGAGCCCACCACCGACAGCACCGGGATGATCAGAAGTTTCACGCTCGCGATTTCCGTGTTGGAAAACGTCTCCTTGTTGGTGACATCGGCAAAGCCGGCGCTGCTGCTGTCGCCGAGATGCCCTTCGACGATACCGGGACGGGTGGCGATGGTCACCTTGATGCTGCTGGGGCCTGTCGGACAACTTATGTCGGTGAGCTTGGCCTCGGCATAGGCGACTTCGACATGCAGAGGCAGACTGAACGACACCAGGGTGATACCGCCTCCGACATTGCTGTTGCCGGCTCCGATCTTCACCACCAGCTTGATACGGGTCTGGGCCGTCCGCACAATGGTGCCGACTTCGCCAACCTTCAGCCATGGCGAGGATTGCGGCGGTTCGCCGAAGGCGATGGCGAGCGTGCTCGACAGCACCCCCGGTATGCCGGTGCTGAGACCGAGGTCGATCTGCTTCGAACCGTTTGCCAGTTCGGCGGCGGCCATCAGCATTCCCATCGCGCTGGCGTCAACGCCAAGGCCGGCTGGCCTCTGCCCGAGGCCAAGTCTGCCGAGGGGGCCGAGGTCGATGAGATGGCTGAGCGGAATCTTGACCGTGTTGGTCGATTTGCTTGCCATGGTTTGCAAGGCGACCTTGGCCGTGTTGCCGAGCCCGGGAACATTGGCCATGGCGGTGGCGATCTGGCCGACTGTAGCCTCTGAGGCCAGAACGTCCGAATAGGTCACGCCCGTCAGGTTCAATTGCACCGCCAGGGCGTCGACGAAGGAAAGCACGCTGACATCGGCGGAGATCAATCCGTTGTAGTCCATGACGCTGAGCGAGATGTTGCCGCCTAGGAGGCCGCCGAGAAGCGCGTTGAGGATGGGGCTGTTGCTGGTATTGACGCTGAGCAACCTCGATCCGACCGAGAAAGTGGCCTGTGGCGTCATGCTGGCGGTGGCTTCTGTGCCAATGATGGGCGTTGGGATCAGCGAGCTTGCGAAATAGCGGTTGGGGATCTTGCGCAGGGTCACATGAACCGCGTTGTAAGGGGTTACGCCTGCTTGGAACCGTTGATCCACATTGACCGAGGATGCCCCTGCATATCGGCCCCGCGTGACCGTCACGACGGTTTTGCCCACCGCCGCGGGAATGGTTTTACCCGAGCCCTGAACGACGACACCTGGCATCCCGTTGTCGGTGAGCGTGGTCAAGACCGCGGTCTGGACGTTGTTGATGTTCGAAGCCGCGGTGATCGCCGCCAGGTCGACCATCGCCTGTGCTTCTCGGCGCTCGGTGTAAATGGAGGCCTCGTCGATCGCCACCGCTGCCAGCGCCAGCGCGACCGGCGCGCTCAACGCCGCCATCACCGTGAAATTCGCTCGCCGGTCACCAAGCATCAGGCGTGCAAGCCTGCCGACCTTCAAGTGCGCGCAGAGCAGCATTCAGATGCCCCCGACCCTGATCGTTGATTGGCGTTTGATCGTTGTACCCGGCATGGCTATGCCCGGAAAGAGATTCCAGATCGGCAGGTTTCGGGCATCGTACTGGATCGACACCACGAACTGATTGCCGTCCGCCGTGCTGTCATTGGCCCGATAAGTCAGCTTGCTGGCGTCGACGAAGGGATATCCACCGGCATTATTGGCGAGAAACGAGGCCACGAGCGTCTGCCGCTCGGTCTGGTTCAGCCCCGAGATGGCCGTCCGGGCGGCGTCCGCCGCGATCTGCTGTATTGAATTGGCCGCGCCGAAATAGATACCGTATGCAACCATTCCGAGCAGGAGAAGGATGAATATCGGTGATAGCAGAGCGAACTCAACCGCCGAAATTGCCGAAGTGTCTGTCTGGAATCGGCGCCCCTGGACCTGGCGAATGAGGTTCTGAACCATGCCGCCGAGCATGCCAAAGTTCGCATGCAAAAAGCGAAAACTCTAGGCGCAACCTGGAAGTGTGTATGATTGAAAAGCTACGCTAATTTAGCCGCGGCTTCTTTGATTCCTGGCTATTGACTTAGGGTCAATCAGTACTCGGTTGAAAAGAGCTTGCCGCCTGTCTAGTCTTCTGCCACCAGCCGACGGAGGGAACCGGCGGCGCGCTCAAAGGGGCCAGACATCGGTCCCGGGGCGTCAACACGCAAAGGCGCGCCGTTGGCAGCGCCGACAGGGAGAAACTTCATGCTGAAAAACATGCTGAAGGCGACGGCATTCGCCACAACCATGGCGCTGGCCGCCGGAACATTCTACACGCCGGCCTTTGCCGAGGTCGTCTACAACAGAGGCACTGCTGCCGAATCCGAGTCGGTTGATCCGCATAAGACCTCGACGGTTTATGAAGCCAACGTCTTGCGCGACCTGTTCCAAGGTCTGGTGATGCAGGACGAGAAGGCCAACGTCATCCCCGGCGCCGCCGAGAGCTGGACGGTGTCGGATGACGGTACCGTTTACACCTTCAAGCTCAGGAAGGACGGCCAGTGGTCCGACGGCAGCCCGGTGACGGCCGAAGACTTCGTCTTCGCTTTCCGCCGCCTCGAAGACCCGGCGACGGCCGCCGAATATGCCTCGATGCTCTATCCCGTCAAGAACGCCGAGGAAGTCAACACCAAGAAGGGCAAGCCCGAGGACATGGGCGTCAAGGCCATCGACGCGACCACCCTTGAAGTGACGCTGAAGGCGCCGACGCCATATTTCCTCGAAATGCTGACCCACCAGGCGACCTATCCGGTCAACAAGGCGTCCATGGACAAGCTCGGCGCCGACTGGATCAAGCCGGGCAATCTCGTTTCCAACGGCCCCTATACGCTGGCCGAGTGGGTTCCCAACGATCATATGAAACTGGTCAAGAATCCGAAATTCTGGGATGCCGGAAGCGTCAAGATCGACGTCGTCAACTACATCCCGACAGAGGATCGCTCCTCGGCGATGAAGCGCTTCGAGGCCGGCGAACTCGACAGCTACGACGATCTACCGACCGAGCAGCTCGCCGACCTCAAGGCCAAGTTCGGTGATCAGATCAAGGTGGGGCCGTATCTCGGCACCTATTACTACGCGATCAAGACCGACAAGAAGCCCTGGGACAATGTCGAGCTGCGCAATGCCATCTCGATGGCCATCGACCGCGATTTCATTGCCGAAAAGGTCTGGCAGAATTCAATGCTGCCAGGCTATTCGATGGTCCCTCCGGGCATCGAGGGCTACACGCCGGCGATGGCCAAATATGCCGACATGTCGCAGATCGACCGCGAGGACGCAGCCAAGAAGATACTCGAGAAACTCGGTTACACGCCGGAGCATCCGCTGAAGATGGAGATCCGATACAACACCTCGGAGAACCACAAGAATACCGCGGTCGCCATCCAGGAACAGCTGAAGCCGCTCGGCGTCGACGTCACGCTGCTCAACACCGACACCAAGACCCACTACTCCTTCCTCGAGCAGAGGGGTGACTACGACGTTGCGCGCGCCGCCTGGATTGCCGACTACAAGGATCCCGAAACCTTCCTGGGCATCTCGCGCAAGGCCAGCGGCAACAACTATTCGGTCTATGACAGCCCGCAATATGAGGCTGCCATGGACAAGGCGGCCGCCGCCGGCGGCAAGCCGGAAGAGCGCATGAAGGAACTCGCCGCCGCCGAACGTGTCCTCGTCGACGACGTCGGCCAGATCCCGCTTCTCTACTATAGCTACCACGATATTGTTTCCCCGAAGCTGCACGGCTTCGTCGACAACGTCATGGACGTGCATCCGTCCCGCTTCATCTCCAAGGATTGAAAACCTTGATCGAACCGCCGCCCGTTCAGGACGGCGGCTCGATCTGTCGTCGCATGGGGCCCGAAAGTCGAAATCGATTTTCGCAGGCCATGGTGCGAAGATGAGAGGTGCCAGAGCGCTGCGGGCGTCCGGTTGGATGCCCGTCACCCTGGCCGAAGCAGGGCACCGCCGATGCTACGCTACATTTTCAGGCGGCTTCTGACCGCCATTCCAACGCTATTCGTCATCGTGACCTTGGCGTTCTTCCTGATGCGCGTCGCACCGGGCGGCCCGTTCAACCAGGAGCGGGGCCTGAGCCCCGAGATCAGGGCCAATCTTGAAGCCCAGTTCGGGCTCGCCGACCCGCTCTGGCTGCAATATGTCCACTATCTCGGCAATCTCCTGCGCGGCAATTTCGGCCCGAGCTACAATATGCCGGACTTTACCGTCACCGAGCTTTTCGCGAAGGGCTTGCCTATTTCCATTCAGCTCGGCGCCTCCGCGCTGATCTTGGCGCTGCTGCTCGGCAGCGTGCTCGGTACCATTGCGGCGCTCAACCAGAACAAACTTGGCGACTACACGGTGATTGCGCTGGCAACCGCGGGCAGCACCATCCCGACCTTCGTCATCGCGCCGATTATCCAGCTCGTGTTCGGATTGACCTGGAAGCTGTTGCCGATCGGCGGCTGGGGCGATGGCGCGCTTATCAACAAGATCGGTCCCGTGCTGACGCTTGCCCTGCCGCAGATCGCCATCGTCGCCCGCCTGATGCGCGGCTCGATGATCGAATCGCTGCGCTCGCATCACATCCGCACGGCGCGCGCGCTCGGCCTGTCCGACTGGTCGGTGGTGGTCAAGCACGCGCTGCGCGGCGCCGTCCTGCCGATCGTCTCCTTCACCGGTCCGGCTGCCGCCGCCCTGCTCACCGGCTCGATCATCGTCGAGACGATCTTCTCCATTCCCGGCGTCGGGCGCTACTTCGTCGATGCCGCGCTCAACCGCGACTACACGCTGGTGATGGGGACGGTGGTGGTCATCGCCATCTTCACCATCGTCTTCAACCTGATCGTCGACGTCATGTATGCCGTCGTCGATCCGAGGGTGCGCTATGACTGATATCGCGATCGCCGCACCGGTCGTCGGCCGTTCGCTGTGGGGCGATGCCTGGGCGCGCCTCAAGGCCAACCGCGCCGCCATGTTCAGCCTCTACTATCTGATCCTGATCGCCGTGATCAGCGTGTTCGGGCCCTGGTTCGTGCCGCACCAATACACCACCATCTATGGTGATTATGTGCGTACGCCGCCGAGCCTGTCGGCCTATCCGAAGCCGGACATGATCGAGACCGCGCTTAATGAGGCGATCAAGCGCATGCGTGTCGACATCAAGGACTGGCGCCAGGACGGCAATCGCGTCTTCGTCACCGTCACCTCTAGCAAGGCGATCGACGACCGCAACATCCGCTATCTCGACCGGTCCGACGCCTTCGACGACACCAGGATCGAAAGCAAGTCGCCTGACGGCCTCGAAGCGACGATGAGCGCCTCGGTCAAGCAGCAATATTTTCTTTTCGGCACCGACAACACCGGCCGCGATCTGTTGTCGCGGACGCTGATGGCCGGGCGCGTTTCGCTGGCCATCGGTCTGCTCGCCGGCGTCGTGGCCGTGGCCATCGGCGTGCTCTATGGCGCCACTGCCGGTTTTGCCGGAGGCAGGGTCGACGAGGTGATGATGCGCATCGTCGACGTGCTTTATTCGCTGCCCTTCATCTTCTTCGTCATCATGCTGGTGGTGTTCTTCGGCCGCAACTTCGTGCTGATGTTCCTGGCGGTCGGCGCCGTGCTGTGGCTCGACATGGCCCGCATCGTGCGCGGCCAGGCGCTGTCCATCCGCCGCCAGGAATATGTCCAGGCGGCCGAGGCCATGGGCGTCGGCCAGCGCGGCATCCTTTTGCGCCACGTCATTCCCAACCTGCTCGGGCCGGTGGTGATCTACATGACGCTGCTGGTGCCGCAGGTCATTATCCTGGAGAGCTTTCTGTCGTTCCTCGGGCTCGGCATCCAGGAGCCGATGACCAGCTGGGGCGTGCTGATCTCGGTCGGCGCCAAGAATATCGGCACTGCAAACTGGCTGCTTCTGTTCCCTGCCTTCTTCCTGGTCTCCACCTTGTTCGCCCTGAACTTCGTCGGCGACGGCCTGCGCGATGCGCTCGACCCCAAGGACCGCTAAGATGGACGCAGCAGAGACCATTCTCAGCGTAAAGGATCTTCGCGTGCGCTTCCGCACCCTCGACGGCGCGGTCGAGGCGGTGAAAGGCATCAACATCCACGTCAAGGCGGGCGAAACCGTCGCCGTGGTCGGCGAATCCGGCTCCGGCAAGAGCCAAACGATGATGGCGGCGATGAGCCTGCTGGCCTCCAATGGAGAAGCCACCGGCAGTGTCGATTATCGCGGCCGCAATCTTCTGACGCTAAGCAAATCCGAGTTGAACAAGGTCCGCGGCCGCAAGATCAGCATGATCTTCCAGGAGCCGATGACCTCGCTCGATCCGCTCTATTCGATCGGCAACCAGCTGATCGAACCGATTCGCCGGCATCGGGGCTTGAATGCGGCGCAAGCGCGCGAGGAGGCGCTCAACCTGCTCAGGCTGGTGCATATTCCCGATCCCGAACGGCGCATGAAATCCTATCCGCACGAAATGTCGGGTGGCCAGCGCCAGCGCGTCATGATCGCCATGGCTTTGGCAAACGATCCCGATATCCTGATTGCCGACGAACCAACGACGGCGCTCGACGTCACCATCCAGGCGCAGATCCTCATGCTACTTGCCGAGCTGCAGCGCAAGCTCGGCATGGCGATCGTCTTCATCACCCACGATCTCGGCATCGTGCGGCGCTTTGCCGACCGGGTCTATGTCATGCGCTCCGGCGAGGTGGTGGAGGAGGGGGACGCGCAAGCCATCTTCGCCAGTCCTCAGCATGCCTACACCAAGATGCTGCTGGCCGCCGAGCCGACCGGAACCAAGGCGCCGCCGCCGGCCAATGCGCCGGTCCTGCTCGAAGGCAGAAACGTCGAGGTTACCTTCCGTATCGGCGGCGGCTTTCTGGCCGGCGAGCCGCTGATGCTGCGCGCCGTCGACCACATCTCGATCAGGCTGAGGCGCAATCAGACGATCGGCATCGTCGGCGAATCAGGCTCTGGAAAATCGACGCTTGGCCGCGCTTTGCTGCGGCTGTTGCCGAGCGATGGCGTGATCCGCTTCGGCGACCGCGATATCTCGACCGCCGACCGCCAGACGATGCGGCCGCTGCGGCGCCAATTGCAGCTGGTCTTCCAGGATCCGTTCGGTTCGCTGTCGCCGCGCATGACCATCGGCCAGGTCATCACCGAAGGGCTGCTGGTGCATGAACCGAACCTCTCGGGCAAGCAGCGCGACCAGCGCGCCGTCGAGGCGCTGCGCGAAGTTGGCCTCGATCCCAACTCGCGCAATCGCTATCCGCACGAATTCTCAGGCGGCCAGCGCCAGCGCATCGCAATCGCTCGCGCCATGATCCTCAAGCCCAAGCTGGTGGTGCTGGACGAGCCGACCTCCGCCCTCGACCGCTCGGTGCAAAAACAGATCGTGGAGTTGCTGCGCAAGCTGCAGGCCGACCATGAGCTGTCTTACCTCTTTATCAGCCACGACCTCGCCGTGGTGCGCGCTATGGCCGACTACATCATCGTCATGAAGCAGGGCAAGATCGTCGAGGAAGGGCCGACGGAAGACATTTTCAGCAATCCGCAGGCCGGCTACACGCAGACGCTGATGAGCGCCGCAATCGATGTCACGCGGTTTCGTTTGAGTGCGTGAGGCGAGCCCGGCAGCGGCGCCTCAGCTCAATTCCCAAGCCCTGGGCATCTGCGCGCCCTGGCGGCGGCCATGGCCGCTTGCTGCTGCTTCAGCCGATCGATCCTGGTCGTTTCGCGATTGGCGACGGCGGCCTTGACGCTTGAGCCGCCCAGCAGCCATCTCGGAACACTGGTGCTGGCGACCTTGCCCCGCGTGATGGCTGTCTGCGAGATGCCTTTGGCGGCTTCGCCTATGGCGCTGTTCAGTTCGGCGCATGTCATCTTGTCGTAATTGGCCGGATCGATCGATCCGCTGGTCGACGCGCAGCCTCCGATAAGGGCGAGGAGGAGCACGGGGATGAACGGCCTGCTGGGGGTCGAATGCAATTTCATGTCCACGACCTTACTCCAGCGTAAGCGACCATGGCCACCCTCCGATATGTCCGCATCCGTGCGGACGCCGAAACGAACCGGGGTCATTCACATTCACGACGGTCACGAGTTCGGCCTCGGCGGAAGCCTTGAAAGAGAGCCTGCGAGCCCCATCTGCGTTGACAAATATTCCTGGTTGGTTGATGGCTGAGGCGATATCCTATATCAGCGGACAGAACGAGCTTGTCATTGCGCGGCTATTGCCTACATCGATCGTTTGTCGAAAATTTTGGATTCTTTTTGGCTGAAATGGAATAGTCATTCCATGAAAAGTTGGATCAAGAATTCAAAAGAGCCGGCAAAGGCACTGCCGAAGGCTGGCAACGTACAATCAATACTCATAAATCAGACGAAGTTTATCGGGGATGTTGTTCTAACTTCGGTTCTGGTCAGGCATCTGCGGGCAGAGTTTCCGAACGCGACGATCACCATGCTATGCCAGGCGGCGCTGGCGAAATTCGTTCTGGAGCAAGGCATCGCCGACAGCGTGGTTTCGCTCGATCGCGGCAAAATGCGCGGCTCCCCTTTCGAGCGCATGTCCGGAATGACCAGGCTCCTGCACGATCTGAGGAAGTCGGATTATGATCTTATCATCGATCTGTCCGACTCCAAGACATCACGGCTTGTGATGCGCTTCGTCAAGGCGCCTTTTCGCGTAGGCTATGTTCCATCGGAGCAGCCCCTGAAATTCTGGGAGCGCCAAAGCGCCAACATCTTTGCCGCCACATACGGCCATGGCGGCGAGCATTATCTGCATCGGTACCTGTCGCCGCTGTTTGCCCTTGGCATTCCTGTGACCGATCCTATTCCGTCCCTCAAGCCAACCGAATCCGGTTCGCGTCAGGCAAAGCAGCTGCTTGCCCGGCACGAACTGGAAACGAAGTCGTTTGTCGCCGTCCATGCCGGCGCCAGTTTCCCAGGCCGTTGCTGGCAGCCTGACCGTTTCGCATCGGTCCTGGGAGAGATTTACCGTCGAAAGGGTCTGCGGGCGGTCATCGTTGGCGGCCCGGACGAGGCAGGTATCGCAGGCAAGGTGTTGGATGCGGCAACATCGCCGATCGTAAATCTCGTTGGCCAGGCACCCCTGACCACCCTTTTGCCCCTGCTGGGCGAGGCCCTGATCTTCCTGGGCAACGAAAGCGGACCCATGCACCTGGCCGCGGCCATGAAAACGCCCGTCGTTGGCCTGTTCGGTCTGACCCAACCTGACATCTGGGGGCCTCTTGGCGTTCCCAACCGTACGCTGCAGCCTCCGATGCCATGCAAGTGCATAGCGCCGGGCCTCTGCAAGGTGGGCAATGCAGGGGGCGTTTATTGCGTTCAACGGCTTGACGCCGCCGACGTCACCAAAGCGGCAATCGAACTCATAGAACGCGTCAGCTAAACCAACTCCAGGAAAAGTGCGCAGCGGTTTTTCCGTCCGGAATTGCGTAAAGCGATGAATTGGAGCAGGCGACGATCAAACATCGAGCCGCTGCGGCGGGAACAACAAACACGCGTATCGCTTTGTTTTTCTGGTCGGAGTGGCAGGATTTGAACCTGCGACCCCCTCGTCCCGAACGAGGTGCGCTACCAGGCTGCGCTACACTCCGTGACCAGACCGCGGGCTTATAGCCGCCGCATCTGGTTCCTGCAAGCGTCAATGGCAGCACTTCTGTCGCATTTCGCCAGCTTTCTTCGCGAGCCTGTTTCAGCGCCTCGAATAAACGCCGCTTAAAGGGCTTCCGTGGTAGGGCCCCGGCAAACGTTTGCGCGATTTGTGTTTCCAGCCGCCCGGAGATTTCCAGTCTTGACCCCCAGGATCGTTGGCGAAGCACGGCCCAACAGTTTCGGATTGCCGGAGCTTGTCGTGGTGGTGGAGAGCCCGGTATCGTCGCAGCGGCGCCGGCAGACGTTCGACGCGGTGCTGCGCCGTAGTCCGGAAGTCGGCGACTACAACCAGATCTTTTGACAAGGGCATCATGAGCCAGCGCATCGTCAGTTTCGTCATGAGCGGCGGCGTCGGCTCGCGGCTCTGGCCGCTGTCGCGCGAGGACAATCCCAAGCAGTTCCACGACCTTTCGGGCGACGGCTCGATGCTGGCAAAGACCTTGCGCCGGCTGGCGTCACGGCCCAGCGGCGATACGCCCATCTTCATGATCGCTTCCGAACGCCATGCCGAGCGCGTCCATGCCGATCTCGCCGGCATAAACCTTGCCGGCGGTGGGCCGCTGTTCGAACCTACCGGCCGCAACACCGCCGCGGCGGTGGCGCTGGCAAGCCTGCGCACGCTCGCCGAATTCGGTGACGAACTGGTGCTGGTGGTGCCGTCCGATCACGAGATTTCGACCGCGCGGCAATTCTGGCAGAGCGTCGAGGCGGGCACCGCCGCTGCCAGCGCCGGGCGGCTGGTGGTGTTCGGCCTCAAGCCGACACAGCCGGAGACCGGCTATGGCTACATCGAGGTCGCCGCCGAAAGAGCAGGCGTGTTCGATGTCTCGCGCTTCGTCGAAAAGCCGGACCTTGCCACCGCCCAGGCCTATCTAGAAGCCGGCAATTTTCACTGGAACACCGGCATCTTCCTGTTTCGCGCCGGGGCCATGCGCGATGCCTTCGCAGCTTTCGAGCCGAAAATCTGGCAGGCGACCGAAGCTGCCTACAAGGCTGCGACATCGGACCTTTCCGGCTTTTACATGCCGCTGGACCTCTACGGCGCCATTCCTTCGGTCTCGATCGACTATGCCATCATGGAGCGGGCAAAGGACATCGCCATGGTGCCGGCCAGCTTTCGCTGGAATGATCTCGGCTCCTGGCAGTCGCTGCTCGATGTCGGGCCTGCCGATAGCCAAGGCAATGTCATCGCCGGCGACGTCGTCGCCATCGACTGCGAGAATTCCTATATCCGCAGCGATGGCCGGCTGCTGTCGGCCATCGCCATGAGAGATGTCGCCATCGTCTCGACATCGGATGCCACCTTCGTCGCCCCGGTCAGCCATAGCCAACACGTCAAGAAGATCGTCGAGCAGCTCGAAAAATCCGGCCGGTTGGAAACCCGCTTCACGCCTGCCCACGACCGGGTCATCGAAAGCGGCGCTTGGCGTCGCCGCGTCCATCACTGGCTGTTTCAGGAGACGCTTCCGCTGTGGTCGACATCAGGCGTCGACGAACGCTATGGCGGATTCCACGAGGCTCTTGGCTTCGACGCCACGCCGCTGATGAAGCCCAAGCGCATGCGCACGCAGGCCCGCCAGGTCTACGCCTTTGCGGTCGCCAAGCAACGCGGCTGGGACGGCCCGGCCGACCGGCTCATCGCCCACGGCATCGACTTCATGGCCGGAAGCGGCCGAACGGCAAGGGGCGGCTGGGTGCGTACCCTCGACATCGACGGTTCGGTCGCCGACCCGGTCGAGGACGCCTACGATCATTCCTGCGTGCTTCTGGCGCTGGCGCATGCCCACATGTCGGGCCATCCGGATGCGCTGCGGCTCGGCGAAGAGACCTTCGCCTTCCTCGATGCCCATCTCGAGGATAGCCGCATGACCGGCTTTCTCGAAACCTCGGACGGGCACGGCGAGCGGCGCTCCAATCCGCACATGCATCTTCTGGAAGCCTTCCTCGCCTGGCACCAGGCGACAGGCGAGCGCGCTTATCTGCGCCGCGCGGCGCGCATCATCGACCTGTTCCGCAGCCACTTCTTCGATCCCGAAAGCTGGACGCTGGGTGAATATTTCGACGCCGGCTGGAGGCCCGTGGCGGGCGAGAAGGGCACCTGGACCGAGCCCGGCCATCATTTCGAATGGGCCGCGCTGCTTGTCGATTTCGCCGCTCGTAGCGGCCAGGCCGAACTGAGTGGCTTCGCCAGGAAACTCTATGCCTCGGCCATCGCCAATGGCCTCAACCGCGCCACAGGCCTTGCCTATGGCGCCGTCTCCCGGCAAGGTCTGCCGCTGGACCTGGTCTCGCGTAGTTGGCCACAGGCCGAAGCGGTCAAGGCGGCGATTGCGTTGGACGGTTCCGGCGGACCCGATCTCAAGCCGGAGATCGAGGAACGCGTAGGCCGGCTGTTCCGCTGGCACATCGACCCGGCGCCGCTGGGTCTGTGGATCGACCGCGTCGACGAGCGCGGCCGCTCGCGGGCATCAGATGTGCCGGCCAGCATTTTTTATCATCTCGTGTGCGCGCTGATGCAGTATCTGGATGGGACTGCCGAGAAGGGCGGCTGAGAAAGAGGCGCTGTCCCGACGACATTTTGCTCAATACGGGCTGACCACATCCCCGGTCTCGACATAAACCGCCTTCATCTGCGAATAGAGCGCCAGCGCGGCCAGTGAATTTTCTCGCCCGATGCCGGATTGCTTGATACCGCCGAAGGGGATTTCGACCGGGGTCAGGTTGTAGGCGTTGATCCAGCACGTGCCGGCCTGCAGCTCGGCGATGACACGGTGCGCGCGCGGCAGGTCGCGCGTGAACACGCCGGCCGCGAGGCCGAACTCCGTGTCGTTGGCGCGCTCGACCACCTCGTCCTCGCCGTCGAATTTCAGCACGCTCATGACAGGCCCAAAGATTTCTTCGCGCGCGATGCGCATGCTGTCGCTCACCCCGGTGAACACCGTCGGCTCGACGAAGAAGCCGCCTTCAAAACCTTGCAGCGAAGGCACGTTGCCACCGCAGGCGAGCGTGGCGCCTTCTTGCTTGCCCGCCGCGATGTAGGAGACGACCTTCTCCTGCTGTGCCTTGCTGACCAGCGGCCCCATCTGGGTTTCGGCATCGAGTGGGTCGCCGATGCGGATCTTCTTGGTTCGCTCGACGAGCCGGTCGACGAAGCGGTCATGGATGCCCTTCTGGACGAAGACGCGTGTGCCGTTGGAGCAGATCTGCCCCGTCGAATAGAAATTGCCGAGCATGGCGCCGCCGACGGCATTCTCGAGATCGGCGTCGTCGAAGACGATCAGCGGCGACTTGCCGCCGAGTTCCATCGTCGCGTGCTTCATCTTCGAGCCGGCGAGCGACAGCACCTTGCGGCCGGTCGGCACCGAGCCGGTCACCGACACCTTGGCCACGACATCGTGGCTGACCAGGCTGGCGCCGACATCGCCATAGCCTTGCACGACGTTGAACAGCCCGTCGGGCAGGCCTGCCTCGCTGTAGATCTCGGCCAGGGCCAATGCCGACAATGGCGTGTTTTCCGATGGTTTGAACACCATGGCGTTGCCCATGGCGAGCGCGGGCGCGGATTTCCAGCCGGCGATCTGGATTGGATAGTTCCAGGCGCCTATGCCGACGCAAACGCCGAGCGCCTCGCGCCGCGTGTAGGCGAAGGCCCCGCCCAAATCGACAGCCTCGCCATTGTAAGCTGCAACCGCGCCGCCGAAATATTCCAGGCAATCCGCGGCCGATGGCGCATCCGCCACCAGCGTTTCCTGAATCGCCTTACCGGTGTCGAGCGTCTCGAGGCGGGCAAGATCGGCGTTGCGGGCGCGCAAGATGTCGGCGGCGCGGCGCAGGATGCGGCCGCGCTCCACCGGCTTCAGCCGCGCCCAAGCCGGTTGCGCGGCACGCGCAGCCTCGATGGCGAGTTCCAGCACGTTCGGCGTCGCCGAGCGCAGCAGGGCGATGGTCTCGCCGGTTGCCGGATAGATGACCGGCAGTGGCGCGCCTTGCTCGTCGTCTATGTAGCGTCCGTTGACATAGTGCGATGCCGTTGGCTGGGCGCGCATAGGCTTCTCCAAATCGTCTTAGCGGCATGCCGATCGTGCGGTTGCACGATCATGCTCTATCTGTCGGACGCCTGCCAGCGGGGATTGATCCATGGTTCCTGGTTGGAAGGCGCCAGCGGCGTGCGGCCGAGAATGTGGTCGGAAGCCTTCTCGCCAGTCATGATCGACGGCGCGTTGAGGTTGCCGTTGGTGACGCGCGGGAAGATAGAGGAATCGGCTACCCGCAGGCCCTCGACGCCGATCACGCGGCATTCCGGATCGACGACGCTCGTGACCTCGTCGGCGCGGCCCATCCGGCAGGTGCCGCAGGGATGATAGGCGCTTTCGGCGTGATCCCTGATGAAGATGTCGAGGTCGTCGTCCGATTGCACGTGGCTGCCGGGCGAAATTTCCTGGCCGCGGAAGCCGTCGAAGGCCTTCTGGCCGAAAATCTCGCGCGTCAGCCTGATGCAGTGGCGGAACTCGCTCCAGTCGTCGGGATGCGACATGTAGTTGAAGTGGATCACCGGTTTCGAATTCGGATCCGGCGAGCGCAGCGTCACCGAGCCGCGCGACTTCGAGCGCATTGGCCCGACATGCGCCTGAAAACCATGCGACTTCGCCGCCGCCTTGCCGTCATAGCGCACCGCCGCCGGGATGAAGTGGTACTGGATATCAGGATAGTCGACCCCGGCGCGCGAGCGCACGAAGGCCGCCGCCTCAAAATGATTGGTGGCGCCAAGGCCGGTCTTGAAGAACAGCCACTGCGCCCCGATCATCGCCTTGGAAAACGGGTTGAGCACCGAATTCAGCGTGATCGGCTTTGTCGATTCCTGCTGGATATAAAGTTCCAGATGGTCCTGCAGGTTGCGGCCGACGCCGGGTCTATCGGCCACCACCGCGATGCCGTTTTCCCTGAGATGTTCCGCAGGCCCGATGCCCGACAGCATCAGGATTTTCGGCGAATTGATCGACGATGCCGCGACGATCACCTCACGTCGCGCCTTAACGACTTGAATCTGTTTGCGAGCTTCGATTTCGACCCCGATGGCGCGTTGATTCTCGATGATCACCCGTCGCGCAAAGCCCTTGACCAGGCTTACGTTTTTGCGCCTGAGCGCCGGCCTCAGATAGGCTGATGCCGCCGACCAGCGGCGGCCGCCGAAAATGGTCTGCTCCATCGGGCCGAACCCCTCTTGCCTGGAGCCGTTATAGTCGTCGGTCAGTTCGAAGCCGGCCTGGCGGCCCGCTTCGACGAAGGCGCCATAGAGCGGATTTTTCCGCGTGCCGCGTCGCACGTGCAGCGGCCCGCCATGGCCCCGCCAGCCGTCCTCGCCGCCATCCGCATCTTCCACGCGCTTGAAATAGGGAAGCACGTCTGCAAAACCCCAGCCGGCGGCTCCCTGTTCGGCCCAGTGGTCGAAGTCGCGGGCGTGGCCGCGCACATAGACCATGCCGTTGATCGAGGACGAGCCTCCGATCACCTTGCCGCGCGGCGTCGCCAGCACGCGGCCGCCGAGATGCGGCTCGGGCTCGCTGGCAAAACCCCAGTCGTAGAGGCTCATATTGAGCGGGATCGACAGCGCCGATGGCATCTGGATCAGCGGCCCGATATCGGAGCCGCCGAATTCGATAACGATGACCGAGTGCTTGCCATCCTCCGACAGGCGATAGGCCATGGCCGAGCCGGCGGAGCCGGAGCCGATGATGACGAAATCCGCTTCAAGCATTGTTCATATGCGCCCATCGTTCATATGCGTGATGAAATCGGCGAGCGAGACATTGCCGCCGGTAGCCACCACAAGGACGGTCTTGCCGGCCACATCCACCTTGCCGCCGAGCAGTGCCGCCAGCGAGGCAGCTCCGGACGGCTCAAGCACCAGCTTCATCCGCTCGAAGGCGATTTTCATTGCCCGCCGCACCAAGGCGTCGTCGACAGTGATGCCGCGAACGCCGGCGGTTCTGACCGCCGCGAACGGCGCGTCGCCGGGCCGCCGTGACATCAGCCCGTCACAGATCGAATTCGGGGCGAGCGGCATGGTCTCGATGCTGCCATGCGCCAGCGAGGCGCCCATGCCGTTGAAACCTTCGGGCTCGACGCCGATGATTTCCGTGGCCGGCGACAGGTAGTGGAAAGCGAGCGAAACGCCGCCGATCAGGCCGCCGCCGCCGACCGAGCAGAACAGCACGTCCGCCTTCGCGCCCTTGGCAGAAAGCTGCTCCAGCGCCTCCAGCCCGGCACCTGCCTGGCCGGCGACGATTTCCGGATCGTCGAAGGGATGCAGCAATGTCAGCCCTTCGGTCTCGGCGATCTCGCGCGCCTTGGCGGCGGCGACTTCCTCACGCGCGCGCTCGCCGTGATCGGTAAGCACCACGCGCGCGCCGTAGCCTGCTGTGGCGTCGCGCTTGGCGGCCGGCGCGTCGATCGGCATGACGATGGTGACGGGAATGCCGAGCGCCTGGCCCGCAGCCGCCAGTCCTTGCGCAAAATTGCCGGAAGAATAAGCGACGACGCCCTTCTTGGCTTCGTCGGGCGACAGCCGCTTCAGCCGCCAATAGGCGCCCCGAACCTTGAACGATCCCGCCCATTGCAGCGATTCCGCCTTGACGAAGACGCGAGCGGCGCCGGTTTCCCTGGCGAGCGCCGCCGATTCCAGCAGCGGCGTGATCTGCGTCGCCTTGGCGGTGACCGCATAGGCTTGCTTCAGGTGGTCGAGTGAGGGGACAAGCGTAGTCATCATTCGCCTCGAGGATACCGCTTGCTCTCCTCGAGAGTGTCGAGGTTCATGTGGTTGCGCATGTAGCGCTCGGACGCTTTCTGCAGCGGCTGGAAATCCCAGGGGTAGTAGGCGCCGTTGCGCAGCGCCCGATAGACGACCCAGCGGCGCGCCTGGCTTTCGCGCACCGCAGCGTCGAAAGCGGCCATGTCCCAGCGCGCCCGCACCTTGTCCATGAACGCCGCGACCAGCGGTTCGTTGGCCGGATCGGCCGCGAGGTTTTCCCGCTCCAGCGGGTCGGATTGGAGATCGAACAGTTGCGGCGCATCGAGCTCGCAATGGACGAACTTGTATCGGCCCTCGCGGATAGCCACCAGAGGCGCGTATGAACCCTCAGCCGCATATTCCATCAGCACAGGCGCGCTGCGCCGCTCACCGTCGATCAGAGGCAGCAGCGATTGGCCATCGGTCCATGGCGCGACGGCATCGATGTCGATGCCAGCGAGTTCGCAAAGCGTCGGCGTCACGTCGAGATTGGAAACCGGCGCTTCGATCAGCCCGGCCGCAACGCCCCTGCCGGCAATCATCAGCGGCACCCGCGCCGAGCCCTCGAAGAAGCTCATCTTGAACCACAGGCCGCGCTCGCCGAGCATGTCGCCATGGTCGGAGCAGAACAGGATGGTGGTGTTGTCAAGCATGCGCGTCCGCTTGAGGACGTCCAGGAGCTCGCCGAGCTTGTCGTCGACATAGGAAATATTGGCGAAATAGCCACGCCGCGAACGGCGCACCTGCTCAGGGGTGATCTGGAACGACGGATAATCGCTGGCGACATACAGCCGCTGCGAATGCGTATCCTGTTCGTCATACGCAATGAAATTGGTTTCCGGGTCGAGCGCCTTGCAATTTTCGTAGAGATCCCAGTACTGCTTGCGCGTGACATAGGGGTCGTGCGGATGTGACAGCGAAACGGTCAGGCACCAGGGCCGGCGCTCCTCATCATCCTGCTCCCGCGAAAGCTGGTAGAGCTTCTGCGTGGCGAGGAACACGACCTCGTCGTCATATTCCATCTGGTTGGTGGTTTCCGCAATGCCGGCCCCGGTCACCGAACCCAGATTGTGATACCACCAGTCGATGCGCTCGCCGGGCTTACGATAATCCGGCGTCCAACCGAAATCGGCGGGGTAGATGTCCGTGGTCAGCCGTTCCTCGAAGCCGTGCAACTGGTCCGGCCCGACGAAGTGCATCTTGCCCGACAGGCAAGTATGGTAGCCGGCGGCGCGCAGATGATGAGCGAAGGTCGGGATCGACGAGGCGAACTCGGCGGCGTTGTCATAGACTCCGGTGCGCGACGGCAACTGGCCGCTCATGAACGAGGCACGGCCCGGCGCACAGAGCGGCGAGCCGGTGTAATTGTTGCGGAAGCGCGCCGAGCGGGCGGCCAACGCCTTCAGATGCGGCGCGTGCAGGAAGTCAGCCGGCCCGTCCGGAAAGAAAGTTCCGTTGAGCTGATCGACCATGACGATCAGGAAGTTAGGGTGCTTGCGTGTCACTGCGTCTGCCGTCCGCTGAGTTTCGTTTCGAGATAGTCCTCGACCAATGCGATCGCGGTCGCGGCATCGGGCACGCCGTCCTTAAGCGCGCGCCTGATGTACAGCCCGTCGATCATCGCCGCCGTCACTTCGGCGACGCGGTCGGCCTCGGCTCGGGACAGGATGCCGGCCAGCCCGCTCATCAGGTTCGAATGCAGCCGTCGCGCATAAATCCTGAGCAGCCGGCGCAACGCAGCCGATTTCTGCGCCTCGACATAGAAGGCGAGCCAGGCGGCGATCGTTTCGGCCCGGAACTGGATGTCGGAGAAATTGACGGCCACGACCGCCGAGACGCGCTCGCGTGGGGAACCGGCGGATTGAAGCGCGCGCCGCATGTCCGTGGTCAGTTCGGCCAGGATATGCCGCATCGTCGCGAACAGCAGCTCATCCTTGGCGCCGAAATAGTGATGGGCCAGCGCCGACGACACGCCGGCGCGCCCGGCGATCTCCGACATCGTCACGTCAAGCGAGCCGCGCTCGCCGATCGCCGAGATCGTCGCGTCGATGAGCGCTTTACGCCGCAGTGGCTCCATTCCGACTTTCGGCATGCTGTTCCCATTGTTTCGGTGAAGTTATTTTTTATTGACGGGTCAATCAACAAAAATTCAGCCCAAACAACAACCGATTGTCGGCTCTGGCTCATCCGCGGACTGGAAAACGGTTCATTATTGAACAATATTGAGTGCTCAGGCCGCGATATGACGTGTTAGGATCCGCGGCAAATGGAGGTTGTCATGACCGCATGCATCGTTGGCTGGGCGCATTCGCGCTTCGGCAAGCTTGAAGGCGAAACATTGGAGAGCCTGATCGTCAAAGTGGCAACCGAGGCGCTCGACCATGCCGGCATTGGCCCGGACGACGTCGACGAGATCGTGCTCGGACATTTCAACGCCGGCTTTTCCGCACAGGATTTCACCGCCAGCCTTGTCCTCCAGGCCGACGACCGGCTGCGCTTCAAGCCGGCGACGCGCGTCGAGAACGCCTGCGCCACCGGTTCGGCCGCTGTCCGGCAAGGCATCCGCGCCATCGATGCCAATGCCGCCCGCATCGTGCTGGTGGTCGGCGCCGAGCAGATGACGACGACGCCTGGCCCCGAGATCGGCAGGAACCTGCTGAAAGCCTCCTATTTGCCCGAGGATGGCGACACGCCGGCCGGCTTTGCCGGCGTCTTCGGCAAGATCGCACAAGCCTATTTCCAGCGCTACGGCGATCAGTCGGATGCGCTTGCCATGATCGCCGCCAAGAATCACAAGAACGGCGTCGACAATCCCTATGCGCAGATGCGCAAGGATTTCGGCTACGAATTCTGCCGCCAGGAGAGCGAGAAGAACCCCTTCGTCGCTGGCCCGCTGAAGCGCACCGACTGCTCGCTTGTCTCCGACGGTGCCGCCGCTCTCGTCCTCACCGACACAGCGACGGCACTGAAGATGCGCCGCGCCGTCACCTTCCGCGCCAATGAGCACGTGCAGGATTTCCTGCCGATGTCGAAGCGCGACATCCTGACCTTCGAAGGCTGCGAGCAGGCCTGGAGCCGGGCGCTCAGGAATGCCGGCGTGACGCTTGATGATCTCTCCTTCGTCGAGACGCATGACTGCTTCACCATCGCCGAATTGATCGAGTATGAAGCCATGGGCCTGGCGAAGCCCGGGGAGGGCGCGAGGCTGGCGCTGGACGGCACGACCGCAAAGGACGGACGGCTGCCGGTCAACCCGTCCGGCGGCCTGAAGGCGAAGGGTCATCCGATCGGCGCCACCGGCGTGTCGATGCATGTGCTGAGCGCCATGCAGCTCGTCGGCGAGGCAGGCGGCATCCAGGTGCCCAACGCCAAGCTCGGCGGCATCTTCAATATGGGCGGCGCGGCGGTCGCCAATTACGTTTCCATTCTCGATCGGATTCGGTAAAAGCGACCCGCATCCGCGGGGGCAACATGACAAATCCGGTTCTGGTCGAAGTTCTGCGTGGCGCTATCGTCGAGAGCGCCCACCGAGGCGCGGTCGCGGTTTTCGATGCCGATGGCAAGCCGGTTCTTGAGATCGGCGACACATCGAGGCCGGTGTTTCCGCGCTCCGCGGTCAAGGCGATCCAGGCGCTGCCCCTGGTCGAAAGCGGCGCCGCCGATGCCTACGGCTTCGGCAACCGCGAACTGGCGCTGGCCTGTGCCTCCCATTCGGGCGAACCGGCCCATGTCGAACTGGCGCGGTCGATGCTCGCCAGGGCCGGGGTGGACGGGTCGGCGCTTGAATGCGGCGCGCATTGGCCGTCGAGCCATGACGCGACGATCGCACTCGCCCGCGCAGGCGGTTCCCCGAACGCTTTGCACAACAATTGCTCCGGTAAGCATTCCGGCTTTCTTTGCACCTGCGTCCATTCAGGCATCGAGCCTCAAGGCTATGTCAGGGCGGATCACGCCTTGCAGGAGATGGTGCGCGACGCCATGCAGGCGGTGACAGGAGCTCGCCACGGCGCCGACGAGCGCGCGACCGATGGCTGTTCGATCCCGACCTACGCGGTGCCGCTCAGGAGTTTCGCGCTTGGCTTTGCCCGCATGGTGACCGGCAGGGGCTTCGCGCCCGGGCGCGCCAGGGCGGCAAAGCGATTGTTGTCGGCTTGCATGGCCGAGCCGTTCTTCGTCGCCGGCACAGGCCGCGCCGATCTCGCGCTGATGCAGGCGGCGCCTGGCCGAATATTTGCGAAGGGCGGCGCCGAAGGGGTCCATTGCGCGGCGCTTCCCGAGCTTGGCCTCGGCATCGCACTCAAATGCGATGATGGTGCCGGCCGGGCCGCCGAATCCATGGTGGCCGCAATCATCGCCCGACTGCTGCGTGCGGACGAGGTTTTGGCGGCGAAGCTGCTCGAAATGGCGAATGCACCCATCGAAAGCCGGATAGGCGCCACGGTCGGTGCGCTCAGGCCGACGGCGGCACTGGCCTGAGACAGACGTTTCTCAACTGACGTGATTGCGCTCGACGGTCAGATGCGGAAAGCCGGTATCGGCTGACGCGGCGAGATCGCCCGTGGCCGGATCGGCCCAGCGCTGCCCGACAATGGCGCCATTGCGTGCGCCGTCGATGACATTGTCGGAGATGATGGCGGTTCCGGCACCGTCGACCACGCTGACGACGATGCCGGTGCCCGCTTTGCGGATGATGTTGCCGGTGGCCACGACGTTGCGCAGATACGGTCCCCAGCCGATCGACATGCCGTAGAGCGGCACGTTCTCGATGACGTTGTTGGACACGGTGGTGTCGGCCTCGACGCCGATGCCGACGCCGAATCCCGGCGGGTCGGCGGGGTAGGGGCCTGATGTCGACAGGTTGCGCACGATGTTGCCCGAGCAAACACCCATGCGTCCGCCTTCGTTGAAATTGACGATCGAGATGCCGTTGGCGGCACCATCGACGATGTTGTTGCTGATAACGGCGCCCTCGAACGAGAATTCGGAATAGACCGCCGTTTCGCCGGAACGCATGCAAGTGTTGCCCGATACTTGCAGATTGCTGGCGCTGTTGGCGCGGATGGCGGAGAATGCGCAGTCCGAAACAATATTGCCGGAGACGATCACGTTGGCGGCGCGGAAGGCATTGATGCCATTGCCGTTCTGGCCAGTGCCGCCGCCGCGCGCCGCGATGCGTTCGACCCGGTTGCCGGTGACGATGGTGCCGTCCTCCGCCGCCTGCCAGCGGTGCACGAGGATGCCGCCATTGGCGCAGTCGGAGACGGTGTTGCCTGTGATCGCCAGCCCTGCGGCCTCGACCGAATAGATGCCGGCGTCCGCCGCTCCGGATATTTCCGTGCGCTCGACCCGGCCCGCCGCGTGCTCGAGCGCCAGCCCGTTCTTGCCGCTGCCGGTTATCTGGCAATTATCGACGATGAGATGCGCCACGCGGCGCAGATCGAGCAGTCCTTGCGCGTAGTCGCCCATCGAGCGGTTTGAGCCGTCGAGGACCAGGCCGCTGAGCTCGATGTGATCGGCTTGTTCGGCCATGAACAGGTGGCCGTCGCCACCATAGACGATGCGCGTTGCGCCGGGCACGCCGGTAAGGCGCACCCGGCCGGGCAGCGTCAGGTTGGACACGACATAGGTGCCGGGCTGCAGGAACACCGGCATGTCGCGATCGCTGGCCTCGCGCAGCAGCTTGGCGAAAGCCTTGCTCTGATCGTCAAAGGTGCCGGGTTGCACGCCAAGCTCGGTGGCGTTGATCGATCCGCGCATCGAGGCTTTCTCGATGCCGGGCAAGCCCGCGGCCGCTGCCTTGCCCAGCGAAAGCCCGAACACGGCAAAACCGGCTGTCCGGACAAGTAGCTTGCGTCTGTTCAACATCGGCACAGGTCCTGGCGTTTTGCCCGTCTAGTGGCAGGATTCATGCCAGCCGGGACCTGCGTTCCCGGCGAGGGGCAATGACTTGTGAAGTCGTGAGGGCAGGCATAAGTTCAAGCAATGAGCAGAGCCTTTACCCGCGAGGAAGACAGCGAAAACGCCATCGCAGGCGTCGGCGAACGGCCGATCAGCCAACACCGCAACCTGGTGACGGAGCGTGGCCTGGCAATGATCGAGGAGAATCTGGCCGATCTGCGCGACATATTGGCCAAAGCCGAGCGGCGGGGAGACCGCGAGCGCATCGCACTGGTATCTCGCGACCTGCGCTATTGGACCGCGCGGCGCGAAAGTGCCGAGCTTTCGGTGCCCGAGCCCGGGAGCGATGTCATCCGCTTCGGCATGGGCGCCACGCTCGAAGCCGACGACGGCAAGAAGGTGCACTGGAAGATCGTCGGCGAGGACGAGGCTGACCCATCGAAAGGCAGCATTTCCCATGTATCGCCAATGGCGATTGCTTTGTTTGGCAAGAAGGTCGGCGATGTGGCCACCGTCAATGGCAAGGAATGGGAAATCGTCAAGCTGAGCGCGGGCGGCTGAACCCCAACATCAGTCCTCGGTCTTCACGATGTGGTCGCGAAAAAATGCGGCGGCACCCGCTTCATCGATCTCGCCGGCGGCGATAGCCATCACGAATTCATAAAGCGTGCCGTTGTCCGCCGTCAGGACGTGACCGTTGACGATCAGGAAGGCGCCGGTGGCGACAATAGCCGTGCGTTTGTTGCCGTCGCCAAAGGCATGATTTCTGGCAATGCCGAAGACATAGGCTGCTGCAAGATCTTCAATCGACGGAGTGCCGTAATTAGCCTTGTTCTCGGCCCGGGCCAGTGCCGATTCAAGTGCATTTTCATCCCGCAAACCTTGTGCGCCGCCATGCCGGCGCAATTGTTCGGCATGCATCGCCTCCACCGCGCGGCGCGACAGGAACTCCCAGTTCATTCGGCGAGCTTCTGAAGCGCGACCTTGTACTTGTCCATGACCTTGCGAGCAGCTTCCATCTGCCGCTCGAAACTATCGTCGACCGGTTTGAGGACGATGTCCTTGTCTGTTTCGAGAACCTGAAGCTGATCACCGGCTTTGAGATTCAGGCGGTCGAGTAGCTCCTTGGGCAGGATCACACCTTCGGAATTGCCGATCTTGCGAATGGTGGTGTTCATGCTGGATTGCTCCTGTTGCAACGTCAATTATAACTCGACCGCCGCACCGTTGCAACAGATATTATAACTTACGAATGGGAGGAAGGCCCGGACACACTCGTTGCCGATAACTCAGGACGCCAGCAGCCGGTCGATCAGCCGCTCCGCTGCTTGCGGGATCACGGTACCGGGCGGGAAGATTTCCGCCGCACCCGCTTGCAGCACGGCATCATAGTCCTGCGGAGGGATCACGCCGCCGGCAACGATCAGCATGTCGCTGTGGCCGAGCCTCTTCAGCGCATCCCTGAGTTCCGGGATCAGCGTCAGATGTCCCGCCGCCAGCGACGACGCGCCGACAATGTGCACATCCTGCTCGTGGGCGAGCTTCGCGATCTCCTCCGGCGTCTGGAACATGGCGCCGACGGTGACGTCGAAGCCGAGGTCGGCAAAGGCTGTGGCGATCACCTTCTGGCCGCGGTCATGTCCGTCCTGTCCCATTTTGGCGACCAGGATGCGCGGCTTGCCGCCGGTCTTCTTTTCGAACGCGCCGATCTTCTCCTGCAGCCGGTCGACGGCCGGATTGTCGCCGAGCGCCTGGCGGTAGACGCCGGAAATCGTCTGCACCGACGCGATGTGGCGGCCAAAGACCTTTTCCAGCGCCAGCGAAATCTCCCCGACCGTCGCATTGGCGCGCGCGGCGTGGATGGCGAATTCGAGCAGGTTCTCGCCGCTCTCGGCCGCGCGGGAGAGCGCTGCGAGCGCATTCTCGAGCACCGCGACGTCGCGCGTGCCCTTCAGCCGCTGCAGCTTCGATAGCTGCCGGGCTCTTACCTCGGCATTGTCGATCTTCAAGACGTCGACTTCGATATCCGCACCGGGCCGGTGCGCGTTGACGCCGACCAGCACCTGCTCGCCTGAATCGATGCGCGCCTGGGTGCGGGCGGCCGCCTCTTCGATGCGCAGCTTGGGAATGCCCTTCTCGGTGGCCGCGGCCATGCCGCCGAGCGCCTCGACCTCCTCGATATGGGCAAGCGCACGCGCTGCCAGATCATGCGTCAGCCTCTCGAGATAAGCCGAACCGCCCCACGGATCGATGATGCGCGTGGTGCCGGATTCCTTTTGCAGGATCAGCTGCGTGTTGCGGGCGATACGGGCCGAATGATCCGTCGGCAGCGCCATGGCCTCGTCGAAGGAATTGGTGTGCAGCGATTGTGTATGGCCCTGTGTGGCGGCCATCGCCTCGATCATCGTGCGGATGATGTTGTTGTAGGGATCCTGCGCCGTCAGCGACCAGCCAGAAGTCTGGCAGTGGGTGCGCAAGGACAGCGAACGCTCGTCCTTCGGCGAAAAATTCTTCATCATCAGGCTTGACCACAGCAGCCGCGCCGCCCTGAGCTTGGCGACTTCCATGAAAAAGTTCATGCCAACAGCCCAGAAGAAGGACAGGCGCGGGGCGAAGCGGTCGATGTCGAGCCCGGCCGCGACGCCGGCGCGGGCATATTCGATTCCGTCGGCAATCGTATAGGCGAGCTCCAGGTCCGCCGTCGCGCCGGCCTCCTGCATATGGTAGCCGGAGATCGAGATCGAGTTGAATTTCGGCATGTGCCTGGATGTGTAGGAGAAGATGTCCGACACGATCCGCATCGAGGGCTTCGGCGGATAGATATAGGTGTTGCGGACCATGAACTCCTTCAGAATGTCGTTCTGAATGGTCCCTGCGAGATCCTTCTGCGCAACCCCTTGTTCCTCGGCCGCCACGATGTAGAGCGCCATGATCGGCAGCACCGCGCCGTTCATGGTCATCGACACCGTCATCTCGCCGAGCGGAATGCCGTCGAAGAGCTGGCGCATGTCGAGGATGGAATCGATGGCCACGCCCGCCATTCCGACATCGCCGGCCACCCGCGGATGATCGCTGTCATAGCCGCGGTGCGTGGCGAGATCGAAGGCGACCGACAGACCTTTCTGGCCGGCGGCAAGATTGCGCCTGTAGAAGGCGTTTGACTCTTCCGCCGTCGAGAAACCGGCATATTGCCGGATCGTCCACGGCTGCTGGACATACATGGTCGGATAGGGTCCGCGCACGAAGGGCGGCATGCCCGGATAGGTGTCGAGATGCGGCAGCCCCTTGAGATCGCCCTGATTGTACAGATGTTTGACGGCAAGGCCTTCCGGCGTCATCCGCTGGCCCTTGATCTCGACCGGCGCCCGCCGAGGCGGCGCCCAGCCGACCTGGCTGAAATCCGGAATCAAGAAGCGGCTCCGATCGCTTGATCGATGCGGACCGGAAACAGCGGCTCGCACATGACGATGCCTTCCGTGAAGGCAGATCGCCGCTCCGCGGCCAGCGTCTCGACCGCGCGCTCGGTTTTCTGCGGATAGAGCGTGGCGCCGACGATGGCGCGCTCGCGGGATCGGAAGGCGGCAGCACGCTGGGCGGCGGCGGTGCGAACACGTTCCTGTATGCGTCCGTCCTGAAGGCTGGACAGCACGCCGCCCTCGGCCTCGATCGCCTGCAACTCGGACCAGGCCGCTTCGCAGAGGCCAGCGGTGAGCGCTTCGACGCCACCGGAGCCGCAGGCGGGATCGGCGACCTGATCGATGTGGCTTTCATTGCCCATGATCAACTGCGCGTTACGGGCCACGCGGCGTGCGAAAGGCGCCGGCAGGCCATGCGCGACGGTGTGCGGCAGGATAGCGATCGAATCGGCTCCGCCCGCCGCCGCGGCGAAGCAGGCGATCGTCGTGCGCAGGATGTTGGTCTCCGGGTCCAATGCCGTCATCATCCGAAACGACGTCTCGGCGTGAATATTGGCCGTCGAAGTCGGGATCGAGCAGGCTTCTTGGACGCGAGCCCACAGCCTGCGCAAGGCCCTGACCTTGGCCATCGACAGGAACTGATCCTGGTCGGCGCTCAGCGCAAACCCGATATGGGGCGCTGCGTAGACGAGCGGTTGCCGCGCTTTCTCGAACATCCTGAGATAGGAGACGGCCGAAGCGAGCATGATGCCAAGCTCCTGCGCCTCCGTGGCGCCGGCATTGTGGAACACCCGCCCATCCGCCTCGAGCAGCACGCCGGGCACGCCCATTGAAAAGAAATGTGCCAGCGATTGCGGCATGGATTCCTGCAGCGCCTCGATCGACATGCGCAACCGGCCGGTTCCGGCCAGGATCGCCGCCGGATCGATGCCGAAGGAGAGGTTGAGCTTTGCCGGATCGGAGCGGCGCTTGCCAAGGAACGCCACCAGCCAGTCGGCCATGGGGCGGCTCCATGGGTGGGCGTCGATCCGGATCTGGATGCGGTTTAACGGGATGCCGTCCAGAACCGTCTCCAGCGCCTGCGCCGTTCTCGGCAGGCCGTAGCCGAAGGCGTTCGGGGCACCTTCGAAGACGAGCGACAATCCCGTCGCGCCCTGCGCGACGTCCTCCAGCGCCTGGGCTTTGGCGCGACCAATGTCGGGATCGTCGATGCGCTGGCTGACGATCCACGGCGATCCGGGGTTGGCGCGCACGATCGGCTCGGCCGCCGCCGCGCGCTCATAAAGCGGTTCCACGCGGATGCCGTCATCGGTGTGCGAGATCAGTTTTTCCTCGAAAGATGCGCCGGCGAGCGCCTTTTCAGCCAGGGCCAGCCATCGCTGCCGGTCGGCATTCGGAACTTCGTTATCCCTGGTCAAGGCTCCGGCGCTCATCCACTGTCCTCGTCACTATGCGGCCGCATCAGCCTGGAGCACTTCAGTCTACGGGTCCCGGTGCGATACCGCAATGCAATGCGCTTCCAAGACTCGAATTCGATCCCTCGAGCGTACACCAGCCTTCGAGCACGAAGCATGAACGATTGCCAAACATGGGCAAAATCCGCAAGCTCCAAAAAAGGCCATTTTCGCCGATCGCCATTGTCGCTGTGCAAGGCCCCCACTATACCTTCGGGCGAAGGGCTGGTTTTATACACAGCAGTTGCGGAGACCGGACACATGGCTGACGACACCATTTTCATCGGCGCCAGCCGCAAGCCCGACGACAGCTATCAGCGTCCCGAAAACCTGCTTTTGCAATATGGCAACCGTCACGGCTTGGTGACCGGTGCCACCGGCACCGGCAAGACGGTCACCTTGCAAATATTGGCCGAGGGATTCTCCAATGCCGGCGTGCCGGTGTTCTGCGCCGACATCAAGGGCGATCTCTCCGGTATCGCCATGATCGGCACGGCGCAGGATTTCCTGGTCAAGCGCGCCGAGCAGGTCAAGCTCGACCCCTATGACTTCCAGGAATTCCCCGTCATCTTCTGGGATCTGTTCGGCGAACAGGGCCACCCCATCCGCGCCACCATCTCCGAGATGGGCCCGCTGCTCTTGTCGCGGTTGATGAATTTGTCCGAAGCCCAGGAAGGCATCATGAACATCGCCTTCCGCATCGCCGATGAGGAAGGCCTGCTGCTGCTCGACCTCAAGGACCTGCAGGCGCTGCTCGCCAATATCGCCGGGCGCGCCGAAGAGATCAGCGCCCGCTACGGCAATGTGACGAAACCCTCGGTCGGCGCCATCCAGCGCACGCTGCTGGTGCTGGAACAGCAGGGGGCGGCGAATTTCTTCGGCGAGCCGGCATTGCGCATCGCCGACATCATGCGCACCACCCGCGACGGCCGCGGCGCCATCAGCGTGCTGGCCGCCGACAAGCTGATGATGAATCCGCGACTCTACGCGACGTTCCTGCTTTGGCTGATGTCGGAACTGTTCGAGGAGCTGCCCGAAGTGGGCGATCCCGACAAGCCGAAGCTGGTCTTCTTCTTCGACGAGGCACATCTGCTTTTCGACGACGCGCCGAAGGTGCTGATCGACCGCGTCGAGCAGGTGGTGCGTCTGATCCGCTCGAAGGGCGTCGGCGTCTATTTCGTCACGCAGAACCCTCTGGATATTCCTGAGAAGGTTCTGGCCCAGCTCGGCAACCGGGTCCAGCATGCGTTGCGCGCCTACACGCCGCGCGAGCAGCAGGCGGTAAGGACCGCGGCCGAGACGTTCCGGCCAAATCCGGATTTCGATTGCGCGACCGTGATCACGCAACTGGGCACCGGCGAAGCGCTGGTTTCAGTGCTGGAAGCCAAGGGCATCCCGTCCATGGTCCAGCGCACGCTGATCCGTCCGCCATCGTCACGACTTGGGCCCATAACCCCAGCCGAGCGGCGGAAGCTGATCCAGGAAAGCCCGGTGATCGGTCAGTACGATGAGGGTGTCGATCGCGAATCGGCTTTCGAGATGCTGCAGAAAAAGGCCAAGGACGCGGCGGATGCCGAGGCACAGCAGGCCGACGCCGGCCGTTCACGCTGGACCATTCCGGGCTTCGGCAATGATGCTCCGCCGCCGCAACCCGGCGGCAGACGCCCGCCTCAACCGCGCTCGTCCAACCGCCAGACGGTGGCGGAAGCCGCGATCAAGTCGGTGGTGCGCTCTGTCGGCTCGTCGGTCGGCCGCGCCATCGTGCGCGGGATACTCGGGAGTCTGTCGAGGGGCAGATAGGGAAGCGCGATCGCGCAACGGCCATGCAGGGATAGGCTGATGTGGAGGTGAAGGCGGCGAGTCGCCGCATTCACCCTCGCTCCCATCAGAAAATCGCGTCGCTCACCGCTTTCACCGGGCCAAGCAGCACCGATCCGTCCGGCACGCCGGCATCGATCGGGATGGCTTTGTGATTCGCGGTCGCCACCATGGGCTGGCTGGCGTCGCTGGTCACGATGACCGGGGTCTTCGAAGGCACGCGATCATATAGGTCTATAATGTCCTGGTTCATCAGGCGCACGCAGCCCGACGACACCGACTTGCCGATCGAACGCCATTCCGGCGAGCCGTGCAGCCGGTAGAGCGTGTCGACGTTGCCCTGGAAGAGATAGAGCGCACGTGCACCGAGCGGGTTTTTCAGCCCGCCCGGCATACCGCCATTGTCAGCGCTGTATTGCCTCAGTTCCGGCTGCCGGGCGATCATCTCGTCCGGCGGCGTCCATTTCGGCCACTTCTGTTTCCACTGGACGACGGCATCGCCCGACCATTCGAAGCCGGCGCGGCCGAGGCCGACGCCGTAGCGGATCGCCTGGCCGCCCGGACGAACCAGATAGAGGAAGTGGCCGGTCGTATCGACGACGATGGTTCCCGGCTTCTGGCCGGTCGGGTCGGGCACGATCTGGCGCAGGAATTGCGGATCGATCCTGTCGACGGGAATGGCCGGCACTTCGAAACCGCCATCGCTGACGGCGGCGTACATCGTCACGTAGTCGGCGAGCGGCGGCTCGACATAGGCCGGTGGCGGTGGCTCGACTGGCCCGGACCCGGTGGTGGCGCATGCGGAAACCGCGATCGAGGCGGCGCCCAGGGCTGCGGCATTGAGAAAGCCGCGACGGCTCAGGCGATAGGATTCGATTTCGGCTGGGAACATGGTTGCCTTCTTTAAGTCTGAAATCGCAACAAAGCATGAATATGCCGACCGTTGCGAGGGTGCCTGATCAACACTTGGGCGCGATAGGCGGTTCCGAATCTGGCCTCAAGGTGGACAAACAAAGGCGAAGCTGTGACCGCGTCGCCACTGTGGCGCTACGGTCACAGGAGCGAAAACCAGGATTACTTTTGGGCCGCATGCGTTAGCCACCTGTGACAAGGGCATCGAGCGACGGCAGGATCAGGGCCGGTGGAAAATCCCGATACTCCTCCGGCTGGTTGGAGCGGTTGATCCACACGGTGCGGAAGCCGAACTTGGTCGCGCCGGCAATGTCCCAGCGGTTGGACGACTGGAAGGAGACCGCACCCGGATAGAGGCGCCAGCCTGTCGTGACCATGTCGTAGACCGACGGATCGGTCTTGAAGCGCCGTACCGCATCGACGGAATAGATATCGTCCAGCACCTGATCGAGCGCCGCGGATTTAACGGCTGCCTCCAGCATTTCCGGTGAACCGTTGGACAGGATTGCCAGCTTGGCGCCGGACGCCTTCAGCGCCTTCAGCACGGCGGGCACTTCCGCATAGCAGTCCAGCCGCCAATAGGCATCCAGCAATGCCGCCTTGAGGCCGGGATCGGCAGAGGGCACCTTGTGCAACGCGAAATCAAGTGCCTGCTCGGTGAGTTGCCAAAAATCGGCATAGGCGCCCATCAACGTACGCACCCAGGAATATTCGAGTTGCTTGGCGCGCCAGATCTCGGACAGCAACTGGCCGTCCGGTCCGATGGCGTCGGCGTGGCGGCGCACGGCGGCATGAACATCGAACAGTGTGCCGTAGGCGTCGAAAACATAAGCGGCGTATTGCATGGCAACAGTTTTGAGGCGAGGCGGGGCAAGGTGCAAGTCTTGATTGCAGCGCGCCGTCTGTGGCCTCAACAAAACTCCCCGATGCTGGTTGACGACGCCGGCCAAAGCGTCATCCAATGCTGCAACACGAGATTGATCGGAACGGGACAAAGCAATGACACTGGCGGCTGCCGCACTTTCCGCGACATGGACTTTCGTCGACGGCGACTGGTACGAGGGCAATGTCGCCGTTTTGGGCCCGCGCAGCCACGCAATGTGGCTCGGCACCAGCGTGTTCGACGGCGCCCGCTGGTTCGAGGGTGTCGCTCCCGATCTTGACCTTCATGCCGCGCGCGTGAATGCCTCGGCGATCGCGCTCGGTCTCAAGCCTTCGATGACGGCCGAGAAGATCGTCGGACTGACCTGGGACGGATTGAAGAAATTCGATGGCAAGACGGCTGTCTATATCAGGCCGATGTATTGGGCCGAGCACGGCGGCTATATGGGCGTGCCGGCCGATCCCGCCTCGACCCGTTTCTGCCTGTGCCTCTACGAATCGCCGATGATCTCGCCGACCGGCTTTTCCGTGACGGTTTCGCCGTTCCGGCGCCCGACTATCGAAACCATGCCGACCAACGCCAAGGCCGGCTGCCTCTATCCCAACAATGGCCGTGCCATCCTCGAAGCCAAGATGCGCGGCTTCGACAACGCCCTGGTGCTCGACATGCTGGGCAACGTCGCCGAGACCGGAACCTCGAACATCTTCCTGGTCAAGGACGGCCACGTCCTGACGCCGGCGCCGAACGGCACCTTCCTGTCCGGCATCACCCGCTCGCGCACGATGACGTTGCTTGGCGAGTACGGGTTCAAGACCACCGAAAAGGCGCTGTCGGTGCGTGAATTCCTCGAGGCGGATGAGATTTTTTCGACCGGCAACCATTCCAAGGTCATTCCGATCACGCGCATCGAGGACCGCAGCCTGCAGCCCGGGCCGGTGGCCAAGAAGGCGCGGGAGCTCTATTGGGATTGGGCGCATTCGACGTCGGCGGGCTGATCCGTCCAGACTTTTCGTCGCAATGCGCCCGGTTTCCGGAAACTGTGTGACAGTTCTCCGGAACCCGCTTAGAAAGAGCACCCGGCGCTTCACTTTTCGGAGTTGTCCGAACCCAATCCAGACCTATCTTAGTCCGGTATCGACACCGGATTTTCCTTGAGGGAGTACCTTCCATGGCTTTTGAATTGCCCGCTCTGCCTTACGACTATGAGGCCTTGCAGCCCTACATGTCGAAAGAGACGCTGGAATATCACCACGACAAGCACCACAAGGCCTATGTCGACAACGGCAACAAGCTTGCCGCCGAAGCCGGCCTTGGCGATCTGTCGGTAGAAGAGGTGGTCAAGCAGTCGTTCGGCAAGAATGCCGGCCTCTTCAACAATGCCGCCCAGCACTACAATCACATCCATTTCTGGAAGTGGATGAAAAAGGGCGGCGGCGGCAACAAGCTGCCGGGCGCGTTGCAGACGGCTTTCGACAGCGATCTGGGCGGCTACGACAAATTCAAGGCCGACTTCATCGCCGCCGGCACGACCCAGTTCGGTTCCGGCTGGGCCTGGGTTTCGGTCAAGGATGGCAAGCTGGCGATCTCGAAGACGCCGAACGGCGAGAATCCCCTCGTCCATGGCGCGGCGCCGATTCTCGGCGTCGATGTCTGGGAGCACTCCTATTACATCGACTATCGCAACGCCCGGCCGAAATATCTCGAGGCCTTCGTCGACAGCCTGATCAACTGGGATCATGTTCTCGAACTCTACGAAAAAGCGAAAGCCTGATCGAGATTCAGAAAGCCCCGGCACCCCCGGGGCTTTTCTTTTTCTGTGCCGAGATCCCACAGCAAAGGTCTGCAAAATCGTCGGGGGAAGGGAATATTCCTCCCGCCACGTCCGTTAACGTCCTGTCCCGAAATGCCTTCATCATGGAGCCAATTGAATGAGAAAGCTTGTCGTCGCCATCTCTATGCTCGCGTTCGCCGGTTCGGCGGCCTTTGCCGACCCGATCCTCGACCGCCAGGCCCTGATGAAGGAGCGCGGGAAGATCGTCGGCGGCCTGTCGAAAGTGGTCAAGGGTGAGGAGCCCTTTGATGCCGCCGCCGTACTGACTGCGCTGCAGGCGCTCCAGGCGAACGCGGAAAAATTCGACGCCGACGTCCTGTTCCCGGCGGGCAGCGACACGGGCGACACCACGGCGGCGCCGAAGATCTGGCAAGACATGGCCGGCTTCAAGGCGACGGAAGACAAGTATCTTGCCGACGTCAAGGCCGCGGTCGCTGCGGCCCCAGCCGACGTGGAGTCCCTGAAGACGCAAATCGGCGTCATCGGCTCCGACTGCGGCACCTGCCACAAGGGCTACAGGGTCAAGAAAGGCTGATCGCCGGCCATGGCATGGCTGAGGAAGTTTGTCGGCGCCGCACTCGTGCTCGGCGGCGTCGGCGCGGTTGCCGCGTGGACGCTTTCGGCGCCGGTGAAGCTCGACGCGGAAACTATGGCCAAGCTCGCGCCTGGTGACGCGGCCAGAGGCAAGCGCATTTTTGATGCCGGCGGCTGCACCTCCTGCCATGCAAAACCCGGTTCGAAAGGCGATGAGCGGCTCGAACTTGTCGGCGGCCTTGAACTCAAGACCCCGTTTGGCACGTTTGTGCCGCCCAACATTTCGCAAGACCCGAAGGACGGCATCGGCGCGTGGTCGGCCGAGGATCTCGCCAATGCCATGCTGAAGGGTGTCTCGCCGTCGGGCGAGCATTTCTATCCGGCATTTCCCTATACGTCCTACGCGCGCATGAAGCCCGCCGACATTGCCGATCTCTATGCCTTCCTGAAGACGCTGCCGGCGGTTGCCGGCCGAGCGCCGGCCAATTCATTGAGTTTCCCGTTCAACATCCGTCGCGGCATCGGCTTGTGGAAACGGCTCTATCTCAGCGAGCAGCCTGTTGTGTCCCTGCCCGAAGGCGCGCCTGGTCCTGTGATTGCCGGTCGCTACCTGGTCGAGGGACCGGGTCATTGCGGCGAATGTCACACACCGCGTGACCTTGCGGGGGGGACAAAGAAGAGCGAGTGGCTGGCTGGAGCCACAGCCGCCGAAGGCAGCGGCATCGTCCCCAATATCACCTCCGGGGAGGGCGGCATCGGCGACTGGTCGCAGGCCGATATCGCCAACTATCTCGAAACCGGCTTCACGCCCGATTTCGATTCCGTTGGCGGGGCCATGGTCGACGTGCAGAGGAACATGGCCGAACTGGCGCCCGAGGACCGCGCGGCGATCGCGGCCTATCTCAAGGCGGTTCCGCCGCATCCGAACGGCTATCCGGCGCGCAAAAAACCGGCGAGCTGACTACGGGTGGCGATCGCCCAGGAAGTCGAAGCCCGCCGCGAAGAAATGATTGTAGTTGCAGGTCAGTTCCTCGCCGGCCGCGATGTCGCGCAACGCAAAGCTTTCCTCCGGCGAGGATACGTCGCAATTCGGCTCGTCGGCGTGGTTCATGTAGCGTGCATCGTCGGCCTCGAAGACGATGTAGTTCGGATCTCGCCTGTCCGGATAGGCATAGCGATCGAGATAGCTCTTCACCGGTCCTGTCTGGCTCTCATAGGTCTCGACCTCGATGAGCCGGTCGAATCTCGGATCCAGCTTCCAGATCATCGTGCCGCGGGAAATGGGATTCTTGGCAAAGACACCAATGCCCTGGATGGGGGATTTGTCGAGATAGACGTCGACGAGCAGCATGGCAGGCCCTTGTGCGATTGTGGGCTGTCATGGCCCGGGACAAAACGCGCCTTGGGTAGCGCGCGGGCATCGCAATTGCGAGCGAAAACCAGCAACACGGAATTCAAAAACCAATGATTGCCCGGCTCGCCGAGAAGGCCGCGCCGGTCACCGTTTCGCGTCAGCGCTGCTGAAGCGCCAGCCGCACGCCCAGGCCGCAATAGATGCCGCCGACAATCTTGCCCTGCCATTTTAACACCGTGGGATTTCGACGCAGGAAAGTGCCAAGCCCGCCTGCGCTCACCGCGAAAACCACTGTGCTGAAGAGGCCCAGCAGAACAAAGATGATCCCCAATACCGCCAGCTGGAGCATGACCGATCCGTTTTCGGGCCGGACGAACTGTGGCAGGAACGCGAGGAAGAAAAGCGCCGTCTTGGGGTTGAGCATCTCAGTCAGTATGGCTTGCCGAAACGCCTTGCCCGCTGAGATTGGGAACCTGCCGGCGGCGAGATCGGCCGGCGTCTTTTCCATGATCGCGCGAATGCCGAGATAAACGAGATATGCCGCACCGAGATACTTCACGGCGCTGAACAACACCGCCGATGCGGCGATGATCGCCGAGATGCCGACCATGGCCGTGAAGGTGTGAAACACGTCGCCGGCCGCGATCCCTGCGCCGGTTGCGATGCCGGCTTTGGTTCCCGAACTCGTTGCCCGCGCGACCGTCAGCAGCGTGGCGGGGCCGGGAATAAACACAAAACCGAGCACCACGGCGACATAGGTGGTCAATGTGGCCAGGTCGATCATTGCTCGCATCCTCCTCGGCGTTCGTCGCCGATCAAGTCACGCCAGGGGCCGAAGGGCAATGACCGCTTCAGCCCTGCGGCCCTGTTGCCTTGCCTGTCACTTTCAAGGCGAATGAATATGTGTAGGCGATCTCCTCCAGCCGGGAAAACCGGCCGGACGCGCCGGCATGGCCCGATTCCATGTTGATCTTGAACAGGACCGGATTGTCGCCCGTCTTGCGCTCGCGCAGCCGCGCCACCCATTTGGCCGGTTCCCAATAGGTGACGCGCGGGTCAGTGAGACCGGCTAGCGCCAGGATCGGTGGATAGCCGAGCGCGGCGACATTGTCATAGGGCGAGTAGGCGGCGATCGTCCGGTAATCGTCCGCCGACGCGATCGGATTGCCCCATTCAGGCCACTCCGGCGGGGTCAGCGGCAGGCTGGCGTCGAGCATGGTGGTGAGCACGTCGACGAAAGGCACCTCGGCAACGATGCCGCCGAAACAGTCCGGCGCCATGTTGGCGACCGCGCCCATCAGCATGCCGCCGGCGGATCCACCTTGCGCGACGATGCGGTCATGCACAGTGTAGCGTTCGGCGACCAGATGGCGTGCACAGGCGATGAAATCGGTGAAAGTGTTCATCTTGTGCGCCCGCTTGCCGTCATCGTACCAGCCATAGCCCTTGTCCTTGCCGCCGCGGACGTGGGCGATTGCAAAGACAAAGCCGCGGTCGACCAGCGAGAACCAGTTGGTGTTGAAGGCCGCCGGCACCGTGATGCCATAGGAACCGTAGCCGTAAAGCAGGCAAGGCGCGGAGCCGTCCAGCGGGGTATCGCGGCGGTACAAGAGCGAGACCGGCACCAATTCGCCATCAGCCGCGGGCGCCATCAGCCGACGCGTGACATAGCGCTCCGGGTCGTGGCCGGACGGCACCTCCTGGGTCTTGAGCAACACGCGCTCGCGGGTGCGCATGTTGTAGTCGAAGACCTGCGCCGGCGTCGTCATCGATGAATAGGTGAAGCGCATGATCTCGGTGTCGTATTCCAGGGATCCCGACAGGCCGAGCGAAAACGCCTCCTCGTCGAAGGAGATCAGGTGTTCCTCGCCGGTTGCACGGTCGCGCACGACGATGCGCGGCAGGCCCTCCTTGCGCTCCAGCCTGACCATATGGTTCTTGAAGCCGATCACCGACAGGATCAGCCGGCCGGCCTCGTGCGGAACCAGTTCCTGCCAGTTGGCGCGGATCGGATCGCTCGCCGGCGCCGTCATGATCTTGAAGTCCTTGGCCCCATCGGCGTTGGTCAGGATGAAGAAAATGTCGCCGCCTTCCTCCATCTCGTATTGAAGACCGGTCTCGCGCGCCGCCACCAGCTTCGGCTCGCCAAACGGCTCGCCCGCGCTCAGCAGCCGGTATTCCGATGTCTCGTGGTCGTTGATGGCAACCATGATCCATTCATTGGAGCGCGTGCCGCCGACATTCATGAAGAAGCCGGGATCATTTTCCTCATAGATCAGCCGGTCGCTTGCCGGATCCTGCCCAAGCGCATGGAACAGCACCTTGGAGGGACGGTGGTTGGGGTCGAGCCGGGTGTAGAAAAACCCGTCATTGGCGGCGTTCCACACCCCCGAACCGCCGGTGTCTGGAACCGTGTCCGCGAGTTCCTTGCCGTCGGAGAGGTCGCGCACCCGAAGCGTATAGAATTCGGAGCCCTTGTCGTCGAACGCCCATAAAAGCTTGCCATGGTCGGCCGAATGATCGACGCCGCCAAGCCGGAAATAGGCCTTGCCTTCGGCCTCGGCATCGCCGTCGAGCAGGATATGCTGCGCGCCGCCGTCCCGCGGCATGCGGAAATAGCGCGGCTGCTCGCCGCCGAGTTTGAAGGAGGAGCCATACGCGTAGGGTCCGTCCTTCATCGGCACGGAAGAATCGTCCTCTTTGATGCGACCCTTCATCTCCTTGAACAGCCGCTTCCGCAAATCGGCCGTGTCGGCCATCAGTTTCGACTGGTAGGCGTTCTCGGCTTCGAGATGGGCGCGGATGCCCGCATCGAGCAATGCGGGGTCCCTGAACATCTCCTGCCAATTGTCGGCCCGCAGCCAGGAATAGTCGTCCGTTCGCGTGATACCGTGATGCGTGTCGAAAACCGGCCGCTTCTCGGGCGTTGGCGGGGTGACATCCGGGAATGCAGAAGTTTTGGTCATTGCGTCTCGCTTTGGAAATGTCCTGAATGGCCAATGAACACGCCGATCAGCGCGGGTTCAAGAGCCGGGTCTTATTGCTGCGCCGGGCTCCAGAAAGCGGGCCGGGAGGAGAAATAATGTATATCTATGCTCGCACCGTCGCGGCTCTCGCCGTCGTTTCCGCAACTATGGCCATCGCCGGCCAATCTCATGCGACCGTATTCGCCGCTTGGCAAGTGGCCAACGTGCCGTTCGGCGACACGCTCAACGTGCGCAAATATCCCTCGGGCACGTCCCAGAAACAGGCCGCATATCCGAACGGCACCGTTTTGCAGATGACCGGACGATGCACTGGCGGGACGAACCTGCTCGACATCGCCAATCAGCCGGCATGGAAGCAGCAGCAGGCGGTTCGCTATCGCTGGTGCGAAGTCTGGCATGATCCGGCGAAGAACGGCGGTTTTGTCACCGGGTGGGCCTATGGCAAATACATCGCCCCGTATTGAGTGATCCGAGCTGGTCGGCTGCACGACGCGTGAGGGCCGGCAATGGCCGAGGTGGGGCAACCTATGGTTTTGTGAAAGGGGGTGAGCAACCAAGATTGCCGGCGCGATCGCCAAGCAAAGCGAAGCACTCGGAGATGCTTTGTGAGTTAGCGCGAATGTAACGGTTAGCTAACGCTGCGTCACCGGTCGCTGGTTTCGCCTGCGAAATATCGAAAAATTACATCGTGCACGAAAGATTGAAGCTGATCCGAAAATATTTGATCAACATCGTTCAATATAGTGCAAGGATCGAATTGACTTACTTGCTAGGTAGGTTCATTGATGCCCCCGCGACACGAATCGCAGAAGCTCTGTCTGCACAAAATTCGTGCAATGCCTTGCCTGTAAAAAAGGGCGCACTAAACTAACTCTCGTTGGGGCCTGAAGACCATGGATATTGTCGAAACACCTTCCAGAAACAGCGACGCGCTGATCGAGCTGACCGCCGACGTGGTGGCCGCCTATGTCAGCAACAATCCCGTGCCGGTCGGCGAACTGCCGAACCTCATCTCCGATGTCCATGCTGCTCTCGGGCGTGTGGGCGGAACCGCCGAACAGCCGCCCGCCGACAAGCAGAAGCCGGCAGTGAACCCGAAGCGCTCGGTTCATGACGACTACATCGTTTGCCTTGAAGACGGCAAAAAGTTCAAGTCGCTCAAGCGTCACCTGATGACTCATTATGATCTGACGCCGGATCAGTATCGCGAAAAGTGGAACCTCGACCCGAGCTACCCGATGGTTGCCCCGAACTACGCGGCCGCCCGCTCCCAGCTCGCCAAGAAGATGGGGCTCGGCCGCAAGCGCAAGGCCCGCTAAGCATTTGCTGCCAGGTGAGTACACTTGGTATCGCAGAATGCGGCTCAAACGATAGATAGAGCCGGACGGAAGGTTCAACGATCGACATCGGCGCCTTCGGGCGCCGTTTTACTTTGCCGGCCGGGCCGGACAGCGCTGGTACCAGTGCGCGGTATGATGCGATCGGCTGATCGCGGAGGCGATATCAGGCCGTCTGCTCGAGTGCGGCCTCTGCGTCGCGCCTGATGCGCTTGACCATCGAACGAAGGCCGTTGGCGCGCTGCGGCGACAGGTGCTCGTCCAGGCCGAGCGCCTTCAGCGTCGCTTCCGCATCGATTTTCTGGATCTCGCTGGCGGTCTTGCCGGAGAACAGCGCCAGCATGATCGCCACCAGCCCGCGTACGATATGGGCGTCCGAATCGCCCCTGAAGGTGATGACCGGATCGCCGCCCGGTCCCCGTTCGGTGGTCAGCCAGACCTGGCTGACGCAGCCCGGCACCTTGTTGGCGGCGGTGCGTTCCTCATCCGGGAATGGCGGCAGCGCCTCGCCGAGTTCGATGACATAACGATAGCGGTCCTCCCATTCGTCAAGGAATGAGAAGTCGTCGCGGATCGTCTGGATCGTGGTCGTCATGACAGGGATATAGTCATCCACCGTCGCCGCGTCACGGAAAAACAAAAACACCGCGGGCGTCGAGAGGCAGACTGCCCGCGGTGCGCCGTCGAAACGGCTTAATTCTTTACCGGCAGGTTGACTGTCTCGGGCAAGACGACTTCTTCGGGAACGCTGCCGGTCATTGTGGAGATGTCGGGGCCTGCGGACTTGTCGTCCAGCATGGCGGCCGCGATCTTGGCTGTCTCCTTGGCCCTTGCGGTGATGGTGTGCATTGCCGACTTGCCGGTCTCACAGACATCGGGCTTGCGTTCGCAAATACCGGCGATGTCGCCGACCGCGTCGCGGGCTGCGAACAGGGCCTGGATCGGTCCTACGCTTTCCTGGCCCGGCTCGCCGGGACCGACGCCCAGCGGCAGTGCCAGCAGCACCAGCGAAAACCAGAAAGCCATTCTCATCAGGAAGAACATGCTCGCCTCTTGTCGTGACCGGATCATGCAGCCATGAGCATGACCTCTTTTGTGGGCGGGATATTGGCACACAGGCGCAAAGGACGGCTTGCGGGTTAGCCGAGAATTTTCTTCAAATTTGAGGCAAATTCGAAACGAAGCGTTTTGCTGTCGATTTGTCTCAGATTGGAACCATTTTTCTTATCATCCATCAGCCATATATTCCTTTGTTTCTGTTGCGTTTTCCACAAAATCAGGCGGTCGGTGCGCTGCGGCTGGCCACGCTGCGGGCGGCCCCTGCGGATAACCCTCCGTTTACTATGGTGGCATTTGCCCGCCTTTTCGGGCGCTCCCATCCCGATATTCGCCGTGGGCCGGGCCTTGGGTCGGCCCTGCCTTATCCATTCTTTAAAGGCTGGGTGCGAGTTTCAGAGTCAATCAAAACGATCTGCAAAAGCAGAGCTGTTCACGACGAGTGCGGGTGCGTTGAGTTGATGCCGATCAAGGCCAGATACGTTGAATTGCCTGGGGCAATGGCCGCCGGTTGTGAACGTATGGTCCATCCCTCCATTCTTGGGCTGGACGACCGCGAGCGTCAGCGTCGCTTTATCGGCGCCATGCTGGCCGCTCCGTTCTTTGCCGCCGGTGCCGCGGTCACGCTCGTCACGTCAGGCATGGGCGCAGCCGTCACCGTGGCCGCCATCTTCGCGGCCTTTGGTCTTTGCTGGTTCATCGCCTTGCTGGTGGCCGCGACCGGCAGGATGGATCTGGCCGGCCGGGCCGCGCTGGCGATCGCGGGACTTGCGCTCGCCGGTCTTGTTGCCGCTGCCGGCGGGCTGAGCTCTCCGGTCGCGATGCTTTTCGTGGCGCTGCCGTTCGAAGCCTGGTGGATCGGCGCCTCGCGCCGCGCAGCGCTGTGGGGAGCCGTCTGCGCCGTCGTCGCCATTCTGTTGCAGCCTGTGACGGCAACCGTCCTCCCGCACGCCGCGGTGCCGATCGCCGCGTGGCACTGGCTGCTGCCATTGGCCTGGGCGCTGACGCTGGTGCCGCGTATATCGGCGGTTCGCAACACGGCGGCTGCGGCCGACGTAGGGGACACCGGCGATCGTCTGGAAGACATGATCGACGCGGTGGTCCTGCGCGTCGCCCGCCATGGCGAGGTTATCGATGCCTCGGCAAAGGCGCGTACGCTGTTGAAGCTGCCCCCGCAACTGCTTTGCGGAACCGGGCTTTTCGATCGCGTGCATCTCTCGGATCGCGTCTCCTATCTCAGTGCCTTGGCCGACATGCGAGACGGGGCGCTGTCGCGCAGGCTGGAGTTGCGCGTCAGGCTGCCGCAGGACGGCAATGGACAGAATGGCAATGGCGCGGCAGACAACTATCGGCCGTTTTCGCTCGAACTGATGCGCGCTCAGGAGCAGGGCGACGTTTTCACGCTTGTGCTGCGCGAGAACGACGAGGTCGCCCGGTTGCGCGAAGACCTCGGCGCCGCCAATGACGCGGCCGCCGCCGCCGAAGTGGCGAAAGGGCGCTTCCTGGCGGTGGTGAGCCACGAACTGCGCACGCCGCTCAATGCCATCATCGGATTCTCCGACATGCTGCTGCACGAGATGTTCGGCGCCTTCAAGGATCCACGGCAGAAGGAATATGTCGGTCTGGTGCGCGATTCCGGCCAGCATCTGCTTGCCGTCGTAACCTCCATTCTCGACGTGTCGCGGATCGAATCGGGCGTCTATGCGACCGAACCGGAGCCATTCCGCTTCATGGAAGCCGTCGACATGTGTCAGCAGATGATGCGGCTCCAGGCGCAGGCCAAGAACATCGATCTCAAGGCGCAGATCGCGCCGGACGCCGGCGAAATCAACGCCGACCGGCGCGCCGTGCAGCAGATCCTCATCAATCTCGTCTCGAATGCGATCAAGTTCACGCCCGATGGCGGCGATGTCGTCGTCGGTGCCAAGCGGATCGGTTCGCGCCTGCATTTCTGGGTGCGGGACACCGGCATCGGTATCGCCGAGGAAGATTTCGCCAATCTCGGCAAGCCGTTCATGCAGATCCAGAACGACTATACCCGTCGTTTCGAGGGGACCGGCCTTGGCCTGTCGCTGGTCAAGGGACTGGTGGCGCTGCACGAAGGCACCATGTCGATCGAAAGCATGCCGGGCGAGGGCACCACGGTCACCATCAGCCTGCCGGTGAACGGGCCGAAAGGGCGGCCGGCGGACAAGGCCGGGGTGCTGACGATGCCGCTGGCCAGGGCGAAAGGGGACGGAAATGGCGCGCTCCGCAAAACAGCCTAAGGCGGCCAAGCGCCGCAGCAACGCCTTCCAGGACGGAGCCGTCGCCATCGGCGGCATGATTTCGCGCAATCCCGTCCTGGCGGGAGGGTCGACGGCATTCCTGGTGACGCTGTTCTACGTTTCGGCGAATGCGCTGTGGTACCAGCCTTTCCCGCATGCCGGCGCCTTCTTCGCGACCCGCAGCATGCAGGGCGTTCCGCACGCGGCCGCTGATGAGCCGGAGACCACCTTCAACATCGTGCGGCCAGGTACCGCGCCGGCGCCGGTCAAGGGCGATCCGGTGGTGGAGCAGGTGCAGGGCATATTGAAGGATCTCGATTTCTACGCCGGCACGGTCGACGGCATTTCCGGACCCAACACGCGCAAGGCGATCCAGGCCTATCAGCAGAAGGTTGGGCTCAACACGTCCGGCGAGATCGACGCGCTGCTGCTCGATCAGCTGGGCGCGACCCCGAAAACCGCCGCCGTGCCGAAACCGCAACCGCGTCCCGAAGTGTCGCAGGCGGTTCCAGTGTCGCTGCAGACCGATACGGCTTCCCAAGCGCCGGATCCTCGCATTGTCAAGATACAGGCCGGGCTCAAGGCCTTCGGCAATGACGACATGCAGCTCGACGGCGTCGTCGGCGCCCGTACCAAGGCGGCCATCAAGGAATTCCAGTCGCTGTTCGGCCTGCCGCAGACCGGCGAGCCCGACGAACTGGTCTATGTCAAGATGCGCGAGATCGGCCTGACCAACTGACGGCGCAAACAACGGCTCGCCCAGCGGTGTAAATACCGATAGATAGCCCGCATGCTGTCCGGACTTTTCTCATGCGCGTGACCACGGATCTCTGGGTATCGGCCCTGTTGCGTCGGGTTTTCGGCGCGGGCGGGTTTGCCGCCGTGGTCAAGCGCGGCGCGACCGAAGCCGGCGCCGTGTTCGTTCTAACGCGGAGCCGGCTTGGTGAAATCGCTCTCTATGGGCCGGCGCCACAGACGAGCTACGATTCGGCCAAGCCCGACGACCGTTTCTTTAGCCTTCTCGCCACCGCCGCCGATGCTTCGGTGCTGGACGCCAGACTGGAACGCGAGAAGAAATTCGATCCCGACATCTGGGTGGTTGAGATCGAGGCCGGCGCTGTTCCTGTCGAGGAGCTTATTTCCGTGAAGATGTCCTGAGGCCAGGGAAGGCCGCTGCATCGTCACTGTTCGACGCCTCGCGGCTGGCGCTGTTGGTGGGGGCGGCGTCGCGAACCACATCGGACAGGGTCACGGCCTTCCATTCCCGCACCTTGTCCAGCGCCGCGTCGCGGTGCAGGAGCCGGTAGCGATCGAGAAAGGTGCGGATCGCCTGCGGATGCGGAAACTCGCGGGAGTAGACGGCAACCGTGATAAGGAATGCCCGGTCCTCGCTGAGGTCGAGCGAGCGCAGCGCCGCCAGCAGCGGCATGTAATTCTGGTTCGCCGTCAGCAACCTGGCCGTCGAGAAATCGATATCGAGCGCATCGGCGAGCGCGGTCTGGAAGAAGGCGGCGTTTCCGGTCAGCGCCGTCTCGCGCAATTTGGCATAGGTGTCGGCTCCGGTGAACGGATCGACCTGCGCCGCCTGCGCCTCCTCGCCGGTCCGCATCATGGAGCGCAGTCTGCGCCGCGCATTTTCGGCACCAACGCCCGGCGTCTGCTGCTTCGCCGCGCTGTCGGCGGCCGGCGCCTTCGAGGGAGCGGTTTGTGCCGGAGAGGCTTCCGCTTCCGGATCGCGCACCCGCACCAGCGTCGGCCTTTCCAGTGCCCTGATCAGATCGGCGATAGTCGGATTAAGGTTCTTGCGGCGCGCGATCGCGCGCGCATGCGGCAGCCCGTGCCGGCCGATCAGCGCAATGAGGTCGATGTCACTGACTGCGCGCGAGCGGATGAGCAAGGGGGCGGCGATGCCCACCGGCTCCTCGCACAGGCGCCGCACCAGCCCGGCCGGAGCATATTCGCATTCAGAGAGGGCCGCCGCCACGTAGCGGCGCGATTCGGCGGACACGTTGTCGAACAGCGGCAGCGTCAGATCTTCGAGCTGGCCAATTTCACGGCGGGATGGCCGGGTGAGCGAGCAGAACGCAGACACCGCTGCGCGGAACAGCCTTTCGGCCTTTCCTGATTCCGTCCCTGCCGCGATTTGCCTGAAGTCCGAAGATGACACGAGGGATACGCCCGATACTCTATACACGCTTGACCATGCTCGACCGGAACCGTGTCGGTTTCGCGATTGCCAAAAACAAAGATCAAGTTAGCTGGGATCCGTTAGCGCTCCGTTAACCCTCTGCCGGCCTTAATGATATTTGGAGGCGTTGCGTTGTGCTCCGGGGCAACCGAGAGGAATACGCGAACCATGGGCATGGTACTGTCTTTCGTGCCGAGAACGGCACCAACCAATCGAGCAAAGCAAACCACCGAAATACCGGCGGCGGTAATCATCTTTCCCGGCATCCGCTATGAGCGGTCCGCCGCGGGGGAAGCGCGGCCCGCCGGCCCTGACAAGCCGGGATCGCCACGCGCGCCAGTGCCGCACCACTGAACGTTCTTGAGGCCGAGGCGCGAATCATCCCTGCGGCACCGCCCTTGATTGTTGTGATGCGGATTGTCCGGGCCGCGGTCTAAAAGTCCTGCAGCTCGCACGAACTCTGCTCCAGAAAGCGCGACACGATCGACTTCCAGCTGTCGTCCGGCACGAAGCTGCGGATGACGAATATGCCCTCGTCGATCGGCGCTTCGACGAAGATCGCTCCCTGAAGCTCCTCGGGAAGGTCCCTGCGTATGTCGATCATCTGCGCCGGCGTCAGCACCACGGCATCCAGCTTGCCCCCGGTCGCCGTGTGGTCGTTGAATGAATAGATGTTGTGGCCGTTGCGGTCATAGACAGACACCGACCAGAAGGGCACATTGCCCGGCGCCCTGATCCTCACCATTCCCTCATCGAGGTCGAACCGGCAAGCCGTCGCATAAAACAGCGGGTCGACCGATTTCACCACCGGCGCGCCGCCCGCCTCCGCATCGAGCCGGGTCATCCGGTAGAGATCCGACGTCATCGACAGCCGCGACCAGGCATCGCGTTCCGAGAATTCAGGCACCAGAAGCAGCACGACGATATGCACGATGCCGGCGCCGACGAGGCCGAGCAGGACGGCATGTAGAAGTCTGCGCGTCGCGGCATAGACACTACGCATCGCAGCCGACCTTGGTGATCTTGGGCAGCGAAACGTCCGACAGGCCGGTGCTGCTGGCGATCGGCGTGTCGTAGAATGTCAAAACGAAATACATCCTGCCGGAACCGTCGGTCAGCAGCCAATTGCCGGGCATCGGGTGATGGCCGACGGAAATGAGCACCGAATTGTCGGATTGGCGCAGCACGCCATAGGATTGAAGCGCGGCAAGCCGCGATTTGCCGGTCTCGACCACGCCGAGCGATTGGTCGGCGGCGTAGAGGGTCCAGAATCGGGCGGTCGGAAATCCGCCTTCGATCGTGTAGGTACATTCGCGCCTGAGTTCTCCGCCAGCTGCGTCCTCCTCGGCGACAAAGGACAGCCCTTCGGCGCGGCCGAGCGCGAGCACGCCCTCGCGCGCCACGCGGGCCTTGGAATAGGGGTCGGCTGCGGGTGTGCCGATATCGGGAAAGGCGGTCCACTGGCCGATCCTGATCGCCCCGACGCCGTCCTGCATTTTCAGCGCATACCAGACGCTGGCGCCGCCGCCGCCGATGGCTATGGCAAGCGAAAGCAGCGTCAGGAAGGCGTTCTTGAGCATGAAAGGCCGGGCGCATGAAGAATTGCCGCTCGGGGATATCGCGGCGCGGGGTCGTGTGGCAAGCCGCAGGACGCGGATTCGCAAGGTGTGGCTTTTCCATCTTCCCGAAGGCAGAAGGGAAGAGGCGCCGCGATCACAGCGCCGACAGCGTTTCGGGCGGAGCCGATGCACCGAGCCTGCGCGCCGTTTCGAACAGGTGGGTCATGTCCCTGAGCGTCTGTGTCGTCCGGCTGGACAGCACCGGCGGCCGTTCGGCGGCGGCATCGGCCGCTGCCTGTTCCTCGCTCTTCTTCTGCGCTTCCGCGGCCTTGGCCGCGATCTCCTCGTCGACGAAGGGCTTGTCGATGCCGGGGATAGGCTTGAGGTCGATGTTCTGATGCGCATAGACCATGAGCCGCTGCCACACCATCGCCGGCAGCGAGCCGCCTGTCATGTTCTTGGTCGGCGTGAAATCGTCGTTGCCCAGCCAGACGGCCGCCGTGTAGTTGCCGGTGAAGCCGACGAACCAGGCATCGCGGTAGGATTGCGTCGTGCCGGTCTTGCCGGCGACGACGATGTTGGGGATCTGCGCGCGCCTGGCGGTACCCATCGCCGGTACCGCGACAAGCATGGTGTTCATCGATTTCAGCGCCTGCTCGGACAGCACGCGATGCGGCGGCGGCGCATCCTTGGCGAAATCGTAGACCACCTCGCCGGTGCGGGTGACGAGCTGCGTGATGCCATGCCTGGAGCCGACGAAGCCGTTCTGCGCGAACACGCTGTAGCCCGTCGCCTGGTCCATCACGGTCATGCCCGAGGTGCCGAGCACCATGGTCTTGTGCGCTTCGAGCGGCGATTCCACGCCGAATGATTCCGCCATCGCCTTGATCGGCCCGATGCCGAGATAGTCCTTGGCAAGCCGCACGGGCACCGTGTTGATCGACTTGGCCATGGCCACGATCAGCGGGACCTTGCCCGCCGACTCGCCACCGTAATTGTGCGGCGACCAGCTGCCCCAGCTGATCGGCCCGCCTGATACGATCGAATTCGGCGTAAAGCCGTGCTCCATCGCCGTTGCATAGACGTAGGGCTTAAAGGAGGAGCCGGTCTGGCGCAGCGCCTTGGTGGCGCGGTTGAACTGGCTGGCGCCATAGTCGCGGCCGCCGACGATCGCGCGCACCGCACCGTTGGTCTCGATGACCACCACGGCCCCTTCGGTGACGTTGTACTCCTTGCCGAACTGGCGCAGGTGGAACTCCACCGACTCTTCCGCAGCCTTCTGGATGTTGGCGTCGAAGGTGGTGTGCGCCACCAGCGAGTGCTGCCCGGGCTTGGCGATCTTCTTCACCTCGTCGAAGGCCCAGTCGAGGAAATAATCGGGGCTCTTCTGTTCGCCGCGGTCGACGACATCGGCCGGATGCAGTCTTGCCTGCAGCACCTGGCCCTCGGTCATGAAGCCGGAATCGACGAGATTGGACAGCACCACATTGGCGCGCGCGCGCGCCGCCGGCAGGTTGATGTGCGGCGCGTATTTGGTCGGCGCCTTGAACAGGCCTGCAAGCATCGCCGCCTCGGCGAGATTGAGGTCCTTGACGCTCTTGCCGAAATAGAAGTCCGCCGCCGCCTCGATGCCGAATGTGCCGCCGCCCATATAGGCGCGGTCGAGATAGAGCTGCAAGATTTCCTTCTTCGACAGATTGGCTTCGAGCCACAGCGACAGGAAGGCTTCCTTGATCTTGCGCTCGAAGGTGCGCTCATTGGTCAGGAACAGGTTCTTGGCGAGCTGCTGCGTGATGCTGGAGCCGCCCTGGACGACGGAGTTTGCCCGCACATTTTCGAAGATTGCGCGCGACAGGCCAAGAACGTCGATGCCGTAATGGTCGAAGAAACGCCGGTCCTCGGTGGCAAGCACCGCCTTGATGACATGATCGGGCATTTCGTCGACCGGCACGGAATCGCGCTGGATGATGCCGCGTTGGCCGATCTCGTTGCCATAACGGTCGAGGAAGGTAACGGCGAAGTCGCCCTGGGCGCGCCAGTCGCCGGCCGTGTCCTGGAAGGCGGGAATAGCCAGCGCCAGCATGACGACGATGCCGCCGGCGCCAAGCGTGAAACCTTCGCTCAACAGCTCGACGATGCCACGGCGCCAGCCGTTGACGCGAAAGCGCCGCGAGAAAATCGTCGCGCCCTCCCAGAACTGGCGCGCCTTGAACCCGATCTCGTAGAGAGAGGAATCGATCCATGCGTCGAGCGCCAGCAGCCGAGCGGCGATCGCACCTCTTCTCTTGCGTGGTTCAGGACTGACCATTCAAAAACCCGGACGGCTATGGCACGGCCTGAAAACCAAGCGGGCAGTTTCAGGGCGACGCCGCCCTGACTATTCATCCATTTGCGGACGCCCACAAGGGTGGCGAGGACACACCTGCGGGGTTTGTTGATGGGGGCGGTTACAAACCGCCATTCACCCGCCTGACGCTGATCAGGCCGGCGAAGATGGGGGTTGCCGTTCCGGGCTCAGGCCGCCTCGCGTTTCAGCGCCTGCGCCATGCAGTGGATGCCGCCGCCGGTCTTGGAGATCTCGCTCATGTCGACGGCCGCCACTTCGAAGCCGCGCGCCTTGAGTTGACCGATCAGCGACTGGCTGGATGTCGGCGCGATCACCCTGTCCTTGCCCAGCGACATGAAGTTGCAACCGAGCGCCATCGTGTCCTGGAACGGCACGTCGATGATCTCGTGCCCTTTGCCCCTCAGCCAGTCGACGATCCCCGGCTCGGTGCAGGCGAGGCAGACGGCGGTGAGTTTTTCGGCGATCGGCACCACCATCAGGTCGATATGGACATAGTACTCGTCGATGAAGGCGATACGTGTTTCCCAGCCCTCCTTCTCGAACCAGGCCTGTACCTGGCGGGCGCCTTCTTCCTGCGTGCGGGCGCCGCCGCAGCCGATCAGCACCACGCCGTCCTCGATGACGTTGAAATCGCCGCCCTCGAAGGTGCCTGCGGTGACCATGTCGTAGATCGGGATACCGAGTTTTTCATAGGTGCGGATGGCGGCGTAATTCTCGCCGCGCCGCCACCAATTGGCCATGGCGGTGATGATGGCGCCGTAGGGCGTCATTACGCTGGAATCGCGGGAGTAGACCTGCATCGGCAGCTCCGGCGTCGGCTCGTGCCAGTGGATGTTGACGCCGAAATGCTCGTAGGCCGCGACCAGATCCTTGTGTTGCGCCTGCGCGATCTGCACGTTGCAGGGTGCCTCGCGCAGGTGTTTCCGCGACAGCGAACTGGTCGAGAGATGGCGCAGGAAATTGGGCGAGCCGAGCAGCACGTCGGTCAAGACGTCGGTCTCGTTGGCGAAACCCCACGATGTCAGCGGCTTGGTGCCGCCGGCCGGGTTGCGGCGCTGCAGCGAAAACGGCTCGGCGATGATGCGGTCATGAACGGTCATGCGGTTCTCCTCGTATGGGCGTTTGCGGTCATAGCTTGCTTGGTATCCACCAGTCGCGGCCGCGCGGCGTGGTGACATATTCCGGCCAGCGGAAGTTGATGGGCGGATCGTAGTCGCAGAGCGGGGCGATCCAGGTCGAACCGCCAATGCCGCCGCCGGTTCGGGTGACGAACTCGTCCATCGCCATGTCGCGCGCGGCCTTGTCTTCCAGCAGGCGAAGGGCGGATAGCGCGACGGTCTTCGCCGCGCAGATGACCATCGGGTCGATGGTCGCCGGGATGCCACCCAGCGCGTTCATCGCCCAAGCTGGAAAAACATGATCGTTTGCCGAACGCAGGGCAGGGCGGGCGACATAGAAACGCGCTGTCGGCGTGTGCCAGCTCATGTCGGTGTAGTCGTCCGAGGTCGAGCTCACCTGCGACGGCGGCAGGTCGCGGCGCAGGATCGCCTCTGCCTCCTGTGGTTCAATCAGCCGCTCCAGCTCGTCGATGAAGGGGTTTTCGCTCGCCACCCCACCGGCATTGACCTGGATCTCGCGGGCGATCTTCTTCGCCGCCTCGTCCCAGCGGGGCGGGCCGACGCTCGCCAACGCCTCATAGGCGATCCCGGCCATGGCATGATTGGCCAGCCCCGGCCGCGACTTCGAAACCCAGTGCCGTTCGTAGTGGCAGCCGCTGATCGCGGCGGCGGCCGAGGCGTTTCGGTCGAGCACGGCGGTGACCTGCTCGGCCATGGCGATGGTCGGAACACGGATCATGTACTGGATCTCGGCAAGGCCTGCCGGCAGATTGTCGGCGGTGGCCTGGCCCGCCGTCAGGATCGTCTCGCTGATCGACCAGCCGCCCTGGTGCGGCAGCATGGAATCGCGCAGCGCCTTGGAGGCTATGTACATCGTCATCAGCGCGTCGTTGGCGCCGGGCGCGCGAACCGCCGAATGTGCCTGCGGGATCGGGGCGCCGTCGCCGGCGGCGCGTGCCCAATTCTCGGGCTCATCGCAGATGAAGCGATAGATCATCGCGTAGGCAGCGCCGCAATGGGTGTCCCAGCGCGCAGTGTTGCAGAGCGGCAGCATGTAGAAGGGATGGAAGGAGATCATGCCGGCAAGGCCGTCATAATAGCCTTTGGCTGCATGGATCGGTTTCGAGCCGCGCACCTTCTCCGCCGGCTCGCCGGTGAAGCGCAGCGTGCCTGCAATGCCGTGGCGCTGCATGGCGGCCTTTGTGGCGAGCAGACCGCCCAGGCTGGCCATGCCCAGGCCCGAGTGCGGATCGGTATGGCCGCCGGCTTCGGAGCCGAGCCCTGGGCGGGGCCGCTTCACCGTGGCAGCGTCCTGGCAGTTGCCGGGCACGGCGTCATATTCGGCATACATGCCGATGGTCGGACCGTCCCCATTGGTCCAGTGGGCGCAGAAGGCCGTCGGCATGCCCGCGGAGCCTTCCTCGACCGCAAACCCCTCGCGCTTCAGCCGATCGACATACCAATCTGCTGATTGGTACTCGCGCCAGGCGGTTTCGCCGAAGTCGAAGATGGTGCGCGTCCAGGCCGACAGCAGCGGCTGGATGCCGTCGAGGCAGGCAAGAGCGGTTTCTTGCGCCGATGTCGTCACCGGTTTTTCCATGCCCCAAAGAAAGCAGTGAAGCGGCTTCCCAAAAAGTGATATGTTTTCCCGGTTCGTGCAAATTCGGTTCACCTCTTGAGAATTCCATCGACGCAGGCGCTCCGCGCCCTCGACAGTTTCGCCCGTCATGGCAGCGTCTGGCGCGCCGCCGACGAATTGCACCTCACCCGCAGCGCGGTCAGCCATCAACTGCGCTTGCTCGAACGCGACCTCGGCTTCGATCTGCTGGAGCGCATCGGCAAGGGCGTGGCGCTGACACCGCGCGGCCAGCGCTATGCCGCGGACGTGCGCAAGGCGCTGACCGTGCTCGGCGACGCGGTGGCGCAAAACGCCGGCACCGGGGTCGGCGGCTCCTTCGCAGTCTCATGCACACCAGGCTTCGCCTCGCTGTTCTTGTGCACCCATATCGGCGAGTTCCGGCAGATGTATCCTGATGTGGCGCTGAGCATACTGACGCCCCGACGGCTCGACGACGTCAGCAATCCGGACGCCGACGCCTTCATTGCCTTTGGCGTCGGCAACTGGCCGAACCGCGTGGTGGAACTGCTGTGCGATATCTCGTTCACGCCGCTCTGCAGCCCGACGCTACTCAACAAAGTGGGCGGCTTTTCCAAGCCCGCCGACGTCCTGCGCGCCAACCTGCTGCATCTTGGCGATACGGAGGACTGGGCGCGCTGGCTGGCGCTGGCTAAGGTCGAGAACCCCGACACCGAGGGCGGCATCTTCTTTTCCGACATGAACCTCGTTTTCTCGGCGGCGATTGCCGGCCAGGGCATCGCCATGGGGGACGAGCTGACCAGCCGCCGGGCGCTGAGTGAGGGCCGGCTGGTCAAGCCGTTCGAGACCTCGATCCCGTCGCCGCGTTCCTATTTCCTGGTTTCCGAGCACGCCAAGGCGGGTCACCCTGTGCTGGAGGCGTTTGGGGGATGGTTGAGGTCGAAGCTATCGGAGAACAGGTTGCGGACATATTGAGATCAACTGATCTCCCCCAGGAGAGGTGAATTTCGCGGCTCCAGCGTCGCCGGCATTCGCCATAGATGAATCAAATTTGCCGATCAGGCGAAAACTATTCGGTTGCGGTGAGCCTTCGCGCTGCCTACGATTTCCCCAGCCACCAAGGAAGAGGCAGGATGCAGCAACCCGGCCGGGCCGCAGAGATCAAGGCGAACGGGATCGGCAAGAGCTTCGGCTCGTTCCGTGCGCTGGACAATCTGACGCTCAATATCGGCCGCGGCGAGTTTTTGACGCTGCTCGGCCCCTCCGGCTCCGGCAAGACCACCTTCCTGATGATCCTGGCCGGCTTCCTGCAGCCCAGCGAGGGCCGCCTGTTCAGCGACGGCGTCGATATTACCGACCGGCCGGCCGAGCAGCGCGCCGCCGGCATGGTGTTCCAGGGCTATGCGCTCTTCCCGCATATGAGCGTCGAGCAAAACATCGCCTTTCCCCTCAAGGTTCGCAAGAAATCTGCCGCCGAGATCAAGCGTAGCGTCGGCGAGATGATAGAGCGCGTCGGTCTGCTCGGCCACGAGAAGAAGCTGCCGGCGCAGCTTTCCGGCGGCCAGCAACAACGCGTGGCGCTGGCCCGCGCGCTGGTGTTCGAGCCGGGCGTGCTTTTGCTCGACGAGCCGTTCTCGGCGCTGGACAAGAGCCTGCGCGGCCAGATGCAGGCCGAGATGAAACGTCTGCACCAGGAGACCGGCACCACCTTCGTCTTCGTCACCCACGACCAGAGCGAGGCGCTGGCGCTGTCCTCGCGTGTCGCCATCTTCAACCATGGCAAATTGTTGCAGGTCGGAGCGCCTGACGAGGTCTATGACCGGCCCGCCAACCGCTTCGTCGCCGAGTTCCTGGGCGAGATCAATATGCTGCCGCTGAAGGGCGTGCGCGTCGCCGACCATGGCGCGACCGCGCTCTGCGAAGACCGGGCAATCAAGCTGCGCGGCAACGCCGAAGCAGTGGATGGCAATGCCATCCTGGCGATCCGGCCAGAACATATGTCGATAGCGCGCGAGGCGGCGGCAGGCGAGAACGGCATAGCTGCCACCGCGATCGGATCGACCTATCTGGGCGCGGCGACCAAACTCGACCTTACGACACGCCAAGGTGCGAAGGTGACCGTCTCTGTGCCGAACGAGGTCGCGGCCGCGGCGCTCAGCAAAGGCAATTCCGTCTGGCTGACCTGGCCGGCGGAAAAGGGTTTCCTCCTTCCGGACGGAGGGCAATGAGCACCGGCGCGGCCTGAATTCGCCGCACCGGATTCCGGATTCGATCAACGAAAACAAAGGGGAACTAACATGAACGATACCAAGAAACAGGCCATCGAAACGCTCTCCGAAAGGACAAGGCGCGGTGAGATCTCGCGCCGGCAATTCACGCAACTTGCAGGCCTCGTGCTTGCCGGCACGCCGCTGCTGCTGCGCTCGACCAAGTCCTTCGCCGCCGCGAAGGAACTGGTGCTGGTCAACTGGGGCGGCGACGCCATCACGGCTTACGACGCCGCCTATGGCCAGGCTTTCACCAAGGACACCGGCATCACCGTCAAGATGGATGGCTCCGGCCCGACCGAAGGGGCCATCGCGGCACAATTTAAAAGCGGTGCGCCGACCTGGGATCTTGTCGACGTCGACCCGTTCTCGGCCATCACACTTGGCGCGCAAGGCATGCTCGAGCCGATCGACTACACAATAGTCGACAAGAAGAAGATGCGGCCGGGTTTCGGCTGGGATTACGCCGCCTCGACCTATTTCTTCTCCTATGTGATCGCCTATGATTCGCAGAAATACGGCAGCAATGCCCCGACCGGCATGGCCGATTTCTTCGACGTGAAGAAATTCCCCGGCAAGCGCTCGCTCTACAAATGGGGCGTGTCGAGCTGGGAGGCGGCTCTTCTCGCCGACGGCATCGCGCCGGCCTCGCTCTATCCGCTCGACCTCAAGCGCGCGCATGACAAGATCGCCGCGTTCAAGGAGAACGTCGTCGCCTATTGGGGCGGCGGCGCGGAAAGCCAGAGCGTGTTGCTCAACGGCGAAGCCTCGATGGCGATCGTCTGGTCGACGCGAGCCTCGCTGATCGAGCAGGATTCGGGCGGTCAGATCAAGTTCATCTGGGACCAGGGCCTGATTTCGCCCGGCGCACTGGCCGTGTTGAAGAACAACCCCGGCGGCAAGGACGCGGCGATGAAGTTCATCGCCAGCGCGCAGGACCCTGCAAAGCAGCTTGTCATGTTCGACAAGCTCGGTCAGGGCCCGGCCAACCCGGCTGCCGACGCTCTGGTTCCCGCCGACAAGAAGCGCATCAACCCGGTCGATCCCGAGAACATGAAGAAGCAGATCCCGCTCGACATGGACTGGTACGCCAAGAATTACGGGGCGGCCCTGGACGAATATACCAAGATCATCTCCGCCTGACCGGCGCTGGGCTGACATGAGAGGCGTTCTCTCGGATAGGATGGGCGCGGCGCTGCTGATGGCGCCGCTGCTCCTGTTCCTTGGCCTCGCCTATGCCTGGCCGTTCCTCGGCGTGGTGAAGTGGAGCTTCACGCTGCCGACGCCGGGACTTGGCCAGTACGGCGCGCTGATAACCGACCCGCTGGTACAGTCGGTGTTCGTCCGCACGCTGCGCATCGCGGCGATCGTCACCATTGTATCGGTTGCCGCTGCCTACGCCATCACCGTGGTCTGGGTGCGCGGCAGCCCGGCGCAGCGGGTGCTGGCCGAATTCTGCATCCTGGTGCCGTTCTGGATATCGGTGCTGACGCGCGCCTTCGGCTGGGTGGCGCTTCTCTCCAACCGCGGCCTGATCAACACCTGGCTGCAGTCGATCGGCTTCATTGGCGAACCGCTGACGCTGGTGCGCAACGAATTCGGCGTCATCGTCGGCATGACGCATTTCCTCATTCCTTTCGCCGTCTTTCCGCTGGCGTCTTCCATGCGCAGCCTCGACGAGCGCGTGCTGCTCGCCGCGCGCGGGCTGGGTTCCAGCCGCATGCGCACCTTCTGGACGGTGTTCGTGCCGATGACGCGCTCCGGCATCATCGGCTCCGCGCTGATCGTCTTCGTCTTCTCGCTCGGCTTCTTCGTCACGCCGGCGATCCTTGGCGGCGGCCGCAGCGTCATGATCGCCGAATTGATCTATCTCCGCATCTTCCAGAGCCCGGACTGGGGGCTGGGTGCCGCGATCAGCGTGGTGCTGGTGCTGTTCGTCGGCATCCTGATGGCGCTGCTTTTCCGCTACGTCAGACCGAAGCAATTGGTGTAGCCTATGCCGACCTATCGCCCCGGTCCCGTCTCGCTTGCCCTCGCCGTCCTGGTGGCGCTGTTCCTGCTCCTGCCGCTGCTGGCCGTGATCCCGGTGTCGCTGACGCCGAGCCGCATGCTGGCGATGCCGACCGGCGAATTGTCGCTGCGCCACTACCGCTCGCTGGTCGAGGATCCGCGCTGGCTCCAGTCCATCCTGCTCTCGATCAGGATCGGCATCGTCAGCAGTGTCATCTCGACGGTGCTGGCACTGTGCTTCAGCCTTGGCGTGTGGATGTTCCAGCCGCGCTTCACCGCGGCTCTGGTCGGCTTCGTGCTGTTGCCGATGGTGGTGCCGCCGGTGGTCTCGGCGGTGACGCTCTATTTCCTGCTCACCTCGATCTCCGGCGTCAGTTCCTTTTTCGGCTACGACACCTGGCTGGGTGTGGCCATGGCGCATTCGGTGATGACGGTGCCCTTCGCCACGGTGCTGATCCTGGTCTCCCTCAGCCAGCTTGACCGCCGTATCGACCTCGCAGCGCGTGGCCTTGGCGCCAGCGTCTGGGAGCGCGCCACGCGCATCATCATGCCCAACATCAAATTCGGCATCGTCACCGCGGCACTGCTGTCCTTCGTGCTCTCCTGGGAGGAAATCGGCGTCACGCTGTTCATCACCTCGGTCAACGCCATCACGCTGCCCAGGTTGATGTGGATGGGTCTGCGCGACAATATCGACCCGGCGATCGCGGCACTTTCAGTGATCCTGATCGTCATCACCGTGCTGGTGCTTGCAGTGCGCAGCGTTGTGGTGCGGCTGCGTGGAGGACAATGACCGGGGGCCTGTCTGCCTCAGGGGATTGTCACAGGGGTAAAACTGCTAGCAGAAGCGCACCGAGACCCGGCCGAACCTGCCCAAATCGCCGATGACTTCGTCGCCGGCCTCGACATTTATCGGCGTCACGCAGGTGCCGGTTATCACCACTTGCCCCGGCTGGAGCGTTATGCCCAGCCCCGACAGTTCGTTGACGATCCAGGTCAGCGCAACACGCGGATCGCCCAACACGGCTGCTCCTGATCCGATATGCTGCGATCTTCCAGAGACAGAAGCGGCCACCGGGTGCTTCGCGAAATCTACGTCACGCCAATCGTCTTCCGCCGCCTCGCCGATGACGAACAGATTGGCGCAGGCATTGTCGGCGATGAGCTGCGGCGCGCCGACAGCGCAGAAATCGTCATAGCGGGAGTCCGGTATTTCGATCGCCGGATGCAAACTCGCCACGGCGTCCACTACATCACCGATTTCATAAGGCGCCGGGCGAGGCGGCAACTGACGGCCGAACCGGAAGGCGAATTCGATCTCGGCGACACGCATCTTGCTTGTCGCCAGGGAAACGGAGCCACCGACCTCGACCGCCTTCTCGGCGAGGAGGCGCCCGGCCATCGGGCCGTCGACGTTGATATGCCGCTGGCCGGCCAGGCTGGTTGCCGCGATCTTCCAGCCGAAGAGCGGAGCCACTGAGCGATCCATGACGTGCGACTGGATGGCGTAGCCTTCGGCCCGCGTCTTCGGCCGCAATTCCTCGGGTATGGCGTCGAGGCGGGTGCCCTTGTCCCAATGGCCTACCAGGAGGCGCGACGCGGCCCTGGCCTTTTCTGGATCGAGCATGATCAGCTCCTGAAATTAGGAAATGCGGCGCTGCCGGGCGTTGCTGATGCTTGCGGTTCGCAAAGGGTACCCGCTATTCATCGTCGCTGACGAGATTGGCGGGAAGTCGTATTTTCGAGATCATCGACATTCATCATCGTGACAACGAATCGGCAATCGTGTTCGTTCGGTAAATGGCTATATATGGCAAAGCGTCTGGAGTGCGGAAGAGCTTCTGGCGAGCAGGGTCGATAGCGCACCGGGTGAGGGAGAAACGATGACGGCGCCCGGCGATTTGCAACAGGCACTGTTTCTGAGGCTGAAAAGCGATCCGTCCCTGTCGGCTCTGCTGGGCGGCGCCGGACTGCGCGAACAACCAACCGACAACGTCGCCTTTCCCTACGTGACATGCGGCCAGACCTGCGCCTTTGACTGGGACACCGGCGCCGAGAACCGCGACGATCAACTTATTACGCTGCATGTCTGGTCGAAGGCCCATGGCGAAGCCGAAACGCGGGCCATCATGGATGCCATCGAGGCGCGCCTTGCCGACGCGGTGCTGGAGGTCGGTGCTCGCGGCCAGACACGCCTGTCGCTCGAATTCAGCGAGGCGCGGTATGAGGAGGAACTGCTTGTCCATCACGGCCTGCTGCGTTTTCGGGCGCTGACCCAGGAAAACGCCTGACGCGCGCTTTCAATATGAACGAAACGGAGTCTAGACTGGAACTTCATGGGTTTCATCGGGTTGGGCGGTGAAATCTCAATTTGTTTGTCTCGCATTGCAGGGGTGGCGAGCATGGTTTCAGCGGCGATCACCGTTCATTTCACGTTCAGCGCCGATGCGTTACAACGCTGGCCATGAGAACGCTTCGCTCCCATTTCCGAACCGCGACCCTGGCGCTCTGCGCCGGGCTGCTTGCGGTGCCGGCAAGCGTTGCGCCGGCAGCCGCGCAGGATGAATCGATTGTCGTGGCGGCGGCCGACTGCTACGCGATCGGCCAGCAGGTGGCCGAGCAGAATGGCGGGACGCTTGCCAAGGCCTCGCAGTCGACGCGAGGCGGGCAGCCGGTCTGCGTCATCGTCGTGCTCGTTCCGGGCAAGAACGGGCAGCGTCCGCGCCGCTCCGAGATCGTCGTCCCGCAGAACTGACCCCCGTCGTTTCCCAGGCCGGCGGAATCGGCCTATAGCTGAAGCAATCGGTCAACAGGCAGTGGTCTTCGCATGCGCGTACTGGTCGTCGAGGATGACAAGGATCTCAACCGGCAGATATCGGATGCGCTGGTCGACGCCGGCTATGTCGTCGACCGGGCATATGACGGCGAGGAGGGCCATTTTCTCGGTGACACCGAGCCCTACGACGCGGTCGTGCTCGACATCGGCCTGCCGCAGATGGACGGCATCAGCGTGGTCGAGCGCTGGCGGCGCGGCGGCCGCAAGATGCCGGTGCTGATCCTGACCGCCCGCGACCGCTGGAGCGACAAGGTCTCCGGCATCGACGCCGGCGCGGACGACTATGTCACCAAGCCGTTCCACATCGAGGAGGTCCTGGCGCGGGTCAGGGCGCTGATCCGCCGCGCCGCCGGCCACGCCTCATCCGAACTGACCTGCGGGCCGCTACGCCTCGACACCAAGGCCTCGAAGGCCGATGTCGCCGGCGTGCCGTTGAAGCTGACATCGCATGAGTTCCGCCTGCTTGCCTACCTGATGCATCACATGGGCGAGGTCGTCTCGCGGACCGAACTGGTAGAGCATCTCTACGACCAGGATTTCGACCGCGATTCCAACACGATCGAGGTGTTTGTCGGACGGCTCCGCAAGAAAATGGGCATCGACATGATCGAAACCGTGCGCGGCATGGGTTATCGCATGCGTGAGCCGGAGGCGTAAGGCGGAACCGCTCCCTACCAACCCAACCGTGAGCAAGCGGCTCTCGCTGCGCTTGTGGCCGCGCTCGCTGACGTTCCGCGTCATCGCCTTTTCCACGGTCTGGGCGATCCTGACCCTCATCGTCATTTTCACCCTCATTACCACGCTGTACCGCCAGGCCAGCGAGCGCGGTTTCGACAGCCTGCTTTCTGCGCATCTGTTCAACCTGATCGGCTCCATCGGCATTTCCGATACCGGCGCGCTCACCGGCGCTCCGGATCTCGGCGACCTCCGCTTCTCGGAACCGAATTCGGGCTGGTACTGGTCCGTCGAACCCGCTTCGGAAGGCGTGCACGGCAATCTCCACTCATCGTCGATGACCAGGACGATCCCGTCGCCCGATGTGGCGGACGTTCCCTTCAACGCCAATTTCCAGCGCAGCTACGCGGCGCAAGGCATCGATGGCGAGGAGTTGGTCGTGTTCGAGAGCGAATTCGTTCTCGATGCCAAGAACCGCGCCGCCCGCTTTCGCGTCATGGGCAACAAGACCGAACTGGAACAGGAGATCGCCACCTTCCAGCGCCGCCTCCTGACCTACCTTTCCCTGTTCGGCGTCGGCATGATCGCCATCAACGCCATCGCCATCCTGCTCGGCCTGCAACCGCTGCGAAGGGTCAGGGACGCGCTCGCCATGGTGCGCGAAGGCACCGCGCAAAGACTTGACGGCCAGTTTCCAGCCGAGATTGAACCGCTTGCCAACGAAACCAATGCCTTGATCGAGAACAACCGGCGTATCGTCGAGCGCTCGCGGACTCAGGTCGGCAATCTCGCCCATTCCCTGAAGACGCCGCTGGCGGTGCTGCTCAACGAGGGGCGGGCGCTTGGTGGCGCCAAGGGGCAACTGATCGCCGAACAGGCCGCTTCCATGCAGAAGCAGGTCGATCACTATCTCCAGCGCGCCCGCGTCGCGGCGCAGCGCGACAGCGTCGTCTACCGCACGCCGATAGCGCCGTTGGTGCAGCGCATGGTCAGGGTCTTGCAGAAGCTCAATCCGCAGACCAACCTGTCGTTGTCGCTGCCGCCGATCGAGATCGTCTTTGCCGGCGAGCGCGAGGACCTCGAGGAGTTGCTCGGCAATCTGCTCGAAAACGCGATGAAATGGGCGAAGAGCGCGGTTTCGGTTTCCGTCGTTCCCGTGGGCGACAAGGACGACAACATGTTCGAGATCGCCATCGAAGACGACGGACCGGGCATACCCGAGGAAAAAGCGCGCGAAGCGTTGAAACGCGGACGACGCCTGGACGAGACCAAGCCGGGCACGGGTCTCGGCTTGGCCATTGTCGCCGACCTCGTCAACGAGTATGGAGGCATACTGCTGCTCGAACGGTCCGGCATGGGCGGATTGAAGGCGGTAGTGCGATTGCGGAGCCTTCAGTGATGCCTTTCCCCGGCCGATCGACATTGACGGACTGGGCATGTTATGGCGGCGCACCGATTGGCTCCGTAGCCGGCCCAACGGCCAAATTTCCGACAAATATCAACATTATAGGCTCGCCGACTTCTCCGATGACGCGGCCCCCGGCTCATCCATGACAGGCTCCAACTCAAGAAAACCGGTTGTTGGCATGAAGATTCGCGTCGCGCTTGTTTCCGCATTGATGGCCGTTTCCGGCTGCACCACCTTGGGCGGCAAGGCTCCCACCATCGCTGCGACGCCGGCCTCCACGCCACCCAGCAGCGGCAAAGTCGCCACGACGATCATTTCGGCGATGGGCGGCGGCCTCATCGGCGGGTCGGTCGGCAGCGGCCTTAGCGAAGCCGAGAAGCGCAGCGCGCTGGAGGCTGAATACAAGGCGCTCGAATACACCACGAGCGGCCAGAAGGTGACGTGGAAGGGCACCCAGGCGTCCCGCTATGGCGAAGTGGTTCCGGCTCAGCCCTACCGCGTCGGCTCACAGGACTGCCGCCAGTACACGCAGACCGTCTTTACCGGCGGGGCAGGCGTCACGGCGCGTGGAACGGCTTGCCGCAACGCCGATGGCAGTTGGACGCCGCTCACCTGACAGGCTAGCCGGTCCATTTCGGACCCGGCCGGTTGATGTCGATGAAGGATATGCGGCGCGCCCGCCGTCAAAGCGTCGCAGTATGCTTGTGTTGGCAGGGCAAGGCTCTGCCGTTATTGGAAGAACCATGCTGTTCTGGGTCATAGCCGCAATCCTAACGCTGGGCGCCAGCCTGGCGGTGCTGCTGCCGCTGGCCGGTGGCGCCAGGAGCGCGTCTTCGAGCGGCGAGCACGATCTGGAAGTTTATCGCGACCAACTGTCCGAACTCAACCGCGACGCCGCCCGTGGCCTGATCAAGCCTGCCGAAGCCGATGAGGCGCGCGCCGAGATCGCCCGGCGCATCCTTCGCCTCGACAATGCGGACCAGACCGGCAGCGCATCCGTCGGACGTACATCCGTCGCGACGCGGCTTGTCGCCACCGCGGCCGTGCTGGCGGTGCCGCTGGTCAGTTGGGGCCTCTACATCAACATAGGCTCGCCCGATCTGCCCTCGCAGCCGCTCAGCGAGCGGCTGGCCAAGAATCCGGCCGACAGCTCGGTCGACGAACTTGTGGCTCGCGCCGAAGCCCATCTTGCCGCCAATCCGTCCGACGGCAGGGGATGGGACGTGCTGGCGCCGGTCTATCTGCGCATGCAGCGCTTTTCCGACGCGGTCGCCGCCTATCGCAACGCCATTCGCCTCGACGGCGACAGCGCTGTTCGCCGGGCCGGTCTCGGCGAGGCGATCGCCAGCGCGGCCGGCGGCATCGTTTCGGCGGATGCCCAGGAGGCCTTCGAGGCGGCCCTGAAACTTGACCCGGCCAATGCCAAGGCCGGCTTCTACCTGGCTATGGCCTTGGCGCAGGAGGGCCGCAGCAAGGAGGCGGCCGCGGCCTGGCAGGCGATGCTGGGCACGCTGCCGAAGGATTCGCCATGGCGCGGCGCGATCGAGCAGGCGCTGGCCAAGTCCGATAGTTCCGGCGCCGGCAATGCAGGCGTCGCTTCGAGCGAGCCGGCAAACGGACCGACCGCGGGCGATATCGATGCCGCTTCATCGATGTCGCCGCAGGACAGGGAAGCCATGATCAACACCATGGTCGCCGGGCTCGACGAGAAGCTGCGGCAGAATCCGCGCGACCCGGAAGGATGGATGCGGCTCGTTCGTTCCTACATCGTGCTGGGCAAGGCCGACCAGGCGCGCGAGGCGCTGAGCCGAGCTATTGCCGTCTTTGGAGCCGACAGTGACGAAGCCAGGAAATTCACCGCTTTTGCCGCTTCGCTCGGCCTGACGGCGACGCAATAGGGCTGGACCGGACAATGACACGCAAACAGAAACGATTGTCGGTGATCGCGGGCGGCCTGGCCTTCCTCGGCGCCGCCACCGGCCTGACATTCTATGCGCTCGGCCAGAAGGCGTCCTATTTCTACATGCCCGCCGATCTGGCCACGGCGACGGTGCAGCCGGGCCAGCGCATCAGGCTGGGCGGCCTGGTGGAAAAAGGCACGATCCAGCGCGGGCAGGGGGCGACAGTGGCGTTTTCTGTGACCGACACCCATAAATCGGTCAAGGTCACCTATACAGGCATCCTGCCTGACCTATTTCGCGAGGAGCAGGGGGTCATCACCGAGGGCACGTTCGGCCCGGATGGCGTCTTTGTGGCCGACAGCGTTCTGGCCAAGCACGACGAGCGCTACATGCCCAAGGAAGTGGCCGATGGGCTGAAGGCCAGGGGCGTTTGGCAGGAGAGCAAGAGTGAATAGGCAGGCTCGATATAGCCGGGTTGGCGATCATGGTTGAGACCGGACATTTCGCGCTGGTCCTGGCCTTCGCGCTGGCGCTGGTGCAGACGGTGGTGCCGCTGTTTGGCGCCCGCACCAACAATCAGCGCCTGATGGCGGTCGGCGCTCCTGTCGCGATCACCGGCTTTGCCCTGACGGCGCTGTCCTTCGCCGCACTGCTCAGCGCCTATGCGAGTTCCGATTTCTCGGTCGCCAGCGTCTGGGAAAATTCCCATTCGCTGCAGCCGATGATCTATAAGATCACTGGAACCTGGGGCAATCACGAAGGCTCGATGCTGCTCTGGGTGCTGATCCTGACCTTTTTCGGTGCGCTGGTCGCCGCCTTCGGCTCCAACCTGCCGGCGACGCTACGCGCCAACGTGCTTGCCGTGCAGGGTGCGATCGGCGCGACATTCTTCCTGTTTATACTGGCAACGTCCAATCCCTTCGCCAGGCTTTCGCCGGCGCCCATCGAAGGGCGCGATCTCAATCCCATCCTGCAGGATCTCGGCCTCGCAGTGCACCCGCCACTGCTCTATCTCGGCTATGTCGGCTTCTCGATCTGTTTCTCCTTCTCGGTAGCCGCGCTCATCGACGGACGCATCGATGCGTCCTGGGCGCGATGGGTGCGGCCGTGGACCCTGGTCGCCTGGATGTTCCTGACCGGCGGCATCGCCATGGGCTCGTACTGGGCTTATTACGAGCTCGGCTGGGGCGGCTTCTGGTTCTGGGATCCGGTCGAGAACGCCTCCTTCATGCCCTGGCTCGCGGGCACCGCGCTGCTCCATTCGGCCATCGTCATGGAAAAGCGTTCGGCGCTGAAGATCTGGACGCTGCTGCTCGCCATCCTGACCTTTTCACTGTCGTTGCTCGGCACCTTCCTGGTGCGTTCGGGCGTCCTGACCTCGGTGCATGCCTTCGCCACCGATCCGACGCGCGGCATCTTCATCCTGTGCATACTGACGCTGTTCATCGGTGGATCATTGACGCTGTTTGCACTGCGGGCCTCGAGGCTGACGGCCGGCGGCCTCTTTCATCCGGTTTCGCGCGAAGGCGCGCTGGTGCTGAACAATTTGTTCCTGACCACGGCCACCGCCACCGTACTCGTCGGTACGCTCTATCCGTTGGCCGTCGAGGCCCTTTCGGCCGACAAGATTTCGGTCGGCGCGCCGTTCTTCGACCTCACCTTCGGACCGCTCATGGTGCCGTTGCTGGCCATGGTTCCGTTCGGGCCGCTGCTGGCCTGGAAGCGCGGCGACGTCTTCGCCGTCGCGCAGCGCCTGATGGCAGCTTTCGCGGCGGCGCTTCTGGCAACGCTGGTCACCGCCCTGTTCATCAACGGCGCTTCGGTATTCGCAGCCCTTGGCGTGGGTCTTGCCGTCTGGCTGATCCTCGGCGCTCTCACCGACCTCGCTGTCAAGGCGGGGTTCGGCAATGTGGCTGCGAGGGTCATGGTCAGGCGCCTGCTCGGCCTGCCGCGCTCGGTCTTCGGCACAGCGCTTGCCCACCTCGGTCTTGGCCTGACCACGCTTGGCATCGTCGGCACGCTTTGCTTCGGCACCGAGAAGATCCTGTCGATGCATGCCGGGCAAACCGTCGAATTGTCCGGCCACACTCTGCGTTTCGTCGGGCTCCATCCGGCGCAGGGACCGAATTACAGCGAGGATCGCGGTCGCTTCCAACTGATCGGCGTCGGCGGCAGTCCGGTTGGCGAAATCAGCTCGGCCAAGCGCTTCTATCCGGTACGCCAGACGACGACGACGGAATCAGGCATCAGGACGATGGGCCTTTCGCAGCTTTACATTTCGCTCGGCGACGAGGGCAATGACGGATCGGTCGTGGTGCGCCTGTGGTGGAAACCGCTGGTGACGCTGATCTGGGGCGGCGGCCTGGTCATGATGGTTGGTGCGGCCATGTCGCTGATGGACAGGCGCCTGCGCGTCGGCGCACCCTCGCGCCGCCGCAAGCAGGCCGGCGCCATGAGCCCCGCGGGCCTGCCATGAAGGCGAAGTTGTCCATCGCGTCGCTCGTGATGGTGCTGGCGCTGTCCTTTGCCGGCACGGCGCTGGCGGTGAAGCCCGACGAGATGCTTGCCGATCCGACGCTGGAAGCGAGGGCGCGAGCGCTGTCGGAAGGGCTGCGCTGCATGGTCTGCCAGAACCAGTCGATCGACGAATCCGATGCCGACCTTGCCCGTGACCTGCGCGTTCTGGTGCGCCAGCGCCTGGTCGCTGGCGATACCGACAAGCAGGTGATGGACTATGTGGTTTCGCGCTACGGCGAGTTCGTGCTGCTGAAGCCGCGCTTCGACCTGCGCAACGCTCTGCTTTGGGGCACGCCGGTGATCCTGCTTTTGGCCGGCGGCCTGTTCGTCGTGATCAGCGCGAGATCGCGCCGGACACTGGCGACAAAATCCCTCTCCGCCGACGAGCGGGCGGCACTGGAGGCGATCCTGCGCCGCGATTGAGCGCAGGCGGCGATCGTTCGCCAACATTACCAAAGTTTCATGCGTCGGAAATGGCGTCGTAATGTACGCCGCTCTAATTCTCTTCCTCAGGATGCCGACAAGGCGCGTCCCTTCGAAAAAGAGGATACGAGACCCCATGAATATTGCCCCCAATTCATATTCCCGCACCCGCAAGCGTCTCCTGGCTGCCGTCGCTTCCGTCGCCGTTGCCGGCGCGATCGGCGTTGGCGCATTGACCAGCGGGACCAGCCCCGTTCTGGCCGATGCCGTGCGCGTCGAGGCGCCGCAGGTCCCCAGCTTCGCCGATGTCGTCGAGCGCGTTTCGCCCGCCGTGGTCAGCGTCAAGGTCAAGGCCAAGGTCCAGCCCACCGCCGATGACGGCTCCGACGGCCAGGACGGTTTCGACAATTTGCCCAACAATCCGCAGCTGCGCCGCTTCTTCAAGGAATTCCGCGGCTTTGGCGATCAGGGCGGCCAGAACGACGATGGCCACCGCCGGTTCGGGCATCGTGACCGCGGTAATGGCGAGCCGCGCCCGGTGGCTCAAGGGTCGGGCTTCTTCATCTCCGAGGACGGCTATCTCGTCACCAACAACCATGTCGTCGAAGAGGGCACCGCCTTCACCGTGGTGACCAATGACGGCAAGGAACTCGACGCCAAGCTGGTCGGTACCGACCCGCGCACCGACCTCGCGGTGCTCAAGGTCGAGGGTGGCGGCAAATTTACCTATGTCGACTTCGCCGACGACTCCAAGGTTCGGGTCGGCGATTGGGTCGTGGCCGTCGGCAACCCCTTCGGTCTCGGCGGCACCGTCACCGCCGGCATTGTCTCGGCGCGGGGCCGTGACATCGGCGCCGGTCCCTATGATGATTTCATCCAGATCGACGCCTCGGTCAACCGCGGCAATTCTGGCGGCCCGACCTTCAACCTCAGCGGTCAGGTGGTCGGCATCAACACCGCTATCTTCTCGCCTTCCGGCGGCAGCGTCGGCATCGCCTTCGACATTCCTGCCTCGACCGCCAAGCAGGTCGTCGAGGATCTGATGAAGAGCGGTGCCGTGCAGCGCGGCTGGCTCGGCGTCGAGATCCAGCCGGTCACATCAGATATCGCCGAATCGCTCGGCCTGAAGTCCAACAACGGCGCACTGGTATCCAGCGCACAGGACGACGGCCCCGGCAAGAAGAGCGGCATCACCGCCGGTGACGTGATCACCCAGGTCGACGGCAAGGATGTTGCTTCGCCGAAGGAGCTCGCCCGCCTGATTGGCGCCTATTCGCCGGGCAAGTCGGTTGACGTCACGGTCTGGCGCGACGGCAAGAGCCAGAGCGTCAAGGTGGAACTCGGCAAGCTGCCTTCAAGCGACAAGCAGGCCTCGGCCGACGACAAGCCTGCGGCTCCGGCTAAGGCCGATACGCTCGCCGATCTCGGTCTGACCGTCACCAAATCCGAGAACGGCAAGGGTTTGGTGGTGACCGATGTCGATCCCGACAGCGATGCCGCCGACCGTGGCATCCAGCCGGGCGACATCATCACCGCGGTCAATTCGATGGAAGTCAACGGCACCGACGACGTCACCAAGGCCATGGACGAAGCGGTGAAATCCGGGCGCAAGGCCGTCCTGATGCAGATTACCCGCGACGACAACAACCGCTTCGTGGCGCTGCCCGTCGCCAAGGGCTGACAACGACTTTTCCAGTGCGGCGGTTTCAAACACCCCCGAGCCGCCGCACGGGAAGTATGGAGCCGAGCACGTTAGTCAGTCCTCGTGCTCCCCTCCGGCGGCAGCGGGCTTCCCATCGCCCGCTGCCGCACTCACCCCGCGGGCCATGCGCTCAGGCTGAGCGAACAAGCGGAGCGCTTTGGTGGCAACGGCATGCCGGCAGCATGCTGGGACAGTAACACCAGAGAACCAAGACTTTATCGCGCGCGGCCTGGATCATCTTGATCGCGACGCGCTTTGGCGAAGGCTAAAATGCAGATGCCGGCTACTCAATCTTCCAGCGAAATCGCGTATAACGGTCCTATGAAGATTCTCGTCATAGAAGACGATCGCGAGGCTGCGGATTATCTGCAGAAAGCCTTTACCGAGGCCGGGCACACCGCGCATGTCGCGGGTGACGGCGAGACCGGCTTCGCGCTCGCCGATGCCGGCGACTACGACGTGATGGTCATCGACCGGATGATGCCGCGCCGCGACGGCCTTTCGGTCATCGCCGGCCTGCGCTCCAGGGGGAACGCCACGCCGGTACTGATCCTGTCGGCGCTGGGCGAGGTCGACGATCGGGTCACCGGCCTACGCGCCGGCGGCGACGATTATCTGACCAAGCCCTATGCCTTTTCCGAGCTGCTCGCCCGCGTCGAGGTGCTGAACCGCCGGGCCAGCGCCAAGGAAGCCGAAACCGTCTACCGCGTCGGCGATCTCGAACTTGACCGGCTTTCGCATTCGGTCAGGCGCGCCGGACGCGAGATCACGCTGCAGCCACGCGAGTTCCGCCTGCTTGAATATCTGATGCGCCATGCCGGTCAGGTGGTGACGCGCACCATGCTGCTCGAAAATGTCTGGGATTATCATTTCGATCCGCAGACCAACGTCATCGACGTCCATGTCTCGCGACTGCGCGGCAAGATCGAAAAAGGCTTCGACAAGCCCATCCTGCATACGATTCGCGGCGCCGGTTACATGCTTAGGGCCGGTTAGGCGGCGGCATGGCCCTTTCCGTGCCTGCCATCATGAAGACGACGGCTGCGCGGCTCTCGGCGCTCTATCTCTTGCTCTTCGCGCTCTGCGCCGTACTGCTTGTCCTCTACATGACCTCGCTTTCGGCGCGCATGCTGACCGCGCAGACGCAGGAGACCATCAACGACGAGGTGCTCGGCCTTGCCCGCGCCTACCAGCGCGGCGGCCTGCCGGTCCTGGTGCGCGTGGTGGAGCAGCGCTCGCGCCAGCCCGGCGCCAATCTCTATTTGATCGCCGACGCCAACGGCCAGATCCTGACCGGCAATGTCCAGAGCCTGGAGCCGGGGGTCATCGAAACCGAAGGCTGGACGACCGAGCCGTTCTCCTACCGTCGTTTCGGCGAAGGCGAACTCGACCGGCAGCGCAGCACACCTTCCGATCAGGCCACGCCGCAGGCCGGCGATACGGCGGTCCGATCCGAAGGCGAGAAGGGCCACAATGCGATCGCCCTGGTGCTGCGCCTGCCGAACCAGATGATCATGCTGGTCGGCCGCGATCTGGGCGAACCTGAGCGGTTCCGCGCCGTCATCCGCCGCTCCCTGATGCTGGCGCTCGGCATGATGGGGCTGGGCGGGCTGTTGATCTGGTTTTTCGTCGGCCGCGCCGCGCTGAAGCGCATCGATGGCGTTTCGGAAGCCAGCCGCCGCATCATGGGCGGCGATCTTTCGGGCCGGCTGCCGGTGACCGGCGCCGGTGACGAATTCGACCGGCTTTCCGAGAACCTCAATGCCATGCTGGCTAGGATCGCCATGCTCAACGAGGGGCTGAAGCAGGTTTCCGACAACATCGCGCATGATCTGAAGACGCCGCTGACCCGGCTGCGCAACCGCGCCGAGGCGACGCTTTCGGGCAAGCACAAGACGTCGGACTACCGCCAGGCGCTGGAAGGCACCATCGCCGAGTCCGACCAACTCATTAAGACCTTCAACGCCATCCTGATGATCTCCCGGCTGGAGGCGGGTTATTCCTCCGAAAGCACCAGTCGCGTCGATCTGGCCGCAGCCGTGCGCGATGTGGTCGAACTCTATGAGCCGGTGGCGGAAGAGGCTGGCGTTTCGCTCGAAGCCGCGGTCAATGGCGCATTCCTTGTCGACGGCAACCGCGAGCTGATCGGCCAGGCGCTGTCTAACATCGTCGACAATGCGATCAAGTACTCGACCGATTCCACCTCCAAGCCGACTGTCCGCGTGACGCTCGAACGCGCGCATGGCGAAATCAGGCTTGTCGTCGCCGACAACGGCCAGGGCATTCCGGACGATGCCGATCGCGCCCGGGCGACGGAACGGTTCGTGCGGCTCGAGAAGAGCCGTTCCCAGCCAGGTTCCGGGCTTGGCCTCAGCCTCGCAAAGGCGGTCATGACATTCCACTATGGCCGGCTTGATCTGTTGCCTGGTAATCCCGGATTATCCGTGGTCATGAGTTTTCCCGCGCGGGAGGATCATTGATGACGGCGGCTGCAAAGCGGACGGCGAAGGACTGGCTGTTGAAGCCCGCGGCAAGGCTTGCTCCTCTGGACGACAGCCGGGCCCGGCAGGAGCTGGCCGAGATCGCCACCTTGGCACGCGAAGAAGGATTGACACGGCTGGCGAAATTCCTGGCTGGAACCGGTGAGGCGCAGGACTTCCTGGCCGCTGTCTTCGACCTGTCGCCGTTCCTGCGTGACATGGCGCGTCGCCGGCCGCAGATATTGGATGGGCTTTTCGACCAGCCGATCGAGGCCCGGCTGAAGGCGATCATCGTGGCGATCGACCGGGCATCGTTCTCCGAGACGATCTCCGAATCCAGATTGATGATGGAACTGCGGCAATGGAAGGCCGATGCGCATTTCCTGATCGCGCTGGCCGATCTGGCCGCCGAGGCCGAGACCTCGCTTACGGTGCGGCGGTTGAGCGACCTTGCCGATGCGTGCACGCGCGCCGCCGTCGATTTTCTGCTGCGCGACGCGCATGGCCAGGGCAAGCTGAAGTTGCCGGATCCCGCCAATCCCTCGAACCGGTCGGGCTGGATCCTGCTCGGCATGGGCAAGCTTGGCGCGCATGAGCTCAATTTTTCCTCCGATATCGACCTCGTGGTCTTCTTCGACCCGGAAGCGTCGGCCGTCGTCGATCCGCTCGATGCGACGGAGCTGTTTTCGCGGCTGACGCGCCGTCTGGTGCGCATCCTGCAGGACCGCACCGAACATGGTTATGTCTTCCGCACCGACCTCAGGCTGCGTCCCGATCCCGGTTCGACCCCGCTGGCGATCCCGGTCGAGGCGGCGCTGCGCTACTACGAGGCGCGCGGCCAGAACTGGGAGCGCGCTGCCATGATCAAGGCGCGTCCTGTGGCCGGCGATCTGGACGCCGGCACCGCTTTCCTCAAGGAGCTCCAACCTTACATCTGGCGCAAATACATGGACTATGCCGCGATCGCCGACGTCCACTCGATCAAACGCCAGATCCACGCCCACAAGGGGCATGGCGAAATCGCGGTCAAGGGCCACAACGTCAAGCTCGGGCGCGGCGGCATCCGCGAGATCGAGTTCTTCGTCCAGACGCAGCAGCTCATCGCCGGCGGCCGCTTCCCGGAACTGCGAGGCCGCGAGACCGTGCCGATGCTCGGCCAGCTGGCCGCGCGCGGCTGGATCACCGCCGAGGCACGCGACGCACTGGCCCGGCAATATTGGTTCCTGCGCCGGGTCGAGCATGCCATCCAGATGGTGGCCGACGAGCAGACGCACACCCTGCCGGAGGATGATGAAGGGCTGGAGCGAATCGCGCGCATGCTGGGCTTTGCCGATGCGGCTGCTTTTTCCCTGGGCTTCCGCGCCTCGCTGCAGCAGGTCGAACGTCACTACGCGGCGCTGTTCGAAACCGCACCGGAGCTTTCGGCAGGCATCGGCAATCTGGTCTTCACCGGCGACGTCGACGACCCCGATACACTGCAGACGTTGCACGGTCTCGGCTTCCAGCGAACGAGCGACATCTGCCGCGTGATCCGTGGCTGGCATTTCGGTCGCTACCGCGTCACCCAGTCGGCTGAGGCGCGCGAGCGACTGACGGAACTGACGCCGGCGCTGCTCAAGGCTTTCGGCCAGACGCGTCGGGCCGATGAGGCGTTGATCCGTTTCGACGAGTTCCTCGCCGGCCTGCCTGCAGGCATCCAGCTCTTCTCGCTGCTCCAGTCCAATCCGGCGTTGCTGAAGCTTATGGCGACGATCATGGGCGCCGCGCCACGACTGGCCGCGATCATCACGCGCCGGCCACATGTGTTCGATGGCCTGCTCGATCCCGCTCTTCTCACCGAATTGCCGGATCGTGGCTATCTATCGGCACGGCTTACCGCTTTCCTCGAAGGCGACCGCGCCTATGAGGACGTTCTCGATCGTTTGCGCATCTTTGCCTCCGAGCAGAAATTCCTGATCGGTGTGCGGCTGCTCGCCGGCTCGATCGATCCGGCCCGCGCAGGCCGCGCCTTTTCTGACCTGGCCGACCTCACCATTGAGGCCGCGTTGCGCGCGGTTATGGCCGAATTCGAGGCGCGCCATGGCACAATCGCCGGCGGCGTGGTTTCGCTGCTCGGCATGGGTAAGCTCGGCAGCCGTGAATTGACGGCGGGGTCGGATGTCGACCTCATCCTGCTCTACGATCACGATGCGGACGCCGAGGAATCCGACGGTGAAAAACCGCTGGCGCCCTCGCATTACTACACCAGGATGACGCAGCGCCTCATCTCGGCCGTTTCCGCGCCGACCGCGGAAGGCGTGCTCTATGAACTCGACCTGCGGCTGCGGCCGTCCGGCAACAAGGGGCCAGTGGCCACCCACGTCGACGCCTTCAAGAAATACCAGCGCCAGGAGGCCTGGACCTGGGAGCACATGGCGCTGTCGCGGGCGCGCGCCATTGCCGGAGATGCCAGGCTCTGTGCCGAGGTCGAAGCCGACGTTGCGGCGGTGCTCGGGCAATTGCGCGACGCAGCAAAGGTGAAAGCGGAAGCGTCCGACATGCGCGCCATGATCGAAAAGGAAAAGCCGCCGCGCGACCTCTGGGACATCAAACTCATTGCCGGCGGCCTGATCGATCTCGAATTCATCGCCCAGGTGGCCGTCGTCACGGGCAATGTCGAGTCCGGCCGCAGGGTCACGGCAACCGCGGAGGTATTGTCGCGCCTTGCGCCACAATTCGCAGCCGCCGATGTCAGGGAGGAGCTTGGCGAGGCCTACCGCCTCTATCTGGCGCTGACCCAGATGATCAGGCTTTGCCTCACCGGCCAGTTCGAGCGGGACGATGTGCCGCCGGGGCTTTCGGATCTGCTTCTGGCGGTCACCGACTTGCCGGATTTCGGTGTGCTGGAAGCACATCTCAAGGAGACGTCGCGGAAGGTCAGGAAGGATTTCAACCTTCTGCTTCGTGCCGGGCGGCCGTGATCGACGGCCGTGCGGATCGCATCGGGGGTGACGATGCAACAGGAGAAGACCATGAGAAAGACAACCAAGCTCGCGTTCGCCTTCATCGCGTTGGCAGGAGCCGTCGGCACTGCGGCCTATGCCGAGAACATCGACAGCGCAAACATGCGTGAGCGCACGATGATGCGCCTCAACAAGGCGATGAAGGACAATGACGGCACCATCAGCTTCGACCAGTTCTCAAGCGTCATGGATTCGCGGTTGAAGAAGCTGGTCGCCGACAATGGTGGCAAGCTCACGGTGGAGCAGCTCGCCGCAGCGCTGGAAAAGGCCCGCTTCGAGCACATGGCCAGGCGCATCATCGCGCGTTACGACAACAAGGGCGACGGTACGCTGACGACGGACGACATCGCCAGTCGCGACAAGAAGCTCTTTGCCCTGCTCGACAAGAACAACGACGGAAAGATCAAGAAGGGCGAACTGCCAAAGGGCGGCCGCTTTGGCTTACACCGTCAGTGGGATGACGAAGGCGACGACGGCAGCATGCAATAACGCCTTCCGGCACGGGCTTCGGCGACATCGCCGGAGCCCGTTGCTTAAGCCGCGACCTTGACCACGGGCGTCGCCTTCTTCACCGGAATGCGCACCGACACGATCGTGCCGACACCTTCGGTTGAGCGGATTTTCAGGGCACCGCCTTGCAGTTCGGCCAAAGAGCGCGAGATGGCGAGGCCGAGGCCGGACCCGGCATGGCTCTTGGAGAACTGGTTCTGCACCTGTTCGAAGGGCCGTCCGAGCTTGCCGAGCGCCTCCTTCGGGATGCCGCAGCCATTATCCTCGATCGTCAGCACCAGCGCCCCTGAGGTATTGCGGGCCCTGACCGATATGTGGCCGCCTTGGCCGGTGAATTTCACTGCGTTGGACAAAAGGTTTATGACGATCTGCTTGATCGCTCGGCGGTCGGCAAACAGCGTCAGCGCGTCGGCGATGCGGGTCTCCACGGTGATCGCCTTCTGTGCGGCCTGCAGCGAGACGACCCTGACCGTCTCGCTGATCAGCGGGCCGAGATCGATCTCTTCGCGGTCGAGCGAGAATTGGCCGGCCTCGATTTTCGACATGTCGAGAATGTCGTTGATGACGCCCAGGAGATATTTGCCACTGCTGTTGATGTCGGTGGCGTATTCCTCGTAGCGCTCCGATCCCAGCGGGCCGAACAGCCCCTGTTCCATCAGCTCGGAGAAGCCGATGATGGCGTTCAAGGGCGTGCGCAGTTCATGCGACATGTTGGCCAGGAATTCGGACTTGGCCCGGTTCGCCGCTTCGGCGCGCTCGGTTTCCTTCATGTATTTGCGGTTGAGCTCGACCAGTTCGCGCGCGCGCTCCTCTTCGGCCCGGCGGGCGAGGCTGAGATCGTGTATGGTCGCCATCAGCCGGCGCTCGCTGTCGACCAGCTTTTCTTGATGCAGCTTGATCTGGGTGATGTCGGATCCGACCGAGACAATGCCGCCGTCGCGGGTTCTGAGTTCGTTGACCTGCAACCAGCGGCCGTCGGCCAGCTGCCGTTCGAACGTCGCGCCGCCCTGCGGTCCATTGCTGTTGGCAAGCCGCCGATCGGAAGCGAAAGCGAGCATGCGCTCTTCCAGCGTGGCGCGCACGGCGCCTGGCATCACGTCACGGTCCGAAAGGCCATTGTCCTTCTGGTATTTGGAATTGCACATGATCAGCCGCTCGGCGGCATCCCACAGCACGAAGGACTCGTTGATGTTCTCGATCGCCGTCCTCAGGCGCAAATCGGCTGCCTCGGAACGAAGCGCCAGGTGACGCTGCTCGGTGACGTCGACGGCGATGCCGATCAACTGGATTTCGGGTGCTTCCGGATCCATGACCTGCGCCCTTGCGCGCATCCATACCCACTGCCCGTCGGCATGCCGCATCCGGAACACCTGATCGATATGATCGATCTCGCGCGCGACGATCTTGTTGGCGAGCTGGAACAAGTCGCCATCATCGGGATGGATGATCTCGTCGACCTCGCCGAAGGACAGCATCGTGTCGCATGGCTCGTAGCCCAGCATGTCGTACATCGAGCGCGACCAATACATCTTGCCGCGCACCATGTCCCAGTCCCACAAGCCGCAGCGGCCGCGTACCAGCGCCATGTCGATGCGTTGATGCGCTTCGAGATAGATGCGGTCGGCCGCCTGCGCGCGCGCCGCCTGGCCGAAATAGGCATAGAGGATGATGATCAGCACGCCGGCCGTCAGTACGAACAGCGTCACATTCAGCGAGACTGTCTTGCGCCAGGCGTCGAAAACCGCGTCCTGCGGCACCAGCGCCGCTGCCGCGCCTTTGCGACCGTTCGTCAGGCTGACCGCTGCATACCAGTCCTGCCCGCCAATATCGACCTCCATCACTCCGGCGCGGTCGCCGAACATGAACAGAGGCTGGCCGCCCTGGGCGAGGCTATCCAGCGAACGGCCTTGCCAGGACATCGAGCGCGGCGTCACCGCGGTGATCTTGAAGGCGCTGTCGGTGATGACAAGAACGTGGCCGCGGCTCATCGCGCCCTGGCGGCTGGTCGTTTCCAACAGGTCCTGGATGGCGCCCGGCGCGGTGTCGGACGTGGTGGCCAGCGAACTCGCCAGTTGACCGGACGCCAGCATCAGGATCGCCTTGGCGTTGCGCTCGATATCGTCGCGTTCGTTCATCAGCGACAGGACGCGCAGCGCCGCGATCGCGATCAGGAAGATGACGATGAGAGCCGGTATCGATCGGCGCAGCAATGGCTCCGCCGCCAGAAGCCGCTTGTAGGCCGGTTCGGCGATGAGCCGCGTATTCCCGGCAAGGCCGTCGCCTCGCGGCGTCTCGCGACGCGCAAAAGCTATCCCTCCGGGCGCGCCCCACGCGTCCGCCTTCGCCATAAATGGCACTCCCCGATTTGCCTATGCTTGATGATCCGGCAAACGCCGCACTTCCGAATCGCCATTAAAGAATCAAAGGTGATTCGCCTTGTCCAGTGGTCCGGCGAAAAAAGATTAAAAATCGACTAAAATAGCGGCTTTTCCGCCAACCGAGCAGAGGCATGCGATGGCGATTACCGTGGAAAGGGAATAATATTAGAAATCACGCATATTCCGTGCGGGATTGCACATTGGGAGGAAAGCATGAATCGCAGAACTGCAATTGCTCTCGGCGTGTCAGCGGCAGCGGTAACGCCTTTGTTCGCCCTGGCGGCGTCGGTAAAAACGAGGACATACGGCCCGAAGGAGGGCAAGGAGATTGCGCCCGGCATCAGAGTGGTGGAGGTAGGCACGGGAAACTCAGACATTCCTGCCTACAAAAGCATCTCAATCGTCGATGTCGTGTTTCAGCCCGGCACACATGCGCCGGCGATGGTGATGGACAACGACATGGTATGCACCATCACTGCGGGCGAATTCACGATCAAGAAGGCCGACAAGGAGTTCAAGCTCAAGGAAGGCGACATATACACTTGCGCCAAGGGCAAGACCGACGAGGCGACGAATACGAGCGCCGAGGTCGGCGTGCATCGCATCGCCATGTTGATACCCGCGTAGGGAGGCGGGAATCCGTTCGAGCAGCAGAAGCACAGCCTGACGGGCCGGTGGCGTTGCCTTGGCATTGCCGCCGACCACCATGGTGGCCGCTTGGGTCTGGCTCACGCCAGCGTACGCTCGACGATATCGCTTAAATCCGCCGACAGGTTTTCGGCATTGGCAATCGAAAGCAGCGCTTCCCTGGCCTTGGCCTGCCGGCCAGGTTCGAGCGAACGCCACGACCGGAGCGCCGTTGCCAACCTTGCCGCCACCTGCGGATTGCGTTTTTCGACCTCGAGCACGGTCTGCGTGAAGAATCGGTAGCCTTCGCCGTCGGCGCGGTGGAATCCGGTCTGGTTGGCACTGGAGAATGTGCCGATCAACGAGCGCACCCGGTTCGGATTGGCCATCGAGAAGGCCGGATGCGTGGTCAGGGCGCGAACCGTCTCCACCGCCTGCGGACCGGGTACGCTGGCCTGAATCTGGAACCATTTGTCCATCACAAGCGGGTCGGACGCATATGTCGCTTCGAAAGCCGCCAGTGCCTTGTTTGCCTCCGGCGAACCATGGTGGCGGTGCGCGAGCACGGTCAGTGCCGCCGCGCGGTCAGTCATATTGGTGGCCGACCGGAAGTGCTCCGCCGCAAGCCCGGCGCCATCTGACAGCAGCGAGAGATAATCGAGCATGACGTTGCGCAGCGCCCGCCGTCCGGCGGAAGCTGCGTCCGGGCTGAACGGGCCGGCGTCGGCAAGCCGCTCGTAGAGGCCGGCGAACGCGTCGCGGTTAGCCCTGGCGATTGCCAGCGCCAGCGCCTCGCGCGCAGCGAAGATGGCGTTGGGTTCGATGTTTTTGCCGATGTCGCGCGCTATGTCGGTCTCGCCCGGAAGCGAAAGCGCCAGCGCCCGGTAGGCCGGCTCCAGCGTCTCGTCGCTCGCGATCCTGCCGGCAAGCTCGGTCAGCCGCGCGGTGAAGCCAGGCTCGGCGCCGTCGAGAATCTGGCGGAAGGCCAAGATCAATGCATCCGTAAGCAGCGTGTTGAAGGTCTGCCAGCGCGAGAAGCTGTCGCTGTCGTGGCCGGCAAGGAAGAATTGGTCATCGGTCTTCTGCTCGACGGCAAGCGTTATCGGCGCCGAGAAGCCGCGGTTCAGCGAAACCGCCGGACGCTCGGCGACGCCTGAGAAGCGCACCACATGCCGGCGCTTGCGGATGTGGATGATGCCGTCCTCGACGCTGGCGCCGTCGACCGTGTCATAGGCGACCGGCTCGCCACCGGCGCCAATCAGACCGAAGGCGAGCGGTATGTGCATCAGTCGTTTGCGGCTTTCCGACGGGGTCGGCGGCACCGATTGCTCGATTTCCAGAGTGAATTCCCGCTCCGCCCGGTTATAGGTCGAGCTCACCGCCAGGTTAGGGGTGCCGGCCTGATGGTACCAGAGCGCGAATTGCGACAAGTCGCGGCCGGACACCTCCTCGAACACTGTCAGGAAATCCTCGATCGTCGCCGCCGTGCCGTCGTGCCGCTCGAAATAGAGGTCCATGCCGGCGCGAAAGCTATCAGGCCCGAGGATGGTACGGATCATGCGCACCACCTCCGAGCCTTTTTCGTAGACGGTCGCCGTGTAGAAATTATTGATCTCGCGATAGCGGCGCGGCCTGACCGGATGCGCCAGCGGCCCCTGGTCCTCGGGGAATTGATGCGCGCGCAGCGTGCGCACCTCGGCGATGCGCTTGACCGCACGCGAACGTTGGTCGGCCGAGAATTCGTGGTCGCGATAAACGGTCAGCCCTTCCTTCAGGCAAAGCTGGAACCAGTCGCGGCAAGTGATTCTGTTGCCTGTCCAATTGTGGAAATACTCATGCGCGATGATCGCCTCGATATTGGCGAAATCGGCGTCCGTCGCGGTCTCTCGGTCGGCCAGCACGTATTTGTCGTTGAAGACGTTGAGGCCCTTGTTCTCCATCGCGCCCATGTTGAAGTCGGACACGGCGACGATGTTGAAGACATCGAGGTCGTATTCGCGGCCGAATGCCTCCTCGTCCCATTGCATCGATCGCTTCAAGGCATCCATGGCGTAGCCGGCGAGCTTCTCCTTGCCGGGCTCGACATAGATGCCGAGCTCGACCGTGCGGCCGGACATGGTAACGAAACTGTCGGCGACCCGGCCGAGATTGCCGGCGACCAGCGCGAACAGATACGATGGCTTGGGGAAGGGATCGTGCCAAATGGCATAGTGCCAGCCATCGCCGAGATTGCCCTTGTCGACCGGGTTTCCGTTGGACAGAAGCAGCGGCGCCTCGTCGCGGCGGGCTTCGATCCGCACGGTGTAGACGGAAAGGATGTCGGGGCGGTCGAGGAAATAGGTGATGCGGCGGAAGCCCTCTGCTTCGCATTGCGTGCAATAGACGTTGCTTGAGCGGTAGAGGCCCATCAGCGCTTCATTGCCCGACGGCGCCAGCTCGGTCTCGATCGACAGCCGAAAGCGACGCGCCGCCGGGGGCCTGAGGATGGTCAGTCGGTCGGGCGTCACGGCAAAATCCGTCGGCTTGGCTTTCCTGCCGTCGATCTCGACGCGCCTGAGCGTCAGCCCGTCGCCATCCAGCACAAGCGGCGTAGAGGCCGCGACGCCATCCCGGCGCTCGACGGTCAAAATTGCCGTGACGATCGTCGCGCCTGGCGAAAGACGGAATTCAAGGTTCGTTTCCGGAATGAGATAGTCGCTGGGGCGATAGTCTTCGAGTTTGAAGACCTGGCCAGTGTCGGTGCGCATTCCTTGGTTCCTGTCTTTCCGGGCCTGTCCTGCCCGTCCAAAATTTTGAAGTCCGCGCTCTTTACACGAACCGGCGGCTCGACAAAACTGCGACAAGGTCTATTCAGACCTTCCTTTCCAGCATCGCGAGGCAGTCATGGCCGCCGTCTACGACGTCAGGCATATCGAGAGACCGGCAACGCCGGCGCGCACCTGGGCAACCACGCGGGAAGCGGCGGGAGCGTGACAGCAGGCCGCGACAACAGTGACAATACCGTAGGGCACAACACGCTCACTGGCATTATGCTGAAGATCGTCTCGGTGGCGGTCTTCGTCGGCATGTCGACCTGCATCAAGGCGGCGGGCACTGTGCCGGCGGGACAGATCGTCTTCTTCCGCTCCTTCTTCGCTATCTTTCCGATCATTGCCTTTCTGGCTTTCAAGGGAAATCTCGGCACGGCTTTCAGTACAAGCCGTCCGTTCAACCACATCGCGCGCGGCGTCGTCGGCGTCTGCGCCATGGGGCTCGGCTTCTTCGCGCTGACGCGGTTGCCGCTGCCAGAAGCAATCACGCTGAATTACGCCCAGCCACTGTTGGTGGTGGTGTTCAGCTCGATTTTCCTCGGCGAAGCCATTCGTGTCTATCGCTGGAGCGCGGTCGCCGTCGGCCTCGTCGGTGTGCTGATCATCTCCTGGCCGGAGCTGACGCTCCTGAGTTCCGGCGAGGCGCTCGATGACCAGGAGGTGCTCGGCGTCATCGCCGCATTGATAGCGGCGGCGATTTCGGCCGTCGCCATGCTGCTCGTGCGCAATCTCGTGCAAAGCGAGCGCACCGCCACGATCGTGCTTTGGTTTTCGGTCACCGCGAGCGTCATGGCGCTGCTGTCGCTGCCGTTTGGGTGGCAGGCGCTGACGCCGGGGCAGGCGGTCCTTCTTGTCGCCGCCGGCTTCTGCGGCGGCCTTGGCCAGATCCTGATGACCTCGGCTTACCGCCATGCCGAGGCATCGGTGGTGGCGCCGTTCGAATACACCTCGATGATCCTCGGCGTCTTGGTCGGCTATCTCGTCTTCGGCGATGTCGCCACGCTGAACACGCTGACCGGCGGTCTGATCGTCGTTGCCGCCGGCATCTTCATCATCTGGCGCGAACGTCAACTCGGCCTGGAACGCACCCGCACGCGCAAGGCCGCCCCGCCGCAGGGGTGATCAGCACCGTTAGGCCCGCTCTTTCGCCAATCTTACCAGCGCCGTCCGCGTCTGCTCGTCGGCCGGAAAGAAGGACTCGATCGCCAGCTCCGACAGCGTCACGTCCAGCGGCGTGCCGAACACGGTGATGGTGCTGATGAACGACAGCACCTGATCCCCATGGGCAAGCCGCAGCGGATGCACGATGCCGCTCGGCTCGACCCGCGCCGGCCGCCCACTCTTCGGGCCGGAGGGATAACCGCGCAACTCACGCTCCAGTTCGATCAGCACCGGATCGCCTGACGCGTCGTTCTGGTGCTTCAGGCGTTCCAGCAGGTGCGCCCGCCACTCCGCGAGATTGACGATGCGCGGCGCGACACCTCCAGGGTGCAGGCTGAGCCGCAGCACGTTGACTGGCGGCTTGAGCAGCGAGGGCTCGGAAACGTCGGCCAGGAACGGCCCAATGGCAGTGTTTGCCGAAACGAGGTTCCAGTGCCGGTCCACCGCGAGCGCCGGGAACGGCTCGTGCCCTCGAAGCACCGTCTCGACCGCCGCCATGGCCGGTGCCAGCGAAATGTCGGTCAGCGGCCTTTCGCTGAAGCTCGGCGCAAAGCCCGCCGCCAGCAAGAGCTGGTTGCGCTGGCGAAGCGGGATCGAAAGCTGCTCGGCCAGGTGTAGCACCATGTCGCGCGACGGCGCGGCCCGCCCGCTCTCGACGAAGCTCAGATGCCGCTGCGAGATATCGGCTTCCGTGGCGAGGTCGAGCTGGCTCATCCGGCGTCGCGTGCGCCATTCACGGATGAGGCTGCCGGCGGAGGTTTGAGGAGATATCATGAGGGCATGGTTAGGGCGACGGCAGGCGCATTTCAATTACCCGCGAGGTCATGGAGAGGTGAGCGCTCTTAGCTTCGCCTTCACCTCGAGAAAATCCCGCCAAGCCAGCTTCTTGTGCGCCGGCGTCCTCAGTAGATAGGCCGGGTGCAGCGTCGGCATCGCCGGAATAACGACGCCGGACGCTGTCGTGTGGGCGCGCCAGTTGCCGCGCAGCCGCAAGATGCCTTCGCTCGTATTCAGAAGGGTTTTGGCCGAGGGCCCGCCGAGATTGACCAGCACCTTCGGCTTGACCAGTTCGATCTGCCTTTCGATGAACGGCCGGCAGATCTCGGTTTCGTGCGGCGTCGGCGTGCGGTTTCCCGGCGGCCGCCAGGGGATGACATTGGCGATGTAGACGGATGTCCGGTCTAGCCCGATCGCGGCCAACATGCGGTCGAGCAGCCGGCCGGAGCGGCCGACGAAGGGCAGGCCTTCTATATCCTCGTCACGGCCGGGCGCCTCGCCGACCAGCATCACCGATGCATCCGGGTTGCCGTCGGCAAAGACCAGGTTCTTGGCGGTGAACTTCAGGTTGCAGCCGTCAAAAGTCGACATGTGCTGGCGAAGCTCGTCCAGCGTCGAGGCAGCCGAGGCCAATTCACGCGCCAGCGCCGCCTGCGCCTCGTCGGGTACCGCCGAAATGGGCGGGCGCGCCGGCGGAGCGTTAGGCACGGCGCTCGCATCGAGACGCGGTTGGGCGGGCCGCTCCGGTGCTCTGCTATCGCTCGGCGCGGCAGCCGGCATCCGCTCCGCCGGCTTGGGCGCGGCTTCCGCGAAGCGGTTCACCGGCGCGTCCTCCAACGCCTCGTCGACGCCCGCGCTGGCATAGAAGGCGAGCAGCTCGGCGATATCAGGTCGGCTGTTTGGGGAAGCGGCAGTCATGGCGCCACCATCGTTCGACTGGTCGCATATTGCAAGTTGGTGATTGGGGACATTGGCACAACCGGGCAATGACGGCCTGTCTGTGGCAGCGTCATACGCTCACCGCAACCTAACCCGTCGGTATGCGCGGGTCCTGCACCAGATAAAAGGTCCAGCGCGGCGTATAGTCGGTGATCAGGAATTCGAACCTGGCGGTCTTTAGCGGGTCGACCTTGCCGTTCTTGAACAGCAGACGGTCATACGGTTCAAAATCGCGGTCGAAATCGGCAAAATTGCTCGACCAGATATTGTCAGGCGTCTTGTTGCGCTGGTCGAACGAAAGCCCGTCGCCGAAGACGCTCGGCTGATTCAGGACCTCCTGAAGCTCGAACTGGAATTCGATCCAGGCCTGGCCGCTGTTGTTGAGCACGTCCAAGCGCAAATACATGATGCCGTTGGCGAACTCGCCCGCCTTGCCGAACGCCTGGATCGGCTTGGTTGCACGGATGGTCAACGTCACCGGCGTCGCTGAATTCAGCTCTTCGGTGATGACGAGCGGATCGTCCTTGGTGCCGGTGCCGGAAGCGCCGGTGATTTCGAACCCGCCAAGCTCGTCGGAGAAGGAGTAGGCACCGGTGGCCCAGACCTTCACCTCGTCTGCAAAGGCATGGACCGGCGCCAGCAGGGGGAGGGCCGAAAGGAACGCCCGGCAGGCCCTGCCGGGCGTCGATGGGAAGCGCGTTGATGAGAAGCCGGCTGGCCCAGGAATGCGCATGGTGCGAAGTATGGCCGATAAGCAAGCCGTCGAACAATTAAAAACGTACGCGTTGCGGGCAGGCCGGCGCAAAACGGGTGTCCTTCGGCACGATGCGCGACTTTTTGGCCAAATCCGCGTTGTCACAGACGCGCCGGTTTCCTGTCGCGACTTGATGCGCTATGCAGCGCATGAGCCAGCAAGATACGCGCAATAGCGACAAGCCAGTGCGGAGGGGTTGATGAGCGATATCGAACGCGAAAGCATGGAATTCGACGTGGTCATCGTCGGTGCGGGCCCGGCCGGCCTCGCCGCCGCCATCCGCCTGAAGCAAGTCAATCCCGAGCTTTCCGTGGTCGTGCTGGAAAAGGGCGGTGAGGTTGGCGCCCACATCTTGTCAGGAGCCGTCGTCGATCCAATCGGCATCGACCGGTTGCTGCCGGGCTGGCGCGACGAACAAGACCATCCATTCAAAACGCCGGTCACGGCGGACCATTTCCTGGTGCTTGGCCCCGCCGGCTCTTTCCGCCTGCCCAACATGATGATGCCGCCTCTGATGAACAATCACGGCAACTACATCGTCTCGCTTGGCAATGTCTGCCGCTGGCTGGCCGCCAAGGCCGAGGCGCTCGGCGTGGAAATCTATCCGGGGTTCGCCGCGGCCGGCCTGCTCTATAACGAGGAAGGCGCCGTCACCGGTGTTGTCACCGGCGACATGGGCGTCGAAAAGGATGGCACACACGGCCCGGGTTTCGCGCCAGGCATGGCGCTGATGGGCAAATATGTGCTGATCGGAGAGGGCGCGCGCGGCTCGCTCGCCAAGCAGTTGATCGCCAGGTTCAGGCTTTCCGAGGGCCGCGAGCCGGGCAAATACGGCATCGGCCTCAAGGAACTGTGGCAGGTCAAGCCGGAGAAGCACAGGCCGGGTCTCGTCCAGCACTCCTTCGGCTGGCCGCTCGATCTCAAGACCGGCGGCGGCTCTTTCCTCTATCATCTGGACGACAATCAGGTGGCGGTGGGCTTCGTCGTCCACCTCAATTACAAGAACCCCTGGCTGTCGCCGTTCGAGGAGTTCCAGCGCTTCAAGACCCACCCGGCGATCAGCGGTACTTTCGAGGGCGCCAGGCGGTTGGGCTATGGCGCGCGCGCGATTACCGAAGGCGGTTGGCAGTCGGTGCCGAAACTGTGCTTCCCGGGTGGCGCGTTGATGGGCTGCGCCGCCGGGCTCGTAAACGTCCCGCGCATCAAGGGCTCGCACAATGCCGTGTTGTCGGGAATGCTGGCGGCCGAGCATGTCGCCGAGGCAATCGCCGCCGGCCGCGCCAATGACGAGCTCTCCGCTTACGAAGCCGCGTGGCGGGCGACAGACATCGGCAAGGATCTGAAGAAGGTGCGCAACGTCAAGCCGCTGTGGTCGCGCTTCGGCACCATCGCCGGCGTCGCCATCGGCGGCCTGGACATGTGGCTGAACACTTTGTTCGGCTCCTCGCCCTTCGGCACGCTGAAGCATGGCAAGGCCGACTACGCCACGCTAGAGCCCGCGGCGAAGCACAAGAAAATAGACTATCCCAAGGCCGATGGCGTGCTGACCTTCGACCGCTTGTCCTCGGTGTTCCTGTCCAACACCAACCACGAGGAAAACGAGCCGGTGCATCTGCTGGTGGCGGACATGGAGCTGCAGAAGCGTTCCGAGCATGACGTCTTTGCCGGACCTTCGACGCGCTACTGCCCGGCAGGCGTCTACGAATGGGTCGACAAGGACGGCAATGCCGCTGCCGATCCGGCGGCCAAGGACGTGCGCTTCGTCATCAACGCGCAGAACTGCGTCCACTGCAAGACCTGCGACATCAAGGATCCGAACCAGAATATCGACTGGGTGCCGCCGCAAGGTGGCGAAGGCCCGGTCTATCAGAACATGTGAGCGTGCCCGGCTAAGCCGTCACGAAAACATGCGAGCGGCGGCGGACTTGTCTGTCGCCGTCGACCGCCTGCCTCGATCAAGCCCGTTGAAGCCTTCCGCCGAGTGTGGTCTGCTCGGCTCCGACAAAGGAGGCGGACATGCGCCTGACCAGCCCGACGATGCTCGCCATGGCCTTCATGCTGCTTTGCGCATCAGCCGCGTCGGCGGGCACAAAGCTCACCGTTCACATCCGCACCTATGATGTCGCTGGAAATACCGGAGCCGCCCTTGTCGAGGCAATGGACCGGCTGGGACCCAAGCACGGCTATATGACGCGCGCCATCGCCGAAACCGGTTACGCCGTGCATTGGGATCTCGATATTGTCCGGGAGGATGGAGCCTGCCATCTGCGGCAGGCCAACGGGACGCTCAACCTGACCTACACTTTCCCGCGGCTCTCGTCGGCAAGCGCAGTCCTGCGCGAGCGTTGGGACCGTTTCATGGTCGGCGTTCGCAAGCACGAGCAGACGCATGGCGGTATCGCGAGGCGGATGATGCGGGCCACCGAGACCGCGCTTGCCGGACTGCGGCGCCCGGACAACTGGTTCTGCACCGGCACGCATCTCGAGGCGCGGCGCCGAATCAAGACCATCTATGTCGAATACGAAGCCAGGCAGAACGCTTTCGATGCGCGCGAGCATCGCGGCGGCGGGCCTGTCGAGCACCTTGTCGAAGCGTTGACCAAACCCTGAGAATGCCGAAGCATCAACCGCGCGGATTGTTTTCAAGGTCGCTCGCCGCGAGCGCGCTCTCATGCTCGTCATGGGGCAGCCTGTCGTCGGGGCGAAGCGAGAACTCCACGAGTACGGGAAGATGGTCGGAGCCGGTATCTTCCAGTCGCGTTGACGACAGAATGGTCACGCCGCCCTTGCTGAACGCCTGGTCGATCGGGAGGCCTGCATAGCGGCGCAGGAAGTCGGGCAGCTTCCGGTGAATCCAGGTCGACCCGGCCGACGGCATGACCGTCAGTCCGCCGAGAGCGGCGACGCGCCGCACCGCGGCGCTCCATGGCACCGCGTTGCAATCGCCGGCCATGATGGCGGTTTGGCCGAGCGATGAAAGCTGCTCCGAGAGTTCGCCGATCTGCCAATACTGTTCCCGCGGCCACGGCCAGCTGAGATGGATGGCGGCGACGTCGGCGCTCCTGCCGCCGAAATCGATGGTCGCAACGGCCATTGCGCCCCGGCGCTCGCAATGTGGCGCGGTGCCGGCGAGAAAGGGCCGCCGCGAGAGCAGCGCGACGCCGAATACGCCGTTGGGATAGGGACAGAGGATCCGGTATGGATAGGCGCTGGCGATGTAGCCAAGCTCCGTCGCCCACATCGTCGACACCTCGTCCAGGGTGATGACGTCGGGATTGGTCCGGCCGATCAGTGACAGCACTTTTTTCGGCGTCGGGTTGTCGTAGCGCAGATTCATCTGCAGCAGGCTGTAGACTACCTGGTCGGTGGGTTTGGCGACCGCCTGAACCGGCCACGGCCGGGGCAAGGCGGTCGAAGCGGTGGCAAGAGCGGCCACGGCAAAAACCAGGGCCGCGGCCGCTTGCAGGCGAAACGATGTCGCCAGCAGCGGCAGCGCGCAAAGCGCCATCAGCACGGCGAGGTGAATGCGGAAATGCGAAAAGGAATCGAGCGCCGGGTGCAACGCGCCTAAGAAGCCGGCCACCAGCGCGACCGAGAGCGTCATCATCACGATGAATACCAGTGAAGCCGCCATGTCTCGACTGCGTTTCATCGGATCAGATCTGCATGAGTTGCCTGCGATGGTCCCCGCCCGGTTATCGGCAAAAATGCGGCTCAATCAAGATAGCGAATTGCCGGCAAGATGGCGAATCGCCGGCAAGACGGCGAATGGCTCTGGCGGCGCGCAGATCGGCTACTGGAAGGCCGTTTCCGAAAAACTTCTGAGCTTGCGCGAATGCAGCCGCTCCATCGGCATTTCCGAAAGCTTTTCCATCGCCCTGATGCCGATGGTGAGGTGCTGCGCCACCTGCCGCTTGTAGAATTCGGTCGCCATGCCGGGCAGCTTCAGTTCGCCATGCAGCGGCTTGTCGGAGACACACAAGAGCGTGCCGTAAGGCACGCGGAAGCGGAAGCCATTGGCCGCGATCGTTGCCGATTCCATGTCAAGTGCGATCGCCCTCGACTGCGAAAGCCGCTGCACCGGTCCGCGCTGGTCGCGCAGTTCCCAGTTGCGGTTGTCAATGGTGGCTACAGTGCCGGTGCGCATGATGCGCTTGAGATCGTACCCGGACAGGCCGGTCACTTCGGCCACCGCTTCCTGCAATGCCACCTGGATTTCGGCCAGCGGCGGGATCGGCACCCAGACTGGCAGGTCGTCGTCCAGCACGTGATCCTCGCGCACATAGGCATGCGCCAGCACATAATCGCCCAGCGCCTGCGTATTACGCAGGCCCGCGCAATGGCCGAGCATCACCCAGGCATGCGGCCTCAGCACAGCGATATGATCGGTGATCGTCTTGGCGTTGGAGGGTCCGACACCGATATTGACCATGGTGATGCCGCCATGGTTCGGCTTCTTCAAGTGGTAGGCCGGCATCTGCGGCAGGCGCTGCGGCGCCACCCCTTCGCTCGGGGCGCTCTGCCCGGCTTTGGTGACCACGTTGCCCGGTTCGATGAATTCGGCATATCCGCCGCCGCCATTCTCCATCAGGTCACGGGCGCGTGCCACGAACTCGTCGATATAGAACTGATAGTTGGTGAACAGCACGAAATTCTGGAAATGCTGCGGCGTGGTCGCGGTATAGTGCGACAGGCGGTGGAGCGAATAGTCGATCCGCTGCGCGGTGAAGGGCGCCAGCGGCCTTGGTTCTCCGAACGCCACTTCGAACGTGCCGTTGGCGATCTGGTCATCTGTACCGTCGAGATCTGGCACGTCGAACAGGTCTCGGATAGGCCGCTGGATACGCTCGGCCGCGGTTCCGTCGACATGGGTGCCTTCGAGAAAGGCGAAATGCAGCGGGATCGGCGTTGTCGATTCCGAGACCGTGACCGCGACCCCGTGGTTGCGCATGATCAGACGCAATTGCTCGACCAGATAGCTTTCGAACAGGCTCGGCTGGGTGATGGTGGTGGAAAAATGCCCCGGCGTCGGCATGTGGCCATAGGCTTGGCGTGAATCGATCTGGGTGAACGAGTTCGTCGTGACGCCGATCTCCGGGTAGAAGGCGCGGTAGCGCTTGCTGCTGTCCCCGCCGGCGGCAAGCGCCGCGAAGGAGTCGCGCAGGAACTTGGTGTTGCGGTCATAAAGGGCTTGCAGCGCCGCGACCGCCTTTTCGGCGGTGTCGAAGCTTTGCCGGCCAAAAGGCTCGGGCATGACGACAGATTCGATGGCTTGGGGGTAGATTCGCTTTTCCATGGCTCAATATAGAGATTTGGATAGGCGGTTGGGAGGGGTGTCCCGATCGAAGGCGCAATTTATCCGCGCTGCAGGCTGACCAGCAGCACGAAACCGACGCCGGATTTCTTCAGTGCTGGCGCGTCGATCGTGGACCCGGCATCGGTACGCATCATCGGCACGGCCAGGACCGGTGCGGCAAGAAACGCCAGGATGAGCGCCGCCCGCGGCAGAAGCCGAACGGTTTTGAAGAGATTGGCGGCGATGCGGTTCATGGTCTTTGCTTTTCTTTCGAGGTCTTGTGGTTGGTCAGGTCTTTGGTTTCTGTCTCAGGGGCGAAGGGTGGTCGGGCAGGCGAGGCGGCAGGTTCTGGAACTGGCCTCGTCCCAGGAACGGGCCGAACGGCCCGCTTCGGCGACGAGGATGGCGAAGAACATTCCAAACAGGCTCACCAGCAGGCAGACGATGGTGAGCGAGCATTGGTCGTGTCTCCTTCAACACGCAGGAGAATGCCCGGGCACGACTGAACCGGCTCTGATGCCGGCGTTCATCTGCCGTTCAAATTGGTTGATGGGTTTTGAGGCGGCGCTGGCCATAAGGAGCATGGCCGCCGGCACAGCACGCCAGGATCATGACATGAAAACGGGGCCTGCCGGCCCCGTTTTCATGTCGCAAGGATGGGGTCGATCAGAGCTTGTGCCAGGTCTGGCTCTTGCAGATCAGCCCGCCGAGCACGCAGCCGCTCATTTTCAGCGAGGTGCCCGACAGTGTCGCCTTGCCGGAGTAGGTCTTGTCGTTTGCCGGGTCGGTTATGTTGCCGGTGTATTTGTTGTCGCCGGACGCCTTGAGCGAACCGATGGTCTTGCCGGCATATTTGCCAGACTTCAGCGTGATGGAAAATGAACCCGAGCCCCCGATGGCCGCGGTATCGCCGGCCTGCGTCTTCCAGTTTCCCTCGATCGGATCGGCCCAGGCCAGACCGGTCAGGATCAAAGTGGCCGCCAGGGCCAGGCTTGCTTTTCGAAACATCTTTCCTCCCTTGGATACCGGCAGGAGGCTACGCCTCGCCGGTCTGCCGCTTACGCAAACGTAAGCTAATCCAGCTCCCTGCAAAACAAAAGCGGTGCCGCAGCGGAAGCTTTGGCAATTCAGATGCGCCGACGGAAGCAATGTCGGCAGGGAAATGAATGCATGCATGCGCGGCGTTTGTTTCGCGTGGTTAGCAGAGTGTTGATTCCGCCCGCGAAAATTGTCGTCAAATTTGGCGCTATCCGGCTGAATCGCTGGCTTTGTATCCTTAACGAATTTCCACGTTTACCTATTGTTTTAGCTTTGTTTTCCTCAAATTAAGCACGCCATTTAACGACGGATTCAAGCCTGAGCGGCATTCTCGAAAGCATCGAAAGAGCAGCCCGGGCAGACAAACGGAGGCAGCTCTCGGGAGCCAGACAGGGCCGGAAGAGAGGATTGAAAAATGGCACGTTTTGAAATGCTTGAAGCAGGCTTCGGCGCCATGGGGGCAACTGCCCAGGCCGACATTCTTTTCGAACTGGGGATGATGTATGCGACGGGCCGCGATTGCGAGACCGATGTCGTCGCCGCCCACAAATGGTTCAACATCGCCGCGATCAAGGGTTCGGCCCGCGCTGCGGAATTGCGTTCGGAACTGTCGGCTGCGATGTCGAAGGTCGAGATCGCCAAGGCGCTGCGCGAAGCCCGCGAATGGATGACGATGCACTGAATTTAGAGATAAGGCAGGGCGGCCTTCTGGTCCGCCAGGCAAGGACAAGGCCGCGGTAAGACGGCCACGTGACAAAACCAAGAACGCGGCACGCCCGACAGGGCCAGCGGCGCGGCGGCCATGATCCGGTTTCGGAAAGATCAGGGCCAGCAGGAAGACAGGGAAGGCGAGTTGGGTTCGAGTGCGGGGGCGCTTGAGAAACAGCTCGACAGGCAAAGCCGCGACCGGCCGGAACAAGGCCGGCGCGGCTTTTGCCTTTTTGCTCCAGAGATGCTCCGCAGGCCTAATCGAGCGCCGCCAATGCGCCTAGACAGGCCACACGAAGGATGAAATTGTCCGGCCTCTCTGGAAGAAGCGTGGCCGGGGCGGCCGCGCGTGAGTGGAGGAGTCATACCGCAATGAAAAAATTAAGTATTTTGAACGCGGCCATTTTCGGCCTGATGATGAGCGCGCCGGTCGCCTATGCCGACGACATCACCTTTTCGGTGGTCGGTCCGATGACCGGACAGCTCGCCACCATTGGCGATCAGTTCAAGCAGGGCGCGCAGGCTGCCGCCGACGCGATCAATGCTGCCGGCGGTGTCGACGGTCGCCAGATCAAGCTCGATATCGAGGATGACCAGTGCGACCCGAAGCAGGCGGTTTCGGTCGCCAACCGTATCGTCGCCAATGGCGTCAAGTTCATCGACGGCCACGCTTGCTCGGGTTCGAGCATTCCGGCTTCCGCCGTCTATGCCGAAGCCGGTGCCCTGATGATGAGCCCGGCCTCCTCGAACCCGGTGCTGACCGACGCCGCAGCGAAGGCCGGCTGGCCGACGATCATGCGCCTCTATACGCGTGACGATGCGCAGGGTGCCTTCATCGGCCCCTGGATCGCGAAGAAGTATGCCGGCAAGAACGTCGTCATCCTGCATGACAAGAGTGCCTACGGTCAGGGCGTTGCCGATGCGGTCAAGGCCACGATGAATGCCGGCGGCCTGAAGGAAGTGGACTATGAAGGCATCAATGCCGGCGAAAAGGACTATTCGGCGCTCGTCACCAAGCTCAAGGACCTCAAGGCCGACGTTGTCTATTTCGGCGGTTACCACCCGGAGGCTGGCCTGATCCTGCGCCAGTCGGCGGAACAGGGCATCAAGTTCCAGCTGATCATGCCGGATTCGATAGCCTCGCCGGAATTCTGGCAGGTTGCCGGCCCGGCCGGCGAAGGGACCATGTTCGTCTTCCCGTCGGATCCTCAGGCAAAGCCGGAAGCCAAGGCAGCCGTCGAGAAGATCAAAGCCGGCGGTTTCGTGCCGGAAGGCTTCACGCTATTCTCCTACGCCACGATCCAGGCCTTTGCGGAAGGCATCAAGCGTGCCGGCAGCGATGATCCGGCCAAGGTCGCCGAGGCGCTGAAGAACGGGCAGCCAATCAGCACGGTTGTCGGCAATGTCACCTTCGACGAGAAGGGCGACCTCAAGAACGCCAGCTACGACATCAACCAGTGGCACGACGGCAAGTATGCGCCGATCCAGCCGTAATCGCTGCCTATATCGATGAAATGGCCGGGCTCGTCCCGGCCATTTCATTTCTGCCTGTGTGTCTTGCCATGGACATATAACGGCGGTCGACATTCTACGGCGCCTCTCTCTGTCCGGCAGGACAGGGACGCTTGGCGTCCGGCAGCGAGGCTGTCAGCCTTGCATATCCTCGAACCGCACCAGCACAGTGCCGTCGGTAACCTGCGCGCCCTCGGTGGCGATCTCGGCGATCACGCCATCATGGGGCGCGGCGATGGTGTGCTCCATCTTCATCGCCTCGAGAATAAGCAGCGGTTGCCCCTTCATCACCGTATCGCCCTTTGTCGCCCGCACAAGCTTGACCAGTCCCGGCATCGGCGCGCGCAAACTGCCTGACGCCGCCGCCGCATCATCGCCTCTGGCCAACGGGTCCGGCACCGCGAACGTATAGCCGGCCGCGCCTTCGAATATCGTGATGTGGCCTGGCCAGCGGGCGAGGCGAGGAACGGCGCGAAGGTCATGCGAATTGGCGCTGTCATAGGGTGCATGGAGCGTCACCTGGGAACGCCGGTCTGGTCGTACCGAAACCCTTGCCAGAATATCGTCCTCGCCAAACTTCAGCCGGATCTGTCGTGCCATGCCATGGAAATGCGTGTAGCCGGCAAGCGACGACCATGGATCGTCCGATGCCGGCAGCGCGCCCGCCCCGGAGGCCGCTATGGCCGCGGCCGCGACCGTTTCGCCGCTCGGCGGCGCAATCTCGGTCAGCGCCTGCTGGTGGCGGCCTATCAGGCCGGTATCGACGTCGCCCGCCGAAAAGTCCGGATCGGTCACCAGCGCGGCGAGGAAGGCGGTATTGACGATCGAACCGGCGACTTCGGTTCGCGCAAGCGCCGCGCCGAGTGCCTCCAGCGCAGCCGGCCTGTCCCCGCCATGCACCACCAGCTTGGCGATCATCGGATCATAATAGGGAGAAATGGCGTCGCCGGCCCGCACCCCGGTTTCGACACGCATGGCGGCCCCTTGGGGAACCATGTCGGGAAATTTCAGATGATGCAGCGTGCCGGTCGCAGGCAGAAACTCCCTTGCGGCATCCTCGGCATAGAGGCGCGCCTCGAAGGCGTGGCCGGCTAGCTTTATCTCGCCTTGCGTTTTCGGCAGCTTCTCGCCGGATGCGACCCGCAACTGCCATTCTACCAGATCAGTGCCGGTGACCATCTCGGTGACCGGGTGCTCGACCTGCAACCTCGTGTTCATCTCCATGAACCAGAAGCGGTCAGGCGTCAGGCCTTGCGAGGCATCGACGATGAATTCGATGGTGCCGGCACCGCAGTAGCTGATCGCCTTGGCGGCCTTCACCGCCGCCTCGGTCATCGCCTTGCGTAACGCCTCGGTCATGCCGGGGGCGGGGGCTTCCTCGATAACCTTCTGATGGCGTCGCTGCGCCGAGCAGTCGCGTTCGAACAGATGGACGGCATTGCCGAAATTGTCGCCGAAAACCTGCACCTCGATGTGGCGCGGTTTGTCGATATATTTTTCCACCAGTACACGGTCGTCGCCAAAAGCGGATTTCGCCTCGCGTCGTGCGCTGGACAGCGCTTCGGAGAACTCATCGGGGTGCTCGACCCGGCGCATTCCCTTGCCGCCGCCGCCGGCCCGCGCCTTGATCAGCACGGGGTAGCCGATTTCGCGTGCCTTGGAGGCCAGGATCACGATCTCCTGCGCCTCGCCATGGTAGCCCGGCACGACGGGCACGCCGGCCTTTTCCATCAGCCGTTTGGCGGCATCCTTCAGCCCCATGGCGCGGATAGAGGCCGCCGACGGGCCGATGAAGGTGAGCCCCGCGGCCGCCACCTGGTCGACGAAATCAGGATTTTCCGACAGGAAGCCATAGCCGGGATGAACGGCTTGCGAGCCTGTCGCCAAGGCGGCCGCGACGATCTTGTCGCCGCGCAGATAGCTGTCGCTGACAGGCGAAGCACCGATATGTACCGCCTCGTCGGCCATCTCGACATGCAGGGATTTCGCATCGGCATCGGAATAGACGGCAACCGTGCGCACCCCCATCCTGCGCGCCGTGCGGATCACCCGGCATGCGATCTCGCCTCGGTTGGCGATCAGGATCTTTGTGAACATGAAACCTCCGTAGACTGCGTTCGCCTCGAGGAAGCAACGGCCTCACGGTATAGTTCGGCCATTTGTTCGTCGAAGCAGCAGAAGATGACGGTCTGCGGCGTCGTATTTCGGCTCAAGAAGCTATTTACGGCGCCGACTGCAATTGCTGCCGCCTCATCCCTCGGATAGCGGTAGATGCCCGTCGAGATCGCCGGAAAGGCGACCGAGCGGCATTCCTTCTCGGCGGCGATTTCGAGCGAACGCCGATAGCAGGAGGCGAGCAACTCCGCCTCGCCCTTGCCGCCGCCCTGCCAGATCGGACCGACCGTATGGATGACGTAGCGGGCCGGCAGCCGATAGCCCCTGGTCAGCTTCGCATCCCCGGTCTTGCAGCCGTTGAGCGTGCGGCATTCGGCGAGGAGGTCCGGCCCCGCCGCCCGGTGAATGGCGCCGTCGACCCCGCCGCCGCCGAGCAGCGAGGAATTGGCCGCGTTGACGATGACGTCGACATCCAGCTTGGTGATGTCGCCGAAGTGAATGCGGATCCTGCCTTGCACCTCGCCCATCTCACATCCTGAACACGCCGAAGCGCGTTTCCTCGCTCTCCGCGTTGAGCGCCGCCGAGAGGCTGAGCGCCAGGACCTCGCGCGTCCTGGCCGGATCGATGATGCCGTCGTCCCATAGCCTTGCGGAGGAATAAAGCGGGTGGCCTTCATGCTCGTATTTCATCAGGATCGGCTTCCTGAACTTCGCTTCTTCCTCGGCGCTCCATTCGCCGCCCTTGCGCTCGATGCCCTCGCGCTTGACCATGGCCAGCACCGTCGCCGCCTGCTCGCCGCCCATCACCGAAATGCGGGCGTTCGGCCACATCCACAGGAAGCGGGGCGAATAGGCGCGCCCGCACATGCCGTAATTGCCGGCGCCGAACGAGCCGCCGATGATCACGGTGACCTTGGGCACGCGGGCGGTGGCGACTGCCATCACCAGCTTGGCGCCGTCCTTGGCGATGCCGCCTGCCTCATATTTGCGCCCCACCATGAAACCGGTGATGTTCTGTAGGAACACCAGCGGAATCTTGCGTTGGCAGCATAGCTCGATGAAATGCGCGCCCTTCAGCGCGCTTTCGGAAAACAGCACGCCATTGTTGGCGATGATGCCGACCGGCATGCCGTGAAGATGGGCAAAGCCGGTGACGAGCGTGGTGCCGTAATACTGCTTGAACTCGTCGAACTCCGAACCGTCGACGAGGCGCGCGATCACCTCGCGCACGTCATAGGGCTGGCGCAGATCCGTCGGCACGATGCCGTAGATCTCATCTGCCGGATGAAGCGGCGGAATCGGTTTCTGGACGGCAAGGCTTACGGTCTTGTTCCGATTGAGGTTCTTTATGATGCGCCGGCAGATGGCCAGCGCATGCTCGTCGTCGAGCGCGTAGTGGTCGGCGACGCCGGAGAGCCGTGTATGGACGTCGGCGCCGCCGAGATCCTCTGCGCTGACATCCTCGCCGGTGGCGGCCTTCACCAGCGGGGGACCGCCGAGGAAGATGGTCGCCTGGTTGCGCACCATGATCGTCTCGTCCGACATTGCCGGCACATAGGCGCCGCCCGCCGTGCACGAACCCATGACGCAGGCGATCTGCGGGATGCCTGAGGCGGACATGTTGGCCTGGTTGTAGAATATGCGCCCGAAATGCTCGCGGTCGGGAAACACCTCGTCCTGGTTGGGCAGGTTGGCGCCGCCGCTGTCGACCAGGTAGACGCAAGGCAGATTGTTCTGCAGCGCGATCTCCTGCGCGCGCAGATGCTTCTTCACCGTCAGCGGGTAATAGGTGCCGCCCTTCACCGTGGCGTCATTGACGACGACCATCACTTCCGTGCCTTCGACGCGCCCGATACCGGCGATGATGCCGGCGGAGGGAATGTCCTCGCCATACATCGACCATGCGGCGAACTGGCCGATCTCGAGAAAGGGCGACCCGGTGTCGAGCAATTGCGCCAGCCGCTCGCGCGGCAGCAGCTTGCCGCGCGCGACGTGTCGCTCGCGCGCCTCTTCCGAGCCACCGCGCTCGACGCTCGCGGCCTTTTCGGCGATATCGCCGACCAGCGCCCGCATGCGTTCGGCATTGGTGTGGAAGGTATCGGAGGAAGGGGATATCTGGGTCTGGAGGACAGCCATGCTATACCCCCTCTGCCATGATCTCGCGGCCGATCAGCCATCGCCGGATTTCGCTGGTGCCGGCACCGATTTCGTAGAGCTTGGCGTCGCGCAGCAGCCGGCCGGTCGGATAATCGTTGATGTAGCCGTTGCCGCCCAGAAGCTGGAGCGCGTCAAGCGTCATCTGCGTTGCTTTTTCGGCGGCAAACAGAATGCAGCCTGCGGCGTCCTTGCGGGTGGTCTGGCCGCGGTCGCAGGCGGCGGCGACCGCGTAGACATAGGCGCGCGCGGCGTTCATCGTCGTGTACATGTCGGCGAGCTTGCCTTGCACCAGCTGGAATTCCCCGATCGCCTGGCCGAACTGCTTGCGCTCATGCACATAGGGGACCGCGACGTCGAGGCAGGCGGCCATCAGGCCGATCGGGCCACCGGCCAACACCGTGCGCTCGTAGTCGAGACCGGACATCAGCACCTCGACGCCACGCCCTTCCTCGTGCAGCACGTTGTCGAACGGCACCTCCACATTATCGAAAACCAGTTCGCCGGTGTTGGAGCCGCGCATGCCGAGCTTGTCGAGCTTTTGCGCGACCGAAAATCCGGCAAAGGCCTTTTCGACGATGAAGGCGGTGATACCACGCGCATGGCGCTCCGGATCGGTCTTGGCATAGACCACCAGCGTCTCGGCGTCCGGGCCGTTGGTGATCCACATCTTGGTGCCGTTGAGCACGTAGCGGTCATTGCGCTTTTCGGCACGCAGCTTGAGCGAGACAACGTCAGAACCGGCGCCGGGCTCCGACATTGCCAGCGCGCCGACGCGCTCGCCCGAGCAAAGCGGCGGCAGGAATTTCTCCTTCTGCGCCGGCGTTGCCCAGCGGTTGATCTGGTTGACGCAGAGATTGGAGTGGGCGCCGTAGGACAGGCCGACCGAGGCCGAGGCCCTTGATATCTCCTCAACGGCGATCACGTGCGCGAGATAGCCCATGCCGCTGCCGCCGAACTCCGGATCGGCGGTGATGCCGAGGAGGCCGAGATTGCCGAGTTCCGCCCACAGATGCGCCGGGAATTCGTTCGAGCGGTCGATTTCCGCCGCGATCGGCGCGATCCTGTCCTGGGCGAAGCGCCGCACCAGCTCGCGCAATGCCTCGACATCCTCGTCATGCCCGAAGCTGAGCGTGTTCGTGTACATCCGGTTCCTCCTGCCGCATGACCCCCGAAAATCGACTTGGATTTTCGGAAAAGATCATGCGCGAAACTAAAATCCCACGGCGTCGTTTGCGCGTCCAAACGGACGTGCGGCGCTGTACGTGTCGATCCTCGCGCCGACGAGCCGCATCGTCATCGAAAGATATGTCGCCGTGACTTCTGCGATCGACAGCCGCTCGCCCGGCCGGAACCAGACGATGACACCGGTCATCATCTGGATCAGCGCCATGGCGGTGAGGCCGGTATCTTCGACGACGAACACGCCTGCCTCGGCGCCGTCACGCAGAATGGTGCGCAGTTCCTTCTCATAGGCCGTGCGCATCCGCAGTATCTGCGTCAGTCTTTCGGGCGACAGGCTGCGCAGCTCCATGTTCGAAACATGCGTCGCATGGCGGCGGGCGATGTGGAAGGCGATGTGGTTCTCGACATAGGCCGAAAGCCGGCTTGCCGGATCGGCGTCGGCGGGCCGTGCGGCGTTCCAGGCTGCGATCAACTCCTCCATGTGCTCGCGCATCAGCGTGAACAGCAAATCCTCCTTGGTCGGGAAATAGCGATAAAGCGCGGCCGCCTGCACGCCGACTTCGGCCGCCAGCTGGCGCATCGACATCGCCTCATAGCCGAGCCGCGCGATCAGGTTGACCGCCGCCTCGCGGGCTGCCGCCTCGGTCTTCCCGCCATCGGATCCTGTCGTGCGCGCCAAAAGAGCCTCCCTTGTTGCGAATTAATAAAACGAACGTTCAATTAATTCAAGAGGTATGCCGAAGCCGCATCAGGCATCGATCCGGAAGCCGGTAACAGGATTGCTGGATACCGCATCCTCGACGTCAACCCCGGAAACGGACGCTCCCGGCGGTCCTTTCCAAAGCCGGCCGATCATGGTCGAGACGGCTTCGCCTGTGCCGGCAATCTCAGCGGTCACCGAGCCATCCGCTTCATTGCGCACCCAGCCCGCAAGCCCAAGGCTGGCGGCCTGGCTTCGGACCCAGATCCTGTAGCCGACGCCTTGCACCTTGCCGTGGGCCCGCACACGCACTGCCTTGCGATCGTCAGCCATTGCGTCTCTCCCGAGGCTCGTCTGCTGGAATCTGGCGCAGGCGACGGGGAATGCAACAGGCCGGTCGAACGAGGATGGAGGGGGCCCGAGTCGAACTCGAATTTAATTGACTCAGTCCACTAAATTTCTAACACTGTGGCTATCATCACCCAAGGGCTGAACGCAGATGCTGGACCAACGCAGTGCTTTGGTGGCCGATATCAGGCACTTCAACCGTTTCTACACCCGCACTGTCGGCCTTCTCGACGAGACCTTGACGCAGAGCCCGTTCACGCTCACCGAGGCGCGCGTCCTGTTCGAGCTTGGTCATCGGGATCGCCCGGCGGCGGCGGAAATCGCCGGCGAGCGAGGCTTCCTTTCGGAGACATTCGACATCGATGTCGGCCCGGCCGCCTCCGACATCGCCAGGCAACTGCGTCTCGACGCGGCCTATCTGACGCGGATCCTGCGAAAATTCGCCGGCGAAGGCCTGACCGAGACCCGGACCGATCCGGTCGACCGGCGAAGGCGTATCCTGTCGCTGACGGCAAGGGGGCGGGACGCCCTTGCCGGTCTGCAGGCCGCGGCGGACCGCGACACTTCCCGGCTTATCGAGAACCTGCCCGACCACCGCTTGGCCGAACTCGGCGACGCCTTGCGCAAGGCAGCGGAGCTGCTGGGCGATCCGGCGGCTGAAGGCCAGGCGGCGCCCCCCGTCGTGACGTTGCGTCCGCATCGCGTCGGCGACATTGGCTGGGTGGTTCAGCGTCAGGCCCAGCTCTATGCCGAGGAATATGGCTGGAGCATCGAGTTCGAAGCCTTGGTTGCCGAAATCGGAGCCGACTTCATCCGCAATTTCAAGCCAGGGCGCGATTTCTGCTGGATCGCCGAACGCGCCGGCCTCCCGCTTGGCGCGGTGTTTCTGGTTCACCAGGACGACGAGGTCGCGAAACTGCGGCTGCTGCATGTCGAGGCTGCGGCGCGCGGGTTGGGCATCGGCAAGCGCCTGGTTGCGGAATGCGTGAACCAGGCGCGCGCCTGCGGCTACATCAAGCTCGTTCTGTGGACGAATGACATTCTGGTCGCCGCCCGCGCGATTTATGAGCGCGCCGGGTTCAGACTGGTTTCACAGGAGCGCCATCACAGTTTCGGCAAGGAACTCACCGGCCAGAACTGGGAGCTCGATCTCTAACCGGCCGGCAAGTGTCGCCGCGATGGCAACGCTCGTTTAGTTTCCACGGGCGGCGGCCAGTGCGCCGGGCAGTTCCTCGGCAAAAATGTCAAGCTCGTGGTCCAGTCCGACGCTGACGCGGATGCAACGATCGAGCCCCGGCGCCATCGGCTTGCGGATGAAGACGTCGCGCGACAACAGGCCTTGCAGGATCTTCAGCGCGAAAGCGCCGTCGCGGCAGCAATCGATGGTGACGAAATTGGTCGCCGACGGCAGGGGCGTCAGCCCGTTCTGTTCGGCTATCTGCGCGATGCGCCGGCGCCCTGCCGCCACCCGCGCCACCACTGAATCCAGATAATCCTGGTCGGCGAGCGCCTCGACGCCCGCCACCTGCGCCATGCGGCTGACGCCGTAGTGGTTGCGGATCTTCTCGAAATCGCTGATCACCTGGGCCTCGGCGACCGCATAGCCGCAGCGTATGCCGGCAAGCCCGTAAGCTTTCGAAAAGGTGCGCATGCGGATGACGTTCGGCCGCGAGACGTCGATGGGCGGCAGTGCGGAGGCCGGCCCCAATTCTCCATAGGCTTCATCGAGCACGAGCATGGTGGTTTCCGGCAGCGCTTCGATGAAGCGCGTCAGCTCGGCCGCTTCCCACCAGCTCCCCATGGGGTTGTCCGGATTGGACAGATAGACCAGCGGCGCTTTCTCCCTGGCGGCCGCAGCCAGCAGCCCTTCCAAATCCTCGTGGTCGTTCGCATAGGGCACGGTGACAAGCCTTCCGCCGACACCGGCAATGTGGAAGTTGAAGGTGGGATAGGCGCCGAGCGAGGTGACCACCGCATCGCCAGGCGCAACATACATGCGCGCCACCAGACCAAGCAGGCCATCGATGCCTTCGCCGACCACGACGTTCTCGACCTTGAGATTATGATGCGCTGCCGCGGCCACCTTCAGGTCGTGATTGTCCGGATCGCAATACATCCACATGTCGCGCGCGATCTCGGCCATCCGGGCGATGACGCGCGGCGAGGGTCCGAAGCTGCTCTCATTGGCGCCGATGCGGGCGCGGAATGCACGCCCGCGCTCGCGCTCCTGCGCTTCGGGGCCGACAAACGGCACGGTCGACGGAAGCGCTGCAACGAGCGGCATAAGGGGAGGGCGCAGACGCATGGCAAAAGCTCGCGTGAGGGAAGGGGCTTCTTGCTAGCGCGGTCAGTAGGCGGGTGCAAGTTGCGCGCAATGAGCAATCGTTGCCGCCCGCCTGATCCAAACACCTGATGCATCCCAGAGCAATCATCGTCCGCTGCGGAATCGCGCAGTCGAAACTCCCAATGAAAAAACCCGGCGGTTGCCCGCCGGGTTTCTATATTCGAAGCGATAGCTGTTAGAACGAGCGCTGGAAGCGGAGCATGCCGCCGACGCTGTTCTTCTTATCGGCAGGCGTAAACGATGGGTTGACGAAGCCAGCATCGTCAAACCGGCCGGCATGGAGGTAGTCGACTTCGGCCGTGACGGTGAAGCCGGGAACGACGTCATAAGCAACGTTCGCCGCAACGCCGACGTTCTTCCAGTCGTCAGCAGACACCTGAAGGTTGAACGAGGTCTTCTCGTTGAACTTGTAGGTGCCGCCGCCCCAGACTGCCCAGTTGCCGCCCCACGCCTTGTAGAAGCCGCGACCATGGGCTTCGACAAAATTGCCGGCGTCGTCGTTGAGGTTGTCATCGGTGCCGTAGCCGCCCATGATGAACAGCGACAGTGCGTCGCTGACATTGACGTCCAAGCGAACCTTGCCGGCGACTTCCTCGTAATTGCTGTCATAAGCGACGACGCCGGTGATGGCGCCCCAACCCTGCGTATACTTCACGCCGCCGACGACATGCGGAACATAGCTGTCGATCGTGTCGGTACCGGTGCCTTCTTCGAGCGAGACCACGGCCGAGAAGCCATTGCCCGCGTCGAAGTAGTACTGGACGACGTTGGTGTCGAAATCGCCGTAAGGAACCAGCGTATCCTGGATGACGTTGCCGGCGTAGCCGACGAACGTATCGAAGGCCGATTCGTCCTTACCAACCCGGAGACCACCGAGCTGGATCCAGGCGAAGTTCAGCGAGACGTCCCGGTTGTGGGCGGCGTTGATCGGCTCGTCGAAGGCATTGTCGTCGCCGAAGTTGAAGCGGGTCTCGGTGTAGGTCTTCAACGTGCCGAGTTCGGTTTCCTGGCCGGTCCAGGTCTTCAGCGTGAAGCGCGTGTTCTTGTAGTAGGTGTTGTGGTCGTCGCCATCCTGGTGATCGGCAGCCTTCGCACCGTCGAACGAGCCGGTGTCGCCCACGCCGATGTCGTAACGGACATAGCCGCCGACGCGCAGGCAGGTCTCGGTGCCGGGGATGTAGAAGTAGCCAGCGCCGTAGACGTCGCAAATCTTGACGTATTCAGCGGGCTCCGGCTCGGCGACGACGACGGCGTCGGCGGCGCGCGCACCGGAAACTGCGATCAGGGCCGCAGCGGAGCCGAGAAGAAGGCTCTTGATGTTCATTTTCTGACCTCCAGTCAGAATCGAACGAAACAACCGTTTTGGTGGTGCGTGTTTTTGCAGCAAACAATTGGTATTGCTGCGTTTTTCCGGGAATCCCTGGGTTTTTTCACAAGGAAGGGGCATTCACCACAGACGTTTGCTGGCGAAGGCGTGCCCGGAACCGGATTTGAGATAACGCTCAATGAAGTCGCCTTGGCTTGATTCGAGAACGCCACATAGGTGACGATCTGCCATGGCAGGAACTTGGATGTGTGACTGGATTTTCCGTGATTGTGCTCGGCAAGCCGTCGCTTCAAGTCGGACGTGATGCCGACATAACGCTCACCGTCGGCAGTCTTGCTTTCCAGCAGGTATACATACCACACGACCGGCCCTCCTTTGCCAAGGCTTCGGAGGGCATCCTGCTTCGCGCTGAGGTCTGGTCTGGGCTTGTCCTGCGAAGCTCGAAGAGCGAAGCAGGATGGCGGAGAGGATGGGATTCGAACCCACGAGAAGCTTTTGACCTCTACTCCCTTAGCAGGGGAGCGCCTTCGACCACTCGGCCACCTCTCCGTTGCGCCGCTGGATAAAGAAAAGCGCCGGCACAATCAACAAGCCCCAGCCAATATCTCGGAAAAAGAAGCCATTATACGGAAAAATAAGAACGCACCGGCCTGCGGCCTTCCGCGATGCGGCGGTTCTGCGGCGATTCCCTGGCTGGCGGCTCAAGGCCTCGCCATGATTCCGTCAGCCGATCGCCGGATTCGCCCGTAAACAAGGGGCTGGGGCGGGCCGAAGGTTAATGAGAGCTTTCTGAGTGAGGCCAAATCGTGTCATTTGTGCAACAACGCTGGGGGATAGCAGCCGCACAGCCCTTTCGCCGGTACGATCGTGGTTGAACCCCGTCTGCTCATGGGTAATGTCGATTTCGAAGGAGCGGCGCGGTGCGCATCTTTTTCGGTAGTGGGGATGGGGCAGGGAACGCTGTCCTTCAGCAAAGAATACCCAGACCCGTTTTTTAACTTTTGACTGGAGGTCAGAAAATGAACATCAAGAGCCTTCTTCTCGGCTCCGCTGCGGCCCTGATCGCAGTTTCCGGTGCGCGCGCCGCCGACGCCGTCGTCGTCGCCGAGCCGGAGCCCGCTGAATACGTCAAGATTTGCGACGTCTACGGCGCTGGCTACTTCTACATCCCCGGCACCGAGACCTGCCTGCGCATCGGCGGCTACATCCGTTATGACATCGGCGGCGGCGACGTCGGCACGTTCAACGGTTCGAAGACTGCGGACCACCAGGACGGCTCGGTAAATGACACCTGGCACAAAAATGCCCGCTTCACGCTGAAGACCTGGACCGGCCAGGAAACCGAGCTCGGCACCTTGAAGACCTACACCGAGACCCGCTTCAACTTCGGCAACGACAACGCCATCGAGTTCGCCAACACCGCCCACAACAAGGACGTCTCGCTGAACTTCGCCTGGATCCAGCTCGGTGGCCTGCGCGTCGGTAAGGACGAATCGGCCTTCGATACGTTCGTCGGCTACGCCGGCAACGTCATCCAGGATACGCTGGTTCCTTATGGTGACTTCGACACCAACGTCGTCCAGTACTACTTCGACGCGGGCAATGGCTTCTCGGCCGTGGTCTCGCTCGAAGAAGGCGCGGGCGTTGTCGGCACGATCGACAGCTACGTTCCGCATGTCGTCGGCGGTCTGAAGTGGACGCAGGGCTGGGGCGCCATCAGCGGTGTCGTCGCTTATGACAGCAACTACGAAGAAGTTGCCGGCAAGGTTCGCTTGGACGTGAACGTCAACGACGCACTGTCGCTGTGGGTCATGGGCGGCTACGGCACTGATGACAACCTCAACGACGACGCGGGCAATGTTATCGACGCTCATGGTCGCGGTTTCTACAAGCAGTGGGGCGGCAACTGGGCTGTCTGGGGCGGCGGTACCTACAAGTTCAACGAGAAGACCTCGTTCAACGCGCAGGTGTCGTATGACGATTGGAAGAACCTGGGCATCGCGGCGAACATCGCCTACGACGTCGTCCCGGGCTTCACGGTCACGGCCGAAGTCGACTACCTCAATGCAGGCAGGTTCGACGACGCCGACTTCTCGAACTGGACCGGCGCCGACAAGAAGAGCAGCATCGGCGGTATCCTCCGCTTCCAGCGCTCGTTCTAAGGGCTGGTTCCATACAGGTGAAATCCAGCCCGGGCGCATCAACGCCCGGGCTGTTTTTGTTTCGTGACTGGATCAAGGCAAACAGAAGGAACAGGGGGTAACGGTAGCTGAATAGAGTCCGTGGGATGGTTTCGTGGGATCCGCTGATGGCGGATGAAATCACAACTGCGTGATTCAAATCTCTTGAAAGGACGCTCCCAAGCGGATAGGGCTGAATCTATCCCACTCGGGGGTGTGGCAAATGATGACGACCGAAGCGATTCAAGAGGGCGAGCCCTCCGATCATTTTTCGATGTTTTCTTCTCAGAATTCAAAGTTTAACTACACCTACAATAAAATACGAGAAGTAAAGTCGCATAGGGTTGGAGATCTTTTTTCGGCATATCGAGACATATTGTGGGATGATGGGCGGCATAAATACAATGTCAGCTCGTTCATCGGCGAGATAGACGAGATTCTGCTCGGGGAGCGTTTCAGCGCCTTTGATCAGAGTACCCTGGACAACCTTATCGGCACCTTGCGCCAGCGCGGCAACAGCAACGCAACCATCAATCGAAAGATGGCTGCCCTCAGCAAACTGCTGCGCAAGGCCTACAAGATGGGAGATATCCACAGCCTGCCCGAGTTCCGCCGCCAGAAGGAGCGGTCGGGACGGATTCGTTTCCTTGAAAGGGACGAAGAGGCCAGGCTGTTCGCCGCCATCAGGAGCCGCAGCGAGGATGCTTATCGGCTTTCCGTCTTCCTGGTCGACACTGGCTGCCGCCTTGGCGAGGCGCTCGGGCTGATCTGGAACGACATCCAGGAGCATCGCGTCTCCTTCTGGATCACCAAGTCCGGCCGCAGCCGCACCATTCCGATGACCGAGCGTGTCAAGGAAGTGATCAAGCTGCCTCCCGGCGAAGGCCGTCGGCCGAAAGGCCCGTTCACCACATTCAGCCAGGCTCAATACCGTGCCATCTGGAACGATGCGAAGGCCGAAGTCGGTCTGGCCGCCGACGATCAGGTGGTGCCGCACATTCTGCGCCATACCTGCGCCTCGCGTCTTGTCCAGGGTGGCATCGACATCAGGCGCGTGCAGATGTGGCTCGGCCATCAGACCCTGTCGATGACGATGCGCTATGCGCATCTGGCCACCAATGACCTCGACGGCTGCGTCACCGTGCTGGAAGTACCCCGGTCTGGCGGCGTCGACAGCATGAAGGCAGCGCCCGAACCGTCGCCTCGTGCTGCGGCGCGCGGTGCGTCAGACGAACCGCCTGCCGTGAAGACCCCGGCTAAGGCAATGAAGAAGGCCTCAAAGTCCCGATAAGTTCACGCTTTGAAGACGCTGTGGACAACCAATTCCGTGGATCTCCCGATCTGCGGGTTATTCGAGGCATGCTATTCCGGCTTCGGAACCTACCTTGGTCGCCCTGCTGTCGTTTGCCTCGCCGGCAACGGTTTTTAAAGGCGAGTCGGCAGCCGCTCGGCTCTGTCGAGGAAAGCGGCGATGTCGCCCGGCAAGGTTCCGGTTTCGAGAAAAGGGGCGTGACCCTGGCCTTCGACGGTGATCGTCTGCATTGCCGGATGGCGCTCCCGCATCTGCCGCTGTGTGCCCACCGACAGCAAACTCGAATTGGCGCCGCGTATGGCGAGCATGGGAAGGGCCGACAGGGCGTCGAATTGCGGCCACAGCGCCGGCAGCGGCTGCATCAGGTCGAGATTTGCAACCGTGTCGACCAGCTTCGGGTCGAAATCCGGCAGCAGGCCCTGATCCGTTTCGCGGTAGAGCGCCAGCACCATGCGCTCCCAGTCCGCATCGGCGAGCGCTGAAAAATCCCGGCCGTGAACGCGGCGCTGGGCTGCCACTGCTTCGGCGAAGGTCTTCGGCTTCGGTTTGCGTTCGAGATACGACTGGATATGGGCAAGGCCGGCCGGCTCGATCACCGGTCCGATATCGTTCAGCACGATCGCTTTCAATATGGCCGGCCGCAGCGCACCCAGGACGTGAATGATCAGGCCGCCGCGCGAGGTGCCGACGAAGGCGGCTTCCTCGATTCCCAATGCCGCCAGTCCGGCAAGAATGTCGCCGGCTTCGACGCCGACATTATAGCGGCTGACATCGGGATCATAATCGGACTGCCCGCGGCCGCGATAGTCAAAGGCGACGACCTTGCGCGGGCTTCCCGCTTTGCCGGCCAAATAGAGCGCGAGTTCGTGGAAGTCGCGTGCATTACGGGTGAGGCCGGGCAGGCAGACGACTGGCCAATGTCGCGAATTTGCGTCGCCATAGATCCGGGCATGGAGCTTCAGCCCATCGGGCCCCGCGTAGAAGAAATCGGAGAAACCTTCGCTCGCCATTGGAATGCTGCCGCTTGCTCTCGCCGGATGGTCCGTCTGCTACAGGCGAGGGGAGGGATGGTCAAATGGAGCAGTTACTTCTCCTCTTGCGGGCCGAAGGTGGCGAGGCCCCTTCACTCAGCCAAGGCGGGCGGGTCCGCGCGAGGCCAACTCCTCTCGCAAGAGGAATGAAAGCCGTCAACTCCGCCCGTTCACAAGATCTCCCACAATGTCATACTTGCCGGAAATGCGCATCTTGTAGACCTCGTAGTTCTCCATCACGCGCTGTACGTAACTCCTTGTTTCCGTGTAAGGAATCCGCTCGATCCAGTCAACGACGGCGTCGATGTCCTTGCCGCGCGGATCGCCGTATTTCGCCACCCATTGGGCAGCGCGGCTGGGGCCGGCATTGTAGCCGGCGAAGGTCAGCACATAGGAGCCGTTGAAGCGGTCGAGCTGCTGGCCGAGGAAGGCCGAGCCCAGCGTCGCATTGTAGCCGGCGTCGGTGGTCAGGCGTGCCTGCGAGAATTGCAGCCCGGCCTTCTTCGCCAGTTGCTTGGCGGTTGCCGGCATCAGCTGCAGCAGCCCGCGCGCGCCGGCGCTCGATATGGCGCCGATGTTGAATTCGCTTTCCTGGCGGGCGATGGCATAGGCCAGCGCCTTGCCCGAACCGGAAATATCGGCGCTATCGGGGATGACCCCCAAAGGATGCGACAGCGCGCCGACGTCGATGCCACGCGCGCCGGCGATCTTGCCGATCTTGAGCGACATGAAGTGGTTGCCCTGCTTTTCCGCCAGCACGGCCAGCAGCGCCAGTTCGCCCGGGCTGGTCAACTGTCCTGCAAGGTCACGATAGAGCGTCTCGGCATAGCGGTCGTAGCCCGCCTCCTGCAACCGCTTGATGGCGGCGACGGCTTCGCGGCCGACGAAACTCTGGCGATCGGCGGCGCTCGGCGTGGGATAGGCGATGTTCAGCGCCGGGCGACCAATGCGCTCGGCGGCGAGCTGGCCGTAGAATGTCGTGCCGTAGGCCGCCGCGCGCGCAAAATAGTCCTTTGCGTTACCCGGGCCACCAACTTCGGCGGCGCGGCCGAGCCAGTAATAGGCGCGCGACAATGTCATCGGCCCCTGCGCAAGGTCGGCGATGCGCGCGAAATGTGTTGCGGCAAGCCTGGGATCGTTCAGACCGCGCAGCGCGTACCAGCCGGCATGGAATTCGGCTTCGGCGGCGTTCGCTGTGCTTTCGGCCGCATGCATGGCGACGATCCTGTAGGCGGCTTTCATGTCACCCTTGTCGACCAGCTCGCGCGACAGTACCCGGCGCTCCACCCACCAGGCATCCGGGTCGACCAGCGCTTCGCGATCCGTCGGCGCCTTCATCACGATGGCGGCGGCGTCGGCAATATTGTCTTGCTTGCGCAGATATTCGGCTTGCGCGAAGAAATAGCCGGCAGAACGCTGTGAAGCCGGCACCGCCTTGAGCAGCTTGGGGGTGTTCTTGTCGCCCTTGTCGGCCGCCGCCCAGGCGGTGGCCAGTTGCTCCGCTTGCGCCGGGCCGGCGACGCGCTGCGCCGCGCCGACCCGGTCGGCGTAGAACATGCGCTCCATACGGAATCGGTGATCGGCGGCCGGGATCAGCCCGCCGAACTCCTTGATCAGCGCTGTCTCGTCCTTGGCCTCCAGGATCGCGGTGCGCCAGAACGGCACCAGCACCGAACGCGCCGCCTCTGCCTTGCCCAGGGCCACATAGGCGCGGGCAAGAAGCATCACGCCTTCGAATGTCTGCGGCTGGCTGCCGTCGAACGCTTGCACAACGATGTCGGGGGCGGGGTTCTCGCGATAGAGTGCGCGTTCGCTGTTCTTGCGCAGCGCGGTTGTCCCCGGCCAGTTGGGCAGCATTTTCGCTGCGGCCGCAATGTCGCCGCTCGGCACCTTGTCGCCGCCATAAAGCGCGATTGCCCAGGCAAGGATGTGCTGGTCGAGCGAACGGGCGGGAAGGGCATCGCGTGCGGCGCGGGCACCGGGAATGTCGCCCGCCGCCAGTGCGTCCAGACCGCTCTTCAACTGCACGATGCTGGGAGAGGGGGCCGTATCGCGTGGACCCGCATCTTGCGAGCCTTGCATGCCGGGTATCGGAATGGCCGATGTCAACTGCACGTCGACGCTGCCGCCGATCGCCATCTCCGGCATCAGCGCGACGACCGCGCCCAGGAGCGCGAAAAGATGAGGCCGCCTAGTCGGCATCGTTCAGCCTTTACACATCACCAGCAGGCGCGGAAGCTTCGCGACCTGGACCAGACCGTAAGCTTAGGTCATGAAGGGCCAGTTAACAAAAGGTTATCGAGGCCGTTCGAATTGCCTTTGCTGGCAGCATGGCAATGCTTGCCGCGCAACCATGTCGAGACTATGGTGCGCCGCCTCGCTTTCGGTTAGAAGGCGCGACATTAAGACCAGAGACGAAAACACCCATGCATATCGCCCAGAAGTGGCTACCGGTTTTGGGATAACGATATGCGTGAACAAGAAGTCCCAAGGAGTTGGACGAACATGCTGAGAGGCTCGCTGACCGCGCTCGTGACACCGTTCGAAAAGAGCGGGCGTTTCGACGAGAAAGCCTTTCGCGCCTTTGTCGACTGGCAACTTGCGGAGGGCACGACAGGCCTTGTTCCCGTTGGCACCACCGGCGAGTCGCCGACGCTGTCGCATGACGAGCATCGTCAGGTGGTCAAGGTCTGCATCGAGGCGGCCAGGGGCCGCGCTCCGGTCGTCGCCGGCGCTGGCTCCAACAACACCGCGGAAGCGATCGGCCTGGTCCAATATGCCGAACAGGCAGGCGCCGATGCTGCACTTGTCGTCACTCCCTACTACAACAAGCCGACGCAGCGCGGGCTCTATGAGCACTTCGCCGCCGTCGCCAGGGCAACCAAGCTGCCGATCATCATCTACAACATCCCGCCGCGGTCGGTCATCGACATGATGCCGGAGACGATGGGCCGGCTGGCGCACGACTTCAAGAATATCGTCGGCGTCAAGGACGCGACCGGCAAGGTCGAACGGGTTTCCGAGCAGCGTATGACCTGCGGCAAGGATTTCATCCAGCTTTCCGGCGAAGATGCATCCGCGCTCGGCTTCAACGCGCATGGCGGTGTCGGCTGTATCTCGGTGACGGCCAACGTCGCGCCGCGGCTTTGTGCCGAATTCCAGGAGGCGACGCTGTCCGGCGACAGCGCCAAGGCGCTGGAATTGCAGGATCGCTTGCTGCCGCTGCACAAGGCGATCTTTATCGAACCCGGCGTGTCCGGCGCCAAATATGCGCTTTCAAAGCTCGGCAAGGTCGAGAACGTGCTGCGCTCGCCGCTGGTCACGGTCGAACAATCGACGGCCGAAAAGATCGACGCGGCGATGAAGCACGCCGGCTTGATAAATTAGGGATGAGGCGCCACCTCTCCGCATTATGAATCAAGTCAGAAAAGCCGATCCCAACAACAAGACCGTTGCGGAAAACCGCAAGGCGCGGTTTTCCTATGAGGTGCTCGACACGATCGAGGCCGGCCTGGTGCTGACCGGCACCGAGGTCAAGTCGCTGCGCCAGGGCCAGGCCAACATCCAGGACAGCTATGCCTCGGTCGAGGGCGGCGAGATTTGGCTGATCAACTCCTATCTACCGGAATATCTGCAGGCCAACCGCTTCAACCACGAGCCGCGCCGGCGCCGCAAACTGCTGCTCAACAAGCGCGAGATGGCCAGGCTGTCGCAGAGCGTCGACCGCGAAGGCATGACCCTGGTGCCGCTGAAGATCTATTTCAACGACCAGGGCCGGGCCAAGCTGCTGCTCGCCGTAGGTCGCGGCAAGAAGCTGCACGACAAGCGCGAGACGGAAAAGCAGCGCGACTGGTCGCGTGAGAAGGGCAGGCTCTTGAAAGAGCGCGGGTGACAGCCATCAGGCGGTAGCCAAGCGGATAAGTGTTTGGCTTTCAGGGTTCTAGCCAAGGAGCCAGAATACCGGAGGGGACAGTCTTGAAGAACCGGATCATCCTCTGGGGATCGGTCAGCCTGGTTTTTGCAATGCTCATGGTCGCTGGCGGCTTCTTCTATTTCCATGCGTTTTCTCCGGATCGCGGCAAATATCCTGTCAGGGGCATCGACGTTTCGCATCATCAGGGCCGGATCGACTGGCGACGCGTTGCCGCCGCCGATATCGCCTTTGCGGTCATCAAGGCGACCGAGGGCGGCGATCATGTCGACGATGCCTTTGCTACCAATCTGCGCGAGGCTCGTGCTGCCGGGCTCGCTGTCGGCGCCTATCACTTTTTCACCTTCTGCCGGCCGGGCGCCGACCAGGCGAAGAATTTCATCGCCGTGGTGCCGCACGACCAGCCTTTGCTGCCGCCGGTTGTCGACATCGAGTTCGGCGGCAATTGCCCGCAGCGTCCTTCGCCCGAACAACTCGACACCGAACTCCAGGCCTTCCTCGGTCCCGTTGAAGCCGCCTTTGGCAAGAAAGCCATCATCTATCTGACCGACGATGCAGCAACGGCCTATGCAGGACAGATCGCCGCCCGTCCGCTCTGGCTTCGCTCACTGCTGCTCGAGCCGGGTCGCGACGATTGGGTCTACTGGCAGTACCACAACAGGGGCCGCGTCGAGGGCATCGTCGGTGACGTCGACCTGAACGTCCTGCAAGGCGGTCAGGAGAAACTGTCCGCATTGTTCGCGCCGGCGTTGTAAGCCAATTCCAGACCCTACGAATCCAGGAACGCCGCAATTTCCCTGAAAACGCTGACGAACATCGCTTCGGTCAGCACGCCGGTGTTGGTGTTGTAGCGCGAGCAGTGATAGCTGGAAAACAGCGTGATGCCCCCGGCCTCCTGCCGCCCGCCATGCTTGAAGGGATAGGCGGCGACGCGCTGGCCCAGTGCCCGCACGGTCGACTGGTGCGCGATCGAACCAAGTGTCAGCACGGCCCGCAAATTGGGAAACCGTGTGATCGTCGGCACAAGGAAAGTCCGGCAGGTGGCGATCTCGGCGCCCACAGGCTTGTTCTCGGGAGGCACGCAGCGGACGGCGTTGGTGATTGCCGTTCCAACGAGCTCCAACCCATCGTCAGGCCGCGCCTTGAACTCGCCGCGCGCCAAGCCGTGCGCGATCAACGTGCCGTAGAGCAGGTCGCCGGCATAGTCGCCCGTGAAAGGCCGGCCCGTGCGGTTCGCTCCGCGCAGGCCGGGCGCAAGCCCGACGATCAGCAGCCGGACCGAATCGTCGCCTTCGGGCGGCAGGAAGGTCGGAACCGGCGCGTTGAACCACGATGGCTCGCGTTGCCGCCACTCGGCAATGAAGCCATGCAGCCGTGGACAGAGCGGGCAATCGCGATCGGGTTCCGGGGAGGCGGCCAGATGTGCGGCCAACGCAGCCGCCCTCAGTACTCGTCCTCTTCCGTCTCGGCCGGTTCGGGTCGGCGCACCGGCCTTTCGGAAGGATCGCGGCCCACCTCGTTCTTCAGCGTCATCAGGTCGATGAAATGGTCGGCCTGGCGGCGCAGATCGTCGGAGATCATCGGCGGCTGCGAGGCCATGGTCGAGACGATCGACACCTTGCGCCCGCGCCGCTGCAGCGCCTCGACCAGCGTGCGGAAATCGCCGTCCCCGGAGAAGATGACATAGTGGTCGACGACATCGGCCAGTTCCAGCGCATCGACGGTCAATTCGATGTCCATGTTGCCCTTGATCTTGCGGCGGCCGGTCGAATCGGTGAATTCCTTGGCCGGCTTGGTGACGACCTTGAAGCCGTTATAGTCGAGCCAGTCGATCAGCGGCCGGATCGAGGAATATTCCTGATCCTCGACCAGGGCGGTGTAATAGTAGGCGCGCAGCAGGTAGCCGCGTTTCTGGAAGCTCGACAGGAGCTTGCGATAATCGATGTCGAAACCGAGCGCGCGCGACGTGGCGTAGAGATTGGCGCCGTCGATGAACAGGGCGATCTTTTCACGGGGGTCGAACATGGAAAAATTCCTTTTCGAAATAAGCGGCCGTCAAAACGAAATGCGACTATCAGTAGGGTTCGCAATAAACCGGCTGACCTTACGCTTTTCGAAATAACGCCAGTTTTGTGGCAATCCAAGGGTTCGTTGCCGCACTGCAAGCAATTGTGATCGCCGGCTTGGTACCGGGCGCACCGGAGCTCGACCGAAACCGGTTTCGGGGGAAATCCGACAAAGCAATGACAGATCGTCCGTTCTCCGGCCCCGGCATTCCATAATGCTTGTATTTCCGCGGCGTTCGGGTTATTGACCGCGCCTGTTTTCCATTAAATCCAGGCATGAAAGGGGCAATCCATGGCCCGCGTAACCGTTGAAGATTGCATCGACAAGGTCGACAACCGCTTCGAACTGGTGCTTCTGGCCGGCCACCGTGCTCGTCAGATCAGCCAGGGCGCGCAGATCACCGTCCCGCGCGACAATGACAAGAACCCGGTCATCGCACTGCGCGAGATCGCCGACGAGACGTTGTCGCCGGACGACCTCAAGGAAGACCTGATCCATTCGCTGCAGAAGCATGTCGAGGTCGACGAGCCCGAAGCCGATGGCGAGGCGATCGCCGATCAGACCGGCGCCGCCGTCACGGCCGCCGATACCGATGATGCCGAGGACAACATCGCCTTCGATCGCATGACCGAGGAAGACCTGCTGGCCGGCATCGAAGGCCTGGTGCCGCCGGAAAAGAGCGACGACTACTAAGACTGCTTTGCGGAGGCGCCTGGAACAATCTTCCGGCACTTCCGTCCCGGCAGTTTCGTGGCTATCTATGACATGCGCCGTGCAGCAGTGCGGCGCATGATTCATTTCATCGCCGAGAGATTCCGCCCATGATGCGTCAGTATGAGCTTGTCGAGCGCGTCCAGCGCTACAAGCCTGACGTCAACGAGGCGTTGCTCAACAAGGCCTATGTCTATGCCATGCAGAAGCATGGCCACCAGAAGCGCGCTTCCGGCGACCCCTATTTCTCGCATCCGCTCGAAGTCGCCGCCATCCTCACCGAAATGCACATGGACGAGGCGACGATCGCCGTCGCCCTGCTGCATGACACGATCGAGGACACCACGGCGACCAGGGCCGAGATCGACGAACTGTTCGGGCCCGAAATGGGCAAGCTGGTCGAGGGCCTGACCAAGCTGAAGAAGCTCGACCTCGTCTCCAAGAAGGCCGAGCAGGCCGAGAACCTGCGCAAGCTTCTGCTGGCGATCTCGGAAGACGTGCGCGTGCTTCTGGTCAAGCTCGCGGACCGCTTGCACAATATGCGCACCCTCGACCATGTGCCGGAAGCCAAGCGCCTGCGCATCGCCGAGGAGACGATGGATATCTATGCGCCGCTGGCCGGGCGCATGGGCATGCAGGGCATGCGCGAGGAACTGGAGGAGATCGCCTTCCGCTACATCAATCCGGAAGCCTATCGCGCCGTCACCGCCAGGCTCGCCGAGATTTTCGAGCGCAACAAGGGTGTGCTGTCGGAGATCGAGAAAGCGCTGTCGGCTCTGTTCGAGAAACACGCGATCAATGCAGGCGTCAAAAGCCGGCAGAAGAAGCCGTGGTCGGTGTTCCGCAAGATGGAGGCCAAGGCGCTCTCCTTCGAGCAATTGTCCGACATTTTCGGCTTTCGCGTCGTCGTCGACAATGTCGAGGACTGCTATCGCGCGCTTGGCGCCATCCACACCGCCTGGTCGATGGTGCCCGGCCGTTTCAAGGACTACATCTCAACACCGAAGCAGAACGACTACCGCTCGATCCACACCACCATCGTCGGGCCGTCGCGTCAGCGCGTCGAGCTTCAGATCCGCACCCGCGAGATGAACAAGATCGCCGAATATGGCGTCGCCGCCCATTCGATCTACAAGGATACCGGCGGCAAGGCGAACGGCACGGCCCATTCGATCTCGAAGGAAACCAATGCCTATGCCTGGCTGAGGCGCACGATCGAACAACTCGCCGAGGGCGACAATCCCGAGGATTTTCTCGAGAACACCAAGCTGGAACTGTTCCAGGATCAGGTGTTCTGCTTCACCCCCAAGGGCATGCTGATCGCGCTGCCGAAAGGTGCCACGCCGATCGACTTCGCCTATGCGGTTCACACCGATGTCGGCGACACCTGCGTCGGCGCCAAGGTCAACGGCCGCATCATGCCGCTGATGACGGAGCTGAAGAATGGCGACGAGGTGGAGATCATCCGCTCCAAGGCGCAGGTGCCGCCGGCCGCGTGGGAATCCGTCGTCGTCACTGGCAAGGCGCGCGCCGCCATTCGCCGCGCCACCAAGAACGCCATCCGCAAGCAGTATTCGGGTCTCGGCGCGCGCATTCTCGAACGGGCTTTCGAGCGGGCCGGCAAGAATTTCACCAAGGAAAACCTGAAGCCCGTCCTGCACCGGCTGGCGCGCAAGGACATCGAGGACGTGCTGGCGTCCGTCGGCCGCGGCGAATTGGCGTCCACCGACGTCATGAAAGCCGTCTTCCCAGATTACAAGGACGAGCGCGTCACGCCGGCGGCGCCCAAGCAGCGCGAGGAAGGCTGGTCGAAGATCCGCAACGCCGCCGGCATGCTGTTCCAGATCCCGGGCCGTGCCGCGCGCAAGGACAAGGACCAGCCGCGCGACGGCGCGGTGCCGATCCGTGGCGTGCGCGGTGACCTGCCGGTGCGTTTCGCGCCGGAAGGGGCGGTGCCTGGCGACCGCATCGTCGGCATCGTGCAGCCGGGCACCGGCATTACCATCTATCCGATCCAGTCGCCGGCGCTGCAGGCTTTCGACGACCAGCCCGAGCGCTGGATTGACGTGCGCTGGGACATCGACGAGCGCACCAAGGAACGCTTCCCCGCGCGTATTTCCGTCACCGCCATCAATGCACCGGGATCGCTCGCCGACATCGCCCAGGTCGTTGCCTCGAACGATGCCAACATCCATACGCTGTCAATGGTGCGCACCGCGCCCGATTTCACCGAAATGCTGATCGATCTCGAAGTCTGGGATCTGAAGCATCTCAACCGGCTGCTGTCGCAGCTCAAGGACAATTCGAGCGTCAGCGATGCACGGCGTGTCAATGGCTAACTCGGCTGATCTACACGGGGATAGACGGATGAATACGGACGAAGTGCTGGATATTTTTCGCCAGGCTGGTGCTGTCCTGGAGGGGCATTTCATCCTGACGTCGGGTCTGCGCAGCCCTGTCTTCCTGCAGAAGGCGCGCGTGTTCATGCATGCCGATAAGACCGAGCGGCTGTGCAAGGCGCTGGCCGAAAAGATCCGCGCCGCCGTGCCGGGTAAAATCGACTATGTCGTCGGCCCGGCCATCGGCGGGCTGATCCCGGCCTACGAGACTTCGCGCCATCTTGGCGTGCCGGCGATCTGGGTCGAGCGGGAAGGGGGCGAGTTCCGGCTGCGCCGCTTCGAGATCGCGCTCGGCGCGCGTGTCGTCATTGTCGAGGACATCGTCACCACTGGATTGTCTATCCGCGAGACCATCGACTGCCTGCGCGAACTTGGCGCCGAGGTCACGGCGGCGGCCTGCATCATCGACCGCTCGGCGGGCAAGACCGATGTCGGCGTGCCGCTGATCGCCCTCGCCGAGTACGAGGTGCCGGCCTATCCGGCCGATCGGCTGCCGCCGGAACTCGCCGCCATACCGGCGATCAAGCCGGGCAGTCGCAATATCTGAGAGGGGCGGGATGATCATCAGTATCGATCATTTCGTGCTGACGGTGGCCTCACTCGAGGCGACCTGCGCCTTTTACCAGCGCGTTCTGGGCTTTAAGCGCATCGATACGCCGGGCCTGCCGACAGCCCTGGCTTTCGGCAACCAAAAGATCAATGTCCACGAGGTCGGCCGCACCTTCGAGCCGAAGGCGAAGTCGCCGACGCCCGGAGCCGGTGATTTCTGCCTGATCACCGATCGGCCGCTCGGCGAACTCCTCGCCAGTCTCGAAGCCGATCGTGTGGCGGTGGAACTTGGACCGGTCGAGCGGGTCGGCGCACGCGGTCGCATGATGTCTGTCTATTTCCGCGATCCCGAGGACAATCTGGTCGAGGTCAGTGAATATCTGGAATAGGCGCCGTTAAATCCGCGCGAGATCGAGCAGCATTGCGCAGCGCCGACTCGTTGGCATCCCGTGCGCGGCTTCCTGTCTCAGCCACCCGGCGAGCCGCGCATCGATCTGCGCATCCTCCAGGACGCGGAATCCGAACTTTCTGTAGAACGGCGCGTTCCAGGCAACATCGCGAAATGTCGTCAGCGTGATCGTCGCAAGGCCGCGGCGCCTGGACTCCTCGATAACGGTCTCCAGCAGGGCTCGGCCGATGCCCGAGCCCTGCCACTCAAAACGAACGTCGAATTCCAGGATATGCAATGCATCGTCCTCAACGCTGGCGCTCAAGAAGGCGATGGCGCGGTCGCGCTTGTCCGTGGCGACCCAGCATGTGCCCTCGGCGATCATTGCGAGGTGCCGCTCGACGCTCATATTGCCGTCGTCGGCGATCCAGGCGAGGTCCGGTATGGAACGAAACGCCAGCCCGGCGGATTGCTCGATATCGGGCAACTCTTTCGCGTCGTCCTCTCGCGCTGGTCGAATGGTGGTCATGCCGGCCATCCTTCTCTTCTCCTCAGTTTCGCCTCAATGGCGATCTTGTTACCCCCTGCGGCAGACCATCGCGGCAGCGTTTCGTTGTTCCGAAGCCAGCCTGTCGCTATATCAAAGTCGTTGTTGCCTTTCTGCGCCCCGGAAGCGCAAGATAAGTTGCTGTGACCCGGCTTGGGCTGGCAGACGGCGGGTATTGGTAGATCAGGAATTGGAATAGAGTGCTTTTTCGACGCCGCGAGCCTGATGGCCTCTTGGAGCGGGTGCGTACCTATCTATGGCCGCGCCGGTCGTTTTCGCGCTCGCTGCAGTACTTTTCCAAGCGCATCCTGCGGCTGAAGGCCACGCCGCATGCGGTGGCGGCCGGCGTCGCCGCTGGCGTCTTTGCTTCGTTCTTTCCGGTGGGTTTCCATTTCGCCATTGCCGCGGTGCTGTGCTGGCTCATCGCCGGTAATCTGGTGGCGGCCGCACTTGGCGCAGTATTCTTCGGCAATCCGCTGACGTTCCCGCTGCTGTGGGGCGCCTCCTGGGAGACCGGCAAGCTGATCCTGCACAGCCGCCTGCCAGCGCACGGCCCGCCAGCACATCTGGGCGAGATGCTGCACAACCTTTCCTTCGCGCAATTGTGGGCCCCGGTGCTGAAGCCGATGCTGATCGGTGCGATACCGCTTGGACTGGCCTTTGGGGTTCTGTTCTACGCCATCACGCGCTGGGGCATGAACGCCTTTCGCGAGCAGCGGCGCAAACGGCTGGCAGAGCGCGCGGCCCGCCATGAGCAATCGTCTCACCCAAACGCAAGCATCGGTTCCACCGCGCGATGATCATCGGCATCGGCAGCGATCTGATCGATATCAGACGCATTGAAAAGTCCTTGGAGCGCCATGGCCAGCGCTTTATCCAGAGAATCTACACCGAAGTCGAGCAAGCCCGCTCCGAAAACCGTCGGGCGCGGGCGGCCTCCTACGCCAAGCGCTTCGCAGCCAAGGAGGCCTGCGCCAAGGCACTGGGCACCGGCCTGGCGCAGGGCGTGTTCTGGCGCGACATGGGTGTCGTCAATCTTCCGAGCGGCGCGCCCACCATGGCACTGACCGGTGGCGCCGAGGCGCGGCTGAACGCGATTCTGCCAAAGGGCCATCGGGCGATGATCCATCTCACCATCACGGATGATTTTCCGCTTGCTCAAGCCTTTGTGATCATCGAAGCGTTGCCCGTCGAACAAGCGCCACATTGATTGCATCTGACCACCGGCATGACGTTGCCCAGCGCGCGCCGAGACTCTATACCATCCAACGCACAATCGAGGACGACATGAGCGTGGCTGAAAAACCCCAGAAGAAATCCGGCGGGCTTGGCGAAACCGTCAGCGTCATCGTCCAGGCGCTCTTGCTTGCCTTGGTCATTCGCACGCTCTTGTTCCAACCCTTTTCCATCCCGTCGGGTTCGATGCGGCCGACGCTGCTCGAGGGCGACTATCTCTTCGTCACCAAATGGTCCTACGGCTATTCCCGTTATTCGCTGCCCTTCGGCCCGGACATCTTCTCGGGCCGCATCTGGGGCTCCGAGCCGAAGCGCGGCGATGTGGCTGTGTTCAAGTTCCCGCCGGACCCGTCCGTCGACTATATCAAACGTGTGGTGGGCCTGCCTGGCGACAAGATCCAGGTGAAGGACGGCCAGCTGTTCATCAACGGCGTCGGCGTGCCGCGCGTGAAGACCGGACAGATCGACAATCCCGACATCACCGAAAAGGATTATCCGATCGACGTCTATCGTGAGACGCTGCCCAACGGCGTCAGCTACGATACGCTGGATCTGTCGCCGAACTCGATCGGCGACAACACGCGCGAGTTCGATGTTCCGCCCGGTCACTATTTCATGATGGGCGACAACAGGGACAACTCCGCCGACAGCCGATTCTCCGTCGGCTACGTTCCGGCCGAAAACCTGGTTGGCCGGGCCAACCTTGTTTTCTTCTCGATCGCCGGCAAGGCGAGCCCGCTCGAAATCTGGAAGTGGCCGTCGCTTATGCGTGCTTCGCGCCTCTTCCACTTCGTTAATTAGGGTCATGGCGGCGACAAGACGGCTGACCGCCGACGCGCTCGCCGAAGCGCTGGTGGAGCGCACGGGCCATGCCTTTGCCGACCGCAGGCGCCTGCAGCGTGCCTTGACCCATGCCAGCGCCCGCGGCGCCAATGCCGGCACCGACTATGAGCGCTTTGAGTTCCTGGGCGACCGGGTTCTCGGCCTCGTGGTGGCCGATATGCTGCTGGCCGCGTTTCCCGATGCGGCGGAAGGCGAATTGTCGCTGCGGTTCAACGCGCTGGTCAATGCCGAGGCGCTGTCGGAGATCGCCGAACATATTGGTCTGCCGGAGCTGATCCGCGCCGGATCCGACGTTCAAGGGCTCGAGGGACGCAAGCGCGTCAATCTGCGCGCCGACGCGCTGGAATCACTGATCGCCGTGCTCTACCTCGACGGAGGGCTGGAAGCGGCGCGCGCTTTCATCCACAAATATTGGCAGCCGCGCTCGCAGGCGTCGGGTGCCGGCCGACGCGACGCCAAGACCGAGTTGCAGGAATGGGCGCATCAGGCGGCAAGCGCCGTGCCCGTCTACCGCATCGATAGCCGCGAGGGGCCGGATCACGATCCGCTGTTCACCGTCAGTGTCATGGTTGGTGGGTTTCAGCCGGCTGTCGGCAGCGGCCGCTCCAAACGCGAGGCCGAGCAGGCCGCCGCCGCCGCCCTTCTCATTCGTGAAGGTGTCTGGATCGATCAGGGAGAGGCGGCATGACAGCCACGGAAGACACGGTTCCGGCCGCGCCTGCGGCCGTTACGCATTCCGGCTTCGTAGCGCTGATCGGTGCGCCCAATGCCGGCAAGTCGACGCTGGTCAACCAGCTTGTCGGCGCCAAGGTGTCAATCGTCACCCACAAGGTGCAGACGACGCGTGCCATCGTCAGAGGCATCGCCACGCACGACAACGCGCAGATCGTCTTCGTCGATACGCCGGGCATCTTCAAGCCGAAGCGGCGTCTCGACACGGCAATGGTGACGACAGCCTGGGGCGGCGCCAAGGATGCCGATATCGTGCTGCTCCTGATCGATGCCGAGCGTGGCATTAGAGGTGATGCCGACGCCATTCTCGAACGCCTGAAGGATGTGCGCCAGCCGATGGCGCTGATCCTCAACAAGGTCGACCGCGTCAAGCCGGAGGCGTTGTTGGCGCTGGCGGCAGCAGCGAACGAAAGAGTGCCGTTCAAGCGCACCTTCATGGTTTCGGCGCTGACCGGCTCGGGCTGCAAGGACCTCCTCGATTACCTTGCCGAGGCGCTCCCGGTGGGGCCCTGGTATTATCCGGAAGACCAGATCTCCGATCTGCCGATGCGCCAGCTCGCCGCTGAGATCACTCGCGAGAAGCTCTATCTCAGGCTGCATCAGGAACTGCCCTATTCCTCGCACATCGAAACCGAGAAATGGGAAGAGAAGAAGGACGGCTCGGTGCGCATCGAGCAGGTCATCTATGTCGAACGCGACAGCCAGAAGAAGATCGTGCTCGGCCACAAGGGCGAGACCATCCGCGCCATCGGCCAGGCGGCGCGTATGGAAATCGCCGGCATCCTCGAGCAAAAGGTGCATCTGTTCCTGTTCGTCAAGGTGCGCGAGAACTGGGGCGACGATCCCGAGCGCTACCGCGAGATGGGGCTCGAGTTTCCGCACTAGGATGGATGGTTAGCAAGTCGAATATCGACGCAGCTTTGGTCAGCCGGTTGATCGCGGCGCAGTTTCCTCGCTGGAGGGATCTTGCGGTTCGGCCGATTGAACCTGGCGGATGGGACAACAGAAGCTTTCGTCTCGGCGACGAGATGACCGTTCGGTTGCCCAGTGCCGCCGCCTATTCCCTGCAAGTGGAGAAGGAACATCGCTGGCTGCCGAGGCTGGCGCCGCTGTTGCCGCTGCCCATCCCTATACCGCTGGCGATGGGAGCCCCGGCCGAAGGCTATCCGTGGCATTGGTCCGTCTACAGGTGGATCGAAGGTGAGACTGCAAAGCGCGAGCGTATCGCCAACCTGTCGGAATTCGCGGCGGACCTGGCCGGCTTTCTGGTTGCGCTGAAGCGGATCGACCCGGCTGGCGGACCGGGGCCGGGCCAACACAATTTCTTTCGCGGCGGGCCGCTGAACGTCTATGACGGGGAGACGAGACAAGCGATCGCGGCGCTCGACACCCGTATCAACGCCGGCGCGGCAAGCGCTGTCTGGGAAACGGCTCTTGCCGCCCCTTGGCAAGGCCCGCCCGTCTGGTTCCACGGCGATGTCAGCTGGGGCAATCTTCTGGTTGAACACGGCAGGCTAAGCGCGGTGATCGACTTCGGCACCTCCGGCGTCGGCGAGCCCTCATGCGATCTGGCGATTGCCTGGACATTGTTCGAGGGAAAGAGCAGGGGGGCCTTCCGCGCTGGCCTCGGCGTCGACGACGCGACCTGGGCGCGCGGCCGCGGCTGGGCACTGTGGAAGGCGCTGATCACCGCCGCCGGCGAGATAGACGTCAACTCGGCCGAGATCGAACAATCCTGGCGCGTGATCGACGCGGTGTTGGCCGACCACAAGCGCCGGTAATAATGACTCAAACCGTTGGCTGGTGGCTATCGACCAGGGACGCCGAGGTTCCGTTGGGTCGACTTCTCAGTTGGCCAGCGCGGATTCTTGCAGACGAGTCCGCCGACGTCGGATTGATCTTCCCATCATGGCCTGTGGTCCGTCCCGGCGTGCCCGTGACCCGCTGAAAAGACTCCTTCGAGGGGATCGGCTTCGGTTTCACGTGGCTGGGGAATGGCTAGGTAGAAACGACCACGGAAGTGGATTTATTTAAGCGAAATTTCTCAAACAATCGGTATCCGTGGAATATCAGCATAAAATTGGAGCATACAGGGAATTATTACGGAAATATGACAATGTTCCACTTGTGCGGTTCCGTAATTTGAAGTGAATTCTCCAGTGATATTTCTGCAACACGGATTTAATCTATGTCATCAATCCCGAATGTTTGTGGAATTGTCATTGAAGGCGGAAGATTGATGGGTATGTTCGCCGCGAAAAGGGGACGCGGTGCGGGCCTTTTTCGTTGTGGTGAGGCGGGAAAATATATCCGCCAACCAAAATCCGAAGCCATTTTTAACTTTGACTGGAGAGGTCAGAAAATGAACATCAAGAGCCTTCTTCTCGGCTCAGCCGCGGCACTGATCGCGGTCTCCGGCGCTCGCGCCGCCGACGCTGTCGTCGTCGCCGAGCCGGAACCCGCTGAATACGTCAGGATCTGCGACGTCTACGGCGCCGGCTACTTCTATATCCCCGGCACCGAGACCTGCCTGCGCATCGGCGGCTATCTCCGCTATGACATAGGCGTCGGGGACAGCGGCACGCTGGATGGCGTCAACAACGTTGCCGATCACATGGACGGCGATAGCCACGACACCTACTACAAGAACATGCGCTTCGCGCTGAAGACCTGGACCGGCCAGGAAACCGAGCTCGGTACGTTGAAGACCTACACCGAGACTCGCTTTCAATTTGGCAACAGCAGCGGCGACTATGAGACTGGCGGCACTGGCTGGCAGGCCGGCAACAAGGCGACGACCCTCAACTTCGCCTGGATTCAGCTCGGCGGCCTGCGCGTCGGTAAGGATGAAACGGCATACGATTCGTTTATCGGCTATGCCGGCAACGTCATCCAGGACACGATCATCCCGTACGGTATCAAGGATACCAACGTCGTGCAGTACTATTTCGACGCTGGCAGCGGCTTCTCGGCCGTGGTCTCGCTCGAAGAAGGTACCGGCGTCAACACGATCGACAGCTATGTTCCGCATGTCGTCGGCGGCTTGAAGTACAAGGGCGACTGGGGTGCGGTCACCGGCGTCGTCGCCTATGACAGCAACTACGAGGAAGTGGCCGGCAAGGTTCGCTTGGACGTCAATGTCGGCAAGGAATTGACGCTGTTCGTCATGGGCGGCTACGGCACCAACGACAACATCAACGACTTCGGCACGGGCCGCACCCAATACAAGCCGTGGGGCGGAAACTGGGCGATCTGGGGTGGCGGCACCTACAAGTTCAACGACAAGACCTCGTTCAACGCCCAGATCTCCTATGACGACTGGAAGAACCTCGGCGTCGCTGCCAACGTCGCATACACGATTGTGCCCGGTTACACGATCACGGCTGAAGTCGATTACCTCAATGCAGGAAAATTCGACGACGCCGACTTCAACAACTGGACCAAGGCCGACAAGAAGAGCAGCGTCGGCGGCATCCTCCGCTTCCAGCGCTCGTTCTAACGGATCGACTGACCCCACCAGACCGCCCGCAGCTATGCTGCGGGCGGCTTTTTATGCACCCTTGCGAGAGCCAGCCCAGGCACCAAGCCCGTACCTTGATTTCGCCACCCGATCGGTGAAATGCTCCAGGCATGGAATGGCGCGACGAGGGAATCATTCTCGGCACCCGCAAGCATGGCGAAACCAGCGCCATCCTCGAGGTGATGACGCGTGCGCATGGCCGCCATCTCGGCCTCGTGCGTGGCGGGCGCTCGCGCAAGCAGCAGCCTGTTCTCCAGCCCGGCAACCGTGTCGACCTGCTTTGGCGGGCGCGCCTTGATGAGCACCTAGGCACGTTCCAGGCCGAAGCGATCGAGATGAATGCGGCCAGGTTGATGGAGAGTGCGGTCGCCGTGTATGGCCTGCAGACCATGGCCGCGCATCTGCGCCTGCTGCCCGAGCGCGACGCCCATGGCGGCCTCTACGAGGCGCTGTCGGTGATGATCGTGCATCTCGATGACGTCGATGCGGCCGGCGAACTGGTGGCCCGTTTCGAGCTCCTGATCCTCGACGAACTGGGTTTCGGTCTCGATCTCAGCCAGTGCGCCGCGACCGGCACGCGGCAGGATCTTGCCTATGTCTCGCCGAAATCGGGCCGAGCGGTGTCGCGGGAAGCCGGCGCGCCCTGGTGCGACAAGATGCTGGCGCTGCCGGCCTTCCTGCGTGGCTCCGGCCTGCGCGCCGATCCGGCGGCGATCCAGGATGCCTTCCGGCTCACCGGCTTCTTCTTCACCCGTCACGTCTACGAGCCGCGCGGCATCGAGCAGCCGGACGCGCGCTCCGGCTTCCTCGCCGCGCTGCGGAAGCACCACACGACAAAAGGCCTGTCGGGAGAAACCGCCGCGAGAGAAATCATCACATGAGCGAAGTGGAACTTTATCCAGGCCGGGTCTCGCCGCTCGGCCTCGGCACCATTCCGCATGCCGACATGCTTGCCTACACCGGCCTGGAACTTTTGCAGCGCATCATCGATGGCAAATATCCGGCGCCGCCGATTTCCTTCCAGCTCAGCTTCCCGTGCCGTGTTTCGGGGTGTGCCGAACGAGCGCCACCTGAACCCGTTGGGGGGCGTGCATGGCGGCTGGGCGGCGACACTGCTCGATTCGGCGCTTGCCTGCGCCGTGCAGACGCTGCTCGCAAAAGGCGAGGCCTATACGACGGCGGAATTCAAGGTGAACCTGACGCGGCCGATCACGCCCAGGACCGGAGAGGTGGTCTGTGAGGGCAAGGTTATTCACAAGGGTCGCACGCTGGCGGTATCCGAGGCGACGTTGAAGGATGCCGGCGGCAAGTTGCTGGCTTTCGGCACCGAGACATGCTCGATCTTCCCGGCCGCCAATCTGGCGGCACGATAAGGATCGTCCAAACACGCACTGGACGACCGGTGAGAACAGCAGGCGCCTATCCGGCTTTTTGCCGTTCCACGAAATCGTCCAGGATCGCGCGCTGGCCTTTGAGTATCTTGAGACCGGCCTCCAACTCTGAAAACCAACCGGCCCGGTCAACTTCGGGAAATGCCTTCATGGATCCCGACCTTGGCGGCCACTCCATGGTGAACATGTTGCTTCTGATGGCATCGGTGTCGACATCGGCCTCGACGCTCCACGCACTCACGATCTTGCCGCCAGGCTGCCGATAACTGCCGACAGGCTGGAAGTCGCCGTTGATGGCGACGCCGAGTTCTTCTTCCGCCTCACGTCGGGCGGCTTTCAACTCGTCCTCGCCTTCGTCGACGAGCCCTTTGGGGATAGACCATGCCCCCTCGTCTTTTCTTGCCCAGAACGGTCCACCCGGATGGACGAGCAGGAACTGGAGGGCCCCGGCGTTTCGCCGGTAGATCAGCAGTCCTGCGCTTCGTTGCGGCATACGTATTCCCATGACGTCGCTTGGAGAACCCTTTGCGGCCAAGGTATCATAGGCCATCGGCTGCGGGTTTGGCAGGCAATGTTCCGGAAACCGGCCATTCGCAAGCGATGCCGAGGGCCAATGGGCGCAAGCCGCTGGCTTTCGACGCCGAAACATGCTCGATCTTTCCAGCCGCCGATCCGACGGCCGTTGGCTGGTCGTTTGCAGGCCACATTTGATTGTCAGTAGCAACTGGTCTGGTTTGGGGGAGCCGCCATGTTTGAAAGCCTGATCGGCCTTGTCGCCATCATCGCGCTGTTCGTCATCATTTCGCGCCAGCAGAGCCGCATCGGACTGATCGAGCGTGAGCTAGGCGCACTGCGGAGCCTCGTCCTTTCCGGCGCCGTGCCGCCTCTCGCCAAGCAGTCCGAACCGGCGGCGACCGAGGGCCAGCCGGCCGAAGCCGTTGTTGCTGCGGCCGTGGTCGTTTCGCCAACGGCCAGCGAGGCAGCCACCGGGCAGGCGCTGCCGGCTCTGGAAACCGACGCCGCGACGGACGAGGTCAAGCCGGGACCATGGACACCAGGCGAGGCGGCGCCCAAGGCAGCAGAATCCGAGCCTGTCGCAGCGGTGAAAGCGCCCGGCAAACCCGATATCGAAACGGCGCTCGGCACCCGCTGGGCGGTCTGGGTCGGCGGTTTGGCACTGGCGCTGGGCGGCCTGTTTCTCATCCGCTACACGATCGAAGCCGGAATTTTCGGCCCCGGTGTGCGGCTGACCATGGCCGGGCTGCTCGGCCTTGTGCTGATTGCAGCCGGCGAATTCATTCGCCGCACCGGCTTCAGGGTGCCCGTGCAAGGCGCCGCAGGCGCCTACATCCCGGCGATCCTGACTGCGGCGGGCGCCTTCATCCTGTTCGGCGCCGTCTATGCCGCACATGGCATCTACGGATTTATCGGGCCGGCGCTCGCCTTCACGCTGCTCGGCGCCATCGGCATAGCGACGATTGCCGCCGCCCTTGTCCACGGCCAGGCGCTGGCTGGTATCGGCCTCGTCGGCGCCATGGTGACGCCGATGCTGATTGCCTCTCAGGCGCCCAATCCCTGGGCCCTGTTCGGCTATCTGGCGATCGTGCTTGCCGCCAGCGGCGTCATTGCCCGCATGCGCGATTGGAAGTTGCTGATGACGGCGGCCTTTGTCGGTACCGGCATCTGGACGATCCTCTATATGACCGATGCGCCGGGCGCGAATTTATCCGTGATCCTGTTCGTGAACACCGTCACGCTGGCCGTGCTCGCCTTCGTCTGGCTCGGCCGCCGCAGCGACGAAGGCGGATCAGCCACGGCTTTCGACTGGCCGTCCGTCGCGCCGGGCCTGTTTGTTGCCCTCTCGGCGCTGGGCCTTTCGGTCGATCCGGCCTTCGTCGCTGCCGGCGATGCCTTGCCGGGAGCCGTCGTGCTCGCCGCGATGGTGGCCGTCGCGCTCTACCGCCCCCCGGCGCTGCCACTGCTCTATGCGGCGGGACTGGTGACGGTGCTGATCTATCTCGGGATCATCCCGCCGACTTCGATCGCTTCTGATTTTTCAGGCGACGTCTTGGGCATCGATGCCGTGCCCCTGGCGACATCGAACGCACTGACCTTGCGCATCGGTGTTGCGCTTGGCCTTGTCTTCATCGGCGCCGGTTTCTGGGCCGCCCGCAAATTTGCCGCTGCGACCCACTTCCGCGCTGCGTCATGGGCGGCGTGGGGCGTCATCGTGCCGTTGGTCGTCCTGCTGGCACTCTGGTTCACGTTCGGCAATCTCGACCGCGATCTTGCCTACGCCGCCGTGGCGGCGCTGCTGGTCGTGGTTTTCGCTGCCGGCGGCGAGTGGATCGCGCGCGGCGAGCAACCGCCGTTGCAGGGCAGGGCGGCCGTATTCTTCGCGCTCGGCGGAGCCGCGCTCGCAGGCCTGCTGATGCTGCATATGGCCTTCAGTTCCGGCTGGACAACCATCCTGCTTGGTGCGGCCGCAATCGTGCCGGCGCTGGCCACGCGCTGGCGTTCCTATCCGGTGCTCGGCTGGATTTCGGTCGGCGCGGTCGCGGCGGTGCTTGGACGTGTCATCTTCGATCCGACCGTCGTTGGCCCCGAGTTCCTGTCGACGACCCCGGTTTTCAACTGGCTGCTGCCGGGCTATGGCGTGCCGGCGCTCGCCTTCGCTTTCGCCGCCTGGCAACTGGCCCGCACCACCGACGGCCGGCCGCGCCTGGCCATGGAAGCTTCGGCGGCGCTGTTTGCACTGCTGACGCTTGCCATGCTGGTGCGCCACGCCATGCGTGGCGGTGTCCTCAACAGCGATGCGCCCACACTTGCCGAACAGGCCATCTACACGCTGATCGCGATCGGCGCCGGCGCCATACTCGTGGCCATCGACAGGCGCTCGCCAAGTTCCGTGCTGCGCTACGGGTCCATGGCGGCGGGCGTGATCTCGGTCGCCTTCATCGTCGTGCAGCATTTCCTGGTGCTGAACCCGCTTTTCACCGACGAGTCGACCGGGCAGATCCCGGTCTTCAACCTGTTGTTCCTCGCCTATCTGCTGCCGGCGGTCGCGGCCGGAGGGCTTGCGCTCTATGCCCGCAACAAGCGGCCGAAATGGTATGCCGCCATGCTGGCGCTGGTGGCGGCCCTGCTTGCCTTCGCCTATGCCACGTTGTCGGTGCGGCGCCTGTTCAAGGGTGAGTTCATCGGCTTGTGGAGCGGCCTTGGCCAGTTGGAAACCTACACCTATTCGGCACTCTGGCTGATCATCGGCGTGGCGCTGCTGACCGCCGGCGTCTGGCTGAAATCGCAGGTGCTGCGCATCGCCTCGGCCGCATTGATTGCGGTCGCCGTACTGAAGGTGTTCCTCTTCGACATGTCGGAGCTGGAGGGTGTGCTTCGCGCGCTGTCCTTCATCGGCCTTGGCGCCGTGCTGATTGGCATCGGCCTGTTTTACCAGCGGCTTTTGACCAGGGTGGCGAAGGGGCGTGAGGGTTAGGATTGTTTGAATATTCAAAATGGAATATATGAATATTCACGGAGATATTCATATGCCGCTCTATATCCGCGACGATGAGGTAGATGCGCTGGCGACGAAATTGCAGCGCGAGACGAATGCGCCGAGCAAAACGGAAGCCGTGCGAACCGCGCTTTTGCACGAACTTGAACGAAGCCGCGCCCGCAAACCGCTGCGGGAGAGGATTGCCGTTCTTCAAGCGCAAGCAGCGGCGTTGGGGCCGTCCGACACCACCTTCGATATGAAGGCATTCATGGACGAGATGTGGGAAGACTGATGTTTGTCGACGCATCGGTTGTCGTTGCAATTCTCGCCAAGGAATCGGGTTGGGAGGAATTGCTGAAGCGGATCGCCGACGTCGACGGTCAGCTGTACATTTCAGCGCTTGTTCGGCTCGAAGCTACGCTTGCCCTCGGGCGAGTGAATGCCGGTGCCAAAAAGCCGACTCCCGGAATGCTGTCTGCGGCGCGCAATCTGGTCGATGCGTTCATTGTTGAGATCGACGCTCGCAATGTAACCATCAACGAGGATATCGGTGGGCGCGCCATTGATGCCAGCATCCGGTACAGCAAAGCGGTCGGTCATCCGGCCGACCTTAATTTTGGTGATTGCTTTTCCTACGCCTGCGCCAAGGCTCTTGATGTTCCGTTGCTCTTTAAAGGCAATGACTTTCTCAAGACCGATTTGGCGTAGTTGGCCTCCTGTTGATTGCGGGAATAAACCCGCCGCTCCCATCGTTACATCATTGCTTGGGTGACCGGGGCGGTGGACCGCTTCGCACTGGCTGCTTGCGTCGCGCCGCGAAGGCGCGTTCAATCTGATGAATAGGGCAATTCCGAAAACCAGCGGTCATGGACGAAAAGAAGGCAGCAATCCTCGGCGAAATACCGCGCCTGCGCCGCTACGCACGCTCGTTGTTGCGCGACCGCGATGCCGCCGACGATCTCGTCCAGGACTGTCTCGAACGGGCCCTCATGCGGCTCGACAACTGGCAGACGGGAGAAAGCCCCAGGAGGTGGCTGTTTACGATCATGCATCATTTGTTCATTGACCAGATGCGCAAAGTGAACCGGCGCGGCGAAGCCGCGATGCTGTCGCTGGAAGCGGGCGAGGCGGTTGCACAGCCGGCCGAGCAGGTGGAAAGCATCGCCTCGCGCGAGATCGTCGACGCATTGCAGGCGATCAGCCCCGACCGCCGTGCCGCACTCGTCATGGTCGCGATCGAAGGCTTTTCCTATGCCGAGGCCGCCAACATCCTGGGAGTGCCGGCGGGAACGCTGATGTCGCGCATCGCGCGCGGGCGCGAGGAGTTGCGCGGACTGCTGGACGACACGGCACGCCGCCGTTCGATAAGGATCGTCTAGAAATGATCCGCCGCGATTTCTCCGAACGCGACATCCACATGGCACTCGACGGCGAGTTGCCGGCCGATGAGCGCGCCGCCTATGACGCATGGCTCGACGCCACTCCCGAGATGAAGGCGAAAAGCGCCCGTTTCATCGCCGACAGGACGGCATTGCGAGATGCCTTCGCTGGCGTGATCCACGAGCCGGTGCCGGTGCGGTTGCGCAAGGTGGTGCTTGGCGAGACGCCAGCCAGGACGCCAATGCCACGCTCGCGCTGGTGGCTTGCCGCCGCCGCTGCCGGTCTACTGGCCGCGGGCGGGCTTGGCGGCTACTTTGCCGGCAGCGACGGTATTGGCCGGGAAGATCAGGCCGAGGATCAGTTGGCCGAGCAGGCGATCGCCGCGCATGTCATCTATGCCGCCGAGAAGCGGCATGCGGTGGAAGTGCCGGCAAGCGACAAGGATCATCTGCTGACCTGGCTGTCCAACCGGGTCGGATTGAAGCTGGTTGCGCCGGACTTGACCGGCAGCGGGTTCCAACTGGTCGGCGGCAGGTTGCTGCCGGCTGGCGAGAGCAAGGCGGCAATGCTGCTCTATGAAGACGACAAGGGCGAGCGCATATCGCTCTTTGTAACGGCCGAATCGGTGGAGAACGCCAGGGGGACCTACGCTTCGGCGCAAGCCGGCCCGCAGGCCGTCTACTGGCTGGACAAGGGCTATGGCTGCGCTGTCGTCGGCTCAGTGCCGCGCGAGCAATTGGCCATCGTGGCCAAGAGCGCCTACAGCCAGCTTCTGGCCGGCCTGGCGAGTTGAACAGCATCGTTTTTTGGCGCCGCCGCCTACTCGAAAACGGTGACCTGGTTCAAAGCCTTTGTCCTCCCGGGCTGGCGCCAATCTGTCACAATTCGGCCCTAATCGAGGTGCGATAGCGCTGGATGGGCGCTGCCGTTTTGGGCTGGTGTCTGGACGTTTCGAATAGGGCCTTCATCACAACCCAATCGAGGTTTTCCAAGCCCGCATGCCTGCCGAGATTCGCACGGCCCGCGCGACTGACGTCGATGATCTCGCCGCCATCGAGAAAGCTGTTTTCTCCAGCGACCGCATTTCCCGTCGCTCCTTCCGACAGTTCATCGAGCGCGAGACCGCCGAGACGCTGGTCGCCGAAAGAGATGGCCGCGTCGCCGGTTATGCGATTGTGCTGTTTCGCAAGGGCAGCGGCGTGGCGCGCCTTTATTCGATCGCCACCAGTCCCTTTTTTGGCGCCCTCGGCATCGGCCGCCGGTTGCTAGTGGCGGCGGAGGAGGCGGCCTTCGAACACGATCGCATGATGCTGCGCCTAGAAGTGCGGGAGGATAATGCCCGCGCCATCAGCATCTACGAGCGGGCCGGCTACCGCAAGATCGGCCGCGAACCCGATTACTACGAGGACGGCGCCACGGCGCTGCGCTACGAGAAGACCTTGCGCGGCGAACTTCCGGCCGCCACCAGCGTGCCGTTCTACCAGCAGACCTGCGAATTCACTTGCGGTCCCTGCTGCCTGATGATGGCCATGGGCAATTTCGATCACGACTTCGTACCGGACCCGGTCAGGGAAATTCGTCTTTGGCGCGAAGCGACGACCGTCTTCATGATGTCGGGCCCGGGTGGCTGCGAGCCGTTCGGCCTCGCGGTCGCCGGCTATGAGAGCGGCCTTGCGGCCGAGATTTACGTGTCGTTCTACGGCGCGTTGTTCCTCCAGTCGGTGCGCAGCGCGGACAAGCGCCGGGTGATGGAACTGGCCCAGGTCGACTTTCGCCGACGCGCGGAACTTTACGGCATCCCGGTGAATTACCGTTCATTCACCATCGACGACATTCGCGCCGCGATCGCGAAAGGAAAATTGGTGCTGGTGCTGATCAGCGGCTTCCTGATGTTCGGCAAGAAGGTGCCGCACTGGGTGTTGGCCATCGGCGACGACGGTGACCATATCCTGATCCACGATCCCTGGGTTGAGGACGAGAGGCAGGAGACCATCCTTGATGCCGCCAACATTCCCGTGCCTTACGGCATCTTTATGAACATGGCGCAGTTCGGCCGCGACGGACTGCGCGCCGCCATCACTCTGGGGAAGCGCTGATAACAATGACCTGGGTTATCTTAACTGGCCGGCAGAGCGATCTCGACCAGGTGGCGACACCGCACAAGATTATCACCAACCGCGACTATCTCGCGCATCCGGCGCTGTTTCGCGGCCAGCGTCCCAAGGTCATCAACCTGTCGAACAATTACGGCTACCAGAGCCGCGGCTATTATGCCTCGCTGCTGGCGGGTTCGCGCGGCCACAAGGTCATCCCGACCGTAGAAACCATGATCGATCTGTCGGAGCGCAAGCTTTACGAACATGCGCTGCCCGAACTGGAGCTGGCGCTCAACAAGTGCCGCAAGGATCTTGGCGGCGCTTTTCCGGCGAAGGTCTGCATCTTCTTCGGCATTGGCCCGTCCAAGGTGTGGGACCGATTCGCCAAGCTCCTGTTCGACTGGTTCCGCGCGCCGGCGCTCGAGGTCCACATCAAGGACAGCGCCGAGTGGGCCTCGATCCGCAAGATCGGCTTTCATCCCCTTGCGCGCATGACCGAGGAGGAGGAGAGCTTCTTCCTGCAATGCCTGGACACCTATACCAATCGCGAATGGCGCGACACCAAGGGCCGCACGCCGGCGCGCTACACTTTCGCCACGCTGGTCGATCCGCATGAGGAATTGCCGCCCTCGGAAATCTCCTCGCTGCGCTACTGGGCCAGGATCGCCGAAAAGATGGGCGTCGAAATCGAGCCGATCACCAAGAGGGACCTCGCCAAGCTCGCCAATTACGACGCGCTGTTCATCCGCGAAACCACCTCGATCTCCAACCATACCTATCGTTTCGCGCGCCGCGCCCAGCAGGAAGGCATGCCGGTCATCGACGACCCGCTGTCGATGATCCGCTGCACCAACAAGGTCTATCTCAACGAGCTGATGGCCTACAACAAGGTGCCGGTTCCGCCGACCGTGATGATAGCCGGCACTTCCGACCTTGAACTCGCGGCGCAGACGCTGGGTTTTCCGCTGGTGCTGAAAATCCCGGATTCCTCCTTCTCGCGCGGCGTCAAGAAATGCGCCAATTTCGAGGAATTGAAGACACTCGCCACCGAATGGCTGGAGGATTCCGATCTTCTGATCGCGCAGAAATTCATCCCGACCGAATATGACTGGCGTGTCGGCGTGCTCGGCGGCCAACCGCTGTTTGCCGTACATTACCTAATGGCCAAGAAGCACTGGCAGATCGTCAACCACAAGGCCAGCGGCAAGCCCGACCAGGGCGGCATCAAGACCTTCACGCTGAAGGAGACGCCGCCCCATGTCGTCGAGACGGCAGTCAAGGCGGCGCGCTGCATCGGCGACGGCCTCTACGGCGTCGACCTCAAGGAGACCAAGGACGGCGTCTTCGTCATCGAGGTCAACGACAATCCCAACCTCGATCATGGCTGGGAGGACTCCGGCGAGAAGGACGAGGTCTGGGTACGGCTGACGCAATGGTTCCTGGAACGTTTGGAGCGGCCGGGCCGATAATTATCCGATTGGGGCAGAGATGCTGTTTTTGGTGACCGAGGATTTTCGCGGCTGCGACCGCAAGGAGATCTACCGCCGCTTCCGCGATTACGGTCGCCTGAACCCCGAGGAGCTTCTGGTGCACCATAGCTGGATCGCGGCGGACATGAGCCGCTGTTTCCTGCTGGTGGAGACCGACGACGTCACGCTGCTGCAGCGCTGGGTGATCGAGTGGGCGGATCTGGTGGAGTTCGAGATCGTGCCCGTGGCGGCGAACAAGGACATGGTCGAGGCATTGAGCGGGCACCTCTGACCATCGCCGCTTGCCGGCTCAGCGGAGCGCCGGCGAGCCCACCGCGCGCTGGCATTCATCGACCAGCCAGTCACGGAACGCCGCCACGACGTCCCTTCTTGCGCTCCGCTGCGGAATCGTCAGGCAATAGGGCTGGCGCAGCGCAATCGCCTTGGCGACAGGCCGGACCAGCCGGCCGTCCTCCACGGCCTCGGCGCAATAGATCCCTTGCGCCAGCGCCACGCCCAGTCCCGAAATGGCGAGGTCGAGCGCCGCGCGCGAGGAGTTTGCCGATAGGCCGCGCTGAATGCCGCGCCCAGGCGCGATGCCGGCCGCCTCGAACCAGCTGCGCCATGAGGGAAAGGATGCGCCGGTCGGTCCCCAGTCGGTGTGGATCAGGGGCAGCCCGGCGAGCGGACCGCCATCCGCCTTCAGCACGCTGGCAAGCTTTGGCGCGCAGACGGGATAGACCGCGTCCTGGACAATGTCCTCGATCGGGTGCTCACGATAGTGCGGACCGTAGGAGAGCCTGACGTCGATCAGGTCGCGGTCGAACGACACCGGGTCGTCATCGCCCCTGAGAGATATGTCGACGGCACCGTGGATGGCGATGAAGCCGGCAAGGCGCTCGGAAAGCCAGCCCATGGCCATGGACGGAGGGACCGAGACAACGAGCCGCGGGCGGAACGCATCGCCTGCAAGCTGGCGCGAGACGCTGCCGATTTCCTGGAAGGCCATGGTCAATCGAGGCAGCATCTCGACGCCAGCCTCGCTCAGGACGACACGCCGGTTGGCGCGGTGGAAGAGCTTGCGGCCAACTTGCTCCTCGACGATGCGGATGAGCTGGCTGACTGCGGCGGCCGAGACCGATAGCTCTTCCGCCGCCGCGGCGAAGCTGCCGGTGCGCGCAGCCGCCTCGAAGGCCTGAAGACCTCGCAACGATGGCAGTGCAACCATGGCGGTGACCAAAAAGATAAGCTCAGCTTATCTATATTGCAGAAATCCTCGTTGTTAGAAAGGTTTCTTGCTGGGGTATGCTGACCGAATGAATTCAATCAGCCGGAATGCCCCTATGGATCATCGTGACGTGATCGCCTCGCTGACGAATGAGGAGCGCAGCCGGCTAACCGGCAAGTCGGATGGGCCCGGCCTTGTTCAGCTCGCTTTCCACCTCGGCGCGATCCTGCTCCTCGGATCGTTGATCGCCGCCAAGGTGCCGTTCTGGCCGCTGCTGATGCTGCCGCAAGGCATACTGATCGTGTTCCTGTTCACGCTGCTGCATGAGACGGTGCATCGCACGGCTTTCGAAAGGCAATGGCTGAACGACGCAGTCGCGCGTGTCTGCAGCCTGGCGATCGCGCTGCCGGCCGACTGGTTCCGCTATTTCCATTTCGCCCATCACCGTTTCACACAGGATCCCGAACGCGATCCGGAACTGGCTTTCCCGAAGCCGGAAACCTGGCGGCAGTACCTGGTCCACGTTTCCGGACTTCCAGTGTGGTTGGGGCATTTGAAGACGCTCTACGCCAATGCTGTGGGACGTTGCCAGGACAGCTACGTGCCCCCCAAGGGGCGTCCGAAGGTACGCGCCGAGGCGCGCGCGATGATTGCCTTCTACGCCGTCGTGCTGATGCTCGCGCTGTGGTTCAAGGCGAAGGTGCTGCTCCATGTCTGGATCTTTCCCGCGCTGCTCGGCCAGCCGTTCCTGCGGCTCTATCTGCTGGCCGAGCATGGTCGCTGCCCCTTCGTCGCAAACATGCTGGAGAATACCAGGACGACGCTGACCAACTGGGCTGTGCGCAAGCTTGCCTGGAACATGCCCTTCCATGCCGAGCATCACGCCTATCCGGGCGTGCCCTTCCACCGGTTGCCGGAGTTTCATGCGCTGATCGAGCGGCATCTGAAGGTTGTCGAGCCGGGTTATATCGGCTTCCATGAAAAATACATCGAGACGCTGCGCTGATTTATGGCGTCAGCCGGTCTGGCTGCGCACCGCGCCCGATTTCAACAGGTGCTGAATCTCCGCCGCCTTTGACGGCACGCCGATCAGATAGCCTTGCGCCTCCACGCAGCCGTTTCGGCGCAGCATGTCGAGCTGTGCTTCGGTTTCTACGCCTTCGGCGGTGACGGTGATGCCCAGTTCGGCGCCCAGTCCGATGATGGTGCGCACGATCGCTGCGGTGTCGAGATTGCCGATGTCGGAGATGAAGGAACGATCGATCTTGATCTTGTCGACGGGAAAGCGCCTGAGATAGCCGAGTGAGGAATAGCCGGTGCCAAAGTCGTCGAGCGCGATGCGGATGCCGAGTTCACGCAACTGTCGCAGCGTCTTCAGGACGGCTTTGCTCTCGTCCATCAGCACGGTTTCGGTGATCTCCAGTTCCAGTCGTCCGGCCGGCACGCCTGAAAAGGCCAGGGCGGAGATGACGCTGCGAGCAAAGCCGCCGCTTTTGAGCTGCACGGCGGAGACATTGACCGCAATGCGCAGGCCAGGTGGCCAGGCTGCCGCCGTCGCACAGGCCTTTCTCAGCGCCCATTCGCCAAGCGGCACGATCAGCCCGGTTTCCTCGGCGACCGGAATGAATTCGTCCGGCGCCACAGTGCCGCGCGACGGCGAATGCCAGCGCATCAGGGCCTCGGCGCCGACAATCTCGCCCGAAGCTATGGCCATGATCGGTTGGAAATCGAGATCGAATTCCCGGCTCGGCAGCGCCGTATCGAGATCGGCTTCGAGCGCCCGGCGCGCGCGCACCGTGGCATCCATGCCGGGCTCGAAGAAACGGTACAGGTTGCGCCCTTCGCTTTTTGCCCGGTAGAGCGCCATGTCGGCGTTTGTCAGCAATGTATCGGCGTCCCTGCCATCGCCGGGAGAAAGCGCGATGCCAACGCTGACGCCAACATGCATGTCCCGGCTCTTGTCATGAAATGGTTTGGCGATGGCCTCGACAATGCGTTTCGCCAGTTTTTCCGCGCTGGCCAGGCCCTCGACGTTGAACTGGACGATCACGAACTCGTCGCCGCCAAAACGGGCGACGATATCTGCGTCGTTGTCCACGCAGCGCAGCAGTCTTGCGGCCACGCCTTTCAGCAGCCGGTCGCCAGCCGGATGTCCCAGCGTATCGTTGACGACCTTGAAGCGGTCGAGGTCGAGCGAGAAGATTGCCAGCGGTCCCGCGGCCGCATCCTCCAGTGCCCGGTCGAGCCGGTCGCGAAACACCGAGCGATTGGGCAACCCGGTCAGCACGTCGTGATGCGCAAGATGGGTCATGCGCTCCTCGGCAAGCCTGCTCTCGGTCACGTCGTCGAAAGTGGCGACCCAGCCGCCGCCGCTCATCGGCCGGCGGGCAACCATCAGCGTTCGTCCGTCGGCGAGCCGGCGGGGGGTCGACCGCGTCTGGCCGGCCAGCACGCGAGCCTCGGTCCTCGAAACTTCGTCCTCGACATCTATGGGCGCATAGACGCCAAGCCGCACCAGCCGTTCGAGGAGTTCGCGGTGAGTCATGCCGAGCGGCAGATCCGCCTCGGTCACACCATAAAGCTCCAGGATGCGCTGATTGCGTACGATCAGCCTGCCGCCGGCGTCATACATCAGCAGGCCCTGCGACATGTTCGCGAGCGCCGCGTCGAAGCGGCGATGCTGTTCCTTGAGATCCTGTTCGGCGCGCCGCTGCTCGGTGATGTCTTCGTAGATCGAAACCCAGCCGCCCGATGCCAATGGCCGGTGCGAGATGCTGATGATGCGTCCATCAGAGAGCGCCTCCTCATAGGTCGAGGGTTTCGCTCCATCGATATAGGGCTTGCGGATGGCGTAAAGTTCTTCGGCGCTTTGCGAGGCGATGCCGACATCGACGCTGTGCCGCAGGATGTCGATGAAATGGATGCCCGGCTGCGCCACGTTGGCGTCGAGGCAGAAGATGTTGATATAGTTGCCGTTGCAGATGATCATGCGCTCGTCGGCGTCGAACATGCAAAGACCATGCGACATGTTCTCGACGGCGGCCGAAAAGCGTTCGTTTTGTTCGCGCAGTTCGTCTTCCATATCACGACGATCCACGCCTTCGGCCCCCTGTTCAGGGACGGTCGAACCATCCTTGTCGTCAACGACGGGCATGAGCGTGCCTGCGGCTCGTGATCGAACACCGCACTGTCGGCTGTTCCGGTTAATTTAGCGTTTTCTACCCTACCGCCGTAGCAACCTTGCGCCGCGACTTCTCGATCGCGGAAAAACGCTTCAGGAAGGCATTCTGTGCCCAGGTTACCGAGCGCGGCGTGAAATCGAAGCGCTCGGCACTGAAGCCGCGTGGACGACCGAAGAACTCGGTCGCCTCCGCGGTCGAAAAGCCGGCGAGCAGCGTTGCCTCGAAATAGGCGGCGATCTGGTCCGCGCGCTTGATCTCCTTGCGCAGGCCGGCGCCTGGTTCCGGCGGTAGCGAGAAGCGCAGATGGATGGCGCGCTGCAAGCGCAGTTCACAGTCCTTATAACTGCCGCCCATCACCGATTTGAATGGCGAGATCATGTCGCCGATTACATATTCGGGCGCATCGTGCAGCAATGCCATAAGCCGGGCGTCCGCCGGCGCATCGGGCATCAGGTCGCAAAACAGCGCTTCCACCAGCAACGAATGCTGGGCGACCGAGAAGGCGTGCTCGCCGCGGGTTTGGCCGTTCCAGCGCGCGACGCGGGCGAGCCCGTGGGCGATGTCCGAAATCTCGATATCGAGGGGTGAGGGGTCGAGCAAGTCGAGCCGGCGGCCGGACAGCATGCGCTGCCAGGCGCGTGGCGGCGCACCGATGCGGTCGGCCGCCATCAGGCCTCCTCCGTGCCGGCGGCTTCCTGGGGAAAGCTGAATTTGGCGAAAGGTGGAATGGCCACCGTAACCGGCACGTCTCCGGCCAGGATCGGCTGGCCGGCGTCGAGCGCTGTCTTGACCCTGTCGATACGGGCGATGCCGAGGCCGATCGTGCCGGCATTCGAGCCGAGAGTGCCCACCGATCGCCCGTCGACGGTCAATTCGGCGCCGGCCTCAGGCAAGGCCCGTTCGGCCCTGACGATCAGCACCCGCCGCCTTGCCGTGCCACGATGCTGCATGCGCGAGACGACCTCCTGGCCGACATAGCAGCCCTTCCTGAAGCCGACGCCACCGGTCTCGTCGAGCAGCACGTCATGCGGGAAGGCGTCGCCGAGCTGGTAGTCGGTGCCGCTCTCGGCAATGCCATGCGCGATGCGCAAGGCCTGCCATGCGGCACCGTCGTCAGTCTCTTGAGCGCTGCCATAGGAGCGGGTGACGCTTTCATCGCGAAAGCGCCGGTCGGCCAGCACGGTTGAATCCTTTTGTGAGGGAGCTGACTCATTTCCCCAGGCAATGGAGACAAGCGTCTGTTCGGATTTGGCAATCTCGACCTTGGCGCGCAACTTGTACAGCATCAGCCGGCGTACGAAATCGTCAGCGATCTCGGCGCGGCATTCGAGGCGGAACGCGTTTTCGCCGGCCCGTGAGATCAGGAAGTCAAACAGGATCTTGCCTTGCGGTGTCAAAAGCGCGCCCGGTTTTGCCTCGCCGGCGCCGAGCGCGTCGAGATCGGTGGTCAGGATGTTCTGCAGGAAGTGTTCGGCATCCGGACCGGAGACGGAGATCAGCGCGCGGTCTTTCAGCAGGGCAAAGGGCATGGGGCGGATAAAAGCCTGATCTTGCAAAACAGATGGCCATTACGTAAGCCGCTGACACTTCCCCTGCAAGAGATCGATCAGCATGGCCAACACCTACGACCTCATCCTGACAGGCGGCATGGTGGTCAACCATGACGGCGAGGGGCAACGCGATGTCGGCGTGAAGAATGGGCGCATCGCCGCCATCGGCGATCTGCGCCAGGCCTCGGCCGGCGAGACGATCGACTGCCGGGGCCTGCATATCCTTCCGGGCGTCGTCGACAGCCAGGTGCATTTCCGCGAGCCGGGACTGGAGCACAAGGAGGATCTGGAGACTGGATCTCGGGCGGCGGTGCTCGGTGGCGTCACCGCCGTGTTCGAAATGCCCAACACCAATCCATTAACCACCAGCGAAGAAACGCTTGCCGACAAGGTCCGACGCGGCACCGGCCGTATGCACTGCGACTTCGCCTTCTGGGTCGGCGGCACCCGCGACAACGCCAACGATGTCGCCGAGCTCGAGCGCCTGCCGGGCGCGGCCGGGATAAAGGTTTTCATGGGCTCGTCCACCGGCGACCTGCTGGTCGAGGACGATGAAGGCGTCGCCTCGATCCTCAGGAACACCCGCCGCCGCGCCGCTTTCCATTCGGAAGACGAGTTCCGGCTGCGCGAACGCCTTGGCGAGCGCATCGAGGGCGATCCTTCATCGCATCCGGTCTGGCGCGACGAGATCGCCGCCTTGCGCTGCACCGAGCGGCTGGTGCGCGTCGCGCGGGCCGCCCGTGCCCGCATCCACGTCCTGCACATCTCCACGGCCGAGGAGATATTGTTCCTCGAACAGCACAAGGATGTCGCCACCTGCGAGGCGACACCGCACCATTTGACACTGTCGGCGGACGACTACAAACGGCTCGGCACGCTGATCCAGATGAACCCGCCCGTCCGTGCCCCGCGCCATCGCGACGGCGTCTGGCACGGAATCGCGCAAGGCATTGTCGACGTACTCGGTTCCGACCATGCACCGCACACATTGGCCGAAAAAGCAAAACCATATCCGGCATCGCCCTCGGGCATGACCGGCGTGCAGACGCTGGTGCCTATCATGCTCGACCATGTCAATGCCGGTCGGCTGACTTTGCAGCGCTTCGTCGATCTTTCAAGCCACGGCCCGCAGCGCATCTTCGGCATGGCCAGGAAAGGCCGTATCGCCGCCGGCTATGATGCCGATTTCACAATCGTCGACATGAAGCGGCGCGAGACCATCACCAATGCACAAGCCGGCTCGAAGGCCGGCTGGACGCCTTATGACGGCAAGGAAGTCACCGGCTGGCCGGTCGGCACTGTCATTCGAGGCCAGCGCATCATGTGGGAGGGCGAGATCGTGACGCCGGGCCAGGGCAGGGCAGTGGAGTTCTCCGAGGCGTTGCCCGCATAGCCATTTCACATCGTTGGATTTCTTAGGCACGATCCACTAAGTTGAGTGGGTTATGCGCACAGATATCACGCCAATGATTGTTCCCGCTGAGTTTCCGGAGCTCCAGGCACTCGTCTGGAGCCGCGATGCAACGCGCCCAATTCCTGCCGAGGAAGCTTTCGCCATCTACGAGCGCAACTGGCGGTTTGTCGATCAAGAGCGCCTTACAACATCTGAAAGGCTGCTTATCCAGAACCTGGCGGAAAAATTCGGCCAGGGCATTCTTTTGACCACTGGCTGAAGTTTCGTTTCCTTCCTGATTTCTCCGCAACTGGAATATTAACGGGCCCGATGCAGCCATTCGACGAGGCGATCCGCACGAATAGGCACTCGCGTGTCCGAGTTTCAATCCCCTGCGACGAAAAACGTCCATTGCCCAGCGGGCGTGATGCCGACGCGGTAGAAGATGTAGGCGCCGAACTGCTTCATGTCGTCGAAGTCGCTCGCGGTGACGATCTTGAACAGCTCGACCCGTTGCCTGGCGTCGAGCTTGTCCAGGGGTAGAGCGAAGAAATACGGCCAGACATAGAGCTCTTGTGGCGTCCCGGCATCGACATGGACATAGCCGGCATTGAGCACCTCCTCCAGTATGGCAAGAATCTCCTGGCCATCCTGGTCGCCGGAGAGCCCCTTGAGGAAGGTAATGGCGTCGCCATCTATGTCGGTCAGTGACAATTGGGTCATGCCGTCGCCCTTGCCGATCAAAGGCCTCAGTCTTTCGACGTCGCCGCTCTCGCAGGCTTCGATGATCAGGTCATGCATGCGCCGCACCGGTTCAGGCAGCTTGCCGAGGTCGTAGACGACCTCCGGCGTGGGCGCGTCGGGATCGACGCGCGGCCTGTTGGTGGCACCGTCGCCGTTCGGCGGAGTGACCGGCTCGGCCTTGTCCGGGGCGGTTGGCTGGCTGGTCGAAGATGGCGTTCCGACCGGATCGGGTATCGGCACGGTGCTTCCCGGCGACGACACGTCGTCGTCTACCATCGGTTGGACCGGCGAAGGGAGTTCTTCGCGCTTGATCTCGCTCAGCGCATAAGCGGGACTGCTTGTCAGACACGCAACCAAGGGAATCGCGGCACTGCACGCGGCGAAACAGATGCAAAGGACCAAGCCGCGCGGCTCGCCTGACATCGAAAAATTCACTGCCCGTTTCTCCCTGCTTCCGGGCATGATGCCCGAGCGGCATTTGCCGTCAAAGAACCGGACGTCGGTTCAGTGCCGCAGCCGTTCGGGTTCGAAGGCGCCAGCAATCACCTTTTCACGCATGCGGTCGAGCAGGGCAAGGGCCGATGTCTCGCCGTTGGCGCGCAGCATTTCGCCGAACGCGGTTTCAAGCGCCGCTTCGGCGATGATCTCGGGTTCTATGCCTGCCGAAAGACCTTCGGCCCAGGCCTCGCTGTGGCTCTCCACCGCGGTCAGGCGCTTTTCTTCCCTGACCAGCGCGTCGATGTCGTTGACACCATGTTCCATAAGCGATGTCCACCCTTGCAAGCAGCGATCCGTCGATGGATCAGGCTTGATCTGTTCCGTTTACACGCAGCCGCAAATAAGTCTTTGTAAATACGACATTTTTTTGATCGTTCTTTACAGGAGGCCGGTTGCGCTTGCGAAGCTGCATTCAATCCTGGTCAAACTTAGCCGATTAGGCGTGCCTGCGGGGTGAAAACCTTCAGTTTGAGTTAATTCCACATCCGCGCGCTAACGTTTCATTAACGCTGTTGCATAAGCGCAACAAAAGGATTGCACCATGACAGTTCTCGACACAAGCTGGATATGCCCGCAGTCGCCGCCAATGGACCGGATATCTGTTGATGAAGGCCGGATGCGCTCTTGCGAGGGCACTTTGGGCGATATGCGCTAGTTGCCGTAGCGCGAGGCGATGTCGCGCGACAGGGTCTCGCCTTCCTTCATGTAGCGGCCGATGGCTTCGGTCGCCGACGCGGTGCATTGCGTGTAGGTGCCGCCGAATGAGCGGTAGCCGCGATTGAAGCTGGCGATGAAGCGGGCGCGCCGTTGCGGATCCGGGTTCTCCGATTCGAGCAGCTTCTGCATCTCGCCGCGCCACTGGTCGCCCTTTTCGCCGCACAGATTGCGCAGGAAATGCAGCGACCCCAGAACCTCCGCCAGCCGCATCAGCCCCGGTTCGAAGGGTGCCTCGGCGCTGAACGCCGGTCGTGCCGCCACAGGGCTGACGGCAAGGCATGTCGCGAGAAGGAGAGGAAGGCAACGCATAAGTCAATCTGGCCAAACAATTTGCCGCCTGCAAGGCGATTGTGCCGGGCGAATTCCGGATTTCAGGGTCGCCCAGGGGTTTGCGACGGCCGTCCAAGCAGTTCCTCGGCGACCGCGAGCACCGAACCGGCAAGCGGCAGATCAGCCATTTCGGCCAGCGTGTAGAAGGCGGCGGTCTCGGCGTCGTCGCTGGCCACGGCCTCGCCGCCGGCATGGGCCGCACCGAATACCGTCAGCAGGTAATCGACCGGATGCCCGTCGAGCGTGCCGTCGATGAGGATTTCGCGCAGCCGTCGGTAGTTTTCGGCCTGCAATTGCGTCTCCTCCAGCAATTCGCGCCGTGCCGCCTGTTCCAGCGTCTCACCGGCTTCGACCTTGCCGCCCGGGAATGCATAGAACCCTTGCGAGGGTTGTCGCGCCCGCTTGACCAGAAGCACGGCGTCGCCGCGCACAACGGCGACCGAGACCGCGGGAATGACTTTTCGCACTTCGTCCATGGATATCCGATCGCCCTGATTTACGGCAGCCTGTTGTGGACCGGCCGACGCCGGACAGCTTTAACGGTTGCAGTGCTGCTGTTCCATCGCCACTTTCGAAACCGGACATCAGGACCAATAGACATGTGCGGACGTTTTGCCTTGACCGCGACACCGGACCAGACAGCCGCTTTCCTCGGGCTGGCGGAGGTGGAGCAGTTTCCTACGCGCTACAATATAGCGCCGACGCAGCCGGTGCTGATGGCGATCTCAGGCCCGCCGCGGGCGCCGGGTTCCAACCTGCCGGACCGCCGGCCGATGCTGGTGCGCTGGGGCCTGATCCCCGCCTGGGTAAAGGATGTCGGCGAATTTCCGCTGCTGTTCAACGCACGCTCCGAAGGCGTGATCGAAAAGGCCTCGTTCAAAGCCGCCATGCGCCATCGCCGGGCGCTGGTGCCGGCATCAGGTTTTTACGAATGGCGCCAGGCGCGGCCCGGAGAGGCGGGCGGCAGGAAGGGGCAGCCTTACTGGATCAGGCCGCGGCATGGCGGGTTGGTCGCCTTTGCCGGGCTGGTTGAAACCTATGCGGAACCGGGCGGCTCGGAGTTGGACACCGGCGCCGTTCTGACGGTCGAGGCCAATGCCGACATCGCGCATATCCATGACCGCATGCCCGTGGTGATCGCACCTGAAGACTTCACCCGCTGGCTCGATTGCCGCGGACTTGAGCCGCGCGACGTCGCCGACCTGTTGCGGCCGGCGCAACGCGACTTCTTCGAAGCGATTCCGGTCTCCGACCTCGTCAACAAGGTCGCCAACACCGGGCCGGAGATTCAGGAGAAGAGGGAGATCGGGCCCGAGCCCGAGAAGGTCAAGCGCCGGAAACCCGGCGCGGACGACAGTCAGATGACGCTGTTTTAGCAGGAACTCTGTTCGAGGTGCGGTTTGGCGCCTCGTTCCGACCCTTGGGCCGATCGCGCACTGCTTCAGGCAGCGCGGGGCGATACGATTTTCTGCACCGGCTTTTTCTTCTTCGCGGTGTGGAGCAGGGCGGCGACGATCGCGGCCGGGCCGATTGCGCGATAATGGTTTGCCAGCGCTGGTTGCTTGGCGCGGTTGGCTTCCTGCTTGCTTCGAGGCATGTGTCTCTTCCCAGATAACGTTTCCGTGTCTGCGTTTGGCGGCCGAATCCGACCAAATCGTGACGCAGATTGATCTAGCCGGCGTATGTTTCATGACTGTGCCGACATGTTTAATAAAATGTTTCAGTGGCTGATTCCGTGTGATCGGGCGACGCATTTGCCAGTTCTGGCGTCGTTTTTCTCGGGATAAGCGACTTGACGGCAACACTGGCCAAGGCGATAAAGCCGCCTATGAAAACGTCTTTCGCCATTTGTGGCATTTGCATTATTGGCTAGCTTCGCGCTGGTCCGGACGTTTTCGCCTCATCTTCCGCTAGATTGGACAAACGCCCCGGCCAGCAGGCTGGAGTCCGTTTTGCGCCTCGGCGCGGAGCTGGCTTCATCCAGGCAAAAGTTCTGAACCGGAAAGGCATGGAATGTCTGACGCACCGAAGGGCCTGCGCCTCTACAACACGCTGACGCGCGCGAAGCAGGATTTCGTCCCGATCGACGCGCTGAACGTGCGCATGTATGTCTGCGGTCCGACCGTCTACGACTTCGCCCATATCGGCAATGCCAGGCCCGTAATCGTCTTCGACGTGCTGTTCCGGCTGCTGCGCCATCTCTATGGCGAGACGCACGTCACCTATGTGCGCAACATCACGGATGTCGACGACAAGATCAATGCACGCGCACTGCGCGATTTCGGCAGCGAGATATCAGCCGGCAGACTGTCGCTCAACGAGGCGATAAGGCGGGTGACGGAGAAGACCGCGGGCCAATTCCACAAGGACGTCGCGACGCTCGGCTGCCTGGAGCCAACAGTCGAGCCGCGCGCCACCGAGTTCGTCGAGCCCCGTGCCGACGGCAAGGCAGACATGATCACCTTGATTCAAAGCCTGATCAAACGCGGCCATGCCTATGTTGCCGCAGGCGAAGTGCTGTTCGACACCGCTTCGATGCCCGACTACGGCCAGTTGTCGAAGCGAAATCTCGACGAGCAGCAGGCCGGTGCTCGCGTTGCAGTCGACGCGCACAAGAAGAATCCTGGCGACTTCGTGCTGTGGAAGTTGTCGTCCCCGGAGGAGCCGGGCTGGCAGAGCCCATGGGGCAGGGGCCGGCCGGGCTGGCACATCGAATGCTCGGCCATGTCCGCCGCCTATCTGGGCGAGGTCTTCGATATTCATGGCGGCGGTCTCGACCTGATCTTCCCGCACCACGAGAACGAGATCGCCCAGTCACGCTGCGCGCACGGCACCGATGTGATGGCCAACATCTGGATGCACAACGGCTTCCTGCAGGTCGAAGGGCAGAAGATGTCGAAGAGCCTCGGCAATTTTTACTCGATCAACGAGCTGCTGGAGACCGAAACCTTCGGCGGCCGCAAATGGCCCGGCGAGGTGCTCAAGCTGGCGATGCTGATGACGCATTATCGCGAACCGATCGACTTTTCCGTGCGCAAGCTCGAGGAAGCGGAGAACACGCTGCGCAAGTGGAAACGCGCGGCCGATCTGGCGCCGGCGGTCGGGCAATTGCCGGCCGAGGTCGTGCAGGCGTTGTCGGATGATCTCGCCACCTACGCCGCCTTCCAGGTTTTGACCCAGTTGGCCGGCGAGGCGGTCGACTTCGGCGGCGATGGCGAAAACGCCGCAGCGGCCTCGCTGAAGGGTGCGCTTGCCTTCCTGGGTTTCGATGTGGGGGCGGCCAAGGTCGACGAAGCCGCGGTCGCCAAGGCGATCGCCAGGCGCCTGGAATTGATCGCCGCCAAGAACTGGGCCGAAGCCGACCGCATCCGCGATGAGTTGTTGGCGCAAGGCGTACAACTGAAGGACGGCAAGGACCCGGTCACCGGCGAACGTGTGACGACGTGGGAGGTGAAGCGGTGAGGGCGACTGTTCTTGTGGCGGGAATGGAGAGGTTGGCGCGAAGCACCCCCCTCTGTCCTGCCGGACATCTCCCCCTCAAGGGGGGAGATTGGATATCACCGAGGCTTTCGCCAATCGCTGACGTTGGAGGTTGGGCACCGTCAGCGAAACTGCCGATCTCCCCCCTTGAGGGGGAGATGTCCGGCAGGACAGAGGGGGGCGCCTCGCAGTGATCCATTATCGTGTGTCTCCTGTCAATCGAGGCAATGCGCGCAAGATGCGCAAGGCTATGACCGACGCCGAACTGAAGCTTTGGAATGAGATACGCGCACACCGACTCATGGGGCTGGCGTTTCGACGTCAAATGCCAATAGCGGGCTACATCGTCGATTTTGCTTGCCCTAACAGGAAGCTGATCGTTGAGCTGGATGGTTCTCAGCACGCCTCTCATGAGGTCTCGGCGTCTGACACCGCGCGAACAGCCAAGCTCACAGCGCTCGGCTGGACCACCCTGCGCTTCTGGAACGATGACGTGATCCGCGATATCGACAATGTCTGTCAGCATATCGTGATTGCGGCCGGCCTGGCTGGCGCGGAAGTGCCGGAACCAGCAACGGAGGAGTTCGTTTCATGATCGACCATCTCGGCATCGACGTTGCTGACTTTGACGCTTCGAAGGCTTTCTATGACAAGGCGATGGCGCCGCTTGGGGCCTCGCTGCTCCATATGGTGCCGCTGGAATACACCGGCGGCGCCAAGGTCGGTGGCTACGGCCGCGATCGGCCGGTGTTCTGGCTCCAGGAAGGCAAGGAGGGGCAAAAGGCCCGCCAGCACGTTGCCTTCACCGCGCGCAGCCGCGCCGAGGTCGACGCCTTCCATGCAGCCGCTCTTGCCGCCGGCGGCATAGACAATGGCGGGCCGGGCCTGCGCCCGCACTATCATGCGAACTACTATGGCGCCTTCGTCTTCGATCCCGACGGTAACAATGTCGAGGCCGTGTGCCATGATGCGGAGTGACCTGCCATGAGCCTCGACAACCGGCCGATCTACACCGGCGGCTGCCAGTGCGGCGCCGTGCGCTTTCGCGTCGAGGGCGCACTCGGCGATGCCTCGGTTTGCCATTGCCGCATGTGCCAGAAGGCGAGCGGCAATTTCTACCTTCCGCTGGTCTCGGTGCGCGGCGCCAAGGTGGACTGGACGCGCGGCGAGCCCAAGCGCTTCCGCTCGTCGAACGCTGCCTGGCGTGGGTTCTGCGCCGAATGCGGAACGCCGCTGACTTTCGAGGCGCCGGAGGGCATGGCGTTGGCGATTGCCGCCTTCGACGCTCCGGCTGATATCGCGCCGACCATCCAGTGGGGCACCGAGGCAAAGCTGCCTTACGTGGATTCCATTCCAGAATTGCCGGGCGAGGATACGATGGCGGATATGGGTTCGGCCCCCTATCTGGCAGAGCTTGTCTCCTACCAGCATCCCGACCACGACACCGAGCAATGGCCGCCGGAGAAAACATCATGAGCGAGACCATTCGAACCGGCGGCTGCCAGTGCGGCGCCGTGCGCTTCCGCATCAAGGGCAAGCTTGGACGCCCGTCCATCTGCCACTGTCGCATGTGCCAGAAACAGTTCGGTTCCTTTTTCGGCGCCCTGGTGACAGCGCCGAAGGACGGCGTCGAATGGACACGTGAGGAGCCGAGCTATTTCCAGTCCTCGGTCAACATCGATCGCGGTTTCTGCGCCCGCTGCGGCACGCCGCTGACCTACCGCCAGCCCGGCGGCTTGGAGATCGCCATCGGCGCCTTCGACGATCGCTCCGACCTGGCGCCGCAGATCCAGGTCAATTACGCCGGGCGGCTGCCTTGGGTGGAGACGATCTTCGACCAGCCCGTCCACCAGGATCCAGACTATTATGCTAGGCAGGAGGAGATCATCTCCTTCCAGCATCCCGACCATGAAACGACGGACTGGCCGTCCAAAGGTTTGCAACTATGAGCTCTGAACTGCGCACGCTTTATCCCGAGATCGAAGCTTTCGAGAGCGGTATGCTCGACGTCGGCGACGGCCACCAGGTCTATTGGGAACGCTCCGGCACCAAAGGCGCCAAGCCGGCGGTATTCCTGCATGGCGGGCCGGGCGGCACCATCTCGCCAAAGCATCGGCGGCTGTTCGATCCCGATCTCTACGACGTCATCCTGTTCGACCAGCGCGGTTGCGGCAAGTCGACGCCGAATGCCTCGCTGGAGGCCAACAGCACGTGGCACCTGGTCGCCGATATCGAGCGCCTGCGCGAAATGGCCGGCTTCGACAAATGGCTGGTCTTCGGCGGTTCCTGGGGTTCGACGCTGGCGCTCGCCTACGCCGAGACGCACCCGCAACGCGTCAGTGAGCTCGTCGTGCGGGGCATCTATACGCTGACCCGCCCCGAGCTCGAATGGTACTATCAGTTCGGCGTCTCCGAGATGTTTCCCGACAAGTGGGAGCGCTTCCTGGCGCCGATCCCCGAGGCCGAGCGCGGCGACATGATGGCCGCCTATCGCAAGCGGCTGGTGGGGTCCGACAGAAACGCGCAGATCGAGGCGGCCCGCGCCTGGAGCCTGTGGGAAGGCGAGACGATCACGCTTTTGCCCGAGCCGGAGACCAGCGGACCGTTTGGTGAGGACGACTACGCCGTCGCCTTCGCCCGCATAGAGAACCACTACTTCGTCCATGCCGGTTGGCTGGAGGAGGGACAGTTGCTGCGCGATGCCTGGAAGTTGAAGGACATTCCCGGCACCATCGTCCACGGCCGCTACGACATGCCGTGCCCGGCACGCTACGCCTGGGCGCTGCACAAGGCCTGGCCGAAGGCGGATTTTCACCTGATCGAGGGTGCCGGCCATGCCTATTCCGAGCCAGGTATATTGGACCGGCTGATCCGGGCGACGGATGGGTTTGTGGGGAAAAACTGATGTCGGCGCTCACCCCCCTCTGGCCTGCCGGCCATCTCCCCCTCAAGGGGGGAGATTGCCCATCACCTGGGGTTTCGCAAATTTTCAGCGCCGCAGGTGATGGCGGGACATTCGAACTGCCGATCTCCCCCCTTGAGGGGGAGATGTCCGGTAGGACAGAGGGGGGCGTTCAAGCGCCCACAGGACGATGAAAAAGCAACGCCTCTACCTCTTCGACACAACACTTCGCGATGGCCAGCAGACGCCCGGTATCGACTTCTCGGTCGAGGACAAGATCGCCATCGCCAAGCTGCTCGACGAATTCGGCCTCGACTATGTCGAGGGCGGTTACCCCGGCGCCAACCCGACCGACACGGCCTTCTTTAGGGAGAAGCGAACCGCGCAGGCAAAGTTCGTCGCCTTCGGCATGACCAAGCGGGCGGGGGTGTCGGCTTCCAACGATCCTGGGCTTGCCGCACTCGTCCAGTCGCGGTCGGACGCCATCTGCTTTGTCGCCAAGAGCTGGGACTATCATGTCCGTGTGGCGCTCGGCTGCACCAATGAGGAGAATCTGGAGTCCATCAAGGCCTCGGTGGAAGCCGCCATTGCCGCGGGGAAGGAGGCGATGGTCGATTGCGAGCATTTCTTCGACGGGTTCAAGGCCAATTCGGATTATGCGCTGGCGTGCGCCAAGACCGCTTATGATGCCGGCGCGCGCTGGGTGGTGCTGTGCGACACCAATGGCGGCACGCAGCCCTCGGAACTACGCGCAACCGTCGAAAGGGTCGTCGCCGCGGGCATTCCCGGCGACCATCTCGGCATCCATGCCCATGATGACACCGGCCAGGCGGTGGCGAATTCGCTGGCCGCGGTCGAAGCGGGCGTGCGCCAGATCCAGGGCACGCTGAACGGCATTGGCGAACGCTGCGGCAACGCCAATCTGATCTCCATCGTGCCGACGCTGGCGTTGAAGCCGGCCTTCGCCGACCGTTTCGAGACGGGGATTTCCGCCGAGGCGCTTACCGGCATTTCGCGCTTGTCGCGCGCCTTCGACGAACTCTTGAACCGCGCTCCGGAGGCGCAGGCGCCCTATGTCGGCGCTTCAGCCTTCGCCACCAAGGCCGGCATCCACGCTTCGGCGCTCGCCAAGGAACCTGCGACCTACGAGCATGTGCCGCCGGAAGCGGTTGGCAACCGCCGCCGCGTCATGGTTTCCGACCAGGGCGGCAAGGCCAATTTCCTGGCCGAGCTGAAGCGGCGCGGCATCGATGTGCCGAAGGACGATCACCGGCTCGACGCATTGATATCGGTGGTCAAGGAGCGTGAGGCCTCCGGCTATGCCTATGAGGGCGCCGACGCCTCCTTCGAGCTTCTGGCACGCAAGATGCTGCACGGTTTGCCCGAGTTCTTCCATGTCACCTCGTTCCGCTGCATGATCGAACGCCGCTTCGATGCCAATGGCCAGTTGAAGACGGTGTCGGAAGCGGTGGTCAAGGTGCTGGTCGAGGGCGAGGAGAAGATGTCGGTGGCCGAGGGGCACGGCCCCGTCAATGCGCTCGACATCGCGCTGCGCAAGGATCTCGGCAAATACCAGGGCGAAATCGCCGATCTGGAACTCGCCGACTTCAAGGTGCGTATCCTCAATGGCGGCACCGAGGCGATCACTCGCGTTCTGATCGAATCGCATGATGCGACCGGTGCCCGCTGGTGGACGGTCGGCGTTTCCGAAAACATCATCGACGCCTCGTTCCAGGCGCTGATGGATTCCATCATCTACAAGCTGATGAAGAACCGGGACATGGCGGGTCTGGTGGCGGCGGAGTGAGATATGGACGTCAACCTCTTCTTCAAAGAGATGTACTCCTTTGAAATTGAAAGGAAGGATAAGTTAGACGGCTCTGTCGGGGTTATGCTGACGGCCGTCACCGGAATTATTGTCTCGATGGTCTTTGTCGTAAGTGATATTGGTGAGAAGAACCCCTATCCGGACAAGAGGATGATACTTTCTCTATTTGCGGTATGTGCATTTGTTTTAGGGGGTTCTATATTATTTCTGCTCATAGGATTTTACGGCAGAACCTACAAATATGTTGATTATCCGAGCGAAATGATGAAATATTATACCGAGTTGGAGTCGTATTATCGAGAGAATAATCAGGCAGCTGAGAGGGAATTTGCTGACGCAGTGACACGTCAATTTGTGTTATTTGGGACGCACAATGCGCGGGCAAATGACGAAAAAACAGAAAATTATTTTCAGGCGAAACGCTGGTTTGCCTGGAGCTTGTTGCCCTTCGCTTGCGGAATCATAACTTACGGTCACTATCTTATTTTTGGCTGAGGAGTGATTGAAATGGGCGATGACAAAGACAAAGAAGACGAACGGCCGCGTGACGAACAGAAACCGCAGCCGCCGCCTGGGCGGGAAATCCGGGAGGGCTATGAGCCACCTCTAGAGAGGTAGCCTACTCACGGTAGAACAAAGCGTTGCGTTGGCAGGCGTGTAGCGGAGCAAGGCACACCGCTTGAACCATCAGCGAAAGTCCATTGATCCATCAGAACTTTGCGATGGTCTTGCCAAGGTTACTGGGCCATAGCGTTGGGCCATGGCCGCTGAAGCAATTACCCAGGACGCAGTTTCAAAAGCCCGCCGCGGCTTCCTGCTGGCGCTGGGTGCCTATTTCTTGTGGGGTTTGCTGCCTTTCTACATGAAAGCGGTTGCGCACCTGCCGCTTGCCGAGGTGATTGCCCACCGCATCGTCTGGTCGGTGCCGATCGCCGCCGCGGTTCTGGTCTGGGCCGGCCGCACGGCGGATTTCAAGGCGGCAATCCGTTCGCCCCGCACGATCGCCATGGCGGCGCTGACGGCGGCGCTGATCTCGGTCAATTGGGGCGTCTACGTCTGGGCGATCGCCGTCGACCGCACCGTAGAAACCGCCCTTGGCTATTACATCAATCCCCTGGTCAGCGTCGTGGTCGGCGCCCTGCTGCTCGGCGAGCGGCTCGATCGGCTGCAGATCGCGGCCGTGGTGCTTGCGGCGATCGCGGTCGCCGTGCTGACGATCGAGGCTGGCAAGTTGCCATGGGTATCGCTGGCGCTGGCCTTTTCCTTCGCCGCCTACGGTTTTTTCCGCAAGACGCTGCCGATCGGCCCCAGCCAGGGTTTTCTGCTCGAAGTGCTTCTGTTGTCGGTGCCGGCCTTGGGTTATATCGCCTGGCTGATCGCCACCGGACAGGACCATTTCGTTTCCGGCAACGGCGTCGATGCGGCGTTGCTGGCCGGTTGCGGGCCGGTGACCGCGGTGCCGCTGCTGCTGTTCGCATTCGGCGCCAGGCTTTTGCGTCTCTCCACCATTGGCATCATGCAATATATTGCGCCGACCATTGTGTTCCTGATCGCCGTGCTGATCTTCAAAGAGCCGTTCGACACCACCCAGGCTGTCGCCTTTGCCCTGATCTGGGCGGCGCTGGCCATGTATTCCTGGTCGATGCTGGCGACGGCGCGCCGGGCTACATCTGCCCGAGCCGCCTGACGAAGAGATAGGTCGCTCCGGCGATCAGCATCGAAACCGCAGTCACCACCCAGAAGCCTATCGGCGTGTTGACCAGCGGCAAGCCGCCGACATTCATGCCGAACAGGCCCGAGATGATCGTCATTGGCAACAGCACTGCGGTCATCACCGACAGCACGTAGAGCAGCCGGTTCGACTGCGTCGTCAGCTTGGCCATCAGCTCGTCCTGCAACAGCCTGGCGCGCGCCTGCAACTGCTCGCCATCATAGTGCAGCGTCTGCGCGCGGTGCGAAAGCCGTGCTGCCATGTCGTTGATCGAATCGGGCAGGTCGTTGCGGTGCGAATGGTCGAGATGGCGAAACAGATTGGTCAGGGTCGCCATCTGCCGGTGGATCACCACCAGGTGCCGGCGCGCATCGACGAGCGCCTGCCGCTCATTGTGCCATGCGTCGCAGACGATGCGGTCCTCGATGCCGTCGAGACTGTCGCCAAGTGCAGCGAGTTCCACCGCCATGCCGTCGAACGACTGGCCCACGACCGCCTCGATCAGCTCGGCCGGCGAGCGAAACTTGCGCGAGCCGTTCTCGATCGCCTTGCGGATATTGTCGACCGACTGCAAGGGCTGCTTGCGGGCGCCGACCAGCATGGTGTCGTTGAGGGCGAAACGGAAATGGCCGAGCCCGCCGGCTTCCGCCGAATAGTCGTGACGCAGGTCCGGCAGGTCGCCGTAGAGCCAGTCATCCTCGAGGTCGATGTGGCAGCCATGGCTGGCGGACAGGAAGGCCTCGCGCACTGGCGCCGGCAGGGCCTGTTCGGCGGCGATCTCGTGGCGTGCGCGCATGTCGGAAAGCTGGTAGCTGCGCCACGTCCAATGCGCGCCGCCGGCATCCTTGGTGCGCAGGCCGTCGGCGGTGAAATGATAGATGAAGAACAGCCCATGCTCGTCTGGCAGGTAGGGCGACAGGTCGGCGCCTTCCGGGGCGAGAGCAGTATCCATGGTGTAGTGCCGGATGCATATTTCGAGCATCGCACCGCTTGGCGGCGCGTGATTGCAACATCTAGCATGGGCGGCGGGGTTTCGTGTGACGGTTCCTTGACAGCCGATCACACTCTCTTGAGCGGCCGCGGCAGTGCGGCGGCGCCTTTCGCCGCCACCGCATTGCGACTGCCACACTTAGCGCTTCGGACCGAAACCGGGATAAGGGTTCAGCGGCACGATTGCGGCAATGTCCATCATGCCGGCCTTGACCAGCGGCAAGCTGCCGAGATGATTGCGCACGTCAGCATCGCTGGCCGCCTCGAACATCATGCCGCTCCCGGGAATGTCGCCACGGTTCCAGACCTGGCGAACCGCGCCCTGGGCGTAGAGCGTGCGCCGCTGCTCGGCCTCGCCGGGCAGCAGCGGCGCGAAATCGGCATCGGCGAATTTTTCGGTGTTGCGGGTGAGGAGGGCAAAGAACTGCATGTCGGTCTCCTGTTTGTCAGCGGTAGGTGACGGCAGGTATCGCGCTGGATGGTCAGACTGTCCAAGACTGATTAGGCTAAAGTTGAGACTTTTGAAGACTTGATGCCGCGCGGAGCAAAAAATGTTCGACTTGCGCCAGATCCGATATTTCGTCGCCGTCGCGGAAACCGGCAATGTCGGTCGCGCCGCCGAGCTGCTGCATATTTCGCAGTCGCCGCTGAGCCGGCAGATCATGCAGCTTGAACAGCAGCTTGGCGTAACCCTGTTCGAACGGGTAAAACAGCGCGTCCATCTCAATGCCGAGGGCCGCGCCTTTCTCGCCGAGGCCCGCGCGCTGCTGTCGAACGCGCGCCGGCTGGAGGAACTTGGTCGAAACCTTGCCAGCGGGTCTGTCGGGCGTCTTGCCATCGGCTATGTCGAAGGCGCCGTGCACGCCGGGCTTGTCGCCGCGATGCTGCGCCAATTCCGCCGCGACCGGCCGGATTTTCATCTCCAGTTGAGAAGCCTGCGCTCGGCGGCGCAGATCGAGGAGCTGCGGCAGCGGTCGCTGGATCTGGGCCTGGTCTATTCGCCGCCCGCCGCAGACGATCCCGATATCGCCAGCACGCCGCTGCGCCACGAGCCGCTGGCGCTGGCGATGCCCGAAGGCGATCCGCTCGCCGAAGTGGCCGATATCCAGCCGCACCATCTCGACGGCCGCGTCTGGATCACCGTCGTGCGCCAGCCCGACGACACCAATCGCGGCCAGTTCCTGGCCGCCTGCGCCAAGGCGGGTTTCCTGCCCGATATCGCCTATGAGACGGCGGACCCGTTGACCTCGCTCGGCCTTGTCAGCGCCGGCCTCGGCCTTGCCACCGTCCAGTCGAGCCTGCGCATCGCCGCGCCGCCCGGAATCCTGTTTCGGGACCTGCCATGGTTTGAGCGCAAGGTCTCGATCCATCTCGCCTGGCGGCGCCAGGATCGGCGGGCGGTAATCGATGATCTGCGGCTGGCCGGCAGTAGGGCAGTAGGGCAGTAGGTTCTGTCTTCAGCTACTGCCTTACATCTTGTCTATCACCGACTGCACGCCCTCCGTCGGCGCATCGACCGAGGAGCCTGCCACCATGATGGCGGCGACGATTGCCTCGGGGTCATTGACGACCAGCGGCTTGACCCGCTGTGCGGTGTGAATGAAGCCTTCGGTTGCCATATGGTCGATAAGCGCCAGCATCGGATCCCAGAATCCGCCGACATTGCCGAAGACGATCGGCTTGCGGTGATGGCCAAGTTGCGCCCAGGTCATGACCTCGACGATCTCCTCGACTGTGCCGATGCCGCCCGGCAGCGCCACAAAGGCGTCGGATTTCTCGAACATCTTATGTTTGCGCTCGTGCATGTTTTCGGTGATCACGAGCTCGTCGAGCCGGTCTAGCGCGGTTTCGGTTGCTTCCCTGTTGATCAGGAAGCGGGGAATAATGCCGGTGACCTTGCCGCCGGCCTTGAGCGCGCCTTCAGCGACGGCGCCCATGATGCCTTTGGTGCCGCCGCCATAGATCAGCCTGAGGCCGGAGCGCGCAAGCGATCGCCCGAGCAGGTGACCAGCCTTGACATAGGTTTCATCACGGCCCGGAGACGAGCCGCAATACACGCAGACGGATCGAATCGTATTCATGCCGATGATTGGTGATTGGGTCTGAAAGCGCGGTCAAGCCCTAAGGGCCGAGAAGTCCGGGCTTTTTCTTGTCGGTGATGGTAAAACAGGCTAGACCGGCGTTAGGTGGCTAAGGGGCAGGGAAGTAGATGGCGATCAATCCGTTGAAGGCGTTTCTGTTCGCGGCGGGTGGGACCGTTGCGGTCGCGGGAACCGCCTATGTGTCGGGCGCGCTCGACCCATATTTCAATCGCACGCCGCCGGCGGACGTCGCGGCGCAGGCTCCGCCTGTGGCGCCGAAGCCGGCCAATCCGGGCACGGAAGCGCGGCTGCCGCAGGCTGCGGCACCGTCCGCTCCCACCTCTGAGGCAACCGCGCCTGCCGTCGCGGGTCCGATCGCCCCGACCTTCGACGTGGTGCGCGTTGAAGGCGATGGTTCGATCGTCGTCGCCGGCAATGCCGCGCCCAATTCAAAGGTCGAGATCCTCAACGGTTCGACCGTGATCGGCTCGACGGTCGCTGGTCCGGATGGCGCCTTCGTCATCGTGCTCGATGATCCGCTGAAGCCCGGTGACTATACGATTGCCTTGCGCTCCACCGCCGGCGATGTGGTGACCGCTTCGGCCCAGACGGCCGTCGTCTCCATTCCCGCCAATGCGAGCGGTCAGGTGCTGGCCATGGTCGAGGAACCGGGCAAGCCGGCCGAACTGCTGACCGTGCCCCAGCCGCAGACAACACCGGAAGCGCCTGCAGCCGCGGCTCCGGCGCCAGGCGCGTCCGCCGCCATCGAAGCAACGCCTGCTCCTGCGGCGCCGACAACGCCGCCCGCGCCATCCGTGGCCGAACCCAAGATCGTCGTCGAAGCGGTCGAGATTGACGGCAGCAAGATTTTTGTCGCCGGCCTCGCCGACCCGGGCCGCAAGGTGCGCGCCTATGCCAACGACATCCTGCTTGGCGAAGCGCAGACATCGCCGAATGGCCATTTCCTGGTTGAGGCGAGGCGCGACGTACCGGTCGGCAGTTACACCATCCGTGTCGATGGCCTCGATGCCGACGGGGTGAAGGTGGTGGCCCGCGCCGCCGTACCGTTCGAGCGCGAACCGGGCGAGGCGGTCGCCGCCGTGGCGCCTGCTGGATCCAAGGCGGCCGATGCAAAGTCTGCCGAACCGTCGGCTGCCGCTGAAGCGCCCGCCAACCCGGCGGAACCGGCTCCGGCCGATGCAGTGGCCACGCCGCCTTCCGATGTGGCCGAGACTGTTTCACCCAAGCTCGAACATGCCAACGGCGCCGTGATCATCCGCCGTCACGACACGCTGTGGCGGATTTCGCGGCGCGTTTACGGCTATGGCATGCGCTACTCGACCATCTATCTCGCCAACCAGGACCAGATCCGCAATCCCGACCGCATCTGGCCGGGACAGGTGTTCAAGGTCCCGCCACGGTCTAAGGAAGGCGAGGCCGCCGACCTCAAGGCGATGGGTGACCAGATGACGACGCATTCGGCGAAGACGGAGTAGGCAAGCGTCAGCGGGGCGGCTGCAAGCCGTTCCGAAGCCGATCCTTCGCAGCCCTCCGCCTGCAATCTCCCCATCCGGCCAGCTTGCCTCGTCACTGTTCATCGTCTATCGCCGATGAACGATGACCGAATCCCTGCCTGAACAAGACCGCGCGACGAGCGCGCCAACCTCTTGCACCACCGACAGCCACTCCATCGCTGCCCGCTTCGCCGCGCTCTCGCACCCTGCGCGCATCGAGATCCTGAAACGCCTGTCTGCCAGCGGTTTCTGCTGCTGTCGGGACGTTGTCGACCACCTCGATCTCGCCCAGTCGACCGTCTCGCAGCATCTGAAGATCCTGGTCGAGGCGGGGCTGGTGCGCTTCGCGCCTGACCGCCAGCGCTCGCGCTACGAGGTGGACCAAGCCGCGCTTGCCGGCGTGTCGGCTTCGCTGAGCGCGCTCGTCGTTTCCTGCTCGACCAGCCGCTGACCCTCTCACCCAAAAGGCAAGAAAAGTGGCCGAAAAAACCGTCTCCGCCGATTCCCCGACCTTCAAGACGCTGCTTAACCTCTGGCCCTATATGTGGCCGGCGGATCGTGCCGATCTGCGGGCGCGCGTCACCTGGGCGACAATTCTGCTGGTGGTTGCCAAGCTGACATTGGTCGCGGGACCCTATTTCTTCAAATGGGCGACCGACGCCTTGGCCGGTGACGGCAGATCGACGCCGCCGCTGCCCGCCTTCCTGCTCGCCCCGGTCATGTTGGTTGTCGCCTACAATGTGGTGCGGCTCGTGCAACTCGGCTTCAACCAGTTGCGCGACGCGCTGTTTGCCCGCGTCGGCCAGTACGCTGTGCGCCAGCTTGCCTTCCGCACCTTCGTCCATATGCACCAGTTGTCCCTGCGCTTCCATCTCGAACGACGCACCGGCGGCCTGTCGCGCATCATCGAGCGCGGCACCAAGGGCATCGAGACGATCGTGCGCTTCATCATGCTCAACACGGCGCCGACCATCCTCGAATTCGCGCTGACCACGGGCATCTTCGCCTACACCTATGGCTGGAAATACGTAGCCGTGGTGGCGGTCACCGTCTGGCTCTATGTCTGGTTCACGGTTCGCGCCAGCGACTGGCGCATTTCGATCCGCCGCGACATGAACGACAGCGACACCGACGCCAACACCAAGGCGATCGACTCTCTGCTCAATTTCGAGACGGTCAAATATTTCAACAACGAGGCCATGGAGGCCGAGCGCTTCGACCGCTCCATGGCGCGTTACGAGATGTCGGCGACCAGGATCTGGACGTCGCTCGGCTGGCTGAATTTCGGCCAGGGCGTCATCTACGGTCTGGGCACGGTCATTGTCATGTGCATGTCCGCGCTCGAAGTGCAGCGCGGTACGCAGTCTGTCGGTGATTTCGTCTTCATCAACGCCATGCTGATGCAGCTCTCGGTGCCGCTCAATTTCATCGGCTTCATCTACCGCGAGATTCGCCAGGGCCTCACCGATATCGAGCAGATGTTCGACCTGCTCGACGTGCCGCAGGAGATCGTCGACAAGCCCAGTGCCAGGCCGCTCGCGATCGAAGCCGGCAAGGTCGAATTCCGCGACGTGCATTTCTCCTATGATCCGAACCGCAAGATCCTGAAAGGCATCAGCTTCGAGGTGCCGGCCGGCAAGACGGTCGCCATCGTCGGTCCTTCGGGCGCGGGCAAGTCGACCATCTCGCGGCTGCTGTTCCGCTTCTACGACATCCAGTCGGGCCAGGTGCTGATCGACGGCCAGGATGTCAGGGAAGTGACGCAGGAGAGCCTGCGCGCGGCGATCGGCATGGTGCCTCAGGACACCGTGCTGTTCAACGACACCATCGCCTACAACATCCGCTACGGCCGCATCGGCGCCAGCGAGGAGGAGGTGCGCAAGGCGGCCGAACTCGCCCAGATCGGCCCTTTCATCGAGCGGCTGCCCGAGGGTTACCGCTCGATGGTCGGCGAGCGCGGGCTGAAGCTTTCCGGCGGCGAGAAGCAGCGCGTGGCGATTGCCCGCACCATTCTCAAGGCGCCGCCGATCCTGATGCTCGACGAGGCGACCTCGGCGCTGGACAGCCATACCGAACAGGAGATCCAGGCCGCGCTCGACCTGGTCAGCCGGGGCCGCACTACCATCGTCATCGCCCACCGGCTGTCGACGGTGATCACGGCCGACGAAATCATCGTGCTCAAGGACGGCCAGATCGCCGAACGCGGCACACATGCCGATCTGATGCGCAAGCACGGGCTTTACGCCTCGATGTGGGACCGCCAGCGCGAGGCGACCGAAGCTGAGGAGCGTCTGCGCATCGCCCGCGAAAGCGACGAACTGGGTGTGGTAGTGCGCAGGCGCACGTCGGAGCTGTCGTAGCGGCGTTGGCTATCTCCATCGCTTTCGCCAATCAGCGTGTGCCCGAAATGTAAGACGGCCATCCCGCGCCAGGCGAGGAAACAGCGACGCCCAGCACCTGACCAGTGCGGGCGTCGCTCGACATGTGGTCGAAGCCGCGCCACTCGGCTGCGGTGATGAACAGCGTCCTGCCGTCGACACCGCCCAGCATGCAGGCGAAGCAGCCGCGATCGGCGGTCACGGTCTGCATCACTTCACCGCCTTCGCGTACCTGCGCACAGCGCTTGTTGGGAACATCCGCGTACCAGACCGTCCCTTCGGCATCTAGGCAGATGCCATCGGGATAGCCGTCGACATCGGCCCACACCCGCCGATTAGCCAGAGTGCCGTCGGCGGCTATGTCGAAGGCGGTCAGCCGGTTGGAGTGGGATTCGGCAATGATCAGCGTCCTGTTGTCCGGGGTCACAGCCATGCCATTGGCAAACGCGATATTCCCAGCCACTTGCCTGGCCGTCCCGTCCGGCGTGATCAGCACGATCGTGCCCGGGCCGAAATGCTGGCCGGGTGCCGGCGCCGGGCCGCCGCCATTGACATAGATATTGCCGCGCCCATCGACGACGATCTCGTTCCAGGGGCTTTTCGAAAGGTCGCGCAGATCGGCATGGGTGACGAGCCTGCCATCCACCTCCTGCCTTAGCAGCAGGCCTTCGCGGCCTGAAATCACGAGCAACCTGCCATCCGGCAGCCAGTCGATGGAGTAGGGCAGGACCGCTGGCACGGTGAGCATCACCCTGCTCTTGCCCTCGTCGCTCACGGCGACGATCTCTCCGGTACCCCAGTTGCAGAGCCACAGGCGTCCCTCATGCCAACGCGGCGATTCCCCGAAAGCGAGGCCCTTGGCGATAATCTTGGCGTTCTCGGCAACGGATGACATTGGCTGGCTCCTTGGCTGCGTGACCCACGTCACCGTTCCGAAGGCGTCGCGGGGCACTGTCCTGCCAAGGACGGGCGAGCGTATGGCTTGCCGACATGGCGGCCGACAATTCTAAAAGGCTACTGCGCGCCCCTCCTTCCCCATTGTCGCGTTGCGGGCAGAGGGTGTTTCGGTTATTGAGGCCGAACCTGAAACAGGGACTGCCCCATCCCATGAGCCTTGTCGATACGGTCAAGAACGCGTTCGTACCGATCCATCGCGAGGGCTATCCGTTCATCGCCGCCTTCGGCGCGGGCACGCTTTTCCTCGGCTATTTCTCCTCGATCCTGTTTTGGATCGGGCTCATCCTCACCGCCTGGTGCGCCTATTTCTTCCGCGATCCCGAGCGGGTGACGCCGGTCGATGACAGTCTGGTGGTGAGCCCCGCCGATGGCGTCATCTCGGCGGTCGGCCCGGCCGTGCCGCCGCGCGAGCTTGGCCTCGGCAATGCCGAAATGACCCGCATATCGGTGTTCATGAACGTCTTTTCCTGCCACGTGAACCGCGCCCCGGTGCGCGGCAAGATTTCCCGTATCGAGCATCGGCCGGGGAAATTCCTCAATGCCGAACTCGACAAGGCAAGCACCGAGAACGAGCGCAACGGGCTGGTCATCGACAGCCCCAACGGCACCGTCGCGGCAGTGCAGATCGCTGGCCTCGTGGCGCGGCGCATCGTCTGCTGGGCCGAGACCGGCGGCTCGATCGCCATCGGCGAGCGTTTCGGCCTGATCCGCTTCGGTTCGCGCGTCGATGTCTTCCTGCCGGAGGCGGCGACCCCACGGGTGGCCGTCGGCCAGACGGCCGTCGCCGGCGAAACGGTGCTGGCGGAATTCGGCGGTATCGCCGCCACGCCTCTCGTGCGGATCTCCTGACCGGTGGGCGCGCCGTTCAAGAAATTCGAGGCGCATGCCAGCGGCGGCCCGCGCATCCGCGAAATCCCGATGCGCATGGTGCTGCCCAATCTGGTTACGGTGCTCGCCATCTGTGCCGGCTTGTCCGGCATCCGCTTCGCTTTCGAGAACCGCTTCGAGCCCGCGGTGGTCATGGTGCTGCTCGCCGCGTTCCTCGACGGCATAGACGGCCGGTTGGCGCGAATGCTGAAGGCAACGTCGAAATTCGGCGCGCAGATGGATTCGCTGGCCGACATCGTCAATTTCGGCGTCGCGCCCGCGCTGGTGCTTTACGCTTTCCTGCTCGACCGCGCGGGATCGCCGGGCTGGATTGCCGCCCTTTTGTTCACCATCGCCTGCGGCATGCGGCTCGCCCGCTTCAATGTTCTTGACGAGGAAAAGGCCGAGCGGCCGGCATGGCAGACCGAATATTTCGTTGGGGTACCGGCGCCGGCGGGCGCCGTGCTGGTGATGCTGCCGCTTTATCTGTATTTCCTGCGGCTTGGGCTGGAGCCCGGCCGCCCGGCCGCCTTCATCGCCACCGGCTTCACCGTACTGGTCGCCTTCCTGCTGGTCAGCCGTTTGCCGGTCTATTCGGGTAAGAGCGTCAAGGTGCCGGGTGACAAGGTATTGCCGGTCATCCTGGGGGTCGTGCTCTACATCCTGCTCTTGATGACCTATCCCTGGTACACGCTGACGGCCTCCGTCGCCGGTTATCTCCTCTTCCTGCCCTTCAGCGTGCGTGCCTATTCGAAGCGCGCCAGGCTGGAAGGCGAGCAGGTGCCGCCTTCGGATATAGGATAACGCTGTTATCCCTCTTTGAAGGCGGGGATGTCGCCGAAGGCGACAGAGGGTGCATTGAAGGCCAGCGCTTTGCGCCCGGGCCTGCGATTTAGGCGAGACGACCCTTCAGGCCGTTCGCCTACGCCGCCGCACTCAGCCCCAGACGATCGATGGCCAGTCTGCGGGCCGACACATAGTCGGTCTTGCCCGAGCCCAGCGCCGGGATCTCTTCCACCTTGACGATGTCGTTGGGCACCATCAGTTCGGCCGCCCCGGCCTTCTTGCCGAATTGGCGCAGTTCCTCGGCACTCGCATCGTCGGCGGTGGTCACCAGCACGATGCGCTCGCCGCGCCGTTTGTCGGGCACCGCCACGGCGGCATGGCGCTCTTCCGGCCACAGCGACTGCACCAGCATCTCGACCGCACCCAGCGACACCATCTCGCCGGCGATCTTGGCGAAACGCTTGGCCCGGCCGCGAATGGTGATGAAGCCCTCGCGGTCGACCGAGACGATGTCGCCGGTGTCGTGCCAGCCCTCGAGCCGCTGCAATTCGCCCGGTCGGTCGGCGGTCATGTAGCCCATCATCATATTCGGGCCGTCGAGCCACAGACGGCCGGCGCCATCGATGCCGTCGACGGGTTCGAGCTTCATGCGGATGGCCGGCAGCAGCCGCCCGACGGTGCCGTCGCGGCTATGGATGGCGGTGTTGACGGCAACCACGGGCGCGGCCTCGGTCAGCCCAAAGCCTTCGATGATCTCGGCCTGGAAACGCTCGCGATAGGTGCGGCGGGTTTCCGGCTTCACCGCTTCGGCGCCGGCGACGACGAAGCGCAGGCTGGAAAAATCGCCCTCCTTGGCGGTGCGCGCGTAATTGGCGAGGAAAGTGTCGGTGCCGAACATGACCGTCGGCTTCACCTTACGGGCGATCTCGGGGATGATCTTGTAGTGGAGAGGCGAGGGGTAGAGGAACAACTTTACGCCTGTGACCAGCGGCAGGATGGTGCCGCCCGTCAGCCCGAAGGAGTGGAACACAGGCAATATGTTGAGCAGGATATCGGCCGGCGAGATGGTGATACGGGCTTCCGCCTGCATGGCGTTGGCGTAAAGGTTCTTGTGCGACAGCACCACCGCCTTCGGCGTGCCTTCCGAACCGGAGGTGAACAGGATGACCGCGGGTTTGGCTGCGTCCTGGCGCTGCAGCGGCCAGCGCCACAGCAAGGCGGCGGTAAGCTTTTCCAGCGCCGTCACGCTTGCGCGTGTATCTTCCAGCCAGAGAAATTTCGCGCCGCCCTTTTCGACCGCCGTCACGATATCGCCGAGGTCGGCCTTCTCGATGAAGGCGCGGGAGGAGACGACCGTGCGGATCACCGCCGTGCGGATGGCGGCGGTGACGCTGGCCGGACCCGCGGTGTAGTTGATCATCGCGGCCACCCGACCGGCCGAGAGCAGCCCGACCAGGGACAGCACCACGCCATTGGCGTTGGGCAGGAGCAGGCCGACCGCTTCGCCGGGCGCCGTCACCGTCTCGAAACGCCTGCCCAGCACGCGCGCGCCGATAAACAGTTTTCGATAGCTGAGCGCGCCCGAGACGACGTCCTCGATGATCGGATGCGATGCGCCGACCCTGGTTGCGGCGTCACGCATGGCCAGGAACAGGCCGCGATCGAGATCGGCGGCTGCGAAGCGCGCCTCGGCGAAGCGGTCGAACAGCGCGTTGGTGTTCGAGGCCTGGTCGGGAATGCGCGCCACCAGCTCGGCGATGGTCATTGGTTCCAATGCGCTGATCGACAGGCGAGGGAACCAGCGCCTTGGCGCGATGCTGGCCGGCGTCAGCGAGACAGGAAGGTCGCGGGCGCCGCCGACGAAGATCGGCACGATGCGGGCGTCGGCCTGCATGGCGATGCGGGTGACAGCGCGAAACAGCCGGAACGACTTGACGTCGGGCTCGACCGCGTCCGGCAGGTAGACGGCAAGCCGGCCCTTGCCCTTCAGCACGCGCACCAGCCTACGGCTGACGAAGACGTGTTCGGCGTTGAAGGCGATGGTGCGGCCAAGCTCGCGCCAAGGCTCTAGCCATGGTGCCCTGGCCGAGGCTCCGTCGAGGATGTGCAGCGTGTCGTCAGGCAGCAGCGACAGCATCAGCGCCGGTTCGAAGTGCGACTGATGTGAGATGACATAGATGACTGGCGCCACCGCATCGCGCGCGATTGCTATGCGGCTGTCGCTGATCCGATAGGCGAGCTTGAACGGCACGTAGAGCAGCGCCTGGGCAAAGCGCAGGCCGAGGCGGAACTTTTCCACTACCCCGATCAGCAGCCAGGCCACGACCAGACCCGCAAGCAGCGCCAGTGTCAGGATCATGCCGCGTCTCTCCCAACGTTCCTTGCACCTCGGCTCTGCGGCCGCTTCGGCAAGAACCTAGACGATGTGCGGGCAAGGTCAATGCGCAAGGGCCTCTTGCCGCCTCTCACGAAGGGAAGGGCAAAAGCGGCATCCTTTACGCCGCCTTCAGTCTCCCGCTGATGAAGCGGAATTCCTGCGTTTTGCCGCCATAACCGTAGGCGGCGGCCGGCACTTCGTGGACGAAGGCGTAGCTTTCTTCGTGCACGGACCCGAGCAGGCGCCCGAAGGCGGCGAAGGTCGCCTTGAGATAGGCTTCCAGCTCGAGCTTGGTGTTGGTGCCGTCGACCACCTTGATGTCGAGCCAGAACGTATTGGTCCCATGCTCGGCCAGCGACGTGCCGCCGGCGAACCAGTGCTGCGGATCGAGATAAGAGACGGCAACCGCCGTTATGGTCGGATCCTTGCGAAGGTGCGTGGCGGTGAGTTCGGTCGCCTCCTTGGCGATCCTGGCGGACAGCGTGGCGTCGGGCTTCCCGGTGACGCTGACGTTGATGATGGGCATTGTCCTTCTCCTTGGTTCTGGCGGCCTCTGTCAGCCGATGACGCAACCCTGTCATCAACCAGGAAACATGAAAATCGAATTGTTTTCAGAGAATACTTCGATAATATCGAATTATGAAAACGCTCGATCCCGACCTCTTGAGGACATTCCTCGCCTTCGCCGACGGCGGCTCGCTGGCGCAGGCGGCCTCTATCGTCGGCCGTTCACCGTCGGCTGTGACGGCGCAGATGCAGCGGCTGGAAGAGGCTGTCGGCGAACCGTTGCTGGCGCCGCAGGGCAGGGGCCGCAGCCTGACGCCGACCGGTGAGGAGCTTGTCGGCCATGCCCGGCGTATCCTTGCAGCGCATCGTGAAGCCTGGCTCGGCCTGAAGGGCGCAAGGGCCGACGGACGCATCGCGATCGGTACGACGCAGGATTTCGCCGACAGCGGCTTGCCCGATCTATTGCGTGCTTTCGCCGAAAGCCATCCGCGTGTCAGGATCGAGCTGCGCGTCGGCCGCTCCGCCGAGCTGGCGCAAGCCCTTCAGGGCGGTAGCCTGGATCTGGCGATCGTTATGCGGCAAGCTGCGACGCCGGACGAAATCGGCATGCTGCGCGAGCCGATGATGTGGCTCTGTTCGCAAAAAGGACTGGCAGCGCGACAGGACGAGTTGCCGCTTGCACTGCTCGATCCGCATTGCGGCTTCCGCGAAGCGGCTATCTCGGCGCTCGATGCGGCCGGCCGGCGCTATCGCATCGCGGCCAGCAGCGCGAGCTTGGCCGGCCTGCGCACGGCGGTCAAGGCCGGCATCGCGCTGACGCTGCGCACCGCGCGCTTTGCCCATTCCGGCATCGTCGAAGCACCGCGCGCGTTCGACCTGCCGCCCGTGCCCGTTGCCGAATTCGCCATCCGGCTGCGCGCCGATGCCGAGAACCCGGCGCGGGATCTGGCCGCACTGCTCGGCACCGGCCTGGCTGTGCCAGGACTTTTTGGCTGACAGCCGTCTGTCTTCAGGCGTGGGGCCAAAGAAAAAGCCGACCTTGCGGTCGGCTTGGAGTAGGACGGACCGAGGGGTTTGGGGGGACTCGGGGGGTGGTCCGTCGGCTCAACAATGCCTGAACGGGATGATGGTTCCGTGACTGCGCAAATTTTTTTGGGCTCGGCTTTCACAACGGACCTGGCGCTTGTTGCTGCTTTGCCGACAGCCAGTCGCGGCCGGCATGGGCAAAGACCGCGCAAAGCACGATTGCGCCGCCGATCATGCTGGCCATGGGCGGTATCTCGGCCAGGAAAAGGAAGGCAAACAGGATCGCGAACGGCACTTCGGCAGAGCCGAGCAGGCCGGATTCAGCCGCCGGGATAAGCCTCGCGCCTTCCGTCCACAGGATCGAGGAGAGTGCGAAGCTCGAGCCGAAGGCGACGAGCAGCACGGCATCCCTTGCCGAGACGGCAAGCGGGTCGGTGACGAACCAGCCGAGTATGAACAACAGCAGGGCCGAGACCGCGCCTGCCCAGACCGCCGGCGTGTCGCGGAAGGCGCGCACCATGATCATGTAGAGCGCGCTGCCGATCGTCATCAGCAGCGCCAGCCCGTCTCCGAACAGATTGCCTGTGCCGAAGCTCGACCAGACCATGACCGCAACGCCGCAAAGCGAGACGGCGGCGGCTAACATCGTCTGAAGACGGAAGGGCTCGCGCACCAGCAGGAAGGCGAGCAGCGCGGCAATGAAAGGCGACGTCGCGTAGATGACCGTGACATTGGCGACGAAGGTGAATTTGAAGGCGCAGATGAAGGCGATGCTGGCCAGCGCGCCTTCCACCGCCAGCAGCCAGCCGCGCCAGCCGAGCCGCAGCGTCTCGCGGTTGCCGGAGCGGTGGCGGCGCCACAGCACATAGAGGCTGATCAGGATCGAGCCGACGAAACCGCGCCAGCAGGTGATGGTCAGCGGATCGGCATGGATCGATTTGGTCAGCACGCCGGTCAATCCGAACACCGCCGCCGACGACGACACCAGGATGATGCCAAGTGTCCGTTCTGCGGTGTCGGTGGCGGCTGCTACATCGGTCATGAAAGCCAATTTACGTGGTTCTGTCCTGACATCGTAGTGTCAGAAATCTGGCCCGTCACAGCCGTTTGCGGAAATGCTCGCCGCCGACGATCAGCAGCCCTGCGGTGATGATGAGAGCAGCGCCGAAAAACACTTCGCGACGCGGCACGTCGCCCCAGATGGCGAAGCCGAGCGCGAAGGCCCACAACAGCGAAGTGTATTCCAGCGGCGCGATGATCGAGGCCGGCGTCCGTTTCATGCCTTCGAAGAGAAGATACTGCGCCAAGCCGCCGAGCGCGCCGACGCTGGCAAGCAGAAGCAGCTCGCTCCAGCCGGGCGTCTGCCACCAAACCAGCGCGGGCACCGCCGAGAATATCAGGAAATAGAAATTGTTGAGCATGAGCTGGATCATCGAGCGCTCGGCAAGTGCTGTCTTGCGCAACAGCACGATGGCGACGCCCCACAGGAAAGCGGCGGCCAGCACCAGCAGCACCGGCACGGACAGGCCGAGATGGGCAGGGTCGCAGGCGACAAAGACGCCGGCGAAGCCGATCGCCACCGCCAGCCAGCGTAGCATGGGCACTTTTTCGCCAAGCATCACCACCGAAAGCACGATGACGATGATCGGGGCCGCGTAATAGACGGTGGTCAGTTCGGCGAGCTGCAGGCTGCGCGCGGCATTGTAATAACAAAGCCACGCCGCCAGGGTGAAGACGCTGCGCAACAGCATCGGCCACACGATCGGCGACCGCGCCGTCTCCGCATAGAGATGCCGTCCGCCGATCGCCGCGCAGGCGGTCAGTATGGTGATGCTGCGGAAGAACAGGATCTGCCAGACGCTCATGCCGGCTACCAGCAGCTTGATCGAAGCGTCCTGCGTCGAAAAAAGCAAATAGGCGGCGCCGGTCAGGAGGATACCGGCGAGAACCCTTTCGCGTGTTTCGAGAATGGCGACATCGGCCATGCGACAAGCGGCCTTGTGTGAAAACGGCTCCGGCCCCTGTCGGCTCCGCTCCCGCCAGCTATAGGGGCGAAACCTTGCATGGCGCTGCTCCAGCGCCGTGCTTGCGTTGGGGCAGGGCCGATCCCGATGCGGCTTCTGGCGCGGCGCGACTGATTGGTTTAGCATCGTCTCACAAAGCCGGCGCGTAAGGTTCGGCGAGCCAAGGGAACGGTGCGGATCAGGAAGCCAGCGCTCGCATAAGAGACGCCATTCGCATCATGCGCGGTGGGCCTGACAGCTGGCACTTACGGATATCGAAACGCCGACATCAGGGGGAGAACGCAATGCAGAAACTGCAATCGCAAGGCGTCCATCACATCACGCTGGTCGGCGCCGGTCGCCAGACATCGATCGATTTCTGGGAAGGCGTGCTGGGCATGTCTTTCATTTTCGAGCAACCCAACCTCGACAAGGCAGCCGAAAGCCATCTCTATTTCGATCCGGGCGACGGGCGGCTGATCACCATCTTTACCGACGAGACCCGCACGCCGGCAAAGCGCCGCACGCCGACCGACACGGGCTGCGTCCACCACATCGCCTTTGCCGTATCGCGCGTCACCTTCCTGCAGGCGGTCGCCCGGCTTGACGAGCGCGCCATCAAGCACAGTGGCGTCAAGGACCGCGGTTTCATGGATTCGATCTATTTCGAGGATCCGCTTGGGCTGCTGATCGAACTTGCTTCCTACCGTTTCGAGCCGCCGGCCGGCTTTGGCCATGCCGACGTGCTGATGGAAGCGCACAAGCTCCGCGTCGCGCGTGGCGACTACAACATCGCCGAGGCGCATCTGGCCGACGCCATCCAGGCGCTGGTCGAGCGCTCGCGCGCGACATTGTCGGCCGACAGGGCGCCGCGCAATCCATATTGATTTTGAATAAACAAAGGGAGGAACAGATGGCAAAGACAGCGACGAAGGGTGCGAGGAAGCCGGCGGCCAAGGCGACACCAAAGGCTATGGCAAAGCCAGCAGCAAAAGCTTCAGCCAAGCCGGCACCAAAAATATCGGCAAAGCCTTCGGCCAAGGCGACGTCAAAAGCAGCAACCGCCGGCAAAGCCGCGTCCAGGACCAAGGGGAAGTCGGCGAAGAAACCCGCCCTGATGATCAGCATGCTGAAGCCGAGCGTCAACAACATGACGGTTCGGGTGTTTGCCCGCGCCGCCGGGCTGGACCATGCCGAGGCCGACGCCTGGGGCAGCACGCGTTCGCCCGAATTCATGGCGCGCAACCCGGCCCATCTGACTCCGATGATCGAGGACAAGGGCCTGCCGCGAGGGGTGCTTTGGGAAAGCTGCGCCATCATGCAGTATCTCGCCAACAAGCACGGGCTGGAGAAATTCTACCCCAAGGCGCCTGCCAAGCGGGCGATGATCGACAGCGCCATGTTCTACCTGATCGGCACGCTCTATCCCTATGTGGCGCGCGCCACCTATCCGGCGCTCGGTTTCCCGCAATATGCCGGAGAGGTCGGCCACAGCGACGCTCATCCCGACAGGAAGGCCGAGGCCCAGAAGGCGGCGATCGCCGCCATCTCCGAACCGCTGGAGGTGTTCCACTCCTTCTTCAGGGACGGCAAGCCCTTCATTGGAGGCAAGAACCCGTCTATCGCCGACATCCGCCTGGCGGCGACACTCGAATTTCTCGCCGTCATCGACTATGCCCTGCCCGAATGGGCCAGCGACTACATGGCCGCGATGGAGAAGAAGCTCGGCAAGGCCTATGCAGACCCGGCCAGCGACGTGCGCGGCTACATTGCCCATGTGAAGTCACAGCCACGGGTGTGAGATCGCTTCGGCGCCGCAGGCCGGTTGAAGGCAGCCGGCGGCCAAGATGAACTGCGATGTCCTTCGCGGCTCCTTTGCCTGCAGGACAGAGGAGCGAACTGTCCCGCCAGCGTATCGCGGACTGCCCGTCACTCCGGTGTTTCCAAGCGACGCTTACTGTGTCGCTTGGTAAAGCTCCGCCGCCGCTGCCTTGAGCGCCCGCCTTCCGTCCGGCCTGAAATACATCATGTGTCCTCCGTCCAGCACATCGACGCGGATGGGCTTTGCACCGGCGAGCGTCGGTACCTGGTTCACCAGATAGCGAGATGCCAGATAGGGCGTGACGAGGTCGGTGTAGCCGTTGACGATGACGACGCCGAGCGCGGGATTGAGCGAGCGCGCCCGCTGCAGATCGTTCATCACGCCGGCATAGCCCTGCCGCGATGTGCCGTAGTCCCAATTGCGGCTGATCTCGCCATTGAGCAGCCGGTAGCTGACATCGGTGTGGTAGTTCAATTCGTCGCGGGCATAGCCGACAAAAGCCGAGGTCAATGCTGGAACGCTGCGGTCGAGCACAGGATCGGGTCCGGCGGTGCGAGCGCTTTCAGGAGCGATGTCGGCCGTGCCGATCATGGCGTCATAGGGGCTGAGCACCTTGCTTTTCGAGCGGGCAAACTCCCTCGCGAAAAGGCTGGTCGGTATACGCGCGAAATTCCGCTGCACGAGGTCGAGGGGCAGGCCGGTGATCTCGGCCACCCGCTGGCTCGCCAGCCGCCCGCCTTGCTCCAGCCCGCTGGCCAGCGCCGTGAGGTAGTCGCCAAGCGCATAGCGCTCGACCGCGGCCAACTGCGCCCGCAGCGCCTCGCCGGTAACGCCGTCGGCACTGAGCCGCACCGACGCCAGCGAGGGGAGTTCGAGAGCCCAGTGCAGCGGCTCGAATTCGTCGGGTTGCACCAGCATGAATTCCAGCGCCGGCGAGATCAGCACGATGCCGCTCGGGCTAAGGCCGACATCTTCCTGCAAAGTCCTGGCGAGCAGCGCCGCGCGAAACCCGCCATAGCTTTCTCCGGCCAGGAAAAGCGGCGAGCTGCTGCGGCCGTTCTGGGCCAGATAGAGCCGGATGAAGGCGCCGATCGAGCTGGCGTCCTGGTTGACGCCCCAGAAGTCGTGGGTGTTCTGCCCGGGAGCCTCGCGGCTGTAGCCGGTGCCGACCGGATCGACAAACACGAGGTCGGTCATGTCGAGCCAGCTGTCCGGATTGTCGACGATCTTTTGCGGCGGCGGCAGGAATTCGCCATCGGCTCCGGTCGTGATGATGCGCGGACCGAGCGCACCGAGATGCAGATAGGCGGAAGCCGCCCCGGGGCCGCCATTGAAGACGAAGGTAATGGGGCGTGGTGCCGTTTTTGCCGCGTCAGCCGGTGGCCGCAGCGTATAGGCGACATAAAAGATCTCCGCCGTGACGTCGGCCTTGCCTGAAAGCAGCGACAGCGTGCCGGTCTTGGCCTGATAGTCCAGCTTGCGTCCGGCAACCGTGATCGAATGGCTGGTGACCTGCGGCGGCGGCAGCAGTGACAGCACACCGCCGGTCGGCGCCGGCCTCTCCGGCGTTTCAGCCAGGACA